>CAVZAQ010000013.1:0-313321 GCA_963773405.1 uncultured Chloroflexia bacterium | reverse complement strand
AGCCGGCGTTCCTGGATGCACTGGTGTACGGCTGGATCTCGAATGCGGCCTTCGCCGCGATCTTCTTCGCCACCCCGCGGCTGATCGGCCGCCGGCTGATGAGCGAGGCCCTCGCCAACGTGGGTGTCGGTGCCTGGAACGTGGCGATCGCCGCGGGCGTGGCGCTCGTGTACGTCAAGGGCGCGTCGGGCAGCGCGAGCCTCTCCGAGTTCTCGCTGCCGGTCCAGGCCCTGGCACTGCTTGGCCTGCTCGCCATCAACGGGGCGTTCTGGGGCACGGTCGCGTCGGCCCGCAGCTTCGGCTATGTCGGGGCGATCTACTTCGGCATCGGCCTCCTGCCGCTCCTGGGGTGCATGGCGCTCGCCGCCGTACCCAACCTGGTCAGCCTGGGTGACACCAACGCCATGCTGCTCTGGGCCTTCACTGCACGCGGCATCGCCACGCTCTGGATCTGGGCGCCGCGCTGGGAACCCTCTACTACGTGATCCCGCGGGTGACGGGCAATCCGCTCTATTCCGGCGGGCTGGCATACTGGCCCTCGCCGGCTGGGTCGCGTTTGGCGGTCTTTCGGCGGTTGGAGCGCTGGTCGACCCGACCGTGCCGTACGCCGTCACCTCGCTTGGGCAGGCCGGCACGCTGCTCCTCCTGGCGCCGACCCTCCTGGCCGTGGCCAACCTGCTGGGCACCATGAACGGCCGATGGACGCTGCTCTTCTCGTCCGGTCCCATCCGGTTCGCCGTGAGCGGCCTCGTCTTCCTCACCGGCGCCGCCCTGCTCGAGAGCGTCGGCGCCCTGCGCAGCGTGCAGGGGTTCACCGCCGGGACGGATTGGGCCCAGGGGGTGATGATCCTTGCGGTGCTCGGTGGCGCCACCCTGGCGTTCTCGCGTTCGCGGATCACGCCGCGCCACGCATGCTGCGCCGGGGCTGGAGCAGCGGCTTCCTGGCCGATACGCAGCTGTGGGCGACGTTCGTTGGCGCCGCGCTCGGCGGTCTGGCGATGGTGGGTGGCGGCATCATCCACGGCTCCCTCCTGGCCCAGGGCGCCGCGGCGGACAAGATCGACTCCACGCTGCTGCTCTTCGCCTGGCTGCGGCCGGCGGCCTGGGTCTCGTGGTCCTGGGCGGGCTGGCGATGCTGACCAACCTCTTCCTCCTCTACACCAGCGGCCACCTTGCCGACTACGGGCTCTCCGATCAGACGTCAGCACGGCCGCAGCGGGACACTGAGCCAATGACCGTTCGCACTCCCATCGAGAGCCGTCGCGGCCTTCCGCCGTGGGCGCTCGGCTTCACCGTCTTCGTCCTGCTGGTGGGTCTCGTCTACTTCGCCTCGAACGTCTCCGGGACGAATCCGCCCATCGCCGGCAACCCGTCCGCGTCGCCGGGATCGGGGGGCGGCACCGCGGCGGCCATGGCGATCATCGACCAGGTGGGCTGCAAGAGCTGCCACGGTCCCGACCTGGCCGGCCAGGGGATATTCCCCGATCTCCATGGACTGCAGACGGACCAACCAAGGACAACCTCAAGCAGCTTGGGCAGGATCACCCCGACGACTGGATGAACATCTGGATCACGGGCACCGACGCGGCCGTCTCCGACCCCGCCATGCGCGGTGGCATGCCGGCCTTCGGTGGGCCGCCGTACAACCTGACGGCGGACCAGATCGCAACCGTCGTCGCCTACCTCCAGACGCTCAAGTGACCGATCCGGCCGCCTCGCCGGCCGGACCCGGGAGCTCGCCGCCGGCCGCCGATTCTTCCAGCGAGCCCCTCGCCCGCACGGTCCCGGTGCTGATCGGCGCGGCCGAGATGGCCGAAATCGACGCCGCGGCCCAGCGCATGGGGCTGTCCGAGGACGCGCTCATGGAGAGCGCCGGAGCGGCGGTGGCCGAGATGGCCCTGGTGGAGCTGGCGCGCCTGGCGGAGACCGCCCGCGGTCCCGGCGGTCCCCTCGCCGATGCCCCGCTGGTGGTGGTGCTCTGCGGCCCCGGCAACAACGGCGGCGACGGATACGTCGTGGCCCGGCGCCTGGCTGCCACCGGACAGCGCGTGGTCGCGGTCCTGGTCGGGGATGCCTCGCGCGTGGGCACCGGGAAGGGCGCCCACGCGGCTGCGCACAACTGGGCGGCGCTCCAGGCCATGGCCTCCGCCGGCAGCCTGGCCCTCTACGTGGCGCCGACCCCGGAGCTGCTGCTCAAGCTCCGCTCGCGGCTTTCGCCGGCGAGTTTGGTCATCGACGCCCTGCTGGGCAGCGGCGCCTCTGGATCGCTCCGCGAGCCCATCTCGACGGCGGTCGACCTCGTGAACGCCATCCGCACCCACGCCCGTGCCGCCGGGCGTCCCTGCAGCGTGCTCGCGATCGACACGCCCACGCGCGTCGACCTCACCGGCGGCGGCCATTCGGCCCCGGTGGTTCAGGCCGATCTCACGGTGACCTTTCATCGGGCCAAGGCGGGATTCGCCCTTGACCGCGAGGCGCGTGCCCTGGCAGGCCGCTACTTCGTGGCTCCCATAGGCATTCCGCTCGAGGCCGAGGACGGGATCATCCCGCCCGACGGGGCCTGGCCGCCCGCGCGGATCACGCAGGTCAACTGGGAGGAGCCCGTTCCACGCGAGAGTCCCGGGTTCGTCCGGCCCGGTGGTGACGTGGGGGCAGGCCCGGGTCTCGACGGGTGAGCGCGGGCCGTTTGCCCGTTGACCTCAGCGCGCCAGGCTGGCGCGCGCAGTGGGTGGAACGAGGCGAGCCGGCGATCAGCTGACCGGGCGCCGGGCTCAGGCTCGCTTGCTCGACCCCGGCTTCTCGAGGGGGACGCCCGCGGTGCACAGGTTGCAGATCTCCGCCGTCCAGGACGGGATCTCGATGCGACCCAGCGCGTGAAGCGGCACGTCCACCGGTAGCGGGCCAACGGACCGGTCGACGATCACCGCCGCCGCGAGCGGTGCCACGCCGGCATCCACGACCGCGTCCGCGGTCTCGACCAGCGACGCGCCCGTGGTCAGGATGTCGTCGACAAGGACGACTCGCTCGTCGGCGGCAACCGGCCACCCTCGACGCAGCGCGCGCCCGGCCGGAAGCCCGGCCGGCCCGTTGATCGGCTCGGCGAAGATGCCCCGCACCTCGCGCCGCAGGCGCAGGGTGAGCTGGCGCGCCGTCTCGAACGAGAGCAGGACGCCTCCGGTCGTGGGCCCAACCACCAGCGTCGGCTCGTACGGGGCCAGCGCCTCGGCGAGCCGCCGCCCGATCTCCGCCGCATACGACGGGTACTGCAGCACGAAGAACTTCTCGAGATAGCGCCCGGAGTGCCGTCCGCTCTTGAGCAGGAAGTGGCCCTCGCGCAGGGCGCCCGAGCGCGCAAAGAGCTCCTCGATGCTCGCCGCGGCGAGCGCTTTCTTCGAGAGGCGGCCGGAGGGCATGCGCCTTATTCGTACACCGCGCTGAAGTCAACGTGCGGGTATCGCTCGTTCAGCGCGTCGGTCACCCAGCCCAGGACATCGGCCGGATCGTAGAAATCGGCAACCGAGCGGGCGTCGGTGACGGTCAGGCCGGGTCGACGGGCATCCACCGAATGCGCGGCCCCGGCCGGCAGGTCGGTGAGATCCAGGCTCGTCTCGAAGCGGCCGTCTGCGCGGAGCACCAGCGTGTCCTCCCCGTCGTCGAGGAGGAGCAGGTCGCCGGTCCGCGCGAGCACCTCCTCCGCGTTCGCCACGAATTCGCGCAGCGACTGGGTCTGCTGCGTGCCGATCTGGCCGCGGTAGGCGTCCGCCAGCTGCCAGAGTCGCTGCGCGGCAATGGTCTCCTGCTGCTGCGGAGGGAGCCCGCGCTGCCAGTCGGCATCCTCTTCCTGAGCCGTGTCCCCGGCCGGTTCCTCGGCATCGGCTGCCTCGTCCGCGGCGAGCTCATCGGCTGGCAGCAGATGTGAGGTGGGGTCCTTTGCCGCCTCGATGATCCAGGAGAAGACGTCCGCGGGGTTGTAGAGCTCCACGATCTCGCTGATCGCCTCGACCAGCTGCTCCTCGTCGTACCACTCGTTGTCGGCGGGATCCTGGTACGTGAGCCGGGTGGTCCACGTCTCGTCGTGGGGCCGGTAGACGAGGTAGTCCTGGTCGTCGTCGACGAGGACGATGGCGCCGACCTCCCGGAACCGGTCGCGGTTCGCGTCCAGGAAGCGTCGCAGCTGCTCGGTGGCCTCGTAGAGGAAGTCGCGTCGCTCGAGCTCCGCCTCCTGGGCGAGTGCGCGGAGGGCTGTGATGCGGTCGGAGCTCATGGGTGGTACTCGAAGTCAGGGCCCATGCGTTCCCGAAGGAAGATCGTGTGCTTCTTGTCGAAGACCGACTCCGCGACGCGGTGGCCCAGGCCGCGGGTGCTGGGGTCGTCGTAGAGCCGGTCGAGCACGCCGTAGTTCGGAAGGTCGAGGATGATGACGTTGTTCCACTCGGACCCCTCGGTGACGTTGAACCACCCCACGAACCGGATCCCGAACTCCGACTCGTAGCGCCGCGCACTGCGCGGGAAAAAGTGGCGCATTCCCCGCTTGAAGACCGTGTCCCGCCCCTTCCGAACGTTGAAGAAGGTCACCATCAACGGCATCAGGCAGGCTCCTCGTGGTCCGGCTGCGACATCGGCTCCGGTACTCGTGAGGCCGATGGCGCCGCATCCGTGGTGCTGATCACCAAGGGCTCCCTGGCCGCGCCGAGCGTACGGCCGCGCCCTCGTCGCCGGTCGGCGAAGAAGACGCGGAGCAGGAAGACCGCCGTCATGCTCACCAGGAAGAGCAGCACCAGGTCCAGGATCATGAGCAGCCCCAGGACCCAGACGGGCCAGTTCAATGTGAAGACGCCGACCGGGATGAGGAGCAGGATCACGGCGAAGAGCGTGGCAAGGACCGCGAACTCCGTGAAGCTGGGGCCCTCGTTCGGATCGAGTTCCTCGTTGTAGCGGATCGACATACGGCTCCCGTGGGCGCTGGTCAGGTGGCGCCCGCGATGGTCCCATATCCAGGCGTGGGATGCACACCGAGTCCGGCCCGCAGCGCTGGTGAGCAGGCCCCGCTGCTCAGGGTCACCCTCAGGCCTGGGCGGCCCTTGCGTCCCAGGTGATCCGGCCGGCGGCGACGGTGAGGCGAACCACGCCCGGCAGCTCGCGGCCGAGGAGCGGGGTGTTCGAGGAGCCCGAGGCGAGCCCCTCCGGCTCCACGCGCCAGCGCGCCGCGGGGTCGAAGACGGCCAGCTCGGCGATGCTCCCCGGTGCGAAGCTTCGCTCCTCGCCGATGAGAGCGGCCGGCCGCGTCGAGAGTGCGGCGATGAGCTGGGCCAGCGACAGGCGGCCCGCCTCGACGGCGGCGATGCCCAGCGAGAGCGCCAGCTCCAGGCCGATCAGCCCGGGGGCGGCGTCACCCAGCTCAACGACGGTCCGCTGCGGCGGGTGGGGAGCGTGGTCGGTGGCGATGGCGTCCACGGTTCCATCCGCGACGCCCGCCAGGAGCGCCAGCGCATCGCTCCGGGTGGTGAGCGGTGGATTCACGCGGCAGGTCCCGTCGTAGGCGCGGTCGGGGTCCAGCAGGGCCCCGAACGGATCCGTGACGAGCGGGCTCGGCGCCTCCCAGGAGAATGACCGATCGCCGGCCACCCAGGCGTCCGTCATCGCGAGGTGGTGCGGGGTGACGTCGCAGGTCACGCGGACGCCGCGCGCCTTCGCCGCGCGGACGGCCTCGAGCGCGGCGGCGGTGGCGAGATGGGTGAGGTGGAGGCGCCCGCCGGTCTCCTCGGCCAGGGCCAGGTCGCGCTGCACCATGGTGAGCTCCGCGCTGGCCGGCCAGCCGGGCAGACCAAGCCGCGTGGCGAGCGGGCCGGCGCGCATGACGCTCCCAGCCGCCAGGGACGGATCCTCGGGATGCTCGATCAGCGGCAGGCCCAGGGGGCCCAACGCGGCGAGCGCAGCGCGAGCCAGGCGTGCCGTGGGTACCGCTGCCCCGTCGTCGGAGAATCCCACCACGCCGAGCGCGGCAAGCGCGCCGGCGTCGGTCAGCGCCTCGCCCGCGCGACCACGCGTCACCGCGGCCACCACCCGGACCCGGCAGGCGGCACCGGCGGCGCGCTGCTGGACCCAGGCGACCCGTGCCTCCTCGTCCAGCGGCGGCTCGGTGTTCGGCATTGCGCAGATCGTGGTGTAGCCGCCGTGCGCGGCTGCCCGGGCGCCGCTCTCGATCGTCTCCGCGCCCTCGCCGCCGGGCTCTCGCAGGTGCGCGTGCAGGTCGCACAGGCCCGGGACCGCCACCAGGCCGGACGCGTCCAGGCGTGGCGTACCGTCGGGTACCTCAGATTCCTGGGCGATCCGCCCCTCGACGATGGCGAGGTTCCGGATCTCGTCGGTCCCGGCTCCCGGGTCCACGACTCGCACGCCGACGAGCACCAGGCTGGCCGGCGCATCCGTCAGGCTGCCGAACCGCCCGCGGATCGCGGGATGCACCGTCATGGCAGTCATGCCTCGAGCAGCGAGAGGACGGCCATGCGCACGGCAACGCCGTTCGCGACCTGGCGGCCGATGAGGCTGCGATCGCAGGCTGCCAGCGCGGCGGTCAGCTCCACGCCCTCGTTCGTGGGTCCCGGGTGGAGGAGCGGCGCTCCGGGTGCGGCGAGCCGCATCCGCTCCTCAGTGAGGCCCCAGGTGGCGGTGTACTGGCGCAGGGAGCTGACGCCGCCGCCGGCGGCGCGCTCCAGCTGGACCCGCAGGGTCATCACCGCGTCGGCTCCGTCGAGCGCCTCGACCAGGCTGGTCGCGACGCGAACACCGGGCCAGGCGGTGAAGCCGGACACCCAGGACGGGGGCCCGCCCAGCGTGATGCTGGCACCCAGCCGGACCAGCGCGTGAAGGTTCGAACGGGCGACGCGCGAGTGCGCGATGTCGCCCACGATTGCGATCCGTCTCCCGTCCAGCGACCCGCCCAGCGCATCGCGCAGGGTGAGCGCGTCGAGGAGGGCCTGGGTCGGGTGGGCGTGCAGCCCGTCACCGGCATTGAGGATCCGCAGCCCTGTCGTCCGCGCGGCGAGGTACGGCGCCCCCGATGCGCCGTGGCGGAGCACCAGCGTGCGCACCCCGGTGCGCTCGAGGGTCCGCAGCGTGTCGGCGAGCGACTCGCCCTTCGAAACGCTGCTCCCCGAGACGGAGAGGTCCACGACCAGGGCGCCCAGCTCCCGTGCGGCGAGCTCGAAGCTGACGCGGGTGCGGGTCGAGGCCTCGTAGAAGGCCAGTCCCACGGTATGGCCGGCAAGCACCTGGCGGCCACTCAGGGCCCGCGCCGCGCGAAGGTCGCGCAGCTCCGCGGCGAGGTCCAGGCAGGCCTCGAGCTCTGCGCGCGAGAGCTCGTCGACGTCGAGCAGATGACGGTGGGTCCAGGTCTGCGACCCGACCAGTGCCGGAGCCGGCACTGGCGTCGCGGCCGCCACGGGGATTGGCCGGTGGGGGGCCGGGTCACGTTCACGCCTATGGGCACGGTCATGGGTCGTTCCTCCGCGCGATGACGACCTCGTCGGCGCCATCGGTCTCGTCCAGGCGGACCTCGACGTTCTCGTCGAGGCTCGTCGGCAGGTTCTTCCCGACGTGGTCGGGTCGGATCGGCAGCTCGCGGTGACCGCGATCCACGACAACCGCCAGTCGGACGGCACGTGGCCGCCCGTGGTCGGTGATGGCATCCAGGGCAGCCCGGACGGTGCGCCCCGTGAACAGGACGTCGTCCACCAGGACGACGGTGCGGCCGGAGACCTCCGGCATCGCATCCGAGCGCTTGACGATGGGCGCATGGGCGATCCTGGTCAGGTCGTCGCGGTAGTACGTGATGTCGAGCGAGCCGACCGGGACCGCGCAGCCTTCGTGCTCGGCGATCAGCCGCGCGAGGCGCTGGGCCAGCGGGACGCCGCGGCTGCGGACACCCACCAGGACCAGGTCGTCGGTGCCGCCGTTGCGCTCCACGATCTCGTGGGCGATGCGGACGAGCGCGCGGCGAAGGTCGTCGGCGTCGAGGACCTGGCGTTGGGTCATGCCGGATACGACGACGCCATCGGTCATCCGAGGCCGATGGCGCGTGCTGGTCGGGTTCGAGTGTTCACGTGCGCTCCTTGGCGGCCTCGCAGGGCCGCATTAAAGGTCGCGCGCAGTATAGACCGATGACGGCCGCGGGCGCGAGCGCCCGCGCGCTACGGCGAGACGCTGGCCGGAACGAAGACGCCGGGCCCGGACCAGGGCGGCGGATCTGCGCCGCCGCTTCCGACGTCGGTGAGGCCTGCGCCACCGGGGGCGGTCGGCACCAGGCGAAGGTAGCTTTCCGGCGCCGAGAAGTCGCCCGCGAGTGGAACGCCCAGGGTCACCGCCGCGCTGCCGCCGTCCGGCGCAAGGCTCACGTCGACGAGGAACAGGTCCTCGCCGCTCGAGCTCTTCATGGACCCCAGGTCGAGGGCGGAGGCCTGCGACAGCTGCCCCAGCGAGACCCGACCCAAATAGACGCCGTTCTGGTCGGGGTAGTTCTTGCCCTCCGGCGTCCCGGTCCACTGCCCGCCCCAGAAGGCAAACGCGTCCGAATCGTCGGCCCAGGTCAGCTCACCCGAGGCAAAGGCGGCACCGCCCGGCTGGATCGTCAGGTCGCTGAAGAGGGGAGTGCCGCTCCAGCTGCTCGCGGTGCGGTCGACCGCGGTGACCTGCGGCATCCCGCCCTGGGTGAAGATCCAGCCCTGGCCTCGCCAGCCAGTGGCCATCGCGCCGCTCCAGTAGATGGCATGCCTCCGTCGGGTGAAACCAGCGGCGCGAAGACGCCGGCCACCGTGTTCGCCTCACCGGCGAGCGGGTCGTCGGCCGGGAATGCCGCCGTTGATCGGGAACTGGGCGAGCTGGCTCACCGGGTCTCGTCGCCCCCAGGCTGACCCATAGCTGCTCGTTGTCGCCGGGGCCGACGGGTGCCCAGCTTGCGAAGTAGGCGTTGCCCTGCTGTGTGAGCTGCGCGGCGTGATCCGCGGTGCGGTCATAGAGCCAGACGTCCGAGCTGCCGCTCCCGTCGACGGGCGCGACGGTGAAGGCGAGGTAACGACCGTCCGGTGACCAGGCGAGGCGATGCCCGAAGGTCACCGGAAGCGTCTCAGCCAGCTGCTCGACCTGGCCGCTCGCGAGGTCCGTGACGAAGATGCGCCAGGTGCCCTTCAGACCCGTTCCGGTCATGAACGCCAGCTGCCGGCCATCCGGCGAGAGCGCCGCGCGCATCACCTCGCTGTACTGCTGCGGCCCGGAGGGGTCGGTTGGGTTGGCGACGTGGACGCGGCTCTCCTCCTGGGCGTCGATGATCGCGAGCGCCAGCTTGTCGAACGGGCCGGTAACCTGCGGGTAGAGCAGGTCGCCGGGCCGCATCGCGAGGGGAAGTCCTGCCGGCGTGGGCGTCGCGGCCGATGACTCGGCCGCCGAGGCGCTGGGCTCGCTCGATGCGGCGGGCGTGGGGCTGGGGGTTGCCGAGGCCTGGCCGACGTTCGGCCCGTTGGTGCCGTTGAGGACGAACAGGACCAGCAGCGCGGCCGCGGCCACCGTGGCCAGCGATGCAGCGCCCGCCAGGAACGTGCCGGGGCGACGCCACCACGGTGCGCGGAAACGGCCGGCCTCGATGCCCTCGCGCACCCGTGCCCCGAGGTTGCTCGGCACGGGCGGTTGCGCCATGCCGGCGAGTAGCTGGCGCTGGTCGCGGAACGCCGCGAGCGTGGCGCGGCAGTGCTCGCAGCCGGCCAGGTGCCCCTCCAGCTGGCGGCGCTCGACATCGGTCAGGTCGCCGCTCACGGAGGCGCTGATCAGTTCGTCAGGGTGGTTCGCGAACGGGCTCATGCGCTGATTCCTTCCTTCGCCAGCTCGCGCCGCATCTCGCCGCGGGCGCGGCACAGGAGCGTGCGGGCCGCCGCGTAGCTGACGCCCATCACCTCGCCGATCTGCTGAGCGCTCATGTCTTCGACATCCGAGAGGACCAGGCACTGCCGATGGTTCGGGCGGAGGCGTCCCAGCGCGCGCTGGACGCGCTCGTCGATGGCCGCACCTATGACCTGCTCCTCGGGACCCGGACCGCGGTCCGGGCGGTCATGGCCCGGCTCGCTGGGGTCGATGGGTGTCACGAAGCGCCGCCGGCGCATCTCGTCGATCGCGGTGTTGGTGGCGATCCGGTAGATCCAGGCTCGGGTCGATGCCTCATCGGTCAGGGAGCCCCGCTTGCGATAGACCTTGATGAACGTGTCCTGCGTGATGTCGGCGGCCCGGTCGGCGTCGCCCACCATGCGCAGGACGTAGACATAGATCGGCTGCGAGTACTCCGCGAAGAGCCGCTCGAAGCCGAGGTCGCCGGGAGCGCTGGTGACCTGCGTGCTCATGTGCTCTCCCGCGAAACGCCGGGGAACTGCAACCGGTGGCACTCGATCCTCCAGGCCGTGCGATGGTTCCACGTGCCTGTTGAACGATTGGCGGCTGACATCTGTTACAGGTACCCCTTCGTCAGGCGAGTCCGGCGAGGTGCCGTCGGAGGACCTCCGCCGCGTACTCCGGCGCGGCGGGGTTGACCGCGAGCGCGGTCGCCCGTTCCAGCCCGGCGATCACCCGCAGGCGCGGATGCAGCTCCCAGTGCCAGTGGAAGGTCTGGTCGAGGCGCTCGCCCGACGGCGCGGTGTGGAGGAAGAGGTTGTAGGGCGGGTCGCCCAGCGCGTCCAGCGCGGTAAGCGCCCGCTGGAGCGTGGCGCGGCAGGCGGCGAGGGCGTCGTCGTCGATGGCGGTGAACGCCGCGCTGTGCTCGCGGGGGACGATCATCAGCTCGAACGCGGACCTGGCCGCGGCCGGGGCAAAGACCACGAAGGCCTCATCGGCGAAGATGAGCCGCTCGCCCGCCTCCTCCTCCGCCCGGGCGAGTCCGCACCAGACGCAGGTGCGCCGGCTGATCACATGGCGGGCGCCGCCGCCGATCTCCTCCGCGATCCAGTGCGGGACCTGCGGAATGGCGTAGAGCTCCATGTTGAGATGCTGGCTCCGGGAGCCGGCCTGCCGGCCGTAGCTCTGCACCGCCTGGACGTAGAGGGCCTGGTCCTCACTGCGCGGCTGCTCCCCAATCTGGCGCATCGCGTCGCGGGTGGCGCGCAGCAGGTTCATGGCGAGCTGGGGGCGCGCATCGGCATAGCGCTCGTGGTGGTCGCGCGGGCCGACCAGGATCTCCCACGACCCGGAGCTGGCCTCCACCTCCGACATGGCCATCTGGGCGGCGCGGTCCTTGGTGGCGTCGATGCGGTGGAACGCGTCGCGCCGCAGGGTCACCCGGCGGACCCGGTCGTCGTCGTCGGCCGGAGCCTCGTCGCAATGGCGGCAGTGGCTGCCCTCCACGGGGAGGGCCTGGATTGCGAACGAGCTGTGCTCGAAGGAGCGGTCGGTGACGACCGCCGACCACCAGCCCGTGACCGGGTCGCGACGCAGCTCGAACACGCCCGCATCGTACCCGATGGAGGTCGCGGGCCCGCTACAGCGCTTCGCGCAGCTGCGTCACCAGCGCGAAGGGATCCGCGCTCACCACCGCGGCCGCGAAGAGCTCCATGGAGCCGATGTCGGAGCTTCGCACGCCGGGGCTCCCGCGATCCACCACGTGGACCATGGGGCCGATGTCGTCCCAGCCGTCGCCGGGCGTGCGCCCCGCAATCGGCGGGACGTGGAGCGCCAGGTTGAAAGCGCGGACGCCCAGCAGGTCCCGGCACGCGACCAGGGTTTCCCCGACGACACCGGCGAATGCCTCGTCCCGCTCGTCCATGCCGGGCGGGCCGGCCACCAGGAGCTCGCGCTCCTTCACCGGGTTCAGGACCGTGACCACGCTCACCGGGCCACGGTCGATGACGAGCCCCAGGTCGCGGTGGGCGTCCAGAAGGTCCGCCTGGTAGGGCCGGCCTGTGGCCTCTCGGTAGGCGGCGGCGTCCCGGCGCAGGCGCATGACGCGCGGGTAGTGGCCGTGGCCCAGGAGCGCCTGCGCATGGCCGTGGCGAATGGAGGCGCCGGCCCGCCAGCCGCAGTTCCAGGTGAGCAGGTAGGCGGTGGCGTCCGCGTCCACCTGCCGAGCCCGCTCCGCCCAGCGCCGGCCAACGTCGAACAGGTCGATCACCGTGGCGCGGTCGAAGGCCAGCGGATCGTGGTGGTCGAAGACGATCACGGCGTGGTGCGCGTCGTACTTCGCCGCATTGGCGCCGGTGATGGCGTGGACGCCCCGCACGCGCCCCCAGGTCGCGGCCGGCGTCAGGTGCTCGGGATCGCAGAACGGATCGGCCCCGCCGGGCTCTGCCCCGCGGTCGTCGGAGACCACCTCCATTGGCCGCCGCGCCCGGAGGCCGGAGAAGAGCGTTCCGTCCAGCGACCAGCGGTTGACGACGCGCACGATCGTCTGGCGGCGGACCGCGTCAACGGAGCCGAAATGCGCCTCGAGCCATGCGTCCATGGCCGCCGGTGGCCGGGTGGTGCCCACGCTGCGCTGGATCTGAAAGAGGCGCTCGACGCGCTCGCGTGCGGCCGGATCCAGGGCCGCCACGATCTCGGGAAGCTCGGTGATCTTCGCCGCGCGTCGCCGGACCGCGGCGCGGCCGGGCATCACGCCTCCGAGCGCCCGCGCAGCGCGCTCCATTCGTCGCTGAGCTGGGACATGCGGTGGACGTCCTCGAAGCGGCCTTCCGTGAAATGCGCGCGCCGCTGGGTTCCCTCCAGGACGAATCCTGCACGCTCGTAGCTGCGCCGTGCCCGCTCGTTGGGGGCGAAGACGTCAAGGTAGACGCGTTCCAGGCGCAGGTCACCGAACCCGAAGTCGCAGATGGCGCGCAGCGCGTCGGTTCCGTAGCCTTTGCCGCGGTCCGATTCCTCGCCGATCGCGATGCCGAACGCGGCGCTGCCTGCATCGTGGTCAACCTGGTGCAACCCCGCCGTGCCGATCGCGCGGCCATCGGCCAGCAGGCAGATCACGAAGTGGAAGTCGCTCTTCCCCTGCCGCTCCTGCATACCCTCGAACCAGCGCTCCTCCGCGACATGGCTCATGGGCCCGAGCATGCCCAGGTAGCGGATCGTGTCCGCGTCGTTGAACCAGCGCACGAACAGGTCCAGGTCGGTTCGCTCCGCGGGCCGCAGGTAGACCTGCTCGCCGCGGATGACCGGGTTTGCGGGCACTGTCGGTGCCGGTGTCGCTGCGGGGGCCGTCTCGCTCATCCTGGGCCTCGATGGAGTAGGCTCGATGCGCCAAGCGCTTCGATCAGTCGGGCCGCGTCAGGTGGCCCTGGACAGCAGGATAACAAGGAGGCCGCACTTCTCATGGCAGCCGTTCGCACCGCCACCGTCACCTGGAAGGGCAGCCTGGCCGATGGGACCGGCACGGCGAGCTCAGGCTCCTCGGACACGTTCCTGGATCTTCCGGTCAGCTGGGCATCGCGCACGGAGGGACCGGAGGGGCGCACCTCACCGGAAGAGCTGCTCGCGGCCGCTCATGCCAGCTGCTACGCGATGTCACTCTCCGGCGGGCTGGGCCGCGCCGGGACACCGCCCGACCATCTCCACGTCGAGGCGGAGGTCACGTTCGACAAGCGCGAGGCGGGCTGGACCGTTGTTGCGTCCGCGCTCACCGTGCTCGGCCACGTCCCGGGCGCCACGCGCGAGTCATTCGCGGCCGCCGCCGAGGCGGCGAAGGACGGATGCCCCATCTCCCGCGCCCTGGCCGGCAACGTGGCGCTCAGCGTCGACGCCACCCTGGAGGAAGACCACTCCCACTGACGGGATGAGCGCTCCCCGGGCTGCCTAGCGTGCGGCGGCCAGGATCTCCGGCAGCAGCCCGGGATAGCCTTCCAGGAACGCGATCCGCTCGCGCCGCAGGCGCTCGACCCAGGCCGCGTAGGCATCCGTACGGCCCATGCGCTCGTACAGGCGGCGCGGCTGGAGCAGCTCCGGGTCGTCGATTCCGGGCAGCGACGTCGCCACCTCGTACCCGAAGTCCGGGTCGCGCTCCCAGCTGATGGTCCCCTCGGCGATCGCCTTGACGATGGCGCCCGAGTCCTCGATCTGGATCTTCTTCGACTCGGCTTCGGCCTCCGTCCCGCCGACGCGGCCTGTGTTGAGCAGGAAGACCTCGATATTCGCGCTGCCCATCAGCTCCAGGAAGCGATTTGCCTGCTGCTCGTCGCGATACGGGTAGAACGGGTTGGTGCCGGGTACGCGCAGTGCCTTGCCCTCCTCCGCCTTGCCGCCCGCGGAGGTGCCCTGTGTCTCACCCAGCATGAAGAACGCAGCAGCCTGCTCCCGGGTGAGGCGTGCCACCGCCGGGATGATGTTGTCGTTGCGGTTGAGGATGAGCATCCGGCTCGCCGGGCCGATCTCGCGCGGATCGCGCCAGATGCCGAGCGAGGCCATGGGGAACGTTGCGCGGCCGTTCTTCGTGTAGCTGGCGTCGAAGAAGTCGACGGGGCCGCCATCGGTCTTCTGGCTGACGTTCTCGAGGTAGGCGTCCGGCCGGATCACGGCGCCGTGGATGGATGGCTCGTGCCTCGGGTCCAGCCCGAAGGTCTTGGCAAAGCAGCCGTTCTCCGTTCCGACCACCGTGCCGCCGGGGAAGAGGCCGATGAAGTCGTCCTGCACCGGCTGGCTCTCGTTCTGGCGGGTGAAGGTGGTCGTCGTCTTGCCCGTGCCGGACAGACCCATGATCAGGAGCACCTGCTCGCCACGATCGGTCGGCACGACCTTGCAGCCAGCATGCATGGCCAGCCCGCCCTGGGCATAGACCATGGCGTTCCACATCCGCAGGCCGCCCTTCTTCGACTCGCCGAAGTAGTCCGAGTTGCAGACGCGTGTGATCCCGGCTTCCAGGTCGACGGTGATGATCCGGTCGTCCGGGTAGTCGGGCATCGGCAGGTTGGGCGTGTAGATCACGACCAGCTCAGGGTCCCAGTCATGCGCCGGCGCATCGGCCGGGAAGTAGAGCTGGCGCTGCATGCCGGCGATGTTCGCGTTGGCCGCCTCGATGTAGAGGCGTGCTCGCGCGCCGTGCTCCAGGTCGTTGCCGATGTAGCCGTCGACGACGAGCATCTCCTGCCCGGCAATGTAGTCCGCCTGGATCTTCGCGACCCTGCGTCCCTCCTGGGTGCCTATGGCCTGGCCCGTGGTGACGGTGGGGTCGTCCGTCACGAGGTACGTGGAACCAACCGAGCGGCTCGTGACGCGGGTCTGCACGTTGTAGTTGCCGAAGCTCGTCCTGCGCGCCTGCGGCATCCGGGAGGCGAGCTCCTGGAGCTCCGCGGCGCTGAGGTTGTAGTGGACGGACCGGGCGGCGGGGAGGCGAATCCCCCCCGGACCCATGGGGGTCCGCGACGCGGGCGAGTCGGCAACCGTGCTCATGATCGGAGTGAGACCTCCTGCTTGTGGTGAGAGCGGGCGCAGCCCGGCCTCTCGAAGAGGGGTCGCGCCCGGTCGGATCGGCTCAGGGCAATCGTCACGGGGAATCGTAGCAAGTCAAGGGACAAATGAAACCTTTGGGTCAGATGGGCGCTCGTAGTGGATGTCGACGGCAGGCTGCCCTGCCGCCACAGCATCACCAGCATGAGGTACCCGATGAACTCAATTCACCTGCGACTCCTGCGCGGGGTTGCCGCCGCGGCCGTGTCGGTCCTGATCGTCGCCGGCGGAGCATTCGCCGTGTCGGGCGCGCCACAAGCCAGCCAATCGGGAGAGCCAACCGAGTCGCCCAGCAGCGCGACGTCAACCCTCGAGGCACCGAACGCTTCCGAGACCGCCGAGGTGAGCCACTCCGCGGAACCGAGTGAGAGCCAGGAGCCGAGCGAGACCCCCGAGGCGAGCGCATCCGCCGAGACCACCAAGGTCGGCGCAGCCGACGCCACGACGGAGCCGTCCGAGAGCCAGGAGCCGTCCGAGAGCCAGGAACCGTCCGAGAGCCCCGAGGCGAGCCACTCCGCCGAGCCGAGCAAGAGCCAGGAGCCGAGTGAGACCCCCGAGGCGAGCCACTCCGCCGAGCCGAGCAGCTCGCCCGGCGACAACGGCGGCGACTCGACCAGCGGCGGCGAGGGAGGCAGCAACGGCTGAAGGATCGCTGACCGCCGTCTCGAGCGCGTGGCAGGCATCGCATGGCACGATCCCCGGGTGGACGACCGGGCGATCGTGCAGGCGGTACTCACCGGGGATCGTGACGCGTTCCGGCTCCTCGTGGAGCGGGAGCAGGGCACGGTCTACCGGGTCTGCCTGCGAATCCTCGGGCGGCCACACGACGCTGAAGATGTTGCGCAGGAGAGTTTCGTGATCGCGTACCGGTCGCTCGCCGGATTCCGTGGCGAAGGGCCGCTGGCCGGATGGCTGGTGCGCATCGCCAGCCGCCAGGCCTATCGGCGCCTGGGTCAGCGGCGTCCCACCGCGCCGATCGACGACCTGGCGGAGATCTCCCTCCAGGCCCCCGGCGGGGATCCTCTGTCGACGCTGCTCGCCGGGGAGCGGGAGCGCAACGTCCGCCTCTCGGTCGCCGCGCTGCCGGATCCATACCGTGAGACCGTGGTGCTGCGGTTCTTTGGCGAGCTCTCACTCGAAGAGATCGCAACGACCACGCGGCGGCCGATCAACACGGTGAAGACTCACCTGCGTCGCGGCCTGGATCGGCTCCGGCAGGGGATGGACGTGGAGGCGCGATCGTGACCGATGACCGCGGTCCGCGCCGCAGCGATGAGCGCGACGAGACGCTCGAGCGCGATACGGTCACGGAGGAGCTGGTCCGGTACGGCGCCATCACCGACGCTCGGCCGTCGTCGGGGTTCGCAGATCGGGTCATGGCGGCCGTCGAGGCCGCGCCCGTTCCTGCGCGAGGCGGTTTGGCAGGCCTCCTGGGCGCCTGGCTGGCGCGGCTGTCGGGTCCGGCACAGCAGACGCTGCGCGTGGCGGCGATCGCCGCCGTGGTGGTCCTCGCCGTGGGTGGCGCGCTGGTCGGCGGCGAGCTGACCGGTCTCCTGCGCCAGGGGCCTTCGCAGACAGGCAGCTCCGGATCACCACTCCCGTCGCAGACCGTGACGGCGAGCCCTTCGGTATCACCGTCGCCTTCACTCACGCCTTCACCCACGCTCGAGCCGACCGAGACGCCGCAGCCGAGCAGCCATGGGACCGATGTGCCGCAGTCGTCCGCCACGCAATCCACCGAGGGGTCCCCTCGGGAGACGGGCTCACCCCGCCCATCCGCATCTGAGGATGGCGGTGGGAGCAGTGAGACACCGCAGCCCACGGAGACATCCCAACCGACCGCAAGCTCCGGATCGGGCTCGGGGGACGGCTGATCCGGCGCGGTGCGCAGGCACACCACCTATTGGTCCTGAACCGGTGCGCGCGCGGCTGGCGCGCGGCTATTGTTCCCGCCACCGCCGAGCCGTTCGCGGCAGTCCAACCCGTTTGGAGCCTGAGACCAGCCATGCGATCCGTGACCCGCGCCCTCCTCTCCCTCTCAGCCGCCTTGGCGCTCGTCGCCTCCACAGTCGGGGCGGCCTCCGCCGCACCGCAGCCCGCAGCCGGTGCCTCGCTTGCCGCCACCCTCTCCGGTGCCGAAGTGATGGGGGTCCTCCACGGCGCCAAGGGCAGCCATGGACGACCGAAGCCCGGCAACAAGAACCTCTCCAGCGGCGGCGGGTCCGTGCAGGTCACCCCGGCGGTGTACATCAGCTATTGGGGCACCGAGTGGACCAGCGGCTTTTCGACCGGTGGCCACACCAGCGCCACGGCCCAGGCCTACGTCGAGGGCTTCTTCGGCAGCGTGGGCGGCAGCAGCTGGAACAACGTGGTGACCCAGTATTGCCAGGGCGTGCCCAAGGGTGCGCAGACCTGTCCGTCCGGAGCCACGTTCATCGGGAACCCCGGTAACCAGCTGAAGGGCACCTGGAACGACACGACGACGGTCCCGTCCAGGCCGTCCCAGAGCCAGATCGCCGCAGCGGCGACGCGGCTGATGACCCATTTCAAGTACGACCCGAACGCCACCTACATGGTCTTCACCCCGAGCGGCAAGTCGATGAGCGGCTTCGGGACCCAGTGGTGCGCGTGGCACAGCTCCGCGAGCACGAGCCAGGGCACCATTGCCTACGCGTACATCCCGTACATGCCCGATGCCGGGACCTCGTGCGGGATGAACTTCGTCAACAGCAACGGCTACTTCGACGGGTTCAGCATCGTTGCCGGCCATGAGTACTCGGAGGCGGAGACCGATCCCTTCCCGTCGAGCGGCTGGGTCGACGGCAGCGGCGCCGAGAATGCCGACAAGTGCGCCTGGAGCAGCGCCTCGGCAAACATCACGCTCGGCGGACAGAACTATGCGGTGCAGCCGACCTGGAGCAATGCGAACAGCGCCTGCGCCATGAGCAGATGACGGACTGACTGGCCGCCCTTCGCCCCACTGACCGCCAGGAGCGCCCTGGCGGTCAGTCGTTTCCCCGCCGTGTGTCCACTGCGCCTTCCCTGACGGACCGTCATCGGGCAGACTGCCGCCGTGCAGACGACGACGCGACAGGCATCTGGCTCCATCCTGGCCCTTTCGGTGCTGCTCGTGGCGCTGCTGCTCGCGGCGTGCTCGGGCGGAGGGCTGACGGTGACCATGGATCGCGGCGGGAGCACCGTTACGGTCACGATCAAGGACGAGACGGGGCTCATCCGCTCGGCGAGCGGCGATGCCGTTGGGGCTCCCGACCCTCTCCCACCCGCCCCGGCAGCGTGGAACCCGAACGGCGAGCTGACCCAGGTCGCGGTCTACTGGCAGAGCACCGCCTGCAGCGAGCACCCCACGCTCGACCTTTCCGGGAACGCGCTGCTGCTGACCATTGATCCGGGACCGATGTCGTCCGGCTGCACCGACACGGCCCTCGTCGCGAACATGGTGACCCTGACGCTGGGCGCCGTCACCGATGTGACCTCGATCACGGTCCGGATGGTCTCGAGCGGGTGACCCCTCGCGGCTGGGCGCTTTTCGGCGGGATGTCCCTCATCTGGGGCATCCCGTACCTCTTCATCAAGCTCGCCGTGGACGGCGGCGTGCCGCCCGCCCTGGTGGCGTGGGGTCGGGTGGCCATCGCCGCGGTCGTCCTGCTGCCCATCGCCTGGCGATTGGGCGCGCTTCGGGGCATGCGCGCCAGATGGCGCGCGGCGGCGGCGTTCGGCGTGGTGGAGATCGTGGTGCCCTTTCCGCTGATCGCCGCCGGGGAGCAGCGCATCAACTCGTCGCTGGCGGCAATCCTGATCGCCACCGTCCCGCTCGCGGTGGCCCTGCTCGCCATCCGTTTCGACCCCGATGAGCGCGTCAGCGGGGCTCGCCTCGTGGGCCTGGTCGTGGGGCTGGTGGGCGTTGCGGTGCTCCTGGGGATCGACGTCGCCGGGCGCGCGGGCGAGCTGCTCGGCGCGCTCATGATCCTGGTGGCCGCGCTCGGTTACGCCATTGGTCCGTTCATCGTGAAGCGCTGGCTCTCCGGGGTGCACTCGCTGGGACCGGTCACCGTGGCCCTGTGCGTCAGCGCCATCGCCCTCGCCCCGCTGGCGATCCTGTCGGCCCCTGACGCGGCGCCGACGGCGGGCGCCATCGGCTCGGTCGTGATCCTGGGGCTGGTCTGCTCGGCCGCCGCCTTCGTCGTCTTCTTCGCCCTCATCGCCGAGGTGGGTCCGGGACGGGCGACCGTGATCACCTACGTCAATCCGGTGATCGCGCTCCTGCTCGGGGTGATGCTCATCGGCGAGACGGTGGGAGTTGCGACCCTGGCGGGGTTGGGTCTCATCCTGGCGGGGTCATGGCTGGCCACGCGCCGGGAGCGAGTCATCGCGACCGCCGCGGCGGAGCGCTGACCGGTCGCCCGGGGGTGCCGCGATGGGGGAGCAGTTGGAGCGGGTAACGGGGATTGAACCCGTGCCTCAACCTTGGGAAGGTCGCGCGCTACCACTACGCCATACCCGCCCGTGGAGCGAGCCGATTCTAGCGTCGCCTCACCACGTCGTCCACGCTCGACGGCGGCGGAGCGCAGGCCGGGAGCGTCCAAGCCGATGGTGCGCATCGGCACCGCGCTCGTTGACCCCGAAGAGTCCCGCGGCCTACCGTGACGACCGGCACGGCGTCCTGCCACGCCGGTACCGTCGGACGGTCCATCTCGCGGGTCCGCGATGCCGCGAGCCGATAGCACCAGGAGGCCCACGCCCATGTCCCGCCGCATGACGTCGGTCGCGGTCGCGCTGCTGCTCGCCGCGTCGCTGACCCCCGGCACCGCCCTCGCCAAGCAGCCGCCACCCACGCCCGGCTCCACTGCCCAGGGTCGCGTCTTCTTCCCGAACCCGGTCGCCCAGCTGGGCGACGAGTCGCTCACGGACCAGAAGGACGCCGACTACGCGGCCCTTCAGCCCGCGTACAAGATCGTCACCCTGACCAACCTCGACGGATCCGGCTACCTGTGCGGTGACTGGGCCTGCGTCGTGTCCGCGACCGGCACTCCCGCCTTCTCGACCACGGGAACGTACGACTACAACCGGCACGACGACCAGTTCGAGCAGGTGATGGCCTACTACTGGATCACCCAGGCTCAGCTGTACATCCAATCACTCGGCTTCGGGAGCACCTACCCCGGGATCGACAACCAGCCCCAGCGGGTGCGTATCAACCAGCTTGGCTACGACAACAGCTTCGCCTCGGACCATCCGCGCCTGGAGCTCCGCTTCGGGAAGGGCGGTGTCGATGACGCGGAGGACGCGGAGGTGATCCTCCACGAGTACGGGCATGCCCTCCACTTCGCGTCCTCGCCCACGTTCTACGTCGGGGAGGAGTCGGGCGCGATCGGCGAGGGGTTCGGTGACTACTGGGCCGCCGACGTCACGGACATCATCGCGCCGGCCGGGGATCCGGCCTGCGTGGCGGACTGGGATTCCGTCTCATACACGCGCGGGCCGGTCCATTGCCTGCGCCGGCTGGACGACGGCAAGATGTACCCGGCCGACCTGGTGGGCGAGGTGCACGCCGATGGTGAAATCTGGTCGCAGGCCCTCTGGGAGATGCGGACGGCCATCGGTCACGAGCACGCGGACACGGCCATCCTGCTGGCCCAGATCGGCCAGGACGACCCGACCATGATCTCGCTCGCGAACGAGATCGTGACCACCGTCCGGGGCCTGTACGGGGACGGCCAGGCGGCAGCCACCCAGGCGGCCTTTGCCGCACGCGGGATCCTGTAGGGCAGCACGGACCGATAGGCCCCGGCGGCCAGCCGCCGGGGCCTTCTGGTGCGCGTGACGGCGTGCCCTGTCGCGCGAATCCACGCCGGATCTCCATCCACGCTCCACGGGCTCTCCATCCGGCCGAGCGACGCTGCAGGTGCGTCGGGTTAGCCGGCGCTTCGGATCGATCGATTGGATCGGCCGGGACCGGTGACCCAGGAAGGATGGAATCTCATGATGATCAAGAAGCGATTCGCGCTCGCAGGCGCCACGGCCGCGCTCGGCGCGCTGGCTCTCGCGGCAACGGTGGTTGCGGCAGGCCCCATGAATGGCCAGGCCGGTGGACAGGCGGCCGCGGACGCGCTGAAGCTGACGCGCGATCAGGTCATGGAGCTGCGCCACGACGGTCTCTCCCTGGGCCAGATCGCGGAGCAGCAGGCGGTGGCGACGTCGAGCGTCGTCGACGCGCTCGCCGCCCAGTTGAGGGAGCGGATCGGTGTTCGCGTCGAGAACGGAGCCCTGACCGAGGCGCAGGCGGCGACCCTGCAGGAGCAGGTTCGCGAGCGTGCCGAGGCCATGGTCCAGCAGACCGACATGACCGGAATGCGTGGTGCCGCGGTTGGCGCGGGACCGGCGAATGGTAACGGCGCCTCGGCTGGTGGCAGCGCGGGCGGCGGGGTTGGCCCCGGGCCGCGCGGCACTGGTGATGGCACCGGCGACTGCGATGGGACCGGGCCGCACGGGGCCGGACGGCCCTAGGACGGCACGGTGAGCGCTGCGCTTTCGGGACGGTCGGACCTGTTGTGCGGTCCGGCCGTCCCCCATCCTTCTACGATGGCAAGGATCCTCGTGGTGGATGACGAGCCGCACATCGTGGGCGTGGTGCGCGCGTACCTGGAGCGCGACGGGCACGAGGTGCGCACCGCAGCGGATGGTGCATCAGCCATCGACACCGCGATCGCGTGGTCGCCGGACGTCGTGGTTTTGGACGTGATGCTGCCTGGCCGCTCCGGGTTCGACGTGCTTCGCGACCTGCGCGCGGCCGCATCGTCGCCCGGCGTCATCCTGCTCACCGCCAGGGACGAGGTGGCGGACCGGGTCGCGGGTCTCGAGCTGGGAGCGGACGACTACGTCACCAAGCCCTTCGAGCCGCGTGAGCTCGCAGCCCGGGTGGGCGCGGTGCTGCGCAGGATCGGCGGCGTGGCAGCGTCGACGCCCGCACCTGAGGCGGTGACGGAGCCGCGCGCCTACCTGGATCTCCTCATCGACCCGGTGGCGCGGGAGGTGCGACGGGGTGCGGAGCCGATCCCGCTGACCAGGACCGAGTTCGAGATCCTCGACGCGCTCACCGAGCAGCCGGGACGGGTGTGGACGCGCGCGCAGCTGGGGGAGCGAGCATTCGGTGAGTCCCTGGTTGCGTACGACCGGACCATCGACAGCCACCTGAAGAACCTTCGCCACAAGCTGGGGTCGCGGCCAAATGGGGCCGGCTATCTCGAGACAGCCCGCGGGGTCGGGTACCGGGCGGCGCGGGCGTGACCCTTCGGATCCGCCTCGCCATCACCCTGGCGCTGGTGGCCATCGGGACCGCGGCGGCGGTGGCCATCGCCACGCCGGTGATCGTGGGCCGTGGGTTCTCCCAGCTCGACTTCACCGGTGTCACCCCCGGGCGCGGGCAGGGCACGGGCCCCATGGCCGGGATGCACAACGCACAGGTCCAGTCAGACACGGTGATGACCCTGGTGCTGGTCGCCATCGGCGCAGCGATCGTGGCCACCGTGGTAGGCCTGGTCGCCGCCGGGATCCTCACCCGGCCGCTTGGTCGCCTGGCGACGGCAGCCGGACGTATTGCACGCGGCGACCTGGCGGCCAGGAGTGGCCTCGCGTCACGCACCGACGAGCTGGGCGCTCTGGGCCGGACCTTCGACATCATGGCCACCGAGCTGGAGCGTTCGGAGCACGCCCGGAAGCGGCTCTTCCAGGACGTCGCCCACGAGCTGAAGACGCCCCTCGCCGTGATCGACGCCACGAGCTCCGCGGTCCTCGATGGGGTCTACCCGCACGACGACCGGCACATCGGCACCATCCGCGAGCAGGCCCGCCTCCTGAGCCGGATCGTCGACGACCTGCGCATCGTGAGCCTCGCCGAGTCTGGCGATTTCGCGCTGACGAGGGCGCCCGTGGGGGTAGCCAACCTGCTCGCCGACGTGGCGAGTGCCTTCCGGGCGCAGGCCGAGGAGGCGGGGGTCGGGATCCGGATCACCGCCGATTCTGGTTTGAGCCTGAACGCGGACGGCGATCGGCTGCGCCAGGCCCTCGGCGCTCTGCTGGACAATGCACTGCGCGTAGCACCGGCTGGAACGGAGCTCGACCTCGGCGCGGCGCTGATCCCGCCGGCGATGGTCGAGCTGACGGTTCGCGACCATGGCCCGGGCATCGCCCCGGAGGACCTGCCGCACCTGTTTGACCGCTTCTACCAGGCCGATGCCGCCCGCGATCGATCGAGCGGGACCTCCGGGCTGGGCCTGCCCATCGTGCAGGCCATCGCCCAAGCGCATGGGGGCAAGGTCACTGCGGAGAACGCCGCCGACGGCGGTGCCCGGTTCAGGATGGCGCTTCCCGCCTCGCATGGGGCATGAGCAGCGCGTCTGGGTCAGTCCGTTCCGACTGACGCTCCCGTCCTGATCAGGGCTCGCCGGCAAGGAGCCTCCGATACGAGTCGTAGCGGGCCTCGCTGACCTCTCCCGAGGACACGGCCGCCAGGACGGCGCAGCGCGGCTCGTGGGTGTGCTGGCAGTCGTTGAACGCGCAGCCGCCCAGGTGCGGGCGGATCTCCGGGAAGCACCAGGCAAGCTCCCCGGGCGGGATCGCCCACAGGCCCAGCTCGCGAATTCCGGGTGTGTCTGCGACCCAGCCCGTCTCCCCAATGGCGTGCAGCTCCGCGGCGGTGGTGGTGTGGCGGCCCTTGTGCAGGACCTCGCTGACGAGACCGGTCGCCAGCCGGAGGCCGGGCTGGATGGCGTTGAGGAGGGTCGACTTGCCCACGCCGGAGGGTCCGGTCACGACGCTGATTCGGTCGGCAAGGCGGGCGCGCAGGTCCTCGACCCCGTCCCCGGTCTTGGCGCTGACGTGGTGGACGGGGTAGCCGATCCGCTCGTACTCGGCGAACTCCTCGCGCGCCGTCGGCTCGCCGCACAGATCGGTCTTGTTCACCACGAGGATCGCCTCGATCTCGTTGTGCTCTGCCACCACGAGGAAGCGGTCGACCATGCGGAGATGGGGCATTGGGTCGGCGCAGGCGAAGACGACCAGGACCTGGTCGAGGTTGGCGACCATGATGTCCTCGCGCCAGGTTCCCCGCGGGCCGGGCTGCCGCCGGCTGAACCGGCTGCGGCGCTCGTCGATGGTCTCGATCATGCCGGTGCCACCGTCCTGCAGGCTGATCGTCACCGCGTCGCCGATGACGACAGGGTCGGCGCTGAGGCGGTCGCGCGTCACGCGGCCGCGGAGGCGGCACTCGATCACGCCGTCGCCGGTCTCGACGGCGTAGAAGCCGCTGCGCGCGCGCAGGACACGACCGGCAACCGGCGCGGCGGAAAGGTTGGGTGCGGAAGACAAGGGGGGTACTCCACGTGAGGCGGGTGAGGAACGTCGAGCGGTGGAGCGCGCCCGAACGCGTCGCGAGGCCGGAGTTCGGCTGCTCAGGGCCGGATGCCGGCTCCCCGCGGGTGGGCGCGCATGCGTGCAGTCGTCTGCATGGCGGCGCCTCCTTTCACCTGCGGCTCATCCTTGGCCACGGCGACACCACGGTCCCCGTGTGCTTCCGGCACGGTACCCACGTGCGCGTGCCCATGTCAACGGTTCCACGGCGCTCGGTGGCGGTGATGCCGGGCTGGTCGCCGACCGGTAGCATGGCACCCGTGGACGAGCTCGCCCAACGCTACATCCTCCTCGTTCTGCGGCTTGATCGGGTCAGCCCGGGTCTGATCGACAGCTACGTCGGCCCCAGCGAGCTGCGCGAGATCGTTCGCTCCGAGCCGGTTCCGCTTGCCGCGGAGCTGCATGACGAGTCGATGGCTCTGGCCGAGATGGCCTCCCGCCTCGACACGGACGATCCTGCATCTGGCCGGCGGCGGCACTGGTTCGATGCGCAGCTGCGGGCCGTCAGCGCCCTCGCACGCCGAGCCGGTGGCGAGGAGATCACCTACCTCGACCTCATGGATGAGCTCTTTGGTGTGCCCATTCGGCCGGTTCCGGAGCAGGCGCTGCTCCAAGCCCGCTCGCGCCTCGAGGCGATCCTTCCCGGGTCTGGCGCGCTCGACGAGCGCCTGGCGGCGCACCGCGAATTGATCCGCATCCCGCCCGAGAAGGTCGTTGGCGCCATGCGCACCTCCGCGGGGCGATTCCGCGCGGCATCGGCGCGGGACTTCGAGCTCCCGACCGACGAGACCATCGAATGGGGCGAGGCGCACGATCAGCCCTGGGGCGCCAACGCGGAGTTCCTGGGCAACGGCGTGACGCGGATTCGGGTCAACATCGACCTGCCCATGGACGTGGCTGGCGCGGCGCTGCTTGCGGCGCACGAGGCGTATCCGGGCCACCACGCAGAGCACGTCGTCAAGGAGAAGACGCTGGTTCGCGAGGCGGGCCTGGGCGAGGCGACGCTGCGCACCATGAGCACCCCGGAGGCGACCCTGTCAGAGGGTCAGGCGGACGTGGCGCGCGAGATCGTGATGGGGAACCTGGAGCTCGCCGCAGAGCTGGACCGGGTCGGCAGGGAGGTCGGCGTCGAGGCGGACTGGCCCGCCGTGGTCGCCATCCGTGAAGCCCACGCCGCGCTCCAGGACGCGCTGGGCAACGCCGGGATCCTGCTGCACGCCGGGGGCAGGTCGGAAGCGGATGTACGCGCCTACCTGTCCGATGTCGGCGCCGTCTCCGGTGAGCGACTCGACCATGTCATGCGCGTTCTCCGGGACCCGGTGAACGGCACCTGGTTCCCCTATACGGAGGGGGCCCGCCTGATCCGTCCCTGGCTGGAGACCCAGGGCCAGACGAGCGGCTTCTGGCGCCTGCTCTCGGAGCAGCTCACCCCCGCAACCCTGCGCCAGGAGCTGGGGCAGGATCCGGACCAGTTCCCCGGCGACCTGGTGTGACGCGCGAGATCGACGTCCTGCTGGTGGGTGGCGGGATGGCGTCCGTCCGCTGTGCACGCACGCTGCGCAAGCGTGGGTTCGAGGGGTCGATCCTGCTGGTGGGCGACGAGCCGATGGCGCCCTACACCCGCCCGCCGCTCTCCAAGGAGCTGCTGCGCGGCGAGGTTCCCGAGTCGCTCATCGCCGCGGAGCCCGAGACGTGGTACGCCCGCCAGCGCGTGGAGCTGCTCACCGATGTCGCGGTCACCGACCTGCGCCCCTCGGGGCGCGTCGCCGGCCTGTCGACCGGCGAGACCGTTCGGTACGGCAGCTGCCTGATCGCCACCGGCGCAGAGCCCGTGCGCCCGCCGATCCCGGGCGCGGAGCACGCGCTCGTCCTGCGGACGGTGGTGGATGCCCGACGCGTTCGCGAGCGCGCGATGGCGGCCGGTGCGGGGGCGCCGGCGGTGGTCGTCGGGGGCGGGTTCATTGGCGTGGAGGCGGCCGCCTCGCTCGCGACCCTGGGCCTGCGCGTCACGCTGCTCGAGCGCACGGGCGCGCTGTGGGCCGGGTCGCTTGGGCTGGCGTTCTCCGAGTGGGCCGCGGCGCGGCTGCGTGCCGCGGGCGTCGGCGTTCGACTGGGTACCGCGGCCGATGCCATCACGCCGGATGGCGTGCGGGCCCAGGGCGAGCTGCTTCCCTCCGCGCTGACCCTGGCGGGCGTGGGGGTCCGCCCTCGCACCGCGCTTGCCGAGGCGGGAGACCTCGCCGTCGCGGACGGGATCCTGGTCGACTCAGCACGCAGTGCGGGGAGTGGCGTGTTCGCCGCGGGCGACGCGGCCCGCTTCCCCCATCCTCTCGCCGATGGCGAGCGCATCCGGGTCGAGCACTGGCACGCGGCCCGCGAAGGTGGCGAGCGTGCCGCCCTGGGAATGCTGGGCCTCGAGGCCCCGCCACCCCGGGCGCCGTGGATCTTCAGCGAGTTCGCCGCGGCATCGGTGGAGGTGGTCGGGTGGGCTCCCGATCACGACGGGGAGCGGGTCCTGGGTGATCCGGCTTCGGACCGCTTCGCCGTCGCGGCGCTGCGCGGGAACCGGGTGGCACAGCTCGCGGTGGTGAACGGCTTCGTACCGGTCGAGGATGCCCGGCGGTTCGTGGAGGCGTCGCCATCGGCCTCGGCGCTGGAGTCGTTGGTGCCCGCCTGACCATCGGCAGGCGCGGTCACCTGGATCGCCCAATGGAACGGCCGCTGTAACGCATCGTCGCCCTGGCGCCACCAAGGAGCCGATTCCCGACATGCGGTAGCCCTCCCTGTGACGCGGCGTCGGGGAAGTCTCACGAGCGGTCCGGCCCGCGACGTTGCGTTCGACCGGGGCGAACATTGGCGGTTCGGCCCGGACGAAGCGGTCCCGCCACCGCGCGAGAGCCCGAAGGGCGGCCAGGACCGGCCGGGGCAATTGACGCATCGGACCCGATGGAGGATCATGACCTCGATCATCACCGACCATTTCAGTCGGGATTCGCCGAACGCCGCCACTGTCGACGGACCCGAGGAACAACGAGGAACGATGGCCCTTCCGAACCCTGCCCTCAGCCAGCTTCCCGACAGCTACAAGTACGGTTGGCACGACTCCGATGCCGTCTCGCTGAACATTGCCAAGAAGGGCCTCTCAGCCGCGGTGGTCGAGGAGATCAGCCGCTACAAGGGCGAACCGGAGTGGATGACGAAGCTGCGCCTCAAGGCGTACCGGCATTTCGAGGCGCGGCCCATGCCCACCTGGGGCGCGGACCTGGCCCCCATCGACTTCCAGGACATCTACTACTACATCGCGCCCACCGACAAGGCGGTGCAGTCCTGGGACGACGTGCCCGACTACATCCGGCGCACGTACGACAAGCTGGGAATCCCCGAGGCGGAGAAGAAGTACCTCGCCGGGGTGGGCGGGCAGTACGACTCCGAGGTCGTCTACCACAACATCCGGGCGGACCTCGAGAAGCAGGGCGTCATCTTCCTGGGGACCGACCAGGCGCTGAAGGAGCACCCGGAGATCTTCCGGGAGCATTTCGGCACGGTGATCCCGGCCAATGACAACAAGCTCGCCGCGCTGAACACCGCGGTCTGGTCCGGCGGGAGCTTCATCTACGTGCCCAAGAACGTGCACGTCGAGCTGCCGCTCCAGGCGTACTTTCGGATCAACACCGAGAACATGGGCCAGTTCGAGCGGACGCTGATCATCGCCGACGAGGGCTCGAGCGTGCACTACGTCGAGGGCTGCACGGCGCCAACCTATTCCACCGCGTCGCTGCACTCGGCCGTGGTGGAGATCATCGTCAAGAAGGGCGCCCGGGTCCGGTACACGACCATCCAGAACTGGAGCCACAACGTCTACAACCTCGTCACCAAGCGAGCGGTCGCCTACGAGGATGCGGTGATGGAGTGGGTCGACGGCAACCTCGGCTCCAGGATCACCATGAAGTACCCGAGCATCTACCTGCTCGGCGAGCGCGCCCATGGGGAGGTCCTGTCGATCGCGTTCGCCGGCCAGGACCAGCACCTCGACGCGGGCGGCAAGGTGATCCACGCCGCACCGAATACGACCTCGCTCATCACCAGCAAGTCCATCTCCCAGGGCAACGGCCGAACGAGCTATCGGGGCCTGGTGAAGGTCTACCCCGGCTGCAAGCGCTCGAAGTCAACGGTCCGCTGCGATGCGCTGATCCTCGACGACGCCGCACGGTCGGACACGTACCCGTACATGGAGATCGACGAAGACGACGTCACCATCGGCCACGAGGCGACCGTCTCCAAGGTCGGTTCCGAGCAGCTCTTCTACCTCATGAGCCGCGGGATGAACGAGTCGGAGGCGGCGGCCATGATCGTGAACGGCTTCATCGAGCCCATCGTCAAGGAGCTGCCCATGGAGTACGCGGTCGAGATGAACCGCCTCATCCAGCTCCAGATGGAAGGCGCGGTCGGCTAGCCGCGATGACGATCCAGGCCAAGCCGATGCCGCTCGACGCGGCCACCATCGACGCGCTCGCGGAACGGCGCGGGGAGCCGGACTGGCTCCGCGACCTGCGCCGCTCCTGGTGGGCGCGCGCCGAGGCAACGCCCTTCCCCAGCGGCCAGGAGGAGGAGTGGCGCCGAACGCCGCTGACGGGGCTCCCGCGCGACGGCGCCCTCGTCGAGGACGCCGATTTCCGGCCCGAGCTGCCGGACGTGCGGCTGGCGGACCGCGGCGTCGTCTTCACCGATCTCGGCAGCGCTGTCCGCGACCATCCCGAGCTGCTCCGTCGCTGGCTCGGGCTGGGCGACCCGGTCGCCTCGCACGCGGCGTTCTGGAGCCTCTCCCTCGCCGCCTGGACCGGCGGGACCTTCCTCTACGTGCCGGCGGGGGTCGAGATCGACGGAACGGTCATTGCGCGCATCACGCAGCCGCGAGCCGAGGGCACATTCCTGCCCCATACCCTCGTCATCGCCGAGGAAGGCAGCTCGGTCACGCTGCTCGAGGAGACGCTCTCACCCGACGGCGCACCGGGCTGGTTCGGCGGGACCGTCGCCATCCATGCCCTTCCCGGCTCCCGTGTCCGGTACGCCAACCTCCAGCGTCTCGGTGATGGCGTCTGGAACCTGGGCGCCCAGCGCGTCGAGGTGGGACGGGACGCGGTCGTGACCAGCCTGAACACCGAGGTCGGTTCGGGGACCACCAAGCTGGGTCTCGACGTGCTGATGACCGGCAAGGGCGGCACCAGCCTGCTGCTCGGCCTCCTGGCCGCCGGCGACGACCAGCACATCGACATCAACACCGTCCAGGACCTGATGGCGGACCACACCACATCGGACCTGCTCTACGTCGCTGCCCTCTACGACCGGGCCCACGCCGCCTTCTACGGCGTGATCCGGGTCGAGGAGACCGCGCGGCAATCGAGCAGCTACCAGGAATGCCGCAACCTCCTCCTCTCCCCGAACGCCGGCGCGGAGCCGATCCCGGTCCTGGAGATCAAGACCAACGACCTGCTGCGCTGCGGCCACGGGGCGACGGCCGGCGCAATCGACCCGATCCTGCGCTTCTACGCGGAGTCGCGCGGTCTGCCCGCCGACGAGGCGGAGCGGATGATCGTGCGCGGCTTCTTCGAGCAGGTCATCGCGCGGATCCCCGTCGAGCCTGTGCGGAGCGCCATGCTCGCCGCGCTCGCGGCACGCATCGGCCACTCGGAGCTTCTCGACGAGCCGGAGGTGCTCGCGTGAGCGCAGAGGGCGTCGCCGCCCCCGCCGGTGGCTTCGTCACGGTGGCGCGTGCCTCGGAGATTGCCCCGGGGACCGTTCGGGTCGTCGAGGTCGCCGGGCGCTCGCTGTGCGTGGGCCTGACGGAGGACGGGGAGTGGGGGGCCATCGACAACGTCTGCACCCACGACGGCGGGGACCTGGGCGAGGGCGAGCTGGACGAGTCCGGTGTCGAGTGCCCGCGGCACGGCGGCCGCTTCGACCTGTTCAGCGGGCGGGTCCTGGCCCTGCCGCCCGTTCGGCCGGTGACCGCCTACCCGACCCGCGTCGATGGCGACTCGGTCCAGGTGGAGCTGGACGCATGAAGATCAGCACGCGCACCGAGTACGGGATCCGGGTCCTGGTCCAGCTGGCGCGGCATGCCGGCGAGGGCCCCATCTCCCTGGCCTGCATCGCCCGCGACGAGAAGCTGCCGCACGCGTACCTGGAGCAGCTCGTGAGCCAGCTGCGGCGGGCCGGGCTGGTGACCGCCACCCGAGGCCACTCCGGCGGCTACGAGCTCTCGCGACCGCCCGCGGAGATCAACCTGGCGGACGCGGTTCGCGTCATGGAAGGCCCGCTGCTCGAGATGCCTTGCGCGAGCATGGAGAACCTGGAGGCCTGCGACCGGCCGCAGCCGTGCAGCGTGCATGTCATCTTCCAACGCGTCTACGAGTCGCTCGACGGAGCCCTGGCCGGCACCACCCTTGCCGATGCGGCCGCCGGCGCCGGCGGGCCGCCCTACCCCGCGGTGGTGCGCCGCCGTAGGCTCGCGCAGCACGCCGCCGAGACGGCCGTGTCGCGCGCAACGACGACACCCATGACGGCCCGGCCGGGAGCCTGAGTGCCCACAGACCATCCATGCGCCGCGATGGGCGCACCAACGAACGCAGGAGCGAGAGACGACCAAGGTATGAATGAACAGCTGGTGATCACCGATCTGGAGGTCAGCATCGGTGCCAAGAAGATCCTCAAGGGCGTGAGCCTCACGGTCGGCAAGGGCGAGGTCCATGCCCTGATGGGCCCCAACGGGTCGGGCAAGACCTCCCTTGCCTACACGCTGATGGGCCATCCGGAATACCACGTCGACTCCGGAACGGTGACGTGGCGCGGCGAGGACCTGCTGAAGCTCACGCCGGACAAGCGGGCACGCCTCGGCGTCTTCCTGGCATTCCAGTACCCGTCCGCAATCCCCGGCGTGACGGTCGCCAGCTTCCTGCGCAACATCTACAACGCCGTGCACCACCCCAAGCCAGCCGGGGACGGCGGGCAGGAGGCGGCGAAGTACACCGGCATCCCGCTCGCGAAGTTTCGCAAGATGATGGAGGAGAAGATGCGAATCCTGCGCATGGACTCCGCCTTTGCAACGCGCTACGTGAACGACGGCTTCTCCGGTGGGGAGAAGAAGCGACTGGAGATGCTCCAGATGGCCATGCTCAACCCGTCCCTCGCGATCCTGGACGAGACCGACTCCGGGTTGGACATCGACGCGCTGCGCACCGTGGCCGAGGGGATCAACGCCACCCTCTCGCCCGAAATGGGTGTCCTCATGATCACCCACTACCAGCGCATGCTGAACTACGTGACCCCCGGATTCGTCCACGTCCTGATGGACGGCAGGATCGTGATGTCCGGCGGCGAGGAGCTGAGCCACCAGCTCGAGGCGAATGGCTACGACTGGGTCCGAGAGCAGGTCGGACTGCCGGTGGGCGTCCTGGACGAATCCAGCGCACCGGAGCCGGTGGGCAAGCACGCGTAAACTGGGAGAACGCATGGCAGTCCAGCAGGTCCCCAACGCGACGAGAGCCCCGGCGGCGACGCCGGGCGGGTTCTCCGGCACCGCGCTGCGCGCCGACTTCCCGATGTACGACAACCCCACGCATTCCGGGAAGCGGCTTGCCTTCCTCGACGCGGCGGCCTCCGCACCCAAGCCGCGGGTCGTCATCGATGCCATCACCGAGACGTACGCCCACCACTATGCGAACGTCCATCGCGGGATCTACGAGCTGAGCGAGGACGCCACCGCGCGCTTCGAAGGAGCCCGGCGCAAGGTAGCCGCCTTCATCGGCGCGCCGTCGGAACGCGAGGTCGTGTTCGTCCGCAATGCCACCGAGGCGATCAACCTGGTCGCCTTCAGCTGGGGCCGCACGAACGTAGGCCCCGGCGACCGCGTGATCACCACCCAGCTGGAGCACCACGCCAACATCGTCCCCTGGCAGCAGCTCTGCCGCGAGGTGGGAGCCACGCTCGAGTACGTGGCCATCACCGACGATGGGCTGCTCGACATGGACGACCTGCGCGGCAAGCTGGAGCCGCGTGACGGCCGGCCACCGCGCCTGCTGGCCGTGGCTCAGGTCAGCAACGCGCTGGGCACCATCAACCCGGTGCGCGAGATCGTGCAGATGGCGCATGACGCGGGGGCCCTGACGCTCGTCGACGCGGCGCAGTCCGCACCCCACATGGCAATCGACGTCAAGGAGATCGGCTGCGACTTCCTGGCCATCAGCGGGCACAAGATGCTGGGACCGTCCGGCATCGGCGCACTCTGGGGCCGGCGCGAGCTGCTCGACGCCATGCCGCCCTTCATGACCGGCGGCAGCATGATCCTGCGGGTAACCCTCGAAGGTGCCGAGTGGAACAGCGTGCCGCACAAGTTCGAGGCCGGGACCCCCGCCATCGCCGAGGCTATTGGCTGGGGCGCTGCCATCGACTACCTCACCGCCCTCGGCATGGATCGCGTGCGGGAGCATGAACGCTACCTCTTCGAGCATGCCTGGGCGGCGCTCTCGGAGATTCCCGGCGTGCGCCTCCTTGGCCCGGCGGATCCGGAGATCCACGCCGGGGTGATCAGCATCGTGATGGACGAGATCCACCCCCACGACGTCGCCACCATCTTTGACAGTGAGGGGGTCGCGGTGCGGGCCGGCCATCACTGCGCCCAGCCGGTGATGATCCGCTACGACATCCCGGCCACGACCCGCGCCAGCTTCTATGTCTACAACGACCTCGACGACGTCGAGGCACTCGCCGGAGCGGTGCGCACGGCCCAACGGGTCTTCGGGGTCTAGGAGGACCGGACGCGAATGGACAACCTCTACCGCGACTACATCCTGGAGCACTACAAGAACCCCCACAACAAGGGGGTCCTGGACACCCACGACCTGCACTTCGCGGACTCGAACCCCACCTGCGGGGACGAGATGAGCATGACCATCGTCCTCGACGCCGAGAAGCAGGCCATCGCGGACGTCGCGTTCGACGGTCGCGGCTGCGCCATCAGCCAGGCATCCGCCTCGATCCTCACCGACGAGCTGCGCGGCAAGAGCCTCGACGAGATCAGGGCCATGGATCCAAAGGAGCTGCTGGACGAGCTGGGCGTGCCCATTGGTCCGGCGCGGTTAAAGTGCGCGCTCCTCTCCTACAAGGTGCTCCAGGGCGCCGTCCACGGTGGCGAAGTCGCCTGGCCGGAAGAGGCCGAGGCGGTCGGATGAGCAAGTCCTTCCTGGGCCGGCGCGTGAGCTGCCTGCAATCCACCGGGCACTGTAGCCGGGCCGCGAGCCGCATCGGCGTCTGACCTTCGTCGCCCTTTTCGTCGGCGGCCGGCCCGAGACCGATGCCGGCGTCCGGCCCGCGTCGCGGCCGACCACGGTCCGCGACCGCACTCGTCAACCACACCCCGGCGGGCTGACCGCCACCGAAGCGAAAGAACCAGATCCAGACATGACCAACCAATCCGCGGCACCGCATCCTATCCGCGAGGTGACCGTCCCCGAGGCGATCAGGCTCGCGGGGGAGGGCTACCGAATCCTTGACGTCCGCGAGCCCGCGGAATGGGGGCAGGGCCACATCCCGGACGCAACGCTCCTGCCCCTGGCCGACGTGGGGGAGCACATCGAGGCAACCATCCCCGACAGGGACGCGCCCATCGTCGTCCACTGCGCGGCCGGCGTCCGTTCCGCGCGCGCCGTGGCCCGCATGCAGGAGCTGGGCTACACGAACGCGGTGAGCATGCGCGGCTCCATCCTTGACTGGCGCCGCGCCGGGGGAGCGTGGGAGGCGCCGCAGGCGCTCCTCACCCCCGCGCAGGAGCGGCGATACTCGCGACAGCTCCTGATCCCCGAGATCGGGGAGAAGGGCCAGCGCCGGCTGCTCGACAGCAACGTGCTGCTGATCGGTGCCGGTGGCCTCGGGTCGCCTGCCGCGCTGTACCTGACCGCGTCGGGGATCGGGACCATCGGCCTCGTCGACGACGACGTGGTGGACGAGTCGAACCTCCAGCGCCAGGTGCTCCACACGGCGGACCGCGTTGGCCTCCCAAAAACGGAGAGCGCCAGGATCACCCTCAACGCGCTCAACCCCGAGACGCGCATCGTGGAGCACCGCGAGCGGCTCTCCGCCCAGAACGTGGACCGCCTGATCGCGGGCTACGACGTCATCGTGGACGGGACCGACAACTTCGACACTCGCTACGTGCTCAACGACGCCGCCGTCCGGCAGCGCAAGCCGGTCGTCCACGGCTCCATCTACCGCTGGGACGGGCAGGTCACCACGTTCATTCCCTTCGAGGGGCCCTGCTATCGGTGCATGTACCCGACCCAGCCCCCCGACGAGCTGGCTCCGGCCTGCGCCGTCGCCGGCGTCCTGGGCGTCCTGCCCGGGATCGTGGGATTGCTGCAGGCCAACGAGGTCTTCAAGCTGCTCCTCGGCGTGGGCGAGCCGCTCGCCGGCCGCCTCCTCATGTTCGATGCCATGAGCACCGCCTTCGAGGAGGTCCGCATCTGGCGCGATCCCTCGTGCCCCGCCTGCGGCGAGTCCCGGTCCGTCCCGGCCTCCGCGGCCACTGCGGGCATGTCCGCTGCCGCCTACCCGGAGTGAGCACAGACCGATGAGCAGCGTCAGAATTCCGCCCGTCCTGCGCGAGACGACCGACGGCAACCGAACCGTGACCGCCCAGGGGGCGACGGTCGACCAGGTCCTGGGCGATCTCTTCGTGCGCTATCCCGCGCTCCGCGAGCGGGTGACCACCGACGGGGAGCTGTCGCCCTTCGTCAACGTCTACGTCAATGACCGCGACGTCCGCTATCGCGACGGCCTGGCCACGGCGGTTGGCCCGGACGACACCGTGATCCTCTTGCCGGCCATGGCCGGTGGCGCGCGCTGAGGCGCGCGCCCGGATCCGTGGCGATCCACACCCGAGCCGGCGTGCGCCCGGGAGCGCCCGGGCCGCCGTGGGCGGACGTGATCGAGGCCATTGGCAACACGCCCATGGTCGAGCTCCGGCGGCTCGCGCCCAACGCGCGGGTGCGGCTCTACGCCAAGCTGGAAGGAGCCAACCCGACGGGCTCTGTGAAGGACCGCGTGGCGCGGGCCATGCTGGAGGACGCCGTGCGATCCGGCGCCCTCAGGCCGGGGCAGACGATCCTGGAGCCATCGAGCGGAAACACCGGGATCAGCCTGGCCATGATCGGCGCGCGGATGGGCCATCCGGTGCGGATCGTGATGCCGGAGAACACCACGCCGGAGCGCACGCGGCTCCTGCGCATCTTCGGGGCGGAGATCGTCTACTCGCCGGGGGCCGAGGGCAGCAACGGGGCGATCCGCGTGGCTCAGGAGCTCGCCGCCGCGGACCCGTCGCTCTTCATGCCGTACCAGTACGGTAACGAGGCCAATCCTCGTGCGCACGAGGAGACGACCGGACCGGAGGTCGCCGAGCAGGTGCCCGACGTGGACGTCTTCGTCGCCGGCCTGGGAACCGGGGGCACGCTGACGGGCGTGGGCCGCTACCTCAAGCGCCTGCGACCCGCGGTGCGGATCGTTGCGGCGGAGCCGCTCCCCGGGGAGCTGGTCCAGGGGCTGCGCTCCCTGGACGAGGGCTTCGTGCCTCCCGTCCTGGACGCCTCGATCCTCGACGACAAGTTCCTCGTCAGTAACCGCGACGCGGTCCTGGGGCTGCGCCGGCTGACCCGCGAGGAGGGCATCTTCGCCGGCCTCTCCTCCGGCGCGGCGGTGGCCGTGGCAGTCAGCGTGGCGCGCGAGATGGACCGCGGCTCGGTGGTGGTGCTCCTCGCCGACGCAGGCTGGAAGTACCTCTCCACCGACCTGTGGACACGCGACATCGACGAGCTGGAGGACGAGCTCGAAGGCTCCGTCCTGTGGTGAGCAGCCTGGCCATCCCCCGCAGCATCACGGACGCGATGCTGACCCATGCCCGGGCCGAGCTGCCCAACGAGGCCTGCGGCCTGCTCTCGGGCTCGCTCGCCGATGGCGCAGCAACCGCGTTCCACCCTGCTCGCAACGCGGAGGCTTCGCCCCTTCGCTACAGCGTCCATCCGGACGACCTGGTGCGGATCGTGTTCGCCATCGAGGACGCCGGCGAGGACCTCGTCGCCATCTTCCACTCCCACACCCGCTCGCCTGCCGTCCCCTCGCCAACGGATCGGCGCGCGGCGATGTATCCCGATGCCTTCTACGTCCTCGCCACCCTCGCCGACCCCGACGCCGCTGCGGACCACTCGCTGCGTGCCTGGCGGATCACCGATGGCAGTGCCACCGAGGTGGCACTGCGGGTTCTGTAGCGCGTCCTGTAGCGTACGCTGTGCGCCAATGACCGCCGCCCCTCCCGCCCCCCGGTTCGCCGTCTCCGTCCACGCCGATCGCCTCCGCCGCGCTGCTCGTGAGGCGGCCGCCCGCGACCTCGACGCGCTGCTCATCACCCCGTCGCCCGACTACGTCTATCTCCTGGGCTACGCCGCACCGGCGCTGGAGCGCCTCACCTGTCTCGTCGTGCCGGCGATCGGCGACCCCACGCTGGTGCTTCCGCTGCTGGAGGAGCCGCTCGCCCGCCATGAGCTGGGTGCGCTCGCCGAGCGGATTGGCCTGGTCCCGTGGGAAGAGACCGACGACCCCTTTGGCCTGGTCCGCGAGATCCTCGCCGGCGGCGCCATGCGGGTCGCCGTCCAGGACCAGATGTGGGCCCGCTTCGCCCTGCGTCTGCGGGCGGCGCTCGACCCGGCGGAGGTGGTGGTCGCGGGACCCGCCATGAGCGCCCTGCGGCGGATCAAGACGAAGCCGGAGGTGGACCGCCTGCGCGCAGCCGCACAGGCCGCCGACGCTGCCATGGACGCGATCCGCGGCGAACGGCTCTCCGGGCGGACGGAACGCGACGTGTCGTCACGGATCCGCACCCTCCTGCTCGAGGCCGGCCACGAAACCGCGGATTTCGCCATCGTGGGATCGGGACCCAACAGCGCGTCTCCGCACCACGAGCCGTCGGAGCGGATCATCGAGCAGGGGGACGCGGTCGTCCTGGACATCGGTGGCATGCGTGACGGGTATGGCTCCGATACGACCCGGACCGTCTTCGTCGGCGAGCCGCCGTCAGAGTTCCGCAACCTGTTCGACGTCCTCGCACAGGCCCAGCTGGCCGCGGCCGCGGCGGTCGTACCGGGCGTCGCGGCCCAGGAGGTCGACCGCGCGGCGCGACGGATCATTGCCGAGGCCGGCTACGGCGACGCCTTCCTGCACCGAACCGGCCACGGCATCGGCATGGAGACCCACGAGGAGCCGTACATCGTGGAGGGCAACGCCGAGCCGCTGCGTGCCGGGGAGGCATTCAGCATCGAGCCGGGGATCTACCTCGCCGGGCGCTGGGGCGCGCGGATCGAGGACATCGTGGTCTGCACCGCGGACGGCAGCGAGGTCCTGAACCGCTCCTCGCGCGAGCTGGTGAGCGTGGCCTAGGCCGGCGGTCCGGCGCGATACGAGGAGACGAGGGCCACCAGCACCTGGTCGATCGCCGCGTTCGCCTCGTGCACCGCGCTCGTCACCTGCGAGACCTCCGCAACCCGGCGGCGAAGATGGGCGAGGATCGCCTCCAGCACCGGGGATCGATAGAAGAGGAAGGCCTCGACCGCCTCGGCGAGGGAGAGACCCGCCGCCGAGGCCTCGTGTCCGTACAGGGAGCCCATCCGCTCCGCCTCTCCCAGGAGCAGCTCGCGCTCGTGGCGCTTGGTGGCGGCGACGTACTCGATCACCAGGTTGAACGTCCGCTGGCCCCAGCGCCGAAACTCCGCCCGTTGCTCGGCGCTGAGCCGTGACTGCCAGGGCATTCCCGCGTAGCCGGTGCGCTGCATCCGACGCTGGACGTCGCCCACGATCGTCCCGGCGGCATCGGTCAGGCGACCGGTCTCGTACCGCGGACGGCGGGGCGCCGTGGTCATGGCCTCAAGGCTCGAACGCAGGAAGCGGCGATGGCCGCCGGTGGTCTGGTAGCTCTGGACCGTGCCGGCATCGGCCCAGCGACGCAGCGTATCGGGCCCCACGCCCACCATGCGGCTCGCCGCGCCGATCGGCAACCAGGGATCGTCCGGTTCTGCCATGGCGTTCGTCCTCGCGTCAGCCGCGCAGCTGACCCTCGGTCAGCGCGCCCATGGCCCCCCAAAGCCGCACGATCGCGTCGATTCCGCCGTGCACGTTCGCCTCGGGCATCCACTCGTTCGGCGCATGGAAGTTGCCGTTGGGCGAGGCGAAGCCGACCAACACCGACTTGAGCCCGGCGTGTGCCTCCAGGGCGGCCACCACCGGGATCGACCCGCCGCTGCGCAGGAAGACGGGCTTGCGCCCGAATGCCTGCTCGAGCGCCACCGCGGCGACGCTCACCGCGGGATGCTCGAGTGAGGTGAGTGCCGGAGCCCCACCGTGGATGACGCGCACCTCGATCCGCACCTCTGGGGGCGCGATGGCCTTCAGGTGGTCGACGACCAGGCGCTCGATTTCGTGGAAGTCCTGGTCGGGCACCAGGCGCGTGCTGAACTTTGCCGCAGCCCATGCCGGGATGATGGTCTTGGCTCCGTCACCGGAGTACCCGCCCCACAGGCCGTTGATGTCGAACGTGGGCCGAGCGGATAGGCGTTCGAGGGGGCTGTACCCTTCCTCCCCGCCCCACAGCGATGGCACGTCCACGGCGGAGCGCAGCTCCTCGGGATCGAACGGGATCTCGGCGAATGCGGCCCGGTCGGCGTCGGTGAGCGCGCGCACGCGGTCGTAGAAGCCCGGTACCGTGACCCGCCCCTGCTCGTCCTGCAGGCCCGCCAGCAGCTTCACGAGGACGTTCGCCGGGTTCGCGATCGCACCGCCGTACTCGCCGGAATGAAGGTCCTGGAACGGTCCGGTGACCTTGACCTCGAAGTAGGCGATCCCGCGCAGGCCGTAGGTCAGCGCGGGAGTGCCCTCGTCGTCCTGCATGGCCGTGTCGCTGACGATGCAGACATCGGCGGCGAGCAGATCGGGGTGCTCCATGATGAACCGGTCGGCCGGTTCGGAGCCGACCTCCTCGTCGCCCTCGAAAAAGACGCGCAGGTTGAGCGGCAGCCGACCGGCGCTGCGCATCCAGGCCTCCGCGGCGCGCAGGTGCATGACCAGCTGTCCCTTGTCGTCTCCGGAGCCACGGGCGTAGATACGCCCACCCTCGTGACGCGGCTCGAACGGCGGACGGATCCACTCTCCGTCCGGGTCGGATGGCTGGACGTCGTAGTGGCAGTAGATGAGCGCAGTGGGCCGTTCCGCCCCGGCGTGCAGCCAATCCGCGGTGACGATCGGATGGCCCGCCGTCTCGTGCGCGGCGACATGCTCGAAGCCAATCGCCTCGAGATGGTCCATCACCCACCGGGCGGCCTCGCGCACGGCCCCGTCGCGCGCCGGGTCGGCGCTCACCGATTCAATGCGCAGGAACTCGTCGAGCTGCGCGAGAGTCTCGGCTCTGCCGGCGTGGGCCTGCGCCAGGGCGGCGTCCATCGCCGCATTGGTTTCAATGGTCATGGGCCGATGATAGCCGGGGTCGGCCCGGTCAACGGATCACGCCGAACAGGAAGGCAAAGAAGAGCGCCAGCGCGACGATGGGGATGAAGGCGCCGACCCGCAGGACCCGCGGCCAATGCGCATCGCTGCCGAGCGCGTAGAGCGGGATGGTGATCGGGAAGACGACCGCCGCCACCGAGTACGCCACCCGCCGCCAGTAGGACAGGTCTCCCCGGTCCTGCACGTCGAGCCAGTACGCGGCGATCATCCCGAACGAGATGACGGCGAGCACCACGAAAACGGTCCAGAGCAGGGGCAGGAGCATGTGCCTCGATCGTAGCGCGCCGCGACGAAGCCGGGGGCCAGCCGTCGCGAGTGCGGTATCGTCCGCTCCCCATGGCGAGCCGCCTTCCTCCGGCCCTGCAGCGTGCCGACTTCCGACGCTACCTGGCCGCGCGCCTGGCCGGGTCGTTCGGATCGCAGATGCTCATCGTGGCGCTCGGCTACCAGGTCTACCAGCTGACCCACAATCCCCTTGACCTGGGCCTCATCGGCCTGTCGCAGTTCCTTCCGTTCGTGGTGCTGGTCCTGCCCGCCGGCCAGGCCGCCGACCATCTCGACCGGCGGCGGATCATGGCCGCCTGCTACGCGCTGCTGGCCGCGTGCGCCGTCCTCCTCGCAGTTCTGACCCTGGTCGGGCTGCCCTCCGTCTGGCCGATCTTCGGGGTGATGACCCTGTTCGGGGTGGCACGCGCGTTCAGCATGCCGACCGGACAGGCGCTGCTGCCTAACCTGGTGCCGACCGAGGAGTTCGGCAACGCCATCGCGGTCACCTCGTCAACGGGACAGATCGCCACGATCGCCGGGCCGGCCATCGGCGGCCTCCTCTTCCTGGCCGGTCCCGCAGTGGTCTACGCCGTGGTGGCGACCATGACGGCTATCGGCGTGGTGCTCCTCCTTGGCGTCCGTGGCGGTGGCCGCACGGAGCGGATCCGCGAGCCCATCAGTGTGCGCACGCTGCTCTCCGGCGTGGTCTTCGTTCGTTCCAACCGGGTCGTGCTGGGCTCCATCTCGCTGGACCTGTTCGCCGTCCTCTTCGGCGGCGCGACCGCCCTCCTCCCTGTCTACGCCAGCGACATCCTGCACGTGGGCCCCACCGGCCTGGGGGTCCTGCGCGCAGCCCCGGCGGTGGGGGCGGCGGTCTGCGCCGCGGTCCTCTCCGCCCGCCCGGTGACGCGCCACGTGGGGGTGTGGATGTTCGGCGGCGTGGCCGTGTTCGGTGCGTCGACCCTGCTCTTCGGGATCTCGACCAGCTTCCCGCTGACCCTGGCCGCGCTTGTTGTCCTGGGCGCGGCGGACATGGTCAGCGTCTATGTCCGCCACCTCCTCGTCCAGCTCACCACGCCGGACGCCATCCGCGGCCGAGTGAGCGCAGTGAACGCGGTCTTCATCGGCGCGTCGAACGAGCTGGGCGAGTTCGAGTCCGGCGTTACGGCCGCGTGGTGGGGAACCGTCCCCGCGGTGCTGGTGGGCGGCGTGGCGACCATCATCGTGGCGGGCGTCTGGAGCTGGCTCTTCCCCACACTTCGGTCGCTGCAGCGCTTCCCGGGGCGGGCCGAGGCGTTCGACGGGAGCGAGGCCGCCGCCGAATCCGCGGCCGAAATCAGCGGCCTGGCGCTTGACACCGCGACCGATCCGGCCCCCGGTCCCGGCTCGCCGCCGGCAGCGGAGTAGAATGCCGCCCGATGTTCATCGATCCGATCGCTCTCCAGCTCGGTCCCATCGAAATTCACTGGTACGGGATCATCATCGCCACCGCGGTCGCGGTGGGCGCAGCCCTGGGTACCGCCGAGGCTCGGCGCCGTGGCGAGGATCCGGAGCAGGGCTGGTCCATGCTCCTGTGGGTCATCGTGGCCGCGGTGGTGGCCGCGCGGCTCTACCACGTGATCCACCAGTGGGGTCCCATCTACTCCAAGGATCCCTGGCTGATTCCGCAGGTCTGGAACGGCGGTATCGGGATCCCCGGCGCGATCATCGGCGGTGCCGCGGCGATCTGGTGGTACACCCGGCGGAACGGCCTGGTCTTCCTGCGCTGGCTGGACATCTTCGCCCCGGCCCTGCTCCTGGGCCAGGCGATCGGCCGCCTGGGCAACTTCGTGAACCAGGAGCTCTACGGACCGCCCGTGACCCAGTGCGGCACCCAGGGATTCCCGATCTGCCTGCCGTGGGGCATCCAGATCGACGCCGCCCACCGGGCCGGAACTCCGTGGGATCCCATCACCTTTCCCGTTGCCACGACCCACTTCGTGCCGCTGTTTGCCTACGAGGCGATCCTCAACCTGGTTGGGCTGGCGATCATCCTGTACGTCGGCCGGCGTTTCGCGGCGCGACTCTTCGACGGGGACATCATGCTGATGTACCTGATCTGGTACGGCTGGGTCCGCTCCTTCCTGGAGACCTACCGCGTCGACAACTGGTTCATCGGGCCGCTTCCCACCGCCACCTGGCTGGGCATCGTTGGGATCATCGTGGCAGGCGCCTTCCTGGTGCTTCGCCATCGTCGGGGCTGGGGAACGCCGGGCGCCTGGATGCACCGTGACCAGACCGACGAAAACACGCCATCGGACAGCGTCGCCGCATCCGCTCCGCCGCCGTCCTCGGAGCCGTCTCCTGGCTGATGCGCTCGAGACCCCGCGCACAGGGGGCGAGCCGGCGATCCTTCCCGATGTCACCGCGGCCGTGGGCCGCACCCCGCTCGTGGCCCTCGATCGGCTCGCCGCCGGCCTGCGCCCCAGGGTCGTCGCCAAGCTCGAAACCGTGAACCCGGGCGGCTCGGTGAAGGACCGCATCGCGCGTCCCCATGATCGAAGCCGCCGAGCGCGCCGGCCTGCTGAAGCCGGGCGGCACCATCGTCGAGCCCACGAGCGGGAACACGGGCGTGGGTTTGGCCATGGCAGCCGCCGTGCGCGGCTATCGGTGCATCTTCGTCATGGCCGACAAGCAGTCGGAGGAGAAGCGCGCCCTGCTGCGGGCCTACGGGGCGGAGGTCATCGTTTGTCCCGCCGACGTTGACCCGGAGGACGAGCGCAGCTACTACCGCGTCTCCGATCGCCTGGCTCGCGAGATCCCCGGCGCCTGGAAGCCGGACCAGTACGCGAACCCGGAGAACCCGCGGGCGCACGAGCTGGCGACAGGGCCCGAGATCTGGGAGGCGACCGCGGGACGCATCACGCACTTCGTGGCGGGCATCGGCACCGGCGGGACGATCAGCGGGATCGGCAAGGCGCTGCGCGAGCGAAACCCCGCGGTGACGATCGTGGGTGCGGACACCGAGGGGAGCGTCTACTCCGGCGACACGCCGCGCCCGTACCTGACCGAGGGGGTGGGCGAGGACTTCTGGCCGGCCACCTACGACCGCGAGGTGTGCGACCTGATCGTGCGCGTCGGCGATCGTGACTCGATGCTCACGGCCCGCCAGGTGACGGCGACCGAGGGGATCCTGGTCGGCGAATCGTCGGGCACGGCGCTCTGGGCCGCGCTGCAGGTCGCACGCGAGGTCGACGATCCGGACGCGCTCTTCGTCGTGCTGCTGCCCGACTCCGGTCGAAACTACATCGGCAAGCTGTACAACCAGGATTGGCTGCGCTCCGTGGGCCTCCTGGGCGCGGACGAGGCCGTCACCGACTACGACTGGCGCTCGACCGCGGCCGGGCGTCATCGTCCGACGCGCCTGAGCCGAACAGGCGTTCGGGCTGACACGCGAACCGGGTCGCGGTAAGGTGGGTTCCCCAACTCTTTAAAAGACTTGAAGACTTCCCGGCACCAAGGACGAAAGGTACGCAGGCATGACGCAGGTCGCCCAGCCCACCGCAGCCACTGCGAACAGCACCGAGCGGGTCAACCACTGGATCAACGGGCGCCGGGTGGCCGGCAGCTCCGGGCGCTCTGGACCCGTCTACAACCCGGCGACCGGCGAGATTGCCCGCGAAGTCGACTTCGCGTCCCCCGAGGAGGTCCGCGCCGCCGTGCAGGCGGCCGCCGACGCCTTCCCCGACTGGCGCGCCACGTCGATCAGCAAGCGGACGGAGATCATGTTCCGCATCCGCAACCTGGTCGAGCAGCATCGGGTCGAGATTGCCGCCCACCTCACCGCGGAGCACGGCAAGGTGCCGTCCGACGCACAGGGCGAGGTGGCACGCGGCCTCGAGAACATCGAGTTTGCGACGGGGATCCCGCATCTGCTCAAGGGTGGCTTTTCCGAGCAGGTCTCGACCGGCATCGACGTGTACCAGATCCGCCAGCCGCTGGGCGTGGTGGCCGGCATCACCCCGTTCAACTTCCCGGCCATGGTCCCCATGTGGATGTTCGCCAACGCCATCGCCTGCGGCAACACGTTCGTGCTGAAGCCGAGCGAGAAGGACCCGTCGGCATCGGTCTACATGGCCGAGCTGATGAAAGAGGCAGGCCTGCCCGATGGCGTCTTCAACGTCGTCCACGGCGACAAGGCGGCGGTCGACGCCATCCTGTCCGACCCGGACGTGTCCGCCATCAGCTTCGTGGGCTCCACGCCCGTCGCGCGCTACATCTACGAGCATGCGACCGCGGCAGGAAAGCGCTGCCAGGCCCTGGGCGGGGCCAAGAACCACATGGTGGTCCTGCCCGACGCCGATATCGGCATGGCGGCCGATGCCGCCGTCTCCGCCGCGTACGGCTCGGCCGGCGAGCGCTGCATGGCGATCAGCGTGGTCGCCGCGGTGGGTGATGTGGCCGATCCCCTGGTCGAGGCGATCCGGCAGCGCCTCCCGAAGGTGAAGGTTGGCCCGGGGAGCGATCCGTCCTCGGAGATGGGCCCGCTCATCACCCGTGAGCACCGCGACAAGGTCGCGTCCTACCTGGACTCTGGGCGGGAGGCGGGCGCCGAGGTCGTGGTCGACGGGCGCGAGCACGTCCTCTACTCCAAGGCCGATGGAGGGTTCTTCCTGGGCGTCTCGCTCCTCGACCGGGTCACGCCTGAGATGGAGTGCTACCGGAACGAGGTCTTCGGGCCGGTGCTCGAGATCGTGCGGGTCCCCACCTACACCGACGCGCTGCAGCTCATCAACGACAACCCGTACGGAAACGGGGTGGCGATCTTCACCCGCGATGGCGGCGCGGCGCGCCAGTTCCAGTTCGACGTCGAGGTGGGGATGGTGGGCGTCAACGTCCCGATCCCGGTGCCGGTCGCCTACTACAGCTTCGGCGGCTGGAAGGCCTCGCTCTTCGGTGACCTGCACATGTACGGGCCGGAGGGGATCGCCTTCTACACCCGGGGCAAGGTCGTCACCTCGCGCTGGCCGGATCCCTCGACCAGCAGCGTCGACCTGGGCTTCCCGCGGACTCGCTGAGCCGGACCGGAGTGCGGCCGATGGCGCGGATCGCTGATCCCACCCTTGCCACCGCGGGCCGGGCAGCGTGGTGGGCGACCCTCTCCATCCTTGCCTTTGGGGCCAGCCTGTACCTGTCGCTCCCGCTCGTTGCCGTCCTGCCCGGCGATCTGCAGCAGGCCGTCTTGCCGCTGGTCTGGGGTGGGCTGGCCATCGGCGCCCTCCTGCTCTTCGCGCGGAGCTCCTTCGGCGCCTGGCCGAGCGTCGGGCAGGATGCGGTGACGATCGCCGTGGTCGGCCTCTTCCTGGCGGGCGCCACGAACGCCGTACTGCACGCCTGGGCGGTCGACCGGTACGGGATCTTCTCCGCCAGGCTGCTCGGTCCGACGGCCGGCCTCTTCGGGCTGGTGGTGGCCACCGCCGTGGCGGGCTTCGCGACCCTCGTCGCCCCGCGCGGGGCTCGCGTCATCCCGGTCCTGGTCACCGTTGTCGCCGCTCTCTCCGGCGTCGGCGTGCTGCTCCTCAACGTCCCTGGCGCTCTCGACGGCATGGAACCGGGCAGCCTGCCCCTGGCGGCCCTTGTGGGTGCCGCGGTCGCCTACGCGCTGGCGGTCACGATCCTGGTCCTGCGGCGTATGCGGGCCGCTGCGGGCTAGCTCAGGCGGAGGGGAAGAGCGGACGGTTCTCCCGGGCGCCACGGGCGATGTCGCGACGCGCGTACAGTCCGTGTGCGATCACGGTCGCCACGAACACCACCCCGCCGATCCCCAGCGCGAGGGAGGTCCCGCCCCCGACCCGCAGCGTCAAGAGCGCCACGATGACCGCCGCAAGGGTGGCGTTGAGCACCATGACCAGGGTCGGCGTGCCGGAGAGCAGGTGCACGAGCGTCCCGGGCCGGACGCCGGTCGTCAGTGAGATGCCCAGCGTGTCGTCGTGCGCGCTCATCACGAAGTACTTCTCCAGGCCCGGCGCCAGCTCGAGGTATGCCCCGCGCAGCCGGTTCATGCCCATCACGCAGATCGCGTCGTGGTAGTTCGCCGCCCCGAGGCGGAGGATGGTCGTGACGCCCACGAACAGCGCGATCGGCAGCACGACCAGCGCAAAGAGCGCGAAGTCGCCACTGAACCCGGACGCCTGGGCGACAAGCGCCAGCGCGACCATCGCGCCGGATAGCGTGGTGAGGAACATTCCGGCTCGGCTGAAGGCCTCGTTCCAGGCCAGGGCGCGGGTCGCCAGCAGGCTCCAGTGCTCGGTGGTCAGGATCTGGAGCTTGAGCTGGACCGGAATCTCGGCTTCCGCCGGCCACGGGTCGTCGCCGGTGGATCCGAGCGGCGGTGCGGCGTGTTCGGAACCGATACCGGTGCCGGGGAGAGAGCGCTCGAAGGTCATCGCGACCAACCTTTCGATCGTGGCGGAATCTCCGGGAACTGTAGTGCCCGTGCGCTGTCGCGTCGCGCGCCACGCGTCAAGACGTTGGAGGGCCGGACGGGCACGAGCCGGGTCGTACCCGTTCGGGAGCCTCCGGTTCGAACGCCAGCCGGGTCGCGTGACACAATGGCCGGCGAATGAGCCAGACCGATGGCGGCGCCGGCCGCGACCGATTCGAGACGCTGGCCGTCCACGCCGGCGCAGATCCCGATCCTGTGAGCGGCGCGGTGGTCCCGCCCATCCAGCTGAGCACCACCTTCAAGCAGGACGGCGTGGGCGCCACCCGGGACGGCTACGAGTACGCGCGTACCGGGAACCCCACCCGGCGCACGCTGGAGGCTGCCATCGCCGCGCTCGAGGGTGGGGCGCACGGGCTTGCCTACGCCTCAGGGATGGCCGCCACGCAGAACGTCGGGTACCTCCTGGATCCCGGCGAGCGGGTCGTCATGAGCGACGACGTGTACGGCGGCACATGGCGCCTGGCAGACCGGGTCTGGCGTCGCTACGGCGTGGATCCCGTCGCCGTCGACCTGCGCGACCTCGACGCCCTGGCCGCCGCCCTCGTCCCGAGCCACGATCGCGGCCCGGTCCGGATGGTGTGGGTGGAGACGCCCACCAACCCCCTGCTCAAGATCGTGGACATCAGCGCCGTCGCGCGCCTGGCTGCGGGCAGCGGCGCCATGACCGTGGTCGACAACACGTTCGCCACGCCGTTCCTACAGCAGCCGCTGGAGCTGGGTGCGGACGTGGTCGTGCACTCGGCGACGAAGTACCTGGGCGGACACTCCGACGTGGTCGGCGGCCTGCTGGCGACCAGCCGTGCCGACCTCGCCGAGCGGCTGGCGTTCCACCAGAACGCGGCCGGCGCGGTGCCCTCGCCCTTCGACTGCTGGCTCGTGCTGCGTGGCCTGCGTACCCTCGCCGTCCGCATGGAGCGCGCGTCGGCGAACGCCGCGCGCGTCGCTGACTGGCTGGTCCAGCGCCCGGAGGTGGCCCGCGTGCACTACCCCGGGCTGCCGGATCATCCCCAGCGCGGGCTCGTGGAGCGCCAGATGCGGCTCCCCGGTGCCATGGTCAGTTTTGAGATCGCCGATGGCGCCGGCGGTGAGCGCCGGGCCCGTGCCGTGGCCGGGGCCACCCGTCTCTTCACCCTGGCCGAGTCGCTCGGCGCGGTGGAATCGCTGATCGAGCTGCCGGCGGCCATGACCCACGCCTCCGTCGCCGAATCGCCGCTCGCCGTGCCCCCGTCGCTGCTCCGCCTCTCGGTGGGCATCGAGAACGCGGATGACCTGCTCTCGGACCTTGACGCCGCGTTCGCGGCGACGACATCGGTCTAGCGCTACCCTTGGCCTCCATGACACACGACCACCCCGGCGAGCCGCCGCAGATCGCGGAGGACGGGCCCACGCAGCTCGTGCCCGACGCCCAGGGTGAGCTGGTGGAGCGCCTCTCCGGCGGCACCGCCACGGTGCTCCTGATCTGGCTGGTGGGGATCGGCGCCGGCAGCTCGCTGCTGGGAGTCTGGCTCTTCAGCGCCATGATCCTGGGGGAGCGGCTTGGCGCGGGTGCGCTGATGGGCGGGCCGGGCCTGTACACGGCCCTGGCCGGTGCCGCGGGGCCCTGCGTCCTGTGGCTTGCGGGCCGTGCCCAGGGTCATTCGCTGGGATGGTTCCTGTGGACCTCGGCCAAGATCGGGCTGGTGATGATTGGCCTGGTGGTCTTCTTCTTCTTCGGCTCCATGCTGCTCTTCGGCTACCTGCCCGGTTCCGGCGCGCCGCTGTGGATCGCGGCCGCGGTGGGGTTCACCCTGGCTGCGGCGCTGATCTGGGGAGCGGCGACGTGGGCGGCGGACCGATACATTGCCCGCGCGCGGATCGTGGGCGAGCGCTAGGAACGAATCCTCGCCTCGTGACGGATCCGGGCTAGACCTCGTACGTGCGCAGCGGCTCCGCGATGCCGACTTCGCCGTCGTATGCGGCACGTGCCTCGGAGAGCGCCCACTCGCCGCCGTCGGCCACGGGGATGTGGGTCAGCACCAGCCGCTGCGCGCGTGAGGCCTGGGCCACGGCGCCCGCCTCGGACGGGAGCAGGTGGCCGCGGCTGAGCGGCGCGGGATCGTCCTCCTTGATGGAGCGCAGTGCGGCCTCGCAGAGAAAGAGGTCGGCGCGGTCGGCAATGCGGGGCAGCGCGTCGCAGGGCCCGGCATCGGCCGAGTAGGCGAGCACCCGGTTCGGGTCCTCATCTGCGCCGCGCGCGGTGATGCGGAAGCCCCAGGTGCGCACGTAGTGCTGCGTCTCATCGGGCTCGAACCGCAGGTCGCCGACCTCGATGGGCCGCTTGCCGTCGTGCTCCACGAAGATGAAGCTCTTGTCGAAGAAGTTGGCGTAGCCGGCGCCCAGGGCCAGGTCCGCGAGCTGGGCGCTCGCGCCGGGAGGCACGATAACGGTCAGCCGCTTCTTGGCCACGTCGATCCACGGATAGCTGTAGCGCAACGTGATCAGGTCGAGGCAATGATCCGTGTGCATGTGGCTGATCAGCACCGCGTCCAGCTCGTCGGGGGTGTTGCGTCGCAGGAGCTGGGCCACGACACCAGGCCCAACGTCCACCAGGACGCGCGAGTCGCCTCCCTCGACGATGTAGCCCGCGCATGCCTCTCCGGGGTTTGGTCGTGCGGGGCTGCGCCCCAGGACGGTCAGTCGCATGTCCGCGTAGTTATGACGGATTCGAGGATGCCGCGCTCGGCAATTCCGCGTCCGCGCGAGCGCGCTCCCCGCGGTCCGCTCGGGTCGGCCACCAACGCACTCAGCGCGCGTTGAGCGGCACGTAGTCCCGCGTCGTCGATCCGGTGTACACCTGGCGCGGTCGCCCGATCTTGGTGTCCGGCGACCCGACCATCTCGCGCCACTGGGCGACCCAGCCGGGCAGCCGCCCGATGGCGAAGCAGTTGGTGAACATGTTGTTCGGGAAGCCGATGGCGCGGTAGATCAGCCCCGAGTAGAAGTCCACGTTCGGGTAGAGCTTGCGCGCGACGAAGTACTCGTCGTGGAGCGCGATCTCCTCGAGCTCCAGTGCCACCTCGAACAGCCGGTCCGTGGCCCCGGTCGCCTTGAGCACCCGTTCGGCCGCGCCCTTGATGATCGTCGCGCGCGGGTCGAAGTTCTTGTAGACCCGGTGCCCGAAGCCGGGGAGCTTGAAGTTGGCGTCGGGATCCTTCGCCAGGTCCACGTACTTCCGGATGTTCCCGCCGTCGGCGACGATCCGCTCGAGCGTTCGGATCACCGCCTCGTTGGCGCCGCCGTGGAGCGGGCCCCACAGGGCGGAGATCCCGGCCGAGATCGACGCATACAGGTTCGCCTTTGCCGATCCCACCATGCGCACCGTGGAGGCCGAGCAGTTCTGCTCGTGGTCGGCGTGCAGGATGAGGAGCAGGTCCAAAGCCTTCGCCACGTCGGGATGCACCTCGTAGGGCTCCGCCGGCACGGCGAACATCATGTGCAGCAGGTTCGAGGAGTAGTCGAGGTCGTTGCGCGGATAGACGTAGGGCTGGCCGATTGCCTTCTTGAACGACCAGGCCGCGAGGGTCGGCAGCTTGGCGATGAGGCGCCGGATCGTGAGCTCCGCCACCTCGGGATCCCAGGGGTCCCGGCCGTCCTGGTAGAAGGTCGACATGCCCACCGTGGCCGATGCGAGGACCGCCATGGGATGCGCGTCGTACGGGAAGCTGTCGAAGAAGCGCCGCATCTCCTCGTGGATCAGGGTGTGGTGGGTGATGTCGGTCACCCAGGTCTCGAGCTGCTCCACGGTCGGGAGCTCACCGTAGATCAGGAGGTACGCGACCTCGAGAAACGTGCTCTGCTCGGCGAGCTGCTCGATGGGATAGCCGCGGTAGCGGAGGATGCCGCGTTCGCCGTCCAGGAAGGTGATGGCGCTGGTGCAGGATCCCGTGTTCACGAACCCGTGGTCCATGGTGATGAGGCCGGTCTGCGAGCGTAGCTTCGCGATGTCGACCGCGGTCTCGCCCTCGGGGCCGGAAATGACCGGAAGGTCCACGGTCCGGTCGCCGAACGTGAGCGTGGCGGATTGGGCGGCTGCGGGGGCGTTGCCGTTCGCGCCGCTGCGGCGCACTGCGGTCTGGTCGGTCATGGAATCAGGTCCTTTACTGCCTCACGCTCCTCGAGGAGCTCGTTGCGCGTCGCATCGATCCTGGCCTGCGCCCAGGGGCCGTGCTCGATGCGCTGCACCACCTCCACGCTGCCCGGCGCGACGGCGCGCACCGGATAGCCGAAGACGATGCCCTCTGGAACCCCGTAGCCGCCTTCTGCCGGGGCCTTGATGGCGACGGAGAAGAGCTCGCCGCCAGGACGCGCGATGCTGCGCACGGTGTCGACCACCGCGTTGGCGGCGCTCGCCGCGGATGAGGCGCCGCGGGCCTTGATGATCGCGGCACCGCGCTGCTGGACGGTGCTCATGAACTCGCCCTGCAGCCAGGTCTCGTCGATCATCTCCGGCGCCGGTTTGCCGGCAACGGTCGCATGGTAGAAGTCTGGGAACTGCGTACTCGAGTGGTTGCCCCAGATCGCGAGATCCTGCACCGCCTCGACCGGCACGCCTGCCTTGGCGGCCAGCTGCGACCGGCCGCGGTTCTGGTCGAGCATGGTCATCGCGAACCAGCGGTCTGCCGGGATCTCCGGCGCGTTGGCAGAGGCGATCAGGCAGTTGGTGTTGCAGGGATTGCCGACCACCAGGACCCGGACGTCATCCGCCGCGTTGGCGCCGATGGCCCGGCCCTGGGTGGTGAAGATGCCTCCGTTCACGGTGAGCAGGTCCTTGCGCTCCATGCCCGCCTTGCGCGGAACGGCACCCACCAGGAGCACCCAGTTGGCGTCGCGGAATGCCTCGTCGGCGGACGCGGTGCGAACCACCCGGCGCAGGAGCGGGAACGCGCAGTCGTCGAGCTCCATTGCCACGCCCTCGAGCGCGGGAAGCGCCGCCTCCAGCTCCAGGAGCTGGAGATCGACCGTCGTCTCCGGCCCGAACATCTGGCCGGAAGCGATCCTGAACAGAAGGGCGTAGCCGATCTGACCGGCTGCACCGGTGACGGCAACCTTGACGTGTGCGTCCGGCATGGTTCTCCTGCGATCTTCTCTGCGTCCGAGTGTAGCGCAGCCTCATCAGCGTGACCCGACGGTGAAGCTTTTCCCCGGCTGCATACTGCACGTATGCGCAAGCGTGCACCTGAGCCGATGGTCACAAGCGTGGGTGCCGAAGGTGGAGATCCCGCCGTTGGCGCCCACGCCGTCAGGCACCGCAGCCAAGATGTCACGCTTCCGGTCTCCGGCGGTGTGCTGGCCGGGCACCGGTGGGGCTCTGGTCCGCCGATCCTGCTCCTCCACGGGGGACCGGGCCTCTCCGACTACCTCGCCCCGTTGGCGGCGGAGCTCGCTGCCGATTTCACGGCGGTCCACTACCAGCAACGCGGGATCTCGCCCTCGGTCGTGGACGGCGATCGAAGCGTGGAGGGCCACGTCGCCGATTCCGTGGCGGTGATGGACGCCCTGGGCTGGGAGCGGCCGTGGGTGCTCGGCCACTCCTGGGGTGGCCACCTGGCCATGCACCTGGCAGTGATGCACCCCGGGCGGGTCGCGGGGATCGTGGTGGTCGACGCGCTCGGGGCGGTGGGCGACGGCGGGCAGCAGGAGTTCGGGGAGAACCTGATGCGGCCGCTCGACGACCGCAGCCGGGCACGCATCGAGGAGATCGACGCGCTCGAGGAGTCAGGCGAGGTCACCGTGGCGCAGGAGATCGAGGCCCTTGGTCTTCTCTGGCCCTACTACTTCGCCAGGCCCGGGGAGGCGCCGCCGATGCCTTCCATGGCCATGGACCTCGAGGGCCACCTGGCCACCTGGGCATCGATCCATGCGCACCTCGAACGCCGGACGCTGGAGCAGGCGTTGCCCGGACTGCGGGTGCCCGCCATCTTCATCCACGGCGAGCAGGACCCGATTCCGGTGCAGGCGACGCGCGCCGCCGCAGCGCTGGTGCCCGGGTCAGTGCTCCATGTGCTGCCGGGCATCGGTCACTTCCCGTGGCTGGAGCGGCGCGGCGTAATGCAGGAGCTGCTGGTGGCGGCGATTCCGGCGGCGACGGACTGACCCCGGCCGGTCAGCCCCGCACCTTGCCGATGCGGTCGTGCGCCCAGTCATCGAGCGCTGCGGCCATGGAGCGGAACGCCATCCGCGGGAGCCACTCGGGCACGGCGCTGCGCGCGACCCAGGCGTGCTCGCTCGACTCATGGTCCGGCCGCACGCTGGCCGCCGGGTCCACCGGTCGCGCGCGATACACGGCGGCGACCGCGTTGCCCTCCGGACTGGAGTAGACGCCAACCAGCTGCAGGAGCTCGATCTCGAGCCCGGACTCCTCGCGCCCCTCGCGGCGAGCGCCGTCCTCCGACGACTCGTTGGGCTCCAGGAAACCGGCCGGCAGGTCCCACGCGCCGTACCCGGGCTCCACGGCCCGCCGCAGGAGCAGCACCTCCGCCTCGCCGCCGGCGCCGGCCCGCTCGAGAAGGACGCCGGCAGCCGGGTAGGGGTTGGCATGCCATCGCCACCCGCATCGGTCGCAGACCAGCGGACGCTCTGCCGGTGCCGAGCAGTGGGGACAGACGGGAACGGGGGTTGTCAACCTCAGGCCCCGCGGCTGATCAGCTCCCGCACCTTCGCGGCGATCTCGTCGCGGACGCGGCGGTAGACCTCCAGCCGCTCTTCGTCGGAGCCGGCGGCGGCACTGGGGTCGTCGAACTGCCACTTTTCGACGACGTGCGCGCCCGGGATTGAAGGACAGGCCGCGGCCCCTTCTTCGCAGACGGGGATCACCAGGTCCCAGGCCCAGGGCAGGTACCGCTCGAGGGTCTTGCTCTGCTGATCATTGATGTCGATCCCGATCTCCTCCATCACCGAGATGGCCTCGAGGCGCACGAATGTCTGCTCCACCCCTGCGGAGTGAGCCTCCCACTCCGGGCCGCCCCAGGCGCGGAGCATCCCCTCCGCCATCTGGGATCGAGCGCTGTTGTGGGTGCAGATGAAGAGCACGCGGGTTGGCATGCGCAAAGCCTAGCCGGTGAACCCGCGAACCGCCTGCGAGGTATGGGTGTCCATGAGGAGCACGTGGCTCGCAACCGTGGTCGTTGCCATGCTGCTCGCTGCCTGCAGCGCGGGCGGCGGATCGGCTTCGAGCTCAGCCAGCGCGTCCGCCAGCGCGTCGCCGATGCCGTTGCGGACGGTCGATCCCTCGCCACCGGTCGCGGTGGACGCGACCCAGGCCACGATCCAGGTTGGCGGCGAGCTGATCGGGATCGCCTGGGCCAGTGACGCGGCCTGGATCTCCAGCTACGACACCGGGGAGCTGATCCGCCTGGATCCGGCAACGAACGCGGTGGCGGCCCGGATCAAGGTGGGAGCCGGCCCGCTGGTCGTGGCCGCGGGCGAGGGTGCGGTGTGGGTCGCCAACCACGATGAGGGCACGGTCTCCAGGATCGACCCGGCCACCAACGCGGTGACCGCGACCTTCACTGCCGGGGACAAGGTCGAGGGGATCGCCATCGGCTTTGGCTCCGTGTGGGTCACCCTGGAGCAGGCGGGCGAAGTGCTCCGCATGGACCCGCAGAGCGGGGAGGTGCTGGCGACCATGACCGTGGGCATCACGCCGCGCCACGTGGAGGTTGGACCGGACGGGGTGTGGGTCACCGGTACGTACAGCAACGACCTGCGTCGCATCGATCCGGCAACGAACACGGTGGGCGAGCGGATCAAGACCGGGTCCGGGTCGGAAGGGATCGCGCCATCCGCAGATGTGGTCTGGGTCGCGGCGCTGGCGGACGGTCGCGTCGTCCGGGTCGACCCATCGTCCCAGGAGGCCACGCTGGCGGTCCGCGTCGGACAGGGGGTCGAGGGGTTGCTGCTGCATGACGGCTCGCTGTGGGCGGTTTGCCAGGTCGACTACACAATCTGGCGCCTGGACGCGGTCACCGGCGAGCCCCAGGGGGTCGCGACCGTGGGTCCGCAGGCGCGCCGCGTCGCCTTTGGCGACGGTTCGCTCTGGGTGCCGGCCAAGGACGGCACCGTCTCGCGTCTCGATCCCGCCAAGGTGGTCGCGCCCGCCTGAGTTCGACCCGCGGGCGCCGGCTGCAGGACCGGTTGGGGGACCGAATGTGGATAACTTCCGCTCAGCCCGCAAAAGTGGGGGATAAGTGGGATTGCGTTGCCCGATCGACCGGTCCTATTCTGTGGGCGTCCCGAAGGGGCGGCCAACGGCACCGGAGATCACATCAACGGGCCGGAGGCGGTTCCTTCGGGACGTTTCGTTGTCCCCCGCGGTGTCCGGCGCGTTCGTCAGGCGGCTGCCCGCCAACGCATCCGCAGGGCTGCGGTCGGTCAGCCGTCGACGAGGGTGCGTTGCAGGCGACGGACCACCTCCGCGGTCTCGTCGGAGGCGTGACCCGGCTCCGAGCCGGGGCCCGCGAATGTGCCGAACTGGCGGTCGCCGGCGTCCCCGAGGCCCGGCATGATGTAGCCGCGCTCGTTGAGGTTGCGGTCGACGGCGCAGACGTGGATGTCCACGTCCGGGTGCGCCTCGGAGAGGGTGGCGATTCCCTCGGGAGCCGCGATCAGGCTCACCTGCTTGATGCGCGCCGCGCCCCAGGCCTTGAGGATGTCCACCGTCGCGGCCGACGAGCCGCCGGTGGCCAGCATCGGATCCAGGATCAGGCAGACCTGCACCGTTGCCGCGTCGGGGAGCTTGTTGTAGTACTCCACGGGCTTGAGGGTGCGCTCGTCGCGGTAGAGGCCGATGTGCCAGACCTGCGCGGTGGGCATCAGCTCGAGCATGGCGTCGACCATGCCCAGCCCGGCGCGGAGGACGGGGACCAGTCCCACCGGTGGCTCGAGCTCCGCGCCCTCCATTGGCTCCAGCGGCGTCTCGATGGAGCGTGGCCGCGTGTCCAGGTCGCTCATCGCCTCGTAGCCAATGAGCCAGCTGAGCTCGCGGACCAGCTCGCGGAACTGCTTGGGCGCGGTTCCCTTGTCGCGCAGGAGCGTGAGCTTGTGGGCGACCAGCGGATGGGCGCTCACGTGGAGGTTGGGGAATCGGGCGGTGAGGTCAGCCATCGCATGCATTCTAGTCCGGCGCGTTCGCCAGCCACTCGATCCAGCGCCCATGAGGATGGGCGAGCGCCAGGAGCCGATGCCGCTCTTCTCCGTCGGGGTCGAACCGCCAGCCGACCACTGCAAAGGCCCGCCCGTCCGGCCGCCGCGGCGGGAACCCGGCGAGCAGCGTACGGCCGAGGTCGGCTCCGAGCTGTGCCACGAGATCCGTGCCCTCGAAGGTGATCAGCCACACTGGCCGCCTATCGATGGCGGCCAGTCTCCGCACGCTCTCGATGAACGCGCGGCGACGCCCGGCGTCGAGGTAGGGCAGGACCGCCGCGTGGAAGATGACCAGTGCCGCGGCGCGGGGTGCTTGCTGCGCGAGGGACGGCAGATCGTCGACCATGTCGCCGCGGCGCACGAGCGGCCGGTTGTGCCGCGCGATCGTGAGGGCGGCCGTCAGGTGCGCGGCCCGTTCCGCGTGCTCCGGCCAGAGGCAGGCACGGAGCCAGCGAAGGTCCGCCTCGTCATTGACATCGAGGGGCGCAAGGTCAATCCCCGCGCGCCAGGCGATCGGCAGACGCATCGGAAGTGGCGGTCGGTCCGGCCCCACCACCCTGCAGGTCATCTCCAGCGGCCCGTCCGCCGGGCCGGTCGCGTCCGCGCCGTATCGGATCCGGAACCGGTCCGCCTGGAGCAGGAGGCCGGCGCTGGTCCCCGCCTCGAGCAGAGCGAGCGGCTCGCCAGCCTCGGCCGCCACGAGACCCAGGGCCGGGACGAGTGCCGCGGCGCGCCGTGGCTCGTTGGTCTGCGTCGAGCGGGTGCGGATGCGCTCGACGACGGCCGGCCGGAACCGCCGGCAGAATGCCGCGAACGCTGCCGGCGCCTCGGCGTCCGGCACCATGGCGCCCGCGCCAGCCACGCTCGGGTAGTAGGCGGCCAGCGGATCCGCGGCGGGGACCCCGCCGGCGAGCAGGAGATCGTGGACCGCGGCCAGGAGCAGGTTCGGGATCCGCTGTCCCGGAGCCGCCTCCAGGAGCAGGGCGCAGGTCTCCGGGTCCCGGGCGAGGCCAATGCACAGCCTCTGGTAGAGGGGAGACCCGTGATCGTCGGCCGCGTGCTCCATGCCGAACCGCCGGAACCGCTCGCGGATCTCTGGGAGCCCGGGGGTCACTGAAGCGTCCACAGAGCCTTGGAAACGGGCGCACGCCGGACTGCAGGACGGGCCGCGGACGATTGCAGATTCATGGACTATCTCCCTCGCGCAATGGCTGGTAGGCTATGCCGTCCCTGCACGACCCACCCGCGCACGCCCCGTGCCCAGCCTGCGCCCCGAAGAGGAGGATCCCCAAGCCATGGTCTTCGGCAAGCGTGACACGAAACCCGACGCCCTGACGCGCGAGGACGTCGTCGGCAACCTCTATCCAGACACATTGAGCAGCGAGGTCGACGTGACTCCCACACCGTCAGAGTTCCGCCGGCCGGAGGCCGGCAATGAGAGCGTCATTGATCCCCATGCCCGCTTCAACGGCAAGTACGTCAGTGATCGTGACCTGCGGATCGAGGGCGAGGCGCAGGGCGAGATCGAGTGCCAGGGGACGCTGATCATCAGCCCCCAGGCCCGCGTCCGCTCGGCCATCACGGCCCACAACGTGATCATCAATGGAGACTACGAGGGGGACGTCGACTGCGGCGGCCGCTTCGAGGTGGGCGCCACGGGCCGGGTGAAGGGCGCCGTCAAGACGCAGGTCCTCGTCGTCAAGGAGGGTGCCCACTGGGAGGGCTCCGTGACGATGACCCGCGAGCCGGCACCGCGCACGCCGCCCACGCAGCCAGCCTCCAAGCCCTCGGGTTCGCAGAGCGGCTCCGGCGGCTCTGGTGGTTCGTCGGGCGGCTCTGGTGGTTCGTCGGGCGAGTCCGGCGGGTCGGGGTCCAGTTCGTCGATTTTCAGCAAGCAGGACCGCGAGGCGGTCGCCTCCGAGCGGCAGGCTACTGGCCCCGGCCAGTAGGCGTCGGTCCGGCGCGAAGGTGGACGGCGGGGGCAGCTCGGCCGTGCCACCTGTCATGGTCGAGGTCACCCGGGGCGGGACGATCGAATCCCGCCACCGCGGCGCGGTCGCGGTTGTCCGCGCGGATGGATCCCTGGTTGCATCGGCCGGCGATCCGGATGCCCTCGTCTTCCTGCGCTCGGCGGCCAAGCCGTTCCAGCTCGCTCCGTTCGTCGCGTCGGGCCGCTTCGACGGCTACGGGTTTGGCACGCCAACCGAAGCGCTGGCGATCATGGCCGCCAGCCACTCGGGCGAGGATCGGCATGTCCGGACCGTGCAGGCCCTCCTGCGCCAGGGCGGACTGAGCCGCGAGGTGCTCCAGTGCGGGGTGCACGCACCGTACGACGTCGAGACGGCGCGCCGGCTGCTCCGCGACGGCGAGCCACTCACGGCGCTGCGCCATAACTGCTCCGGGAAGCATGCAGGCATGGCGCTCCACGCAAAGGCCGCCGGGTGGGAGGTCGAGCGGTACTGGCATCCCGACAGCCCCGTTCAGCAACTCGCGCTCGAGACCGTCGCGGCGGTCGCCGGCGTGCCGGCCGCCGAGATCGTGACCGGCACCGATGGCTGCGGTGTGGTCACCTTCGCGACTCCGCTCCGCGGCCTGGCCCGCGCCTATGCGCGGCTCGCGGATCCGTCGAGCGTCGCGGATGAGGAGCTGCGGGGGGCGCTCGTCCGGATCAGGGACGCGATGATGGCCGCACCCGGAGCTGGTCGGCGGTGAACGGCGCAGATTCGACACGGCACTGATGCGCGCTCGCCCCGGGGCCCTGGTGGCCAAGGGCGGTGCCGAGGGAGTGCACGCCGTGGGGGTGCTCGCCGGCAACGCCGGCGGCGGGGAGGACGGCGCCATCGGCGTGGCGCTCAAGATCGAGGATGGCGACGGCGCGCGGCGCGCGGCGTCGGTCGCGAGCTGCGCTGCCCTGTCGCAGCTGGGCACCCTGGATGCCGATGCCCTTGCATCGCTCGCCGACTACGCCGCGCCCCCCATTCGTGATCCGCGCGGCGACGTCTCAGGCTCGGTGCAGCCCGCATTCATCCTGGGCTAGGACAGTCCCACGGGCGGGTGGGCAGGGTCTACGCTGTACGGCACGTGCCGCGCGGGACCATCGAGGACGTGAAGGGAGGTGGACGTGACCGAGGAACGAGCACCGGACTATGCGCCGACTCCGGACCAGCCGATCGCCTGGCTCGCGGTTCAGAACGAGACGCCGGTGCGAAGCGCGGACGGCCAGACGGTGGGAAGCCTTGCGGACCTGCTTGGGTCCGAGCGGGAGGACATCTTCCACGGCATCATCGTCCATCTCGACGCCAATGGCCGGCAGGTCTTCGTGCCCGCGGATGACGTCACCCTGATGACCCCGTCCTACCTGGACGTGGCCTTCACCGCCGACCAGCTGCACTCGCTTCCCGAGCACACGGAGGAGCGCCAGGCGGAGCTGGGCTGGATCGGCCGCTTCCGGCGTGAGCTGCGCCTCGACGACCGCGACCGCTAGGCGCGGCACCGCCGGACCGCCTGCTACGGGACCAGGTCGCGCACGACGGCCGCGATGCGGACGAAGATCGGAGCCAGGACGAGGGCGGGCAGGAAGCTCGCGACGCGCACGACCTTCAGGTCCAGCAGCCGCAGGGCGACGCCCATCAGGATCAGACCGCCCACGGCGGTGATGGACAGGATCGTCACCGAGTCCATCACGTCCGCGAGCAGGAAGGCGCCACCGGCGATGCTGCCCTGCACGACCGCGACGGTGATCGCCGACAGGTAGACCCCCGGGCCCAGCGCCGCGCCGAAGGCGATGCTCGCGACGCCGTCGAGCAACGACTTCACCGACAGGAGCGTGATGTCGCCGCGCAGCCCGTTGTCGATGGAGCCCAGGATGGTGAGCGGGCCCACGCAGAAGACGAGCGATGCGGTGACAAACCCTTCGGCGACGCGGCTTGGCCGATCGTCGGCGGAGAAGCGCCGCTGGAACCAGGCGCCCAGCGATTCCAGGCCGTCATGCAGGCGCAACAGCTCACCGGCCGCGATCCCGACCAGCAACGCTGCCAGCACCGCGATGTCATCGCCCCGCGGTACGTCCGGGCCCAGGATCCTGAGCCCCATGCTGACCGCCAGCAGGAGCGTGAAGAAACCGAGGCCGGCGGTCAGGCTGTCCTGCATCCTGCGCGGAATCCGGGCGCGGGCGAGCACGCCAATCGTGGTGCCGATGAGCACGGTGACGACGTTCAGCGCGGTGCCGGTCAGGAACACGCGCGTATTGTGCGGGCACCGGACCCGCCAGGACCAGCCAGCGTGCCCAAACGAGCCAGCGGCCCCTCCCTGCTACCATCGCGAGACCGATGATCCTCCAACGCCGGCGGCGACCGCCCCATCCGCGTCCGCATGGCGCCAAGCCCCACCGGGCCGCTCCATGTCGGCACCGCGCGCACCAGCCTCTACAACTTCCTCTTCGCGCGTCACGTGGGCGGGACCTACGTGCTGCGCGTCGAGGACACCGACACCGCGCGCAGCACCCCCGAGTTCGAGCGGGACATCATCGACAACCTCCATTGGCTGGGCATCGCCTGGGACGAGGGGCCGCAGGTTGCCGGGGGCGACGACCTTGGTCCGTACGGCCCGTACCACCAGAGCCAGCGACTGGAGCGCTACGCGGCGGAGGCAAGCCGGCTCCTCGCCTCCGGAGATGCGTACTTCTGCTACTGCACGCCCGACGAGCTCGAAACGGTCCGGCGCGAGCAGGAGGCCCGCAGGGAGGCTCCTCGCTACAACGGGCGCTGCCGCACCCTGTCCGATGCGGAGCGTGCCGCCTTCGAGGCGTCCGGCCGGCGCCCCGCGATTCGCTTCAGGGTCCCCGACGAGCGCGTCGTGTTCGAGGACCTAGTGCGCGGGCGAGTCGAGATCGAGGCCGATGCGCTGGGCGGCGACCGGGTCATCGTCCGCTCGGACGGCAGCCCGCTCTATCACTTCACGGTCGCCGTCGACGACCACGCCATGGAGATCAGCCACGTGATCCGCGGCGAGGATCACATCTCGAACACCCCGCTCCACATCCTGCTCTTCCGGGCGCTGGGCTACCCGGCGCCGGTCTTCGCCCACCTGCCCCTCATCCTCAACCCGGACCGGACCAAGATGAGCAAGCGGAAGAGCCAGACGGCGATCAGTGCCTACCGCGAGCAGGGCTATCTGCCGGAGACGCTGGTGAACTTTCTGGCGTTCCTGGGCTGGTCGCCCGGTACCGAGGAGGAGCTCTTCACGCTCGAAGGCCTCACCCAACGATTCGAGCTCGAGAACGTCCACAAGGGCGGCGCGGTCTTCGACGCCGATCGCCTCGACCACCTCAACGGGGTCTACATCCGCGCCCTTTCGGACGCGGAGCTCGCACGCCGGCTGCGACCATTCGTCCCGGCCGCCCTCGACGACGCGACGCTGCTGGCGGTGACCCCGCTCATCGGAGAGCGCCTCGTGCGGCTCGCCGATGCCGCGGAGCTGGTCGCCTTCCTGGCGGAGAGCGACGACGTCGTCGCCACCCACTACGCCGCCGATACGCTCCTGCCCAAGAAGGCCGATGCGGGTGCCACCCTTGGCGCCATGCAGCATGCCCGCGAGATGCTCGCGTCGGTCCCCGAAGATGCCTTCGTGGCGGAGGGCCTCGAGGAGCAGTGCCGGGCGGCGGCCGACGCCTTCGGCTGGAAGGCCGGCGACTTCTTCAAGCCGATCCGGGTGGCGGTCACCGGGCGCACGGTCTCGCCCCCGCTCTTCGGGTCCATGGCGCTGCTGGGTCGCGAGCGGGTCGTGCAGCGGCTCGATGCGGCCATTCGCAAGCTCGCTGCGGCGGCCGCCCCTTCGGCGGCGAGAGGGCCGGCATGACCGACGAGCGACCGGAAGGGCTCGACTGGCCAGAGCCCGCCCAGAAGCAGCCCGCACCCGACGAGGAGGCCGGCGTCGCGTCGGTCGAGGCCGCCGGGGCGATCGAAGATCACGCCGAAGCAGAGGGCGAGGAGGAGGGCATGGGCACCGCGGCGTTGCTGGGCCGGGACCTCCTGGTGCCGGTCCGTTCGTCGAGCGGCCTTGTCCCGGACTCCAGCGAGCTGACCGTGGAGGGGATGCGCCACGGCACCGACGAACAGGGACGGTTCCTGGCCGCATTCAGCAGCGAGGAGGCGTTCGCGCAGCTTGGTCCACCGGGAAGCGATCGCGTCCTCATTCGGGGCCGAGACCTCCTGGAGCGCGCCGAGCGTGCCGGGGAGCGGGTGATCGTGGATGCCGGCTGGGCCGGCCAGGTCGAGATCCCGGCCGGCATCCTCCCGTTCCTGGTGGCGGGCATTGATCTGACCTCGCCCGCCGCGCTGCGCGCGCGCCGGCCGCTTGGGGCGCTCCCGCCGCTCGAGCTGCCAGCCAGCGTGCCCGAGCCCTTCGGAGCCGAGCTTCGCATGGCGCTCGCGGAGATGCCTGCCGTGCAGCGCGCCTGGTTGCTGCGGGTGGGAACGGCCTGGACCGTGGGGATCGAGCTCCATTCCGAAGCACCACTCGCCGAATTCGACGCGGTGCGCAACCGGCTGCACGCGGTGGCGGCCGAGCATCTTGGTTCACGGCGCGACCTGGTGGTCACTGACCTCCGCGCCCGGGCGTTGCTGGCGCACTACGAGGCGGCCGGCCGTCCGTACTACGTCCCGAGCGCTCCGAAGGGGTTCTTCTCGCGACTTCTGGGCGGCGAATAGGGCAGCGGCCGCGCGCAGCGGTCAGCGCTCGCGGCCGACCCCGGCGCTGTCGGGGAGCAGGCGCAGGATCTCTTCCCGATACCGCAGCCCGGACGAGTGACGGCTGAGCCAGCGAAGGTAGTCGGGGTCGTGGCGCGCAAGGTTCCTGAGCGTCCAGCCCGCGTATCGACCGAAGTCCAGCTGGCTGGACGGCGGGCCACCGCCGTCTGGCCGGGCGCGGTGGAACGGCCCGGCGGTCGCGGCGGCGGCGGCCACCGGGACCCGCTGCGCCTCGCCGTTCGCGTGGCCGTTGCCGGCGTGCCCGGGCCCGACCGGGATCCCCGCCCCGGAGCTCCCCGGATCCTGGGCGCCAAGTACGGCGCGACGTGCGTCGTACAGCCGGCGTCGCTGATCGTCCCGCAGCAGGTCGTAGGCGTGGTTGAGATCGGCCATGCGCAGCGGATCAGGGGCATCGCCGTCCGGGTGGTAGCGCCGGGCGAGGGCGAGGTAGGCGGCGCGGATCACGACCTGGTGGGCGCTCGGGTCAACCTGCAGGACGCGGTACGCATCCTGCGTTCGTTCTTCGGTCATCGGAGGCTGTGCGATCTCTCCCCGGTGTGTTGACAGGTTGTACCCCGGAGCAGCAGCGATGGCAACCGTCCGCCCCTCATGTGGTGCCGCCGGGCACCAGCACGATACGACCCTCGACGTCACCGCGGGCCAGGCGGTCGAAGGCCTGGGGCGCCTCGACGAGCGGGGTCGGCTCCACGGCCCATGTTACGGCGCCGTCGCGGGCGAGCGAGACGACCGCCCGCAGGTCCGCGATCGATGCCCAGGCCGTGGTCGTGACCCAGCTCTCCAGGGCCGCATCGAACCCGAAGCGCGCGTGGCCGCCGCCCTCGCCCACGAGCATCAGGAGGCCATCGGGGCGGACGATCGCGCCGGCCTGCTCGATCGTCTCGTCGGTGCCCACCAGGTCGAAGACGACGTCGGCGTCACCACCAATGGCGTCGCGGATGGGTCCCGCCTCGAGATCGATGACCGAGAGGTCGGCCCCGAGGGCGACGCCGCGAGCGTGTCGTCGGCGATCGGTGTCCACGCCCACGATCCGACCCGCTCCGGCCCGACGCAGGTACTGCACCAGGAACTGGCCAAGCGCCCCCAGGCCCACCACGGCACAGCGCGCTCCGGGATGGAGCCACGGTCCGGCGCGCCGGACGGCGCGGTACGGGGTGGCGCCGGCATCGGCCAGTGGTCCTGCTCGCACGGGATCGAGCCCGCCGAGCGGGACCAGGTGGCGCGGGTGGGGGACGAGCACCGCCTCCGCGTAGCCACCGTCCTCCTGGAAGCCGGGTGATCGTCCGCTCGCGCATCGCTGCTCCTCGCCGTCCCGGCAGTCGTGGCAGGCACCGCATCCCCACCCGCCAAACACCACCACGGGGTCGCCGATCGCCAGCCCTGCCTCGCGCAGGGGCGAGGCCGCGTCGGGACCAACGGCGTCGATCCAGCCGGCGATCTCGTGTCCCAGCGTGATCGGCAGCTCGACGCGGGTCATCTCGCCTCGGGCGATGTGCAGGTCGGTGCGGCACATGCCGCAGCTGGCCACTCTGACGCGGACCTGGGTGCCCGCGGGTGACGGGCGGGGCCGCTCCTCCACGCGCAGCCGTTCGCCGGCCGCGTGCAGGCGAACGGCGATCACCCTGGCCTCAGCTGGTCGGCGGGTTCGGTGTCTCGCCCGCTGTCGCGACCCCGGATCCCGCCGGCGGTGCCGCATCGCGGGGGTCAGGCCGATCGTCGTCGAGACCATCCGCACGTCGCACGGCGGCCAGGACCACGTCGGCCGCGTACTCCGGCTCGGGATCGCGGAGCACGGCACGCATCAGGCCGTCCGGGGCGACGACCAGGATCCACGGTCGCTCGACATTGTGGTTCTCGCCGTCGTGGCTCAGCGGGATGCCAAGGATCGAGACCGCGGTCCGGCGCTCGTCGCTGAAAAGGAGGTACGGGAAGGACCGCGCCGCGATCCACTCGGCCTGCTGGCGCTCGTTGTCACAGGTGATGCCCACCACCGCGATCCCCGCCGTCTCGAACCGCCGCTGCGCTGCCGCGAGCGAATCCGCAACCCGCTCGCCGCGGCGGCCCTTTGCCCCCTCCGCGGTCGGTCCCGCGAAGAAGAGCAGGGCCACGTGCTGGCGACCCACGAAGGAGCGCAGGTTCAGGAGATACCCGTCGCTGGCCCGCAACCCGACGGAGGGAATGGGTGCGCCGATGGCGATCGGCAGGCCGGTCGAGTCCTCGGCGGCCTCGGCGGTGGTTGGCTCGCTGCTCATGGGTCGATTGTACCGGGCCCGATTGGCTCCTCCCCGGGGCCGAGGTGCAGGAGGCCGCCCACGCGGTGGGCGAGGCGATCGTCCATGAGCGAGCGGATTGCGTCCTCTGCGTCCTCCCCGTTCCCTGCGCGTGATGGGTCGGCGACGAGGGCGAGAAGGAGATGCAGCGGGACGGCATGGTCGGGGCTCTCTACCAACCGTCGCAGGATGGCGCCCCGGCGGGCGCGCCGCGACCCCGCGAACCGTGGCTGGCGGACCACCGGAACCCGCTCCGCCCGGCCGCGAGACGGGCAGCCACGGCGCACGGTGCAGCTGCCGCAGCTTGGGGCGCGGGCAGTGCACACCGCGGCGCCGAACTCCATGGTGGCGTGGGTCCACGCTGCAACCTCGCCGGGCGGGCCGTCCGCGCCGGGACCCGCGAGCCGGTCGGCGAGCGCCTGCAGGGCGGCCGGGCTCGCGCCCGGTCCGCCGGGGTCCAGGCCGAAGCGCCGCACCAGCCAGCGCCGCACGTTGGTGTCCACGACTCCCACCGGCACGCCGAAGGCGAGGCTGGCGACGGCGCGCGCCGTGTAGCGGCCCACCCCGGGGAGCCGTTCGAGCTCGGCCGGCTCTCGGGGCCAGCCATCGGATGCCACCATCGCCGCGGCGCGCCGCAGTGCGAGCGCACGCCGGTTGTAGCCGAGCCCCGACCATTCGGCGAGGACCGCCTGGTCGGGAGCTGCCGCAAGGGCACCTGCGGTCGGGAAGCGCTCCAGGAAGCGCGGAAAGCGCTCTGCGACGCGGGAGGCCTGGGTCTGCTGCAGCATCACCTCGCTGACCAGGACGGCGTACGGATCGGTCGTTCCGCGCCATGGGAAGTCGCGATGGGCCGCCGCGTACCAGTCGAGGATCCCGTGACGGACCCCCCGCAGGGTCGCGGCTGGCGGCGAGCTCGGCACCGCGGGAGGGTAGCAGGGGCTTGCGGCGGCGGTCGCATCGGCTCAGCCCCATCCAGACCGGTTGCGCTACCGTGTTGGGCCCATGCGATACGGACTCGTCTGCCTGGATGCCGGGTTCACGCTCCTGAGCCCGCGACTCACGCTGGTTGACGCGCTGCGCGGGGTCCTGGCGGAGCACGGCGTGATGCCCGCAGACGAGGCATTGCAGCGCGCCTGGCGCGCCGCCGACACGTGGTTCTGGGACGAGTACCACCGACCCGGCAACGACACGTGGACCCGCGACGATGCCATCGAGGACACCTGGCGCCGCTACCACGACATCATGCTCCGGGAGCTCGGGATGCATGGCCGTCGTGCGCTCATCGAGCGCATCCTGGCGGCCCAGTTCTCCGCGAGGACCTGGGAGGTCTACCCCGACGTCATCCCGGCGCTGAAGGCGATTCGCTCCGGCGACGGGAGCGGGGGAGATCCGCCCGCGATCTGCGTCGTCTCCGACTGGGGATCGTCATTGACCGGGATCCTCGACGACCTGGGCCTGGGTCCCTACCTGGACTTCGTCCTCGCGTCGGGCGCTGCCGGCCACGCCAAGCCTGACCCGGCCTTCTTCCGCCTGGCGCTGGAGCGCGCCGGGGTATCGCCGGACCGCGCGGTGATGGTGGGCGACTCGTACCAGGCGGACGTGGTCGGTGCGAGGTCCGCGGGGATGGACGGCGTCCTCCTGCTGCGGGCCCAGGGCAAATCCGGCTCACCGGTGCCCGACGCGCCGGGCGTGCCGGTCATCGGCAGCCTGGCCGAGCTGCCGGCGCTCCTTTCGGGCGCCTCTCCGCCGGTTCGATGAGCGCGGAAGGGCCGTTCGTCGTTGACAAGTTCGGAGGGTCGGTCCTGCGGCGCCCGGAGGACATTGCGGCCGCCGTCTCGGCCGTGGCCGCGCAGCGCGCCGCCGGCCTGCGGCCGGTCGTGGTGGTGAGCGCCTTCGAGGGCGTCACGGACACCATCCTCTCGTCGGCCGCGGTCCTCCTGCCCGATGGCGGGCGGTCGCTCCGCGAGCCGCAGCACGAGGCGGGCTCACCGCTCGCCCGCGAGACGGACCGGGCGCTCGCCACCGGCGAAGCGCTCTCCGCCGCACTCTTCGCCCTGGGGCTCCAGGCGCGCGGCATTCCGTCGCGCTCCTTCTCCGGGGCTGAAGCCGGCATCCGCACCGCGGCCGCACACCTGGGCGCCGAGGTGCGACGGGTCTACTCGCGGCCGCTGCGCGAGGCGGTCGCCTCGGGGCTGGTGCCCGTCGTTGCCGGATTCCAGGGGATCGGCACCCACGGCGAGCTGACGACGCTGGGTCGTGGCGGAACGGACCTCTCGGCCGTGGTGCTCGCCGTGGCCCTGCGCGCGGACCGCTGCGAGCTCTTCAAGGACACCGGCGGTGTGATGGAGGCGGATCCGCGCCTGGTTCCCGGGGCCCGGTTCCTGGCGGTGGTGGATGCGCGTCAGCTGGAGCTCCTCGCGGAGCTGGGCTCAGAGGTGGTGCACCCGGTGGCAGTCCGCCGCGCGCGACGCGGCCGGCTGCGGCTCGTGGTTCGCGCCGTCGATGCCGGTCGGCCCATGACGGAGGTGCGACCCGGGACGCGCCGGGGCGTCGCGCAGCCCGTGGGGCTGATGCTGGCCGTCGACCGCAAGGAGCGGATCGCGCGGATCAGCCTGGTGGGACCCGCGGAGCGGATGCCGGAGCTGCTCCCGCTGCCGGCGCACGCCGAGGGCTCGTTCGACGAAGGCGGCCTGCGGGTGGTCTGGGCCGATGTCCCGCTCGACCAGGCCGGTCCGGCTGCGCGCGCCGTGCATGCCGCCCTGATGGCCGGCGCTTAGCTATCTGGGAGCTCGCCGGGCCGCCGCGCAGTCGTCGGCTCGGCGCTCATTCCTCGGACGTCACCGCTTCGGACGTCACCGCTTCGTGCTCGGCGACCTCGCCCGGCGCGCGCAGCTGAAGAAGGACGCCGGCGGCGATGATGAAGATGCCGCCCAGGATCTGGATCGGTTGCGGGGTCTCGCCCAGCAGAAGGGCCGCCAACGTAACCCCCACGACCGGCTCGAGCGTTGCCAGGATCGCCGCCCGGGGAGCGCCAAGGAGACGGATCCCCGCAATGAACGCCACCGTTGGGACGCCCGCACCGACCAGGCCCGCGGCGAGGATAGGGAGCAGCGCGGCGCTCGAGGCGAGCGGCTGCGTTATGACGACCGCCTGGCCAATGGCCACCGCCGTGATCGCGTACAGCGCTCCGGCAAGCAGCATGGTCGCGCCTGCAGCCTGTGCTCCCGGGATCCTGCCGAACCCGTGCCGGGCAATGAGTACGTAGACGGCCTGGCAGACTGCCCCGAAGAAAGCGAGAAGCAGGCCCAGCGTGTCGATCCCGCCCAGCGAGCCGCCGCCGGCGACCACCAGGACCATGCCCAGCATCGAGGTCGCCAGCGCGGCCCAGCGCAGGCGGTCGAGCCGCTCGCCGAACCACGCGACGCTGGCGATCGCCACGAACGAGGGGTACAGGTAGAAGACGAGCAGCGCCAGGGCGATGCTGATCCGTCCGAACGCGATGAAGACCGCGAGATTGAGCACGGTGTTCGCGATGCCGGCTGCGAGGAGGCTCCACCGTTCGCGAGAGCTCAGCGCGCCGATGACGAGGGCCCCTCGGTGGCCGGCCATTACGCGGATCGCCACGAACGCGACCATGCACAGCCCGCCCAGCGTCGCTCGCCAGGTGACCAGCCCCAGGCTGCTGACGCCCGCGTCGCCGGCCATTCGCGAGAGCGGTCCCAGCGTCCCGAAGCAAACCGCCGACAGAACGACGAGGCCCGCCCCGCTGAGCTCCGGCGCCGCGCCGCGCCGCGGCGCAATCATCGGGGCGGCGAGGGAGTCGCGCTCTCGGCGGCCTCGACCGCCGCCAGCTCTTCGCCGACACGCGCCCACTCCGCCGCGAGGTGCTCCGCGCGGTCGCGCGCGGCGTTGTACTCGTCGATCAGGGAGCGCGCGGAGGCGGCATCGGCGTAGACGGACGGATCGGCGAGCCGCTCGGTGAGCCGGGCCAGGGAGGCATCGGTCTCGGCAGCCTCGCGCTCAGTGCGCTCGAGCGCATCACGCAGGTCGCGGGTGCGTCGATAGCGACGGTTCCGGTCCTCCGCCTCGACGCGCTTGCGGGCTGCCACTTCGGTCGCGGATTCGCGTGACCGGGGAGCGGGCGTCTCCAGCCCGCGCGGGGTGGCGTGGCCCTCCGTCGCGCCGCGTGCCTCGATGTCCAGCCCGCGTTTTGCCGCGTAGTACTCGAAGTCGCCCGGATAGAGGGTCGCAGTGCCGCCGCTGACCTCGATGACGGCGTTCGCCACGCTGCGGATCAGGTATCGGTCATGGGTGATCAGCACCATGGTCCCGGGGTAGGCATTCAGGGCGTCCTCGAGGACGTCGCGGGAGCTGATGTCCAGGTGATTCGTGGGCTCGTCGAGGCAGAGCAGGTTGGCCGGGTCTGCCATCAGCTTGGCCAGCGCGAGCCGGGTCTGCTCTCCCCCGGAGAGGACCTTCACCTTCTTCTGCACGCTGTCACCGGTGAACAGGAAGGCGCCCAGGAGCTTCCGCATCTCGGCCGTCGTCATTCGTGGCGCCACGCCTGCCAGCTCGTCGAAGACCGTGTTCGCCGGGTTCAGCGCCTCGATCTGGTGCTGTGCGAAGTAGGCGACCTCCACGTTCGTGCCCAGCTCGCGGGCTCCGTCCTCGACCGGCAGCACGCCCGCCAGGATCTTGAGCAGCGTCGACTTGCCGGCGCCGTTGGGGCCAATGAGCGCGACCTTCTGCCCACGCTCCAGCTGACAAGGTCCAGCCCGTCATAGACGGTGTGGTCTCCGTACGCTTCACGATCCCCTCGAGGCGTATGACCACCCGGCCGGAGCGGCGTGGTTCGGGGAAACGGAACTTGACCGCCTTCGTTCGGGTCGTGGGGACCTTGACCCGGTCGAGCCGGTCCAGGGCCTTGATCCGGCTCTGAACCTGCCGCGCCTTGGTCGCCTTGTAGCGAAACCGCTCGATGAAGCGCTCCGTCTGTGCGACCTTGCGCTGCTGGACCGCCGCGGCCCGCTCCATCTGCGCGATGCGCTCGTCGCGCTGCTCCACGAAGTCGGCGTAGTCGCCGGTGTACTCGATGAGCGTGCCCCGCGCCAGCTCCGCCACGTGGTTGGCGACCTCGTTGATGAAGTCCCGGTCGTGGCTGACGAGGACCACGGCTCCGGCGTAGGTCGCCAGGAAGCCCTGGAGCCACTCGACGCTGGCCAGGTCCAGGTGGTTCGTGGGCTCGTCGAGGAGGAGCACGTCGGGGTTTGCGAGGAGCAGCTTCGCGAGGGCGACCCGCATCATCCAGCCGCCCGAGAAGGTGCCGATGTCGCGCTCGACATCGGTCTGGGCAAAGCCGAGGCCGGCCAGGATGCGGCGCGCCTCTGCCTCGAGCCCGTAGCCGCCCATCTGCTCGAACCGATCCTGGAGCCGCCCGTACTCGGCCATCAGCTCGGTGAGCTCTGCCTCCTCGGTGGCCTCCGCCAGCTCCCCCTCGATGTGGCCGAGCCGATGGCCGATGCCGCTAAGCGCCCCGGCGCCGCCCAGGACCTCCTCCAGCACGGTGTGCCCGGCGGTGTCGGCGACGTCCTGGCGGAGGTAGCCGATGACCACGTCGCGGCCGCGGGCCACGGTGCCCGCGTCGGCCTCCTGCTCGCCGGTGATGATCTCGAGCAGCGTCGTCTTGCCGGCACCGTTGGGACCGACGATCGCGATGCGGCGCCCCGCTCCAACCTGGAGTGAGACGTCGCTGAAGAGATGCTGCGCTCCGAACGTCTTGCTGACGCCGGCCAGGGTGACCAGGGACATGGCCGAAGCATGGTACCGGGGGTCCGGTGCCGTGCTCCGCGGTCCGACCGCGCCCCGCCGCGCGCACTCCGTGCCGCGTGTTCGGCCGGCGGTAACTGAACGTCGCACTGGCTGGCCTGGGCCAGGGCACTGGCGACGCCATGTCTGTCAGGTGTAACCGAACGCCGCCGGCCCGCGCGACGGCCGTGGGACGGGCGTGCGAGCGACCTTATGTCAGCGCGGCTCTAACCCCACGTCGGAGAGTCGACTGTGGATCGCGCCCCGGCGACGTTATGTCACGCTGGACCGAACACTGGCAGGGTCGCCGGGAGGCGCCCGGCGACCGTGCTCCGGCCGGCTGGGCCGGGCGTTGGCCGAAGCCTTGTTCGAGTGGACCTCTGTCAGGCGGTGGTGATGCGCGCGCCGGTCTCGTCGAAGCGGAGGCGGGTCGCCATGCCGCTCACACCGGAGGCGTTGAACGCCTTCTCGACCCCGTGGGCGATGGCCGGTGAGTCGCAGATGGCGAGCACGCTGGGCCCGGCGCCGGAGAGGCAGGCGCCCGCCGCTCCATGCTCGTAGGCGACCCCGATCAGGCGCCGGCTGTCTACCAGCCGGGGCAGGCGGTAGGGCTGATGCAGCCGGTCGTCCATTGCGTTCCGCAGCAGCCCTGCATCTGCCGTCGCGACGGCGGTGGCGAGGAGCGCCGCGCGGGCGGCCTGCGCCGATGCCTCGGTGAAGGAGACCATGGTGGGCAGCACAGCGCGCATCTCCTCCGTCCGGCTCTCCTCCCGGGTGATGAAGACCACCGGGATCCAGCCATCCGGCACGCGAAAGCGGCGCAGCGTCATTGGCTGGTGAGGGTTGGAGACGGCCAGGCAGATCCCCCCGTAGAGCGCCGCCGCCACGTTGTCGGGATGGCCCTCCAGGTCGGCCGCGAGGGCCAGGATTTCATCGGGGTGCGGGCGAACGGCGGCCGGCGGCCGCACCCAGCAGCAGCCCGCCCACGATCGCGGCGGCGCTGCTCCCGAGGCCCCTGGCCGCGGGGATCATGGACGAGACCTCTATCCGCCACGAGCCGGCGCCACCCGGTGCGCCGTTGGCCGCGCGCAACCCGGCGCGAAGGGCCCGGATCACGAGATTCCCTTCCGGGTCGGCGTCGTCCGCGGGTACGCCCTCGCCGTGCGCGGTGAGCACGATCCCCGGCTCGTCCCCGCGATGGAGCTCCGCGCGCAGCTTGAGCGAGAGGGCCGCGGCGAAGGCGTCGAACCCGCTCCCCAGGTTCGCGGAGCTGGCCGGGACCTCCACGCTGGCGATGCGGGTCAGGGCGGACATGTGCTGCGAGTGTATCCGCCGAGCGCCGCCGGCCGGGCCGCAGGATCGCGGTCAGCCGGCGGCGGGTGTGGCGAGCTCGGGGTAGCGGAAGCAGCCGATCAGGTGGTCGTTCACCATGCCGGTCGCCTGCATGAACGCGTAGCAGATGGTGGGACCTGCGAACGCGAACCCCCGCGAGCGGAGATCGCGCGCCATCACCCGCGAGGCATCGGTCTCGGTCGGAACGTCGCCTGCAACCGACCACGCGTTGACGTGGGGGGTCCCGCCCACGAACGACCACAGGTGCTCCACCGGGTCGATGCCCACGGCCCGTAACCTCAGCCATCCCCGTGCATTGCCGATGGCGGCGCGCACCTTGGCCCGGTTGCGGACGATGCTCGCGTCGTTGAGCAGCCGAGCCTCGTCGTCCGGGCCAAACGCTGCGATCACGGCCGGGTCGAAATCGGCGAACGCCCGGCGGTACGCGTCGCGGCGATGCAGGACGGTGGACCACGACAGGCCCGCCTGGGCGCCCTCCAGGGCCAGCATCTCGAAGAGACGCCGCTCGTCGCGGAGCGGCACGCCCCACTCCTGGTCGTGGTAGGCGAGGTACGCGGGATCGTCCAGCGCCGCCCACGCACACCGCGACCTCGCGCGCTCCTCACTCACGGGAGACTCATCCATTGGGCCGGGTCCATCGGCTGCCAAGGATAGCCAGCCACGAGGAGCGGGAGGCCCTAGCATGGCGCGGTGCGCCGGATCCTCCTGTTCGCCGCAGGGTTCCTCGGCGGCCTCACCGCCGTCGCGGCACTCGCGCGCGCCCTGATTCCCTCGCGTGGCGACGAGACAAGCGACGAGCTCGCGCTGGTCGCGATTGCGAACCGCGTGGAGCTCGCAAGCAGAGCCACCGCTTTCCGTGGCGGCAGCCTGCGAGCCTGGATGGCCGGCGTGGAGCTGGACCTGCGCGAGGCCCAGCTCGCCCCCGACGGTGGCCGGCTCGAGGTGACCGCCCTGATGGCGGGCGTGGTGGTCCACCTCCCCCCGGCGTGGCGCGTGCGACGCCGGGCGCGTGGGTTGACCACGGGCCTCGCCTGGAGCCTCGAAGGGCAGGAGGCGCTCCCGGCTGATGCGCCGACACTCGACGTGGACGTCCTGGTCGTGGGCGCCGGGGTCGTGATCACCAACAGCCCCGACGACGATGACCTCGACTGAGGCCCGCCGACCTCCTGTGCGAGCGCGCGACCTGGGGGTCCGCATCGGCCAGCTCGAGCCCGGCCCGCAGAACGCCATCACCGACGTTGCCGGCGTACGGGTCGGGCATGCCACCGTCGTCCGCGGCGACGGACCGCTCGAACCGGGGAAAGGCCCGGTCCGGACGGGGGTCACCGTGGTGGTGCCGCCCGGGGAACCGTGGCCGCGCCCCGCGTTCGCAGGCTGCCATCGGCTCAACGGCAACGGCGAGCTCACCGGGCTGGAGTGGATCCGGGAGGCGGGGATGCTCACCTCGCCGGTGGCGATCACCAACACCCATTCGGTGGGCGTGGTGCGTGACACGTTGATCGCCATCGAGCGAGAGGTCCGTGGTGCGGGCGCGCCGCTCTGGTCGCTCCCGGTGGTGGGCGAGACCTGGGACGGGGTCCTGAACGATATCGACGGGTTCCACGTGACGGCCGACCACGCGCGGCAGGCATGGGCGGCCGCGCGCAGCGGACCGGTGTCCGAGGGCAACGTCGGCGGCGGGACCGGGATGATCTGTCACGGCTTCAAGGGCGGCATCGGCACCGCGTCCCGCCGTCTCCCGGCGGCCGATGGCGGCTACACGGTGGGCGTCCTGGTCCAGGCCAACCACGGGCGTCGCCCGCGGCTGGCGGTGGCCGGCGTGCCGGTCGGCGAGGAGATCGGCGCCGACGTGGTCCCGCTGCCTGAGGCACCGTCGCAGGTCCCGCCCGGCGCGGGCTCGATCATCGTCGTGGTCGCCACCGATGCGCCCCTTCTGCCTCACCAGTGCACACGACTCGCCCAGCGGCCCGCGCTCGGGATCGGGAGGACCGGAGGCGCCGGGGAGCCGAACAGCGGCGACCTCATGATCGCCTTCGCCACGGGCAATGGCGCGGTGGATGCCGCCGCGCCAGGGTCGGATCCCGTCTACCGCGTCTCCGCGCTTCGCGACGATCGCCTGGGGCCCCTCTTCTGGGCCGCCATCGAGGCCACCGAGGAGGCGATCGCGAACGCCCTTGTCGCCGCCCAGACGATGACCGGCCGGGACGGCATCGTCGCCCGTGCCCTGCCCCACGACCGACTGACGGCTGCCCTCGTTCGCTTCGGCCGGGCCTGAGCCGATGGCGCTGCGCGCGTCGCTCGGCACGATCGTCGCGGTCCTTCGCAACCCGCGCATCGCGGTCGTCGAGCTCGCCTACCTTGGTTTCTCCCTCGCGGAGTGGACCGTCTGGATCGGCGTCCTGGTCTACGCATTCAGGGTCGGCGGACCCACGGAGGTGGGCCTGGCGGTCGCGATCCAACTCGTCCCGTCCGCGATTCTCGCGCCGCTGGCCGCCGTGATCGGTGACCGATACCGGCGCGACCGGGTGCTCGTGGTCGCCTATCTGATGCAGGGGGCCGCCTTGCTCGCGCTCGCCGCCGCCGTCGCGGCCGGGGTGGCGGTCATCGCGGTGTACCTTCTCGCGGCCCTCGCCAACGTCACGATGACCCTGACCCGCCCCCTGCAATCGGCCCTCGTTCCGTCACTGGCGGAGACGCCAGCGGAGCTGACCGCGGCCAACGTGGCCGGCGGCACCATCGAGAACGCGTCGATCCTCCTGGGACCCGCGCTGGCGGGCCTCGGGCTGGCCGTGATCGGCTCGGCGGCGATCTTCGCGATCTCCGGGGCGGTCGTCGCCGGGGCCGGCGTCCTCATCGCGCTGACGCTGGTGCGAGCCGCCCATCCCGACCTCGCGCCGGGGCGCGATCCGCGTCGCCACCCACTGGCAGAGGTGCGCGAGGGGCTCGCGGTGCTGATCCATCCCGGCCGGCCCCGGACCGTGGTGGCCGTCTTTGCCATGGCGGAGGTCGTCTGGGGGGCGGTCGACGTCCTGGTCATTGTGCTGGCCCTGGACCTGCTCGCCGCCGGTGAGCCCGCGGTGGGCTACCTCAACGCGGTCTTCGGCGCCGGGGGCCTGGTGGGTGTGGCGCTGACGGTCACCCTGATCGGCAGGCCCCGGCTCGCCACCCCGTTCGGGATCGGCGTCCTCATGTTCGGGCTGCCGCTGGCCCTGCTGGGAGTGGGCGGCGGCCCCGTCATCGCGGTGTCATTGCTCATGGTCTCGGGTGCCGGTCGCAGCCTGATGGACGTGGCCGGGCGGACCCTCCTCCAGCGGGTGGCACCCCACGCCCTTCTGGCGCGGATCTTCGGGGTCCTGGAAGGGATCGACATGGCGTCGCTCGCCGCCGGCTCGGTGATCGCCTCGCTGCTCGTTGCCGGTCTGGGTCCGCACGCCGCGTTCGTGGCCATCGGTCTCCTCCTGCCGGCCGCCATCCTGCTCAGCGCGGGATCCCTGCGCGAGATCGACTTGGCGTCCGAGGTGCACCTCGTGGAGCTGGAGCTCCTGCGCCGAATTCCGATCTTCGCTCCACTCTCCGCGCTGATCCTGGAGCGCCTGGCCGCCAGCCTGGTCCCGGTCCACGTGGAGGCCGGCGACACCATCATCCGGCAGGGCGACCCCGGGGACCGCTACTACGCGGTCGCCGCGGGCCGGGTCCGGGTCCTCGTCGACGGGGCAGAGGTTCGGGAGCTGGGTCCCGGCGAGGGATTCGGCGAGATCGCCCTTCTGCGCGCCGTGCCGCGCACGGCGTCCGTGGTGGCGGTCACCGAGGCGGAGCTCCTCGCCCTGGAGCGCGCGCCGTTCCTGGAGGTCGTGACCGGACACCCGCAGAGCGTCGCCGCCGCCGACCGCGTGGTGTCGGAGCACCTCTCCGGGGCGCGGTGATCGGCTACAGGCCCATAGCCCGGCGAATGGCGTCCAGCTCCGGCGCGACCGGGGTCAGCGTTCCCTCCTCCGCCTGCACCGCGTCGGGATCCTTGAGGCCGTGGCCGGTCAGGACGCAGACCACCGTCTCGGACCTGTGGAGGCGCCCGTCAGCGGCGAGGCGCCGCACCCCGGCCACGCCCGCCGCGGAGGCCGGCTCGCAGAAGATGCCCTCCATGCGCACGACGTCGTGCTGGGCGGCCACGATATCCGCGTCGCTGACCGCCTCGATGACGCCCCCGGATTCGTCGCGCGCCGCGACCGCCTGCGTCCACGAGGCCGGATTGCCGATGCGGATCGCGGTCGCCACCGTCTCGGGCTCGGCGACGGGTTCGCCGCGGACGATGGGGGCCGCGCCATCTGCCTGGAAGCCCAGCATGCGAGGGCGGCTCGTGACGCGCTGCTCGCGTTCGTATCGGATGAAGCCGCGCCAGTAGGCCGTGATGTTCCCGGCGTTGCCCACCGGGAGGGCAAGGGCGTCCGGCGCCGCGGCCAGCGTGTCGCAGACCTCCCAGGCCGCGGTCTGCTGCCCCTCGATGCGGTCCGGGTTGATCGAGTTGACGACCGCCGCGGAACCCTCCTCGCCCAGGCGTCGGACTGCGTCCAGCGCCTCGTCGAAGTTCCCGTCGATCATCACCAGGCGCGCGCCCGCCACCAGTGCCTGGGCCAGCTTGCCGCGCGCGACCTTGCCCGCGGGGAGGAGGACGAACGAGGGGATGCCGGCCGCGGCCGCGTAGGCGGCGGCGGAGGCGGCGGTGTTCCCGGTGGAGGCGCAGACCACCGCGCGAGCCCCCGCGCGACCGCCCTGGTCACCGCGAGGACCATGCCGCGATCCTTGAAGCTGCCGGTCGGGTTCGTGCCTTCGAACTTCAGGAAGAGGCGGTCGAGCCCCAGGTCGGCGCCGAGGCGCCGCGCGTGGATCAGCGGCGTGCCGCCCTCGCCCAACGTGATCGGGAAGGCTTCGTCCGGGGGTTCCGCAACGAGGGCTCGATATCGCTCGAGGAGGGGCGTGACCTGCATGGCGCCAGTATGCCCGCAGCGCGGGTCGCCTTCGTGCCGCTCCCTCGAACCTGCGCTCCTCCGGCGGCCGTATCCTCTGGTCCTTCGCAGCACGAGGGCCACCAGCCATGCGCGTCCCGTTGAGCGTCCTGGAGTTTCGCGATCGAGCCGCCGCCTACTTCGGCGAGGTCGAGGCCGTCGTCGACGGCGAGAAGCGGTTCACCTACACCCAGTACGCGGCGCGGACCCATCGGCTCGCGAACGCGCTCCGGGGGCTGGGCGTCAAGCCCGGCGACCGGGTCAGCTTCATGACCTACAACACCCATCAGCTGCTCGAGGCCTACTACGGCGTCCTCGAGGTTGGGGCGGTCCTGAACCCGCTGAACGTGCGGCTGGCGCCTGGTGAGATCGGCTACATCCTGGGCCACGCCGGATCCACGGTCGTCTTCTACCACGCCGATTTCGAGCCCATGATCACCGCCCTTCGCTCCTCCCTCCCCTCAGAGGTGCGCTGGATCCGGATGGAAGGCCCGACCGACGAGTACGAGGCGCTCCTCGCCGACGCCTCTGCGGAGTACCGCGCTCCGGAGATCGACGAGGACGCCATGGCGGAGCTCTTCTACACCTCGGGAACCACGGGGCGCCCGAAGGGCGTGATGCTGACGCACCGGAACCTGCATCTCCACGCGCTCTCGACCGCGCTGGTGCTGCGCATCACCGATGCCGACACGATCCTCCACGTGGTGCCGCTCTTCCACGTGAACGGGTGGGGAGCGCCACACTGGATGACGCTGGCCGGCGGCCGCCACGTCATGCTCCGCAAGTTCGATCCGGTCGAGCTGCTGCGCCTCGTCGAGGCGGAGGGGGTCACCCACCTGCTCGGCGTGCCCACCATCTTCAACGCCCTGGTGAACCATCCCGATCACGCCACTCGTGACCTGTCGAGCCTCAAGGAGGCGATGATCGGCGGTGCGCCGGCGTCGCCCACGCTGGTCGAGGCGATCGAGCGCGAGCTGGGCTGCCAGGCAATCGTCGGGTACGGCCTGTCGGAAACGACGCCGGTGATCGCGCTCGCTCGACCGCGCGTCTGGCTGGGACGGGCGGAGGCGCCCGAGATGAACGCCGCGCGCAAGGCCATGACCGGCTACGCGGTGGTGGGCACCGCGCTCCGCGTGGTGGACGGTGACGGGCACGACGTGGCCACGAACGGCGAGCAGATCGGCGAGATCGTGGTGCGCTCGAACCTGGTGATGGACGGCTACTACCGCGACGCCGAGGCGACCGCGGAGAAGATCCGCGATGGCTGGTTCCACACCGGGGACATGGCGGTCATCGACGAGCGGGGCTATATCACCATCAAGGACCGCTCCAAGGACATCATTATCTCCGGCGGCGAGAACATCAGCTCGGTCGAGATCGAGAACGCCATCGCGTCGCACGCCGCCGTCCTGGAGTGCGCCGTCGTCGCGGCGCCGGACGACCAGTGGGGCGAGGTGGCGGTGGCCATCGTGGTGCTCAAGGAGGGCGCATCCGCCACCGCCGATGACCTTCGAGCGCACGTCCGCTCCCAGCTTGCCGGGTTCAAGGTCCCGCGCGAGATCGAGTTCCGCGACGCGCTGCCCAAGGGTGGCACCGGGAAGATCCTCAAGACGGACCTGCGGGAGCCGTACTGGGAGGGCCGCGAGAAGCGCGTCAACTGACCGACGCGCCGCTGTTCGCTGCTACGCCCCGAAGGCGTCCTTCACGATCCGCGTCTGCTCCTTCGCATGCGCCCCGGGGTAGCCCTCCGCGGGTCGTGAGCGCTCCGGGCGGGAGATGTCGCCCAGCGGTGTCTTGAACGGGACCAGGTGTCGGATCTTGGGGAGCACGAACTTGCGCGGGCCCATGTTGCGCGGCTCCTCCTGCGCCCAGGCCACCAGCTCCACGGCCGGGTAGCGGGCCAGGACCGTGCGCAGCGCCTCGGTCGGGAAGGGATACAGCTGCTCGACGCGCACGACCGCGACGTCGGGCATCGCAGCGCGGTGCTCGGAGCCGGTGAGGTCGTAGTAGAGCTTCCCGCTGCACAGGATCACGCGGCGCACGGTCGCCGCGGCTTCGTCGGACGAGCACTCGGGATCGTCGAGGACCGGTCGGAAGGCGGCATCGGTCAGGTCGGAGAGGCGGGACGCGGCCGCCGGCAGGCGGAGCAGCGACTTGGGGGTCATCACCAGCAGCGCGCGCAGCTCCGCGTGGCGTGCCTGGCGCCGCAGCAGGTGGAAGTACTGGGCCGGCGTCGTGGGATACACCACCCTGATGTTGCCCTCCGCGCCCAATGCCAGGTAGCGCTCCAGGCGTGCGGAGGAGTGCTCCGGGCCCTGGCCCTCGTAGCCGTGCGGGAGCAGGAGCGTCAGCCGTGACGTCTGCCGCCACTTGGCGAGCCCGGCAATGAGGAACTGGTCGATGATGATCTCCGCCCCGTTCGCGAAGTCACCGTACTGGGCCTCCCACAGGACCAGCGCCTCCGGGGCGGTGACCGCGTAGCCGTACTCGAAGCCCAGCGCCGCGTACTCGGACAACGGGGAGTTGTGCAGCTCGAAGCTTGCGGTCGCGCCTGGGAGGTGCTGGATCGGCGTGTACGGCTCACCGGTCTGGGTGTCGACCAGGGTCTGGTGACGCTGGCTGAAGGTCCCGCGGACGGTGTCCTGCCCGGTGAGCCTGATTGGGTTTCCCTCCACCAGCAGTGACGCGAACGCAAGCGACTCCGCGTGGGCCCACTCGATCTTCGGCTCCTCCGCGTCCAGCGCCGCCCGACGCCGTTCCAGCTGCCGCTCCAGCTTGGCGCTGATGCTGAACCCGTCCGGCCATCGGTAGAGCTGCTCGTTCAGCTCGCGCAGCACGTCCGCGCCACCGCCGTCTCCGGCTCGGTCACCACCGCGCGCGGCAGGGCGTCCGTCCCTCGGTCGAGCGACGGCTCCTCTGCCAGCTTGCGGACCGCGGCCTGGCGTGTGGCGAGGGCACGGGCCAGGGCCTTGGCGCTCTCCTCGGCCTCGTCGGCCTTGACCACGCCATCGGCGACCAGGTGCTCCAGGTAGCGTTCGCGCACGGACGGATGGGCCGCGATCTTCCCGTACATCAGCGGCTGGCTGTACGCGGGCTCGTCGCCCTCGTTGTGCCCAAAGCGCCGATAGCCGACCAGGTCGATGACCATGTCCGCGTTGAACTCGGCGCGATACAGCATGGCCAGGCGGGCCGCCGCGAGGCAGGCTTCGGGGTCGTCCGCGTTGACGTGGACGATGGGCACGTCGAAGCCCTTGGCGAGGTCGGACGAGTACGTCGTGGAGCGCGCCTCGTCGGCGCCCGTCGTGAAGCCGATCTGGTTGTTGCCGATGATGTGCACGGTCCCGCCGTTCGCGTACCCGGGAAGGCGCGAGAGGTTGAACGTCTCGGCCACCACGCCCTGGGCGGCGAATGCCGCGTCGCCGTGGATCAGGATGGGCAGGGTGATGCGGGTGTCGAGCGTGGCGAGGGAGCCGCTCCGGTTCGTCAGCTCGGCACGCGCCCGTCCCTCCACCACCGGATCCACCGCCTCGAGGTGGGACGGGTTGGGCATCACCGAAACGGAGACCGGGCCGGCGGTGCAGGGGAAGACGCCATCGGCGCCAAGGTGGTACTTCACGTCGTCCGCCTCGGTCGAGTCCGGCATGACCGCCTCGTCCGGGCGGCCCGCCTCGAACTCCGCCAGGATGGCGTCGTAGCTCATCCCCACGATGTGGGCCAGCACGTTGAGCCGGCCGCGGTGGGCCATGCCGATGACGGCGCGATGGGTCCCCTGGGCCGCGGTCATCTCCAGGACCAGGTCGAGCATGGGCACCATGGCGTCCAGTCCCTCGATGCTGAACCGCTTCTGGCCCAGGTAGGCGCGATGCAGGAAGCGCTCGAGCCCCTCGACGGCGGTGAGCCGCTGCAGGAGGCGCCGCTGCTCGTCGGCGGTGAGCGGCGCGCGGTGCTCGCCTGACTCGATCACCCGCCGCAGCCAGGCTCGCTCGGCGTGGTTGCCGATGTGCTCGACCTCGTAGGCGATCGTCCCGGTGTAGGTGCGGCGCAGCGCGGCCAGGACCTCGCTCAACGTCTCGCCCGCCACGTGGACCCCCAGCTGGCCGGCGGGGATGCGATCCATGATCTCCGTGGTGAGGCCGTGGAACGCCGGGTCCAGGGCGGGATCACCGGGCGGCTCGCTCCCCAGCGGGTCGAGCGTGGCACCCAGGTGGCCGTAGAGGCGGTACGCCCCCACCAGCGACATGGCCGCGGCCATGTGGCGCAGGTCGTCCGCGGTGACACCGGCCGGGAGGGCCGCCTCCGCAGATGGTGGCGGGGTCTGGCCCGATGGCGCCGCCGTCAGCGTCGCGGGCGATGGCGCCGGTGCGGGGCCCAGCACGGCGTTCATGGAGGCGAAGACCTCCTCGTAGAAGCCGTCGCGCCCGGCGAGCGCGTCGTCGATGCGTGCCAGGAAGCGGCCCGATTCCGCGCCCTGGATGATGCGATGGTCGTAGGTGCTGGTGAGCGTCATCAGCCGCTGACCGGCGAGCGACCGAATGGCGCCCGTGGCCACGATGGTGCCCTGGCCGGCCATCAGCCGCGGGACCGAGGCGGTGGTTCCCAGCGTTCCCGGGTTGGTCAGGGTTATGGTGCCGCCCGCGAAGTCATCGGGCGACAGGCGGTTGGTGCGCGCCCCGGCCACCAGCTCCTCGTATCGGGCGTGGAATGCGGCGAAGTCCATGTCGTCGGCGCCCTTGATCACCGGCACCATCAGGAATCGGCTGCCGTCGGGCCGCTCGACGTCCACCGCCAGGCCCAGGTTGACCGCGCCGGGGTCCACGCGGAGTGGCCCGCCGTCGCCCTCCGCGCGTGCGAAGGCGTGGGTCATGGAGCGCTGCTCCGCCGCGGCCCGAACGATGGCGTAGCCGATCAGGTGGGTGAAGCTCACCTTGCGCGGCGCCAGCTGGGCGTTGAGCTCGCGCCGGCGCGCCTCGAGGATGCTCACCTCCAGGTCACGGAAGCTCGTTGCGGTGGGGACCTCCAGCGAGGCCGTCATGTTCTGGACCAGGCGCGCAGCGGGCCCGCGAATGAGGGCTGCACCGAGCGGCAGTGCCGGCTCCGTGGCCGGGCCCTCGGGTGCGGGCGGGCGCTCGGATACGGCCGGGCCTTCGGATGCCGCAGGGGGCGCGGTTGCCGTCGGGGGCGCGGATGCCGTCGGGGGCGCGGATGCCGGGGCGCCGCTTCCGTTGCCGGATCCCTTTGTCGGCGCCATGGCCGGCATGCCGGCGAAGCCGGCCTCGAAACGGGCGCGCCACTCCGGATCCACCGATGCCGGGTCGACCCGATACGCCTCGTAGAGGTCGGCCACGTACCCCGCGTTGAGCAGGTTGACGTCGTCGGGAAGCTGTTCGGTATTGGCCGTGTCGCGGGATGGCATCCCCCAAAGCATAGGCGGCGGATGCGCGGTCGTCAGGTCGCAGGTCGTCAGGCGCGGATGGCACGCGCGCAATGGACCGATTTCGGCGGTCAGACCCTCCCGACTCGTCAGCCGCGGACGTCAGCAGCGTTAGGCGCCTTGCGTTGCACCATCGACTCGGTGGGCAGCCACGCCCACGCTCAGGAGAGCCGCCCCAAATGACGGGACCGACCGATGGAGTCGCCTAACGCTGCGGTGATGCGCAGGTGACAGGTCAAACCGCACTCCCGGGTCGTAAGGCCGGTGTGGTGCGCAGGTGACGACTCGGAGCCGAGCATCCGCCCTGCTATCCAACACTCCCTGCCGGGCTCAGGCGTGGGCGCTTGGAGAAATGTTTGAGGGAGGGAGGCCCAGCTGGACCACCGGGCGCCGCGACGAGCGTGACGGCACGAGCTCGAAGCCCGCGCGCCGGTACATGCGCAGCGGCCCGGTAAATAGCCCTGAACCGGCGCGCCGCTCGCCGCCGGTGTCGACCGGGTAGGCCTCCAGCGTGTCGGCGCCGCGCTGGGTGGCGTGCGCGATGGCAGCCCCCAGGAGCGCCGTCGCCAGACCCCGACCCCGTTCCTCGCGCGGCATCCAGAAGCAGACCACCGCCCAGATCGCGGGGTCGTCCGGGTCCTCGTCGGGGCCGGGCCGCAGGATCGGCGAACGGAGGACGCGGCCGAACTCGAGCCGGGGTCCCACGCTGGCCCAGCCCACCGGCCGGCCGTCACGGTACGCGATCAGGCCGGGCTCGCGACCCTCGTCGGTGAGGCGACGCAGCAGAGCGCGGTTACCGGCACCGCCGCTCGCGCATCCGGCATCGAAGGCAGCGCTGGGCTGCCGCCACCACGTGCACCAACAGTGGCTGTACGCGCCAGCGTCAGCGAAGAGCGCCGCCAGATCCTGCCATCGGTCGGGAGTGAGCGGCCGGATCTCGAGACGGCCCTTCGTCATGCGTGGGCAGCCGGGACGGAGCGCCGAGCGCCGCCGGGTGCCGAACGCTGCCGCGCCCGGTACGCGCGCGCCTTCATCCGGCTCCCGCAGATGGCCATGGAGCACCAGGTGCCGGAGCGGTTCCGGGACTGGTCGAAGAAGAGCCAGCGGCAGGTGTCGTTCCGGCAGGCCTTGACCCGCGACCAGCTCCCGTCGGCCATGGCACTGACCACGGTGGCCATGATCCCGGACAGGAATCCATCCACCCCGCCGGCTGCCGGCGTGAGCCGCCAGGTCGACGGGTCGCTGACGTGGGCCACCAGCGGCAGACGGGCGGCCGCCTCGTTCATGGCCCGCACCAGATCGTCGTCGAGCGGCTCGTCGTTGTTCGCCCGCCCCAGCGCGCGCAATCCCTCACGGACCGCGATCGTCCGACGGTGCTCGTCGGCGGTCACTCGGCCTGGTGGGGGGAGCGCTCCGCCGGCGACCAGCCAGTCGCGCAGGAGCCGCGGGCTCCCGAGCTTGTCGTCGCCCCCTTCAAGGTCGTTGGTGTTCACGAAGTCCTGGAGCCGATGGAGTGCGCGGGAGGGTGCGGACTCGCGCCCACCGGGCTCTTCATGGTCGATCTGCTGGTCCACCCACCCAGCATACATCACCAGTCAAAGGCCATTGACAGGTGACGCACAACGCGGTACCGTTACCGCGTCACCAGCCACTGGTCATTCAGTGGTGACGCAGCCGGGAGGGACCGATCGTGGAAGATCGCATCAACTACGCGCTCATGGCGGCAGCCGACCGGGCCCGCGAACACCAGGAACGCTCGGAGCTGCGCCCTGCGAGCGGCACCTCGCGCTCGCATCGCGGCGGGCGCATCCATTGGCTGGCGCGCCACGCCGGGGGACGCAGCAAGCGCTGAGTGTCAGCCCTCCCGGCCGGTCGTGTTCGCGTCGGCTTGGGGGTCGCCATCGGCATCGGCATCGGCATCGGCATCGGCCTGCTCGGCGCGTGCATGCCAGATGGGCTCGTCCGACTCGCCGGCGTGGACGTCACCGCGGGCGGTGAGGCCGCGCACCAGGAGCAGCAGGCCCAGCCCAACGACGACCGTGGGGAGGACCCAGTTGGGGAGAGGGAAGCGCCGGCCGCCGATGCCCAGGACTCCCTCGAACACGACGAACCCCGCCGCGAAGAGGCCCAGGGCGGTGACGATCTGCCAGAAGCCGGCGCGGGCCATGGACGCGTTCCGGGCGCGGGTCCCGTACAGCACCATTCCCAGCCCGCTGCCGCCCGGCGCAACCAGGGGCCAGGCGTACGCCCAGCTCTCCCAGTAGTCGGTCACGTTCTGGTAGAACAGAAGCAGCCCGACCATCGTGATCACCGAGCCGCCGATGGCCAGCCCGCTGCCGTTCCGCTGGGTGAGCCCCAGCAGCAGGAGCGCCAGCCCGGGTCCGATGACATAGAACGGCCACGCGAACTGCCCGATATCGAAGTTCAGGTACCGGCCGGCCAGGAAGATCAGGCCCAGGATGATGAGGATCGCGCCCAGGAAGGCGGCCCCACCGCTCCCGCGGCGCTCCTTTGGCGTGGGCGGCACCGGGTTCGAGGTGGTCATGTGGGGGATGCTACGCATAGGTCGTCGCGATGCACAAGGGCCGTGGCGATTGGTCAGCGCAGCAGGAACCCGTCCCCCAGGGGATCCCGTTCATCGACCACCAGGGTCTGGTAGCCGGTCAGGTAGGCGCTGCCGCCAACCGTCGTCTCGACCGCGGCATGCGGGCCAAACGTCGTCGCTGCGTCGATGGTCCCCGTGAAGATCTCCCCGGTGATGGACGCGTTGGCAACGGCGTCGCCAACGCCCAGCCGCCCGCGCGCCGCCGCCTGGGACAGGAGCGCGGAGGTGCCGGAACCGCAAGGGGAGCGATCCACCTCCGCGTCGGCGAAGATCGTCACGTTGCGCCAGTCCGCGCTCGCGGCGCGACCGTCACCGGAATCCGCGGGCGCGCGGTCGACGATGATCGTGCCGTAGACGAAGCCCATCTCCGCGTCGAACGGGTGGTCCGGAACATGGTCGCGACGGAGGAGCTCGGTGACGGCCGCTCCCGCCCGGGTGAGCGCCTCGACGTTGCCGGGCACGATCCGCAGGCCCAGCTCCGCGGCATCCACGATCCCGTAGTAGGCGCCCCCGAAGCCGATGTCGACTCGCAGCGCGCCCCGTGCCGCCGACTCGCCCGCCAGCGGGATGCCATCGGGCCGGACCTCCAGGTCCCGCGCGGCGAGGTAGGCGGGCACGTTCGCGAATCGGGCGCCGGTGACCTCGGCGCCGCCGCCATCGGTCTTTCGCACGGTCACCCGCGCCGTCACGAGCCCGGCCGGCGCCTCGAGGCGGATCACCGTCTCCGGCTCGGTCGCCGGGAAGAGCCCTTCCTCCACGAGCGCCGTCGCCACGGCCAGGGTCCCGTGGCCACACATCGTGGAGAAGCCCTCGTTGTGCATGAACAGGATCGCCAGGTCCGCGTCGTTGCGGTGGGGTGGCAGCAGTACCGCGCCGTACATGTCGCGGTGTCCGCGCGGCTCGTACATCGCGACCTTGCGGACGTGATCCGCGTGTTCTCGGACCCACGCGCGACGCTCGAGGATGGGCAGGTCCGGGATTGGCGGGAAACCCGCGGTGATGAGCCGCAGCGGCTCGCCGCCGCAATGCAGGTCGATCGCCTGGAGGGTGAGACGGGTGCGGACCATGGGTCCGCAGCAGGATAGGCCGCGCCGCAAGGGGTCCGCTCGCCGGTCCTGCCGCAGGTCCTCTTGGAAGTCAGTCCTCGTCGGCGAGCACGCGTCGCACGGTCGCCACGTCCACGTTGCGCCCGGTGCACACCACCGCCACGCGCCGTCCCTCGATGCCACTGACGTGGCCGCCTCGCAGCGCGGCAATACCCAGGGCCGCGCTCCCCTCCAGCAGGAGATGCTGCTCGGCGATGGCCCAGCGCATGGCGGCGGCGATCTCCTCCTCGTCCACCAGGACGACCTCGTCGACCAGCCGACGGCAGAGGCTCCACGTGATGCTCGTGCGCTCGATGCCGCCGGCCACGCCATCGGCGATGGTGGGGGCGATGGGCACCGGCTTCGTGGAACCTGTCTCGAGGTAGACGTACATGGGCGGCGAGGCGGAGGGCTGGATCCCTATCAGCTTCAGGTCCGGCCGCACGGCTTTTGCCCAGGTGCCGATCCCGGAGATGAGTCCGCCTCCGCCGATCGGGCGCCAGGATCGCGTCGCATTCCGGCCAGGCGGAGAGGATCTCCAGGCCAATGGTGCCCTGCCCGGCGATCACGTCTGGATCGTTGTAGGGCCCCACGTAGATCGCCGCTCCCAGGTCGTCGCGACGCCTCGCCTCCGCCTCGGCGTCGTCGCTGTCACGCCCGGCGATCTCGACGGTGATGGCATCGGTCTCGAGCGAGCGGAGCCATTCCAGCTTGGCTGGAGAGACGGAGGCGCCAACCAGGATCGTGACCCGCATCCCGTAGCGCCGCGCCGCGAGGGCCACCGCGATCCCGTGGTTGCCGGAGGAGGCGGTGACGAGCGGCAGGTCGGGGCCGTCCCCGTGGTCGCGGGCGGCGGCCAGCAGCGCCACCCGGTTGTGTGCCCCGCGTGTCTTGAAGCTGCCGGTCGGCTGCAGCGCCTCGAGCTTGAGCCGGACCTCCTCCGCGCCGGAGGCGGCAGCGAGTGCCGGTGCGGGATCCAGGGGGGTCTCCAGCGCGATGCCGCGGAGCCGGGCGGCGGCCGCAAGGATGTCTGCCGGGGTGGGGAGGCGTGGCGGCATGCCCTGAGTGTATCGGGCCCCGAACCGCGCGAATGCGCGTGGCGGAAGGTATGGCGTGGGGGCCCCGACCCCGAAGGCCGAGACCCCCACAAATCAATCAGGCGACGGCGCGAGCCTCGTCTGCCGGATCGGGGTCGTCGTCTGGCGCCGATGCATCCAGGAACGAGCGGAACCGACGCCCGATGCGCATCAGCTGGCCCAGCCGGTCCTCGACCCGTGCCCGCTCGACCGGTGTCGCCCAGTGACGGAGGGTGAAGTCGATCTCATGCTTGTGGCGGACCGCGGTGGCATAGAGCTCGTCGAGCCGCTGCCGCGCTGCCGGATCACTGGCCGCCGCGTACGCGCGGGGCCGCAGCTGCACCACCTCGAGGTAGTACGAGGTCGCGAGGCGGTCGAGCTCACGCTGGGCCTCGTGTTCCCATGGCTCAGGTGGCCCGCCGAAGCCGAATCGACGCCACTCGCGTGCCTGGACGCCCTGCATCGGTGTCAATCGCTCCTTCATTGCGGTCCGCGGGCCGTGGCCTGCGCTCGGTCTCGTGTGTCCTGTTGAGGACCATACCGATACGCGCGCGCCGGCACCACGGGCCGACCGGGCTATCGGCCCCCGGACCAATGGGGGCGCGTCGATGCACCGTGGTCCGCCGCCATCGGCGTGGGCAATGGCAACTCACGACCGAGCGGTCGCACCCGTGGCATCCTCGCCGGGCGACACGGCGGCGTTTGCCCAGGCACGCCGGCAGGTTCGCACGAACGCCGCTGCCGCCTCGGAGAGAGGCGAGGGATAGGTGAATCGCAGTGGCCTGCCGCCCCCGTGGAATTCGACGCGGCCCACCAGCGGTGAGAGCGCGACGCCCACCAGGCGGAGCGCGGAGAGGGGCACGGCCACCACTTCCTCGTCGAAATCGGCGAGCAGCTCGTGCGCGGTGAGGACCAGGGCGACGGATCGCTTCACGCGTTCGCGGCGCGGCGCGTAGAAGGCCGCGAGTGGCTCGGCCGAGCCGAGGGCGCCAAGGGCGGCAACCCGGCGGGCTGCCTCCTCTCCCTGGCGGTAGCGAGACGCGGGCTCCGGGTCGAACGGGAGTGGCTCCACCGGGTAGCGGCGACGCACGACGCTCTCTGCCTCCCCGGGCAGGAACCGGGCGAGCAGCAGCGCAAACGCCCGCGCCTCCGGCTCCAGGTCCGATGGCAGCGCGAAGATGGTCTCGCCTGCATCGGTTCGGAGACCCAGGCCCGTCTCTGCCGTTCGCCGTTCGTCGAACCGGATCCTCAGGTCCACGAGCCGCTCGAGCGGCAGGAGCTCCGCGTCGACGCCCCAGTCGAGGAGGTAGCGGCCGGGGGGGACGTGGTCGACCAACCACAGGACCTGGCGATCGGTGAGCACCAGGAGGGCTGCCCGACGGTCACGCGGGCGCCGCCAGGCCAGGATGCCCCCCGAGGTATCCGGCGGGCGCTCGATGCTGGCCAGGATGCGCTCGTCCGCGTCGAGCAGGCCGGCCAGGCCGCGGACAAAGCGGGGCGGCAGGTGGCTCAGGCCACGCTCCGCCGACGACGCGATGGAGGCGCCGGTCATCTCGCGCGTCTCGAGGTCGATGGGCAGCCATGCCGGGCGCATCGGTCCGCGGCCCGCCGCCCGTCGTCGGCGGAAGCGCTCGTTGGCCCGCCGCACGACTCGCATGGCTTCGTCCACGCCGCGAAGCTCCCCGTCCGGCATCCGCGCGGCGACGCGGATGATCGGCTCCACCGGCACCGGGTGGCCGGGAAGGGCCGTGACGAGGACCGCCCGTCGCGGCGCCATCGGTCAAGACGCCGCAGACCCGGGCCTCGAGCCAGCAACCTGCCGCCGCTGAGGAGGGGAGTGCCACGACCGCCGCCAATGGCGTGCCGTCGCCGCCATCGGTCTCGTGCACCGCGCCGCGATCGAAGCCGAGGAACGTGCCGGCTGCCCGGGAGCCGGTCAGTACCGGACCCGGGCGCGAGCGATCGGCCCGGAGCTCGAGGCCAGGCCCGGTGGCCTCCTCGATGGTGACCCACACTCGCGGTTCCCGCGTGTGCGCGGTCCCGCCCCGCTCGGTTCGCCGATGAGATCGGTACTGCACGCGTGGCCTCCACGCCTCGTGGAGCCGGCAGGCCGGCCCCTCTTCCGCAATGGGCAGCAGGAGCCATCAGCCCGATATCGAGCGGTTCAGACGCGGGTGCCTCGGAGGCTCCGCGTCCCGGCGGACGCCATCGCCGCGACGAGCATGGCCGCCGGCGATGGCTCGGTCAACCCAGGGGATGATCTCGATTCGGCTCCAGGCGCCGGCCCACGGCGACCAGGAACGGGACCGCCGCCAGCTGGGCCGCAATGGAGAAGACGATGAGGGCCGGGAAGGCCACGTCGTAGAGGATGCCCATGACCGCGGAGCCCGCGAACCAGGCGATCCCGAAGCCGGCCGTGAAGAGCCCGTAGGCCGATGCCCGCCGCTCACGCGGGACCATGGTCGCCACCGCCGCCGGAATGATGGACTCGTGGACCCCCATCGCCATGCCCCACAGCGCCACGCCCGCGAGCGCGACCCAGGCGCTGCCCAGGAAGGCCAGCGGCGCGAAGAGGACCGATACGACGGTGAGCGGGATGAGGATGCCGATGCCGCGCCGGTCGAAGAGACGGCCGAAGACCAGTGACGCCAGGCCACTGACGCCCATGGCCACCGCGTAGAAGATAGGCACCGTCGCCGTCGAGACCACCGATTCCTGCGCGAAGTGGTACGCGATCAGCGGGAAATCCGCGAAGCCCATCGCGACGAAACCCGCCGCCGCCAGGTATATCCAGAAGACGCGCGGCAGCCCTTCGGCGCGGACGTCGGGTGGTTCCGTCGCCATCTCCTCGGGCCGCGGATAGGCCCAGCGGGCGAAGGCGAGGACAGCCAGCGTGAGGGCCGCGGGGACAGCCAACCAGGCCAGCGCGGTCTGGTAGTCACCCCGCAGCGCGAGCACCGCGGCAATCACCAGGGGTCCGGAGAGGGCGCCCAGCTGGTCCAGCGCCTCGTGCATGCCGAACACCCACCCGTAGCCCAGCTCCCCGGCCGCGTGCGAGAGCATCACGTCACGCGGTGGGTTGCGGATCGCCTTGCCCACCCGCTCCAGGACGATGAGCGCGGCCGCCATGGGCCAGCTGCCGGCCAGGGCGAGACTGGGCACCGCCACCATCTGGACGATGTAGCCGACGATGGTGATGGGCCAGAACTGGCCCGTCCGATCGCTCAGCCGCCCGGACACCACGCGCAGTCCGTAGCCGAGCAGCTCGCCCAGCCCGCTCACCACGCCCACCGCGGCGGCGCTCGCGCCCAGCAGCGCAAGGTACGGTCCGGCAATGCCGCGCATTCCCTCGTAGGTGAAATCGGCGAAGAAGCTCATCGCACCCACGAGGAGCACGAACTTCAGCGCGCGGGACTTCGCGGCAGCCTTCGCCTGCTCGGTGGCAGTCGACATCGGCTATGGATCTGCCGGCTCGGCTTGCTCGCCTCCTGCCTTGATCCGGCGCCAGCCACCGGCGCGGTTGTTCGCGATGATCTGGCGGAAGATCGCCAGCAGCGGACGCTCCCGGACCGGCTCGCCCTGCCGGAGCGCCACCGTGCGGGCGGTCGCGTTGCCGTGCCCGCCGGTGATGATCCCCTCCGGATCCGGCACGATCGCGCCGTCGTAGAGGAAGACGTTGACGTGATCCTTCGCCGCAAGCAGGGCGGACACGTTGCCGTCAAGGACGAAGTACGGCTGGCCGCGTCGCTTGACCGTCTCCTCCACGGCGGGGTCGGCCTCGTGAACGAGATCCCGCACCGAGGCGCAGATCTCCTGCTGCCACACTGGCAGCGCCGCGATGTACGCGTCGACCCGCGGGTCCCTTGCGTAGCTCACGCTCGGAGGATAGTCGACGCCACGCTCTCATTGGCGACGACCGCGGTTGCCTTTGGTAGGCTGCCTCCGTCCCAGCTGACGTCGAGGCATCCCCGTGAGCATCGAGACCCCGGTTCCGCCTGAGCGGACCGATTTCATTCGCGACATCGTCGCCGCCGACCTCCGCGAGGGCCGGCGCTCGACGATCGTGACGCGCTTCCCGCCCGAGCCCAACGGGTACCTCCACATCGGCCATGCCAAGTCGATCTGCCTGAACTTCGGCATCGCGGAGGAGTTCGGCGGGCAGTGCAACCTGCGCTTCGACGACACGAACCCGGTCAAGGAGGAGCAGGTGTACCTCGATGCCATCGAGGCCGATGTCCGATGGCTGGGCTTCGACTGGGGCGAGCACCTCCACCACGCCTCCGACTACTTCGGGCAGCTCTACGAGTGGGCGGTCGCCCTCATCCGGTCCGGCAAGGCCTACGTCGACGACCTCTCGGCCGACGAGACCCGGGAGCACCGCGGCACGCTCACCGAGCCCGGGCGCGAGAGCCCCTGGCGGGGCCGGTCCGTCGAGGAGAACCTGGACCTCTTCGCGCGAATGCGTGCGGGCGAGTTCCCGAACGGGGCCCGGGTCCTGCGGGCGAAGATCGACATGGCCTCGCACAACCTCAGCCTGCGCGATCCCGTCCTGTACCGGATCGTCCATGCCGCGCACCCGCGCACCGGCGATGCGTGGTGCATCTATCCCACGTACGACTTTGCCCACGGCCAGTCCGATGCGATCGAGGGCGTCACCCACTCGATCTGTACGCTCGAGTTCGAGAACCATCGGCCCCTCTACGACTGGCTGATCGAGAACCTGCCCGTCCCGTCTCGTCCCCGCCAGTACGAGTTCGCCCGCCTCAACCTCACCTACACCGTGCTGTCGAAGCGGGTGCTCCTCCAGCTGGTCAACGAAGGCCACGTGCGCGGCTGGGACGACCCGCGGATGCCCACCATCAGCGGGCTCCGCCGGCGCGGCTTCCCCGCCGAGGGGATCCGCAGCTTCGCCACCGAGATCGGCGTGTCCCGGAACGACAGCGTCGTCGAGGTCGGCGTGCTCGAGCACGCGGTTCGCGACGTCCTCAACAGGGCCGCGCCGCGCCGGTTCGGGGTGCTGGACCCGCTCCGGGTCGTGATCGAGAACTACCCCGACGGCCAGGTCGAGGAGCTGGAGGCCATCAACAACCCCGAGGATCCGGCGGCCGGCACCCGGACGGTCCCGTTCGGGCGCGAGCTGTACATCGAGGCCGATGACTTCCGCGAGGACCCGCCGCCCAAGTTCTTCCGGCTGGCTCCCGGACGGGAGGTGCGGCTGCGATCCGCCTACTTCGTCACCTGCCGGGAGGTCGTCAAGGACTCCGACGGCAGGGTCGTTGAGCTGCGCTGCACGTACGACCCGGCCACGCGCGGGGGTGACGCGCCCGACGGGCGGCGGCCCAAGGCCACGCTCCACTGGGTCTCCGCCGCCCGCGCGATCCCCGCCGAGATCCGCCTCTACGACCACCTCTTCAGCCGGCCCGATCCGGGAGCCGATGGCGACCTGTTCGCCGATCTCTCGCCGACCTCGGAGGTCGTCGTCCGTGGCTTCGTTGAGCCGTCGCTCGCGCGATGCACCGGTTGGCGAGACGGTCCAGTTCGAGCGCCTGGGCTACTTCTGCCCCGACCCGGATTCGCGGCCCGGGCGCCCCGTGTTCAACCGGGCGCTCACGCTCAAGGACACCTGGGCAAAGCTGCAGGCCCGCCAGGGCGGCTGAGCTGGGCGCCTCTGATAGGATGGATGCTCCGCTGGCGCGTGGCTCAACGGCAGAGCACCTGACTCTGGATCAGGGGGTTCCAGGTTCGAATCCTGGCGCGCCAGCCAATTCCCGGTTCCACACCCCGAGCATCCACCCGCGAACGATGCGATCCGCGCGACTGCCCCTGATCGTCGCCCTGAACGGCGACCGCGACCACCCGGCTGTGCCGCGAACGCCGTCCGAGCTGGCGGCCGAGGCTCGCGCCGCCATGGACGCCGGAGCCATATCGGTGCACCTTCACCCGTAGGATGCCGACGGTCGCCTCACGCTCGCGGCGGAGCCATCCGCCGCCGCCATTCGCGCCGTGCGCGCCGCCTGCCCGGGACTGGGGCGACACGAGCCGCTTTGCGCCGAACCTGCGAACCGGTGAGGGTCCGGGTAAGATCACACGACCCGAACGCGACATCTGGGACCTCGCTGGGGCGTGGCCAAGCGGTAAGGCGCCTGACTCTGGATCAGGAGATCGAAGGTTCGAATCCTTCCGCCCCAGCCAAAATCACGACATATCGGGTCTCCGAAGTCCCGGTTCACCAGATGTTGTGGTTCTACTGCGACATTGCCCCCATTCACCCCGCATCGACTACAGTTACGCGGTGACCGGGCGCCGCGACACCGTTCTCACGACCCTTGGCATGGGTTTCGCCGTGTTCGTGCTGGGCCACGACCTTGTCTACCTCACCGAGTACGGGTCCGACTTCGGGGCGGCGATGGCACGAACGGGCCATGGTCTGGCCTGGACCTGGACGGTGGCAAGCGCGTTCGCGATCGCCGTCGCGATGGTGGCCATCGCGGCATGGAGGCTCCTCCAGCTCCGTCGCATCGCCGCCGCGCAGGCCCCTGATGCCGGCCACCCGCGACTCGTCGCGTGGCGCGGTCTCGTCCCTGTCGCGATCCGACTCTGGTTCGCCATCGGCCTGATTGCCGTCGCGTTCTTCGTCCTGTCGGAGAACTGGGAGCACCTTGCTGTTGGCATGCCGCTGCCCGGCTTCGGCATCCTGCTCGGATCGACGCCGTCCGCGATGACGCTCGCGGTCTTCGCGGCGATAGCCGGCGTGGCCGCCGCGGTCCTCACGCTCTACCGCTGGCGGCATGAGGCGCTGCTGGCGCGTATCCGCGCGGCCCGAGCCTGGCTGCGGCCCACATCTGTACCCAGACCTCGCGCTCCTCGCTCGCTCCCGGGCTCCCGGGAGCCGCTCGCGCGCCGCCTTGGAGGTCGTGCGCCTCCACGGCGGTCTTTCGGCGAGGTGCCCGTCTAGGCACTGCGGCCTGGGTCCGAGCGGTCTCGGTCGTATTTGGCTGGTTCCTCGCTGTCTCGCGCTGGCCGGGCGGTTCCAAAAGCGCCGACCAGCTCGTCCCGACCGTCCCACGAGGAGCTTGGCATGTCTCTACGCCCGCGTCCCGGCGCAGCCGTTGCCCTGGCAGCACTGCTCTCCCTCGGCGTCGTCTCGCTCGTCGCCGCCCATGTCGTCAAGCAGGTCGGCCCGTACACCGTCGCCATCGGCTGGGTGAAGGAGCCGACATACGTCGGCGAGCAGAACGCCGTTCAGGTCGTCATCCACGACGCAAGTGGCAACCCGGTCGCCGATTTGACCCCGGACGACCTGCAGGTGGTGGTCAGCACCGCCGGCAAGGACTCAGATCCGATGTCCCTGCTCCCCACTTACGACGAGGACACCGGCCTGGGGATCCAGGGGGACTACGAGGCGCCCATCATCCCCACCGCGCTGGGTGACTACACCTTCCATGTGACCGGCAAGATCCACGACACCGCGATCGACGAGACGGTGACGTCGAGCGAATCGACGTTCGACTCGGTGGTGGAACCTGCCGGTATCCAGTTCCCCGACCAGCTCCCGGCCACCGGGGACGTCGTGACCCGCCTGGACCGGGTGGACTCGCGGGCGCAGGCCGCGCAGACGAGCGCTGGATCCGCCAGCGCCAGCGCCAGCGATGCCGCCTCACGGGCGACCATCGCGATCGTGGTTGGCGCTGCGGTAGGCGGGCTGGGCATCCTGCTCGCCCTCGCCGCGCTGGCACTGACGTGGCGACGCTCCCGGATGCCGGGCAGCTGACGGCCACCCGGCCATGATCTGGCGACGGGGCAGGCTCGGCTCGGCAGCCCTCGCGGCTCTCGCGGCCGCGGGGCTGCTGCTTGCCCTCGTCCCGGGTCGCGTGTCGGCGCACGCGCTGCTGGTTTCGTCGACGCCTTCGGCAGGCGCGAACCTGGCGACCGCGCCGGCATCGGTCACCATCACCTTCACCGAGACGCCGGACCCGAAGCTCTCAACGATCAAGGTCCTCGACGCCTCCGGCGCCTCGATGACGGCGGGTCCCACGACGCGCGTGCCGGGCAAGCCCCGGGAGCTGACCGTCAGCCTCAAGCCGCTGCCGAGCGGCGTCTACACCGTCGCCTGGCGGACGCTCTCGACAGTGGATGGGCACCTGGCCGCCGGATCGCTCGCGTTCGGGGTGGGGAGCGCGCCGCCGGCGACGACCGGATCCCTCTCCGGCACTGTCCAGTCGAGCGGCTCGTCGACCATCTCACCCTTTGCCGTCATCGGTCGCTGGCTGCTCTATCTGGGTCTGATGATCGCGTTGGGAACGGCGTTCGTGGCGCTGTACGCCTATGCGACGCCGCCGGCCCGGGGCGCTCCGCTCGAGCTGATCTCCTGGGGAGCGATCTGCGTCGGCACCCTCCTGGTCGTCGGCGTCCAGGTTGGCGATTCGGGCGTGGGCCTCGCATCGGCGCTCGGATCGTCGATCGGTTCCGCAGCCCTGGTCCGCGCGGTCCCGATCGTGATGGGCCTGCTCCTGCTGGGGCTCGCGCTGTGGCGGCACACGCTCAGCGGCCGGTGGACGCTGCTGCGCCTGGGAGTCCTGGCGGCAGGGGCGATGCTCTCCGATGCACTGGCCAGCCACGCCGCGGCGGGCGACCTGGTCCCGCTGCAGGTCGCCGCCCAGTGGCTCCACATCGCGGCGGCCGGGACCTGGCTGGGCGGCCTGGTGGCGCTGCTCGTCACCATCCCGGGAACGCCCGGTGAGAGGAGCGGCCGGGCGGCACGACGCTTCGCGTGGAGCGCGACGGTCGGGATCGCGCTCGTGGCCGGGACCGGCCTGGTCCGCGCGATCTCGGAGGTCGGCTCCCTGCGTGCCCTGTTCACCACCAGCTTCGGCCTCGTGGTGGTTGCCAAGTCCGTGTTAATCGGTGCGCTGGCGGTGCTGGGGGCGGTAAACCATTTCCGGCACGCGCCACGCGCATCGCAGACGCTGCGCGGGCTCCAGGTCGTGGGCGCGAGCGAGCTGGCCATCGGCGCGGTCGTCCTCGTCCTGTCGGCGACCCTCGTCAACCTCGCCCCGCCCGTCCAGGCGGCGGCGTCGTCGCCGGCACCGTCGGCCCAGGCGCCGCTGGTCGTCGACGGTCGTGACTTCGCCACGACGGTGAAGGCGCACCTCGAGGTGAGCCCCGGGACGACAGGATTCAACACCTTCCGGCTGGCCCTCACCGACTACGACAGCGGCGACCCGCTGCGTGGCCGGGCCGTGAGTCTGCGCTTTGCCATTCCCAGCCGGCCGGACGTCGGAAGCAGCCACCTCGACCTTGCGGAGGGCGACGCCGGGGTCTACACCGGGACCGGCGCGAATCTCTCCATCGACGGGACCTGGCAGATCACCGCCGAGATCGCCGGCGGTAGCCGCGCCGTGGAGGTGCAGGTCACGCTCACCACGCGCAGCGCCCAGCCATCGATCGACGTGAACCAGGTGCCCGGCCTGCCGACGCTCTACACCGTCCACCTGGCGGGCGGCAACTCGGTGCAGGTCTATCTCGACCCTGGCGCGCCCGGTGCCAACGAGCTGCACGTGACCTTCTTCGATCCTGCCGGCAACGAGCTGCCCGTCCCGAGCGTGCAGCTCCAGTTCGGTCCCGCGAACCAGCCGCTGGCCGCGCTGAGCCCGCGCGAGCTGGAGCCCGGCCACTTCGTGGCCGACACGACCGTCGAGGCGGGATCCTATCGCGTGTCGATCGCCGGGACGCCTCCCGGCGCCAGCACGTTGACGACCCAGCTCACGATCCCTGTCGCGAAATGAGGTTCCCCATGTATCCACCCGTGCGAAGGCCCCGCGGACGTCTCGTGCCGGCGGCCGTGGCCGTCGCCGTGTCCGTGCTCCTGCTGGCCGGCTGCGGACCCGGGAACGGCTCGAGCGCCGCCCCGGTCGCCTCCCCGGCCGCCTCCACCGGCTCCCGCCCCGCATCGACTGCGGTCCTGACCATCGTCAGCCCCACGCAGGACCAGGTGCTCAGCGGCAGCACGGCCCACATCGAGATGTCCCTGACCGGCGCGAAGATCGTGCAGGCGACCACCACGAACATCCGGCCCGACGAGGGCCACGTCCATCTCTACGTCGACGGGGCCCTCGTGTCGATGAACTACACGCTGAGCGCGGACCTGCCCGTCTCGCCGGGAAGCTATGCGATCCGCGCCGAGTTTGTGGCCTCCGACCACGCCCCATTCAACCCACGGGTCGTGACGAAGACCGTGGTCTTCACCGTAAAGTAGCGGCTGGCGCGAGGTGTCCCTGGTGAATGCGTCTCTCTCCGTCCCAAGCCCCAGCAGGGCCCGACAGGTGCGGCAGTGGGCGGCCATCTTGGCCCTGGTGGCGTTGGGTGCCGCTGCTGCTGCCGGCGGCTGGCAGCTCGTCGGTCCGCCGACGCCCGGACCCGTGCGGATCGGGGCCGTCTTCCCGCTGACCGGCAACGCGGCCGGCCTGGCCGACCAGGAGCGACAGGGCGTGCAGATCGCCGTGGACCTCGTCAACGCGGACGGAGGCGTGGGCGGGCGGCGGGTGCTGCTCGAGGTGCGTGACCTGGAGACCGCCCAGGATGCGCCGGCGATCATGGCCAACTTCAAGGCGGATGGCGTGCAGGTCGTGATCGGGGCGTACTCGTCCGGCCTCTCCATCGCCGCCAGCTCGGCCGCCAGCGCTGCGGGCCTGGTGTACTGGGAGGCGGGTGCCGTGGCCGACCAGCTCACCGGGCGCGGCCTCGCGCTCGTGTTCCGTGTCGGCGCGAGCGGCACCAACCTTGGCAGCAACTCCGCGGCGTTCACTGCCGAGGCGCTCGCGCCGCGGCTCGACAAGGCACCCTCCGCGATGCGGCTGGCGATCGTCAACGCCGACGATGCGTACGCCAGCTCGGTGGCCGATGCCGCCGCCGCGAGCGCGCTCCGTGCCGGGATGCCCATCGTCGCCCGGGCCACGTACAGCCTGACGCTCCCGCAGTGGCCGACCATCATGTCCAGGCTGGCGGCGGCGCGCCCCGACGTCATCATCCTGGCCTCGCACATCCCCGACGGCGTCGCCTTCCGCCAGGCCATGCTCGCGGCTGGGCTCCACGTCTCGGCGCTGATCGGATCCACCATGGCGGAGTGCAGCCCCGACTTCGCCGGTGAGCTGGGAGCGGACGCCATTGGTGTCTTCGCGTCAGATCGCCCAACGGGCGGCTTCCAGCCCTCGGCCCTCTCCGAGCAGGCGCGGACGGTGTACCGGCGGCTGGCGTTCGCCTGGGCCTCGCGTATGCCGACGCACGGGGCGATCCAGGGGTACTGGGGCACTGCCTCGACCGCTGATCCCTCGGTGGGTGCAGTGGCCTCTCCGAGTGTTCCGGCGGCCTCCGCTTACACCATTGCCGGGCCGATCGAGGAGGGGTCCGCGGCGTCCGGCCCCACAGAGGAGGGGATCAGCGGGTTCACCGCCGCCTGGGCCCTGCTCCACGATGTGCTGCCCGTCGCCGCACGCACCGGCGACCTGACCGCCCAGGGAATCGCGCTCGCCGCCCGGAACGTCGACCTGCCAATGGGATCCCTTCCGAACGGCGCCGGCCTCCGTTTCTCCAGCGATCCGGACACGCTGGGCCAGAACACGCGTGCGGCCGCCGTGATCTGGCAATGGCAGGCGGTGCGCTCGTATGCTTTCGTATGGCCGTCGACCTACGCAACGGGCGCGATCAGCTCCGTCCCGTTGACACGATAGGCCATGACCATCATCCGCCTCGAGCGGCTGCACGAGCCCCTTGGGCGTGCAGGGGCGCTGGCGGTCGCCATCGGCGCCGCCTCGGCACTCAGAGCGTTGACCAACGGCAGGTCGGTGCCGAGCGCCTTCGCGGCTGGCGCGGCGTTCGGGGTCATCCTGCTGCTCCTGACCCTGGCAGCCGGCTGGCGGTTCATCCGTCCCCCCGCCCGGTCCCTGGTCGCCGGCCTCGGGGGTGGTGCAGTCCTGCTGGCGGTGCCGATCCTCCTCCATCCGGAGACGGCCGACATCGTCGGAATGCGCCCTGAGCCATTCTGGGGCTGGGCAGCCGTCACCATTCTCGTCGCCTGCGCCGAGGAGGTCGCGTTCCGGGGATCGCTGCTCGACGTGCTCGCCCAGGCGGCCGGATGGGAGGTGGCCATCGCACTCAGCAGCCTCGCCTTCGCACTGATCCACGTCCCGCTCTACGGATGGGGCGTGATCCCTCTGGACTTCGCCGCCGGCGTCTGGCTCGCGGGCCTGCGCCTCATCTCCGGCAGCGTCGCGGCTCCCGCGGTCGCGCATGTCGTCGCGGACCTGGCGACGTGGTGGCTGTGATGCGTCGGCGCGGCCTGCTCATGCTGGGCCTCGGGGCGCTGCTGATCGTGGCCGTGCACGCCGCCGGCGCCCCCAGCCCCGCCGCCCTGTACGACGGGGTGGTGGTCGAGGATCCCTACCGCTACGTCCAGCCACCACCCGGCGCGACGGGCGATCCCACCACGGGAATGGACACGATCGACCTCAAGGACGGCACGCCCCCCAACGTCTACTCGGCCACCAACGAGCAGCCGCCGCAGGCACAGGTGATCATCCAGCAAGGCTCGATCGCACTGCCCGCGGGCACGACCCAGATCAAGGTCGTCATCTTCCCCGTCGCACCGCCCAGCCCGGCTCCGCCATCGACCCTGGCCGGCAACGTCTATCAGATCGTCCTGACCGATCAGGACGGAACTCCACTCTTCCTGTTGCCGGGGGCGAGCGCGACGGTGGTCCTGAGAGCGCCGCCGGCGGTCACGGTCGGCACGGTCTACCAGCTGACCGGTAGTGCCTGGCAGGCACTGCCCACCCAGAACGGCGGGATGCCAGACATGTTTGCCGCGAACGCCTCGTCGTTGGGGGAGTTCGCCGTCGTCACCCAGCAGACGACGCCAGGCCCGGGTGCCGGCGGACCCGGCCCAAGCGTGCAAGCGGTCCCGGCGCAGGCAGGCGGAAGCTCCGGCCCGCCGATCCTGGCATTCGTGGCCGTTGCCCTCGGCGCGGCGGCCGTGATTCTCTTCGCCCTCGCCATCGCCCTGGGCCGTCATGAACGCCGTTGAGCGGCGGTTCCCGGGTTCGCCCACGATCCGGGTCGATGGGCGCGACATAGATCCGAACTTTGTGGACCCAGGTGACTACACGCCCCGCTGCCGCGGGCTCGAGTCCTTCCGCCCCAGCCAAATCACGACATCGCGTGGAGTTGTTCTCGCGCATCCCCGGCTTGCGGTCTTTGTTCGCCCTGCGCGGACCCAATGGCTCCTAACCCTCCGACGGCACTTGCTCGAACGCCATGGTGGATACGATTGCGGTGGTCCGTGACGTTGGGCACTGACCATCGCGGATCGCACCCGTACGAGAAAGTGACGATGGACCAGAGAATCAGCCCCCGCAAGACGATCGGGATCGTCGCCCATGACAACAAGAAGGCCGACCTCGTCGAATGGGCGCTCTTCAATCGCGCCATGCTTGATGGACATTTCCTCGTCGCGACCGGGACGACCGGCACGCTCATCGAGGAAGAGCTCCAGATGCCGGTCCAGAAGCTCAAGAGCGGGCCACTCGGCGGCGATCAGCAGCTCGGGTCGCTCATCGCAGAGGGGGAGATCGATTTCCTCGTCTTCTTCTGGGATCCCCTCGAACCCCAGCCCCACGACCCGGACGTCAAGGCGCTGCTGCGCCTGGCGGTCGTGTGGAACATCCCCGTCGCCTGCAACCGTGCGACGGCCGACTTCATGATCTCGTCGCCGCTCATGACGAGCGACTACGTGCGCCGGCTGCCTGATTACCACGGGTACATCGATCGGTTCGCCCAAGGCGACTGACGGGTCCAGCGGGCGCGCGACCTTGGAGAAGCCCAGCTAACCCTGAGCCAGGCAGCCGGTCAGCCGATCTGGCGCTCCAGCCCGTCCAGGATGAGGTCGAGCGCGAACCCGAACTCGAACTGGTCGTCGCAGCCGGAGCCCACGACCGAGGCGTCGTCGTGGGTGATCTGCTCCATCACGGCCACGATGTTCGGGAACTGGTCGGCCATCTGGCGGGCCATGAGCGCCATCTGGTCGGGGTCCGCATCGGCTCCGCTGTCGTCGTAGAGCTCCTGGCTGAAGCCCAGCACCCGGCTGCCCAGCGCGTGGAAGGCGTGGTGCATGAGATCGACGCTGAATCCACCGCCACGCATGATCCCGCCGGTGGTGTCCATGTACCTCATCACGACCGGGCTCGCGTTGTTCCGTGACGTGATCACGGCGGATGCCCACGGATGGCGGAGCATGGCGCGCCGGGCCGAGAAGATCCGGTCGCGGAGGGCCTTCTTCCAGGGACCGCTGGTGGCCGGGGGATCGATCTCGCCCACGATGAGGTCCACCATGCCGTCCAGCAGGTCCTCCTTGCTGGCGACGTGGTTGTAGAGCGACATGGCCTCCACGCCCAGCTCCTGGCCCAGGCGTCGCATGCTCAGGGTGTCGATGCCCTCGCGGTCTGCCAGCTCCACGGCCGCGGCCAGCACTCGCTCCCGGCTCAGCGGGGTGCGGCGCTGCGTGGTGGGGTCGACGTTGGTGACCATGGGCTGACTCTAGCGTACAGCGTACGTCCCTCTTGACAGACTTACGGCGTATATCCTACCTTACGCCCTAAGTTTACACTGTACGTACTTCGGGAAGGTGGACTCAGGCATGTCAACCCAACGACTCGCGCGCCCCGCTGATCAGGCACCTGGTGCTCGATACGGCTTGCCCGGAAGGACGGCGGTCGTCGCCGGCCTGCTCTTCATCGCCGCCACGGGCGCGGCCCTGGTTGCCGCCATGCTCGCTCCGGTCCTGTCCGGCACGGAACTTCTTGCAGAAGCGTCCGCACATCAAACCCGGACCGCCGCAGGAGCGCTTCTCTACCTGGTCGCAGCGTTCACCAGTGCCGGCATCGCGATCGTGCTGTATCCGGTCCTGCAGGGGACGAATGCGGGGCTGGCCCTTGGGTCCGTCATCTTCAGGACCCTGGAGGCAGTCATGTACACGGTCGCGGTGGTGAGCCTGCTGGCCGTTCTTGCGCTCGGGCGGCAGCTCACCGCAGCAGGATCCGGAGATGCTGCCTCGCTGCAGACTGTTGCGGATGTCCTGGCGAGCCTGCGTGACCACGCCACCCTCGCAGGGGTGTTCGCGTTCTCAGTCGGGGCCGGGCTGTACTACTACCTCTTCTTCCAATCCCGCCTGATTCCGCGGTGGCTGTCGATCTGGGGAAGCGCAGGGGTCATGCTGATGCTCGCCGCGTGCGTGATGGCCTTGTTCAGCCATAACCCCGTAACGGGATATGGGCTCCTGATCGTCCCGATTGCCCTGCAGGAGCTCGTCCTCGCGGCCTGGTTGATCGCACGGGGATTCGCGGCAGGCAACACGAACGCCGGGACCCTGCCCGTGACCGCTCGCCGGGCACCGTTGCCGCCCCGCTGGTTCATCCGCACGGCGTGGGCCGTCCACCGAGCCCTGTACAGCGTCACCAGGGGCCGGTTCGGGCTGAAGGAGCCCAACGCCACGCAGTGGGGGATGATGCGGCTGCACACTATCGGCCGACGCAGTGGCCGCGAGCGAATCGCCATCCTTGCCTACTTCGAGGACGGGCCGAATCTGGTCACCATGGCCATGAATGGCTGGGGCACTCCGGAGCCGGCCTGGTGGCTGAACCTGCAGGCGCAGCCGGATGTCACCGTCGAGCTGCCCGGCGGGCCGCGCTCCCTCCGCGGCCGGATCGCCGCCGCGGATGAGCGTCCGCGCCTGTGGGCGCAGTGGGCCCTCTACAACGGCGCGAACTTCGAGGGATGGGCCTCGCGCCGCGCGCGCGAGACGGCGGTGGTGATCCTGGAGCCGCGCCCCTGACGATCCTTCGCCGCGGGTCGGCGCGGCATCAGCTGTCGCGCCGACCGACCAGGAGGCAGGTTTCCACGAGGCCCTTGCCCTTGAGCTCGACGACATCGCGCGGCGCCATCAGGAAGCGCTCTTCCAACCGGGAGGCGAGGGTGCCGGAGACGTGGATGCTGTTCGGCTCCGAAGCCGCCTCCAGCCTCGCGGCGACGTTCACCGTGTCGCCCCACACGTCGTAGGCGAACTTCGTGGTGCCGATCACGCCGGCGACGACCGGGCCCGCATGGAGCCCGATGCGGATCTGCCACCGCGCCTCCGACCTGTCGCGCCCCTCGAGAAGCTCAACCATCTGGAGCGCCGTCTCGGCGGTGGCGGCTTCGTGATCTGCCTCGCCGCCCAGGCCGCCGATGACCAGGTACGCGTCTCCGGCGGTCTTGATCTTCTCGACGCCGGTCTGCTCGCAGATGGCGTCGAAGCCGGCGAAGAGCTCGTTCAGCTCGTCGACGAGCACCGTCGGCGAGAGTCGCGCGGAGATGCCGGTGAAGTCGACGAAGTCGGCGAAGAGGACACTGACCGATTCGTGGCGGTCGGCAATCAGGGCCTCGCCGGCCTCCAGCCGGTTCACGATCCGCTGCGGGAGCACATTGAGCAGCAGCCGCTGAGACTTCGCCCGCTCCTCCTCGAGCTCGGAGAGCAGCCGTGAAAGCAGCGTCGAGTTCGAGTCCTGGAACTGCTCCAGGCGCCGGACGTTCCCCTCGAGGCGTTGGAGCCGTCGCGTCAGCCGCCGGTTCTCCTTCTCCAGCTCCTCCGGGGGGAGTGAGCCGGCGGGCTCGTCCGTCAAGCCGAGGTCACCACGCCCGTCGTGTCCGCCGTTGACCCGAGCAGGATGGAGACCAGCGTGGCGTTGTGGAACCGGGTGCGGTCATTCAGGGACATCCCCAGGGGGGCGATCTCACCCATGCAGTAGATTCCGCCGACCGGAACCGCCGCCCCCAGCACCTCACGCACCAGGTCGATCTCGCCTTCCGCCCGGGTTCCGAGGAGGAACTTGCGGGTGGCGCACGAGAAGAGCAACGCGGCCTCGGGTCGGGTGCCCGGCGGGAAGCCGTCCAGCGCATGGGCCAGCGACGCCTTCGCGCCGTCGATGATCTGGTCCGTGGCGGCCATCGTGATCTGGACCGTGGCGCCCTCCGGGACCGCGCCGTAGAAGCCGATGGCGCCGCTCTCCCGGTCATACACCATTGGTGTGCGGAGGTAGAACCGCTCCGACGCCGCCTCCTCGAAGACCGCCAGCGGGTTTGCGATGGGTGGCTGGCCAACGCCCACGTACCGCTCGTAGAAATCGAGCGCCGGCTTCCCGTCGATCTCCTGGACGGCGGTCGTGGATGAGCGGGTCACGGTCGCCCGCGGGCCCAGCGCCCGCCAGCCGGTATCGACCCCGAACGAGAAGGCGAGCTCCCCGGCGAACAGGAGGATGGCGAGTGCGTCGCTGGTCACGACGTCGCCCCCGAACTGACGGCTCGTGAGTCCATCCCCGTCTGTCATTGGGTCGCGAGGAGCCGCGCCGCCGCCGATGATGGGAACGCCGGCGCCCAGGGCGGCCCGGAGTGCCTCGAGGATCAGGTCGGCTCGTGCTCCACCGATGGCCGACATCACGATGCAGAGGCGGGGCGACAGCTGCGTGCGGGCGGTGGCTTCGGTGACCGCCTGGTGCGCGGCGCCCTGCGGGTCGTCTCCGACGTTGTGGCCGAGGCCGGCCACGATGTCGACCGTGTCGCTGGCGAACAGGGCCAGCGCCATGGAATCCTCCCGGAAGCCGAGGACGGACGACATCTCGCCGGCGCTGCTGGAGCCGGCGAGCTCGATCCCGGGGTATCGGGCGCGCACGGCGTCGATCAGGGCCTGGTGATCCACCTCCCAGGTACAGATCAGCAGCCCGGCCTTGGGTGACGCCCCCGCCAGGCCGGCGTCGCACTCGGCAAATACCGAGTCCACGGCGCTGTCGAGATCCACGTCGTCACTGTGCCCGACGGCCATGCGGAACATGGCCGAAGGATACGGCACGCGCGCATTGACGACGCGCGGACAATCGGAGGCCAGATGGGAGATCGCCAGACCGTCAACGACCTCCTCGCGAGCGCGCGGGCCGGGCTGCACAGGCTTGAGCCCGCGGCGGCGCTTGCCGCCGTCGAGCGCGGCGCCCTGCTCGTCGACACGCGCTGCGCCGAGCTTCGCGAGTCGGAGGGAGTCGTCCCCGGCTCGGTGCACGTTCCGCTGTCGGTCCTCTACTGGCGGCTGGACCCTGCCTCCGGCTACGACGATCCGAACCTTTCCGACCCGGATCGGCAGGTCATCCTCCTCTGCGCACACGGCTACAGCTCCAGCCTGGCGGCAGCCACGCTGCGGCAGATCGGCTTCGCGCGCGCAACCGACGTCGTTGGCGGCTTCGAAGCGTGGCAGGCGGCTGGGCTGCCCGTGGAGCACGGCCCCGGCTCCTAGCAATCGCCAGCGGCTTGCCGCCCTCGCAGCCCGGGGAATTTGCGGACGCCGGTGCCGGCGCCCCTGCCTCCCCGCGGCGCAGCCGCGCTGTGCCGGACGCGCGCGGATCTCCCTCCATCGGCCTCTCGAGGGGGCCATCTGATGAAACAGGCCAAACGGCACTAGAGCCTCGCCGGTGTGGTGTGTCACAAGAAGACGTCAGATGACTAACGTCCGCGGCGGCAACGACCAGCGGGCGACGCGAGCAGGAGGCAGCTAGATGGTTCGGCGCACCCCGACGCTCGCGCGCCAGGCAGCCCTGGAGCTCGTTGCCGGGATCCGCTCCGGAACCCTTGGGGGCAAGGACGGGCTCATGCCGTCGGAGGCGATCCTGAGCCAGCAGCTGGGCGTCAGCCGGGCAACGCTGCGCGAGGCCCTCTCGCAGCTGGAGCAGAGTGGGCTGATCGTCCGCTGGCACGGCATCGGCACGTTCCTGACGCCGGGCCATCCGCTCATGGAGGCCGGCCTCGAGGAGCTCGAGAGCCTCGAGACGCTCGCGGAGCGGATCGGGGTCGAGATCCACATGGGCGAGTGCAGGATCGACGAGCGGATTGCGACGAGCATCGAGGGCGAGAACCTCAGGCTCGCCGAGGGGAGTCCCGTGCTCGCGGTTGAGCGGGTCATCGTCTCGGGTGAGCTGCCCATCGCCTACCTCATCGACGTCCTGCCGGCGGGCACGCTCGATCCGCGCGTGCTACGGGACGAGTTCCACGGGTCGGTCCTCGACCTGCTGCTTCAGCATCCTGATCGGCCCCTCGGCCATTCCCGCACGGAGCTCAGCTCGGTGGCCGCCGACCGCGAGCTGACCAGTTGGCTGAGCATCGGCGTGGGCGACCCCCTGCTGAAGCTCACCGCCCAGCTGTTCGCAAAGGACGGAAGCGTCGTCGACTACTCGCTCAGCTACTTCAGCCCCGGGCACTTCCGGTTCCACGTGAACCGTCGTGTTAACCAGCTCACGGCCCGCGAATGAGCACCACATCCAGATCCATCGTCCGTACCGGTTCCTAAGGAGGTACCACCGCAATGCGCAGCTTCAACGGTCGCGACATCCTCTCGCTGAAGGACTTCAGCCGCGACGAGTTCTTCCGGGTCTTCGGTGTCGCTGAGGACCTGAAGGAGTTCGCGCGAGATCGGCGCAACACTGATCTCCTCAAGGACAAGACGCTGCTGACGGCGTTCTACCAGCCCTCGACCCGCACCCGTCTCTCGACCGAGGCGGCGATGCACCGCCTGGGCGGCCACGTCCTGGGCTTCTCCGACGCGAAGATGACGCGCGCCGGCGACTTCTACCAGGAGTCGATCAAGGACACCTTCCACATGCTCGAGTACTACGGCGACGTCATCGCCATCCGCCACTTCCAGCAGGGCGCCCCTGCCGAGGCGGCGCGCTGGGCGAGTGTCCCGGTCATCAACTGCGGGGACGGCTGGGGCGAGCATCCGACCCAGGTCCTCACCGACCTGTACACGATCTGGTCCGAGCTGGGAACCCTGGACGGGCTGACCTACATGCTCGTCGGGGACATGCGGATGCGGACCATGCATTCCATCCTCTACGCGCTCTCGCAGTTCGACGCGGAGGCAATCATCGTCAGCCCGCCGGAGATGAGCCTCCTCCCGGAGTTCACCGAGGAACTTGATCAGCTCAACGTCGCGTACCGGGTCGCCGACTCGGTGGCAGAGGCCATCGGCGAGGCGGACGTCATCTACATGGAGCCGGTGGTCCAGGCCGACTACACGCAGTCGCGCGTCGAGCGCGGCGGCGAGACCGGACTGACCCCGGAAGCCTACCGGGTCACGCGGGAGCTGCTCCGCGACGAGGCGAAGCGCTCGTCGATCATCCTGCACTCGCTGCCACGCATGGACGAGCTGCCGGCCGATGTCGACGAGACCCGCCACCAGCGCTACTGGGTCGAGGCCTTCAACGGGGTGCCGCTGCGCATGGCGCTCCTGACCCTGATCCTCGGCGCGGCAGAGTAAGGGGGAACGACAGATGCAGACCGGACTTCGCGGTCGAGACCTCATCAGCCTCTCCGACTGGACGACAGAGGAGATCGAGACCGTCCTCGAGGTCGCCGCGCAGCTGAAGCGCGAGCGGGCACTGGGGATCGGACATCCCTTGCTCCGCGACAAGGTGCTGGCGATGCTCTTCTTCTTCTCCTCCACGCGGACCCGTGCCAGCTTCGAGGCCGGCATGGCCCAGCTGGGCGGGCACGCGCAGTTCATCGAGAGCCGCACGACGCAGATCGCCCATGGCGACACGCCCACGGAGATCGGCGAGATCCTGGGTCGCTACAACGACGGGATCGCCATCCGCCACGTGGACTGGGGCGTCGGGAACCAGTACATCCGCGAGGTCGCCGAGGCGTCGCGCGTCCCCGTCCTGAACATGCAATGCGACCTGTACCACCCGCACCAGACGCTCGCCGACCTGCTCACCATCCGGGAGAAGCTCGGCGACCCGCGGGGAAAGACGATCACCGTCAGCTGGGCCTACGCGTCGAGCTACCAGAAGCCGATCAGCGTGCCGCAGGACCTGATCCTGCTCGCCACCCGCTTCGGGATGAACGTCCGGCTGGTGCATCCGCCGGAGTTCAAGCTCATGCCGGATATCGTCGACCAGGCGTCGGACAACGCGCGTCGCTCGGGCGGCTCGTTCGAGCAGCTCGATGACTTCGACGCGGGGTTCTCCGGCACCGAGGTGGTCTACGCCAAGAGCTGGGGCGCCATGCTGACCGCAGCCGACGAGGCCGATGGTGCGGCGATCGCGTCCCGCTACACGGACTGGATCACCGACGAGCGCCGCATGGCCCTTGCCGATCCCGGGGCGATCTTCATGCACCCGCTCCCCGCCGACCGCAACGTCGAGGTGACCGATGGCGTCATCGACGGTCCGCAGTCGGTCGTCTATGACGAGGCGGAGAACCGCCTCCACGCCCAGAAGGCCGTCATGGCCCTGGTGATGCGATGAGCCGGCTGGTGGTCGCCATCGGCGGCAACTCGCTCATCAAGGACCCGCAGCACATGAGCGTCCCGGACCAGTACCTGGCACTGGGCGAGACGAGCGGGCACATCGCACGCATCATCCGGGACGGCTGGGAGGTCGCCATCGGCCACGGCAACGGGCCGCAGGTCGGCTTCATCCTGCGCCGGTCGGAGCTGGCCGCCCACGAGCTGCACGAGGTTCCCCTCGACGTCTGCAACGCGGACAGCCAGGGGGCCATTGGCTACGAGCTGCAGCAGAACCTGGCACACGACTTCCGGCGGGAGGGGCTCGACCGACAGGCGGTCACCGTGGTGACCCAGGTGGAGGTGGCTGCCGACGACCCCGCCTTCAAGAAGCCATCCAAGCCGATTGGCTCCTTCATGGACGAGGCACAGGCCATGCGCCGTCGCGAGGAGGGCTGGGACGTCCGCGAGGATGCGGGGCGCGGCTGGCGTCGCGTCGTCGCCTCGCCGCGGCCGCTGCGCATCGTCGAGGAGGGGGCCGTGAAGGCGCTCCTGTCCGGCGGGTACGTGGCGATCACCGTCGGTGGTGGCGGGATCCCGGTGGTCGCCGACGAGAGCGGCGACCTCCACGGGGTCGCCGCGGTGATCGACAAGGACTTCGCGTCTGCCCTGCTGGCAACCCAGATCCGCGCCGACGTCTTCATGATCAGCACCGCGGTGGACCGCGTTGCGCTGGACTGGGGCCGCCCGGAGCAGCGCTGGGTGGATCGCCTGACGCTTGCCGAGGCGAAGGCCTACCTCGCCGAGGGCACGCACTTCGCAGGGGGCAGCATGGCGCCCAAGATCGAGGCCTGCATCGGCTTCCTCGAGGGCGGCGGCCGCGAGGCGATCATCACCAGCCCGGGCAACCTCGAACGAGCCCTGGCGGGTGAGGCGGGAACCCGGATCGTGCGGTGATGGGAGCACGTCCGGGCAGGTGTTCCGAGCGGAAGGAGGCGTGAGGCAGGTGCCGCGCAGCGAGCAGAGCAGCGAGGGGGTCGCGCACGTCGACTTCACCCTCAACGGCGTCGAGATGGGCGTCGACATCGAGCCGGACCTGACGATGATCGAGCTGCTCCGCGAGAAGTGCGGCGTGACGTCGGTCAAGGATGGCTGCGCACCGGAGGGCTCATGCGGCGCCTGCACGGTGCTCATGGATGGGCGTGCGGTCGTGACCTGCGCCCAGCCCGCGACGCGGGTCGCCGGGCGGGCGGTCGTGACCCAGGAGGGCCTCTCGGCGGCGGACCGTGCGCTGTGGGCGGACGCCTTCGTCGCATCGGGCGCCTCGCAGTGCGGCTTCTGCTCGCCGGGGATCGTCATGAAGTCGGAGGCGCTGCTCGCGCGGAACCCCGACCCCACGCGCGACGAGATCGCCCACGCCCTCTCCGGCAACCTCTGCCGCTGCACGGGCTATGTCAAGATCATCGACGCCATCAGCCTGGCGGCCGGCGCGCGTCGCGGCGAGCCGCTGCCCGAGATCGACACCAGCGGTCGGGTCGGGTCGCGCTCCGCCCGCCTGCGCGGGCGTGAGCTGGCCCTCGGCGACAAGCCATACGTCAACGACCTCACGGTCACCGGGCTCGTTCACGGGGCGGTCCGTTTCTCGGACCATCCCCGTGCCCGCGTTCTGCGCATCGACGTCTCGAAGGCGCTCGCCGTTCCCGGGGTCGTCGCCGTCGCAACCGCCCGCGACGTACCGGGCGAGCGGACCCAGGGTCCCATCACCCGGGACTGGCGGCAGCTCGTGGCGGAGGGCGAGATCACGAGCTACGTGGGCGACATCCTGGCGGTGGTCGGGGCCGAGACTCGGCACGCGGCACGCCGAGCCGCCGAGCTCGTCGAGGTCGAGTACGAGGTGCTGACCCCGGTCGTCGACCCGTTCGCCGCCATGGAGCCCGACGCGCCCGCGCTGCATCCCGACGGCAACGTCCTGTCCGTCTCGTGGGTCCGGCGCGGCGACGTCGACGCGGCCCTCGCATCGGCGGCCCACGTCATGAGCGAAACGTTCCACACCCAGTTCATCGAGCATGCGTTCCTCGAGCCAGAGTCATCGCTCGCGGTACCGGCGGAGGACGGATCCATCGACATCTCCTCGCAGGGTCAGGGCATCTGGGAGGATCGACGCCAGATCGCCTCGTTCCTGGGCGAGCCGGAGGATCGCGTCCGGGTCTGGATGGTCGCCAGCGGCGGCGGGTTCGGCGGCAAGGAGGACCTGGGTGTCCAGTGCCATGCCGCACTCCTCTCGCGACTGACCGGCCGACCCGCGCGGGTGACGCTGAGCCGGGCCGAGAGCCTCCGGTTCCACGTCAAGCGCCATCCGATCACGTCGGAGTACACGGTTGCCTGCGACGAGGAAGGCCGGCTCCTCGCGGTGCGGGCCAGGATGGTTGGTGACACCGGTGCCTACGCGAGCGTCGGCGCCAAGGTGCTGGAGCGGGCCACCGGCCACGCCTGCAGCGCCTACCGCGTCCCGAACGTCGATGTCGAGGCCCGTGCCGTCTACACGAACAACCCGCCCTGCGGGGCCATGCGCGGCTTCGGGGCGAACCAGGCCAACTTCGCCATCGAGGGGATGCTCGATCGCCTCGCCGAGCGCGTCGGGATCGACGGCTGGGAGATCCGCTGGCGAAACGCTGTCGCCGAGGGCGACCGGTACGGGACGGGCCAGAAGCTGGGGCCCGGCGTCGGCATCAAGCAGACGCTGCTGGCCGTGCGCGACGCGTACCGCGGGGCGCGCTACGCCGGGATCGCCTGCGCGGTCAAGAACTCCGGCATCGGCAACGGAATGATGGAGCGCGGCCGGGTGATCCTGCGGCCCGAGGCCGATGGCACCCTCACCCTGTTCCACTCCTGGACGGAGATGGGCCAGGGCTGCGACACCGTCCTGGCCCAGATCGCCTGCGAAGAGCTGGGCCTCTCGGCCCGCGAGGTCGCGGTCCGGGTCGACACGCGGCACGAGCTCGACACCGGCCAGACGACCGCCTCGCGCTCGACGATGCTCGGCGGGCGTGCGGTCATTGCCGCCGCGGCGCAGCTTCGCGAGGAGCTGGGGAGCGCCCCGCTTGCCTCCCTCGCCGGGCGCGAGTTCTACGGAGAGTTCAAGGTCGACTGGACGACGCCACCCGAGGCGACGACGCCGGAGCCGGTCACCCATTTCGCCTACGGCTGGGCGACGCAGGTGGTGATCCTCGATGACGAGGGCCGGCTGGAGCGGGTGGTCGCCGCCCATGACGTCGGCAAGGCCATCAACCCGACCCTCCTGGAGGGGCAGATCGAGGGCGGCGTGCACATGGGCCTCGGCCATGCCCTGACGGAGGAGTTCGTCGTCGAGGACGGCCGGCCCACGACCATGACGCTCAAGTCGCTCGGGATCATTCCGCCGACGGGCATGCCGCCGGTGGAGGTCATCTTCGTCGAGGAGCCGTCGCCCTACGGCCCGTACGGGGCCAAGGGGGTGGGCGAGATCGCCCTCGTGCCCACCGCATCGGCGGTCGCCGGCGCGCTCTACGCCTTCGACGGAATTCGCCGGACCCGGCTGCCCATGAGCGACTCGGCTGCCGCGCGGGCCGCCGTGCCACGCCTTGCCGCCCGCGCCCGGCGCGCCGCATCGGAGGGGCACTGACATGAGCCCGGCGGCCGCGTGAGCCGCCTGCTCGTCGCCGACTGCGACATCGTCGTCACCATGGACGATGCCGGGACCGAGCTGGCCGGGGCATCGATCCTGGTCGAGAACGGCGTGATCACCTGGCTGGGCGCTGGTCGCCCCCCGGAGATGCCGGGCACCGAGATCGTCGACGGACGCGGCTGCGTGGCGCTGCCCGGGCTCGTCAACGTCCATCACCATCTCTACCAGGGCCTGACCAGGGCCAGGGCGCAGGGCAGCGGCCTCTTCGGCTGGCTGACCGAGCTCTATCCGGTCTGGTCCTACGTCGACGCGGAGTGGGTCCACGTCGCCGCGGCGGCCGGCCTCGCCGAGCTGGCGCTCTCCGGCTGCACGACCTCCGCCGATCATCACTACGTCTTTCCGGTCGGCGCCGGTGACCTGCTCGCCGCCGCGATCGAAGCGGCGGGGGAGATCGGCCTCCGCTTCCACCCGTGCCGCGGATCCATGGACCTCGGCGCCTCGGAGGGAGGGCTGCCACCCGATCGCGTCGTCCAGGGCACCGACACCATCCTCGCCGAGACGGAGGAGGCCGTGGCCCGGTTCCACGATCCCGCCCCCGGGGCCATGGTCCGCATCGGTGTCGCGCCCTGCTCCCCGTTTTCGGCGAGCGAGGGCCTGATGCGGGAATCGGCGCTTCTCGCGCGCCGCCTGGGCGTCCGCCTTCACACCCACATCGCCGAGACGCCCGACGAGGAGGCGTTCTGCCTGCAGCGCTTCGGCCGTCGGCCCGTTGACCTGCTCGATGAGCTGGGCTTGCTGGGTCCGGATGTCTGGCTGGCCCACGCCGTCCACCTCTCGGCCGGCGACGTGGCCAGGCTCGCAACGTCGCAGACCGCTGTCGCCCACTGCCCCACCTCGAACATGCGCCTCGGGTCCGGCTCAGCACCGGTCGCGGAGCTTCGCGCGGCCGGCGTGGCCGTTGGTCTTGGCGTGGACGGCTCCGCGTCGAACGACGGCGGGCACATGCTGGGCGAGGTTCGCCAGGCCCTCCTGGTCGCGAGGTCGCGGGGCGGTCCCGAGGCGATGGGCGCTCGGGCGGCGCTCTGGCTCGGCACCCGCGGCGGCGCCGCATGCCTGGGCCGCGACGACATCGGCTCGCTCGAGCCGGGCATGCGCGGCGACGTGGCGCTCTTCGACATCACCGGCCTGGCGGCAGCGGGCATCGAGGCCGATCCCGTCGCCGGCCTCGTCCTCGCCTGGCCCGGCCGGGTCCGCCACTCCCTCGTCGAGGGCCGGCCCGTCGTCCGGGACGGCAGGCTGGTCAACGCGGATGAGACCGCCATCGCGGCGGCCGCCCATCGCGCGGCCAGCGGCCTGGTCCGAGCCCATATTCCTTCAACAGCCTCAGCCAGCACGACATAGGAGTACCGCCAGCAATGCAACGCCTTGGTCTCGAGCGAGAGCTCGTCGATCCCACCGTCTTTGAGAACACCGTCGCACGCTTCCGCGACGCGCATATCGCCCTGCCGACGTTCGCCCAGCTGGCGGATCCCGCTCGCATCCCGCAGGCCATCCGTGAGGCGCTGGCAGGCATCGACCCCGATGCCGCGCACCCGCTGAACCTGTTCCGGGTCCACTGGTACAACGACGCATCGCGTTCCGGCGTCGCGGAGGTGCCCGCCTACATTGAGCTGCCGACCTCGCTGACCGGAGTCGAGGCCCGCATCGTCGTCGCGCTCGGCGACCGGTTCCCGATGATCGGCGCGCACAAGGTGCTCGCTGCCTACGGCTGCCTTGCGCCCCGGGTCATCACCGGCCAGTTCGACCCCACCCGCCATCGGGCTATCTGGCCCTCGACCGGCAACTACTGCCGGGGCGGTGTCGCCATCTCGCGGATCATGGGCTGCCGGGGCGTGGCCGTCCTGCCCGAGGGGATGAGCCAGGAGCGCTTCGACTGGCTCGCGGACTGGGTCGTCGACGACTCGGACATCATCCGCACGCCGGGCACCGAGAGCAACGTCAAGGAGATCTACGACAAGTGCAACGAGCTCTCGGCTGACCCCGAGAACGTGATCTTCAACCAGTTCTCCGAGTTCGGGAACCACATCGCCCACTACCTCGCGACCGGCAGCGCGCTGATGCGCGTCTTCGAGACGCTCCAGGCGGAGCAGCCCTCGCTGCGCCTGCGCGGCTTCGTTTCGGCGACCGGCTCGGCGGGAACCATCGCCGCGGGCGACTATCTCAAGGAGCAGGCCGGCTCGCTGACGGTGGCGGTCGAGGCGCTCGAGTGCCCGACAATGCTGCGCAACGGCTTTGGCGAGCACAACATCCAGGGCATCGGCGACAAGCACATCCCGCTCATCCACAACGTCATGGCCACCGACGTCGCCCTGGCCGTCTCCGATCGGGCGACCGATCGGCTCGGCGTGCTCTTCAACACCGCAGTCGGGCGCGACTACCTTGCCGAGCGGCAGGGAGTGCCGGTCGAGACGCTCGAAGCACTTCCGTCGCTGGGGCTCTCCTCGATCGCCAACGTGCTGGGCGCGATCAAGACGGCGAAGTACTACGAGATGGGCCCCGATGACGTCATGGTGACCGTCGCCACCGACAGCGCGGCCATGTACCACAGCGAGCGCGACATGGCGGTCGCCAAGTACTTCGGAGGCGCGTTCGACACGGTGGCTGCGGGCGAGGTCTTCGGCGAGCACCTCCGCGGCGCGACGACCGACCACCTGCTCGAGCTCACGCGCGAGGACCGGGAGCGCATCTTCAACCTGGGCTACTTCACCTGGGTCGAGCAGCAGGGCATCTCGATCGACGAGTTCCGCGTCCGCAAGCAGCCCGAGTTCTGGACCGGGATGCGCGAGATCGTCGAGGACTGGGATCGCCTCATCGAGCAGTTCAACGAGCGCACCGGTGCGCTCGAGGCCGCCGGCGCGGTCGGCGCGCGGTGAGCCTGCGGACGGTCCGGGGGACGAGCCTCGTCTGCTCGGGCTGCGGCGCGTCCCCGGCGGCAGACGAGCCGTACCCGTTCCGCTGCCCGAATGCGGGACGGGACGGCGATACCGACCACGTCCTGCGCCGGCACCTCGATCTCTCGGCGATTGGCGGTCTGCCGGGCCCGGGGCCGGCAGACGAATCGCCGTACGTCACCTATCGCCGCCTCTTCCACGCGTACCACCTGGGCCGAGCCTTCGGCATGGCCGATGCGGAGTACGTGGAGCTGGTGGCGCGCCTCGACGAACGGGTCGCGGCCGTCGACGGGCATGGCTTCCGGGTCACCCCGTTCGCACGGGCCGACCGTCTCAGCGAGCGGCTGGGATTTGCCCCTGACGGCGGGGTCTGGGTCAAGGACGAGACCCGCAACGTCTCCGGCTCGCACAAGGCTCGTCATCTCTTCGGGCTGCTCGTCTACCTCGAGGTCGCCGAGCGGATCGGCCTGGTGCGTGCAGCCGACCGACCAGCGCTGGCCATCGCCAGCTGCGGCAATGCCGCACTTGCGGCAGCCGTCGTCGCGGCGGCCGGAGAGCGCCGTCTTGACGTGTTCGTTCCCGTGGACGCAGATCCGCACGTCGTCACCCGGCTGCAGGAGCTGGGCGCGCGCATCGAGGTCTGCCCGCGCCAGCGGGGAGTTCCGGGAGATCCGACATACCACCGTCTCCAGGCGGCGATCGCCGCGGGCGCCCTGCCGTTCACCTGCCAGGGCAACGAGAACGGGCTCGCCGTCGAGGGCGGCTTCACGCTGGGCTACGAGATCGCCGCGTCGCTCGCCGGCGATGCGCGGCCCGATGGCTCCTCGGGCCTTGACCGGCTCGTGGTCCAGGTTGGCGGCGGAGCCCTGGCAAGTGCCTGCTTCGAGTCACTCGCGGAGACGGTGGCCCTTGGCGGGCTGGACCGCACGCCACGATTCCACGCCGTGCAGACGGGGGGCGCATGGCCGCTGCCCCGGGCGTTCGAGCGCGTCGTGGAGCGTCTCCCGGCGGAGCCGTCTGCCGCGGACATCGACGCGGCACTCGCCTACGCGTCTCGCCACCGCTCGGCGTTCATGTGGCCCTGGGAGGACGAACCGCGGAGCATTGCCCACGGCATCCTCGACGACGAGACCTACGACTGGCTCGCCGTCGTGGAGGGCCTCCTGCGTTCCGGCGGTGGCGCGCTCGTCGTGGACGAGGAGACGCTCCAGCGGGCGAACACGACGGCCATCGACGAGACCGGGATCGACGTGGACCCGACCGGGTCGTCGGGACTCGCGGGCCTGCTTGCGCTCCGCGACCGCGGCGTGATCGATGCCCGCGAACGCGTGGGCGTCCTCTTCACCGGCGCACGTCGCTGAAACAGGCGCCGTCTCCCGGCGGCCCGCTCAGCTCGGCTGCGGATCGGCTACGAACGAGCCCGGCGTCCCGCTGAGGCTCGGCAGGTGCGGCGCGGAGCGCGCCAGCCCGCCGAGCAGGGTGGCCATGGTCGCCGCGGGAAGCAGCGAGTAGGCGGTTCCCTCCACGGCCCCCGCCGGCGTCGCCTCGATCAGTGCCAGGGTCTCCGCGTCGAGGACCGCCTGCACCCCGGGGGCCGTGTACCGGAGCGTGTCGCCCATCTCGAGCCGGTGGGTCGCTCCCGCGAACCGGCCCTCGATGGCGCCTCCCGGCAGGAGCAGGAAGGCGTTCGCCTCCTCGGCCGCGAACTCCTCGCGGTTGACGTAGAGGCGCGGCTTGTCCCGGTAGGGCGCGCCCGCCGTCGGGCAGGCCGTCACGCACGTGCCGCATTCGTTGCACCAGTCGGCGAGGAGCGCGATCTGGTAGTGCTGGTCGACGGCGTACGGGACGTCTCCGGTCGGCACCAGCCGATCACCGGCAAGGGTCAGCTCCGGGAGCGTCGCGCGCATCGGCGTGACCTCGTAGGTGAGGAGGGCCATGTTCGGGCAGACGCTGACGCAGAGGCTGCACAGCTGGTCGCAGCGCAGGCACCGCGCCGCCTCGGCCGCCGCCTCGGTCGGGGAGTAGCCCAGGATCGTCTCCTCGAAGCCCGATCGCTGCTCGATCGGCGTGCTCGCGACCGGCACGCGGTACTGGCGCCGGCCGCGTCGCAGCTGCAGCTCCTGGAGGTCGACAGGCCCTGGTCGTGATCGTGATCCCTGTCGCCAATCCCGAAGCGGGCGGCGATCGCGCGAGCGGCGCGCTTCCCGTCCGCGGCGGCCCGAACGATCGAGGCCGGCCCGTGGGCGGAGACGTCCCCGCCGGCGTACACCCCGGGGACCGAGGTCTCGAGCGTGTCGGGGTCCACCGCGAGGTATCCGCTCGGCGTCACCTCGGGCAGCGAATCGCCGAAGCAGTCGAGCGCGGCGTGCTGGCTCACCGCGAGCACGAGAGTGTCGAGCTCGATCTCGAACTCGGAGCCCTCCACATCGAACGGGATCTTGCGACCGGACCCGTCGCGCTCATTTCGGTATTCGGTCCGGACGCAGACGAGGGCGGCCAGCCGGCCGTCGACGACGCGCAGCCGCGACCGGCCGCGTCTGCTCCACGATCTGGACGCCCTCCTCGCGGATGGCGTGGATCTCCTCGCGATCCGCCGGCATCTGGTCGACGGTGCGCCGATAGATGAGCGACGTCGTGGTGGCACCGATGCGCATGGCGGTCCGGGTGCAGTCCATGGCTGTGTCGCCGGCGCCGATGACGCCGACCCGCGGACCGACGCTCGGGGGATGGCCTTCGCGCACGTCGCGCAGGAACGTGATGCCGTCGAGGATCCCGGCCGCATCTTCGCCCGGAAGCCCGAGCCGGCGACCGACCTGCGCCCCGATGGCCACGAAGACCGCCTCGTAGCCGGCCGCCTTCAGACCGTCGATCGTGACATCGGTCCCGGCGTGCATCGAGTAGCGGATCTCCACGCCCAGCCGCTCCACGCGGGCCAGGTCCTGCTCGAGCCGGGCCTCCGGCAGCCGGTAGGCCGGGATCGCGCTTCCGACCATGCCGCCCGCGTAGGGCCGGGCCTCGAAGATGGTGACCGCGACGCCAAGCCGTGCGAGTGCCTCGGCGGCGGCAAGCCCGGCGGGACCGGCGCCAACGATCGCCACCCGATGCCCCGCCCCGCTGCGCTCGGGTGTTCGGCAGATCCGGGTCGGTCCCCTCGCGATCCATGATGAAGCGCTTGATCTGGCGGATGGCGAGCGGCTGGTCGAGGTGCGTCCTGACGCAGGTGTTCTCGCAGAGGTGATCGCAGACGCGGCCCAGGATGATCGGCAGGGGATTGTCCTCGCGGACGACCCGGACGGCCTCCGCGACATCGCCCCGGCCCACGGCGTCCATGTAGCGGGGCACCTGCTGATCGATCGCGCACATGTCGATGCACGGCGCTTCGATGCAGTCGAAGGTGCCGAGGGGACGGACCGTCTTGCTGCGGTCGGTTCTGAACGACGCCTTCTGGTACCGCCAGTCGGTGCGCACCGATTCCGCGTACCGACGCAGGTTGAAGCGGGCACACGCGGCGGCATCGCCCGTGTCGCCGGCGAATCCGTTCGCGGCTGCCGTGCGTCGGATGAAGTCGGTCGTGTCGAGCGCCCCGACCTCGTCGAACGCGGCGTCGACCTGCTCGGTGTACTGCAGCAGCCGAAGGTAGCCGCCGGTCTTGAGCAGGTCGGACGCGACGGTGACGGTGCGCACGCCCGATCCGAGCAGGTGGGCCACGTTGAACGCGTCAGCACCGCCGGCGAACGAGAGGGGCAGGTCACCGGAGAACTCCTCGGCCACCGCCGAGGCGAGGTTCGTCGTCACCGCATGCAGCGCCCGACCGGAGAGGTACATCGTGTCGTCGCGGTCGAAGGTGCGGCGTCCGTTCTCGACCTCGAGCGTGTTCGAGAGCTTCAGCCCGAACGTCAGGCCGCGCGTCGCCGAGGCTTCGCGCAGGCGGCCGAACATGGGCACCGCGTCTGCCCAGGCCAGGTCGTGCCCAAAGGCCTCGTCCGGGATCTGCACGTCGAGGTAGCCCAGGTCGTCGTTGACGATCCGGCGAACGCGATCGGCGCCCAGCAGCGTGGGGTTGCACTTGACCGATGTCTGCAGGTTGCGCTCCTCGATCAGGTAGCGCGAGATCTCCTCGATCTCCCCGGGGGGCAGCCGTGCATGGTCGACAGCGTGATCGTGTCGGACAGCCGGGTCGGGATCTCGTATCTCGCGAACGGCCGGCTCGTACTGCGCCACGATGTCGACGTAGGCCGGCAGCCACGCCGAGGCGTCGGCCATGGCGTTCAGATACCACTGCACGTTCGGTTGCTGGATCCCGGCGTAGTCGTAGCCGACGCTCATGTTGAAGAGGACGCCGGGCCGCTCCCCGGGCCAGCCCAACCGCCGATGGAGGGCGTGGATCAGGACCCAGGCCCGCAGGTACTCATCGAACGACTGGTGGACGCGCAGCTCCTGCGACCACTCGACGTTGTAGCCCTCGTCCTCGACGTCGATGCACGGCTTGTGCACCTCGATCTGGTCGAGGGTCTGGACCGTCTTGAGCTCGATCACGCGGGCCCCCACCAGCCAGGCCGCAACGATGTTCTGGGCAAGCTGGGTGTGCGGGCCGGCGGCCACGCCGAAGGGGGTGTCGAGCTCGACGCCGTGCTCCGTGAGCCGATAGCGGTGGTCCGGCCGGGGCGCGAAGAACGCCCGGCGCGGGATGTTGAACAGCGAATCCCGGCGCTCCAGCTCGGTGAACACCCACCGCGTCAGCTGCTCCATCGAGATGGGTTGGAAACGGTCGGACATCGCTGCTGGATCCCTCCGCGGTCTTCGGGTCAGGTGGTCGCGCCGCCGCAGTGGCGGCAGATCTCAGAGCCGGGCATGGAGGCGAGCCGCCTCCTCGCGGGCCCTGGCGCGTATCTCGGCGGCATCGACCCGGGTTGGCCGGCCGTTCTCCCAGACCACCTCTCCCGACACCTCGACTCGCTCGGGACGGACGCCGGGCGTGAATGCCAGCTGCCACGGATCCATGGGCTCGTAGGACCAGGTCACCCGGTCATCCCGAGCCTCGGGCACGAGCTGCCAGCCCGTTTCAAGCCACGCCCAGGCCGTCTCCGGCGAGGCCGTGACGTCCACCGATCGATGCAGCGCGTACGCGAGCCGGAATGTTTCGACCATGTCGGCGCCGATCCCGTCGGTCCCGAGCGCGACCGGGTTGGCAAAGCGGGCCGGATTCGCGTAGCCGACCGCGTTGTTCAGGTTGGAGAAGGGGTTGTGGAGGATCGTGCCGGGCAGGCCGTGATCCGTCGACAGGTGCACGCCGTGGGCAAGCAGCCAGCGGTCGGTCGCCAGGGGGCGCAGGCGGGCGGGCGCATCGGTGTCGTCGGTCCCTTCGCAGACGTGGACGTGGACGCCGGTTCCGAGCTGCTCCGCCAGGCCGGCGGCCGCCTCGAGCGTCGCGTCGCTGCAGGTGAATGCCGCGTGGATGCCCACCAGGCCACGGCCGCCGCTCGCCAGGAAGCGCCGGTTCTCCTCGAGCCCGCGGGCGGCGCCGTCCGGCCCGTGCCGGTCGGTCACGCCGTAGGCGCACACGACGCGCACCCCGACCTCCGCGCACGCATCGGCGATGACGGAGAGGGAGCCTTCGATCGCGTTCGGCGACTCATGGTGGTCGACGATGGCGGTCGTGCCCGATTCGAGCGCCTCGAGGGCGGCCAGCCGCGCCGACCAGGCGAGCATCTCGAGGTCGAGCGCGCTGTCGAGCCGCCACCAGATCTGCTCGAGGATCTGCCGGAACGAGCGCGGCGTCTGGGGTGGCGCCGGCATGCCGCGTGCCAGCGCCGAGTAGATGTGGTGATGCGCGCAGACCATGCCCGGCGTGACGCGGGCGTCGGGCTCGGTCATCGCTGCGCGGTTCCCGGCGCGGTTGCCCGCCCGATGGCAGCCCCCTCGAATCGCACGTCCATGCTCCTCCCGGGCCCGAGGCCCGTTCGCCGGCCTGACCAGCCAACTCGCTAGTCATCTGACAACAGGGCCCTTTTGCCACGTCGGGGTCCATGACGGCAAGGGCCAATCTGCCTGTTCTGCTGCCCGGTCGCGGGCCCAGCGGGCCGCCGGGCTCGCCCCGTGCGGCGAGACGCGCGGCCCCGGGCGACAACAGGCCGAATGGCACTTGGGCGTCGCCGCGGCCGGTGCCACAAATGGGGCGATGTCAGATGACTAGCGTCTGCCGACCTTGAGGGGATGAGGGTGGATCTGCGCATCGGCTCCCCATGCTTCCCCGTCGACCGTTCCGGGTTCGTCGCGTGACGTCCGTTCGTGCGCCCACGGCGCGACGGCGCGACTGGCGGCTCTTCGCCCTGACCTGGTTGACCCTGCCGTTCGCCCTCGTGGCCGTGCTGCTCATTGGCGCGGTCATGATGGTCGTCCTTGGCGCGAATCCCGTCGACGGCTACGGCGCCCTGATCCATGGGGCCTTCGGCAGCGGACCCGCGCTGGCCAGCACGGCCGTGAAGGCCGCACCGCTGCTCCTCGTCGCCGTCGGCATCTGCATCGCCTTCCGGGCGAACATGTTCAACATCGGCGGCGAGGGCCAGATCGCGATCGGCGGGCTGGCGAGCGCCACGGTCGCGCTCGCGCTCCCCGGTCTCCCGAGCCTGATCCTGATCCCGCTGGTGCTGCTCGCCGGCGCCGTGGGCGGGGCCGCCTGGGGCGCGATCCCGGGCGCGTTCAAGGCCTACTTCCGGGTCAACGAGATCCTGAGCACCATCATGCTCAACCTCGTCGCCGTGCAGCTCATGAACTACCTGCTGGGCGGACCCCTCATCGACAAGGGGGCCGGGGATGCGGGCGGGCTGATCCCCCAGACCGCGCTCCTCTCCTCCAACGCCTGGCTCCCGGTCCTGGTGAGCGGCACGCGCCTCCACCTCGGCGTGCCCATCGCCCTGCTGGCCGCGGTCGGCGTGTACGTCCTCCTCTGGCGCACGAGCCTGGGGTATCGCATCCGTGCGGTTGGTCTGTCCGTGGAGGCTGCCCAGTACGCCGGGATGCCGGTCAAGCGGACGATGACCCTGGCGATGACCCTCAGCGGCGCGATGTGCGGGCTTGCCGGCGCGCTCCTGGTCTTCGGCAGCGTCTCCCACCGGCTGGTGACCGATGGCAGCCTGACGGGGTTCACCGGCTCGGCTGGATTCAACGGCATCGTCGTGGCGCTGTTCGGCGGCCTCAACCCGCTGTGGACGACCGCGTCGGCCTTCCTCTTCGGAGGCTTCGTTGTCGGCGGCAGCTCCCTCCAGGTCAGGACCGGCGTCCCCTCCGACCTGGTGACGACCCTCATCGGCCTGGCCGTCGTCTTCATCGTGGCAATCGAGTACACCCGCCGCCAGGCCCGGGCACGGTCGCTGGTCGCCACGGCGCCGGCCGCCCGCGAGCGCCGGGATGCTGCCGGGAGCGCCCCCCCGGGGCGCGCTGAGAGGCCCGAGGACGCATGACCGAGTTCTTCTCGTCGGCGATCCTGACGGCGACGGTTGCCTCCGGCATCGCCCTGGCCACGCCGTTCCTCCTGGCTGCGCTCGGGGAGACGCTCGGCCAGCGCAGCGGCGTCATCAACCTGGGCGTCGACGGGATCATGCTGCTGGCCGCTTTCGGCAGCTACTACGTCGCCCTGCGGACCGGCAACCTGGCGCTCGCGATCCTTGCCGGTCCAGCCATCGGGCTGCTGATGGGCGTCGTCACGGCCTTCATCTCGGTCACGCTGAAGGCCGAGCAGGGCATCAGCGGCATCGGCATCTACCTGTTCGGGCTCGGATTCAGCGACCTGCTCTTCCAGAAGCTCGTGGGGACCCCGCTTCCGATCGCCTCGCTCCAGCCGCTGTCCATACCCGTCCTCGACAGCCTGCCGTTGGTGGGAGCGATGTTCTTCCGTCAGACGATCCTCGTCTATCTGGCCTTCCTGCTCGTGCCCGTGGTCGCCTACGTCCTCAGCCGGACGACGTATGGCATGAAGATCAAGGCCGTGGGGGAGAATCCGGCCGCCGCGGACAGCATGGGCGTGAGCGTGGCCCGGATCCGCTGGTCGACGGTGCTTATCGGCTGCAGCCTCGCCGGGCTCGCCGGCACGAGCCTGATGCTCTATGCCGGGATCTTCCAGATGAACCTCACCCAGAGCGAGGGCTTCATTGCCGTCGCGCTCGTGTACTTCGGCGCCTGGCGCCCTGCCGGCGTCATGGGCGGCTCTCTGCTCTACGGGCTCGTCGCCGCGATCGTCCTGGCCTGGAAGTCGCTCGGGATCATCCCCCTGAGCGCCTCGGACCTGGCGGCGACCGCGCCAGCCGTGCTCACCGTCATCGCCCTGCTTTCGGTGGGGCGCCGGTTCCGTCAACCAGCGGCCCTCGGCAGGCCGTACGAGAGAGGAGCGTGAGGAACCGATCGCCACGAACCAGTCCCATTCCATCCGGTCGAGGGAAACCGGCCACACCCGTCACCATTACAGGAGCAACCATGCCTAGGGGAAAGTCCATCCAATTCGTCCTCGTGCTCGGTCTGGCGTTCGTGCTTGCCGCGTGCGGCACGAGCGGCACATCGCCGTCGCCAACCGGCACGTCCACGTCGCCAAGTGGCACGTCCGCGGGAAGTCCGGCAGCGTCGGCGCCGGTCCTGAAGGTCGCCCTGGTGGCGCCCAGCGCCAAGAACGACCTCGCCTTCACGCAGTCGATGGTGGAGGCCGTTCAGAGCCTCCAGACCAAGTACAACCTTGAGATTGCGATCACGGACAACGCGTTCGTCGTCGCCGATGCCGGCAACGCGATCCAGCAGTACGCCTCCGAGGGCTACAACCTCGTCATCGCCCACGGTTCGCAGTACGGCTCCACGATCGAGCAGCTGGCGCCGCAGTTCCCGGATGTCTCGTTCGCCTGGGGCACCGCGGGCTCGACCTTCAACCTGCCGAACGTGTTCGCGTACCAGGCTGCCTCGAATGAGGGCGGCTACGTCCAGGGCGCCATGGCCGCACTGATGAGCACGTCGCACAAGGTCGGGGTCATTGGGCCCATCGCGGTCGGGGACGCCAAGCTCTACGTCGACGGCTTCGTGGCCGGCGCCCAGTCGATCGACCCGTCGATCTCCGCCACCCCGGTCTACACCGGATCCTTCAGCGACGCGAGCCTCATGACGGCTGCCGCCAAGACCTTCGTGTCCGGGGGCGCCGACGTGCTGACCGGAAGCTCGCAGTCGGTCGTTGGTGCCATTGGCGTGGCACGCGACGACAATCTTCCCTGGTTCGGCACGCAGTGGAGCCAGTCCACCCTCGCGCCGAAGAACGAAGTGTCGGCACAGGTCTACACCTGGGCGCCAATCCTGAGCCAGATCTTCACCGCGATCAACGCGGGCACGCTCGGCGGAGCGACGTACACGATCTCCCTCGGCAACGGCGGCGAGGTGATCCAGTTCAACGACGGCTACGCCCTGTCGGCCGACGTCAAGGCCAAGGCCGACGAGATCATCAAGGGCATCGTCGACGGGACGATCTCCGTTCCCCAGTGAGGATGGAGCGCGAGTAGCACCGTGACCCTCCAGGCGACGACTCCGGCGATCGACACCGTCTCGGATGACGCCACGCTTCTCGAGATGCGCGGCATCACCAAGCGGTTCGCCGGGGTCGTCGCCAACGACCGGATCGACTTCGACGTGCGACGCGGCGAGGTCCATACCCTCTTCGGCGAAAACGGCGCCGGCAAGAGCACCCTGATGCGGGTCCTCTACGGGCTCTACCGGCCCGATGAGGGCGAGATCCGCATCGGCGGCAGGCCGGCGGCGATCCTCTCGCCCATGGATGCCATCCGCAGCGGCGTCGGCATGATTCACCAGCATTTCATGCTCGTGAACACCCTGACCGTCGCCGAGAACATCGGCCTCGGGCTTCCCTCGAGCCGCGGGCCTCTGACCGACCTCGACCGGGTGGCCGCTCGGCTTTCCGAGCTTGCCGACCGGTACGGCCTCAAGGTGGATCCCAGGGCGCAGGTCTGGCAGCTCTCCGTTGGCGAGCGGCAGCGCGTCGAGATCCTGAAGGCTCTCTACCGCAACGTGTCACTGCTGATCCTCGACGAGCCCACGGCGGTTCTCACGCCGCAGGAGGTCGAGGACCTCTTCCGCGTGCTGCGTGAGATGGCGCACGACGGCACGGGTCTCGTCTTCATCTCGCACAAGGTCCGCGAAGTGCTTGGCCTCTCGGACCGGATCACCGTCCTTCGCGACGGCCGGAACGTCGGGACGCTCCCGATCGCGGAGGCGTCCCGCGACACCCTCATCAAGATGATGGTCGGGCACACGATTCCCGTCGGCCACGCGGATGCGGTGGCCCGGCGCGAGGCAGCGCTGGTGGGGGACACGACGGTCGTTCCCGTTTCGGCCGGCGAGCCCGCAGCGAAGCAGGCCTCCGACGGCCGGCCGACCCGCGCACCATTCGCGCCCGCGACCGGTGCCGTGCGCCTGAGCGTGCGCGGACTGACCGTCAAGGGCGACCGGGGCACCGATGCCGTCTGCGACCTCGATCTCGACGTGCGCGCAGGCGAGGTGGTCGGGATCGCCGGCGTGTCGGGGAACGGCCAGCGGGAGCTGGCCGAGGCCATCGCCGGGCTCCGCCGATGGACGAGCGGCACGGTCACCCTCGACGGGGTGCCCCTTTCGAACGGCAGTCCCGCCGCCGTTCGGTCCGCCGGCCTGGGCTACGTCCCGGAGGAGCGGATGCGGGATGGCGTGGTCGCCGACTTCACCGTTGCCGAGAACCTCATGCTCGTCGACAGTCAGCACGCGCCGTACGCGCGGTGGGGCTTCCTGCGTGGCCGGCAGATCCGGCAGCGGTGCGGGGAGCTGGTCACCGCGTTCGACATCAAGACCCCGACGCTCGACACACCCGCCAGGAACCTCTCGGGCGGCAATATCCAGAAGCTCATCGTCGCCCGGGAGCTCTCCCGCGAGCCGGGCGTTCTGCTCGTTGCCCAGCCGACCCGCGGCATCGACGTCGCCGCAGCCCAGTACATCCATGGGCGGCTCCTCGAGCAGCGCGAGGAGGGGAGGGGGGTGCTCATCATCTCGGAGGATCTCGACGAGGAGGTGGCGCTCGCCGATCGGATCCTGGTCATGTACGGCGGCTCGATCATCGGCACGGCCGATCCGCACACGACCAGCCGCGAGGAGATCGGCCTGCTGATGGCCGGCGTCCGGCCGACGGCGTCGAGCACCGACGCGGGCCAGCCGTAAAGGCCACCTCGCGCTCGTCAGGCTGCCACCCGCGCGGCGCGGGGCTCGGAGGGCGACGTGGAGCGGCTAGCCTTGGAGCATGGCACAGCGCGTGGGCAAGGCCACCCGCACAGAACGGCTGGTGGCCAACCTGTTCGACGGTATCGGCGAGGTCCCGCCGGCACAGGAGCTGCGTGACTGGACGGCGGCGTCGGCGCCCTTTCGGGCATTCGTCGAGGAGCACCGAGACAAGATCCGCAAGAAGCTTCGCGGCGCCGCGGACCCCGACGCACGACGCGACGTCCGCGCCGAGCTGCTGGTTGCCCACCTGCTCCTGCGGGATCGCCGCATCGAGCTGGCTTTCGAGGCCTACCCGGCTGCGCGGGGCGGGCCCGACTTCACCGTCGGCTACCCTGGCGGGCCTGACTTCAACCTGGAGGTGACCAGGTTGCGCGGGGTCCCCGGCGCCGAGGGACTGCGTCGAACCCTGCTGGCGAAGCTGCGGCAGCTGCCTCCGAGCGTGCCGAATGCGCTGGTGGTCGAGATCGACGGGGACCGGGCGGCCGTGCTCGACGTGAGCGAGGTGAGCCGCGGCCTTCGCGTCGCGGCGGATGCGAAGAACGAGGCGCTGTTCGCGACCCATGGCTTCGACGGGACCCGCGGCTTCTACGACCGATACCTCCGCCTCGGAGCCGTCCTGGTGCTGTGCGAAGGAGGCACGGGGGACGCGCGAGCGAGCCTGTGGCACAACCGGTCTGCCCGCATCGCGGTGCCGGACCGAGCATCCCGGGCGTGCCTGCGATGCCTGCAGGCGATCGCGTGATCGCGGGGGCCGGCTTCCCAGGTCCGATACGATTGGCGCCATGGGTATCCCGGCGTTGGGCCCAACGACGTCCGGACCTGGAGATCGGTGAATGGGGAACGAACGCGCGGAGCGTGACAGGACGCTGAGCCTGCCCACCGCGGCCGTCGCGCCGGGGTACGCGGCGTTGACGCGGTTCACGACGTGGGTCGTACTGATTTACGTCGGATTCATTCTGTTCGCGATGCTGGCCACCGGGGATGAGCTCGACCCGGACGTCCTCGCGCTCCTGGCCGTCATGGGCGTCCTTCTGCTCGCTCGCGGCATCCCGTTCGTGCGCGACTGGGGGCCGCTCCTGATCGTCCTGCTCGGCTGGGAAGCGCAGCGCGGCATCACCGCCGAGATCGGGCAGCTGGTGCCACCGGATCTGATCGTGGATGTGGAGCGGACACTGGCGGGGGGGATCATCCCCGCGGTAGCTGTGCAGCACGCCCTGCGCCTGCCGGGAATCATCACCCCGCTCGACATCGGCATGTCACTCGTCTACCTGTCCCATTTCGTCTACCCGGTGGCGTTCGCCGTCTGGCTGTGGCGCTTCGACCGAATCCGCTACTACCGGTTTGCGATCACGCTTGTCGGCGTGAGCTTCGCCGCCTTCTTCACCTTCGTCCTCCTCCCGGTCGCTCCTCCCCGGTTCACCATGCTCGCCGGTAGCCCGCTCCCCGTCGCCGACGTCATGGCCCAGGTGACCAACAGCTTCGGCTGGAGCGCACCGGCATCGGCGTACGTGCACCTGCTCGGCAATGCGTATGCCGCCTTCCCGTCGATGCACGCGGCGTACCCGGTGATCGTGTTGCTCTTCCTCCGCGAGCGATCGCGGCGGCTTGCAGTGGCGTGGGCCCCGGTGGTGGTCGCCATCTGGTTCGCAACGGTGTACCTGGGGCACCACTTCGTGATCGACCTCATCGTGGGCACCGGATACGCCCTGGCCGGCTACCACCTCGTGAGGCTGCCCTGGTCGGGCCTCGCTCAGCGACTCCAGGGCCGCGAAAGGGATCGGATTCCGGCGAGAGGCTAGCGGCCGACCTGCGCCGGCCGCGCACGGGTCGTGATGGACTCGAGCGCATCGAGCACGCGGTCGATCTCGTCGATCGTGTTGTAGTGGACGGCGCCGATGCGCAGCAGGCCGCCGGACTCCGCGAGGCCCAGGCGCTCGATCAGGCCCTGGGCGTAGAAGTCGCCATCCCAGGTGAAGATGCCCTGATCTCCCAACGCCTCGGCGGCCGCTCGCGGCGCGACTCCGTCGATGGTCAGGCCGAAGGTCGGCGTGCGCTCGTCGATCCGGGCGACGTCGGTGATCCCCCACAGGCGGATGCCGGCAATCGCGGCGACACCCGTGATGAAGCGCTCGGAGAGCGATCGCTCATGCGCGCCGATGGCGCCCATTCCGGCCGCGATCTCGTCGCGGGCGGTCGCCATCGGTCCCTCACCAAAGCGGGTTCCGAGCGACCGAAGGTAGTGCACTGCGGCGGATGTCCCGGCCAGTCCCTCGAAGTTCAGCGTCCCGGTCTCGAAGCGGTCGTGCGCCGGGCGGACCTTGTACGCGGGCAGGTCCGCCAGCAGGTCCGGCTTTCCGTAGAGGACCCCGACGTGCGGACCGAACCACTTGTACGCCGAGCAGACGAGGAAGTCCGTGTCCAGCGCGGTGACGTCGACCAGGCCGTGCGGCGCGAAGTGCACCGCGTCGAGGTAGGCGAGAGCGCCAACCGCGTGGGCCCGCCGGACGATCTCGCGGACCGGGTTGATGGTGCCCAGCGCGTTCGAGGCGCAGCCCACGGCCACGACCCGGGTCCGGGGCCCCAGCGTCCGGTCCAGGTCGTCCAGGTCGAGGGTCCCGTCCGACGGGAGCACGTCGACCGTGCGCACGACCAGGTCACGGTCCGCGGCGATTGCCTGCCAGGGCGAGACGTTGGCCTCGTGGTCGAGGCGCGTCACCACGATCTCGTCGCCGGCGGAGAGCCGGGCGCAAATGGATCGGCTGACGTGGAAGGTGAGGGTGGTCATGTTGGGGCCGAACTTGACGCCGTCCGGCCCGGGCGCACCCAGGAAGTCCGCCACCGCCTGCCGGGTTTCCGCCGTCATGGCATCGGTCTCCGCGCTCGTCGCGAAGGCGCCGCCCTCGTTGGCGTTCGTGCCACGGTAGTAGTCCGACACCGCCTCGATGACGCGATGCGGTACCTGCGTCCCGCCCGGGCCGTCGAGGTAGACCACCGGTCGGCCCCGGTGCCGGCGGGCGAGCGAGGGGAACTCAAGGCGGACGAGATGCGGATCGAGCGGTGGCATGCCGTTGATTATGGGTGGGCGTGGCTCGAGGGGTTGGCCCGCCTGCGTCGCGTACCCTTGAGGAGACATGACTGCGGTCGTCACGCTCCTGGTGGTGCTGACCATCTCGCTGCTCATCACGCGAATTGCGACCGTGGCGCTGACCGCCACGGGCCTCTCGCGCGAGGCGGCGCGATTCCAGGCGCGCTCCGCGTTCAGCGGATCGGGCTTCACCACGGCGGGTGCAGGTGGACGGCGGTCCCGAGGCGGAGGCCTAGCCCGGGAGGTCGGGAATCAGACGGCGCTGACCGCGCGCGCCAGCCGACGAACACCGTAGGCGAAGGCCTCGTCGACGTCGCCGCCCAGCCGGAACGCGCCGGCCAGCTCCATGCTCACGAAGCCATGCGCCCAGGCGGTCACCGTGCGCGCCGCGGGCAGAGCGTCACGGGGCCCGGCGAGCGCCTCGATGCTCCGGAGCAGGGGCGCGCTGATCTGCGCATTGAGGGCCTCGTCGATGCGCCAGACCTCCGGCACGGCCGCGAAAAGGAGACCGTACGCGCGGGGATTGGCGAGCGCGAAGGCCCGGTGTGCCGCCGCGAGTGCCGCAACGTCCGCGCCAGGATCGGTTCCGCCGATTGCCGCCTCGAGGGTGGCACCCAGCTCGGTCGCGACCTCGGTGGCGATGCGCCGAACGAGATCATCCCGTCCCCGCAGCCGCTTGTAGAGGGATGGCGCGCGGACGCCCACCGCGCGCGCCACCGCCTGCATGCTGAGTGCTTCGAGACCTTCGCTCTCCAGGATGCGCCGGCCGGCGGCGATGATGGCTTCGAGCGACGTCCGCGCTGGCGTCGGCATCGGCGCTCCTTCTGTAAGGCTATTGACAGTAGCGATGATAGCTATGTATCCTAGCCATCGTACACGAGACAGAGCGCTGCCGGCAACCCCGTTCGGACCGCGGCGGCGACCAAAGATCGGAGACAAACTGATCGTGACCATGCTCAATCTCGGAATCCGTTTCCTCGTCGAGCTGCTGGCCGTTGGCTTCGTTGGCGCCTGGGCCTACTCGCTGCCCGAGGCGCCAATCCTCCGCGTGGCGCTCGCCCTGGCGGCCGCGGCGATCTTCATCCTCGTCTGGGGCGCGTTCCTGGCACCGAACGCCGCGAGCGGCCTGACCCCAATGCAGAAGACCGGACTTGGGACCGTCCTCCTGCTCGTTGCCGCCATGGCGCTGGCGTCCGCCGGGCAGCCGATTGGCGCTCTCATCTTCGCCGTGGCCGTTGTGGCCAACGCCACCTACCTCCTGGTGGCGGGCGGAGACGCCCTGGCCTCGATCACGCACGCCGGCCTGCGCGGCTGAGCGCCTCAAAAGGGATCACAACCATGCAGCTTGTCCGTTCGCTCCACCGCATCGGCTCGTCGAGCCTCGTCAACAGCTATCTCGTCGTTGCGCCGGATGGCATCACCGTCATCGACACCGGCATGGCCGGGCAGTGGCGCGACCTTGTGAGCGAGCTCGACGGCATTGGCCGTTCACTGGAAGACGTCCGCGGCGTCCTGCTGACCCACGGCGACGTGGACCACACGGGCTTTGCGGAGCGTCTGCGCCGCGACCACGGCGTGCCGGTCTACGTGGGCGAGGCCGATGCGGCCGAGGCGCGCGGCGAGGTGAAGAAGCCGGCCGCGGAGCGCGATCCCATGCGGATATGGCCGCTCCTCCGCTTCCTGTGGTTCGGGATCCGCAAGGGCGGTTTGCGGAGCACTCCGATCCGCGAGGTGCGGATCGCCACCCCGGGAGCCACACTGGATCTGCCCGGTGCCCCGCGGGTGATCGGCCTGCCGGGGCATACGCCGGGATCCGTTGCCTACCACGTGCCGGCCGTGGATGCGATCTTTGTCGGCGACGCGATGACCACCCGCTCCGTCCTGACCGGGGCCGCGGGTCCGGCCCAGGCACCGTTCACCGTGGACCGCGCGGCGGCGCTCGCGTCGTTGACGGCACTCGACGGCCTGCAGGTGACCTGGGTGCTCCCCGGCCACGGCGAGCCCTGGGACCAGGGGCTGGCCCGGGCGCTGGAGCTGATCCGCGCCGAAGCCAGGACACGGGAGTCGCCCGCGTCGTAGGCTCCGGGCGAACCCATGGGCAGGAGCGGATGAGCGGACGCGACAACGCCACCATCGGGATCTGGGGTGTCGTCGCCATCGGCGTCGGTGGCATGGTCGGCGGCGGCATCTTCGCGGTGCTGGGGCTCGCCGTTCAGCTCGCGCACGGCGGCACGCCGATCGCGTTCGCGGTGGCCGGCGTGGTCGCGCTGCTGACGACCTACGCGTACGCGAAGCTCTCCGTTGCCTACCCCAGCCGCGGCGGAACCGTCGTCTTCCTTGACCGCGCGTTCGGTGCCGGGATGCTCACCGGCAGCCTGAACGTGCTGCTGTGGCTCAGCTACATCGTGATGCTTTCGCTGTACGCGCTTGCGTTCGGCAGCTACGCCGCGACCTTCCTGCCCGCCGGCTGGCATGACGCCGGCCGGCACGTCCTGATCAGCGTCGCGGTCGTCGCGATCACGGGCCTCAACCTGTTCAGCGCCGATGTGATCGGCCGGGCCGAGACCTGGATCGTCGCCGTGAAGATCGCGATCCTCCTGCTCTTCGTGGGCGTGGGCGTGGTCGGCATCCAGACGGCGAACGTCGCGCCATCGGCATGGTCGCCGCCCCTCCAGCTGGTCGCGGGCGGGATGATCATCTTCCTCGCGTACGAGGGGTTCGAGCTCATCGCCAACGCGGCGCAGGACGTGCGCGACGTGGCACGCACGCTGCCGCGGGCCTACTACATCGCGGTGGGCTCGGTGATCGTCCTGTACGTGCTCGTGGCGCTCGTCACGGTGGGCAACCTGTCGGTCGATCGGATTGTGGCGGCCCAGGACTACGCCCTCGCCGAAGCGGCCCGGCCGTTCCTGGGGCAGGGTGGGTTCACCCTCATCGCGATCGCTGCCATGCTCTCGACCGCGTCGGCGATCAACGCCACGTTCTACGGCGCGGCGCGCCTGAGCTACTCCATCGCCAGCGACGGCCAGCTGCCGAGCCTGCTCGAGCGAACCATATGGGGCGAGCCGGTGGAGGGCCTGCTGATCACCGCCGCGCTGACGCTCTTCGTGGCCAACGTCTTCGACCTGACGAGTATCGCGACCCTGGGGAGCGCGGGCTTCCTGGTGATCTTCGCCGCGGTGAACGCCGCCAACGTGCGCCGCGCAAGAGAGACCCACAGCCGCGCCTGGATCTCCGTCCTCGGCGGCATCGCCTGCTGCGCCGCGCTGGGGGCGCTCGTCTGGCAGACTGCAACATCGGCGCCCGAGAAGCTCTGGGTGCTGGCGGCCATGGTGGGCCTGGCGGTCGTGATCGAGGGCGGATATCGCCTCGGACGACGGGAGATCCGGCTGCACGGCTGATCCCCGCGGGTCCGGCCCAGGACTCCTGCAATCGGTCGGGAGCGCTTCCGGGGTACCATCCGCCGTGGAGGTCTGCCATCTTGGACCAGCAGGTTCTCGAACGTCGCCCACCCATCGCGGCATTGCGGAGCCGGGCGAGATCGGCCATGACGCTGGGCTGGCGCAGTCTGGCAGGCCCCGTGTACGCGCTCTACGAGCGCCGCTTGCAGGCCACCGTCCGCGATGGTGAGGTGCCACGTCACCTGGGTCTCATCCTGGACGGCAACAGGCGATTTGCGCGGCTCGCCGGCCTCTCGGACATCAAGCGGGGCCACGACCTGGGCGTGTCCAAGGCGCGTGAGGTGCTCGACTGGTGCCTGGAGATGCGAATCCCCACGGTGACCCTCTGGGTCCTCAGTCCGGACAACTACGCGAAGCGCGAGCCGGACGAGGTGGAGCACATCCTCCGGCTCCTGGAGCAGGAGGCGGAGCGCATGGCTCATGACCGACGCATCCGCGAGAACCGCGTCCGCGTACGGGCCATTGGTCGCATCGAATCGTTTCCGCAGCCTGTCCTCGACTCGCTCCGTCGGCTGGAGGCCGCGACCGCCGAGCACGAGGGGATGCAGCTCAACATCGCCGTCGGCTACGGGGGACGCGAGGAGATCGTGGACGCCGTGCGCACCATGCTCCGCGAGGCGGTCGCGGAGGAGCGCAGCCTGGAGGAGCTCGAGCGGGATCTCAACGCCGAGCAGATCAGCGCCCGGCTCTACACGGCGGATCAGCCGGACCCCGACTTCATCATCCGCACCAGCGGCGAGATCCGGCTGGGCGGGTTCCTCCTCTGGCAGTCGGCGTACAGCGAGTACTACTTCTGCGACGTCTTCTGGCCCGCGTTCCGCAAGATCGACTTCCTGCGTGCGCTGCGCAACTACCAGGCCCGCGAGCGGCGCTTCGGCACCTGACCGATGGCGACGACGTCGCCGCCAGTCAGGCGGCGACGTCTCTGCGGCTCATGCCCCACGCCCCCAGGGCGATGCCGCCCACCGCCAGGACCAGGCTCGCGATCACGCCCGTCACGTCCCACTGGCCGATCATCGGCTGGCCCATGTGGCTCGAGATCGTCAGCTGCTGAATCCAGTCCGGCAGCTTGAGCGGTGGGCCGAGGAGATCGATGAGGTAGGTGACGACCACGACCACCGCGGTGACCTCCGCGGCGAGTGACGTGCGCCACCAGCCCCCTATCGCGAAGCCGATGCCCACCATCGCCGCCGCGACCAGGCCGAGCGAGAGGGACCCAACCAGCGCGTCACCTGCCGAGACCCCGCCTGCCGCCGACCCGAGCGCGATGCCCACCGCCAGCAGCGCGTTCAGCACGACGACCGCGCCGAGCGCCGCCACGCCACCGCTGATCACCCAGCGGCTTCGCGTCATGGGCGTCGCCAGCAGCTCTTCGAGCCGCTCGCCGGTCTCGTCGCTGGCCCATTTCGAGACGAACGTGACGCCCGCGAAGCCCGCCGCGATGACGAGCAGCTGTGCGTACAGCTGCAGCCAGCCGCCAGCCGTGCGGGTGTCGAATCCGGGGAAGATCGTGCTGAACGTCTGCCCGAGGCTGGGATCCTTGGCGATCTGTTCGGCGAACGAGCCGACGATCGAGACGAGCATCATCCCCGTCAGCCCCATGCCGATACCCCACCAGGTTGCCCGGGGCAGCTGCTCGCCGAACGCACGGCTGATAGGCCCGCGCACGCCCAGGATCCACGTGGGCATGCCGGGAAGCGACCATCCCACCGTGACGCCCAGGTCGCGGCGCTCGAAGAGCGCGACACCGATGGCAAGAAGCACAACGGCGACCCCGCCCACCAGGAGGAGGCCACCCCAATCGTACCGGCCGACCAGTGCGATGTGGTCCGATGTCCAGCGGAACGGGCTGAAGACGGCAATGGGGTTCAGCGCCGTGAAGCCGTTGGCGATCCACAGGATGACCATGGCGGCGCTCGCCAGCCCGGCGGCACCCGCCCGGCCCAGGACAGGTCCCAGGGCCCAGGCCAGGCCGCCGAAGCAGAGCGCCAGACCGCCGACCCAGAGGACGAAGCCGACGGCGGAGAGCGGCGGGATCTGGTCGCCCAGCGCGGCGTCACCGAACACGTTGGAGCTCACGGTGATGCAGAGCGCCACGATCGCCATGGCCAGGCCGAGCATCGTCACGTGGGCGGCGAGCTTCTCGAGCGCGATGCGGCGCCGTCCGAATGGCGCCGCCGCGACGACGTCAAGGCTGCCGCGGCCGGCCTCGCCGGCGAGCGTCCCGGAGAGGGCGAAGATTGACCAGAGGGCGGCACCCAACGCGAAGATGGCGCCGTACTTCCAGGACATGTAGCCGCCCAGGGTTCCCAGCTCCACCGGCTTCCCGAAGAGGTTCACGAGATCCGCCGGCATGCTGCCGATGAGGGCGTTGACCTCCAGCCGCGATGCGGGGGTGGGGAACACGTTGGAGATGGCGGCGCCCATGAAGAGGGCCAGCCCGCCCAGCAGCCCCGTCGCGATGGCGAATGCCACGCGCGAGTCCCGGATGGTCTTGGCGTAGATGCTCCCGAATCCGTAGATCCGGCTGAAGCGTGACGGCGGGCTGATCACCCGCGCGCTTGCGGTGGCGGCGCTAGCGGTCATTGGCCTTGACCTCCGTCGCTTCCTGACCGTACTGGGCCAGGAAGGTCTCCTCGAGGCTCGGCTCCCGGCTCACGAAGTCGAGCAGCTCGTACTTCGCGGCGGCCTGGACCACCGGCGTGATGGCGCCCGAGACGCGCATGCGCAGGACGTGGTCCGTGGCCGCGACGTCGGTCACGCCGGGGAGGTCGCGGAACGCGTCCGCCGGCACCGCGCCGGCGAAGCGGAGCTCGACCTGGTGGTGCGCCAGATCGCGCAGACCTTCCACGCTGTCGGTCTTGGCGATGCGACCGTCGCGGATGATGGCAACCCGGTCACACGTCCGCTCCACCTCGGAGAGGATGTGGCTGGAGAGGAAGATGGTCCGTCCCTCGCCCTTTGCCTCGCGAACCAGCGCGTAGAACGACTGCTGGACCAGGGGGTCCAGCCCGGAGGTCGGCTCGTCCAGGATCAGGAGCTCCGGTCGGTGCTGGAGCGCGATGACCAGGCCGATCTTCTGCTTGTTGCCCTTCGAGTACTCCTTGAATCGGCGGCTCGGGTCGACCTCGAAGCGTTCGATGAGGTCGTGCTGGTAGGCGCGGTCGACGCCGCCGCGCAGATTCGCGAAGTAGTTCAGCGTCTGGCCGCCGGTGAGGCGGTCGTAGAGGGTGAACTCGCCGGGGATGTATCCCACCCGGGCGTGGATCGCGGCCGCGTCGGCGCTCGACGCAATGCCGAAGACGCGCGCCACGCCGCTGGTTGGGCGGATGAGGTCGAGCAGCGTCCGGATCGTGGTGGTCTTTCCGGCGCCGTTGGGGCCGAGGAAACCGAACACCTCGCCGGCGTTGACCTGCAGGTCCACGTCGATGATGCCGCGGTGCGCCCCGTACGACTTGGTGAGCTTCTCGGTCTCGATGATGGCAGTCATATGGTTGGTTCCTTCAACAGCGGACGGCCGGTTCGTCACGCGAACCAGAGCCGGATGGTTTCGGGGTCGACGATGCGGAGCGACCCGGGCGGCGCTCCCAGGATCCGTTCATAGGCGGTGGCAAGGGCGGCGAGGGTCCGCTCGACGGCCTCGATCGGGACGGCGTCTTGAACCCGGGCCAGGTACAGCTCGGCGGCGATCTCCTGCGTCCCGGAGAGGAGAGCGACGACGACACGCGCCGCGTCCTCGGCTGACGCGACGGTGAAGACCCCCTCCTGCCATCCCTGCCGGATGATCTGGGCGAGGACGGGCGTCATCTGCTCGGCCAGGCCGCGGCGCAGCTTCTCCCGGACGACCGCATTCTCGTCGGAGAACCAGATCTGCAACAGCTTGAGAATCAGCTCGCGCCGGGCGTTCTTCCAGCTCGCGATGTTGGTGAACACGGCGCCGAACTTCTCGGTGGCGCTGACTCCCGGGTCGGCGGCGACCTCCCTCGCGATGGCCGTGCCGGTTTCGAGGAGGCGCTCCATTGCAGCGTCGAGCAGCGCGGCCTTGGAGTCGAAGTAGTGGTAGAAGGCGCCGCGCGACGCACCCAGCTCATCGAGGAGGTCCTGGATGCTCATCTGCTCGTAGCCCTTCGTCTGGATCAGGCGCAGGGCCGCATCCACGAACGCATCACGCCGGATAGCGTGCTTCTGCGGGTTCACGGTTCGGGCCACGACACGCTCTCCCATTATCAGACCGACTGTCGGTCTGATAATACCCGGGGCGAAGCCGGTGTCAACGGTCCGGTTGGCTCATCCGGACCGGACAAGGTGGACCGATGCCGACGGGTCATCCGGTCGGAGGAAGGCCAGGAGCAATGCGGCCTCCGCCTCGGCCTCGTCCCGCGCCGCGCCGCCCAGCCGGGTCATGGGCGCGACCGTGAGCTCCGTGGGGTCGCCCCTGGCCGCGCGCAGGCGCCAGGCGCCGGCGAGAAACCCATCCACCAGGAGGACGCCCTTGCGCGCGTAGCGTGCATCCCAGCGGTCGTCCCCCGTGATCCGGGTTCGGTCCGCGTGAGACAGGAATACGTTGTCGAACTCGGGGAGGAAGCGGACCGGCGCCAGACGACTGCCGTGGGCGAAGACCCCATCGGGGACGTCGAGGAGCTCGCGACCGGCCTCGTCGCGGTAGGCCACGAGCCCGGGGCGCAGCCGTTTCATGAGCGGCCGTAGGCCGGTGAGGCCGGACCAGCTACGCACGTCGGCAGCGCTCGCCGGGCCAAACGCGCGCAGGTAGCGCACGACCAGCCGCTCGGGATCTGCGGGTGGGAGCTCGGCGATCCCCAGCCAGGCGCGGAGGGTTGTGAGCCGCGCTGCGCCGGCACGATCCCAGAGCCCGCGCGGCGTGACCTGCACGAGGGGAGCGAGATAGCGAACGGCGTAGCCGAGCGAGGCGGGGTCGCGATCAGGCCAATCCGCGGACAGGAGCCGGGCCAGCTCCGCGACACTCCGCGGCTCATCCTCGACCAGGCCGGTGCCGCGGGCCACGATGGCGTCGACATCGGCCCCGACAAGGTTCTTCCAGAAGGCACTCGAGCGGAGCATGCGCGCGACGTCGGCCTGCATGACCGCGCGCAGCGGCCCCGCATCGGCCGCGCGCACCAGGTGCAGGGTGCCGCGCATGGTCGTCAGCCGCACCGCCGCCCTCGTCTCCAGGAGCCGGCTCAGTCCGAACGGGTCGAAGCTCCGCAGCCTGGACCAGAGTGCGATGTACGGATCGCGCGGGTTCTGGGCCTGCAGCGCCACAAGGTGCTCCACGGCCCGCTCGACGCCCAGCGAGCTTCGCTCCAGCAGGTGCTGGCGGGCAAGGAGAGTGCGGTTCAGTGTGCGACGGTCGAGAACGGTGCCCTCGGCAGGCGGCGGAAGGAGGGGAACGGTCACCTGTGTCAAGCGTAGCGCGGGTACCGGTCGGACCCTGTCAGGTAGCGACGGGCATCGAGCGCTGCCGGATTGTCGACATCGGCTGGTTGGGCCGACCTCTGTCAGCCCCCGGCGACGGCTGCGGCAGCCAGGTGCTCCACGCCCGGGACGACGTAGTAGGCACCGCTCACGGCCCGCGTGAACCGGGTCAGCTCGTCCCGTGGTTCGCCGCCGATCCCGATCATGCTCTCCAGCATTGCGACGAGGATCGACTGCTCGGCGCCGAAGCCCACGAAGAGCGTGCCGTGGCGTTGGACCGAGCCGTAGGGGATGTTGCGTCGGAAGATCCTGCCGAAACGATCCTGGTCGGTTCGAGCCACGTGCGAGGTCTCCGGGCGTGGGTCCAGCTCGGCGCTCGTGCGCTTGCGCCGCCCGATGACCGCCTCCTGGTGCTTGACCGGCAGCGCATCCCAGGCCGCGGCGTCGTGATCCCACTGCTGGAGGAGCAGGATGCTGCTGCCCTCGCCGGGCGAGCCGGCGGGGATCGCCGCGACCGATGCCGCCTCGAGCAGGCTGGGGTTCTCGGTACCGTCCATGAACCCGGTCAGGTCCAGGTCATGGTGATACGGCCAGCCGGTGATCTCGGCGGCGAGCGTGAACTGGTCGACGAGTGCGGAGAGGACCTCGCGCGACAGGTCGAACACGACGTCGTATCCCGCCCCGGTCAGCCACACCACTGCGTCGTGCTGGGTGGCGGGGAGCGTGTATCCGTCCGGCCCCGCGAGGGGTTCGTTGAACCCGCTGACGCCGGCCGGCGCGGCATCCGGTGCCACCCGCGCCCACAGCTCGGGGCGGAATCCCGCGACGAGGTTAACGCCGCCAATGGTGGTGCGCGGCTCCCGCAGGCCGGCCACGCGACCGATGGCCGTGGCGGCATCGGCACCCCGCCGCAGGTCCAGCTCGAGGTAGGCGTGCGCAGTGGTGCCCAGCGCGAAGATCCCGGTCTGCGTCCTTGTCATGCAGGCAGCGTACCAACGTCACGCCACACCCAGGTCATCTGATAGAAAAGCCACCGCGGCGTGGGCAGGGCAGGTCCGCACGCTCGCCATTTCGAGCCGCATGGCGGAAGATGCGCTCAGGACCGAAGGAGGACCCCTTGACTGACCGAGCCACTGGATCGGACGCCCCGCACAGGTACGCGGCCCTGGGTCTGGAACCGATCCTCACCATCAGCCGAGACGAGCTGCGGGCCAGGCTGGCGAGCCCCGAGGGCATCAAGCTGGTGATGGCGCTCAATCGCTGGGCGTTCGAGGCCAAGCACATCCCGGGATCGCTCCACTTCGACACGCCCGCGGAGCTGTATGCCGCCCTGCGCCCCGACGACGAGATCGTCGTCTACTGCTCAGCAGTGGACTGCCTGTCGAGTATCGCCCTCTACCGCGATCTCGTGCGGCGGGGCTACCGCAACGTGCGCCGCTACGCGGGCGGTTTGCTCGACTGGGAGGATGCGGGCCTGCCGCTCGAGGGGACCTTCGTGGGAACCGCGGACTCGTGAACGCGCCCCGCAGCGGAGACCGCCCCGCGCAGGACACCCCTCTGGCTGCCATGGACGACGAGCGCCGGGCATGGGCCCGCATCGTGTCGCTCGTGGAGCAGCTCACGCCCGACGAGTGCCTGGTCGGTGGCTACTACCGCGACCCGGACTGGTCCGTCCGCGATGTGCTCGCCCACCTGGGAACCTGGCTGGCGGAGGCGCAGGTGCAGCTCGAGCGGATCACGGCGGGGACCTACGAGGGGCACGACGTGGACGTCGATGGCCTCAATGCGACCTTCCTGGTCGCCATGCGCGACCAGCCGTGGCTCGTCGCGCTGGTGCAGGCTCATTCCGCGCGCACTCGAATGCTCCAGGAGTGGTACGCGGTCTCGGCCCCCGACGCCGAGGCCGCCTGGTGGGCGGCAAAGGCAGGCGCCGAGCACTACGCGGAGCACCTCGACCGCCTCGAGGAGTGGGTCGCGGAGCTGCTCTCCCGTCGGGAAGCCGAGGCGTCCACGTCCTGACCGCGCCCGCTCCGTCATAGGGTCTTGAGATAGGCGAGCAGGTCGTTCCACGCCTGGTCGGTCAGCTGCCAGCGGGGCATCGTCCGTTCGAGCTCGCCGCCGTCGGCGCCGACGCCGGCGACCACCGCGCGGCGGATGAGCGCATCGGTGTAGACCGGTCCGCGGGTGCCATCGGTCTCGACCATACCGGCCGGATCCGTCAGGTTGGCGTAGGTGATGTCCGGCGCGGTGACCATCATGGTCGCCCGGCCTTGACCGTCCGCTCCGTGGCATGCGGCGCAGCCGTCTCCCGCCATGGGCATCGAGACGCCGCCGATTCGGCCGATGCGACTGCCATCCGGAGCAATTCCCTGCTGGTAGATCCGCTCGCCCGCGGCGAGCAGCGCGCTCTCGGCCGGGTATGACCGCGCGGCGCTGCTGCATCCCGCGAGCAGAGCGACTGCCACCAGGAAGGTCGCCGTCCGCCGGCGGGGCGCAGACCCCGGGCGACACACACCCAATCCACCCATGCCCCGATCCTACTCGCCGAGCCGCACGTCGGGGATTCCACTATGGCTCCGTCGCTTGCGCAAGTACGCAAGTATAGGGTAGGCTGCACGCGGAATGAACAGCGAGCGCGATCCCGATCACTACCGCCGCCACGCGGCGATCTGCCGCGTCCTCACCGATGCCAAGCGCCTCGTGCTGCTGGATCTGCTGCGCGGCGGCGAGCGGTCGGTGGGCGAGCTGGCCGAGATGATCGGCGTGACCCTGCCAAACGCGAGCCAGCACCTGGCGGTGCTGCGGACCGCGGGCCTGGTGGATGGTCGTCGGGTGGGGTCCACGGTTCGCTACCAGCTGGCCGAGCCGGCGATCATCGAGGCGTGCGACGTCATCGACCGCATCGTCCGGCGTCGGATCAACAAGACAACCGGTCGGCCCGTTGTGCGGGCCGGCGCGTGACCCCGATGAGGTACCAATGCCAACCCTGAGCACCTACACCTTCGGCACTCGACTGGCGGGGCCGATCGATGCGACCCGGCCCCGAGTCGAGGCCGCCCTCAAGCAGGAGGGCTTCGGCGTCCTGACCGAGATAGACGTGCGCGCCACCCTCGCCGCCAAGCTGGGCGTCGACTGGCCGCCGTACGTGATCCTGGGCGCCTGCAACCCGGCACTCGCCCATCGCGCCCTCCAGGCCGATCCATCGGTGGGCGCCATGCTTCCCTGTAACGTCGTCCTGCGCGAAGCGGAGCGGCGAGACGATCGTCGAGGCGATCGATCCACTCTCGGCGCTGGGCATCGTCGACCACCCGGGGTCGCTTCCGTGGCGCACGAGGCCCGCGAGCGCCTCGAGCGGGCCATTCGTTCGCTGGAGGCGAGCCGATGACCGGCTCCGACACCTGTCGCATCAAAGTGGCAGTCGCCGCGCGGAGGAGGAACGCATGAGCCGAAATACCGCGCACGTCGCCCTGGAGGGGGACGGGCTGCGCTTCGTCGCCACCACCGGGAGCGGCCATAGCCTTGTCCTCGACAATGGGGAGGGTGACACCGGCCCCCGCCCGGCGGAGCTGGTGCCGGTCGCGGTCGCGGCCTGCACCGCCATGGACGTGATCTCCATCCTGCGCAAGAAGCGCCAGGCGGTGACCCGCTACGAAGTGGAGGCCACCGGCGACCAGCGCGAGAGTGCGAACCCCGCCATCTTCACCCGGATCGACCTCCTCCACGTCGTGGAAGGGCCGGACGTCGACGTCGGGGCCGTGCGGCGCGCGATCGAGCTGTCCGCGACCCGCTACTGCAGCGTGGGCGGCACCCTCTCGACAGGCAGCGCCGAGGTCCACCACGCGTATCTCGTGCGATCCGGCGGGACCGAGCAGGGCGGTGAGGTGGTGGTGACCGGTCCGCACGAGGATCCAGGGCTTGCGGTGCCCACGACGCAGGGGCGCGCCGCGGGCTGACCGCCGACAATGGGCGGATGGCCGCCCAGGCAACCGAACCCCCTTCCCTGGCACGGACGCTCGCGACGACCCTCGCTGCCGCGACCGTCTCCGCGCTTCCGGTTCTACTCCTCGGTGGCCTCGCCGTCCTGATCCGCGGTGACCTGGGGTTCGGCGAGTTCGGGCTGGGGGCTGCTATCGGCTCCTTCTTTGCGGCGTCCGCGATCTCCTCCCTCCCATCGGGTGCCATCTCCGACCGGCTCGGGCCGCGGCGCACCATCGCCGTGGGCCTGGCCGGCACCATCGTCGCGCTGGCCGGCATCGCGGTGGTCCCCGGCAGCCTGCTCGCCCTGCTCCCCTGGCTCATCGGCGCCGGCGTCGCCAACGCACTGATCCAGGTCGGGGCCAACCACCTGCTGGCGGTGGCCGTGCCGATCACGCGCCAGGGGATCGCGTACGGCATCAAGCAGTCCGCGATCCCGCTGGCCGCTGTGCTCGCCGGCATCTCCGTGCCGGTCGTGGGGCTGACCATCGGGTGGCGCGCTGCCTACGGCCTGGCGGCGGTCGTCGGATTCGCGGTGACCTGGCTGCTGTGGCGCGGTGCGCGCGGCACGGTGGCGGAGGAACGGGCCACCCAGCGCGAGGGCGACGCGCCGATGCTGGCCCTCGGGGTGCTGGCCGTGGGTGTCGGCCTGGGGACCACGGCGTCGAACGCGCTCACCGGGTTCAGTGTCTCCGCATCCGTCGCCGGCGGCATGCCGCAGGATGCTGCCGGCCTTCTGCTCACGGTGGGCAGCCTGCTCGGGATGTCGACCCGGATCGCGACCGGCTGGTTCGCCGACCGTGCCGCACGCGGCTCCCTGCTGCTGGTGGTGGTCATGCTCGTGGTCGGAAGCGCGGGGTTCGCGAGCCTGGCACTGGCGCCGGGGAGTGTCCCGCTGACGGTGACGGCGACGTTGCTCGCCTTCGTGGGCGCGTGGGGCTACCAGGGGCTCGTGCTGCTCGCGGTGGCCCGCACCAATCCGGGCGCGCCGGCGGTCGCCATGGCGATCGTCCGCATCGGGCCAAATTCCGGGGCGGTGGTGGGCCCGCTCGTCTTTGGCGCCATCGTGGAGCAGGCCGGCTACGCCACCGCCTGGGGAGCAGCTGCCGGGGCCACCCTCGCTGCCGCCGCGCTCGTCCTCGCTGGTCGGGTGCTGCTCCTCCCGGTCCGCCGCCGGATCGTCGCGGCGCGCGACGAGGATGCTGCTTCGCGGTAGGCTCGGGCCATGCATGAGATCAGCGTGGTCGCGTCGCCATCGGCCTCCGGATGGGAATGCAACGTCGAAGTACGCGACGGTGGCAGCGTCACCCGCCACACGGTAGGCGTCAGCCGGGACGAGCTCACGCGGTTCGGACGTCCTGACGAGGCACCGGAGTCGCTCGTCGAACGGAGCATGGTGTTCCTCCTCGAGCGCGAACCGCCCGAATCGATCATGCGGCGTTTCGACCTGACCGTGATCACGCGCTACTTCCCCGAGTACGCGACCGCGATCCGGCGAGACGCGTGAGGAGGCCCGGGCCGATGACGCCTGGCGCGGTCGTGCCCGCGCTCAGCCGGCGTCGCCGTCGGGGAGCCGTTCGAGGAGAAGCACCGGGATGACGCGCTCAGTTCGCTTCTCGTACTCCGCGAAGCCGGGGAGCACCGCAATCTGCTGGTCGTAGAGGCGACGCCGGTCGGCGGGATCGGCCTCGGTGGCGCGGGCCATGAACCGCTCACTGCCAACCTCGACCTCGACGATCGGGTTGGCGCGCAGGTTGTGGTACCAGCCTGGATTCTCGGGTGCCCCGCCCTTGGAGGCCACGATCACGTACCGATTGCCGTCCGGGGTGTAGATGAGCGGTGTCGTGCGTCGTTGGCCACTGCGCGCCCCGGTCGCGGTGAGCAGGAGGAGGGGCTTTCCCACGAACGGCCCGCTCGTCGTGTGTCCCTCGTGGGCCCGGAAGTCGTCGATCAGTGCGTCGCTGAATCCGCTCATACGCCGAGTCTAGGACCGATCGCCGCCTCGCGCTTCGCACCGTTCGGCGCGGTGCGCCGGACGTACCATGCAGCCCCAGCCAGCCCAGCCAATCCGCGACGGAGCCCATGACGCCGATGGCGCAGCGCACCACGTCCCTCGACCCCGCGGGCGCGGCTGCCGCAGCTGCGGCGGCAGTGCTCTACGGATCCTCGTACGTCGCCACGGCCGTCGCGCTGCGCAGCTTCACGCCGCTGACCGCCGCGCTGTGGCGCGGGGCCCTGGGCGTGGTGGCCCTGGGACTCCTGATCACCGTCGCCACGCACTCCGCCCTGCGACCGCGCCGGATCACGCCGGCGTCCGCCTGGCGGCTGCTGGTCCTGGGCGGAGTTGGCGGATCAGCCTTCGTCCTCGCCATGAACACCGCGGTGTCGCTCGCCGGGGCGAGCATCACCGCCTTCGTCGCCGGACTGTACGCGGTGCTCACCGCCCTCATCGCCGTTCCCATCCTCCACGAGCGGCTCGAAGGCCACACCCTGGGTGCCCTGGTGCTGGCGCTGGTCGGGGCCGCGCTCCTTGGTGAGCTGCGGCTGGGCGGTGACGAGAGCCTCGGGGTGGGCGTCGCGTTGGTGGCCGCTGTCCTGTTCGCGACCTTCCTCGTCCTCTCGCGCCGCTGGTCGCATGCCTACGACCTGCCCGGTCCCGCGATCGGCGCGGCTGCCCTGGGACTGACCGCCGTCGTGGCCGCAGCAATCCTGCCGTTCGCCTCCACGCCAGCCATTCCGTCACCGTTGCGCGCTGATGCCGCGGTTGCGGTGGTCTGGCTCGCGATCGGGCCCGGCGCCGGAGCGGCCATCGCCGTGGTGATCGGCATGCGTCGCCTGGAGGCTCGCAGGGCATCGGCCTTCCTGCTGCTCAATCCGCCCACCGCCGCCATCGGCTCCTGGATCCTGCTGGGCGAGCGCTTCACCCTCGAACAGCTGCTTGGGGCCGCGCTGATCCTGGTTGCCATGGCGATGGCCAGCGGCCTGCTGGGTCGCAACGCCTGAGCGAGGCTATCATCTGAGCGCCACCTCCAGCCTTCGCTCGAGAGTCACCGAGCCTTGCGCATCCCTGTCTCGTTCCGCATAGCCGCCGCCATCGGCCTGGTCGCCGTCGCCGCCGTCGCGGTGCTCATGTGGCGTCTCGTCCTCGCGGCGCCACCGGCCATCACCGGCACCCAGCTCGACCAGGCGGTGCCCGACATCTCCCTCATCGACCAGCATGGCGACAGCGTGTCGCTTTCGAGCGAGCAGGGAAAGATCGTGGTGATCTACCCGTTCCTCACCGCCTGCCACGAGCTGTGCCCCATGACCACCGGCGCCTTCATCCAGATCTCTGAGGCGATCCGTGCCGCAGGCCTGCAGGACAAGGTGGCGCTCTGGGAGGTGACCGTGGACCCGCAGCGCGACACCCCCGAGCGGCTCGCCGCCTACGCGGACCTTGTCTCCGCGGACTGGACCATGCTGACCGGCACCACGGCCAACCTCGACCGGTTCTGGAAGTTCTTCGGCGTCACGCACGAGCAGCAGCCGGTGGCCAGCCCGGCTCCGGTCGACTGGTACACGCACCAGCCCGAAACCTACGACGTGAACCACACTCCGGTGCTGCTCTTCATCGACGCGAGCGGCCACGAGCGGATCGTGCTGGTCGGAACCGCGGATCTGGGCGGCCAGCTCGCCCCATCGCTCAAGGCGATGCTCAACGACACCGGGCTCAGCAACCTCGCCCATCCCGATGCGCCCTGGACCGTCCGCCAGGCGCTCGACAATATCGGTGCGCTGCTGGGGCGCAGCATCCCGCTCGCGTCCGGCTCCTAGGGCGACGGCGACAGGTCGCTCAGCCGGAAGCCAAGAATCGTGTTCGTCGTCTGCGACTGTCCCATGACCATGACCCAACCGCCGTTGGCCACGACCATGGCGGGATCGGGAATCCCGTCCAGTGCCCACCAACCCGCGCCCTCGCGCCACACGACCAGGGACTGGGTTCCGTACTGCCCGCCGCACGCCATGAAGACCAGCCCCGGAGCGCCGGCCTGCGGGAAGCAGGCCGATCCGTCGTTCGGTGACAGCCGCTCGCGGGTGCCATCCGCCAGGTTCATGCGCCAGACCGATGTCGGCTCGTTCGAGGCGCCGACGGGGTAGACCGCGTAGAGCAGGGTGTTCCCGACGAGCTCGAAGTACGGCGCCACCGGGGCTCCCGGGCCGGGCGGGATGGCCACCACCCGCGGATCCGGCATGCCGGCGATCCAGGCGTGGAGCGTCCAGGCTCCGTCGGGTGCGATGCTGGCGTCCGGCTGCTCCGTCCACACCGGCGGTCCCGCCATCCAGGCCGATCCACGCGACCGGCGAGGGGACCGCCCGCGTCTCCGTCGCCGCGCCGCCGGCCAGGCGCCGCACGATGACCTGTGACCGCCACGGCTGCGCGGAGGTGGGCGATTCGACCGCGTAGGCGACCTGCCCGCCGTTCACCGAGAGCTGGAGGCCCGAAGGTGCTCGCGCAGCCCGGCCCATTCGGCTGTCCGGCGGTGTACGCCCGTGAGGCTGTTCCGTGGTCGAGGACCGTGAATCCGGACGCGGGCCGCCCGTCGGCATCCAGCCGCGCGACGAGGATGCGCCAGGCCAGCGGCTGGTCCAGTTCGCTCGGGCAGGGAATTCGCCCGTCTCCGGGTGGGCCAAGGCGTTGCTGGGTGGTGACCACCAGGAAGTCGCCATCGGTCTGGACCGTGCCCAGCTCCTCGCCGGACTCCAGCGGGACCTCGATGGGGCCACCCTCCGCGGTGGCCAGGTCCAGCAGGTCGAGTCGGCTGAAGTTTGTGCTGCTGTCGAACGCAGGTAGGCGTGCGTCCCCCAGCTCGTGACCAGGAAGCCATCCTGCGGGGCGTCAACCTGGAAGGTGGCGGCCAGGGCGAGCAGCGGCAGACCGCTCATCGACGGGCCGGCGGTGGGAGCCGGCGTCCCGGAACCCGAGGCCGCCGGGGTGGGAGTGCGCTCGGCAGGGAGGGTGGCCAGAATCAGACGGTAGGTGCCGCCAGACTGCCGGACGTAGAGCAGCCGCGAGCCGTCGGGTGAGACAGCCCCGGAGGTCACCGCCCCAGGACCGGGAATCTCGATCAGCGATGGAGTGGTTCCGGCCACCACGCTCGCGGCGGTGGGAGCCCGAGGCAGGCCGACCAGCACCCGGTCGCCGGCACGCACGAGGAGGGTGGGCAGGTTTGTGCGGTCCGGCTGCCAGCGCAGGGCCACAGGGACGTCATCGGCCGACCAGCGCATGAGCGTGCGGCCGCTGAGGATCAGGAGCGAGCCGTCACCGGTCCAGGCCGCGAATGCTCCGGACGACGGGAGGGAAGAGGTCTGCAGCGAGCCGGTCTCGAGGTCGACCACGCCCAGATGGCACGTGCCGTCGCCGGTCGATGGCAGCACGCAGGTGAGGAGCCGGTGACCGGAGGGGTCGATCGTGTTCAGCACCCCGTCCTCCGCGGCCAGGCCGAGGTCACGATCGGTGCGCGTCTCCGCGTCCAGCACGTGGAGGATGCCCCTGTAGCCGCTCCCGATGGGTGCGGGCGAGGAAAGGTACGCGAGGCGCCGGCCGTCGGGCGTCCAGGCAAGGGGAATGCCGGTCATGGGGTCCGAGAACGCGCCATCACGCAGGATCCTGAACGTGGATCCGGGTTGGGCGACTGGTGCGACCGCCGGGTCGGTGATGGCGGCCACGCCGCCGCCGCCGCGCAGGCCGCTCACGCTCTGGTCAGACTCGCCGGAGAGAAGAAGGTCGGCGCTCTCGTCGATGGGGCGAACGGTCAGCGTCGAAGCACCGTGGGGGCCGGACGTCCGGTCGGCCCGCACGAGGAGCCGTGCGCCGTCGATCCAGACCGCGTCCCGGCCGGCGAAGGACCGCACCGTGTCGCCATTACGGTCAAAGACGATGATCTCGCTCGCCGGATCGGAGAGGACGGCGACATGCTCGCCGTCCGGCGCCCACGAGAGGACGCGCACCGGCCCGGCCAGGTTGTCGAGGATCTTCTCCGACCAGCCCGTCAGGGGTACCAGGGTGCCGGGCGACGGCGTCGGCAGCGCGCTCGGCTCACTCGAATGACCGAGCGGCCCGAGCGCGAGAGGAACGGTCGCCAGCACAAGGGCCGCAACCACCACGGCGCCGATCACGATCGGTCGGCGGCGACGGGGCGCCCGTCGCGCCGTGCCACCGACGATCGCGCGTGCGAGCTGGCCCGGGTCGATGGCGCTCGGCCCCGCGGTCGAGATGGCCGATCAGCCGCCTGCCGATTTGCCGCTCGACCTCCCGGTCGGGGAGCGGCTGATCAGGACGCACCGCGTCGGCAATCGCGAGCGATGCTCGCAGGTGCTCCCGAAGGTCCGCGAGGTGCGTCCGCACGCCGGCGCCGGTGAGCCCCAGCTGGCAGGCGATCTCCTCGGTGGGCAGGCCCGCGACGTAGGCCAGTGCCACCATGCGTCGGTCCTCGAGCGGCATCGCCTCCAGCGCCTCGCCCAGCTCGCGGTCACCTGCCGGCTCCGGGTCAGGCCCCCGTCGCAGGCCCACCGGAATCCGAGCAGCGAGCCACTGCCACCACGAGGAGCGAGCCGCTGCGCTGCCTGATGATCGGCGGTGCGCAGGAGCCACGCCCGCGCGGCCGGCGATCCGGTCAGCGACTCGAGGCGTGGGCGAGCCAGTACCCAGGTGGCGAGCAGCGCGTCGGTCGCGAGGCGCGGGTCACCGGTGATGGCCATGGCCACGCGGCGGAGGTCACGATCATGGGTCGCGATCAGCTCCGCGAGGCGATTGGCCTCGATCGCCGCCTTCGATCGCCCGTCGGATAGCTCGGGAACCACGCTCCACCCCTCGAACGACGCCAGACGACGCCTGCGCCGGGGATTGTCGCACCGGCCACGGTGCTGCATGGCGTAACGAGACCGCAAGGTGCGGCTCGCCAGGATGCGTCCGTGTGATGAACCGCTCGCGATGGGTGCCACGGCGGCACCCGATACCAACCGAGCCACAACGCAGGAGACGCTCATGAACACCGAGAACCACCCAGACGCCTTCGTCCCGGATGGATTTGCCATCGAAAACGGGATGCCACCCGCGTCTGTCCGAAATCCCGGAAGAATCAGGCAATCGGCAAAGGCCGTGGCCCTCAGTGCCCTTCTCGTGGGAGGCGCGGCCGGTGCCGCCCTGCTGGGGCCGCTGAGTGCCAACGCCGCCTCACCCGCGCCCAGCGCCGCGACCGCTCCCTCGACGGGCACCTCGTCGGACTCCGACTCGTCGACGAGCAAGGACGGCGCGACCGATCACTCCGGCGCGGCATGTGACGGCGACCACGCGGGCGGTCCCGGCGGACCGCGCCACGCAGAGACGGTGAGCGACACGTCCGTCATCGCCAGGGCGATCGGCATCACCGAGACACAGCTGCGCACCGAGCTGCAGGCCGGCAAGACCCCGGCGCAGGTCGCGACGGCGCACGGCGCGACCGCCCAGGCGGTGATCGACGCGCTCGTCACCGATGGGCTCGATGAGCTGGCCGCCGACGTGAGTGCCGGCCGGATCTCCCAGGCCCAGGCAGATGCCCGCAAGGCGGACGTGACGCAGCGCGCCACGGACCAGGTGAACAACGGGTTCGGCGGCCATCCGCACTGACCCGGGCCGGACCCACGGGAGGGTCCGTCATCCGCAGCCCGTCTCCCCTCCGGACGGGTACTCGAGCGACGGCGGGCCTGGCCCGCCGTCGCTCCTCGCTAGGCTACGGGCGCGGTCAGCAGTCGATTGATCTCGGCGCGGAACCGTCGACCCGCCGGGCTGCGCCCGAGCCATTCGAGGTACGCACGGTCGGTCCGAGCGATCTCCTCGAGGCGCCACCCTTCGTAGCGACCGTAGTCCATGACCCCATCGCCTACCGGCGCACGCGGCGCCTGCGCCACCGTTCCCTCGCTCGCCTCGGCGTCGGCGGTGGCCTGCGCCAATCGGGTTCGGATCGCCTGCTGGAGGCCGGACGGACGTGGATCGCGCCGCGCGGGGGGTGGAGCCACCTGGTGGTTGCGGTCACCCCGGTTCTGCTCCCGGGCGTACGCGGTCCGCGCCTCCGTCGTGTTCACGAGGGCATACGCCAGGTTCAGCTCCGCCATGCGACGCTCCGCCTCCGGATCATCGGATCGGTCCGGATGGTGGAGGCGGGCCAGCGCGTGGTAGGCAGCGCGGATCACCGCCTGGGGGGCGCTGGAGTGCACGAACAGGACTCGGTAGGGATCCACAGGAGCCTCTGAGGGACGATGCTCCGGCAGCCGCCGGAACACGAATCACGGTACTCCGGATCCATCGCTCCGGCCATCCGCCATTGGTCCGGCCCCGCGGATGCCAGGGTGTGCGCCGTCCCACAGGCCGGTCGGCGCGGGTCAACCTGGCCCGGCGTCTCCTCCGCGGTCGCCGTCGCCCGAGGTTTGCTTCCGGTAGCGGACCGCAAACTCGCTGTACCCGAGCCGCTCGTAGAAGCGCCGCGCATCATCGTTGCCGGACACGACCGTGAGGCGCAGGCTGCCGGTCCCAAGAGCCAGGGCGGCTGCCTCGGCGGCCGTCATCAGGCGCGTTGCGATGCCCCGGCGCCGCCACGCCTGCGTGACGACGACGCGGCGAATCTCGGCGATTGGCCCGTGCGGCCGCGATCCAAGCTCCACCCGGGCCGTGCCGACCACCTCCGTGCCCGCGACGGCGACGAGCACGCGGACGTCCGAGGCCGTCAGCACCGTGCGGATCTCCTCGAGAAACGCCTCGAGGGCGATGGGGAACGGCGGGCGACCGTTCCATTCCGCGTCGTGAAGCTCCTCGTACAGGCGCGCGATCGACTCCGCGTCCGCGGTGGTGGCCGGCCGAACCGCGATCTCCGGTTCCGTCATCGGTCCATTCTGGCTGCCGGCAATGCTGCGTGTTGCGCCATCATCACCGCGTGAGCCACGAGACCGATGGCGCCGCCGTCCCCGCTTCGCTCCTCGCCGCGCTCCGCGCGGCGGTGGGCCCGTCGCAGGTCCTCGTCGACGCCGACCTGCGCGCGACCTACGAGACGGACTGGACCCGGCGATTCCATGGCAACGCCGTGGCGGTGGTCCGGCCCGGGTCCGCGGAAGAGGTGGCGTCCGTGCTCCGTGCCTGCGCGGAGGGCAACCCCGCGGTGATTCCGCAGGGCGGCAATACCGGCCTGGTGGGCGGCGGCGTGCCGCGCACCACGGCCCCGCTCACCGCCCAGGGCGCGCCGCGACTCCAGGTCGTCCTCTCCACCCGTCGGATGCGCAGCCTGGGCCCGGTCGACGAGATTGCCGGCGAGGTGACCGCAGATGCCGGCGTCACCCTTGCCGCGCTGCGCGACACCGCCAGGAGCGGCGGCTGGGACTTCGGCGTGGACATGGGCTCGCGCGATTCCGCCACGGTGGGCGGGATGGTGGCGACCAACGCCGGCGGGGTCAACGTCCTGCGCCATGGGTCCATGCGCCACCAGATGGTGGGCTTCGAGGCGGTGCTCGCGGATGGGATCGGCGATCCGTCGCCTCCCGGGCCTGCTGAAGGACAACACCGGCTACTCCGCTTGCGGGCTCCTCGCCGGCTCGGAGGGGACCCTGGGCGTCATCACCCGCGTACGGCTGCGGCTCGTACCGCAGTTCCCGCGTCGGGCGGTTGCGCTGCTCGCCGTGGACGACGCGGGGCAGGCCGCCGCGTTCGCCGCGCAGCTGCGCCGGACTCGCTCGCGAGCCTGACCGCGGCCGAGCTCTTCGACGACGACGGGATGCGGCTGGTGCTGGCCCACACCGGTGCGGAGGCGCCATTCCGCGAACGCCACCCGCGCTACCTCCTGGTCGAGTGTGCCGGCGCAGCCGACCCCACCGATGAGCTGGTCGACGCGATCGCCTCCCTTCCGTCGCGCGATGCGGTGGCCGCCGGCGATGAGGGCGGGCGGCATCGGCTCTGGACCCTGCGGGAAGGCCACACCGAGTCGGTGAACGCGGAGGGGGTGCCCCACAAGCTCGACGTGAGCGTGCCCATCGGCCGCATCGGCGACTTCGACGTCGCGGTCCGCGAGGCGATCCGCCGGTGGCCGCGGACGCGCGGATCTTCATCTACGGGCATGTGGGCGACGGCAACCTCCACGTCAACGTGCTAGGCCCCGACCCCGACGATGACGCCGTCGACGACGCCGTCCTGGCGCTCGCCATCGCGTTCGGCGGGGCGGTGAGCGCGGAGCACGGCATTGGCGTGGCCAAGGCGGGCTGGCTGGAGCGCGACCGCGGTGCCGCCGACGTTGCAGCCATGCGGGCCATCAAGCGCGCCCTGGACCCCGCGGGCCTCCTCAACCCTGGCGCGTTCGCTGTTCGGGTAGCCCACTCGCTCGGCGAGGATGGCGTAGACGAGCTCATCGGTCCATTCGCCCTTCACGAACTCGTTCTCGCGCAGGTAGCCCTCGCGACGCATCCCGAGCCGCTCCATGAGCGTCGCGGACGGGGTGTTCCGCGCGTCACAGCGTCCCACGATGCGGTGAAAGCCGGCCTCCGAGAAGGCGATGCGCAGGAGCTCCCCGGCTGCCTCCGTCGCGTACCCACGGCCCTGGTGATCGGGATGCAGGATGAAGCCAATCTCCGCCTGGGCGTGCTCCCGGCTGGTGCGCCACAGGCTGAAGTCGCCAATGATCGAATCGTCGTCGGCGAGGAGGACCGCGAGCCGCAGGGCGTCGGCGTCCTCGCCGATGCGGGTCATCCCGACCACGCGGCCCAGCATCTCCGCCGCCTGCTCGAGGGTCCGCTGGTCCCAGTACAGGAAGCGCGTCACGTCGGGGCGGCTCTGGAGCCCGTGGAACGCCGGGAGGTCGGACATCTGGAAGGGCCGCAGGCGGAGACGCCTGGTGATGAGCGGGTATGGGTCGGGGGAGGTCACCCCGGTATCGTATCGGCCGGAGGGCAGCGGCGATCCGTGGAGTTCGCTGCTAGCATCGAGACCGTGAGCGAAATTCGTGACGTCCTCGCCGCCATCGAGGAGACCGCCGCGCGGGGAGAGCCCATGGCGCTCGCCACGATCGTGGCCACCCGCGGCTCGACGTACCGTCGCGCCGGGGCACGGCTCCTCATCCCGCGCGACGGTCCGCTCACGGGCAACCTCTCCGGCGGCTGCCTCGAGGACGACGTGGCCCGGGCGGGCAGGGAGGTGATGACGACCGGGGTCCCGCGGCTGCTCACCTTCGACATGACCGCCGACGGGGAGGATGTCTGGGGCTACGGCCTGGGCTGCAACGGGGCGATCGATGTCTTCGTTGAGCCCGCCGCGCTGGCGCGCGAGACCGCAGCGACGCTGCGGGCGGCGATCGAGCAGGACCTCGCGGCGGCGCTCGCTCACCGTCGTGGAGTCCACGGCTCCCGAGGCGGCCCTTCCGGGTGCTCGCCTGCTGGTGCAGGCCGATGGCGCGGTTCGGGGCAGCATCGCGCCCGACCTGGATGCGGGCGCGCGCGTGGCGGCCTTGGCCGGCATGGCGTCGGGCGAGTCGCGGCTGGTCGACCTTGCGCTCCCTGCCGGAGGGCTGGCACGCGTCTTCGTGGAGGTCGCGCGACCGCCCATCCGCCTGGTGGTCTGCGGCGCCGGGCACGATGCCATCCCGCTCGTCCGCCAGGCCGCCGCCATGGGCTGGCGCGTGCTGGTCGCCGACGTGCGGCGGACGTTCCTGAACCACCAGCGCTTCCCCGAGGCGACCGGCTTCATCGACGTCGACCCGCCGGCCATCGCCGAGGCCATTGGCCCCGACGACCGCACGGCGGTGGTCCTCATGAGCCACAACTACCTGCGGGACGGAGAGCACCTGCGCTCGCTGGCGAAGGCGGGGATCGCGCGCCTCGCCTACCTGGGCCTGCTCGGACCGCGGGGTCGGACGGTCAAGCTGCTCGCGGAGCTGGCGGCTGACGGCGTGACGCTCACCGAGGCCGATGGCCAGCTCATGCACGCCCCGGCCGGGCTGGACCTTGGTGCGGAGGAGCCGGAGGAGGTCGCCGCCGCGATCGTGGCCGAGATCCTGGCCGTGGAGCGCGGGCACTCCGGCCGCCCGCTCCGGGAGTCCGCGGGGCACATCCACGCGCCCGCGCCTCAGCCGCCGATGTAGCTCATCTCCACCTTCTCCAGGCCGATGGTGGCTGCAGAGCGGCGCTCGGAGTAGTTGTCGTCACGGACCGCCCACAGGCGCCGAAGCCGTGCCTCGATCTCGTCGTCGGCCGATCCGTCGCGGGCGAGGCGCCGCAGGTCGTGGCCCACCACGGCGAAGAGGCAGGTGAAGAGCTTCCCGTCGGCGCTGAGGCGGGCCCGCACGCAGTCGCCGCAGAACGGCTGGCTCACCGACGCGATGAGGCCAATCTCGCCGCCGCCATCGGCATAGCGGTATCGCTGCGCCACCTCGCCCCGGCGGGTGGGGGCCATTGGCTCCAGGGGAAACTCGGCTGCAATGGTTGCCAGGATCTCGGCGGCCGGGACAACCTCGTCGAGCCGCCAGCCGTTCGAGTGGCCCACGTCCATGTACTCGATGAAGCGAATGATGCGGCCGGTTCCCCGGAACTGGCGCGCCATGGGGAGCACGGCGTGCTCGTTCCAGCCGCGTTTCACGACCATGTTGATCTTGACCGGGCCAAGGCCCGCGGCCTCGGCTGCCTCAATCCCCTCCACGACCCGGGCGACGGGGATGTGGGCGTCGTTCATGCGCTCGAAGGTGGGGTCGTCGGTCGCGTCCAGCGAGACGGTGACCCGGGTGAGCCCGGCCGCCGCCAGCGCGGTTGCGTGGGCCGCCAGGAGCGAGCCGTTGGTGGTCAGGGTCAGGTCCGTGATGGCCGGGTTGGCGGCCAGCATCCCGACCAGCGCGCCCAGATCGCGGCGGACCAGCGGCTCGCCGCCGGTGAGCCGCACCTTGTGGACCCCCAGCCGGGTGAAGATCCCGGCCAGCCGCGTGATCTCCTCGTAGGTGAGGATCTCCTCGCGCGGCAGGTACTGCCAGTCACGGCCGAAGATCTCGCGCGGCATGCAGTACACGCAGCGGAAGTTGCACCGGTCGGTGACCGAGATGCGCAGGTCGTGGAGCGGGCGTGCGCGCGCGTCGAGGACTGGCTCGGGGGATCGGGCAATCGGCGGCATCAGGGGCGCATGGTGCCACCGATCCGTGACGTTCGCATGTGGAAGCACCTCCGGCGCCGGTCACGGAACGAAGATGAGCTTGAGGCCCGCGATGAACAGGACCACCGCCAGCGCGCGCCGCACGCCGGACGCAGGAAGCCGGCGGCTGCCGAGCTCGGATCCGACCAGCCCTCCGACTGCAACGGTCGGGAGCCAGAGCAGGAGGTAGGCGGGAAGCGTTGCCGCGGAGCCGATGGCGCCGGCCAGGCCGCTCACCGAGTTGGCGAGGATGAAGACGGCGGATGCGCCCGCCGCGAATCGCGTCCCGGCCCACCCCGCGGCGATGAGGAGCGGCGTGAGGAAGATGCCGCCGCCGGTCCCGGTGAGCCCGGCCAGGAGGCCGAGCGCCGCGCCGGCGACGAGGGCGAGCGGCCACGGGGCGCGCGGCGGGAACTCCTCTGGCTGGCCCCTTACGAGGCCGAACCGGGCCGCGGCGATGAGCAGCACGATGCCGACGAGCGGGCGGTAGATCTCCCCAGGCAGCTGGATCGCGCCACCCACGAACGCCATCGGCACCGAACCCACCAGGAACGGCACGATGGACAGCGGCCGAACGAAGCCGGCGCGCGAAAAGCGTGCGGTCACGAGGATGGCGACGAGGATGTTGAGGACCAGGGCGGTGGGCTTCATCACCTCGGTGCTCAGCCCAACAAACGCCATGGCCGCCAGGTAGGCCGATGCCCCCGCGTGGCCCACCATCCCGTACAGGACCGCCGCCCCGAAGAAGAGCGCGGTGAGGAGGAGCGCCTGTTCCAGGGTGGGCATCAGCCGATCTCCGGGCGGGAGCGCACCCCGGCTAGGAGTGCGGGAGGGAGCGCGCCGCCTCGATGCAGGCCGTGCCGAAGACGCGGGACGTGGTCGGGAAGGCGTGAATGGTGTCGGCCAGCACGTCGACCGGGATGCGGGCCTTCACGGCGAGCACCGCCTCGTGGATGGTCTCGCTGACCGCGGGGCCGGCCATGAACGCGCCGACCAGCGTCCGGCTGGCCTTGTCAACCACGATGGTGACGTGGCCCTGCGCCTCGATGACGTAGCCCCGCGCCGACTTCGCGAGGTCCTGGGTGAACTCCACTGCGTCGATCCCGCGCTCCGTGGCCTGCTCGACCATGAGCCCCACCGAAGCGGTCTCGGGATCGGTATAGGTAGCCCGCGGGATCGCCTGCAGGTCTACGCTCACGTCATCGCCCAGGGCGAGCATGGCGGCCAGCTCGCCCTGGTAGTGCGCCGTGTGCGTGTGGAGCTCGGGCCCGGCAACGTCCCCGGCGACGTAGACGTGGTCCGCGATGCGCAGGTGCTCGTCGGCGCGGACGCGTCCGTTCTCCGCCTCGACACCGATGGCGGACAGGTTCAGGTCCCCCAGCGGCACCTCGCGACCGATGGTCAGCATCACGGCCTCGCCCTCGACGCTGGAGCCGTCCGAGAGGTCCACGACGTTGCGACCACGGGTGCCGGCTCCGCCCCGCACGCCAACCGCCCGCACCCCCAGCCGGAGCGTAACGCCGTCGCGCTCGAGGCCGGCGGCCAGGTACGCCGAGCTGCGGGGATGGTCGCGGTCATGGATCCGGTCGCGAGGGTGGACGACGGTCACCTCCACGCCGTACCGGGCGTAGACCTGCGAGAGCTCAACGCCGGACGGCCCACCGCCGAGGATCACCAGTCCATCGGGCAGCTCCCGCGCCCCGGTCCCCTTGACGTTCGTCCAGTAGTCGATCTGGTCGAGCCCGGGGAGCGTCGGGATCTTCGAGTGCGAGCCGACCGCCACGATCACCTCGCCCGCCTCGATGGCCACGGTCTCCGCGCCCTCGCGGGTGACCTCGAGGCCGCCAGGCCCGGTGAAGCGCGCCGTGCCGCGGAATACGGTCGCGCCGGCATCGGCCAGGGCCTGCACGTGCGATCCGTCGTCCGGATAGGCGATCCCCTCGCGGTTGATCATCCAGTCGCGGAAGTCGCTGGCCTTCTGCCAGGGGAAGTCGCCCCCCGCGCGATGGACGGACGATGCGTGGAGGAGCGCCTTGGACGGCATGCACTGCCAGTACGGACATCCGCCGCCCACCAGGTCGCGCTCGATGATGGCCACCGACGCGCCGCGCTCCGCGGCGAGAAAAGCGGCCGCCTCGCCGGCCGCACCCGAGCCGATGACGGCGATGTCGTAGCGGTCAGTCATTCGCGCATCATACGGGTCGCTGGTCCCCACGCGCGGACCGCGGTATCCTGCGACCGATGCACGGCAGCCCGCGACGTCCCCTCCATGCCACCCGCCCGGTTCCGAGCGCGGTGGATCTGCTGTGCCGACTGGAAGGCGAGCCCTCCACCTGTACGCGGCGGGGAGCCGCCGCGTAACCCGCCGTCGAACCCGTCCCGTTCGGCCGCCGCCCCTGCGTCTCCTCGCTCGGTTCGCAACCCTTGATCCCGATGCCGCCGTGCGCTCGCAACCACGAGCGCAACCGAGGAGACGCTCGTGTTCATCACTCGTTTCAGACCCATCACCGTTTCTCCGTCGCTCGCTGCGGAGGCGCGCCCCGCCGCCGGTCGCTGGATCGACCCCCGCGGCCAGCGCTTCGGCGCGACCACCTCCGCGCTCACCCTCATCCTGGCCCTCGCCCTGGGCTGGTGGCCCCTGATGACATCGGTGGGGATCGCGCTGGTCGTCTCGTCCTCCTTCGGGACGCGTTGGTTCCCGTTCTCGCGGCCCTGGCCGCTCATCCGTAGGAGGCTCGGCCTCCCCCCGTCCGAGCTGGAGCACGAGATCCCACCGCGCTTCGCCCAGGCCATGGGCGCGACCTTCCTGGCGATCGGGACCGTCCTCCTGGCGATGGGGCTCGCGCCGTGGGGCTGGCTCCCGGTCGTGGCCGTCGTGGCGCTCCAGGGTCTGTTGGCCGCAACCGGCTTCTGCCTGGGCTGCCGCCTCTTCTTCCTGCGCTGGTGGGTGCCGGACCGATTCGCGCGGCTCATCGGCCGCGGCATCCCGCGCGAGAGGCTGGTGATCGTGGAGCCTGCGAAGCGATCCTGAGGGGGTCCGGGCGCTAGGCGACCGGGAGAATCTCCTCGCCGCCGATCCACGTTCGCAGCGCGTGGACAGCCCCCAGGCGCAGCGCGAAGGCGCCCTCATGCTCCGCGTCCCACGCCACGAGATCGGCCGCTAGACCGGGGGCCACTCGACCGCGGTCGGCGGTCAGGCCCAACGCCGCAGCGCCTCCGGCCGTCGCCGCCTCCAGGGCCTCGTCGACGGTCATGCCCAGGAGTGTGGCGCCCAGCCCGATCACCAGCGGCATGGCACCCCAGCCGCCGAAGGTGCCGGCGTTCGCATCGCTGGCGAGCGCCACGGTCACCCCTGCGTCCAGCAACGCGCGCGCGGGCGGCAACCCGCCGCGCAGGACGAGCGCCGGGGCGGGGAGCAGGGTCGCCACCGTCGTGGAGGCGGCCAGCGCGGCCACACCAGCCGCGTCAAGTTGCTCCAGGTGGTCGACGCTCAGGGCGCCGAGCCGGATGCCGAGCTCCGTTGCGCCGGTGCGTGCAAGCTGCTCCGCGTGCAGCCGGACCCCCAGCCGGTGGGCGCTCGCGGCGGCGAGCACCATCTGCGCGTCGTCCGTCGAGAAGAAGCCGCGATCGCAGAAGACGTCGCAGAACGTCGCGAGCTCCTCCTCCGCCGCGGCGGGGATCATCTCGCGGGCGACCAGCCGGGCGTACTCGGCAGCCGAGGTCGCCTCCGGTGGCACGGCATGGGCGCCGAGGAGCGTAGGGATCACGTGGACCGGCGTTATCGCGGCGGCGTCGCGGATGATCCGCAGCGCCCGAAGCTCTTCCGCGGTCGAGAGCCCATACCCGGACTTCGTCTCGACGGTGGTTGTCCCGGCGGCCAGCTGGGCCTGCAGCCGCACGGCCACCAGGCGGCGGAGCTCGTCGTCGGACGCCGCCCTGGTGGCGGCCACGCTGCGCAGGATGCCGCCACCGGAGTACGCGGCTCCGGCGAGACGCGCCGCGGCTTCATCGGCCCGATCGCCCGCGTAAACCGGATGGGTGTGGGCGTCCACCAGGCCGGGTGTCACCAGCGCCGCGCCAAGGTCCACGACCGTATGAGGCTCCGTCTTCGCCGGGATCTCGCCGGGTTCGCCCACCCAGGCGATCCGGCCATCACGGATCAGGACCGCCCACGGTGATATGACGCCGATGGCCTCCGCCGGGTGCCGCTGCGCCACGCAGAGCCTGCCGCTGCCGGTGAGGAGAAGGGTGGGCGCGGGGAGGGAGTTCACCACGGCAGCCTACCCGAGCTCCGGCTCGGCGATCGGATCGGCGTTGGGACGGCGACGCAGGGTGGCGAGCATCAGCCCCACGACGATCGTGCCAGCCCCGCCGAGCTGGATCGTCGAGGGATGCTCGTTGACGAGGACGATGCCCAGGAGGACGGCGCCGACCGGCTGGATGGTGAGGATCACGCTCGTGAGCGCCGCCGGCAGCCGCGGCAGGGAGACGCTGATGAAGAGCCAGCCGACGACCTGCGAGCTCAGCGCCAGGAGAAGCAGGTAGCCGTGCGCCGGCCAGGACGGGACCAGGTTGACCTCACCCAGCGGCAACCCGATGCCGATGGCGGCCACGGCCGCGACCCAGGTGGCATCCAGGAGCGGGCCCGCCGGACGGCGGAGGTCGGCGTTGCCGTGGCGCAGTACGAGGAGGAAGGCGGCGTACGCGATCCCGGTTACCACCCCTGTGATGACCCCGAGCAGTGGGTTGCTGCCGTAGGCACCGGTGCCCACCACTCCGGAGATGAGGAACACCCCCACCAGGACCACCGGCATCGCGGCCAGCACCCGGTTCGACGGCCGCTCGCCGAGAAGGAGCCAGGCGAGGAGGGCCACGATTACGACCTGGGTGTTGCCGAGGACGGTGGCCAAACCCGCCCCCACGAGCTCGATGGTGTGGTGGAACACGACGAGGTCGATGGCAAACAGGATCCCGGCGATCCAGGCCAGCCGGACCTGCGCGAAGGGACGCGGCCCGTACGCGCGTCGTTCGAGCCAGGCGAGGAGCGCCAGGGCGGGGATGGCGTACGCGCAGCGGAAGATCGCGGCGGTGGCCGGGGACGCGCCGGAGAGACGGACGAGCACCGCCGAGAAGGCGATGCACAGCGCGCCCAGGATGGCTGTGAGCACCGGGCGATGGGCAAGTGCCACGAAGGGGTTGGCGGGTCGCTCCCGCTCCGCTGGCGAGGCCATGGGCGGGGAGGGTACTCCAAAGCCGGCTCGCCCTCTTTCGCGCGGCAGGGCTTGTCCCGGGCACTCCGGGGAAGGAAACTGCACGCGCACAGCCGAGGCCGCGACATTGCCCACACTCCCCACCGGCACCGTCACCTTCTTCTTCAGCGACATCGAGGGCTCCACCAAGATGGCGGAACGTCTCGCTGACGCATGGCTTGCGCTCCTTGACGCGCACCGCGACGTGATTCGCCGCGCGATCACCGACGCCGGCGGCACCGAGGTGGGCACGGAGGGTGACTCCTTCTTCGTGGCATTCGCGAGTGCGCCCTCCGCGGTCGCGGCCGCGGTGGCCGCGCAGCGCGGCCTGGCCGAGCACGACTGGCCGGAGGGAGATGAGATCCGGGTCCGCATCGGGCTGCATACCGGAGAGGCCTCGCTGGCCGGCGAGGCGGCCGACAACTACGTGGGCCTCGACGTCCACCGCGCGGCGCGCATCGCCGCTGCGGGACACGGCGGCCAGGTGCTCCTCTCCGATGCGACCCGAATCCTGACCGAGTCGTCGCTGCCCGAGGGCGCTACCCTCCGGGACCTGGGAGTGCGCCGGCTGAAGGACCTGACCCGCCCGGAGCGGATCCACCAGCTGGTCATCGAGGGCCTGGCCTCCGAGTTTCCGCCCCTCAAGACGCTCGACGCCACGCCGAACAATCTGCCCGTCCAGCTCTCCAGCTTCCTTGGACGGGAGCACGAGCTGAACGAGGTGGTCGAACGCCTCGCGGAATCTCGTCTGCTGACGCTCACCGGTCCCGGCGGAACCGGGAAGACCCGCCTCTCGCTGCAGGTGGGGGCGCGGGTCGCCGATCGCTACCCCGATGGTGTCTTCTTCGTCTCGCTCTCGAGCCTGCGCGATCCGGAGCTGGTTCCGGCCACCATTGCCCAGGAGCTGGGCCTGGCCGATCGCGGCGGCCTGTCGCCCATGGACGCGGTGACCGAGCATGTCCGGCGGCGGCGGATGCTCCTCATCCTGGACAACTTCGAGCAGGTGACCGATGCGGCACCCCGTGTCGCCGAGCTTCTCGCCGCGGCACCGGATCTCACGGTCCTCGCCACCAGCCGCAGCGCCCTTCGCGTCTACGGCGAGCGGGAGTATCCGGTCCCGCCCCTGGCGGTTCCCGACCCGCGCAAGCCGGGGAGCCCGCAGTCGCTCAGCCAGTTCGAGGCGGTGGCGCTCTTCATCGAGCGGGCCGTGTCGGTGAAGCCGAGCTTCGCGGTCACGAACGAGAACGCGCCCGCCGTCGCCGAGATCAGCGCCCGCCTCGACGGCCTGCCACTGGCCATTGAGCTGGCTGCCGCTCGCATCAACGTTCTCACGCCACAGGCGATGCTCAGCCGGCTGGGACATCGGCTCAGCCTTCTCTCCGGCGGCCTCCAGGATCGGCCCGAGCGGCAGCAGACCCTGCGGGGGGCCATCGACTGGAGCTACGACCTGCTGGACGAGGGCGAGCGAGCCCTGTTCCGTCGCCTGTCGGTCTTCTCGGGCGGCGGCCGCCTGGACGCGGTCGAGTCGGTCTGCGCGGGCGAGGAGCTGGGCATCGATGTCCTCGATGGGCTCACGTCGCTGATCGACAAGAGCCTGCTGCGCCAGGTGGCCGACCCGGACGAGGAGCCGCGCTTCCTCATGCTGACCACCATCCGCGAGTACGCGATGGATCGCCTGCAGGAGAGCGGTCGCGCCGAGGATCTGGGGCGCAGCCATGCCGAGCACTACACCGGGCTGGCGGAGCAGGCGGCTCCGCAGCTGCTGGGTGACGACAAGCGCAGATGGCTGGACTGGCTCGAGGCGGACCGCGACAACCTTCGGGCCGCGGTCGACTGGGCCGTTGACCATGGCGATGCTCCGCTTGCGCTGCGGATGGTCGCGGCGATGTGGCGCTTCGCCCAGATGCGTGGCTACCTGGTCGAGGGTGCGGAGCGCACCCGACGGGCGCTGGCGCTGCCGGCCGAGGAGGTGGACCCGGTCATGCGAGCCAGCGCGCTCGAGGCGCTCGGCGGGCTCTACTGGTGGATGGGGGACTTCGATCGCTGCGGTGCGGCCTACCGCGAGTGCCTCGAGCTGCGGCAGCAGATCGGCGACAGGGCGGCGATCGCAGAGGCCTGGTACAACCTGTCGTTCCCGGTCGGGTTCAGCGCCATGGTCGAGCGTCGGGAGGACCTCTCGGCGGCATACGAGGCGATCGAACAGGCCAAGACGCTGTACGCGGAGCTCGGCGACCAGGCCGGGCTCGCCAAGGCCGAGTGGGCGTACCTCACCATCGGCTGGCGTGACGAGGACCTGGAGATGGCTCGCGAGCACGGGGAGAAGGCGGAAGGCCACTTCCGCGAGCTGGGTGACGGGTTCATGCTCGGCTGGTCCCTGTACGACGTGGGACTCGTCGACATTCGCGAGAACAAACCGGCCGAGGCGCGCCGCCGCCTGCGCGAGGCGCTCCAGATCTTCAACGACGTTCGTGACGTCTCAGGCTACGCGCTGGTCCTGGATGCGTTCGCCGCGCTGGCGCTGCTCGAGGGGGACGAGGATCGGGCGGCCCGGATCTCCGGGGCCGTTGCGAACCTGGAGCACACCACCGGAACCGGGCTCAACCCCTCGAATCGATACCTGGCCGGATACGACCCGATGTACCTTCGCGACAAGCCCGAGACCGCCGCCGCCTGGGCTGAAGGGATGCGCCTCACCCACGAGGAAGCGATCGCGTACGCCCTGCAGCCGCCTGACGCCGGGAGTCGCTAGGCGGGCGCGGCGAGATCGCGCCGGGGAAAGATCCAGAGCGCGTACGCCAGCGGCACCACGGTGAGCAGCGTCAGCAGGGCGAAGTCGTACGGGTCGGCCTTCCCGGTCAGGATCTCCTGCGGCTGGAAGTGATCGAAGAGCGAGTAGCTCTGCGTCCACTTCCCGTCCGTCCAGAACGAGCCCAGGATGATGAGGAAGTAGTTGAGGAGCAGGTAGGCAAGCGAGAGACTGAGCGCCGGACCGGAGCGGTCGAAGCTCGCCGACATCGCGAGCGAGAAGGTCGTGAACGCGGCCCACAGCAGGAACCCGTTGGCCCACATCAGGGGGAGCTGGCCAAAGTCGAGCTGGTCCGCCACGCCCTGGGTTTGGACTCCGAGGGCCATCCCGGCAAGGAGCAGCGCGACCAGGAGCCCGGCGATGACGAGGTTCGCGACTGCCTGCGTCAGGAGATAGCCGCGGCGAGGGATGGGGCGAGCGAGCAGCACCTCCAGGGTCCCGGACTGCCGTTCCCCGGCGATCGCCGTCGCGGCGGAGCCCACCGCGAAGATGCCGATGAGCGTGATGACGAACGGGTGCTGGGTTCCCAGCGTGATGGCACCCGGCATGGTGAACAGGTTCCCCGAGCCGAAGTTGGCGAACTGCTCGAAGAGCGGGTTCGACGACACGAGCTGCCGGATGGCGTCGCTGAACTGGCTGTAGAAGAAGAGGAGCAGCCAGCCCCAGGCGAACGTGACCAGCCCGACGATCAGGACGCGCAGCCAGGCGAAGCGCCAGGTGCGGAGCAGGAGCACGCGGTTCACGGGCGGGCCGCCATGCCGTCGCCATCCGCGTAGAACTCCAGGAACGCCTCCTCGAGGCTTGCCGGCTCGATGGTGAGGTCCTCGAGCGACGGGGAGGCGATGGCTCGCACGAACGGTCCGACCTCGCCCAACAGCGTGGCGGACGCGCGGTCGCCGCGGATCTCCAGCTCCTCGAGCCCCGGAATGAACGAGAGGTCGGGCGCCGACCCGCGCCAGCGCAGGGTGATGCGCCGCTTGCGGCGGGCAAGCAGCTCGTCCACGGTCTGCAGCGCCATGAGCCGGCCGGCGCGGATGATGGCGACCCGGTCGCACAGGCGCTCGACCTCCGAGAGCACGTGGGAGCTGAAGAAGATCGTCTGCCCCGCGGCCCGCAGGTCCTCGAGGATCGCGTAGAACGCATGCTGGACGAGGGGGTCCAGGCCTTCGGTCGGCTCGTCCAGGATGGCCAGCTCCGGCTCGTGCTGGAGCGCCTGGATCACGCCCAGCTTCTGGCGCATGCCACGCGAGTAGTCCCGGACGCGACGCCGCAGGTCGCGCGCCCCGAGGTTCAATCGCTCGCAGAGCTCGTCGCGCCGCACCGGCGGCTGGCCCTGGAGGTCGGCGAGGTAGTTGAGCGCGTCGATCCCGCTCAGCGAGCCGTACAGCGAGATCCCGCCGGGGAGGTAACCGCTGCGGCGCCGGATCTCGACGCTGTCGTGGACCACGTCCAACCCCAGGACGCGGGCGCTTCCATCGGATGGGTGGAGGTAGCCCAGCAGGGTCCGGATCATGGTGGACTTGCCGGCGCCGTTCGGGCCCAGGAAGCCGAAGATCTCGCCGGACCGGATCTCGAGGGTCAGGTCGGTGAGGGCCTGCACCGCCCCGTACCGCTTGGTCAGGCGGTCCGTGCTGATGACCGGGGCCGGCTCGGCGGCGCGCGGTTGGGCGACAGCGGCGACCGTATTGTCCATCTGCGGAAGCGTATCGCAGTCCGGCGGCCGCGGCGGCTACCATCGGCCCATGGGCGGCAGCGCGCGGGTCGTGGTGATCGGGGGCGGGGTGATGGGCGCCTGGACGGCGCTCTGGCTGCGCCGCCGCGGATCGTTGGTCACGCTGGTGGACCAGTACGAGCCCGGTTCCTCGCTGGCGACGTCGGGCGGCGACACGCGCGTCTCGCGGTCTGCGCACGGATCCGATGAGCTCTACCCGCGCTGGCAGCGGCGAGCGCTGGGCCAGTGGCGGGAGGTGGAGGCCGCGACCCACGAGCGGCTGGTGGTGGAAACCGGGGTCACCTGGTTCGCGCACGCCGAGGACGGATTCGAGGCGGAGTCCCTGGCAACGCTGACGCGGTTGGGGATCCCGGTGGATCGGCTCGAGCCGACGCCTTCGCCGAGCGCTGGCCGCAGGTGGCGCTCGACGGCATCGGCTGGGTGCTGTACGAGCCGGAGGCGGCGGTGATCATGGCCCGTCGCGCGGTCGCGGCGGTCGCGGACCTCTTCGTTCGCGACGGCGGGGTCGCTCGAGCGCGCGCGGGTGCTGGCCCCCGAGGACGCCGATGACCGCGCTGGGCGCCTGCGGCGGGTGCGCACCGCGGATGGCCGTCAGCTCGAGGCCGACGCGTTCGTCCTTGCCGCCGGGCCCTGGCTGCCGCGCCTCGTTCCCGCGCTCGGCGGGCAGATCGCGGTGACCCGCCAGGAGATCGTCTTCTTCGCGACGCCGCCCGGCGACGGCCGTTTCGACGCGGGCTCGGTGCCCACCTGGGTCGACTACGACGCGGCCTTCTACGGGCTCCCCTCGATCGAGGGGCGCGGGTTCAAGGTGGCCCCCGACTGGCCGGGGCCGATCGTGGATCCGGACCACGAGGAGCGCCGTCTGAGCGATGAGCGGGTCGATGCCGCGCGTGCGTTTCTGGCCCGCCGCTTCCCGGCGCTGGCCGCGCAGCCCGTGGCGGAGGGGCGCGTCTGCCAGTACGAGACCACGCCGGACACCCACTTCGTGATCGACCGCGACCCGCGCTGGGAGAACGCCTGGGTGGTGGGCGGCGGTTCCGGCCATGGCTTCAAGCACGGGCCGGTGATCGGCGAGTACCTGAGCGCGCTGGTCACCGGCGAGGAGACGCCGCCGCCGCGCTGGCGCCGCCCGGACGAACGATTCGCGCTGCGCACCCGGACGCCGGCGCGGGGATGCGCACCTCGGCGGCGGGGCCGCGAGCGTCGCGCGCCGGCTAGTCGTCCAGGCCGCTCCCGGCGTCCACCCGGTCCGCCCGTCATCCAGGGCGCGGGCAAAGAGGCGTACGTGTCGTCGCTGTACAGGACGAACCTCGCCAGTTCGAGGTCGTTGGCCGGCGAGATGGGCGGTCGACCGTTTCGAGCGCGATCCTCGCGCCGTCATCGCCGGGGAAGGCGTAGATCCCCATGCTGATCGCCGGGAACGCGACGCTTCTGGCGCCGAGCGTGTCGCAGAGCGCCAGACACGACCGATACGCGGCAGCCAGCAGCTCCGCCTCCCCATGGCCCCCCCCGCGCCACACGGGTCCGACCGCGTGGAGGATCCAGCGCGCGCGCAGCCGTGCCCCGTCGTCTCGACCGCGCTCCCGGTCGGGGTGCCCCTCGGGTACCGGCTCCGGAGCTCCTCGAGGAGCGCGGGTCCCGCCGCCCGGTGGATGGCGCCGTCGACCCCGCCTCCGCTCCGCAGCGCGGCATTCGCCGCGTTGGCGACTGCGTCGACCTCCTGCGCCGTGATGTCGCCGGTCACCAGCTCGAGGCGCCGCCCCGCGATGGTCGAGGGCCTCCATCACCGTCCCTGCAGGGTCGCCCGCAGGATCGCCCGCATCGTCGGCCGCTGACCGTAGAGGAGGACTCCCGCGGCGTAAATCCGCGCGGCCACCCAGAGCGCACCGAAGATCGCGACGACCAGCAGCCCGATGCTCAGCAGGTATTCCCATGGCGCGGGCGGCGAGAGGGCTATCCGGGCCGGGAACAGGAACGAGGAGACGAACGGGATCCACGATGCGACCTTGACCCACGGCGCCTCGATCAGCGGCAGCGCGATGAAGCTGAGCAGGTAGCCCCCCAGGCCCAGGAAGGTGAGTGGCACGGCGATCTGCTGGACGTCCTCCTGCCGGCTCGCCATGGAGCCGGCGGCTGCGTACAGGATCGAGTAGAGGATGAAGCCGAGGATGAAGAAGACGCCGAAGCCGATGACCAGCGGCGGCGTGAGCCCCTGGACCGAGGCGCTCGACGCGCTGCTCGCAGCATGCCGTTTGCTCGCGCCCAGTCGCTCAGCGCGCCCTGGGCGAGGAAGCCCACCAGGGCCGCCAGCAGCACGGCGCCGTACTGCGTGAGTCCTGCCGCGCCGTTCCCCAGCACCTTGCCGAACAGGAGCTGGCGCGGCGTCGCGGCGGTGATCAGCAGCTCCATGACCCGCGAGCTCTTCTCCTCTGCCACGCTGGCCGCGACCCAGTTGCCATAGACCTGGATCGCCATGAAGGCCAGGATCACGAACACGTAGGCAAGGATGTACGACGGGAACGTAGTCCGCCTGGTTCTGGCGTGCCGCGTTCGGGATCGGCGGGCGTCGTCGTGAAGTCGGTGGGCGCGAAGATCCGCCCGCGATCCGTGGCGGAGACACCCGCCCGCTCGAGTCGATCCGAGATCGCGATGGAGGTCGCGGCCTGCCGCACCAGCGCGACGTTCTGGTCGGTGGCGGAGGCCTTGGTGAAGGCGTCGAATGCGAGGTCGCCGTCCGTGCCCCGGGAGATGGTCAGGAGCCCCTCGAGCTTGTCCTGTCTGACCTCTTCCTTCGCCGCGGCCGGATCGGTCACCGACGTGACGGAGAAGCGCTGACCGGTCTGGGAGCTGGACCCGCCCGTCGTGCCGGAGCCGCCGGCGAGGGAGTTGAGGACCGACTGGACGGTCGTGGCGGGATCCACGGAAAGGTCGGATGCCGTGCTGTAGACCGCGACCTTGACGGGCTTCTGGCCGCCGATCAGGTTGACCCCGAGCGGCAGGAGGGTGAGGGCCAGGCCGACGACCGCAAGGCCGATGGTCAGGATGGCGAAGGTGCGGTTGCGGACGCGCACGCGATACTCGCGCTGCGCGACGAAGTACGCGTTCGGGAAGAGCCCGCCCGCCAGGGGAAGGGTGTGCAGGATGCGAATGAGGAAGCGGGCTCATGGCAGCACCTCGCCGTCCCTCCGCGGCTGGCATCGCCGCGGGCCTCCGTCCGCCAGGTGCCGCTCCTGGTCGACATCGATGTGGCCGACCTTCTCGATGAAGATCTCCTCGAGCGACGGATCGGCGATCTCGAAGCGCGTGACGCGATCGCCGCGCTGCAGAGCGGCGGCGAGGATCGACTCGGGATCCGTCTCGCCGGCCACGTGCATCTCCACGTAGTCCTCGCCCCGGCGCGTGACGGTCACGCCGGGCATCTGGTCCACCCAGACGGCGCCGTCGGCGCCGGCGCCATCGGTCCCTTCCACCGACAGGCGGACGACCTGGCGGCCCATGCGCCGCTTGACGTCGCGAAGGGTGCCGGACTCGACCAGCCGGCCCTGGTCCATGATGGCGATCGCCTCGCACAGCTCCTCGACCTGCTCCATCTGGTGGGTGCTGAAGATGAGGGTCTTGCCCCGGTCGCGCATGGCCAGGAAGGCCTCCTTGAGGAGGCCGGCGTTCACCGGGTCGAGGCCCGGAGAACGGCTCGTCCATGATCAGGACGTCGGGGTCGTGGACGATGGCGGCGATGAACTGGATCTTCTGCTGGTTTCCCTTCGAGAGCTCCTCGACCTTGCGATCGCGGTACTCCGGCACGTGGAAGCGCGCCAGCCAGTCCCCACCTCGGCGGTCGCCTTCGCGTCCGGCACGCCGTAGAGGGCGGCGAAGTAGCGCAGCACGTCCATGACCTTCATGCGCGGGTAGAGGCCGCGCTCCTCGGGAAGGTAGCCCCAGGTGTGGCGGGGCAGGTCCGTGTTCCGCTGGCCCTGCCAGGTCGACGCTCCCCGAATCGGCGCGCAGGATGTCGAGCACGATCCGCATGCTCGTGGTCTTCCCGGCGCCGTTCGCCCCGAGCAGCCCGAAGATGCGCCCCGGCTCCACGCTGAAGCTGATCCCATCCAGCGCCCGAACCGGCCCGAAGGTCTTCACGAGGTAGTCGACGACGAGGCTCACGGCTGCCCAGCCTACCCCATCCCGCCAGGGCCCACGGCGTGCCAATCGGACCTCACCAGCGGTCCCTTCGTCGCGAGCCGTTGTATTGTCCTGGCTGTCACGACATCGGTCCCGGGGAGGAAAGGAGCCATGTCATGTGCCTGACCTGTGGTTGCAAGCGCGCTCACCTGGACATGGGGGAGCACAACATCCGGTACGAGGACCTCAAGGCGGCCGCCGACGAGAACGGCGTGAGCGTGGCCGAGGTGCTCGACACCTTCGAGGAGACGCTGGAGATCGACCGCGGCGACCATCCGGCCGAGTACGCCGGCTGACTCTCGGGGGACGCCCGCCACGCGCCGAACCCCCGCCACCTTTGGTACACTCCGAATCCCGAGTCGCCTCCGCGATCAGCTACCGGCGGCTTGTTCATGCCACCTGTCAGGAACGGATTCGAATGAAGATCGCTGTCCCACGCGAGACCGCGGAGGGCGAGACGCGCGTCGCCCTCACGCCGCAGGCGGTCGGCCAGATCATCGCCGACGGTAACCAGGTGATCGTCCAGGCCGGCGCCGGCGAGGCGTCGTTCATCGCCGATGCGGCGTATCGCGAAGCCGGGGCGACCATCGTCCCGGATGCCGCGAGCCTGCAGAAGGACGCTGAGATGGTGCTCCACGTGGGCCGGCCCTCTGACGCGGAGATCAAGCAGCTGAAGGCCGGCGTGGTCGTGATAGGCACGCTCGGCACGCTCTCGCATCCCGAGCTCGCGAAGGCCCTGGCGGACCAGGGCCTGACCGCAATCAGCATGGACGCGATCCCGCGCATCACCCGTGCCCAGAGCATGGACTCGCTCTCCAGCCAGAGCACCGTTGGCGGCTACAAGGCGGTCGTCATCGCCGCTGAGCGCCTTCCGAAGTTCATGCCCCTGCTGACCACCGCCGCCGGGACGGTGCGCCCCGCGCGATTCCTGGTCTTCGGCGCCGGCGTCGCCGGCCTGATGGCCATCGGTACCGCGAAGCGGCTCGGCGCGGTCGTGGAGGCGACCGACGTGCGCCCGGTCGTGAAGGAGCAGGTCCAGAGCCTGGGCGGCACCTTCCTCGAGGTCGAGATGACCGAGGAAGAGAAGGCAAACGCGGAGACCGCGGGCGGCTACGCCGGCGAGATGACCGAGGATTACAAGCGACGCCAGGCGGAGCTGATCGCATCCCGCGTGGGCGAGGCCGATGCCGTCATCACCACGGCCCTCATCCCCGGTCGTCCGGCTCCGCGCCTGATCACCGCCGAGATGGTGAAGACCATGCGTCCGGGCAGCGTGATCATCGACATGGCGGCCGAGGCGGGCGGCAACTGCGAGCTCACCCAGCCCGGCAAGGAGATCGTGACCGACAACGGCGTGCGGATCATTGGCTTCACGAACCTGCCGGCCACCATGCCGAGCAGCGCCACGCAGATGTTCAGCAAGAACATCCAGACCCTGATCAAGCACCTGGTGCCGGCGGGCGAGCTGCTCCTCGACTTCGAGGACGCCATCACCAAGGGGGCCACCATCACCCACGGAGGCAACGTGGTGCACGAAGCGACCGCGAAGGCGCTGGGCATCGATCCGGCCCCGGTACCGGCTGCCGCTCCCCCAGCCGCTCCCGCTGCACCGGCCGCGCCGGCCGCGCCGGCCGCTGAGACGGCGCCATCGGCCAAGACGGAAGGCGGCGCGTCATGACCGAGGCGCTGGACCCGCGCGCGCTGCTCGACGCGCTCTTCATCCTGGTCCTCGCCGCGTTCGTCGGCTACGAAGTGGTGAGCAAGGTGCCCACCATGCTTCATACCCCGCTGATGTCGGGCGCGAACGCGGTGCACGGGGTGATCGTGGTGGGCGCCATGCTCGTTGCGGCCACGGCGGACGATCCGCTGCGCATCATCCTCGCGCTCGTGGGGGTCTTCCTGGGCACGGTCAACGTGGTGGGCGGCTTCGTCGTCACCGACCGGATGCTCGAGATGTTCCGCAAGCGACCGGGTGACCGCTGATGGACGCGCTGACGATCGTCACCTACCTCGTCTACCTGGTGGCCTCCGCCACATTCATCATCGCCCTCAAGTTCCTGGCCTCGCCAAGGACGGCACGGACCGGCAACCTGCTCGGCGCGGCCGGCATGACCCTGGTCGTGGCGTGGACCCTTGTCACCACGGTCGGCATGCTCCAGCACTGGTGGATCCTGCTCCTCGCGGGTGGCATCGGCGCGGTGATTGGCGTCCTGGGCGCGCGCCGCGTCGCCATGACCGCCATGCCGCAGATGGTCGCCATCTTCAACGGCGCGGGCGGCGGTGCCGCCGCGGTCGTGGCCATGTCCGAGTTCCTCTTCTCGGTGAACGGCCGACCTGCCTCGGACCTGCTGCCGGTGGTACCCATGATCGCCACCCTGGCCGGCGCGGTGATCGGCTCCGTGAGCCTCACCGGCTCGATCATCGCCTTCGGCAAGCTGCAGGGGAACATCCCGTCGCGCCCGGTCACCATTCCCGGGCAGAACATCGTGGCAAGCATCGTCCTTGGCGGACTGCTGCTGATGGCGATCCTTCTGGCCCTGGTGACCAACAGCGTCCCCCTCTTCCTGGCGTACGTGGTCGTGGCCCTGGCGGCGGGCGTCCTGATCGTGATGCCCATTGGCGGGGCGGACATGCCGGTCGTCATCAGCCTGCTGAACAGCTACACCGGGATCGCCGTGGGCGCCACCGGGTTCGTCATCGGCAACTACGCGCTGCTGATCGCCGGAACCCTGGTGGGCGCTTCGGGCGCGATCCTGACCCAGCTGATGTGCCGGGCCATGAACCGCTCGCTGATGAACGTGCTCTTTGGCGCATTCGGAACCGGCGGCGGCGTGACGGCCGCGGGCCCGGCCGGGGAGCAGACCGCTCGCGAGATCAGCGCCGAGGACGCCGCGGTGCTGATGGCCTACGGCAAGAAGGTGATCATCGTCCCGGGCTACGGGATGGCGGTCGCCCAGGCCCAAGGCCCGGTCCGCGAGCTGATGGACCTCCTGCTCGCCAAGGGCGTGGAGGTCGAGTTCGCCATCCATCCGGTGGCGGGGCGCATGCCCGGGGCACATGAACGTGCTCCTCGCGGAGGCGAACGTGCCCTACGACCGGCTCAAGGAGATGGACGAGATCAACGACGAGTTCGCGGACGCGGATGTCGCGCTGGTGATTGGCGCCAATGATGTGACGAACCCGTCCGCGCGCACCGACGAGGGCTCGCCCATCTACGGCATGCCGATCCTGAACGTGGACAAGGCGCAGAACGTGGTGGTCCTGAAGCGGTCCATGGCGTCGGGCTTCGCCGGCATTGCGAACCCGCTCTACTCCGAGCCCCAGACGGCCATGCTCTTCGGCGACGCGAAGGCGTCCGTCCAGGCGCTGGTCGCCGGCGTCAAGGAGGCGTAGGCGTCGGGCTCGCTCCCCGGGGCGCGTCCGCGGTGCGGATGACCGATCGGCGGTCTGGCTGGCTGCCCAGGCAAGGGGAGGGTTGCGGTAGGCTCCGGGTCGTGGGACAGCGCTGGGTAGTTCTCGACGTGGGCGAGACGCTCGTCGACGAGACGCGGATCTGGTCGGTCTGGGCAGATGAGCTCGGGGTCTCGCGGCTCACCTTCATGGCCGCGCTGGGTGCCGCCATCTCTCGTGATGCCGAGCACGGCGAGGTCTTCCGCCTGCTGGGCTTCCCCGACTGGCGGGACCGATACCCGGCGGTGACCGCCGCCTACGGCGGATTCCGCGAGGACGACCTCTACCCCGATGCACTGCCCGCGTCGCGCGCCCTCGCCGACGACGGCTATCGAGTCGCGATCCTCGCCAACCAGCCCGTCAGCCGCAGTGCGGAGCTGCGCGCGCTGCGCTTCGATCCGGAGGTCATGGCCATGTCCGACGAGATGGGCGTGGCCAAGCCGGACCCCGCCTTCTTCGCCCGGGCCCTTGCCCTGATGGGCGACCCGCTGCCCGCCGACGTCGCCTACGTGGGAGACCGGGTCGACAACGACGTCCTGCCCGCGGGCAGGGCCGGGATGCGAGCGGTCTGGATCCGTCGCGGACCCTGGGGCACGATCCAGTCGCTACCGGACGGGTCACCCGCGGCCCTGGTGGTCGACTCGCTCGCTGAGCTGGTCGATCGCATCGGCGAGGCGTGGCCGGACTGAGCCGGGGCCGGCAGAGACCGATGGCGCCGCGTCACTCGTCGCGGCGCAGGATCGCGTCGACCTCCCGCTCGCTGATCCCGTAGCGGCGCAACGCGTGGCGGACCAGCTCGTTGCCGAGCTGCCGCTCGGCCAGCACGACCCGCTCGACCCCCATGTGCCGCAGCGCGAGCTCATCGGCCTCGGAGTGGGCGCGCGCCACGATCTCGATCCGCGCGTTGCGGGAGCGTGCGTAGATCACCGCCTGGCGCGTGGCCAGGGCGTCGGGCAGGGCAATGACCAGGATGCGCGCGCGGGCGATGCCGGCCTCGTCGAGCACCGCGGGGGTCCCCGCCTCGCCGTAGATGACCGGGACGCCGCGCGCGGCGGCGGCCTTCACCAGGGGGTAGTCCGCGTCGACTGCGATGAACGGGAAACCGCGCGCCTCCAGGATGCGGGTCACCGTCTTGCCCACGCGGCCGTAGCCCAGGACGAGCGCATGCCTGGTGAGCTCCTCGCCGCCATGCGTTGCCGGTGCGCCGTCGCGTTTCGGCTGGCGGCGACGGTCGAGGCGATCGCCAAGGCGGGCGCTCAGCTCCGCCGTCGGCCCGGCGAGCACGATGCTGATCACGACGGCGCCCATCGCCTGGGAGAAGATGCCGCCACCGAGGGCGCCTTGCTGGAGACCCAGGGTGGCGATCACGAAGCTGAACTCACCGCTCTGGGCCAGGAGCCCGCCCGCACGAAACGCGGGAGCCGGCCGCTGGCCGCCGAGCATGGCGATCCCCGCGATGGGCAGCGCCTTGCCCACGGTGATCAGCATCAGGAGCCCGGCGACCGCGACCCACCCCTCCGCGATCGCCGACGGCTGGAGGAGCAGCCCCACCGAGACGAAGAAGAGGGTGGCGAACAGCTCGCGCAGGGGAACCACCTCGCCCAGCACCGAGGCGGCGAGATCGGACTCCGCGAGCGCCAGTCCCGCCAGGAAGGCGCCGAGCGCGATGGACACGCCAAGCAGTCCGGCCAGGAACGAGGTGCCGATGGCGACGACGGCCACCGCCACGATGAACAGCTCCCGTGACCCGAGCCGGGCTATCCAGGCCAGCACCCGGGGCAGGACCCGCGAGCCGATGTGCCAGGATCGCCGCCACGAACACGAGCGCCAGGCCAACCGAGCGGCCCATGCGGAGCAGCATGTCGGACTCGCCGCCCGCCAGTGCCGCGAGGACCACCACCAGGATCACGGTGATGAGGTCCTGGGCCACCGTCCAGCCCATGGCGATGCGCCCGTGGAGTGTGGACTGCAGCGACTCCTCGCCCGCGATCTTGACCAGGACCACGCTGGACGAGATGGAGGCGACCCCGCCGATGAAGGCCGCGGTGACCGGCTCCGCCCCCAGGAGCAGTGCGGTTCCCAGGCCCAGGCCCAGGGTGATGGCCACCTGCACCGGCGTCCCGAAGAGCGCCAGCCGTCCGACGGAGGCCAGCTCGCCGAGCCGGAATCGGAGGCCAATGCTGAACATGAGGAGGGAGACCCCGATGTCGGCCAGGGCCAGGATCTCGCCGCGGTCGGCCACGAAGCCCGGGGTGAAGGGCCCCACCAGGAGCCCGGCCGCGACGTAGCCGATCATGGGTGCCATGCCCAGCCGGTTGGCAACCGCACCCAGCACCAGCGCCGCGCCCAGGGACGCAAGCAGGGTGAGCGCCAGGCCGCCCGGAGCCTCCATCGACCGATGATAGCGGCGAGCGGTCGGGTATCCTTGCAGCCGGTCGGGTCCGGGATCCGTCCAGGTGGGGCGCGCGCCTCTATCCGCAGCGCCAAGGTGGAGACTGCGCGCATTGCGTGGTCTCCTGTCGTTTTGTGGGAGCGGCCGTGTTCGGAAGCGGAACCGTCGGGGCGGTGGAGGTCTTCGTCATCCTGCTCGCCGCGGCGAGCCTGGTGGCCGTCGTCATGCGCCGCATCGCGGTGGTCCCGTACAGCGTCGCGCTCGTGGTGCTGGGCGTGGCGGTTTCCGCCTCGCGCCTGGGGCTGGACGTGCGCATCGACCCGGAACTGCTTCTCGCGGTCCTGCTCCCCGCCCTCGTGTTCGAGGGCGCGTACCGCACCGACATCGGGGTCCTGTGGCCCAAGCTGCCCGCGGTGATCCTGCTCGCCATTCCCGGAGTGCTGATCACGGCCCTGCTCATCGCCGCCGTGCTCAACCTGGCCATCGGGCTTGATTTCGGCCTGAGCTTCCTGGTCGGCACCATGCTGGCCGCGACGGATCCGGCGGCCATCCTCGCCGTCATGGGGCCGCTGGGCATACCCAGGCCGCTCACCACCCTCGTGGAGGCGGAGAGCCTGTTCAACGACGGCACCGGCGTCGTGATCTTTGCCATCGCGCTGCAGGCCATTGACTCGGGAGGGATATCGGCGGGGGCCATCGTGGGCGGGCTCCTCCTGGGCACCCTGGCCTCGACCGCCATCGGCGCGGTGATGGGCCTCCTCATCTCGCGCTTCCTGGTCCGCATCCACGATCATCTCATCGAGCTCACCATGTCGCTCGTTGCCGCCTACGGGTCCTACCTGATCGCCACCCAGCTGCACGAATCGGGGCTCATCGCCAGCGTGGTCTGCGGCCTCGTGCTGGGCAGCTACGGGCGCCGGGTGGGGATCAGCCAGCGTGCCCAGGATGCCATCGACATCGTCTGGGAGTTCATTGGCTTCCTGGCGACCACCTTGGTCTTCCTGCTCATCGGCCTGTCCATCGGCATCCCGCAGCTGCTGGCGGCGGCGGGTGCCGCGACGGCGACCCTGGTGACGCTCATCGTCTCGCGCGCCGCCATCATCTACGGACTGCTCGGTGGCACCTACCGCGCCGCGAGCGCCCTTGGCTGGGCCCGCCGGCTGCCGCGCGGCTGGCTGCACCTGATCGCGTGGTCCGGCCTGCGCGGCGCCGTTTCCGTCGCGCTGGCGCTCTCGCTGCCGGCGAACCTGCCCCAGCGGAACCTGCTGCAGGGGATCGTCTTTGGCTGTGTCCTGTTGACCCTCATGATCCAGGGCACCACGGCCGGGCCGCTCGCCCGCCGGCTGCGCCTCGAGCCGGAGGAGAATCCGGCGTGACCGTTGCCTTGGCACTGGTCATCTTCGCCGCGACGTTCCTGCTCATCGCGACCGAACGGGTCCACAAGACGATCGCGGCCCTGGGCGGCGGGGTGGCCATGGTCCTGCTGGGCGTGGTCAGCCAGGAGCGGGCGTTCGAGGAGATCGACTTCAACGTCATCTTCCTGCTGGCCGGGATGATGATCCTTGCCGCCATCCTGCGGAAGACCGGGATCTTCGGGTGGGTCGCCGTGCGCGCGGCCCGGCTCGCTGGTGGCGACCCGTACCGCCTGCTCGTGATCCTGTGTGTCATCACCGCCGTCGCCTCGGCGCTGCTCGACAACGTGACGACGGTGGTCCTCATCGGCCCGGTCACGTTCTTCCTTGCTCGAAGGCTGGGAATGAGCCCGGTCCCGTTCGTGATCAGCGAGATCCTCGCCTCGAACATCGGGGGGATGGCCACCCTGATCGGGGACCCGCCCAACATCCTCATCGCGTCGGCGGCCGGGATCGATTTTGTGACCTTCGCCCTCAACATGGCGCCGCTCGCGATCGTGATCCTGATCGGATTCCTGGTCGCCGCGCGCTGGATGTTCGCCCCCCAGCTCCACGGCGACCCGGAGCTGCGGGCCAGCCTCCTGGCCCTCAACGAGCGGGACATGATCAGCGACCCCGCCCTGCTGTGGCGTTCGCTCGTGGTCATGGGGCTGACCCTGGTCGGCTTCGTGGCCCATGGCGCCCTCCACCTCGAGGCGGCGACCATTGCGCTCGCCGGCGCCATCGTCCTCATGATCGTGGCCCGCGAAGACCCCCACGAGGTCCTGCGCGAGATCGAGTGGCCCACCCTCTTCTTCTTCATCGGCCTCTTCATGCTCGTGGCGGGGGTGATCGAGGTGGGTGCCATCGACGCGGTGAGCCGGGAGCTTGCCAACCTCACGGGCGGCTCCCTGGCGGTTGCCTCCATGTTCGTGCTCTGGCTCTCGGCGGCGCTCTCGGGAATCGTGGACAACATCCCCTACACCGCCACCATGCTGCCCGTCATCCGCGACCTGTCCGAGCCGCACGGGACCCACGCGCTCTGGTGGTCGCTGGCCGCCGGCGCCGACCTGGGTGGGAACGCCACGCTGATCGGGGCGTCCGCCAACGTGATCCTGGCGAGCATGGCGGACCGCGAGGGTCATCCCATTGGCTTCGGAACCTTTGCCCGCTACGCGCTGCCGGTGACGTTCGTCAGCATCGTCGTGTCGAGCGGCTACCTCTGGCTGCGCTACCTGCTGTAGGCCGATGGCGCAGTAGTGCCAACGACCGGACGTTCGGGCCTCTCCGCTGCGGAGAGGCCTCCGCTGCATGAGGGCCGGCGTGGCGCCGGCATCGGCCCTGCTCAGGCGGCGGACTCCGCCGTTGTTTCGGCCTTCGCCTCGCCGATGGGAGCGACCATCACCAGGATCCAGTACAGGACGAAAGCCACGGCCAGGCCCACGACCCAGCTGTAGTCGTACAGCGGCTTGAGGAACGGGATCAGCCCGTCAACCGGGAAGGGTCCGGTCTTCGACCCGTCCGCATTGACGTTCGAATACGCGCCACCCACCGCCATCACGATGCCGACCACGAGGGCGACCACCGCTCGCCAGTTCCAGCCGGACATGTAGCGGTAGATACCGGACCCGCGATACAGGTCGGCCAGCCGCAGCTCGGTGCGCCGGATCAGCCAGTAATCCGCGATCAGGACGCCGGCGATGGCACCCGTTGCGCCGCCGTAGAAGCCGAGCCAGGTGAAGATGTAGATCTCGGCGTTGCTGTACAGGTACCAGGGCTGGATCAGGATGCCGACGATAGCGGTGATGATCCCGCCGGTCCGGAAGCTGATCAGCTTGGGGAAGACGTTGCTGAAGTCGTACGACGGGCTCACCAGGTTGGCGGCCACGTTGGTCGTCAGGGTGGCCAGGGCCACCGCGAAGAGAGCCACGACGATGACGATCACGTTATCGAAGCGGCCCACGAGCTGCACCGGATCCCAGATCGCCTCGCCGTAGACGATTGCGGAGGCCGAAGCGGTCAGGACCGCAAAGATCGCGAAGAGGGTCATGGTGGTGGGCAGGCCCAGCGCCTGGCCAATGGTCTGGTCGCGCTGCGAGCGCCCGAACCGGGTGAAGTCCGGCATGTTGAGCGAGAGGGTCGACCAGAACGCGATCATGCCCATCAGGGACGGGAAGAAGATCTTCCAGAAGTCGCCGGTCCAGCCGCCGAACTTGTTGGGTGCCGCAAGGATGTCGCCCAGGCCATGCGCCTGGAAGATCATCCAGATCGTCAGGCCCAGCGAGACGACGATGAGGAACGGGGCGGACCAGCTCTCGAAGATCCGCAGTGTGTTCATGCCCCGCAGGATGATGTACAGGTTCAGGATCCAGAAGATGCCGAAGCTGAGCCACAGGGTCCACGGCTGCGCACCGCCGAAGCCGAGCTTGAAGGTGGAGGCGGTCACCCACCAGGAGTCCTGGCCCAGGATGGCACCGACCAGCACGAAGATCGCGCCGCCGCCGATCCAGGTCTGGATCCCGAACCAGCCGCAGGCCACTCCCGCGCGCAGCAGCGCAGGCAGGTTCGCGCCAACGGTGCCGAACGATGCCCTGGCGAAGACCGGGAAGGGGATGCCGTACTTCGTCCCGGCGTGGCTGTTGAGCAGCATGGGCACCAGGACGATCAGGTTGCCCAGCATCACGGTGACGACCGCCTGGACCCAGTCCATCCCGATGAGGATCAGGCCGGCGGCGAGCGACCAGCTGGGAATGTTCACGCTCATCCCCACCCAGAGCGCCAGGTAGGCGTAGGTGTTCCAGACGCGCCGCTCCAGGCGCACCGGGGCGAGGTCCTCGTTGTAGAGCGCGCTGTGCTCGACGGCCGCCTGGGTCTCAGGCGTCAGCTCGTGCCGACCGTCGGGGTAGATGGTCTCCTCGTAGGTCGCGGCTGTCATGGGCGTCCTCCGGTGCGTCCTTCATTGACCGATGGCGATCAACCGCCACGCAAGGTCGCGTGCATCCCTGTAGCCCTCCGACCACCTCCTCCGTCAGTGGGCGGTCCTGCCGCCCCGGTTCTCAGACCACGGCCGCGTCCGTCACCTCAAGCGCCCGGTCGATGATCGCGAAGCCCTCCCGCAGCTGTTCCTCGGTGATGCACAGCGGGGGATTGGTGAAGAAGCCGTTCCAGTGGGTCATGGTGTAGAGGCCGTCCGCGCGGAGGCGGGCGTCAAAGGCGCTCATCTCCGGTGCCGTGGTGTTGAACGCGCGAGAGCGGCTCGCGCGTCTGGCGATTCCGGATCAGCTCCACGATCCCGAAGAGGCCGATGTTCCGCACGTTACCCACGCTCGGGTGCCTTGTCTTGAGCTCGTGCTGCAGCTCGCGCATGACCGGGTCCAGGCGGGCGGCGTTGCCCACCAGGTCGTCGTCGCGCAGCACCTCGACCGCGGCGATGGCCGCGGCGCAGCTCATCGGGTGGGCCGAGTAGGTGAGTCCGCCGAAGTAGACGCGCTCGTCGAAGGCGTGGGCGATCTCCGGGCTCATGGCCACCGCGCCGAGCGGCAGGTAGGAGCTGGTCAGGCCCTTGGCCATCGTGATCAGATCCGGTACCACGTCCCAGTGGTCCACCGCGAACCAGCGCCCGGTGCGGCCGAAGCCGGCCATCACCTCGTCGGCGATCATCACGATGCCGTGCTTCGTGCACAGCTCGCGGATGGCCTGGAGGTACCCATCGGGCGGGATCAGGATTCCGTTGGTGCCGGTCACCGTCTCGAGGATGAAGGCGGCGATGGTCTGCGGACCCTCGTACTGGATCACCTCCTCCAGGTAGGCGAGGTGCTGGTCCAGGGGCTCCGGCTCACCTTGCCCCCAGCGCCACGGGTCGAGCACCCGGATCACGCCGGGGACGCTGCCGGACTCGTTCGCCCAGCGGCGCGGATCGCCTGTGACGCTGATGGCGCCCGCGGTGGCGCCGTGGTAGGACCGATGCCGCGCAATCACCTTCTGGCGCCCGGTATAGAGGCGGGCCATGCGCAGCGCGTTCTCATTCGCCTCGGCGCCGCCCAGGGTGAAGAAGAAGGTGTCCAGGTTCCCGGGGGTGACCCCGGCGAGCAGCTTGCCCAGGCGGCCGCGGACCTCCGTCGCGAACTGGGGGGCGGCGAACGCCAGCTGGTGGGCCTGTGCGGTGATGGCATCGGCCACGCGGGGGTCCCCGTGGCCGATGTTCACGCTCATCAGCTGGCTGTTGAAGTCGATGTACCGCTTGCCATCGGGGTCCCAGAAGTAGATCCCCTCGGCGCGGTCGATGACGATGGGGTTGACCTTCGCCTGTGCGGACCAGGAGAAGAAGGTGTACTCGCGGTTCAGCCGCAGGATCTCGTCGGTGCTGAGCCGATCACGCGTGATGGCCATGAGCGCCTCCTCGGCGTTGCGTCAGCGGTGAGGGTCCCGATTACACCACATGCCGCCAGCCCTTCATCAGTCGATGGCGCACAGTACGGCGGCCACCCCGCACGCTTCGACCTACTCGTTCACGCAGGCCCCGGAGGCCACCGCGGCCGTGCGGGCGCTTCCCTCGCGGATCTCGGTCGCGACGGACGAGGCGGCGAGAGCGTAGCCAACGCCCGGATCCACCCGCGACGCACCGAAGATCACCCCTCCCACGACCCCCGGCGCGGTGAGGAGCGGCCCACCAGAGTCACCCTGTCGGACATCGGCGCGCAGCTCCACGATGCTGCGGGTGACGGAGCCCACGCCGTAGATGTCTGGACCGGCAGCGTCGAACGCCGCGGTGACCACGGCCGGGATGAGGGTGAGGGGGCCACCGCCCGGGTGCCCAAGGGCCCCCGCCTCCGTGCCCCGCTGGGGAGCCGTGTCGGCCAGGCGCAGCGCCGGCGCCGAGGCGGTGGGGACCCGCAGCAGCGCGATGTCCTGGCGGGGGTCATACAGGATGAGCCGCGCCTCGTAGGTGTTGCCCCCGAAGGCCACCGACATCGTGTCGCCGCCCGCGACCACGTGCGCGTTGGTGACCGCGACCTGCCCGCTCACGAAGAATCCGCTTCCGAGCTGCTCGTGGCCGCAGCCGACGACGATCACCTGCACCGTGCTCGCCTCGGCGGACGCGGCCAGCGTTCGCGCCGTCGCTGAATCCGGCAGGTCGAGGGCCGGCGCCGGGGAGGGCTCGATGCCGGCGAACAGCTGCGGGAACTGGGTTGGAGCCAGCAGGCCGACGATCTGCGCGGCCACGCCGCCCGGCGCGGGAAGGACGCGGTTGACCGCGCCCAGGATGACCGAGTCCGACGCGCTGCGCTCGAGTCCGGGCATCGCGCCTGCCAGGATCAGGCCGCCCACCAGCCAGAGCGCGAGGATGCCCTGCGCGAAGCCGATGAGCGCGCCACCCGCCAGGTCGATAGCCGCCAGAAACCGCTCGCGCATGGCGACCCGGGCCCGGCTCCCCAGGGCGGAGCCGGCCGCTTCACCGAGCAGGGTGAGGGCGACCAGGCCGGATGCGGCCAGCAGCGCGCGCATCGGCTGGTCGATGGCGGACAGGGTGGCGTGCAGGGCGTTGGCGGCAACAAGCGCCACGCCGAATCCGGCCGCGGCCCCCACCAGCCCCAGCAGCTGGGGGAAGAAGCCCGCCCACGCACCCAGCGCGACCGCCGCGGCCAGGACCGCGATGGCAGCCAGATCGAGGAGGTTCACGGGGCGGAACCGGCTCAGTCGTGCTGCAGACGGAGCGGCGCCAGCGTCCCGAGCGATTCGGCGACCACCACTGCGTCGTCACCCGGCTCGAGCCGGAAGTCGGCGGCCGGGTTCACATGCGCCGTGCCGTCGCGGGTGATCCCCAGCAGGGTTGCCCGGTGCTCGGCACGCAGGCGTGCCGAGAGCTCGTCGACGTTGAGGCCGCAGTAGTCGTTTGGGAGCGCCACCCGGTAGAGCTCGGAGCCGTCGCCCCCGGACACGATGTCCGTCACGAGCTCCGAGAGGCCCGGGTACAGCGCGGAGCGTGCCAGGAGCCTCGACGCGAGCTGCGAGGTGACCAGCACCTCGTCCGCATTCGCCCGCCGGAGGTGCTCCACGTGCGCCGGGTTGTTGACCTCCACGACGGTCCGCACCTGCGGTGCGATGGACTCGATGGCCATGGTGGTCAGGATCGAGCGCATGTCCGCCTCGTTGGACGGATCCGCGGGAACGACGAGCGCTGCGGAGGCCTCCTCGATGCCTGCCCGGTGCAGGTCGTGGGCGGTCGTCGTGTCGCCACGCACGAAGTAGACGCCCTCCCCGGCAGGGTTCCGCTCCGCCTCGTGGATCACCACGACCTTGGAGCGGTACTCGTCGGTCTTGAGCTCCTTGATCATCTCCCTGGCGGTCGTGTTCCAGCCGCAGATCACGATGTGGTCGCGGAAGCCGGCGGCTCCCATTCCCTGGCCCTCCTTGAGCAGAAAGTCGATGACGAACCCCACGATCGCCCCGGTGATGGCGCCCACGATCGCCACCCCGAAGAGGACGAGCAGCCAGCTCACGACCCAGCCACCCGGCGTGGTGACGTAGTTGCTGTCGCCCTGGCCCAGGACGGTCGTCACCGCCCAGTAGAACGACTGGCCGAATCCACTCAGCGTGAACGGCTTCTCGACGAAGGTGATGGCCGCAGCAGCCAGCAGGACGAAGCCGATCAGGCCGCCGGCGAGCGCGAAGAAGAAGTGGCGGTCCACCGACCCGCCCACCCGGCGGGCGTGGAAGACGATCCTCCGCAGCAGCGGCGGAACGCGGAAGAGGGAGCGGATCCCGGCCGGCATTCGCCGATTGTGCCATGCTGCCTCCGGCGCCGATAGGCGGTGCCTAGGTTTCGCTCTCCATGCGTCCCATCCGCCACAGGAAGACGACGCCCAGGGTTCCGAAGATCACGATGACCAGGAAGACCGCCGCAATGGGCGGGTCGCCCGGCACACCCGAGGTCGGCGGACCCTGCGGGGCATGCGCCGATGCCGGTCGCAACCCGTCGAGCGCCCCCGTGTACTCGACGGTGGGCGAGCAACCGCGGTCGAGAAGGTTGCCGTTCTTGTCCAGGGTCGGGAAGACCAGGTACCTCGTCCCCACCGCCCAGGTCCGTCCGCCGGCCGCCGCCCCCGCCGTATCCACGCCAACCCCGTACACCGTGATGGGATTCGCGAGGTTCGTTCCCTTCCAGATCTCCTCGACGTCGAAGGTTGCGGTCTGCCCGTCATCGGCCACTCCCGTGACCGTTCCCACGAACGCGACGCCGGCCCTGGCGAGGGCGTCGTCCGGCGTTGGTATCAACGGGCAGCCGGCCACAGCAGGAGCCGGGACGGCGGCAAGCACCGCGAGCAGGGTGAGGACGGGGAGAAGGCGCCGTGCCCGGGAGGAGCTCATCGGCGGCAGTCTAGCCAGCCTGCCGTCGTTCGGCATCGAAGGGGCTTCGAAGAGGGTCGGGGTTGTAGAGTATCGGCCTCTCATGCGGCTCCTTCCGAGCCCGAACGCACCGAGATGGAGGCCGACTCGAGATGGCACGAATCGTCCGCGCGGCCCTGCTCCAGGCGGAGTGGACCGGCGACAAGGACTCGATGATCGAGAAGCACATCCGCTATGCGCGCGAGGCGGCCAAGCAGGGCGCCAGGGTGATGTGCTTCCAGGAGCTCTTCTACGGTCCCTACTTCTGCCAGGTGCAGGATCCGCAGTACTACTCGTACACCGAGAAGATCCCGGACGGGCCCACCACCAAGCGGATGCAGGAGCTGGCGCAGGAGACCGGGATGGTCCTCATCGTACCGATGTACGAGGAGGACGAGCACACCAGCGGGATCTACTACAACACCGCCGCGGTGATCGATGCGGACGGCTCCTACCTGGGCAAGTACCGCAAGACGCATATCCCGCACGTCAAGGGCTTCTGGGAGAAGTTCTACTTCCGCCCCGGGAACCTTGGGTACCCGGTCTTCGAGACCGCCGTGGGCAAGGTGGGCGTCTACATCTGCTACGACCGCCACTTCCCGGAGGGCGCCCGGGCGCTGGGTCTCAACGGGGCGGAGATCGTCTTCATTCCGTCGGCCACGTCCCGCGGGCTTTCGGAGTACCTGTGGCGCGTCGAGCAGGTCAGCCACGCGCTGGCCAACGGCTACTACGTGGGCACCATCAACCGGGTCGGCATCGAACCTCTGGGCGATGACGACTTCTACGGGCAGTCCTACTTCTGCGACCCGCGCGGCCAGTTCGTGGGCGAGGTGGGCGACGCCCACGACGAGGAGCTCATGGTCCGCGACCTCGACCTGGACATGATCGGGGAAGTGCGCCAGACGTGGCAGTTCTTCCGCGACCGGCGCCCCGACGCCTACGAGGACCTCGTCCGGCCCTGAGCAGTGGGGCTACTCGCGCTGGAACGACATGACCCAGGTCGCCCGCCAGGTAGCGCCGCCATCGTCGGATACCCCCTGGATCCAGCGGGCGCGGTCCGGCGGCAGAAAGCGCCATCGGAAGCGGACGAGCCGCGTGCCGGTTGGGCCGGGTCGGGTCCCGTGAAACTCGCCCCGCTTGCCCTGCATCGGTCCGCTCACGATGGAGCCGAACGCGTGCGACAGGTTGTCCATCCAGCCGATGGCCCAGCGGTCGGCGTTCGGGTTGTAGATCCTGATGGAGCTGCCGATGAACGGGTACGGCGGCAGGTCAGCGATCTCCGCGTGGTCCAGGTTTGCCGAACCATCCAGGATGGGCTCCATTCGGTACGGTCCCTCCAGCCGCAGCCAGCGCCCGGTGCGTTCGCTCCACAGCCGATGGCGCACCCACCACGAGCCGATGAGGTAGTCGAAGGCCCGCGCGCCACCCGGGCTGGTGCGTGGCGTCATCACCCGCCCGCCTGCGGCGGACCATAGGCGGCCATCCGGGCCAGCTCCGCTGTGGCCAGGTCCTCAGAAAGGGTGGCCGGGTCGGTCAGGAACGCGGTGAAGAGCGTCAGCCCAATGGTCGCCTGCGGGTCGGTCGCAGTGAACTCCCACAGCTGCACGACCCGGCTCGCACGCTCCAGGAGCTGCAGCCCCTTGGCGTGGCGCGGCAGGTAGCCCGGATCGACGCGCGTATCGAGGATCACGCGTGGGACGCTCTGGTAGGCGGTCCGCAGCGAGTCGGCGCTGACCATGGCCCTGATGAGGGCCTTCGCCTGCTCGGGGTGGGGCGAGTCGGCGGGGATGGCGAGGCCGTAGGCCAGCACGATGTCGGTCCCTGGCACGTCCGGGTCGAGGACCGGCGGGCGGAAGAAGTCGATGGGCAGGTCATTGGTCAGGGCTTCGTTCTCGAAGATCCACTCGCCAAGGTTGTCCATGGCCGTGGTGCCTGCCTTGAGCTGCAGCAGGGGGTCGCCGTACCCCTGGAGCGCTGGGTCGCCGTAGCAGCCCGCGTCGAACAGGTCCGACCACTTCGCAAATACCGCCTTCACGCGAGGATCGGTCCAGGCGACCTTCCCCGCCGCGAGCGACTCGTGGAAGTCGGCGCCGTTGATGGCGAGGTCGATCGTGCTGAACCAGCGGGCGGCCGGCGGCGACCAGTTCTGTCCGCCGGCCTGGGCGATGGGCCGGTCGATCCCGGCGGCACGCAGCGTTCGGCAATCGGTGAGGAGTTCGTCCCAGGTGACCGGTGGATCGATGCTCGCCCCGGCGAACACGTCCGTTCGATAGAAGACCGGATTCCACTGGGCGAGGGTGGGAATCCAATAGCGGTGGCCGTTCACGGTTGCCAGGTCGGCAATGGCTTGCGGCACCGCGTCGTCAAGGCCAAGCGACTGCCACAGATCGGTGACGTCGGCGAACTTGCCCGCGGCCGCATCCGCGGTCATGGACCCGCCAATGAAGCCGGAGACCAGGTCCGGCGCGGGCGAGCCGAAGTAGGTGTCCTCGCAGCACCTTGTAAGGCACGGGGCTCGAGTAGAAGTTGCCGGTGGTGGTGGAAAGGTCGATCTCGGGGTGCTCGGCGGCCCAGGCCTTGGCGGTGCGGACCATCCAGGCCAGGTGCGGCTCCGCCACCCCCGAAAACGGCGAAGGTAACGGGGATGGACGTCACCGATGCCACCTGCGTCGGGCCGGCGCTGCCCGCGGGCAAGGTGCTGCAGGCACCCAGGACCAGCAGGACAACGCGGCGGCCGCGATCGGGCGGACGCGCTTGGCATGCTCGGCGGGATGCATCGGCCGTATCCTCCTGTCGGACTCTCGGACTGCGGAGTCAGTATCATCTAACACTACTATCATGCCGGATGAAATGATCAAATCCTGACCAAGCGGTGCTCTTCCATGCCTCGGTGGCGAGCGATCTGCTTGGAGGGCTGCTGGACGTGCGACTCGCAGGAACGGGCCTCTCGCCGCGCGCGTTCCAGGTGGCCACCGTGCTCGCCACCCGCGGACCACCGCCGCCGGGAGAGCTCGCCGCCGTCACCGGCGTCCCGAGCCCGTCGATGTCGCGGATCGTGGCCGCCATGGGCCGCGACGGGCTCGTCACCGTTCGTGCCCATCCCAACCGATAGGCGGTCGCGTGTCGTGGAGCTGAGCGAGGAAGGGCGGGAGGCGTTCAGCGCGGGGCAGGCAGCGTTCCTGGCACTGCTCGCCGATCTGCAGCCGTGCTGGGAGAGAGCGGTCGCTCGTGGCATGGGCCGTTCGACGGCTGGAGTGGGCCCTCCGCGCGATCGGCGGGGCGGAGCAGGTTGATCCACTCCCCGATCCGGGCGCCCATGCGGTCCATTACACCGGCACCCGCCTCCACCCCGACGGAAGCGGAGCTGCTCGCCTATCTCGACTGGCTGCGCCACAGGGACCGCGCCGCCCGCCCCCTCCGCGGCGCCTGAGGGGCCGCCCCCACGGCGTGGCCCGGGCAGCGGACGGTTCGACCGACGGGATCGGCTAGGCCTGTCCGATGGAGGACTGGAGAGCAGCGGACCACACGGCGCGGTGATGTACCCTGCCACCCTCGGCCTGCACACGAGCAGGAGGACCGGGCCATGGACTTCGGCTTCACGCTCAAGCCGGAGCAGGACCTTCAGCGCAACGCCGACCTGGCACGCCGCGCCGAGTCGAACGGCTTCCCTACGGCTGGGTTTTCGACAGCCATGTTCTCTTCGCGGAGCCGTACGTCATCCTGACGCTCATGGCCCAGGCGACCGAGCGCATGCGTCTCGGGACCTGCGTGACGAACCCCGCCACCCGAGAGCCGACCGTCACCGCGTCCGCGCTCGCCGTCCTCAACGGGGTCACCGGCGGGCGCATGGATATGGGCATCGGCCGCGGGGACAGCGCGCGCCGCGTCCTGGGCAAGCCGCCCACCACCCTGCGCACCCTTGAGGAGGCGATCGGAGTGATCCGCGACCTCGTGGGGGGCAAAGCGGTCACGTACGAGGGTACGGAGGTCCAGCTGCCCTGGGCCGCCAAGTGGACGCTCCCCGTCTGGGTCGCGGGGTACGGACCCATGGCGCTGGCCATGACGGGGCGCGTCGCCAACGGGGTGATCCTCCAGCTCGCGGACCCGGACCTGATCCGCTGGTTCGTCTCCCAGGTCCGCGAGGCGGAGGCCGGCGCCGGCCGGGAGCGCGGAAGCGTCCGGGTCCAGTCGGCTGCGGCGGCGCACGTGGGTCCCCGCGACGACGGGCGCGAGCGGACCCGCTGGTTCCCGGCCCTGGTGAGCAACCATGTCGTCGACCTGGTCAACCGCTACCCCCGCGAGCAGCTTCCCGATGCGTTGACCGGCTATATCCGCGACCGGGAAGGCTACGACTATCAGCACCACGCCGAGGTCGGCTCGGACAATGCCGCCTTCGTGGATGACGAGGTGACGGACCGGTTCTGCATCCTGGGCGAGCCGGAGGAGCACATCGCCCGACTCCACGAGCTGGCGGACGCGGGCGTCGACCAGTTCAACATCTACCTGATGAACGGCGATGAGGAGGCGCAGCTCGACCGCTACGGACGCGAGGTGATCCCGGTCATGCGCGACATTGCCGCGCGCGCCTGATTCCTGACTGGTACGGTCCGCCAGCCGCGCCGCCTCACCCGAACGAGCGAGAGGAGACCGATGCGCACGCTGATCAAGAACGGCACGATCATCAACGCCGACTCGACGACCCGGGCGGATGTCCTGATCGACGGGGAGCGCATCGCGCTCATCGGTGAGGACCTGTCGGTCGACGCGGACCGCACCATCGATGCGGCGGGGAAGTGGATCGTGCCCGGAGGGATCGACGTCCACACCCACATGGAGCTCCCATTCGGCGGCACCTTCGCCAAGGACACGTTCGAGACCGGCACGCGGGCCGCTGCCTTTGGCGGGACCACGACCATCCTCGACTTCGCCGTGCAGCCCCGCGGCGGCTCCCTCCGCCAGGGCCTCGATGCCTGGCATGAGAAGGCCGATGGCAACTGCAGCATCGACTACGGCTTTCACATGATCGTGAGCGACGTCCGTGACGACGTGCTCACGGAGATGGACCAGCTGGTCGACGAGGGTGTCACCACCTTCAAGCTGTTCACCGCCTACCCCGGCGTGTTCCTCTCCGATGACGGCGCGATCTTCCGGGCCATGCAGCAGACCGCCAGGAACGGCGGCATGATCCTGATGCATGCGGAGAACGGTCTGGCCATTGACGTCGTGACCAACCAGAACGCGCTGGCGGGTAACACCGACCCCTACTGGCACGGGGTCAGCCGCTCGCCGGTCATGGAGGGCGAGGCCACGAACCGGGTGATCCGCCTGGCCGAGGTTGCCGGCTCACCGGTCTACATCGTCCACCTCTCCGCGCGCGAGGCCCTCAACGAGGTACGCCGCGCCCGCGACGAGGGCCTGCCCGGCCTTCGCGGAGACCTGCCCGCAGTACCTCTTCCTGACTCGCTCGACGACATGGGCAACGGTTTCGAGGGGTCCAAGTTCGTCTGCTCGCCGCCACTCCGTCCGGCGGACCACCAGGAGGAACTGTGGAAGGGCCTGATCAAGGATGACCTTCAGATCGTGGCCACTGATCACTGCCCGTTCGACTTCCACGGCCAGAAGGAGCTGGGGCGCGGCGACTTCCGGAAGATCCCGAATGGGCTGCCGGGCGTCGAGAACCGCGTCGACCTTATCCATTCAGGCGGCGTGGCGGGCGGCCGGATCAGCCCGAACCGCTGGGTCGAGATCTGCTCCACCGCGCCAGCACGCATGTTCGGCCTGCCGCAGAAGGGCGTTGTCGCTCCCGGACGCCGATGCCGACATCCTGATCTACGACCCGAAGAAGACCTGGACGATCTCCGCCAAGACGCACCACATGGACGTGGACTACAGCTGCTACGAAGGGATGGAGGTCACCGGCAAGTCGGACCTCGTCCTGAGCCGCGGCAAGATCATCGTCGACGGCGACGAGTGGCTCGGGAAGGCCGGGAGAGGGGCGTTTCGTCAAGCGCGCAGCGGAGCCCGTACCTCCAGTAGCCAACTTGGCATCTATCGGACCGACATCGGCTCGGCTATGCTTCGGCGGCTGCCCGCCCCAGCGGGTCTCGCCCTGAATTCGCTGCGGAGGACGCCCTGAGCAGATGAACCGATTCCGAACCGCCGGCCTTGCCGGCCTTCTCACTGTCTTCGTGGCTGCCTGCTCGAGCAACTCGGGCGCGAGCTCGACGCCATCGCCCACGCCCACGCCCACGGCGCGCCCACGGCGACACCCGGCGGTCGAGCGAGGCGGTCAGCAGCGGCATCCCGTTCCCGTCCATCGGCAACAGTGACACCGCGCTCGAGGCGCTCCTCCCCGACACCGTGGGCGGCATCACGCTGCAGAAGTACAGCATGAAGGGCAGCGAGTTCATGGGCAGCGCCCAGTCCGACCCGCAGTCGGAGGCGTTCCTCAATGCGCTCGGTGTCTCGCCCGGGGACATCTCCGTGGCGTTCGGCTTCGGCGTGGACATCGCAAACCAGTCGGCCCTGGGCGTGTTCGCCTTCAAGGCGCCGGGTGCCGGCTCCGACAGGCTGCTCAGCGTGTTCAAGACAGCGGCGAGCCAGAGCGACACGACCTACAACTGGCAGTCCACCACCGTGGGCGGGAAGTCCGTCCAGCAGTCCGCGGAGCCGTCGGACCCATCGACACAGATCTACCTGTACCCGACCAACGACGTGCTCTTCCTGGTCACCGGCAGTGCGAGTGCCGCCGCGGACGCGCTCAGCGCCCTGCCCTGATCCGCGCTCCGGAACTACCAGGACCGATGAGGGCCGCCCGCCGGGCGGCCCTTCGTCCTCGCCGTAGAATCGGTGGCCCGTGAGCCACATCGCCAGTCGCCCGGCAGCCGTCTTCCTCAACGAGGGGGCCGGCAGCGCCCGCGCCGCCTCGGTGCGGCGCGCCATTGACCTGGCGCGCCAATCGCTCGACGCGGACCTGCACGTCATCGCGACCGCGCGACGGTCCAGAGCTCCACGCGTTCCTGAGCGAGCGCATGGGCGACTACCGGACCGCCGTGATTGCCGGCGGCGACGGGTCGTTGGGGATCGCTTTCAACGTCGCAGAGGGACGAGACGTGGCGCTCGGCTACATCCCCGCCGGGTTCGGCAACGCCACCGCGCACCTGCTGCGCTCCCGCGCGGCCCGGAGGACCTGGCGGAGGTCCTTGCCGCCGGGGAGGCGCGGACCCTCGACCTGATCCGGGTGGACGGACGCCTGGCCCTGTTCGCCGGGCATGGGCTGGGATGCCGTCGTCGCGGGACGGTATGCGGCCGCCGGGGCGCGCGGGCTGCGGGGCTGGGCGACCGCGATCATCGGCTCCAGCGGAGAGCTCTTCCGTCGGCGGCAGGTACGCGTCGAGGTCGACGGCATGAGCGTCCACGAAGGGCCCATGGAGCTGCTCGTGGTGGGAACCACGCCGTACTACGGTCGCGGCATGATCGTGAACCCGGGCGCCCGGCCGGATGCCGGCCGGCTCATGCTTCGCGTATACCCGGGCCCCGCTCCGCGCCTGGCGGTGGAGGCCGCGCGATGGCTGCTCCACGTCGCGACCCGGGCCAACGGGCATCGCCGGAACGAACGTCACCGTCGCGGCCCTGGACGACCGCCTGTTGCCGCTCCAGGCGGACGGCGACCTCATCGGCGTCTGCCCTGCGGTGGGAGTGTCGAGTCGTGCCCGCGGGCGGTCGGATGATCGGCGCCTGGCGCTAGCGGGGACATGTCCGGTTGCGCGGAACTGGTGCGCTCGGTCACGGCGCGCGCCGACGTGTGCCGTGCGTGTCGGCTCGACAGGTATCGTCGAGCGGACCGAGCACAACGCTGCCATCGAGCATGCCCGATGCGCGGAGGGAGGTGCCGTCCCTGGGCTCGACCCATCGCCCACGCGCCACCACGCCTGCGCCGGTCGAACCTGCTGCGGTGTCCCGGCGTTCCGGTCCGCAGAATCTGGAGGTGGAATCTCGCGATGATTCATCGCCCGCATGCCCATCGCTGGCGGCTGCTCGCCGTCGCCGTTGCCCTGCTGCTCATCCCACAGTCGATGGTGGGCGCCAGCAGCGCTCCAGCCGACCGCAACTCGTCGATGCTCGCCACCGGCCGGCGACGCGCCGACCTTCAACCCGGCGAACAAGCCGCTCCTCCAGGACGAGCAGAACGAGGAAGAGCTCCTCAAGCTCGACGAGGAGTACATCAGCAAGCGCCTCTCGGGCGATCAGCCGATCACCCTCGCGCAGGCGGCATCGCTCCGCGCAGCCGCCGCGAAACAGGCGAACGCCCTTCGCAAGCTGGGTGCGCCGACTGCAGGCCCGGACACCTTCACCGGCGCCGTGGAGCGCCATCGGCCCGATCCCATCGTTCAGCGTCGAAGCGAGCCAGGACGCCACGGGACACCGTTCCGGCCGCATCGGCGCGCTCGCGATTCGGCCGAGCAACGGCCAGCTGATCCTCGCGGCTGCGCAGGGCGGCATCTGGCTCTACGACGACGCGACCGGCACCTGGACCCCCAAGACAGACGACCAGGCGTCGCTCTCCATGGGCGCGCTCGCCATCGCCCCGTCGGATGACACCATCATCTACGCCGGCACCGGCGAGGGCGCGCTCTCGGGCGACAGCTACTTCGGCAACGGCGTCATGAAGAGCACCGATGGCGGCGAGACCTGGACGCACGTCTCCGGCGACTACTTCCAGAGCGTCTCCATCTCCCGCATCGTGGTCGACCCGACCGACGCCGGCCACCTCTACGCGGCCGTGCTTGCGCGGCCGCGGCGGTGCCCGTCGCACCTCCCCGCCGCTGCATTCGAAGTTCGGTATCTGGGAGTCGAAGGACGGCGGCGCGACCTGGACCCTCGACTTCGAGGTCAAGACGACGAACGGCGCCACCGACCTGGAGATGGATCCACAGAACCCTCAGATCATGTACTCGAGCTTCTGGGGCGACCAGGTCTACAAGAGCACCGACGGCGGCGCCCACTGGGCGGCCGCGATGAATGGACTACCCACCCAGCTTCAACGCCGAGAACCTGACCCGCTTCTCGATTGGCCTCTCGCACCCGGCAGGGCAGAGCGCGGTGCTGTATGTCGGCACCGACTTCTACGACGCCGAGCGGCAACTACCATCCGTCACGCCTCTGGCGTTCCGACGACGAGGCGGCCAGCTGGCAGGAGCTGCCGACGACCGGCTTCTCCGGCCCGGACGACAGCGTTCTCGACTACTGCGGAACGCAGTGCTTCTACGACAACGTTATCGAGGTCGGACCCGTCCAACACGAACATCGTGTACGTGGGCGGCCAGTTCAACTACGGCGACGGCGCCGGCGGGATCTATCGTTCGGACGATGGCGGCCAGACCTGGAAGAACCTGGGCTCGCATCAGCATCCGGACTTCCACGCGCTCGCCTTCGATCCCTCAAACCCGGCGCACGTCGCGATCGGCTCCGATGGTGGCGTCTGGCAGCAGCAGCGACCGTGGTGGCCGCAACCCCAGCGACCCGGGCGTGGCCGACGTCACCGCCAACACCTGGGAGAACCTGAACGGCGGCGGGCTGCAGATCACGCAGTTCTCCAGCATCGCAACCAACCCGTCCCAGCCGGCGTGGATATGGGGCGGGAGCCAGGACAACGGCACCGAGCACACCTTCGGCGGCCAGACCTGGTACGACCTGTACGGCGGCGATGGCGGTCAGGTGCTCGTTGATCCCACCGACTTCAACTACGTATACGGGACCTACTACGGGATCTCGCCGTATCGGACCACCGACGGCGGTACGTACTTCCAGTCCAACTCGTACATCCGCACCGGCATCAACCTCAACGACCGGTCGGAGTTCTACGTCCCGTGGGTCATGAACCCGCTCGACACCAACCAGCTCTTCCTGGGCACGTACCGGCTGTATCGGACCGACAACGCCAAGGCTCCCGTCGGCCAGCAACGTGACGTGGTCGGTCATCAGCCCGGACCTGACGCAGGGCTGCACCGGCACCGCGCCCAATGGCGCGAGGACGTGCGCCATCACCGCCATTGGGCTGGGTGGCGGCGACGCCATCTACGTCGGCACCGATGACGGGCTGCTGTGGGTCAGCCCCGACGCCAAGGTATCCAGCCACCCGACCTGGATCCGCCTGGACCAGGGTGCCCTGCCCAAGCGGCCGGTCGCGTCGATCGCCGTCGACCGCAGCAACTACCGGATCGCCTACGCCGCCTACAACGGCTTCAGCCCGGCGACCCCGGGCCGGCCGGGCCATGTCTTCAAGACGACCGACGGCGGCAAGACGTGGGCGAACATCAGCGGCAACATGCCGGACGCGCCGGTGAACTCGCTGGTGCTCGACCCCTCGTACCCGAACACGCTCTACGCGGGCACTGACGTTGGTCCGTTCGTGACCTACGACGGTGGCGCGCATTGGAGCGCCCTCGGGACGGACTTCCCGATCGTGGCGGTGAACCAGCTCGACCTCGACCCGTCCGCACGGGACGCTCGCGGCAGGCACGCATGGGCGCGGTGCCTTCAGCATCCAGAACAGCACTGGCGGCGCCGGCCCTCACGGTCACCAAGGTGGACGCGGGGATCCCGGTTGGACCGACCAGCAACCTCGACTACACGATCACCGTGCAGAACATCGGAAACGCGGACTGCCACCGGCGTGACGGTGACCGATCCCATCCCAGGCAACACGAGCTTCGTGTCCGCCGACAACGGCGGCGCGAAGTCCGGCGGCAACGTTCGCTGGACCGGTCTCTCCGTTGCCGCCGGTGACAGCATCCAGCTTCACTTCACCGTCAGCATCGCGTCCGCGCTGAAGAAGAAGGTCTCCACGATCACCAACGACGGGATCGTGGTCACCTCCGCCGAAGGGTCCGGGCACCACGGGGAGCCCGGTCTTCACCCCGATCGCGGCGCCGTACTCGGTGACGCTCACTCCTGCAAGCCAGGCGCAGCAGTCGCGGGTAGGCCAGAGTGTGACCTATCCGCTGCAGGTCAAGAACCTGGGCTTCAACCCTGACACCTACACGCTCTGACGAACGGGACCTTCCCGTCGGAGCTGCGTGCAGGCCGACTGCACGACCCCGTCTGGGCAGCACTTCCGTCGGACCCCTCGGTCCGGGTGCGTCCTTCGACTTCTGCATGCAACGTGGACGTTCCCGCTGACGCGGTTAACAACACGGTGGATGCCGCCACAGTGACGGCCACCTCGGCAGCGAGCGCGTCGGTGACGAGCCACGGCGACCTTCAGCACGACGGCTGCGGCGGCGACCACCCTGCTGGTGGACGGAGACGGCAACGGGCCCGGACGTGCAGTCGTACTACGCCGATGCGCTGACAGCGGCCGGTGTTGAGTTCAACACCTGGGATCTCGCCACCAATCCGGACCTGCCGCAGGCGTTCCTGACCGCCTACACGAATGTCGTGTGGTTCACGGGCAACTCGTATCCGGCGCCCGATCGGCCCGTACGAGTCGGAGCTGACGGCCTTCCTGGACGGCGGCGGACGGCTCATGATGAGCGGCCAGGACATCCTCGACCAGGCGGCCGGGACGACCGCCTTCGTGCAGAACTACCTGCACATCAGCTGGGATGGCACGGAAACCAGAACGACATGTGACCAACGCGGTCCACGGCGTCTGCGGCAACCCGGTCACGGCCGGCATCGGGGCCGTCCCGATCGACCATAGCGTTCTCGGTGCTAACTACGAGGACGAGATCACGCCGATCGGACCCGGCCCTGGCCGCCTTCACCGACGATGCGGGTCGCCCGATGCGCTGACCTACAGTGACGGCTACAAGGTCTTCTTCCTCGCCTTCCCGTTCGAGGCTTATGGATCGGCGACCGACAAGGCGACCCTCATGGCGAACATCGTTCGCGTTCTTCGGGCCGTAGCCCGAGCAACGCGGCACAGACCGTCGGACGAGGGGCGGGCGCCATGCCCGCCCCTCGTCCTATCGCTACGGTCGATGGAACCCGTCGACCGACTCGCTCAGCGCGCCCGGACCCGACCGCTCGTTTCGGCTGGTCCTCGTGGTGCTGTGCAGCTCTGGAGGCGCCTGCACGCCGGCTCCCAGGTTCTCCACCAGGCGCCGGCACGCCCGTCTCCGGCATACCTGCGAACCGGCCCCGCAGACTCTCGTCGATCTTGCTCCAGGGCGGGATTGTCGTCCGCGGTGCGACCCTTTCGAACGTGTACGACGTCCGCGTTGCAGGCGATCAGCGGCGGGCGGTAGCCCGCGATCCCGCGTTTCCGTCGGGCTGGTGGGTGGCCGGGAAGCTCACCGGCGCCGGCGTGCGTCCGGAGCTGGTCGTCTGGATCGACAGCCTCGGCTGCGCCCCTCGGCACGGGTGACATCGCTGCTGCCAACGCGGCAGCTCGACGTGACTCGCCGCTGGAGCCCCGCGGATCGGCGACGGACATCACCGGATCCGGGGTTCGACCGTGCATGGCATGCGTAGGGCCGATTCCCGCAGTCGTGAGCCTGCGGCGGCCCTGGACCCGCGAGCCGGCGGACCGCGTCGAGGGCCGCGAAGGCAGCGCGGCGCAGGCGCTGGGGTCCCGAGCCGTGGATGCGCACCTCGCGTCGCTCGAAGCCGATCGCGGCCGAGGCGGCCCGCAGCGTCGACTCCGACGCGGCTGCGGCCCAGGGCGCCGGGCTCGCCCAGCTCCACGCTGAGCATCGCGTCGCACCGCCGGGTCCGCGTGCGGTTGGCCGTTCATCGCCAGGACTGCCTCCAGCGAAGCGGGCCTCGCCCGCGGCCGCCGCGTGGCCGGCGAGGATTGCCAGCAGGGCGCCATCGGTGCCGGATTCGACCGTCGCGAGCGTGCGTGCAGTCCGCGCCCGCCAGGGCTCGGAGCGCCACGGCCGCGAGGGTGTCGTCATCGGTGCCGTAGACGTCGTCAGCCCAGCAGCGGCCAGGGCGCGGTCCACCGGCCTCGAGCCAGCGTCCGCCATCGGCGCGGGTGCTGAAGCGCAGATGCACCCCGTCGTCCCGCGCATAGATCCCGGCCGCGACGCCGTGCCCTGGCCGTTCCAGCAGACCACCCACCTTCTCCACCACCGCGGACTCGCCGATGCCGAACGTCTTCACCGTCCGGGTTCGCAGCGGGGCGAGGGCGTACCGCGCTTCGAGGCGGGGAACCACCTGCTCCGGCCACATCCGGCGCATCTCCGACGGGACGCCGGGCATCAGCACCGCGATCCGACCATCGCGCTCCACCCACCAGCCGGGCGCCGAGCCGATGGGGTTCTCGAGCGGCGTCGCGGACGGGATGCGGAGCGCCTGGCGCAGGTTGCTGGGCGGCATGCGGCCGGCACCGCCGAAGCGCTTCAGCAGGCGCTCGCCCAGCACCGGGTCCGGCGTGAGCTCCTCGCCCAGCGCATCCGCCAGCCCCTCGCGGGTCAGGTCGTCGTGGGTGGGCCCCAGGCCGCCGGTGGCGACCACCAGGTCCACATCGCGCAGGGCGTCGGCGAAAGGCGTCCGCGATCCCGGCACGGTCGTCACCCAGCTGCCGGGTCCCGGTCAGGGTCACGCCCAGCCGGGCCATCTCGCCGGCGAGGAACGCGGCATTGGTGTCCACGATCTCGCCGAACAGGATCTCCGTGCCGATGCTCAGGATGCGCGCCGTTGGGTTCGCTGGGGCCACGGTCATGCGGGGAGTGTACGGGCGTCTGCGCCTCTCGTCTGCGATGTCGTCACCTTTCGTGCCCGTGCAGTCGTGCCGTCGTGCACCCGTACGCTCATACGCTCGTGCTTCGTGCGAGCCCTGCTGCACGAAACCTCTCGACGGCGCGACCGGTGGGTCGGGCGCGCCTGGGTCAGGGTCGCTCGAGTCAGCCGAAGCGCTCGCGCAGCGGCTCGGCGACCTCGCGTGCCAGCCGCTGCAGGCCATCGGGGCCGTCCGCCGCCGGCATATCAGCACGACGTGCTGCGCGCCCCGGCGTGCATAGCCCAACGCCGTCTCGAGCATGGCCGGCAGGCCGTCTCGGCCGAAGACCTGTGCGCTGATCTCGATCTCGGCCGGGTCGCGGCCCACGCCTCGCAGTGGCGGAGCAGCGCATCGCGTTTCTCGTCGAATGTCGCCGGGTCGCCCGTGTGGTTCCAGCCGTCCGCCAGCTCCGCGACGATCCGCAGGCCGCGCCGCAGCCCCTGGGTGCCCAGCCAGATGGGCGGGCCGCCGCGAGTGAACGGTGGCGGGCTGCAGACCGCGTTATCAAGACGGTAAGGCGGGGCGTCCAGGGAGACGCCCTGCGGCGACTGCCACAGCGCCTTGATGACCCGCACCGCGGACCCCATCATCGTGATCCGCTCGCCGATGGGGGGCAGGGTCATGCCGTACATGGCGTGCTCCGCCTCGTGCCAGCCGGCGCCCAGGCCAAGAACGAACCGACCGCGCGAGACGTCGTCCATGGTTGCCCCGGACTTGGCGACCAGCGCGGGGTGCCGGTAGGTGTTGCCCAGGACCATGTGGCCCAGCTGGAGCCGATTCGTCAGCGCCGCCAGGGCGGCGATGGTGACGAACGCCTCGTGGCTGCCACCGCCGCCCTCACCCAGGGCCACGAAGTGATCGAAGATCCACGCCGAGTCGAAGACGGTCAGCTCGTCGCCCAGCTCCCAGGTTGCCCGCAGGGTGGGCCAATCGACGTTCGTCTGGGAGTCTTGAATCCGATCTTCACGGGGCGTCCAGCCCAGTCTACGGGCCTCCCGGCGGGGTCAGGCCCCGGGCGCCCGCCGGTGGGGCTAGGATGGGAATCCGGTGCGATCGAGCGGTCGGTCCGATGTCACCCGGGCCCGCACCATGCATACGACCAACTGAGAGGAGGCGGCCATTGACCGATCCCGACCTGACCATCGAGCCCGCGCTGTCAGACGAGCTGCGCGACTGGCTGACGGCGAAGCTGCGCTACCCGGTCCTGGGCGTGCTCACCGACGAAGGAGCGCCCAGCCATTCGGTGATGTGGTTCGACCTCGACCCGGAAGCCCCGGACACCATCCTGATGAACACGAAGGAGGGCCGCGCCAAGGCGCGCTACCTGCGCCGCGATCCGCGCGTCAGCCTCTGCTTCGAGGACGAGCTGACCTGGGTAGCGCTGCGTGGCCGCGTGGAGCTCGACGATGACCGCGAGCGGGCCCTGGCCGATATCCGCGCGCTGGCCGTGCGCTACGGCGACGACCCGGACGGATTCAACGGCCAGCAGCGGGTCACGATCCGGATGAAGGTCGACAAGGTCGTCCGCCATGGTTGAGCGGATGACGCGCGGCGCGGAGGTGAGCCGATCCGGGCGAGTAGGCAGGTCGACTCGTCGCGCGAAGGCGTCGCCGATTCGTCAGATGTCGGCCCCGGTCGCGCGCTTGTTGGCTCCGCACCCGCCGATGGACCCTGAAGCTCGTCATACGCGCGCCACACGCGCGTTAGGTGCCCGAACCGTGGTCTGCGGGCTCGGCGAGCCGCGAATCCACGCTCGCCCAGGGTTGCGCCGGTGGTGAAATCGGCCGTCCGAGCCGCCTAACGCTGCTATGCGCAGCAGGTGACAAGTCGAAGGCCCGGCGAAGCCGGACTCGCCCACGGGCGACCGCCCGTCGCCTGTTGTAGGCTCGGCCCCATGACTGACGTGAAGCTCGGCGCGCTCTTCTGGAACCAGTACACCGACTGGCCCTCGCTGCGGAATGCGGGTATCGCGGCCGACGGCCTCGGCTACGACGACCTGTGGACCTGGGACCACGTGTATCCCATCGTCGGGTCGGACGACGGCCCCATGTTCGAGGGCTGGCTGACGATTGCCGCCTGGGCAGAGGCGACCCGGACACGCGAAGATCGGCCTGATGGTGGGCGCCAACACCTTCCGCAACCCGGCCCTGGTGGCCAAGATGGCGACCACCCTCGACCACATCTCCGGGGGACGGGCGATCCTGGGCATCGGCGGTGCCTGGTTCGAGACGGAGCACACCGCCTTCGGCATGGAGTTCGGGTCGTCCCCGGGAGAGCGGCTGCGCTGGCTGGAGGAGGCGGTGATGATCATGCGCGGCATGCTCCGTGGCGAGGAGCCGTCCGGCGACCGCTACTACCACGCGCGGCAGGTGCGCAACCTTCCGCCGCCGGTCCAGGAGCACCTGCCGATCGTGATCGGCGGCGGCGGGGAGCGCAAGACGCTGCGGATCGTCGCCCGCTACGCGGACGCCTGCAACGTGGGCGGCGGGCTCGAGAACGTCAAGCACAAGGACGAGGTGCTGCGTCGCCACTGTGCCGAGGTCGGGCGCGACGAAGCGGAGATCGAGCGCACCGCCGGGGTCGGGGTGTGCGTCATCCGCGACGATCCGGCGGAGGCGCAGCGGGTGATGGAGCGGATCTTCGAGCACAACGGCCATGCGCGGCCGTGGCAGGACCAGCTGGTCGGGACGCCGGAGCAGGTCGCCGAGAAGCTGCGTCCCTACCTGGAGATCGGCTTCCGCCACTTCACCGTGGGCTTCCCGTCGCCGTATGACGAGGAGAGCCTGGATCGGCTTATCCGCGAGGTGAAGCCGATGCTGGCCACCGCCTGAGGGACGCGACTGCCCACTGCCCACGGCGCGCCGGAAGGTATCGATCCGCGCAGCCAGGCGCTAGGCTGACCGCATGCGCGTGACGCTGCTCGCGGGAGGAACCGGAGGCGCCCGGCTGGCACACGGCTTCCAGCAGGCGCTGCCCGATGGCGACCTGACCGTGGTCGTCAACGTCGGCGACGACACGGAGCTCTTCGGACTGCACGTCTCGCCCGATGTTGACTCCGTCCTGTACACCCTTGCCGGCATGCTCAATCCCGGGACGGGCTGGGGCGTGGCCGGCGACACCTGGACCGCTCGTGCCGGCTGCTCGGCCGCTACGGCGAACCAACCTGGTTCCGGGTGGGTGATGCGGACCTCGCCACCCACGTACGGCGTACCCACCTTCTGCGCGAGGGCGCCACGCTGACCGATGCCACCGGTGCCATGGCGGAGGCGCTGGGCATCCAGAGCCGGGTGCTCCCCGCCACCGACGACCGCCTGCGGACCATGATCGGCACCGATGCCGGCGAGCTCGACTTCCAGGACTACTTCGTGGGGCGCCGCCAGGAGCCGGAGGTGCGCGACGTACGCTTCGAGGGGGTCGACCGAGCTCGTCCCACGGAGCAGACGCTGGTCGCCATCGACAGCGCGGAGCTGCTCGTCATCGGGCCGTCCAATCCCATCGTCTCAGTAGGCCCAATCCTCGCCCTCCCCGGGATGCGCGAGGCGATTCGCGCCGCCGGCGAGCGTGGCGTGCCCTGCATCGGGGTGAGCCCGATCATTGGGGGGCGAGCGCTCAAGGGACCGGCGGACCGGATGCTCACCTCGCTTGGCCACGAGTCGAGCGCTGTTGGCGTGGCGCGCCTGTACGCGGGGCTGCTCGACACCTTCGTGATCGACGAGGCCGATGCCGCGCTGGCGCCGGTGATCGAGGCGCTCGGCATGGCGGTGCGGGTGCTGCCCACGATCATGGGCAGCAACGACGACCGCGCGGAGCTGGCCCGCGCCATCCTGCCCGGCTGAGCGAGCCGGTATGCTCACCGGGTGAGCACCCGCGTCATCGTTCCGCACCGCGGCCTTGAGGCCGCCAAGACCCGGCTCTCCCCGGTGCTCACGGCGGAGGAGCGCGGCGACCTGGCGGCGCGCCTCCTTGAGCGGGTCCTGCGCGTGGCGCAGGTCGCGCTCCCCGACGTGGTCGTGATCTCGCCATCCGCGGCGCTCGCTCCTCTCGTCGAGTCGGCCGGCGCGCGCCTTGCCGTTCAGCACGGGCTGGGGCTCAACGAGGGGCTGGAGGAGGCACGCGACGCCGCCGTGGCGGACGGCATCTCGACCCTCCTCGTGCTCCACGGCGACCTCCCCTCGCTCACCGCGGAGGACGTGACCGCACTGGCCGAGGCGATTCGCGGCGCCCGCGGCGTGGCCATCGCGCCGGACCGAGCCGGAACCGGCACCAACGGCCTGGCGCTGCGACCGCCGGAGGTCATGGGGTTTGCGTTCGGGGCCGGCAGCCGCGCGGCCCACCAGGCCGGAGCGCTCGGGGCCGGCGTGACGCCGGTCGTCGTCGAGCGGCCCGGGCTCGCGTTCGACCTCGACACCCCCGACGACCTGGCTCGCTGGCTGGCGACCGAGGTCATGGCGTGAGCCGCGACGGCGCGCACGTGGAGCTCGTGGCGCTCGACGGCATTCCGGAGATTCAACCCGGTGACGACCTGGGCACCATCATCGCCGACGCCGTCAGGCGCGCCGACATCGGTCTCGTGGAAGACGACGTCCTGGTGGTCACCCAGAAGGTCGTCTCCAAGGCGGAGGGGCGGATCGTGGCCCTCGACAGCGTGCACCCCTCGCAGGTTGCGCGGGATTGGGCCGATCGCTGGCACAAGGACGCTCGACAGGTCGAGCTGGTCCTGCGTGAGTCGGCGGAGATCGTTCGCTGGGCCGATGGCGGCCTGATCATCAGTCGCACGCGGCACGGCCTGGTCTGCGCCAACGCCGGTGTCGACCAGTCGAACGTGGGTGACGCGGACACGGTGACCCTGCTCCCGGAGGATCCCGACGCCTCGGCGCGTGGCCTGCGCGAGGCAATCGGCATGCGGACCGGCACGTTGCCGGCTGTGGTGATCTCGGACTCGTTCGGGCGGCCGTGGCGCAACGGGATCGTGAACGTGGCCATCGGGACGGCCGGGCTGGCGGCCCTGGTCGACCTGCGCGGAACACCGGACGCGCGGGGTCGGGTGATGCAGTCCACGGTCATCGCGGTCGCGGACGAGCTGGCCTCCGCCGCGGACGTCGCCGGGGGAAAGATCGCGCAGCGACCGGTGGTCCTGGTGCGCGGCTATGTGGCGGCGGCACCGGCACCGTCAGCGCAGGAAGACCCGGGGGCGGGGTCGATCGTCATGGACCGCTCGCACGACCTCTTCCCGTAGGGGGTCGCGGCGCTCAGGCGAAGGCGACCTCTGCCTCGATCTCCACCGGCATGCCGAAGGGCAGGGCGGCCATCCCCACCGCGGAGCGTGCGTGCGTGCCGACCTCCGGCCCGAAGACATCCAGGACCAGGTCGCTGAACCCGTTGATCACCGCGGGCTGGCGCACGAAGCCGGGCGCAGAGCTGACCATGCCGAAGACGCGCAGCCAGGCGGTCACCCGGTCCAGGTCGCCGATGGCGCGCTGGATCGTCCCGAACATGGAGAGCGCGATGAGGCGGGCAGCCTCGTAGGCCTGCTCCTCGCTCACCTCCGCGCCGACCTGTCCGAAGGGTCCCGTGAGGCTCCCGTCCCGGGACTGGGGTCCGTGGCCGGAGAGGATCAGGCGGCTGCCCGCGATCCGCGACCAGCCGAACGGGAGGCGGACGCCGGCCGGCGGCTCCATGGGCGGAGGGGCCACCAGGCCCAGCTCGCGCAGCCGCGCGGTCGGTGAGTGGCTCGCCGGGGAGTCGCTCACGCCGGGCGAACCGCCGTCAGCCGCGGCCGGAGATCGGCTGCAGGAAGAGCGCCACGATCTCCCCGTTCTCGACCCGGAAGTTGGCCTCGACGCGCATGGACTGGGCGCCCGGACGCATCACGGTGACGTCGGCGATGTAGCTGCTCCCCATGGAGCGCCCGTCGTTCGAGTACATCCGAAACCCATCGCCGGCTCGAATGAACCAGCCGCCGACCTTGTCGCGCCCGCGCAGGTTCGTCCGCTCGTCCGAGCCGGGGGTCGAAACGCCCAGCACCGCGTGCTCGGCGAGAAGGTCCACGGCCTTCTCGCGCCGGTCCTCGTTGATCAGCTCCATGAAGAGGTCAACAGTCTCGGTGGCACCCATCGGGACGAGGATACCTGAACGGCCTGAGGGACGGGTCCGCTCCGCCTGGGCAGCCCGACTGCTCACCGGCGCGCGCGTCGCGTCATCGGCGCGCGCGTCGCGGCTAGACTCATCGGCCTATGGCACGTCTGCGCATCGGTCTCATTGGCTGGGGAACCGTGGGTGCCTCGCTGGGCCGCCTGGTGGCGGCCGGCCCGCTGCCCCTCGAACTTGCCGGCATCTCCGTCCGTGACCAGGTGCGGAGTCGCGGCACGCCGCTGCCGGCGGGCGTCCCGGTGGCGGAGCCGGAGGAGCTCGTGGCCATGGCCCTCGACGCGGTCGTGGAGCTGGCCGGCGGGATGGAGGCACCCCTGGCCTGGGCTCGCCTGACGCTCGCTCGCGGAGTGCCGTACGTGACCGCCAACAAGGCGCTCCTCTCCAACCACGGGGACGAGCTCGCGGCGCTCGCCGCGGACCATGGCACCGCCCTGCTGGGCTCGGCCAGCGTGGGGGGCGGGGTGCCCATGATCGAGACCGTCGGCCACCTCGCCGCGACAGGCGCGATTGGCCACCTGCGCGGCGTGCTCAACGCGACCACCACCTACATCCTGTCGGCCATGGGCGAGGGGCGGACGTATGGCGACGCGCTGCGGGAGGCGCAGACCGCGGGCTACGCGGAGGCGGATCCCTCCTTCGACCTAGACGGGCGCGACGCGGCGCAGAAGCTCGCGATCCTGGCCAGCGTTGCCTGGGGCGGATTCCGCTCCGAGTCGACGGTGGAGCGGCACGGGATCGGCGGTCTCGAGGTCGCCGACGGGCAGACGATCCGCCTCATGGCGGAGGCGAGCGAGGACCGGCTCGTCGTGTCGCCGGAGGAGGTCGAGACGGGCAGTGCCCTGGCGCGCGTCTCCGGCATCGAGAACCTCCTCGAGATCGAGGTCCGTGCCGCCGGCACGTTCCGCGTCTCCGGTCCCGGCGCCGGTGGGCGCGTGACCGCCGGCGCGGTGTACGCCGACCTGGCGCGGCTCGTCGCGGGCGAACGCCCCATCCTGTTCGGCGGTCCTTCGTGAGCGGCTGGCCCGTGGTCGGCGTGGTGGGCGCCCGCGGGGTCGTGGGCGGCGTCTTCCTCTCCATCCTGGCCGACGCCGGGCTGCCCGCCGGCCAGCTACGCGTCTTTGGCACCGAGCCTGGTCGTGTCCGCTACGCCGATGGCGACCTTCCCGTGGGGATCCTCGACGACGCGGCCGCAGGCGAGCTCGACGTGCTCTTCCTGGCCACCGATGCACAGGTCAGCCGAGCGATCGTTGCCGGCCCCGGGCGCCTCGTGCCGCTCGTCATCGACAACTCGAGCGCCTTCCGGCTGGACCCCGCGGTGCCGCTGGTCGTCCCGGAGGCGAACGGCGCGGTGCTGCGCCATAGGTCCGGCAACGTCGTTGCCAATCCGAACTGCACAACCGCTGCGGTGGTGGTTCCACTCGCGGCCGTGCGTGACGCTTTCGGCCTGGAATCGGTGGACCTGGCCAGCTACCAGGCGGTGAGCGGCGCCGGTCGTGCCGGTCTGGACGCCTTCCTGGCGGAGCGCGGCAGCGACGACCGCGAGCAGGCAGCGGGATCGCCGTTCCACGGGCGCATCGCGGACAACGTCGTGCCCCAGATCGACGTCCTGGCCGACGACGGCTGGACCGGGGAAGAGCGCAAGATCCACGCGGAGATGCGCAAGATCCTGGACCTGCCGGACCTTGACGTGGCTGCCACGACGGTCCGGGTGCCGGTCCACACCGGCCATTCCGTGGCGCTGCACTTCCGGACCGCTCGGCCGGCGAGCGTCGAGGCCCTCGAGGCGGCGCTGCGCGCGGCCCCCGGGCTGGAATACCGGCCCGCGGATGGCAGCCGGCGTCACCCCATGCCGCTCGACGTCGAGGGGCGCGACCCGGTGCTGGTGGGTCGCCTGCGCGCGATCCCCGGCCGCGAGCGTGGCTTCGCCTGCTTCGTCGCCAGCGACAATCTCCGCAAGGGCGCCGCACTCAACGCGATCCAGGTTGCCGCGGCTGCCGACCCGGCCCGCTTCGCCCGCCTGGTTCCCGCGCCCCGCTGAATCCCCGGTCTGGTGCGGTCCTCACCCTCGGCCACGGCGGCCCGATGTGACAGGCCGGGTAGGCTAGGTAGGGGCGGAGGCGCCGCCGCGACGCCGGGCGCCGGCGAGGAGGGCGAAACGTGACCATGGATCAGCAGCGTATTCCCATGCCACCCGAGGAACGGCCGGTGCCCGCAGAGCCGGCCTCGCCATCGGTGCGTCTGCAGATCCTGTCGACCGAGCACTGGAGCCTGCTGGCCACGCGGTCGCTGACCTGGAACGAAAGCTTCGCGCGGGCCCAGATGTTCCTCTCCGTCCTGTCCGCCGCGGTGGTCGCGCTGGCGCTCGTGGCGCAGGCCACGCAGTTCGGGGAGGGCTTCGAGGCGTTCGCCCTCGTCATCCTGCCCGTCGTGTGCTTCCTGGGTGTGGCCTCGTTCGTGCGCCTCGTCGCGGCGAACAACGACGAGGCGCGCTGGGTCGTGGGCATGAACCGCATCCGGGCCAAGTACCTCGAGCTGGCGCCCGAGCTGGAAGAGGTCTTCGTCACCGGCCACACGGACGACGCGCGCGGCCTGATGGTCACCGGGGGGTGGGCGGACTTCCCGACCCTCTTCGGCCTGGTCACCACCCCGGCGGTCGTGGGCATCGTCGATGGGGTGGTGGCGGCTGTGCTCGTCTTCATCGCCGCCGATCTCGCCCTGGGGCATGCCATGCCGCTTGCCGCCGGGCTGCTCGGGGGTGCCGCCTTCGTGGCCTGGGTCGTGGGCGTGCGCACCTACATGGCGCGCGATCGTCGCAGGAGTACCCGCATGCCACACCCGATCTACCCATCGCCGCCGGAAGGATGATGGAGAACCATCCGGTTGGGGGCGCCAAGCGCGCCTGTATCGGCCTATCCTTCGTCTCACCGTCCTAATTCGAGGGGATCATCCGTGCCCGAATTCTCCGAACTTGCGCGTGCCTTCCTCGAGGAGGAATACGCGGAATCGCCCGTCGGGGCGAGCCACCTGGGGCTCACCAAGTACGACGACCAGCTCGATGACCTGTCGGAGGCTGCCCACGCCCGGCGCGCCGCCGCGGTCGAACGCTGGACGCAGACCTTCAGCGCGATCGACCCCGGGACTCTGAGCTTCGATGACGCCATCGACCGGGACCTGGTCCTGGCCAGCCTGCATCGGCGGGGGATCTTCGAGGAGTGGGAGGTCTGGCGACGTCATCCCGACACCTACCTGGGCCCGGGCCTGAACGGCGTGTTCGGGCTCTTTCTGCACGGGCTGCGCCCGGAGACGGAGCTGGCCGCAGCTGCGTCCACCCGGCTGCGCGGGGTCCCCGGAAACCTGGAGGACGGCAAGCGCAACCTGCGCCCTGAGCTGGTCCCCGCCATCCTTCTCGACCGTGCCGTGAACCAGGCGCGGGCCGGCGCCCGCTACGCGCGCGAGCTGCTCCCCGCAGCCGTCGCCGATGCCGACGCTCGCGCCGACCTCGCGGAGGCCGGTGCGGTGGCCGCCACCGCGTATGAGGACTTCGCCGCCTTCCTGGACGAGATGCGCCCCAAGGCCACCGGCGACTGGGCCTTTGGCGAGGAGCGTTACAGCGCGGTCCTTCGCGACGCGGAGCTCCTGGACCTGGACGCGCGGTCATTGCGGGAGCGCGGCCGCCAACAGCTCGAGGAGCTGTCCGGCGAGCTGCGCCGCTGCGCCAATGCCCTGCGAGGTACCGATGACTGGCATGTTGTCCTGGCGGAGCTGAACAAGGACCGCCCGGCCACGCCGGAGGCTATGCGCGTCGGCTACGAGGACTGGACCGCGAAGGCCCGTGCCTTCCTGGCGGAGCACGGGCTGGTCAGCTTTGCCCCGGGGGAGAGCTGCTCGGTCGAGCCCTCGCCGCCGTTCCAGCGGCCGGTGATCGCGGTGGCCAGCTACCAGAACCCGCCCGCCTTCGCGCCGTCCATGAAGGGCCACTTCTTCGTGCCCTTCCCGCCGGACGACGCAAGCCCCGACGACGTCGCCAAGCGGCTCGAGTACAACTCCTATCCGGGGATTCCCACCACGGCGGTCCACGAGGCCTACCCGGGCCACCACTGGCACCTCTCCATGGCCAAGCTCAACCCGTCGCACCTGCGCCAGTCGCTGGGCACCAGCTACTTCAGCGAGGGCTGGGCACTCTACGCGGAGCGCATGATGCGCGAGCAGGGCTTTTTCACGGACCCGCGCGCGGAGATGTACCAGTACGAGGCCACCATCTTCCGTGCCGCGCGGATCGTGGTCGACACCAGCCTTCACATGGGCGAGATGACCTGGGACGAGGCGCTCAAGTTCATGCTCGCAAACACGAGCCTGACCGAGGCGACGGCGAAGGCGGAGGTGACCCGCTACTGCAGCTGGCCCACCCAGGCCTCCTCGTACCTGACCGGCTGCCTGGAGATCGTGCGGATCCGGCAGCGGTTCCTGGATGCGCGGAACGCCACGATCAACGACATCGGGGTGCTGCGTGAGTTCCATGACACGCTCGTCAGCAGCGGCGACCTGCCGATCGCGCTGGCCGAGCGGGCGGTGATGGCCAGGGCGTAGCCTGTACCGATGGCGATGCCGATCCCCGAGACGCGCTACGCGAAGACGGTGGACGGGCTCCATATCGCCTTCCAGACGCTCGGTGACGGCCCGGTCGACGTCTTGAAGCTGGGGGCATATTTCTCGAACCTCGAGCATGGGTGGGCGCTGCCGGCGACGGTCGAGGTGAACGAATCTCTCGCGTCGCTCGGCCGCCTGATCCTGCTCGACGGCCGCGGGACCGGCCTCTCGGATCGACCGCAGGGCGGTCGACTTCCCGGCCTGGAGGAACGGATCGACGACATGCGTGCCGTGCTCGACGCCATCAGCAGCCAGCGCGCCGTGCTGATCGCGTTCGCCGACGCAGGCCCGCTGTGCTGTCTGTTCGCTGCCACCTACCCGGACCGCACCCAGGCGCTGATCCTGGTCAATACCCAGCCGCGTACCGCATGGGCACCGGACTGGCCGTGGGGCATGACCGCCGAGGAGTTTCAGAACGAGCTCGATGCCGCGGAGAGCAGGTGGGGGACGCGCGCCTACGCGTCGGAGATCCTCGCTGGCATCGAGTCGGGCCGTTTCGCCGACGAGGGAATGATCGACTGGTGGGCGGCGGACATGCGGCTTTCGGCCAGCCCGGCCGCCGCCGCCGACCTCCTGCGCATGTACTACGAGATGGACGTCCGCGATGTCCTGCCGAGCATCCACGTCCCGACCCAGGTTCTCGGCAGCGACCCACGGCTGGAGGTTGCCACCGCCATGGCCGCGGCCATCCCAGGCGCCGAGCTCGTCCATGTGCGCACCAGGGAACCGGTGGTGATCGCAAACCCGACGCCGTACCTCGAGCAGATCGGTCGTTTCGTCAGACGCATCGAAGGGGAGGAGGCGGACCTGGATCGCGTGCTCGCGACGGTGCTGTTCACCGACATCGTCGGATCGACCAAGCGCTCCGCGGAGCTGGGGGACCGCGCCTGGCGGGATGTCGTGGCGCAGCATCACGGTCTCGTCCGGGGCCTGCTGGCGCGCTGGCGTGGTCGCGAGATGGACACCGCGGGAGATGGATTCTTCGCCGCCTTCGACGGACCCGCGCGCGCCATCAGGTGCGCCAACGCCATCGTCGCCGGCGTTCGGGCCCTGGGAATCGAGGTCCGCTGCGGCCTGCACACCGGCGAGTGCGAGCTGCTCGACGGGAAGGTGGCGGGGCTGACCGTCGCCATCGGTGCGCGCGTCGCGTCCAAGGCCGGCGCATCGGAGGTCCTCGTGTCGCAGACCGTGCGCGATCTGGTCGCCGGCTCGGACATCTCCTTCGATGATGCCGGCGAGCATGAGCTTAAGGGTGTACCGAACCGATGGCGCCTCTACCGCGTGAGACCCGTTACAACGCGAGCCATCGCATGACCGCCCTGCAGCGAGCCCGGATCGGCGCGGCAGCCGCTGCCTGCGCGGCGCTGCTCCTGGGTGGCTGCCTGAACGGGTCACCATCCCCCAGTGCCCCGGCTTCCGTGGAGATCGTCAGCACCGCGCCCACCGGATCGCTCCCGGAGGCATCGCCGAGCGTTGCCCCAACCGGCAGCGCTGAGCCCACCGGCACGCTCGGGCCGGGGACGTATGCCAGGGTCGCGGTGGACGGCCTCCGGGTCCGCATAGCCGCAAAGGCAGATGCGACCGCGGTGGGCGCTCTCTTCTTCGGGGACGTGGTGCGCATTCGCTCGACGGCGGGGACCAATGGCGGCTACACGTGGTACCAGGTCGAGACGGTGCAGACCGCGAACGACCAGCCGCTGCTGGGATACATCGCCGGTGCCAAGGGTGGCAGCTCCTACCTCGAGGCGTTGGCCGGGCCGCCGGCCCCGACGCCGTCGCATACTCCCACGCCTTCGCCTGCAGCCAGCGGGTCCGCAGCAGCCAGCTGACCTCACCGGCGAGCGCCGTGAACTCGCCCAAGGCGGCGCGGTGACGGGGTCGTTGTTAGCATGACTAACTAATGGCACTCCGACGTCGCCCGGCCGGCGGTCGGGCGGGATTCGCGCGCGGCTTTGTCGCGCTGCGCAGTCGCAACTTCCGGCTGTTCTGGCTCGGGCAGGGGACCAGCCGCATCGGCACCTGGATGCAGCAGATCAGCCTGCCCTGGCTGGTGCTGCAGCTCGGCGGCTCCCCAATCCAGCTGGGCATCGTGGCGGCGCTCGAGTTCGTCCCGGCGCTCGTCCTGGCGCCGTTCGGCGGGGTCGTGGTGGACCGCATTGACAAGCGCCGGACCCTGCTCCTCACCCAGTCGCTGGCCACCGTGCAGGTGGTCATCCTCTTTGCGCTGACGGTGAGCGGGGTCGTCTCGATCCCGCTGGTGATGCTCCTCTCGTTCGCGCTGGGCGTGGTGAACGCGCTGGACATGCCGGTCCGCCAGGCGCTCGTCGCCGATATCGTGCCGCGCGAGCTCCTGCCCAACGCCATCGCCCTCAACTCCATGGCCTTCAACGGGGCGCGTGTCATCGGGCCGGCGCTGGGCGGGATCATCATCGCCATTGGCTCCAGTCTCTTCGGCTCGGACCTGGCCGGCATCGCCTTCAACTTCGCGGTGAACGCCATCAGCTACGCCGCGGTCATCTACAGCGTGTGGCGCATGGACCCCGGCGAGATCCGGCTGATGCCGCATACCGAGCAGCGGCCGCCGGTCCTTGAGAGCCTGAGGGAAGGGATTGCCTACGCCGCCCGGGCGCCCATCATCCTGTGGGCGCTGGTGCTGCTGGGCATGGTGGGCACCTTTGGCCTCAACTTCCGGATCCTGGTGCCGCTCTACGCCCAGAACACCCTGGGCTTGGGCGCCGTCGGCTACGGCGCCCTGTATGCCATGACCGCCGTTGGCTCGTTGACCGGCGCGCTGAGCCTGGCCTACACGCGGGAGCGGCGCGCCGTGGCGCTCATGCTCGGCGGCGGAGTCCTGTTCGGAGTGGCGGAGATCCTCATCGCCTTTGCGCACACCACCCTGTCCGCGATCCCGCTCATGTTCGGCGCCGGCCTCTTCAGCATGCTCATGATCAACACGGTGAACGCCACCGTGCAGGCCAACGTGACCGACGCGCTGCGCGGGCGGGTGATGAGCCTGTACGTCATGGTCTTCGCCGGCACCTCGCCCATTGGAGGGATCTTCGCGGGGGTGGTGGCAGAGCGCTGGGACGCCCCCGCCGCCTTCCTGGCGGGTGGCGTGATCAGCCTGGCCGGGGTCGCCCTGGTCGCCTGGCGCTGGTGGATCGCGGCACGCCGGGGACAGATGGGGATCACCCGCATCGGCCAGTCGATCGAGCTCGACACGGATCCACTGGGGCCCTTTGGCGACCCGGAGGCGGCGGAGCCGACGGGCGGAGGCGAACGGCCGGCCCGGCCACCGGCTGCCTGACCCGGCCCGCTACTTCAGGCCGGCGGCCTCCAGCAGGTCGTCCAGGATCGCGTCGCGATGCTCGAGAGCGAGCGAGAGGTGGCCGTGCCCTTCGGCGAGGTGGAATGTGGCACCGGGGATCCGGTCGGCAAGCCAGCGCCCGTGGTCAACCGTGACCAGCTGATCGAGCTCGCCCTGCCAGATGCGGACCGGGCGGGTGATCGCCGTCACGTCGAAGCCCCAGGGCCGCGTGAAGGCAAGGTCGTCGTCCACCCAGCCGTCGAACCCGTGCTCGAGCGCTCGTCGTATCCCCGCGGCGTCCTCCTCGGCGAATGCACCGGTGAGGACCGCAAGGTCCACCGGGGGCAGCAGGGCGCCCATGGTGCTGGCCATCGACTCCCCGGTGACGTGCCGGTAGGGCTCACCGTTGGTCGCCATCCACTCGCGCAGGGCGGTCTCCCCTTCCAGCGCCGCGCCGAACTCCTCGACGTTGCCGAGGGCCATGCCGTCGAAGAAGTCGAGGCCCTCAACGCCCCACGGTGCCACCGTGACGAGCGCCGCGGCAGCCAGGCATCGGTCCGGAAGCAATGCGGCGCAGGCAATCGTGTGCGGCCCGCCCCCGGAACGGCCGATGGATACGAAGTGCTCGACCTCGAGCGCGTCGGCGAGCGCCGCGACATCCGCGGCGGCGTCTCCCACGCTGCGTCCGGGGTGCCGGGTGGAGGTTGCGTACCCCGGCCGGCTGTAGCCGATCAGGCGCAGTCCGCGCGCGGCGGCCGCGGGCTCCCAGTCTGTGAACTTCGTGCCTTCGCCCGGCGTGCCGTGGTGCGCGATCAGCGCCATCGCACCGGCGTCGGCTCCGCCCACCGTGACGTCGAGCGACCGGCCGTCGGGGAGGGTGACCTGCTGTGTCTTCATCGGTGCAGTATCCCCCGCCGGCAGGTCCTCAGCCCTGGCCGGTGGTGACGTCAACGACCTGTGCGCCAAGGGCGGCCACGAGATCGGCGGGCGCCATGTGGATATTGAGCCCGCGCACCCCGCCGCCGACGGAGACGACCTCGTGCGCCATGGCGGTGGCGTCAACGATGACCGGCCAGGCACGCGTGGATCCGAACGGGGTGATCGTGAAGCGGACGTAGCCGGTCACGGCGTGCGCCTCGTCCGGATCCGGGAGGGAGAGCCGCTTCACGCCCAGGTGGGCGCGCAGCCGCGGCCAGTCGAATCGGCGACCGGCCGGCACCAGCACGAACAGATAGTCGTCCTCACCACGCCGGACCACGATCGTGCGCAGGAGCGCGTCCACCGGGATCTCCTGGAGCGCCGCGCTCTCCTCCGGGCTGTTGGGGAGCTCGGTCTTCACCACGCGGTGGGGGATGCCCGTGGCGGCGACGGCCTCGAGAGCGGGAGATGGTTGGTCCGGGATGTCCATGCGTCCTCGTGATTGTGACGCAACGAGGCGACATTGAACGATTCATCGCGCCATCCGGCCCGTATCGGCCTAGAGGGGGAGTTCTCGTCGGGCCGAGCCTATGGCTCGCACCGCTGCCCGTGCATCCGTGACCCGACGCAGTCTCCCACGGCTCGAACGCAAAGGAGACGTCATGGCACGACGAGTCCTGGCAGCACTGGCCGCGGTCACCCTGGCCGCCGTCACCGCGACATCGGCCCTCGCCATCGAGGGCGGCACACCGGACGGGGATGCGCATCCCAACGTCGGCATGCTCGGCTTCGACATTGATGGCGCCGGCCCGACACCGCCGATCCTCATCTGCACCGGCAGCGTGATCTCGGACCATGCCTTCCTGGTGGCCGGGCACTGCATCGAGAACGACATCGTTGCGCTGTTCGGCGAAGTCACCTGGGCGGTCACCCTCGAGGCCGGGTCGCCATCGGCACCGATCATGCCGGGCGGCTCCGACTACCCGGACTGCTGCTTCATGACCGTTCCGGGGTCGTCGATTGCCCGCGCCACCGGTGTCGTCGTTGATCCGGCCTTCGATGTGAACTCCTTCACGAGTCCCACCGGGGGTATGCACGACCTGGCGGTGATCCAGTTCCCGGCGGGCACCTTCGCGGGTGTCACCCCGGTGCGGATCGTCCACCCGGGAATGCTCGACCACCTCGCGGCCGCCGGTGGCCGCCGGGGCCCGCAGCTCACGCTCGTCGGCTACGGTGCCGAGCTCCAGGAGGGGCAGATCTACATCCCCGGCTACCGCAAGACCGGTCGGTCGTCGGTGGTGGACACGACCCCCGTCTGGCTCGAGATCTCGCAGGACACCGATCTGCTGCCCCGCAGCGCATCGCCCTGCGCGGCCGATTCGGGCTCGCCCCTGTTCCTGGGCGGTTCGGACGTCCAGGTCGCCGTCTACCACACCGCGGAGAGCTGCTATGGAACCGGCTACGCCCAGCGCCTGGACACGCCCGCCGAGCAGGCCTTCCTGGCCAGCTTCCTTGCTCCCTGATCCTGGGGGAATCGGCCGGGCCGGCGGGACACCTCGCGCCGGCCCGGTCCTGACCTCGACCCGGCCGTAGTTGCGGCGGCCACGTGCGCTGATGGCCACGGGACACCTGCAGGTGTCCGGTGGCATCGCAGACAAGGCTCCGCTTCGTTTATCCGGCATATATGCCCCGCTCCTAGCCTCGTCGCACACAGGAGTTCGGGGTCGCCGCTGTTCCTGGGCGGCTCCAACGTCCAGGTCGCCGTCTACCACACCGCGGAGGGCTGCTACGGAACCGGCTACGCGCAGCGCCTGGACACGCCCGCCGAGCAGGCCTTCCTGGCCCAGTTCCTGTAGGGTAATGGCACGCGACGGCAAGGAGATACAGGGATGCTGAACCGAGGTCGAGTTGCCACGGGGTGCCTCATGGTCGCGCTGCTCCTGGTGGGGTGGAGGGGCGGTGGTGCCCCGGGGGCGACGAGCGCGGTGTCACCCGCCGCGCCCAGGACCGCGACCCCATCGATCGCGCCCGCGACCGCCGGGGCCCCGCCACAGCGGTCACGGCAAGCATCGACCTCCGGTGGCGTGACCCGCGACTACACCGTTGTGACTGCCGCCCGATGTCTCGAACCGGGTGCAGTTGCCGCTCCTGCTGGTGCTGGACGGGGCAGAGCAGACGATGTGGAACGCCGAGTCGTATGGCTTCGACGTGGCGGCGATGGAATCCGGCGCCGTCGTCGTCTACCCGCAGGGCGAGAAGGATCCCGATCGGCCGGGCCGGCAGGGATACATCTGGAACTCCGGTGCCAGACGGACACCGGCTTCGACGACGTCGCCTTCGTGCAGTGCCCTCATCGAGCGGCTGGACGGCCGACTACGCCGATCGACTCGAACGGGCGTTCTTCATCCTGGCGCCTCCAACGGCGGCCAGATGGCGTATCGCGCCGCCTGTGAGCTCTCGGACCGCATGCGGCCGTCGGGACACAGCGGCGCCCTGCTCGTCGACTGCCAGCCGAGCTCACCGGCCTCGGTCATCGCCGTCCGCGGCTTTGGACCCCGGTGAACCCCGCCGTCGGGCGGTGGGGAGGGCTGCCTGCCGCTGGTGTGCCCGCCGCTCGCCGACACCCAGGAAGCCTGGCGCCAGATCGACGGCTGCACCGGCGATCCCACCCTGATCCACAATCGCTCCCACTTCGGTCGAGACGGAGTGGACAGCATGCGATGCCGGAACCGCGGTCGCCTTCATCCGAGCCGCCAACGCCGACCATTTCATGCACAACGTCGATTTCGACTTCGTGAGCGTGATCTCGGCGTTCCTCATGGACCACGCCCGCTCCGGCGGTGGCGCCAGGTAGGTGGGGCAGGGGAATGGGGAGGGCATCCATCTCACCGCGCTTGATGCGATCCCGCCCGATGCCCTGCGCCCCTCCTCGCGATCGAACGGTTTTCCCTGATGGGCGGCCCTTAAGGGGCAAACCCGGGGAAACGGGGGCATCAATGACGCAGCAGGTCATCGAGGAAGCGCGTCGAGGCGACCGTCGAGCATTCGAAACACTCGTAGGTACTGTCGTCGACCGGCTCTACGGCGCCGCCGTGCTCATCCTCCACGACCGCACCATGGCGGAGGACGCCGTCCAGGAGGCCTTGATCAGGATGTGGCACGACCTGCCGAAGCTTCGCGATCCTGATCGGTTCGACGGATGGCTGCACCGTCTGCTGGTGCACGCCTGCCTGCACACCGCCCGCCGCGAACGACGACCGTCTGTCGCGATGGGCGATCGCGTGGTGCCGGATGAAGGATTCCGGCTGGAGGCCGATGTCGCCGATCGCGACTTCGTGCTTCGCGGCCTGCAGCGCCTCACCGCGCGGGAGCGTTCCGTGCTGGTGCTGCGCTACTACCTCGACCTCTCGGTGCCACAGATGGCCGATGCGTTGAAGGTCCCGCTGGGGACGGCGAAGTCGCGCCTGCACCTTGCCGAGCGGGCGATGCGAGCCGCGCTTGACGCCGACCAACGAACGGTCGCCGTCAAAGGAGAGATGGCATGAAGTCACTCGAAGAGGACCTGGACCAGGTCCTGCGGCCGTGGATGCAGCGCCACGCACCCGATGCCCCCAACACGCTCGTTCTCCGGATCATCGAGGAGATCGAAACCATGTCTGAGCAAGCACCAAGTCGTGGCTGGCTGTCGCGCATCACCGCGTGGCCGGCGGCCGCGTGGGCCGCGACGGTGACGGCCATCGCCATCCTCGCCGCGGCCGGCGGGATCCTGATCAGCAACCTCTCCACCACGCCCGTGGTGGGTACCGGCGCGACGCCGACGCCGACGCCGCTCGTGAGCCCGGCGCCGTCGAATCCGACAGCCATCGTGGACGGGCTGCTTGCCGCGTGGAATGCCGGCGACAGCCAGGACGCGGTGAGCCGATACATTGCGGCCACCCCTATCGTGCGGTTCATGATCGACAGCGGCGAAATCACCCAGCGCCTGTCCACCGACGCCGCGATCCAGGCCGCGGTGGTCGCGTGGTCCGCGGACGGATCCGTGATGAACCGAACCGGTGATATCACTCGCCAGGGAAGCTTCGCCGCATTTCCCATGACGTGGATCTCGTCGACCGGCTCGGCGAACGCGGTGGGCATTGTTCGGATCGATCCGGGCACCGGACTCGTCCGGGAGCACTACGTGATCGGTACGTCCTCCAACCCGGCGTCCGCCTGTCCCCGCATCTGCGGCCCTGGTCAGCATGATCGACAAGAACCTCGCCGCGAGGAACACGTTTGACGCGGCAGGTGCATCGGCCGTGTTCGCCCCGGACGCCGAGTGGCGAACGATGAAGAACGGTGATCCAATATCAGCCGACCTCGGACGGTCGGCAATTGCCAACGACTATGCGACGTGGTCGCCGGGGTGGACCTGGTCGCGCACGGGTGCCCCGATTGTCCAGGGACCGTTCGTCTTCTATCCGGAGACGGCAATCGGACCCGGAGAGGGCGACGAGGGGATCGGGGTTCTCGAGATCAACGCCGATGGGCTGATCCGCTACGCGTGGGACATCGGCGTGGTCAACAACCAGCTTCTGGGTTCCGCGGCTCCGTCACCTTCGGGCGGCTGAGCCCGGCGCGGCACACCACCTCCGATGCGGGGCGGGCCAATGGCCTGCCCCGCATTCATGCCTCGACCGCTGCGTGCCGCCTTCTCCCCGGCCGGGGATGTCACGCGCGCGGATCCGGCTTGGTCGTCAGCCGGTGACCCAGTCGCCGAGCAGGTAGTGCTCGATGACCGGGGTCAGCGCGCGCAGCAGCTCCTCGCGCGAGGCGGCGGCGAGCGGCTCGATCCCGATCACGTACCTGGCGGCCGTGAGCCCCACCACCTGCGATGCCACCAGGCTGGCCCGCAGCTCCGGGCGGTCTCCGCCGACGCGGCTGGCGATGGGGTTCAGCAGGCGCTCGGAGAGGAGGTCGCGGATCAGGGCCGCGGCCTCCGGCTCACTCACGGCGGCGCGCAGCAGCCCCGTCATGGCGCGTCGGCTGCGCGGGTCCTCGAGGACCCCGATCATCACCTCCGCTGCGCTCCGGGCGACCTGGTCCGGTCCACGCGAGAAGACCAGCTCCACGACCCGATCCGGATCCATGGGCAGCTCCACCGACTGCCGGAAGAGCTCCTGCTTCGAGCCGAAGTAATGGAGCACCAGCCGGGGATCCACGCCCGCACTGCGGGCGATGCTGCGCAGGGACGTGCGCCGATACCCGACGTCGCCGAACTGGCGCCGGGCCTCCTCGATGATCGCCTCCCTGGCGCCCGTGTCGCCCGTCGGTCGCCCCGGTCCTCGTCTCGCCATGGGGCTGGACCCCTTGCAATTTCTTCGACTGGAGAATAGCATTTCCCCCAGTGAGGAATATCAAGCAGGAGGAACCCGACTCGTGACCCTGACACCGCGACGCACCCGCCTGGTCCTGGGGGTCGTGGGCCTGGCGCTGATGGCCGTCGTCTCCGCGGTGAGCGGACTGAACATCGCGCTGCCCAGCCTGGCCCGCCAGACCGGCGCCACCCAGACAGACCTGACCTGGATCGTGGACGCCTACACCGTCGTCTTCGCCGGTCTGTTGCTCTTCGCCGGCGCGCTGGGCGACCGGTTCGGCCGGAAGCTGCTCCTGGTGCTGGGCCTCATCGTGTTCGGCGCCGCTGCGGGGCTGGCGATGATCACCAACGATCCGGGCCAGCTGATCGCCCTGCGGGCCATGATGGGCCTCGGAGCCGCGGGCATCATGCCCACCACCCTGTCGGTCATCACCACCTCGTTCCCCGAGTCCGAGCGGCCCCGCGCCATCGGCATCTGGGTTGGCGTGGCGGGCGGCGGCGCCGTCCTGGGACTGTTCGCCAGCGGCCTGCTCCTCGAGTACTTCGACTGGCAGTCGTTCTTCGCGCTGAACGTGGTCCTGGCGCTGGTCGCGCTCGCCGGCGTCCTCGCCTTCGTGCCGCGCTCGGCGGACGAGCATCCCTCGGGCCTCGACGTGGTCGGTGCGGCCCTCTCCCTGGTCACCGTCGCCTCGACGGTGTTCGGAGTCATCGAGGGGCCTGAGCTGGGATGGGGCGACCCGCTGACGATTGGCGGGCTCCTCCTCGGGGCGGTGGCCGGGGTCGCCTTTGTTGCCTGGGAGCTGCGAACGTCCGAGCCGATGCTCGATCCGCGCCTCTTCCGGCTCCGCGGGCTGAGCGCCGGGTCGCTCACCATCGCGGTCCAGTTCTTCGCGGCATTCGGGTTCTTCTTCGCCATCATCCAGTACCTGCAGTACGTCACCGGCCGCTCGCCCCTGGAGGCCGCCGTGGCCCTGCTGCCGATGCCCTTCGTCCTCATTCCCGTCGCACGCAGCGCGCCGCACGTTGCCGAGCGCATCGGCTTCCGCCGGACGGCACCCATTGGCCTGCTCTCCATGACGGTCGGGTTCGTGCTGATGAGCCGCCTCGACGCGAGCTCCCCATACTGGTTCTTCGCTATTGCGCTGGTGGTCTTCGCCCTCGGGATGGGCCTCGCCGGCACGCCCGCCACGACCGCGATCACGGCTTCCCTGCCGATCAGCAAGCAGGGCGTGGCCTCGGCCCTCAACGATGTCTCACGCGAGCTCGGGAGCGCCCTGGGCATCGCCATCCTGGGCAGTGCCCTGAACCAGCACTATCGCGACGGCATGGCCGGCGCGGTGGCCAACCTGCCCGCGCAGATCGCGGATCGCGTGCTGGGGTCCATCGCGTTCACCGGGTCGCCCCAGGTCAGCCAGCTCGGTCCGGCCGGCCAGCAGCTGGTGGAACAGGCGCGCACCGCGTTTGTGGGTGGCGTCTCGGACGCGCTACTCATCGCTGCGGGGATCCTGCTGGTGGCCTCGGTCGTCGTGGCCGTGCTTGCGCCGGGCGTGACGTCGGCGTCGGCGCCGGCGGCGGACGAGGAGCCGATGGCGCCCGCCCGCATGGAGCCGCTGGGGAGAGGGAGGGAGGCCGTACGCGAGCAGATCGCGTTCTACGCCTCGACGCCCACCTATCGGCCGGTCCTGGACCTCCATGGATGGACCGACATCGGCGCGGCCCTCAGCGAGGAGGCGCGGCACGGACGCTGGGCTCAGATGCCCGCCCTGGTGCCCGACGCCATGGTCGACGCCTTCGCCGTGATCGTGGATTCGTGGGATGCGCTGCCGGCCGCGCTGCGAGCCCGCAATGCGGGTCTGCTGGATCGGCTCAGCCTCTACCGGCCATTCGGGGATCCCAAAGATGACGGAGGCTGGAGCACGCTGATCGGCGGAATCAACGAGCCGTGACGTCGCGCACCGGGAAGTATGCTTGGGAACCTTGAGCCGTCTGCCCCGGCTCCGACCATTGGGGGAGAACCGAGGGTGCGTGGGAGAGACCGAGGAGCAGCTGGCCCGCGAGGTGGAGGTCCTCAGCCAGTTCCCTGACCAGAACCCGAACCCGGTGCTGCGCGTCGGGCGCGACGGGACCCTCCTGTACGCCAACCAGGCGAGCCGGCCCATCACCGACACGCTCGGGGTATCGGTTGGTGACGTGGTCCCGCCTCAATTCGCTGCCGATCTCGAGCTCGCCATGGCCGAGGCGCGAGCGCTGGAGCTGGCCTGCGATCTCCGCACCTACGCCCTCCTGCCGGTGGACGTCGCCGCCCTGGGCTTCGTGAACGTCTACGGGACCGACATCACCGCCAGCAGGGTGATCGACCTGTTCCCGGAACGGAATCCCTTCCCGGTCATGCGGATGACGGTCGACGGCGTGCTGACCTACGCGAACCCCGCCGCGACGCAGGTGATCGAGGAGATCGGGATGGCGGTTGGCGCCCCCCTGCCCGCGGATCTCCTGGCCGACCTGCAGCGGGCGTTCGAGGAGGGTGAGGGCCGTCCCGTGGAGCTCTCGGGTGGCGGGCGAACGTTTGCCCTCCACTGCGTGCCGGTCCCGGCGCTCGGCTTCACCAACATCTACGGCGCCGATGTCACCGCCGCACGGGCCATCACCAAGTTCCCGGACCAGAATCCGCACCCCGTCCTGCGCATCGGTCCGCAGGGGAACCTGCTCTACGCGAACCCGGCCGCGGACCTCGTGCGTCGCGGCATGGGGGCCGAGGTCGGCGAGCCGGTCCCGGCCGAATGGCTGGCGGCCATCCGTCGCGTTGCGGCCGCCGGGAGCGGTGAGACGCTCGAGCTGGAGTCGGAGGCACGCATCTTCTCCCTCCTGGCCGTCCCGGTCTTCGAGTTCGGGTTCACCAACCTGTACGGGACGGACATCACGGCGGCGCGCGAGGTCGAGCGCGCCCATGCCGAGAACGAGCGCCTCCTGCTCAACATTCTTCCCGCGTCGATAGCCCAGCGGTTGCGCGACGGCGAGGGCGTCATCGCCGACCGGGTCGAGGAGATGACCGTGCTCTTCGCCGACATAGTCGGCTTCTCCCAGCTCTCCATGGAGCTGCTCCCATCGGACCTGGTGGCGCTGCTCAACCACGTCTTCTCGCTCTTCGACGACCTCAGTGACCGATACGGCCTGGAGAAGATCAAGACCATTGGCGACGCCTACATGGTCGTGGGCGGGCTCGCGCCGAATGCCGAAAATCACTGCGGTCGCGTCGCGAACGTCGGGCTGGACATGCTCGACGCGGTGGAGCGCTATCGGCGGGAGACCGGGACCGACCTCCACGTGCGGATCGGCATGCACCTGGGGCCCGCGGTGGCCGGCGTGGTCGGGCTAAAGAAGTTCATCTATGACGTGTGGGGCGAGACCGTCAACACGGCGAGCCGCATGGAGTCGCACGGGCTACCGGACCGCATCCAGGTCACGCAGGCCACCTACGAGCGGCTGCGTGACCGATACCGCTTCGAGCCGCGCGGCGAGATCGAGGTGCGCGGACGCGGGCCCATGCCCACCTACCTCATGCTCGGCCGCGCCTGACCGTCCTCGACCGCGATCCGGATCCGCGTGGTGATCCGGGAATGGGCGACAATGGCCGCTCATGAGCATCGCCTTCGCCCCGTCATCGCGGCAGCGGGGAGCCCTGCTGCTCGCCGACATCTCCGGCTACACCGGGTTCCTGCAGGGCATCGCCAGGGCGCATGAGGAGCTGGTGGCGGATCCTGACCAGCCACCGCCCGTCTACTCCCTGCTGTCGGGCCTGCTCGATACGATGGCCACCGTCCTCGCCCCGTCGTTCAACGTGATGAAGTTCGAGGGCGATGCCATTTTCGCGGTCGCCCCGGACGGACCGGGATCCGTGCACGGAGCGTCGGTCTTGGCGTGCCTGCGGACCTGCTACGCCGCCTTCGCCGAGCGCCTCGCCAAGGGACGCTCGGAGCTGACCTGCGGCTGCAACGCCTGCGCCCTGGTGAACGGGCTGGACCTCAAGTTCGTGCTCCACCACGGGGACTACGTCGTCCAGCGCATCATCGGGCGCGAGGAGGTCGCAGGGCCCGCGGTCATCGCCGCGCATCGGCTCCTCAAGAATCATGCCCGCGACGTGGTCGGGATGCATCCCTACGCGCTGCTGACCGATGCCGCCCTCGCGGCGCTGGCGGTTCCCGATGCGGAGATGGCTGCCCTGACCGAGACGTACGAGGGCCTGCCCCCGATCCCGGCCCGGGTGCTCGTCCTGGACTGATGGGCCGGCCGACGCCGTCCAGTTTGGTCTACGCGTCCTCGACGGCGATCCGGATGCGCTTGTTGATGCGGCCCTTCGACTCGTAACCGGTGACGCGGACGCGCCCGATCTCGCCGGTATGGGCAACGTGGGTGCCGCCATCGGCCTGGAGGTCGAGCCCCACGATCTCGATGGTCCGCACCCGGGTGATCCCCTCCGGCAGGAGGTTGATCTTGGTCCGGATCAGGTCCGGGATGGCGAACGCCTCCGCGCGGGGCAGGTCGTTCGCCCGGATCTCGCGGTCGGCGGCGATCTCCTCGTTCACCCGCCGCTCGATCTCTGCGACGAGCTCGGCGTGCATGGTCTCGAACTCGAAGTCCATCCGGCCCGCGAGCGGCTCCATGTTGCCGCCGGTGACCTGCGCTCCGTGATCCTTCCAGACCACCCCGCACAGGACATGCAGCGCGGAGTGCGTCCGCATGAGCCTGTGGCGCCGATCCCAGTCGATCTCCACGGTGACCGTGGCCCCCACCTCGGGCAGCGATCCGTCAGGGCCGGGTTCCACGGCGTGGACGATCTCGCCGCCCGCCTTGCGGGCGCCGGTGATGGTCCAGGTGGCGCCGCCGTCGGTCTTCAGCCATCCGGCGTCCGATGGCTGGCCGCCGCCGCCGGGGTAGAAGACGGTCTGGTCGGTGACCACGCCTTCAGGCGAGCTGGCGGTGACGGTGGCCGTGCAGGTGCGCGCGTAGGCGTCGGTGGCCGCGATGCTCTCGGTCATGTCCGCAGCGTACACGACGGGTCCTGCTGGCCGGGAGGGGTCCGGTGCCTGGCAGAGAGCCGGCGTCGCGGTACCATGCCCCGCGCCGGCGCGCGCTCCCTGCTGATCCGGAGCCGCTAGCGTTGCCTCGCTCGTCACCTGCGCACCACCTGCGCGCTATGACCGACGGTGCCGCCTGACCCGTCACTTGCGTACCACCGTAGCGTTAGGCGACTCGCGGGCTGCATCTCGTCGCTTCGCGGTGCTCGCCTGAGCGTGGATCACGCCGGGGAGACCCCGCTGCCCACGACGGCAGTCGCCTACCGCGACTCAAAGCAGCGCCTGACGAGTCGGTGGGCCTGGGAGCGGCAGGACCCCGCCTACCGCGACTCACAGCAGCGCCTGACGAGTCGGTGGGCCTGGGAGCGGCCGCCGTGCGCGGTGCCCCTTCGTGCACTCCCGCTACGATGTCTCTCACTGACCAGGACGAGGATCTGACCATGACGTTTGCCACGCTCGTCGACGAGCTGCTCGCAGAGTACCTTCGCCTCTCCCCGGTCCATGCCACGGAGCTGGGGAACCACGATCACGACGGCGAATGGCCGGACCCGACCGAAGCCGGGCGCGAGGCGCGGCTGGCGTTCACGCGCTCTGCCCTGGAGCGGGTGGCCGCCCTCGACCCGGCATCGCTGAGCGACGACGAGACCATTGACCTGGGCATCCTGCGGATGCAGCTGGAGGCCGATGAATGGGCCGACACCGAGCTCCGCGAGGGCGCCTGGAACCCCCTGGCCTACGTGTACCTGGTTGGTGGCGGGCTCTTCACGCTCGTCTCAAGGGAGTTCGCTCCGCTGCCCCAACGGCTGGCCAGCGCAGCGGCCCGGATGCGCGGCATCCCGGCCCTCCTCGCGGCGGCCCGGTCGAACCTTGAGGGTCCGCGAGCAGGCTCAGGTGGTGCGACCCGTGCGGTGAGCCGCTTCCACGCCGAGAAGGCGCTGCAGACCATGCCCGGCGTGGCGGACCTGGCGCGAACAGCCGCAGGGATGGCGGAGTCGCTCGACGACGCGGGTCTGCGCGAGGCCGTGGTGGACGCGTCCCGCCTGGCGACCTCGGCGATCGACGAGCACGTGGGGTGGCTCCGCGACGACCTGCTGCCGCGTGCCACCGGCGACTTCCGCCTGGGTCCGGAGCTGTATGCGGCCAAGTTCCGCCATGCCCTGCGCTCCGGCCAGACGCCGGAGCAGCTGGAGCAACGGGCCGCCACGGCATTCGCGGAGGTCCGGGGCGAGATGGTGCGCCTGGCCAGGAGCCTGTGGCCGGAGTGGGTTGGCGATGAGCCGATGCCTCCCGACGACGGCGCCCTGGTGCGCCGGGTCCTGGATGCCATAGCCGCCGAGCACCCTGGGGCCGACGAGCTGCTGGACTTCTGCCGCGAGGAGAACAGCCGCATCGAGGCCTTCATCCGCGAGGTCGACCTGATTGGCCTGGCGGAGGAGCCGCTGCAGATCATCTGGACCCCGCCCTTCCTGCGCGCCTTCGGCGGGGCCATGCTCATGCCGCCCGGCCCGCTGGACCGCGGCCTCGACTCGTTCTTCGCCATCACCCCCATGCCCGACGACTGGACCGATGAGCAGCGCGAGTCGAACCTGCGCGAGGACAACGACCGGATGCTCCGCCTCCTCACCATCCACGAGGCGGTTCCGGGCCACTACCTCCAGCTGGCGTACTCGAACAGAACCTCGTCCCTCGTGCGCGCCGCCTTCCAGTCGGGCGTGTTCGCGGAGGGCTGGGCGGTGTACGTGACGCAGGTGATGATGGACGTGGGGTACGGAGCGGACGACCCCGCGCTGCTGCTGGTTCACTGGAAGTTCTACCTGCGCTCGATCACCAACGCGCTGATGGACATTGGCATCCACGCCGGAGCCATGGACCGCGACGACGCGATGCGGCTCATGGTGGAGGGCGGCTTCCAGGAAGAGGCCGAGGCAGCGAACAAGTGGGACCGTGCGCGCCTCTCGAGCACCCAGCTGTGCGAGTACTTCCTGGGGGCGGTCGAGATGACCGAGCTCGAGCGCGAGGCCCGACGCCGCGCCGATGCCGTCGGGACGCCATTCAGCTGGCGGCCCTTCCTCGAGTCGGTCGTGGCCCACGGCTCGCCGCCCACGCCGGTGATCCGCGAGCTCCTCTTCGGAGCTTCCCCTCCGGGCTGAGCAGCGCGACCGCGCAGTGCCCATAGCCCGATGGGGCCCGGACACCCCGCTGGCGGGAGGGGGGAGAATTTGTTAGCATCGCTAACGAATACGAACCATGACGCTCGCCGACCTCACCCGGCGGCTCGCCACCGCCATCCCCCCTCCACTGCGATCCACGCGCCGGGCCTCCGTCCCGGCGCCGATCGTCCCCACGCCTTCCGGCCCGGGAGGCGTGTTTGCCGCACTGCGCCATCGGAACTATCGGCTCTACTGGTCCGGGCAGATCCTGAGCCTGGTGGGGACCTGGATGCAGTCCGTCTCCGAGCCGTGGCTCGTCCTACAGCTGGGCGGCACGCCGCTGCAGCTGGGCATCGTCCTGGCCCTCGAGTTCGCCCCGTCGACCCTGCTCTCGCTCTACGGCGGCGTCCTCGCGGATCGGTTCGACAAGCGCAAGGCGCTGATCTGGACCCAGGTGGCGGCCGCGCTGCAGGCGCTGATGCTGTTCGCCATCACCGTCACCGGGGTGGTGCAGATCTGGCACATCTACATCCTCGCCGTGGTCCTGGGCTGCATCAACGCGGTGAACATGCCGGTGCGGCAGGCCTTCGCCGCCGAGATGGTCCCGCGCCGCGAGCTGGTGAACGCCATTGCGCTGAACTCCGCGAGCTTCAACGCGGCGCGCATCGTGGGTCCGGCCATTGCCGGGATCACGCTGGCACTGTGGGGCACCGCCGTGAACTTCGGGATCAACGCGGTGAGCTACGTGGCGGTCCTGGTTGGCCTGATGCTGATGAATCCCAGGACCATGTACGCGGTCACCCAGCCGGTCCGCGGTCCCGCCCTGCGCCGCATTCGCGAGGGCATTGACTACGCGCTGCGCACGCCGGGGATCCTGTGGCCGCTCATCCTCCTCGGCGGGATCAGCATCTTTGGGCTCAATTTCCAGACCCTGCTGCCGCTCTTCGCCCGGAACACGCTGCACCTGGATGCCCACGGGTACGGCGCGCTCTACGCGGTGATGGGCATTGGCTCGCTGACCGGCTCGATGAGCCTGGCCTTCGCCGGCAGCCGGCGACCGCTCATCCCGCTCATCGTGGGCGGCGGGGCGGGATTCGTCACCGCTGAGGTCCTGCTTGGCCTGAGCCGTTCGCCAACGCCGGCGTTCGGGCTGGTGATCCTGATTGGCCTGTCGTCGATGCTGATGATCAACACCATCAACGTGATCATCCAGTACGGCGTGCCCGACGAGCTGCGCGGCAGGGTGATGTCCCTCTATGTGTTCGTGTTTGCCGGATCCGCGCCCATTGGCGGCCTCTTCGCCGGTGGGATCGCCCAGCTCTTCGGAGCTCCGGCGGGCTTCGTCCTGGGCGGGGCGCTCTCGGCCGGGTTCCTGGTCCTGGCCGCCTGGCAGCTGATCAGCCGCGTCACGCCACCATCGCTGGCCAGCGAGGAGCCGCCTATCGACACCGATGGCGCCGCAAGAGCGCCCGCTGACCAGCCGGTGACCGCCGCACAGGCGGACTGACGGCTCGGGCCGCCGCGCCCGCGCGAGCGACGACGCCGAACACGACGCCGGGGGCTACGATTCGCCACCGATGGACCGATCTCCCGCTCCACGGCGCGCCACGCCGCCGGGCCTCGTCACGTTATGGGACGGCCTCACCCGCGGGTTCGCGGCGCTGCGCTTTCGCAACTACCGCCTCTACTGGTTCGGCCAGATCGTCAGCCTGGTGGGGACCTGGATGCAGTCGGTCAGCCAGCCGTGGCTGGTGCTCCAGCTGGGCGGCACGCCGATCCAGCTGGGCGAGGTGCTGGCCCTGCAGTACCTGCCCTCGACGCTCCTGGCCCCCTTCGGCGGTGTCCTCGCGGACCGCGTCGACAAGCGCAAGGCGCTGATCGTCACCCAGTTCGTCGCCATGATCGAGGCCGGCGTGCTGGCGTACCTGGCCGCGACCAACGTCGTGGAGATCTGGCACATCTTCATCCTTGCCGGGCTGCTGGGGATGGTCAACGCGGTGGACATGCCGCTTCGGCAGGCGATCGCCGCCGAGCTGGTCCCGCGCGAGGCGCTGGTCAACGCCATCGCGCTCAACAGCGCGAGCTTCAACCTGGCGCGCGTCATCGGCCCCGCCGTCGCCGGCCTCACCCTGGCGGTCGCCGGCCCCGCGTTCAACTTCGCGCTCAACTCGGTGAGCTACCTGGCCGTCCTGCTGGCGCTGGTGCTGATGAGCTCCGCGCAGCTGCACGAGATCGAGCGGCCGCCGCGGATCGGCGTGTTCCGGAGCCTGTCGGAGGGATTTCGCTACGCGGTCCAGACGCCGTCGGTCTTCTGGCCGCTGGTCCTGCTGGGAGGGGTCAGCACCTTCGGCATGAACTTCCAGACGCTGGTCCCGCTCTATGCCCAGAACACGCTGGGCCTCGACGCAAACGGGTACGGCGCGCTCTTCGCGGTCATGGGCGCAGGATCGCTGCTGGGCTCCCTGGTGCTCGCCTTCACCGGAAACCGGCGGCCGCTGATGCCGCTGATCCTGGGCGGCACCGCCGCCTTTGTCCTCTTCGAGCTGGGTCTGGGGCTGGTCCAGGGGCCGGCTGCGGCCTACCTCCTCATTGGGCTGGTGGGGCTCAGCTCCATGCTCTTCGTGAACTCCGTCAACGTCTCCGTCCAGTACGGCGTGCCCGACGCGCTGCGCGGCAGGGTGATGGCCCTGTACGTGACCGTCTTTGCCGGCTCCACCCCAATTGGCGGCTTCTTCGCCGGCGGCGTGGCGGAGGCGTGGGGCGCGCCGGCCGGGTTCATCGCGGGGGGCGCGATCTCCGGAGTCGTCCTGGGCCTGGTGGGGTGGGGTCTCCTGGTCCGACGCAGGGCGCTGCGGCGGGCGAACCTGGCGCGCAGCGCCTAGGGCCGCGACTGGTCCGCGCTGCCCTCCCCGACGCGCCCGCGTCCGGGGAGCAGGACCCGCAGCTGCTCGAGCGCTGCCGCCAGGGTCTCGCGCTGGTCATCCGGGAGCGGGGCGAGCAGCTCGCCCGCCGCGGCCAGCAGCTCGCGGCGCATGGCGCGGACTCGGCGGCGACCCCGGGTCGTGAGCGCGAGCTTCACCGAGCGGCGATCCGCGGGGTCTGCGCGGCGCTCGACGAGCCCGGCGTCCACCAGCGCGGCGGCCTGGCGGGTGATCACCGGAGCAGAGACCATCAGCCGCCGCGCGATCTCGCCCTGCGCGGTGGCCCCCTCGCCGTCGATGATGCGCAGAACGTTGTACTGCTGGTAGGTGAGCTCGGCCCAGGCCGGTCGCCTCCGGGCATGGGCCAGCAGGTGACGCATCACCGGGGGGATTGTCGCGACCAGCCACGCCTCCAGGCCGTCGAGCGCGCCGGGAGCTGGCTCGGAACCGGCGGAGGGACGCGTGGAGATCGACATCGGCTCCGATCCTAGCACCCGCCAGCGGGGCGTGACGCTCGCCCTGCTCGCGACCGCGCACGCGGTCCTGCACGCGACATCGGCGCTCCTTCCGCTGATCTACGCGGTCGTGGTCGTGCAGTTCGGGCTGCGGCCCAGCGACATCGGCCTTTTCATCGCCATCACCACGGCGGTCGGTGGGCTCATGCAGCTGTCGTACGGGGTCCTTACCCGGTACGTGGCCAGGCCCGTCCTCCTCGGCGGCGGCCAGATCCTGTTCGGGGTGAGCCTCATGGCCGGCGGGCTCTCCCGCGGGATGGGGCAGCTGCTGGCCGCCATCAGCGCCTCGCGGATCGGGAGCAGTCCCCAGCACCCGGTGGGCAACGCGCTCCTCTCGGACGTCTACCCGTCCGACCGGCGCGGCTTCGCGCATCAGCGCCCATATCAGCGGGGGGAACGTGGGCACCATCCTGGTCCCGTTCGTGGGAGTTGCGCTCATCCATAGCGTGGGCTGGCAGGCGACGCTGGCGCTGTTTGGCGCACCCGCGGTCCTGGTGGGGATCGCGATCCTGGTCTTCGTCCGCGAGGACCACCATGCGTACCGCCGGGCGGCTCGTGCGCAGGGTTCCGTGCGCGGACAGGTCCGGGAGGTGCTGGCCCGTCGCGACCTGCGTGCCATCCTCGCCGCTGCCCTGGTCGCGGCCGGCGGGCGGGGCCTGGACATCCTCGCCCCGTTCATGCTCCTCTACCTGTCCGGGCCGCTGGGCTTCGACGAGGGCACCACCGCCACCCTCTACGCGCTGCTCCTGGTGGGCGCGGTGGTGGGGCCGCTCCTGGCGGGCTGGATCAGTGACCGATACGGCCGACGGCGGACCCTCATCGTCTACTACAGCCTCATGGCCGCGGGGATCGTGGCGTTCCTGGCCGCGGGCGCGAATCTCGTCGTCCTGGTGCCGCTCCTCCTCCCCTTCGGCGCCGCCGTCTTCTCCGAGTCGCCCGTACTGCAGGCCTTCCTGGCCGACCGCGCCACCGGGCCTCTGCGGGACGTGGCGTTCGCGGTGTACTTCACCGCCGCGTTCGGGATCGGTGCGGCGTGGGCCTGGGTGATTGGGCTGGTCGCCCAGGGCCTCGGCTATCCGGCCGCCTTCGGGGTAATGGCCTGCTCGTACGTGGGGGCGGCACTGCTGGTGGCGTCGGTCCGGGATCGAGCAGGTGCGAAGGAGCCGCCCGGGGGTGCACTCCCTTCTGCGGCTCCCTGACGCTCCGCGGCCCGCGTGCGCCTAGACCACGCGCTCCTCGTCAAGCTCCTCCACGAAGTCGGATCCCAGGCGCGCGGCGTCATACGCCTTGCCCATCAGGTGGTGGTAGGGGACCCCGCTGAACTGGTGGTGCGAGCGCGTGGGCACGTCCAGGTTGCCCTCCCACTCCCGGCGCTGCAGGGCGATGTATCCGTCCTGCTGACCATCTGCCATCTCCACCAGGAGCTGGTTGAGTCCATAGCCGGTGGCGTGCTGGGCGCCCAGGGTGATGAAGATGAAGCGGAACCCCAGCTCGCCCAGCTGGGCGAAGGTGATCGGCTCCGGATCGCGGAACCACTTGAAGCTGCTCGACCAGTTGAAGGCGAAGCGCGCCTCCGGGAAGCGCGAGCGGACCCGCTGCGAGAACTCCTCCACCGGTCCGCGGTCCGAGGTGGGGAACTCGCACCACACGAGGTCGGGGATCCCGGTGTCCAGGTAGCGCAGCGCTCGCTCCACGGCCAGGTCCAGGCCACGCGCGGGCTCGGGCGCGTCGATCGCGGAGAGGCCGTCCGTGCGGGCGATGACCACGAAATCGTGATTCCCCAGGTCGTCCGCGACCGCGCGCGCCATCCGCAGCTTGCCGACCATCTCGGATGCCGGGATGAGCGCCTTTCCGCCAATGTGCCCGCAGCGCTTGGGGAGGACCTGGTCCTCGATATGCGCCGCGGCAACCCCCGCCCCGACGTACAGCTCGGTGGTGCGCTGGACGTTGAAGATGTTCCCGTACCCACCGTCCATGTCCACCACGAGGGGCGGGATCTCCAGGTGGCGCGGAGCGACCCCCTTCTCGGGATCGCCCACCGCCTGGGTCAGCTGGAACTTGCGCAGCGCACTCACCGTCCGGCGGGCGCCATCGGCGATCTCCGGGCCGGAGTAGAGGTCCATGTCGGTGGTGCCCAGGTGGGCGATGGCGAAGCTGTAGCCGCTGAAGTACATGGCCTTGTACCCGTGGTACATGGCGAGCTGCGCGCCCATGGGGTCGTAGACGCCCGGGCCGAAGAGGTAGGGCTCCGTCTCGAGCAGGCGGCGCATGCGCGTGGATGGATTCTCGAATCGGGACGCGGGGATGCCGAAGCCCGGGGGCAGGAGCGGCGTCTCGACGAGGCCCGTCTCGGGCGTCGTTGCCCGGCGGGGCAGGCGGGAGCTGGGTCACGGTCATGGAATGGACCTCCACGATGAGCTGCGAGGGGTGGGGTGCCTACTCGTTGTGGTGGTCGCGGTGGCACCAGTCGGGGCAGCCGCACTCGGCGAGCTCCGCGGTCGTCATGACCTCGGGCTCGTCGACGGGAGGCCGGCGCAGGCGCAGCCCCTCCAGGATCGCGGAGATGCGGGGGGTGCGACGCGTGCCGAACCTCAGTCGCGGCAGCGCGTTCGTGGTCAGGTTTTGATACGTCATGCATCTACTCTGGCCGATGGCGTAGTATCAGTCAAAGCAATTGCTCAGATGAAGGTCATAAGCGACACTGATGTCCGATGGCGTTTGAGAGACCCAACCAGCCGCCGGTTGAGGCGCTCCTCCTGGCGCAGGTGGATGCCCTGGTGGCGGTGGCGGACACGGGGAGCATCGGCTCCGCGGCCGAGCGGCTCTTCGTGACGCAGCCCGCAGTGACGGCGCGCATCCAGGCGCTCGAGGCGGTCCTGGGCGCCCGGCTCCTGGTTCGCGGACGCTCCGGCAGCCACCTGACCGATGCCGGCCGCGCCTTCCTTCCGTACGCGCAGCGAGCGCGGGCCGCGCTGGCCACGGGGCGCGAGCAGGTTGCCGAGATCGCGTCCGGCGCGGCCGGACGCCTCGCCATCGGCGCGGCACCGGCGATCAGCACCTACGTCCTGCCCGCCGTCCTGCATCACTTCCAGGAGAGCCATCCGCGGGTCCAGCTCGCCGTGCGCGCCGGACACTCCGAGGAGGTGCTCCAGATGGTCCTTCGCGAGGAGATCGAGCTGGGGCTGATGCGACCCATCCGCCACGCCGACATCACGAGCGTCCTGCTCTACACCGATACGCTGGTGCTCGTGGTCCACCGGGGCCATCCCTTCGCCCTGGCGGGTACGGTGAACATGGGCCAGCTCTCGACGGAGCACCTCATCCTCTTCGACCGGACGAGCAGCTATCACGAGCTGACCAGCGCGCTGGTGCGGCAGGCCGGGATCGCGCCGCGCGGGACCATCGAGGTGGACAACATCGATGCGGCGAAGCGGATGGTGGAGCAGCGGCTGGGCATTGCGCTCCTGCCGCGGACCTCGGTGCAGATGGAGATTGGCACCGGGCGCCTGGTTCCCGTGGTCGTGGCGGACCTTCCGCCCATCAGCCGCCAGATCGTCGTGGCTCGCCGGCGGGACGCGATCGAGCCCTCGGCGCCGGCGGCTGCGTTCCTGGCCATCCTCGAGGAGATGCGTCCCGGAACAGATCGGCCCGGCAGCCTGCTCGCCTGAGCAGTGGGGCTGCCCAAGCGGGCGAATCCGACCCTGTTCCACGCCGTCCCGGAGCGTGTTCGGCTGGCGGCGTCGGGCGTCTGAGCGTCTGCTACGATGCGCTGAATGTCCAAGGACCGTACGCGGCGGAGCATCATCGCCGCTGTCGCGACCGTGCTCTGGCTTGGCTATATGGCCGTTGGGCTGGCGGTGATCAACGACATCGCCCCCACCGTGAATGGGAACGGGCCGGAAGGCCTTGCCGCGTTCGTGGGGCTGGTCACGGGCGTCGTCACGGTGGGCCTCATCATGTGGGCCGCATCGGAGTAGGACGAGCAGCTACTCGCCATTCCCTGAGTACAGGTTGGCACCCGGAGGCCGCCGGCGGTTGACGCCTGGGGTGAGAAGCCGCTCATAGAGTCCGGGACGACGATCCGCGATCGTGTCCCATTCATGCTCGCCGGGGCGCAGGCGCACGTGCGTCTCACGGGCGCTGTCGGCATCCACCTCGCCAACCAGCAACGTCTCTTCGACGTCGCTCGCCGTCGCCAGCCGCTTCCCGTCGTAGTCGAGCAGGATCGAGCGGCCGAGGAACGTGGTCCCGCGTTCGGTCCCCACGCGGTCGCAGGCCAGCAGATAGCAGTGGTTCTCCGCCGCGCGGGCCGGCGCGAAGAGCTCCGGATGGAACTCCACGCCCACGGGCCAGTTCGTGGGCAGGGCGATGAGATCGGCGCCGTCCAGGCTCACGATCCGCGACGCTTCCGGGAAGCGCAGGTCGTAGCAGATCAGGACCCCAACCTGAAGGCCGCCCAGCTCGTAGACCTGTGGCGCATCCGGCCCCGGGGTGGCGAAGCGGTCGACGCCCAGAAAGGGAAGGTGGGTCTTGCGATAGCGGAAGCGGCGGCCATCGGCGGTGATGATGTGGGCCAGGTTGTAGATCTGGTTGGCCTCTGGCTCCAGGGAGCCGCAGATGATCGCCATGTCGTGGATGCGGGCGAGCTCCGCGAGGCGATCCTCGGCAACCATCTTTGCCCGGCGCGCCACCGGCCTCGCCTCGTCGAGTGAATCGAAGGCATAGCCGGTGACCGCAGCCTCGGGCAGGACGGCGAGACTGACGCCGCTGCGCGCCGCCTCACCCACCGCCCGCTCGATCCGCTCCAGGTTGCGGTCGACCTCACCGAGCTGGGGGTCGATCTGGCAGGCTGCCACCTTCACGCTCATGCGCGCCATCTTACGCGGGCTGTCTTCGCCGACCCACCACGCCCGGCCGCAGGCGGGAAAGGCTGCGGGGCACGCGGGCACCGGGTCCGACGAGGCCGGCCTTCGCTATGATCGGGCGCGATGAGCCCAACAGCCGTGGTGGTGCCTGGATGACGGGTCCGCGCGATCCCTTCGGGCCGGACGATCCCTTCGAGCCGGACGATCCCCGCGAGCCCGGCGATCCCTTCGAGCCGGACGATCCCCGGGAGCCGCACGGTCCTTTCGGAGCCGATCCCCGGGATGAAGGCCCGTTCGAATCTCGCGACCCCCGGGATGAGGGCCCTTTCGGCACGCCAGGCCCACTCTCCTGGCCGTCCGAGGACACCGGCACATGGGGCGACCCACCCGGGACCGACCGACCGGAGTCGCAGGAAGGCCCCTACGGCGAGGCCTACGGCCAGGCCCGCGACGACGCCCGGGACGGGGCCTATCACGAGGCCGGCGACGGGGCCTATGACGAGGCCCGGGACGAGGACCACGACGAGGCCCGGGACGAGAACCGCGACGTGGTTCCGGACGTGGCCGCGGCAGCGGCCGGCGGCGAGGTCGTGGAGGCGGAGCCGTCGACGCCAGCACTCGAGATCTGGGACACGCGCCGATACGGCGATCGCCGGCGCCCGACCACGGCCGAGCAGGCGGTCCCCTGGCTGATCGGCATGGTCCTCGCCCTGGCGGGGATCGTCATCGTCCTGCTGGCGCTCATCTACACCGAGGCGAACGGCGGCTTTGCGGCGAGCACATCGCCGAGCATCGGGGTCCGTCCGTCCGCGTCTCTGGTGGCCAGCCTGCCAGTCCTCGCGACTCCCTCCGAGAGCGTCCCGGCATCGGCCACCGTCACACCGGCCCCGACTCCGGTGCCCACCTACGGCGCCATGGAGATGCTCTACCTGGCGCGGCCCACCGCTCTCGGGGCGAGCGAGCTGTACCGCGACGATTTCGCGACCTCCAAGGCCCCGACGGTCGTGGCCAAGTCCAGCCTCGACATTGGGCACTATGCCGTGGCCCCGGACGGCACCGTCATGGTCGCCATCGTGAGCGGCAAGCTCCTGGCCATCACGCCGGGCAAGCCGGACCGCGTCCTGGCGTCCGGTGTCGACGCGGTGACGTTCGGCAGTGATGCGAGCACCATCTACGTGGCGAAGGTGACCCGCGGCGGCGCAAACGACGATGCGACGGTGTACGCCATCAGCTTCGCGTCGGGCACCACCACGACCCTGTCGACCATCAACTTCCCGCACCCCGCGTCGGAGCAGCGATCGCAGCTGAATGCGGCACGCTTCTTTGACGAGGGTGGGACGGACCGTCTGTTCGGCACGAGCGACGGCAACGTCGTCCTCTGGATTGCGAACGCCGGCCAGTGGCGAATCGATCCGGTCATCGGCGATACCATTGCGGTCGCCCGGCCGCCGGTCCTCTGGTCGCCGGATGGAACGCGGCGTATCTCGGTCACGGAGAGCGGCGCCATCTCGACCCTCGCCGTCGTGGACGCCACCGGCGCCACCATCTCCCGCGTCCAGGTCACGGGGCTGCTCAGCCACCTTCGCTGGTCGCCAAAGGGAGACCACGTGGTCTTCACCCTGGGCATCAATGCGTCGGGCGGAGGCGTCCGCCAGGACCTCTACGTCTGGGATCTGGCCAATGGCAGGAAGCCGACCCAGCTGACCGCCAACGGGGCGACCTTTGGCGCGGAATGGCTGGGTGTCGCACAATTCTGGCAGCCATGAGCCTTTCGCCCTGCGTTCGAGACCGATGAGCCCGCGACCCGAGATCGTCAATCCGATTGGCATCGAGCTCGACGAGACGGCCCGCATCATCCGCATCCGGTGGGACGACGGCCACCTGGGCGAATGGGAATGGACCGATCTCCGCCGCGCCTGCCCCTGCGCGCTGTGCGCCGGGGAGGGAAGCATGCCCGGCCTCGTGACCCTGGAGACGTACTTCGGACCGGAGCAGACGACGATCGAGCGCGTGAAGTGGATTGGCCGCTACGCGCTGGCTCCCATCTGGGCCGACGGGCACGACACCGGCCTCTTCACCTACGCGCGGCTTCGCGAGCTGTGCCAGTGCCCGGAGCACCGCACCGCCTCGTGATCCGCGCGTCCCGCATCCCGTCCCGCAGCCGGAGATCAACCTGCCCATGACCAAGGCCACGCCCGCCGGAGGGCTCCTCCTCGTCCACGCCCATCCCGACGACGAATGCATGTCGACCGGCGGGCTCATCGCGCGGTCGCTGGCAGAGGGGCGCCGCGTGGACCTCGTCACCTGCACCGGCGGCGAGGAGGGAGAGATCCACGATCCGGCCCTGGATCCGGAGGAGGCCAAGCCGCGCCTGCGCCAGATTCGGCGCGCGGAGCTCGAGTGCTCCGTGGCGGCGCTCGGCGAGGCGGCCGCCAACGGCGGCGAGCTGCGTCTGCACCTCCTCGGCTATCGAGACTCGGGGATGATGGGCACGCCGTCGAACGAGCGGGCGGATGCCTTCTGGCGCCAGGATCTCGACGAGGCGATCGGCCGGGTGGCGCGCATCGTGCGCGAGGCGCGCCCGGCGGTCATGGTCAGCTACGACAGCAACGGAGGCTACGGCCACCCCGACCACATCAACGCCCACCGCCTTGCGGTGGGCGCCTTCGAAGCCGCGGCGGATCCCCGACGCTACCGCGACGCGGGCGAGCCGCATGCCGTTGCGAAGCTCTACGAGACGGCGTTCAACCGCGAGGCTCTGCTGGGCCTGATGCTGGAGCTCCATCGGCGCGGCCTGAAGCTCCCCTGGGACTTTGGTGACACGCTCGAGAAGGTCGAGGCCGCGGCTGCCCAGTACGGGCCCGACGCGCTCAACCCCACCAACGTCGAGGCACTGCGCCAGATCGCAGAGACCCTCGCGAGCGGGGACCAGCCGAACGCCTTTGGCACGCCGGATGCCGATGTCACGGCCCGCGTCGACGTCTCAGGGTGGATCGCCGTGAAGCACCGCAGCATGGATTGCCACCGGACCCAGCGCCAGGACTTCGGCTGGCTGCTGGACATGCCGAAGGACCTTGTCGATCGGGCGCTCTCGAGCGAGGACTTCGTCCTGGCCACCTGGCGAGGCCACGATGCCCCGTCCACCGGGCGCGAGGACTCCCTCTTCGCCGGCCTGTAGCGTCACGCTCGCCCGCGCGGGGGCTACCATGCCACCCATGTCCAACACCAGCATCGGCCTCGACGAGACGCTTGGCGATTACCTCGTGGGGGTGGGCGTCCGCGAGCCGGAGGTCCTGCGCGCGCTCCGCGAGCGCACGGCTGCCCTCCCGCAGCATGGCATGCAGATCGCGCCCGAGCAGGGCGCATTCATGGCGCTCCTCGTGCGGCTCACGGGCGCGCGACGCTGCCTCGAGGTGGGGACCTTCACCGGGTACAGCTCCACCGCGGTGGCCCTGGCCCTGCCGTCCGATGGCCACCTGCTCTGCTGCGACGTCAGCGCGGAATGGACCGATATCGCCCGTCAGACCTGGGAGGCCGCCGGCGTCGCCGACCACGTGGAGCTGCGCCTGGGCCCGGCCATCGACACGCTCGACGCGCTGCTCGCCGATGGCGCCGCCGGCACCTTCGACTTCGCCTTCATTGATGCGGACAAGCCCAACTACGACGGATACGTGGAGCGGGCGCTGCGCCTGGTCCGGCCGGGCGGCGTGATCGCCATCGACAATGTCCTGTGGTCCGGTCGGGTGGCGGATCCGGCGGTCGACGACGGCAGCACCCTCGCCATCCGTGCGCTCAACGCGAAGCTCGCCACCGATGAGCGGGTCGAGGTGGCCATGGTGCCCATCGGCGACGGGCTGACGCTCCTCCGGGTGCGGGATCCCGGGTAGGCGCAAGGGACAACACCCGTCATACTCCGTGCTCAGATCCTTGAGCACGCGGAGCCAAATGCTGACCTGCACCGCCTGCGGCACGGCCAATGAGCCCGGCGCCAAGTTCTGCATCGAGTGCGGAGCGCGCATGGCGGTCGCCTGCCCGTCGTGTGGCACGGACAACCCCGGTGGTGCCAAGTTCTGCCGGGAGTGCGGCACCGCGATGTCGGGAGCATCTGCCCCTGCTGAGCCCTCAGCCACCCCGGGATCAGCCACGGGCGAGGGACAGCCGACCGCCGCCGTCGCGGAGCGTCGCCTCGTCTCGGTCATGTTCACCGACCTGGTGGGGTTCACCACCGTCTCGGAGCATCACGACGCGGAGGAGACGCGCGACCTGCTGAGCCGCTACTTCGAGACGGCCCAGGAGATCGTCGAACGCCACGGCGGCATCATCGAGAAGTTCATCGGGGACGCGGTGATGGCGGTCTGGGGCACACCCACCGCGCACGAGGACGACGCGGAGCGCGCGGTCCGCACCGCCCTGGAGCTGGTCGCCGCCGTCGGAGCCATGGAGATCGGCGACGAGCACCTGGCGGCCCGGGCAGGGGTCCTGACCGGGGAGGCGGCGGTCACCATTGGCGCCACGAACCAGGGCATGGTCGCCGGCGACCTGGTCAACACCGCGTCTCGCATCCAGTCGGCGGCGCAGCCGGGGAACGTCCTGGTGGGCGAGGCGACCATGCGCGCCGCATCGAACGCCATCGCCTTCGAGGAGGCGGGTGATCGCGAGCTCAAGGGAAAGGCCGCCCCCGTCCCCGTCTGGCGCGCGACCGCGGTCGTCGCCCGGCGCGGCGGATCCGGGCGCGCGGCCCAGCTTGAGCCGCCGTTCGTCGGGCGAGACGAGGAGCTGCGTGCGCTCAAGGAGCAGTTCCACGCCACCGCCCGCGAGGGCAAGCCGCGGCTGGTGACGATCATCGGCCAGGCAGGCATCGGCAAGAGCCGGCTCGGCTGGGAGCTCGAGAAGTACCTCGACGGGGTCGTGGAGAACATCTGGTTCCACGAGGGCCGCTCCCCGTCGTACGGCGAGGGGATCAGCTACTGGGCGCTGGCCGAGATGGTGCGCGGCCGCGCGGGGATCGCGGAGTCGGACGACCCGGCGGTCGCACGAGAGCAGCTGCGCGCGACCGTGGAGCAGTTCGTGACGGATCCGGCCGAGCGGCGCTGGATCGAGCCCCGCCTGGCCGGTCTGCTGGGCCTGGACGATCTCCCGGAGGAGTCCCGCGAAGAGCTCTTCGCGGCCTGGCGCACCTTCTTCGAGCGGATGGCGGAACAGGGAACGGTGCTCCTCGTCTTCTGGGACCTGCAGTGGGCGGACCAGGGTCTGCTCGACTTCGTGGAACATCTGCTCACCTGGGCCCGCAGCTCGCCGATCTTCGTCCTGGCTGAGGCACGCCCCGAGCTCCTCGAGCGGCGCCCCGGGTGGGGGCAGGGCGTCCGCGCGGCGACCTCCATCCACCTCGAGCCCCTCTCCGACGACGACATGCGCCTCCTGCTCACCGGCCTGGTGCCTGGGATGCCGGAGCCGGCGCTGCGCGCCATCGTGGGGCGAGCGGAGGGCGTGCCGCTTTACGCGGTGGAGACGCTGCGAATGCTCCTGGACCGCGGCATCCTCCACGAGCAGGACGGCCGATACACGCTGGTGCAGGATCTCCCGGAGCTGGTGGTTCCCGAGTCGCTGCACGCGCTGATCGCCGCCCGCCTCGACTCGCTTGATCCCGAGGAGCGGTCCCTCGTCACGGATGCGTCCGTGCTGGGCCTCTCCTTCAGCCTGGATGCGCTTACGGCGGTGAGCGGTCTCGATGGCCACAGCCTGGAGGAGCGCCTGACGGGTTTGGTGCGGCACGAGATCCTGGCCCTGGACGCGGACCCCCGATCGCCTGAGCGCGGCCAGCACCGGTTCGTCCAGGGCGTGGTCCGCGAGGTCGCCTACCAGTCGCTCGCGAAGCGGGACCGTCGTGCGAAGCACGTGGCCGCGGCGCGCTTCTACGAGGCGCTGGGCGAGGACGAGATCGCCGGCGTCCTGGCCAGCCACTACCTCGCGGCCTACCGCGCCACCGCCGACGGAGCGGAAGCCGATGCGCTCGCGGCGCAGGCGCGGATCGTCCTGCGCGCGGCCGCGGATCGGGCCATGGCGCTGCACTCGTTCGTGGGCGCGGAGCAGTACCTGGAGCAGGCGCTCGAGGTGACCGCGGATCCGGCCGAGCAGGCAGCACTCCAGGAGCGCGCCGGCAATGCGGCGATGCATTCGGGCCGCATCGAGGCGGCAATCGCCCACGGCCACGAGGCGGAGCAGATCTCCCGCCGACTCGGCGACCGCGTCGGGATCCTGCGCGCGCGCACGCTGCAGGCCACCGCCAAGCTCACGGAGCACGGTGACCGCGCCGCGATCCAGATCCTCGAGGCGGCGCTCGCCGACGCAGAGGGCCTCCCGTCATCGCGGGAGGTGGCGCGAGCCCAGGCGGAGCTGGCACGGGCGCTGATGATTTCGGGCGATCGCCGCTCGATCGAATGGTGCGACCGCGTTCTCGCCCAGCAGGCCGTCCTCACCCAGACCGACCTCGTCGACATCCTGATCACCAAGGGGACCGCGCTCCTCAACGTCGGCGTCATCACGGAGGCGGAGGTGACCCTTCGCGGCTGCATCAGCGTGGCGGACCTGGCCGGCAACCCCATGAACGCGCTCCGCGCCCGCAACAACCTGCAGATCCTGATTGGTGGGATCAGCCTCCGCTCGGCGCTGACCCTGGTTGGAGAGCAGCATGAGATCGCCGAGCGGTTCGGGCTGCGCACCCGGATGCAGCAGGCGATCGGTGTCGCGCTGGGCACGTCGTTCGACCTGGGTGATTGGGACGCGTGGCTGCCCGAAATGGAGGTTGAGCGGGCCGATGCCTCCGGCTTCTACGCGACCTGGTTCGAGACGGAGCTCATTCGCAGGCGGATCTACCGCGGCGACCCGGATGAGGCGGAGACGCAGCTGCGGCTGCCTGCACGAGCCGGCCGGTCGTCCTGGACAGCGCGCAGGCCACCGCAGGCCTCTCGTCCCTGCTGGGCGAGCTGCACATCGCCCAGGGTCGCTGGGAGGAGGCTCGCGAGGCTGGACTGAAGGGCCAGAGCGTGGGCGATGCGGCCCTTGCGGGCGCCACGGCCATTCTTTTCGCCGGAGCGGCATCCGCGCAGGGTGAGTGGATCGCGCCCGCGCTGCAGGCGCTCGAGCCGATCGCCGATGGCGCACCCCGCACGCTGGCCATCCACCAGATGGGCACTACCCTTGCGAAGCTCGTCGACGCAACGCTGGGAGGAGGGCCGGATCGCGTTCGGCGCCGCGCAACGAGCCCTCGACGACGTTGGTGAGATCACGCTCCTCGCCCGGCTCCGGTTGGCGGTGGGGCACCTGGCCGCGGGCGCTTCCGTGAGGCAGAGCGGCGGCCGCAGCAGCCGCCGACGCCTTTTTCGCCGAGCGGGGTGCCGCGGACTACGTGACGGCCTACCGCGCCCGGGCGTGGAAGCCGGACGCCGACTCGGGCCGCCGTCCCGGGCGACCGGTCGAGGCGCGCTCGAGCGAGACACCCTCCGGGCGGTGACCGCCACCCCCGCCTTCCTCGTCGACGCAGCCTCTCGCTGGGGGACGCCCGTCTGGATCACCGACCTGGACGCCGCGGCCGCCAACCTGGCCCGTTACCGCGCAGCGTTCCCGGAGGCGCTGGTCGCCTACGCCGTCAAGGCCAACGCGGATCCGGCGCTCCTGCGCCGGCTCGTCGCCGATGGCGCGGGCTGCGAGGTGGTCACCGATGTTGAGCTGGCGCTCGCGCTGCGCGCCGGCTGTCCCCCGGATCGGATCGTGATGAACGGGGTCGGGCGCCGCGACGAGGAGCTGCGGGAGGGCCTCGAGGCCGGCGCGCTGGTGAACGCGGAGTCGCTCGACGACCTGGACGTCCTGATGCGTCTCGCCCCGGCCGCCACGCATCCGCGGATCGGGCTGCGCGTCAACCCGGCGCTGGAGGCAGCGACCCATCCGCACCTGGCCACCGGCGCCGGGTCGGCAAAGTTCGGCATTCCGCTCGACAATCTTCCCGCCGCGCTCGCCATGCTGGGCGGTGCCGGGTTGCCGCTGGCCGGGTTGGGCGCCCACATCGGCTCCGGTATCGAGGGCGTGGCGGCCCACCTGGCCCTCCTCGACCGCCTGGCCGAGGTCGAGGCGACGGCGTTCGCCGCCGGCCTGGCGCCGGAGCGGATCGACCTGGGCGGCGGGCTCGCCGCCACGGACCCGGAGATCCTGTCGCGGCTCGCGGATGCGGCAGGGGCGCGGTTCGGGCGCCATCGGCTCATCTGCGAACCGGGTCGCAGCCTGGTCGCCGATGCCGGCTGGCTGGTCACCCGGGTGGTGCGCGTCCAGCCGCGGGCAGCGGAGGGCCTGACCTACCTGGTGGCCGATGCGGGCATGACCGATCTGATCCGCCCGGTCCTCTACGGGGCGGACCATCCCGTCGCGCTGCTGGCCCCCGGGGAGGCCCTCGCCGCCGCGCCGCGCGTCGATCTGGCGGGGCCGATCTGCGAGGCGGGCGACGTCCTCTCCCGCGATCTCCGCCGCTGGCTCTCCCCCGGGGAGCTGGCGCGGTGCGGGCGGGGCGCCCTGCTGGCGATCGGGCGCGCGGGCGCCTACGGCGCTGCGATGTCGATGACCTACAACGGTCGTCCGCGCGCGGCGGAGGTCGTCGTGGAGGGGGGTGAGGCGCGACTCTCTCGTCGCCGCGAGACGCTGGAGGACCTCACCTCCCGCGACGCCTGAGCCTTCCGGTCAGTTGGTGGCCGAGAGGGGGACGAAGCCGGAGCCGCCCATCACCCGCCATCCGATTCCGTCGTGCTGGAGGTGGTAGAGCGCGGGCATGGGCATGGCGAGGTGGAAGGCGCAGTCCACGCCGGGCTCGAGCGCCTGGAGGATGAGGGCGATCAGGTTGCCGTGGCTCGCGACGAGGAGGCGGCCGCCGTCCGGGTGGCGGACGCGGAGCAGGTCCAGGACCGCGAGCGCCCGCCGCTGTGCCGTGCGGCCGGACTCGCCGCCGGGGAGGGCGTAGTCGGGATCCGACCAGCTGTGCTCGAGCACCTCGCGCCAGTCGTCGCGCGGCGCATCGGCGTTCAGGAGCCGCTCACGCAGGTCTGCCAGCTCCTGGACCTGGAGCTCGTGGCGGCGTGCCGCCGGCTCCACGGTCTGACGCGCGCGCGGGTACGGGCTGGAGTAGATGGCTGTGAGCCCGTACCGCTCCAGCTCGTCGGCGAGCTCGTCGGCTGCACGCTGGCCGGCGGCGTCCAGCGGGCGCTCGTTGTCGCGATCCTCCCAGCCCGGAGACCACGACGGAATCGGCTGTGCGTGGCGAACCAGGATCACGTCGAGCGCGCCCAGGCGGGTGATTCCGGGTGGTGGCTGCTGCATCGGCGGCCCAGTCTAGGCCGATGCGGGCGGCCGGCGTCCGCGGTTCAGGCGTGGGTCGCTTCGCCCTCGGACTCGGCCACCGAGCGCCCGACACCCCGACCCTCGAGCCGCATGCGAAGATCGCGCTTGAGGACCTTGCCCACCGGGTTGCGCGGCAGTGCGTCCAGGATCAGCAGCTCCTTGGGCATCTTGTAGGCGGCGATCTGCCGCTCCGCGAGATACGCCCGCAGCTCGCCCATGGTCAGCGACGTCTCCGGACGCAGGACCGCCACGGCGCAGATCCGCTGCTCGCCCTCCAGCCGCCGGTCCTCGATTCCCACCACCGCCACCTCGGCGACCGCCGGATGGCTGGCGATGAGCGCCTCCAGCTCCTCCGGGGCCACCTTCATCCCGCCGCGGATGATGAGGTCGCGGGCACGTCCCACGAAGCGAAGTCGATCCCGCCGCTCCGCCGGGACCTCGAACAGGTCGCCGGTGCGGTAGAAGCCGTCCGCGTCAAAGGCGCGCGCGGTCATCTCCGGCCGGTGGTAGTAGCCGGGGAAGAGGGTGGGGCCGCGGAAGGCAAGCTCGCCGGGCTGGTCCGGGGCGGTGAGCGGCTCCCCGCTGAGCGGGTCCAGGAGCCGGGTCTCCATGCCCAGGGCGGCGCGGTTGCCCCACTCCCCGAGGTCGCCGCCAGCGGCGCGCGGACCGGGTGTCCCGAAGCGCGGGAAGTAGCGCGCCCGCTCGCCCGGATCGGGCACGGTCGCCGGGTCGCCGACCAGCGCGATCCCCTCGTTCGACCCGAAGAAGTTGAGGACGTCGATACCGAACCGGTTCTTCCAGCCCTCCACCATGAAGGCGGAGAGCGGCGCGCTGCCGGAGCCGATGACCCGCATCGACGAGAGATCGGCCGCGGCCAGCAGCGCCTCGTTGGCGAGCAGCATGTTCAGCAGGATGGGCGGCGCCACCGTGTACTCGGCGTGCTCCGTCGCGACCTGGGCAAGGAACACGGGGAGGCTCATGGGATGGTGCATGACCAGCGTGCCCGCCACCTGCAGCCAGGGCACCAGCATCCCGCCGATCCCCGACATGTTGACCATGGGGAACGGGTTGAGCATCACCGCGCCATCGGCCAGGCGGGCGCCGTCCGTCGTCCCGTAGGCGATGCTGATCCACATGTTGTGGCTGCGCGGGACGCCCTTGGGCTCCGCCTCCGTGCCGGAGGTCCAGCAGATGGTGGTGATCTCGTTGGCGTCCCACCCCGGAGTGAGGCCCTCGAACGCGGGGAGGGCGCCATCGGTCTCGAGGATGCCGCGCAGCGCCAGCACGCCGTCCGGCAGCGCATCGCCGTCTTCCGCCAGTGCGACGACCACATCCGGCGAGAGCGATGGCACCTCGGAGCGCAGCGCGGAGACCATGGCCACGTGGTCGAACCCGGTGCATCGGGTCGCGGTGATGAAGGCCCGCGGCTGCACCACGCCCATGGTGTGGCGCAGCTCGTGCTGCCGGTACTGGACCGGCAGCGGCGAGACCACGGCCCCAAGCTTCAGCGCCGCGAGGTAGACGAGCGGCAGCTCCACGATGTTGGGGAGCTGGACCATGACCACGTCGTCGCGCCCGACTCCGGCCGTGCGGAGCGCGCTCGCGAGGCGGGTGGCCCGGTCATCGGCCTCCGCGTAGGTCCAGCGCTGCGGCGCGCCCACGGTCAGCTCGCGCGCGGTTCGGGGGATCGACCAGGGCGGTGCGCTCCGGGTGGGCGGCGACGTTCGCGTTCCACAGGTCCAGGAGGGTGGTGGTGCCCCACCAGCCGGCATTCGTGTAGGCGCGGATCGTCTCGGAGCTGCTGAGGATCATTGGGCTGATCTCCCGGTGCGGTGGCGTGGGAACCACGGGATGAAGGCGGAGGTCGTCTGCATGTACTCGGCGTAGTCGGGGCGGCGGGCGACGATCTCGCGTTCCAGGAGGCCCACCCCGGAGACGCGGACGAGCAGGAAGGTCATGAGGGCGGGGGAGAAGACGCTCCACCAGCCCCCGGCCGCGAGCGCGAGGAACCAGAATCCCCACCACTGCGTGGCGTCGCCGAAGTAGTTCGGGTGGCGGGTGAGGGCCCACAGGCCGGAGCGCATGGTGGTTCCCCGGTTGGCGGGGTTCGCGACGAAGCGCCGCAGCTGCCAGTCACCGACCGCCTCGAAGAAGAAGCCGATGGCCCACACCACTGCGCCGATGGCGTCGATCGGCGTCCAGTGCTGCGGTCCGCCGACCATTGCGGCGAAGAGGGGCATGCCGATCACCCAGGCCAGGACGCCCTGGAGGACGAAGACGCGGAGGAACGAGCGCCACCACCACGATGCGCCGGCGTCGCGGCGCCACGCGGCGTAGCGGAAGTCCTCCCCTTGGCCCAGGTTGCGGGATGCAACGTGCCAGGCAAGGCGCGCGGCCCAGACCACGACCAGGACGGCGAGGATCAGCTTGCGGCCCCCGAACCCATCCGGGGTGACCGCCAGGTAGACGAGCGCCTGGAGCGCGAAGAGCGGCCCCCAGGCGATGTCCACGATGCTCGCGTTGCGCAGCGGCAGGCTGAGCAGCCACAGGGCGGTCATCAGGGCAAGAACCGCCACGAGGGCGAGGCCGAGATTGGGCAAGGCCGCACCGACGGCGTCCAGCAGCGCGTTCACGTCCGGGGTACGGTCGCGGACATGGCGTGGATCATCCCACCTGGGCGCAATGGGGCCGTACGATGCCTTCATGACGCCAGCCGCCTCGATCTGCTTCGGCCTTGCCGCCGTGGCGGCGCTCGCAGACTGGATGGCCGTGGGCACCGGCCGCCGCCGGGTGGAGCTGGTGACCAAGCCGGCGGTGCTCGCTGCCCTGCTGGTCGCCGCGCTGGTCCTGGACCCGCGCAGCCCGGGCGAGCGTTCGTGGTTTGCGTTCGCGCTCGCCGTCTCGCTCGCCGGCGACGTCGCGCTCCTTGTCCGTGGTCCCCGGCGAGCGACGCTGGTTCGGCGATGGGGCTGGGCCTCTTCCTCGTCGCTCACCGTCGCGTACCTGGGCGCCTTCGTCGGGGAGCAGCAGGCGCCGGGCGAGCTGGCGATGGGCGCGGTCTTCGTCTGGGTGGCCGGCACCTGGGTCGGCAGCCGCATCGTGCGCGCCGCGGTCGCGAAGAGCGGCTGGCGTCTGGGCACCGCGGTCGCCGTCTACCTTGCCGTCATCTCGTTGATGACCGCCGCCGCTGCCGGGATCGGTGACGCCACGGCCGCCGCGGGAGCAATCTTCTTCTTCGTCTCCGACGGGCTGCTGGGCTGGGATCGGTTCGTCGCACGCCTGCCCGGCGGCCGCCTGCCGCGCAGGGTCGCGTACCACCTGGGGCAGGCCCTGCTGGTCCTCTCGCTCCTCACCTGATCAGGCCGCTGTTCGCGCCGGGCTGATCGGTCGCGAGCGGCCGTCGGGCCCTTTCGTGCACCCGTGCAGTCGTGCGGTCGTCCAGTCGTGCGTTCCTGCCGCACGAAACCTCCGACAGCGGGCGCCCCCCCGGTGGACCCGGTGCCTGCCCGGCGGCCGCCGTCAGCCGATGGCGGCCAGCGACGCCTCGCGCCCGGCGCGCCGCAGGCGCGCCGCGACACCCTCCGCCTCGCGCATCACGCGCAGGACGTTGCCGCCCGCCAGGCGGGCGAGATCGGCATCGGACCATCCGCGCGACAGCAGCTCTGCGAACAGGTTCGGGTAGCCGGAGACATCCTCGAGCCCGCGGGTGAGGAAGACCGTGCCGTCGAAGTCGCCACCCAGCCCCACGTGCTCCATCCCCGCCACCGCCACCACGTGCTCGACGTGGTCGGCCACCACCGAGAGCGGCGGGATGGGCACCTCCAGCCCCTCGAGGACCTCGCGCTGGATGGCGCGCCGCTCGGCTGGATCCGTGACGCCGGCCAGCCGCTCGCCGACTTCCGCGATGGCCGGCACCAGGATCGCGGCGGCATCGGGCGAGACGAAGCCGGCGACGAAGGTGATCATCACCACCCCGCCGTTGGCCGGCACCCGGCGCAGGATCTCGTCGGGGACATTGCGCGGGACGTCGCACAGGGCCCGCGCCGAGGAGTGGGAGAAGATCACCGGCGCCTCGGAGGTGTCGAGCGCGTCGCGCATCGTCGACGGCGCCACGTGGGAGAGATCCACCAGCATCCCGATCCGGTTCATCTCCCGGACCACCTCGCGGCCGAAGTCGGAGAGGCCGTCGTGGCGCGGCGCATCGGTGGCGGAGTCCGCCCAGTCGTTGGCCCTGTTGTGGGTCAGGGTCATGTAGCGGGCGCCCAGGTCGGCGAACGCACGCAGGGCGCCCAGCGAGTTCTCGATGACGTGCCCGCCCTCCATACCCAGCAGGCTGGCGATGCGCCCCGCGGCGAACGCCTCGCGGACCTCGCGCGCTGACCACGCGAAGCGAAGGTGTCGCGGGTAGCGGTCGATGAGCCGCCGCGCCAGGTCCAGCTGCTCCAGCTGGGTGCGCGCCGGACGGGCGTCCATCCCGCCCTCGCCGGGGACGTAGACGCTCCAGAACTGGCCGCCCAGCCCGCCCCGTCGGGCGCGCGCGAAATCCGTGTGGCCCCGGGCGATCCCCGGCTGGCGCCGCTCCCGGACGAGCTCGTAGGCGCCGATGTCGCCCGGCGCGCCCTCCGCGTTCGCGGATCGCCCAGGGCAGGTCGTTGTGCCCGTCGATCAGGATCTGCCGGCGGAGAAGGTCTGCGCGCGTGCTTGAGGGCCGCGGTGCTGCTCATGGGCGCGCGTAGTCTAGGCCGATGGCGCCCTCTTCAGGCGGCACGAATCTCGCGGCAAACCCCACCTGGATCCGCCCGTTGTTACACCCACCCGAACGTAACGTCGGCGAGAGGCGGTCTCCCGCTGTTCTGGCGACGGTACGTCACGGCGGGTCGAACACCGTGTCGGTAAGACCCTCGGGGCGGCGCCACGGGCGACGTTACGTTCCAGCTGCTCGAACATGGCATGGCCGACCATGCCCGGTATCGGGCCGGCGCTGACACCCCGCGCGCCGCGGCCCGGCCGTCCCGGATAATGCGCGCCAACCGGAACCCCCCGGTACCGCGCCCAGGGTCGGAGGATCGGTGCAGCTCATCGTCGTCGGGGCGGGTGGCATCACCCGCGATCTGTTGCGAGGACTCTCGGAGGCCTGGCAGGTCACGGTCGTCGACAACGACCAGGAACGGCTCGACCTGCTTCGCGACGCGCGCTCCGGCGAAACGGGCAATGGATCGGGCCGGCCGGCGGCATCGGCGGCATCGGCGGGGGAGACGCGCCTGGAGCTGGGCGACGGCACCAGCCGGGTGGTGCTCGAGCGGGCGGGCCTGGACCGGGCCGATGCGGTGGTGGCCGCCATCGGCAACGACCGCGCCAACCTGGAGGTGTGCCGGATCGCGAAGGCGGCGGGCGTCCCGCGCATCGCGGCCGTGGCTGCCGGTCCGGAGAGCATCAACGCGTACCGCAGCGAGGACTTCGTCGCCTTCTCCCCGGCGCGCCTGACGGCGCGTCGCCTGGAGATCCAGCTCGAGCCGCGCCGGGTCAGCTCGGCCGCGTTCGCGGAGGGGATGGCCCAGGCGATCGAGTTCCGGATCGCGGCGGACTCGCCGCTGGTTGGTCGCCCCCTGCGAGAGCTCGAGCTGGAGCGGACGCTGATCGCCGCCATCAGCCGCCGGGGGGCGCTGATCGTGCCGCACGGCGCCACGGTCCTCGAGGAGGGGGACCTGGTGACCGTGGTCTGCGCCACGGCGGACTACCCCATGGTGGTGCGCACCTTCACGACCGCCACGGCCCGATTCCCGGCCGATTTCGGCAGCCTCATTGCGGTGCGCCTCCATTCGCCGGAGGACCTGGAGCGCCTGCTGCCCGCGGCGATCCACCTCGTCCGCAACAGCGCGGCGGAGGGGTTGCTGCTGCTGCACAGGCCCATGGGGCCCAACGGCGAGCCGGAGGCCAAGGTCTCCGCGCGGGAATGGCGACGTCGACGACGACGGGGAGCCGGGCCCGGAGGAGGCGTCCGCCGAGCCCTCCGTGGAGACGCGAGAGATCCGGGCCCTGATCCAGGCGGCGACCGAGCGGGCGGAGGGGATCACCGTAACGGAGGCGGCGCTGGAGTCGGGCTCCGCGGATGCCGTGATCGCCGCGGCACGCGCCGCTCATGCCGGGGTTGCCGTCCTGCCCCCTCCGGGCGGCCGATTCGCGGCGGTGGGGCTCCTGCGCGCCGCGCTGGCCCAGCACGTCGCCGTGCTCCTGGTCCGGGGCGAGGGCGCCGGCTATCGCGACCATCCTGGCCCCGGCGCGCGAGACGCATGCCGGGCGGGCCGCCTCGCAGGCGGCCATTGACCTTGCGGTGCAGACCAAGGCTCAGCTGACCGGGATCGCGGTCCGCCCGCCGGCGTTCATGGCCGCCAGCGATGCCCGGGCGGAGGCGGTCGTGGCCCTGGGGCGGATGCGTGAGGCGGCTTCCGTGCAGGGGATCCACCTTCGGCGCATGGTCCGCGAGGGGAACCCCGTGCGCATCCTGCGGGCAGAGGCGGCCAACGCGGACCTGCTGGTCATGGGCCTGCCGTCCACGACGCCGCGGGTCTGGGCTCCGGGCATTGCCGGTCACCTCGTCCTTCGCGCGCCCATGCTCGGTCCTGCTCGTCCCCGGCGTCCCCACGAGCACGACGCCGCCGTCCGGGCGCGGCAGCTAGGCGCGTGGACTCCAGCGCCGCCGCGACCCTCATCGTCATCGCGGTTGCAGCGTTCGCCCTGCCGCTCGTCGCGCGCCGGGTGGGCGTTCCGGCGCCGGTCCTGGAGATCCTCTTCGGGGTCGCGGTAGGCCCGGTCCTGCACCTCGTCAGCCTGACGGACTTCATCAGCCAGCTCGGGGAGCTGGGCTTCTTCCTGCTCATGTTCCTCTCGGGCTTCGAGATCAACCTGGCCGGGCTTCGGTCGACGGGCGCGCGCCCAGCTGGCGGTGGGCCTGCTCGTCTTCGGGATCACCCTGGCGGCCTCGGCCGGATCCGTCTGGCTGCTCGGGTACGGCCTCTTCACGATGTTCGTGCTGGCCACCACCAGCGTCGGGATGGTGGTGCCCACCCTGCGCACCACGCGCCACATGGGCACCGCGCTGGGCCAGGCGATCCTGGTATCCGCGCTGGTCGCGGACTTCCTGACCCTGATCGCCGTCACCTGCCTGGCGCTCGTCACTGACTCGGGAACCGCGGTCTCGCTGCTGGCGGTCCCCGCCTTCTTCGCGGTCATCGGCTTTGGGCTGATGGCGGTGAGGCGGCATGGCCTGGTGGTGGCCGGAGTCGTTCCGGCGCCTCTTCGACGTGGACGATCCGGAGGAGGTCGGAATCCGCGCCACGCTGGCCCTGATGCTGGTCCTGGTGGGTTTGGCCCTGGTGCTGGGGATCGAGCCGATCCTGGGCGCCTTCATGGCCGGATCCGTCTTCGCCCTCGTCTTCCCGTACCGGGGAACGCTGGACCAGAAGCTCGCCGGCTTTGCCTACGGGTTCCTGATCCCGGTCTTCTTCATTGGGGTCGGGATCCGCTTCGACCTCTCCGCGCTGGGCGACCCCGTGGCGCTCCGCATCACGTTGGCGCTCATCGCCCTGGCGCTGGCGATCAAGGTCGTCGGCGGCGCTCCCCCTGCGCCTGCTGGGTCTGCCGATGCGCTCCGTCCTGGCTGCGGGGCTCCTGCTCTCCGCCCGACTGAGCCTGATCATCGCGGTGGCCGAGCTGGGCGTGCGGCTGGGCGTCATCGACCGCCCACTGCAGTCGAGCATCGTCCTGCTCGCCGCGGTGTCCTCCACCCTGGGGCCCATGCTCTTCCGGCTGGTTGCCCCGCCGGCCCCGTCGCACCCGCCGTGGGCGGAGCCTCCCCGGCTGGTCCCTCTGTCACGGCGCCATCGGCCCGCTGACACCCCGTTCCTGGGTTACGCCTGCTCGAACATAACGTCGCCGGGGACCGCCGACGGGCCGCACTCCACGACCCGGGGGCATGCCCGGTAACAGCCACCCGAACATTGCGTCGGGCGCTGGCTGCCGGCGGCCCTCGCGGCCGCGTTCCCCGACGTTACGTTCCAACCATCCGAACATCCGCCGCGCAATGCCGGTGGTGGCCCGGTGCGACCCCCGGCGGCGGTCCGGGTGGCACTGGCGAGGCGGCAGGCGCGCGCGCAGCCTTGGAGCCCGGAGTGCAGCGGGTGGGGAAGGTCGCCCAACGTCCCGGATCGCGCCGTAGCTGTAGGAGCATTGCCATGCTGTCGCTTCCCGAGACCGAGCACCAGCGTCACGAGCAGATCCTGCCCCACGTGGACGCGCTGGGGAGGCTGGCCGAGATGGTCGCCGAGGGTGCCACGAGCGCCTATGCGCCGCTGTTCGAGGCGGAGTACACGTTCATCGTCGATGAGCTGGTGCCGCACGTGGAGCGGATCGAGGAGACCATCTACCCCGAGCTCGAGCGGCTGATGCAGAACCGCCACTCCATGCTGCCCATGCGCCACGAGCATCGGCAGATCCACCGCCTCATCGGCTCGCTCGGCAAGTACCGCGAGCAGGTGGCCGGCGGTCGTCTGAGCGCAGCGGAGGCGACCGGGCTGCGCCGGGTCCTGTACCGGCTCTACGCGATCCTGAAGGTGCACCTCGCGGAGGAGGAGCACTACATCGGCGTGCTGGAGCACAACCTCTCGCCGGAGGAGCGCTCGACCCTGGCGCGTGCCATCGACCACGCCATCGCAGAGCCCCTCTGACCCTCGTCCGCGGCGGCGCAACGGCCCGGCCCGGCCGGCGGCGCAACGGCCCGGCCCGCGCGGCCCCCGATCAGGGCCGGATGGCCCTACGGGCGCGCGCGAACCCGGATGATGCTGCGAGCAAGGCCCGGACCGGCCGGCGGAGCGGGCAACGGATAGAGAGCTGAGCGCGACCATGCGGTCCCTGCCCGAGACGACCCAGCATCACCATGAGCTGATGATGCCCCACATCGACGCCCTGCCCGCCCTTGCGGAGACCATCGACACGGTCCGCCCGGAGGCGTTCGCCGCGCGCTTCGAGGCCGAGTACCGCTTCATCCACGACCAGATGCTGCCGCACATCGACGCGGTCGAGAGCAGCATCTACCCCGAGCTGGAGCGGCTTCTTCAGAACCGGCACTCCATGATCCCCATGCGCCACGAGCACCGCGAGCTGCGGCGCCTGATCGGGACGCTGGGTGACTACCGGCCCAATGTCATCGCCTGCACCCTCGACCCCGGCGAGGCCATGGGCCTGCGCCGCGCGCTCTACCGGCTGCACGCCATGTACAAGGTGCACCTCGCGGAGGAGGAGCACTACCTCGCCGTGCTGGAGGGGAGCCTCTCGCCCGAGGAGCGCGACGCGCTGGCGCAGTCCCTGGACCACGCCATGGCTCAGCCGATCTAGCTCCGGGAGCGCCTTGGGGGCCGGGCGACAGCCGACAGGTAGCGCCCGTCGAACTCGGCCATCAGCCGTGCGCGCTCGCGCATGACCGCGGCCCATTCGTCCAGGGTGGCGTAGCCGGCATCGGTCAGCTCGTACTCGCGACGCTGTGGCCCGGCCGGCTCGGTCGACCAGGTGGAGCTCACCAGGCCGTCCCGCTCGAGGTCGCGCAGCGTGCGGTAGACCTGCCCGAAGTCGAGCTGCGAGCCGGTGGCCACGCCCATCTCCTCCAGCTGCCCCACCAGCGCGTACCCGTGCGCCGATCCCTCCGCCAGGAGGACCAGCATGAAGGGCTCCATCCAGCGGCGGCGGCCACCGAGCGTCGCCCACCCATGGTGGATGGGGGTGCCGCGCTTGTCCCGGCCGGATGCGATCGGGTCGCGCCCGGGCGAACGCTTAGTCATATGCCCGGAGAGTGTATAGGGCGCGGACACTCATCGAGCCCCGCGAGCGGCCGGAGCGACCGGAGCGACCGGAGCGACCGGAGCGGCGGAGCGGCCGGAGCGGGCGGGATGTTCGAGCCACCCGAACGTATCGTCGGCGGATGGCCTGCCGGGGCCGATTCACCGACGCTGTGTTCGACCAGCCGTAACCCACGAGCGCTGGACCGCCCGGACGACCCGGTACCAACCCTGGACCAGCCCGCTTGGGCGACGTTACGTTACGGCCGCCCGAACATTGCCCCGGCCCGGGCCCCGGCCCCGGCCCGGAGGCCGCCCGACGTGGGGCCGCCCGACGTGGGGCCGCCCGACGGATGGCCCCGCCGGGCGGCTCGGCTGTCGTTACTGCGCGGGCGATCCGGCGCCCTCCTTGCGCAGGGCGAAGAAGAAGAGCGCCACCGGCCGGTAGACCGCGTGGGCCAGCTTCATGAACGGGGCCAGCAGGACCAGCTCCATGGCAATCGCCACGTGGAAGAGGAAGAACCAGTAGCCCCAGGCCGGCGCCTGCGGCAGGTACAGTGCCAGCTCGATCCCGAAGCCGGTGACCCCGGTGATCCAGAGCAGGACCAGCAGCGTCCAGTCCGCCGGCGAGGAGGTCCGCACCGAGCGGTGCGACTTCCGCACGCGGTCCATGATCAGCATGGTCGTCCCGTAGATCAGCGCGATCCCCGCCACGGTGCCAAGCAGGCGGACCGGGTACCACATCGGCACCGGGGTGCCCGTGGCCTTCCAGCCAATGATCTCCAGGCCGTAGTCGGCGATCGTTGCGCCCAGCAGGCCAAGGAAGCCCCAGACGGTCATGGCGTGGATGAACCAGCGGCGCCGATACCACGCCACGGCGGACTCGTTCTCCACGTCGCAGTCCGTGCGGTAGCGAGCCTGTCCCAGCGACTCCATGCCGATGGCGCTCCACAGCGCCCGAGCGCTGCGGGCCAGCGCCGCGCGGCTGCCAAGCGTCGAGCGCAGCGTCACGCCCTCCACCCGGGCCAGGCGGCGGCCCATGGTCACGATCCCGGCCAGGCCGGCCAGGAACACGACGGCCATCACGATCAGGCCCATGCTGTGGATCAGCTCGTTGGGGATGAACCCGAAGAGCGCCAGGGTCGCGGCGTCCTGCGGGCCGTGCGACGCGTACATGAACGCCGCGAAGACGGCGGCCAGGATCAGGGCGATCCCGGTGCCGATCACCGGCATGGTGTACATGGTGCGAGCGAGCCCCGTGTGGTCGTAGCTGGCGATCGCATAGCGGCGCGCGGCGGCCATGAACTCGGACGGCTCCGCGGACATGGGGCAGCTCTCGCTGCACTCGCCGCAGGCGTAGCAGGTCCACAGCTCCTTCGACGACAGGAGCGCATCCTTCATGCCCAGCTGCGCGAAGCGGATCACGCGGCGCGGGAAGGCGGTATCGGTCTCGGAGAGCGGACAGCTGGCGGTGCATGTGCCGCAGCTGAAGCAGGCGGAGACATCGGCCGCGCCGAAGCGCCTGATGTCGGGATAGAGCCCCAGGTCGATCCTGGTGGCCGGCACCGGGGTGGTCGTTGCGGTCATTACGAGGTCCTTCCGGTCGGCTCGTAGGTGAAGTAGCCGTCGTCTTCGCTGCCCTTGACCTCTGCGAGCCAGCCGAAGCGACGCATGCCCATCACCCAGTAGACGACCTCGTGGGTCGGGGCGTTGATGGCGGTGGCGATCTGCGGCACCGTGAGCGGCCCGTCGTCGAGGGCGGCCAGGATCCGGGCGCGCATCACCGGCTCCTCGCGGATCACCTCGCGGATGTCCCGGTTCGGGTTCGGCGCGGGCCCGGTGCGCGTTGCGGTCGTGGTCATCAGGCGGGTACCTCCACGAGGCTCTCGATCATGGCGCTGATCTGGCCGTCGGTGTAGCCGAGCAGGTCGATCGCGTTCTCGGGGCAGATCGGCACGCAGCCGCCGCAGCCCTTGCAGCCGGTGGGGCTGATCACGGCGAAGTGCCGGTCACCCTCCTCGGTCATGGAGATCGCGTCGTATGGACAGGCGGTGAGGCAGTCGCCACAGGCGGTGCAGGCCTCCGGGCTCACGATGGCGACCAGCGGGTCCAGCTCCGTGTAGCCCTTCTTCAGGACCGCGGCGCTCTGTGTCACCGCTGCCAGACCGGAGGCAACGCTCTCGGCCGAGGTCTTGGGTCCCTGGCAGGTGCCGGCGATCAGCACCCCGTCCACCACGGTCTCGACCGGGCGGAGCTTGGGATGGATCTCGTTGAAGAAGCCGTCGGTGCCGGCGGGCAGCTTGAGCACGTCCACCAGCTCGGAGTTCTCGCGCGGGACCATGCCGGTCACCAGGACCACGAGGTCGACCGGGATGGCCAGCTCCGTGTTCTCGGTGAGCAGGTCGCGCACGGTCACGGTCATCTCGCCGGCATCGCTGCGCTCCACGGCGGGCGGCGCGTCGTTGTCGAACTTGATGAAGACCGAGCCCGTCTTGCGAGCCTCCTCGTAGATCGGCTCGAACTTCCCGTAGGTCCGCATGTCCCGGTACAGGTGGAACTGGCGAACCGTCGGGTCCAGGCCGGCCACGTCGACAGCCGTCTGGACCGTTGCCGCGCAGCAGAAGCGCGAGCAGTAGGCGTTCGAGCAGCCGTTCGTGTTCCGGCTTCCCACGCAGTAGACGTAGGCAACGCTGCGAACCGGGCGCCCGTTCTGTGTGAGCGGACCGGTGGCGCCGTCGACCATGGCCTTGAACTGCGGGAGGGTGACCACGCCGTCGATCCCGTAGCCGAACTCTCCGGCCTCCGGCTCGTAGGCGTCGAACCCGGTGGCGGTGATGATGGTTCCCACCGCGACCTCGATCGTGGCGGAGCCCGGGTCGCCCACCCGGACGCTGACCTGGTAGTTGCCGAAGCTGCCGGCCTTGCCGACCACTGCGGCTCCGGTCAGTACTGTGATGGCTGGTCGCTTGCGGACCTCGGCCACCAGCTCGGCGATCAGCTCGCTGCCCTTGCGACCGTGGGGGTACATGGGGCCGAAGTCGCGGACCCAGCCGCCCACCTCCAGCTCGCGCTCCACGACGGTGACCTTGAGGCCGATGTCGGCGAGGCCGATGGCGGCTCGCAGGCCGGCGATCCCGGCGCCGATCACCAGGGTGTGCGGCAGCGTGTCGACCACCATGGGCTCCAGCGGGGTCGTCAGGCGCGTCCGCGCGATGCCGGCCCGGACCAGGTCCGTCGCCTTCTCGGTGGCCGCCGCTTCGTCGTCGGTGTGCACCCACGAGCACTGCTCGCGGATGTTGACCTGCGTGTACTCGTAGGGGTTCAGGCCCGCGCGCGAGGCGACGCCGCGGAACGTGTAGGTGTGGAGCTTGGGCGAGCAGCTGGCGACCACCAGGCCGTCGAGCTTCTGGGCCTCGATGTCCGCGATCATCTCGCCCTGCGTGGCGTCCGAGCAGGCGAACATGGCGGTCTTGGCCACGACGACGTCGCCGTCGTCCTCGATCCCCTTGATGACCTTGTCGACGTCGACGTAGTCACTGATGTTGCCGCCGCAGTGGCAGACGTAGACGCCTATCCGGCGCCCCTCGTCCTTCTTCTTCTTGGTGGTCATGCCGTCACCATCGCAATCGTCTCGAGTGCTTCCGTCTCGGGGGCTTCGACCTTCGTCTGCTCGAGGTGAGCGGCCACCTGGGCCGCAGCGGCCCCCGCGTGGACGATCGAGTCCGCGATGTCCTTGGCTCCCGAGGCCGCCCCGGCCACGAACACCCCGGGGATGTTGGTCTGGCCCGGGTTGAGGTCCTCCTCCGGCTCGCCGACGTAGCTCCACTCGTCGAGCCCCAGCTCGCCCACCTCGAACAGCTGCTCCGCATCGTGGTTGGGCTGGACGCCCACGGCCAGCACGACCAGGTCGTACTCCGCCTCCACGATCTTGCCGCCGTTCTCGATGTCCTCGTACTTGAGGACGAGGTCGCCGTTCGGCTTCTCGCTGACATCGGCGACACGGCCCTTGACGTACGTGGCGCCCATGGCCTTCGCCTGCTCGTAGAACTCGTCGTAGCGCTTGCCCGGGGCCCGGATGTCCATGTAGTGGACGGTCACGTCGGCCAGCGGCAGGGCGCCCATCAGGAGCTGGTTCTGCTTGATGGAGTACATGCAGCAGAACCGCGAGCAGAGGGGGTTGCCCACCGTCTCGTCACGCGAGCCGGTGCACAGGATGTAGGCGATCCGCTCCGGGACCTTGCCGTCGCCCGGGCGCAGGATCGTGTTGAAGGGACGGGTGGGCGCCAGCAGGCGGTCCATCTGCATCCCGGTGATGACGTTGGTGAAGCGACCAAAGCCGTACTCCGGCTTGAGGTCGGCGGGGAAGAGCTTGAAGCCGGTCGAGACCACGACGGCGCCGATATCGGCCTCGAAGGTCTCGTCGCGCGCGTGGAGGTCAATGCAGCCGTCAACCGGGCAGGCCGCCACGCACTCGCCGCATTCACTGCAGACCGCGCAGTCGATGCACCGCCCGGCCGCGGCACGCGCCTCGGCCTCGGTGAGCCCCGCCTCGACCTCGCTGAAGTCGGTGGGCGCTGCGACCAGGGTCGTGGCGTCCGGGGTCGGCGGTCGCAGGCTGTATTCCTTCTGGCGCGCCAGGACCGCCTGCTTGTCCACGACCGGGAGCCGGTCGTCGAAGCCGTCCATGGTCCCGCCGGTGAGCCAGCGGTCGATCATGTGCGCCGCGCGGCGTCCCTCGCCCACGGCGCGGGTGATGTCGGTGGGCCCGTGCACCGCGTCGCCCGCGGCGAACACGTACTCGAGCTCCGTGCGGCGGGTCACCGTGTCCGCCAGCAGGCGGCCGTTGTCGCTGGTGGCCAGCTGACCGCCAAAGGCGGAGAGCTCCGGCTTCATGCCGATGGCGGCGATCACCAGGTCGCAGGGGATGACGTGCTCGCTGCCCTGAATGGGCTCGGGGCGACGACGCCCGGAGGCATCCGGCTCGCCCAGCTGCATCCGCGTGCAGCGCAGTCCGTTGACCGCACCGTTCGCGTCCCCGGTCACCTCGGCCGGGGCGACCTGGAAGGCGAACTGCACGCCCTCGGCCTCGGTGTCGGTGGCCTCAACGTGGTTGGCGGGCATCTCGTGCCGTCCGCGCCGGTAGGCGACGGTGACGGACTCGGCGCCCAGGCGGCGCGCGGTCCGTGCGGCGTCCATGGCCACGTTGCCGCCGCCCACGACCACGACGGTCCGGCCGGCGAGGTCCATGGGCGTCCCCAGCTTGACCTTGCGCAGGAAGTCGGTGCCGCCCAGGACGCCCAGGCGGTCCTCGCCGGGTACGCCCAGGCCCAGGGACTTGTGGGTTCCGGTGGCGACGAGCACGGCGTCGTAGCCCTCGGCCTTGAGTGCGGTCACGTCACGAACGACCGTGTCGGTCACGATCTCGACGCCGACATCGGTCAGGTTCGGCAATGTCGCGTTCCACCACGGACTCGGGCAGTCGGTAGGACGGGATGCCCAACCGCAGGAAGCCGCCCGCGACGGGCGCGGACTCCAGGATCCGGACCGCGTAGCCCAGGCGGGCCAGCTGCCATGCGGCGGTGAGACCCGTGGGCCCGGAGCCCACGACGGCCACACGCTTGCCGTTCGGCGGCGCGATCTCGATTCCCGGCCCTGTGCCGGCCTCGTCATGCTGATCGGAGATGAAGCGCTTGAGGCGCCGGATGGGGAGCGTCCCCTCCAGCGATCCGCGGGTGCATTCGCCCTCGCACGGGGCGTAGCAGGCGCGTCCCAGGGTGCCCACCAGCGGCGTGGCGTCGAGCACCAGCTCGTAGGCCTTCTCGTACTCACCTGATCGGATCAGGGAGACGTAGCCGTGGGCCTGGATGCCGGCCGGGCACGCGAACGAGCACGGCGAGCTTCCCTGGCGGTCGATGACCGCCTTCTTGGGCACGGCCTGCGGGAACGCGATGTACGCCGCGCGGCGCGCCACCAGGTCGGCGTTGAACTGGTCGGGAATGGCGACGGTGCAGGCGGTCTCGCACTTCTGGCAGCCGGTGCAGGTGTCGATGTCCACGAACCGGGCCTTCTTGGTCACGGAAGCGTGGAAGCGCCCGTCGGCGGACTTGCGGATGCCGTCCACCTGCGCGTAGGTCAGGGCGGTGATGTTCGGGTGATGAATGGTCGCCGCCATCTTGGGGGTCGAGATGCAGCTGGCGCAGTCGAGGGTGGGGAAGACCTTCGACAGCAGGATCATCTTGCCGCCGACACTGGCTTCCTTCTCGACCAGCAGGACCTTGTAGCCCATGTCGCCCAGCTTCAGGGCGGACTCCATGCCGCCGATGCCGCTGCCCACGACCATGACGTCGTAGTCGACCTTGTTCGCGGTCGGAACCGCGCACGCTTCGGTCATCTGGTCACCTCGTGGTCGCCGGGCGCAAGCTCGGCCAGGGCGGTTGAGAACTGGGTGACGTGCTTGGTGAACGGCTCCGAGCAGACGGAGCAGATCGCGGCCAGGCGCACCCGGTTCGGGTCGATGCCGCGCTCCTTCATCGTCGCCTGGGCCTCGGCAAGGATCCGCGAGGAGCGCTTGCCGCAGTCGGGCAGGTAGGCGCACTCGTCGCCGTCGGAGGCCACGAACACGCCGTCGAAGCCGGTCTCCAGGGCGTGGAGGATCCACGACGGGCGGATGCCGCTGGTGCACGGCAGGTTGATCACCTTGACGCCCGGGGAGTAGTGCATGTGGGCGCTGCCCGCCAGGTCGATCCCCGGGTCGCTGATGTTGTTCGTGGAGAAGACCAGGATCCTCGGTGGGCCCGTGTGGGCCACCGGAGCCTCGGCGACTATCTGCGCGCTCATCTGTTCATCGACTCCCTTGGTGGCGGATCCGGGGCGCGGCAGCCGCGCCCCGTGATCCAGGCGGTTCGCCTACTTCATCCGTCGCACGAAGACGCGGTCGTAGCCGGCGTCCTGCACGGCGCCCAGGTACTCGTGCCCGACCTTGCCGGACCATGCGCCGATGTCGGTCTTGGTCACCGGATCGGTGGACCAGATCTCGATCACCTCGCCGATGGCGACGGTGCCCATGCCCTTCTTGGCCTCCAGCAGGGGCCCCGGGCAGGCGGCGCCGCGGGCGTCGATGACCTTGGCGGCGGTGATCTCTTCGAGCGGCTGGATGGTGGTGGTGTCCATGTCGGCTCCTTTGATTCGATCCGCACGGCGGATCGGGATGGTTGATGGGTTAGTAGACGAGGGCGTTGGTTGCCGACGTGATCTCGGCGATGAACCGTCCGGCGGCCACCACTTCGGCGCCGACGACAAGATCGGTCTCTGCGATCTCGCGACCCTTCAGGCAGGGCCCGCAGACGAGCATGGTTCCGCCCAGCTCGCGGAAGTCGTTGATGAGCTTGGTGAGGGGCGGGAAGGCCTTCGCCTCGACGTGCTCCGCCTCGCCCTCGCGGACGATGCAGACGCCATCAGCCTGGAAACCCATGACCACTTCGACATCGGACGCCAGGGCCGCGCAGGCCATGACGAACGGGATCGTCGCGTGCTCCGGATGCTCGGGTCCGTGGGTAACCATGAAGACGAGCTTCTCGTGGTCTGCCATTTTTCGTGCGACTCCTTAGATGAAGACGATGGGGCCGTCTTCGGCCTTCAGGAAGAACGTTGCGATGCCGCCGGCCCCGTCCACGATCGGGTCGAGGTCCATGGCATCGATGCCAAGCAGCTCAAGGGAGTTCGTGCAGGCGTGGATCTCCACCTCGCCAAGCTCCTTCGCCTGGCGCAGGGTCTCCTGCCACTCGAGCCTCCCGTGTGGGGTGTGATCGCGGACGGCGGCCGCGCCGGCCTCGCCCGCCTCCGGCATCAGGCCGTGGTCCGCGCCGATGCGATCGGACCGGAAGGCGTCGAGCGCCCAGAACTGGAGCAGGATGTTGACCTTCTGCCCAAGGGCAGCGGCGCCCGCGGCCATGATCGCCGCGGATTGGAGCTTGTCATCCGTCCCCGAGCTGAGGACGATGGAGAGGGATTCGCTCATCGGTGTGCAACCTCCAGCGCGCGTGCGCGCTCTGTGCGCCGGCGAGGGCGCTGGGGTGTGTCGAATGTGGCGGCCAGGCTGGAGAGACGGCCGAGACGCCGGAAGAGGACGTCGCGCATCAGGTCGCAGGCCTGCAGGATCCCCGGATCGGTGAGCGCGTAGCGGACGTTCCTGCCGTCCCGGACGGCGTCGACCAGGCCGGCGCCCCGGAGGGCGGCCAGGTGCTGGCTGACGGTGGGCTGGCTGACACCCAGCTCCTCCGCGATGCGGTGAACCTCCGTCGGCCCTGTGCCCAGGACGTGGATGATCTCCAGCCGGCGGGGGCTTCCGAGGGTGCGGAGGATTGACGCCTGGATGGCGTAGATGTCTTCCAATGCTCGCAGCATGGTCAGCTCCTCCGGCTTCGGTGTTCCAACGGTCCAGTCACTCAGCGCCGCGATGACAGCCGCAGGGCGAGCGAGCCCAGCCGCCAGCACAGACAATCCGGCGATGAGAAGAGGCGGCGGTACCTGGTCCGTCGCCGCGTGATGCTCTGCATGTCAACCCGCCTCCCTTGCCGTTCCGGCAGTCCTTTTCGATGCCTGGTCCATCTATAGGCCTTCGTATGCTATATGTTCTAAGCATCTATGCGGATAGGGCAACGGGCCGAAAGGATCGTCGTTTGGGACCAGTGGCCCTCCGGACGCTCAGGACCCGCCGCGCTCCGAGCCCCGACGCCCCAGTGTCCGCGGCCTCTCCCGAGCCCGCCGCCCCGGCCCGGGCCCCGAGCCCCGCGATCCCGGCACCCTCGGCCTCGCGCCCTCCGCTTCCGGCGCGGCCCCCCGGCGCCCGGCCTCCTCGGCAGATCGCCCCGGCCTCCTCGGCAGATCGCCCCGGCCTCCTCGGCAGATCACCCCGGCCTCCTCGGCTGCGTGTTACAGCGGCTGTAACGCAACGTCGGTGAACAGCCCGCGGACCCCTCATCCCCGACGCAGCGTTCGACCCTCCCGAACATGGCGTCGGCAACGGCCCCGAAAGGGCACCCTCCGCGACGTTACGTTCGACCCACCCGAACATCGGCCGCCGACCCGCCACCGAGCCAGCGCCGGCCCACCCGAACATCGGCCTCGGAACCGCCACTGAGGCCGCGCCGACCCGCCACTGAGCCGGCGCACCAAACCCGCACCAAGCCCGCCTTAAGCCGCCGGTAACCAACCGCGCGCACGATGCACCGCATGACCGGGCGGGTACGGCGCGTGACCGAGGCGCAACGGACGGCGGCCCGTCACCTTCGGGACGCCGGCGAGGAGATCCGCCGCGCCAGGCTCGCCGCGGGAATGACGCAGGCGCAGGTGGCTGCGCGGGTGGGCTGGGCCCGCCAGCGCGTCGCGCGCGTCGAGACCGGGAAAATCGGCGGCGTGCCCCTGCCCGACCTGGAGGGACTCGCCGCGGTCGTGGGGTTGCGGCTGCAGGTCCGCGTCTTCCCGGCCGGCTCGGCGATGCGGGACGTCGCCCAGCTGGCGGTGACAAGACGCCTACGCGACCGCATCTCGCCTGCCTGGCGCCTCGCCCTCGAGGTCCCGCTGCGCAGGTCCGGAGACCTGCGCGCCTTCGACCTGGTTCTGCACGAGCCCCGCACCCGGGTCACCGTCTGCGTGGAGGTCATCACTCGCCTGACAGACGCGCAGGCCCAGCTCCGCGCCGTGCACCTCAAGTGGCGAGACGGCGGACCGCCGGGCGCCCGGTTCATCGTGGTCCTTCCCGACACCTCGGCCAACCGTCGAGCACTGGCGACCGTCCGGGAGCTCCTCCGCGACGAGCTGCCCCTGGACGGACGGTCGGTGCTGGCGGCCCTGCACGAAGGACGCGATCCGGGCGCGAACGGGGTTGCCCTGGTCTAGACCGATGTCGCAATAGACCGATCCCCCAGCAGCCGATCCCGCAGCCGCCGATCCCCCAGCCGCCGATTTCGCAGCTGCTTACGTCGTGCGCGCGTAGAAGCCGGTCATGGTGCCCGTGGCGACGACCTTGCCATCCATGGCCGCTCGCAGGTCCGACAGGGAGAAGCCCGCCTCCACGGAGAGTGGCTCGCTCAGCCCGTAGACCGTCACCACGTAGCGGTGCTTCCTGTCCCCCGACGGCGGGCACGGCGGCGTCCAGCCGCTCTTTCCCGCGGAGTTGCGTCCCTCCACGCCGGACGCCTCGCTGCCAGACGAGCCCTGCGCCAGGAACCCCGAACCTCCGTTCCCCGGCGGGACGTTGGCCGCGAGCCAGTGAACGAAGTTGCTCGCGTCGGGATCAATCACCACCACGGCCATCGCGTGCGCAGTGGCCGGTGCGCCTATCCAGGCCAGGGCGGGGGAGAGCACCGCCGCTCCGGCGTCCTTGGCGTCGCACGTGAACGTCGCCGGGATGTTCGCGCCATCCCGGAAGGCCGTGCTGGAGACACGCAGGGTCGCCACCGCGGACGCATCCACCGATGGTGCGGTGCCCCGCTCCGAGCTGCCCAGGCCACATCCGGCCAGCATCGGGACCGCCATCAGCGCCACGACCGCAGCGACGGTCGCGCCTGGCCGAAGCCGATGCCCCCGCCACCCTGCTTGCATGCCCCGATTCTGCCGTCCCGCCGCAACCACCGTCGCCCCATGTTCGACCGGCTGGAACGTAACGTCGGGGAACGCGCCTCCGGGACCCGCCGCCGACCGCCGCCAACCCGCCGACTACCCGCGGACGCCCCATCCGCGACGCTGCGTTACGACCGGCCAACACCACGTCGACAACCGACCTGCAGAGTCATTCCTGCCGACATTGGGTTACATCGGCTGTAACAGTGGTGGGAGGTGGCAGCCAGTCTTGCGCTGCGCAACAGCCATGGGGCCGGGGCCGGCGCCTATCCGCCCGTCCACCATGAGTCCACAGCTCATGCACATTTCGTCCACATTTGTCCTACGCTCCCCCGACATGTTGTGGCCACCTGCCCGAAGGTACCACCACATGTTGTGGTTTTCGGCTTGACTCGGGTGTGGGCGCGTCCTACACTACCGCTCCTGACTTCGGCGTCGAGCGGCTGGCGATGAGGGCCGCAGCGACGCCTCGCATAACCGTCGGCGCCGGCAGCGCCCCTGGTCTCCCCAACCTACCCGCGGGTAGGGCGAACTGTGCCCCAACCGGGGGCGCGAAACGGCGCAAAGCGACGCGAACCGGCCCCGAAAGGCCGCGAGCGGCCGCGGAGGGCCGCGAAGGGCGCGGGGAGACGCAGAAACGGCCGGCAGGCGACGTATCGACAAGGCCGGGGCGGCAGACCCCCGGAGGCAGAGGGCACTGAAGAGAGATGGCACGCTCCGCGACCCCCACCACGGCCGCAGCCGCCAAGACCAACGGCCACAACGGCCACGGAACCGGCAACGGCCCGGAACCGGCAACGGCCACAACGGCCACGGAACCGGCAACGGCCACGGAACCGGCAACGGCCACGGGACCACCACCGGCCAGGGCGCAACGGGGGTTGCGAAGCGCAAGACGGGCTACTCACAGCTTGAGCCGGGCGCGGCCCGCACCTGGAAGGGCCTGGCCATCGAGCGGCGCTTCACCCGCGAGGGGGTCCACCCCTACGACACCGTCGAGTGGGACAAGCGCGAAGCCGCCATCACCAACGAGCACGGCAAGGTCGTCTTCGAGCAGAAGAACCTGGAGTTCCCCAAGAGCTGGTCGGCCCTGGCCACCAACGTGGTCGCCTCCAAGTACTTCCGCGGCACCATGGGCACCCCGGAGCGCGAGCACTCCGTCAAGCAGATGATCGACCGGGTGGCCGACACCATCGCCGACTGGGGCATCAAGGACGCCTACTTCGCGACCGATGGCGACGCCGCCAGCGTTCCGCGACGAGCTCAAGGACATCCTCCTCAAGCAGCGTGCCTCCTTCAACTCCCCGGTCTGGTTCAACGTGGGGATCGACGTCAAGCCCCAGTGCTCCGCGTGCTTCATCAACTCCGTCGAAGACACCATGGAGTCCATCCTGACCCTGGCCAAGACGGAGGGGATGCTCTTCAAGTTCGGCTCCGGCACCGGCTCCAACCTCTCCACCCTGCGGTCCAAGCACGAGGGGCTCAAGGGCGGCGGCTCCGCATCGGGCCCGGTCAGCTTCATGAAGGGCTTCGACGCCTTCGCCGGCGTGATCAAGTCCGGCGGCAAGACCCGGCGCGCGGCGAAGATGGTGATCCTCAACATCGACCACCCCGATGTCGAGGAGTTCATCGACTGCAAGCTGGTCGAGGAGAAGAAGGCCTGGGCGCTGATCGACGCCGGCTATGACGGCAACTTCAACGGCGGCGCCGCCTACGAATCGGTCTTCTTCCAGAACTCGAACAACTCCGTGCGCGTGACCGACGCGTTCATGGACGCGGTCGAGCGCGACGGCGACTGGACCACCCACGCGGTGAAGACCGGCGAGCCCATGCAGACCGTCAAGGCCCGATACCTCCTCAACAAGATGGCGGAGGCGGCCTGGGTCTGCGGCGACCCGGGGATCCAGTACCACGACAACGTGAACCGCTGGCACACGTCCGCCAACACGAGCCCCATCAACGCCAGCAACCCGTGCAGCGAGTACATGTACCTCGACGACTCGGCCTGCAACCTCGCGAGCCTGAACCTCATGAAGTTCGTGAGCGACGACGGGGAGTTCGCGATCGAGGACTACCGCCACGCGGTGCGGATCGTGTTCACCGCGCAGGAGATCATCGTCGACAACGCGAGCTACCCCACGCCGCGGATCGGGGAGAACTCCCGCGACTTCCGCCCCATCGGCCTGGGCTACGCCAACCTTGGCGCCCTGCTCATGAACCGCGGGCTGGCCTATGACTCCGATGCCGGTCGCTCCTACTCGGCGGCGGTCACCGCCCTGATGCAGGCGGAGGCGGCGCTCCAGAGCGCGCGCATCTCCCGCGACCAGGGCGGGCCGTTTGCGGGCTACGCGGTCAACCGCGAGCCGTACCTCAAGGTCATGGGGATGCACCGCGACGCGGCCTACCGCATCGATCGAAGCTGGTCCCCGAGGACCTGCTGGATGCCACGCTGACCGCGTGGGACGAGGTGGTGGCCCTGGGCGAGAAGACCGGCTTCCGCAATGGGCAGCTGTCCGTGCTGGCGCCCACCGGCACCATCGCCTTCATGATGGACTGCGACACCACCGGGGTTGAGCCCGATATCGCCCTCATCAAGTACAAGCGCCTGGTGGGCGGCGGCTACCTGAAGATCGTGAACCACACGGTCCAGCACGCGCTCAAGCGGCTCGGCTACTCCGCGACCCAGGTCGAGGAGATCGTCGGCTACATCGACGAGCACGAGACCATCGAGGGCGCGCCGCACCTGCGCGACGAGCATCTGGACGTCTTCGACTGCGCCTTCAAGCCGGCCAACGGCACCCGCTCCATCCACTACAACGGGCACCTCAAGATGATGGCCGCGGTCCAGCCGTTCATCAGTGGCGCCATCAGCAAGACGGTGAACATGCCGGAGGCGTCGACCGCGGCGGAGATCGCCCAGGTCTACATCGACGGCTGGAAGCTGGGCCTCAAGGCCATCGCGGTCTATCGGGACAACTCCAAGCGCAGCCAGCCCCTGAACACCAAGAAGGAAGGCGGCGACGCAGCCAAGACCGATACGGCCGCATCGGTCACCACCGTCTACCGGCCCATCCGCCGGCGGCTGCCCGATGAGCGCAGCGCGTTCACCCACAAGTTCAACGTGGCCGGGCACGAGGGGTATCTCACGGTGGGCCTGTACGACGACGGGCAGCCGGGCGAGCTCTTCATCCGGATCTCCAAGGAGGGGAGCACCGTCGCCGGGATGATGGAGGCGTTCGCCATCGCGGTGAGCGTCGCCCTCCAGTACGGGGTGCCGCTGAAGGACCTGGTCAACAAGTTCAGCCACATGCGCTTCGAGCCGGCCGGGTTCACCTGGAACCAGGACGTGCCCATGGCCAAGTCCATCGTCGACTACATCTTCCGGTACCTCGCCAGCAAGTTCCTGTCGCGGGATGAGCAGGATGGGGTGGGCGTGGTCAATCGGCAGATGTCCCTCGCGGAGCCACGCCAGTGGCAGTTGGGGAGGCGGCGAGGACGCCCCGTCCGCCTCGAGCCTCGTCTCAGCGGCCGCGTGCCCGCCGCCGCCCATCCGGTTCCGCTGCGGCTCCGGACGGGGAGACGATCTGAAGTTGACGCGACCACAGCCCCGGTTCAGGCCGGAGAGGCGCCAGCCGGCCCAGATACCGGGGAGGTGGCGGAAGAGGCGCACGAGAACGGGCTGCTGGATGGGCTGAAGATCGTGGCGCAGGCGCGGGACGAGCGGCTTTCGGTTGGTCAGCCCACGGTGATCTTCGACACCGCGGACTCGCCGTCGTGCAGCGAATGCGGCTCGATCATGGTTCGCAACGGGTCCTGCTACAAGTGCATCAACTGCGGCGCGACGAGCGGGTGCAGTTGACCTGAGCGCTCCTCCAGTCTCGAAGGCCGGGCTGAGTGCCCGGCCTTCCGCGTGTCGGGCTTCTGCGTCGAACCTCGCCGTACTTCCGCGTCCCGCGGGTCACTTGACTCTACGCATTTATGGCGTACAGTATTCCGACCATGGAGAACGTGGGTGAGAGTCGAGATCCGTCCGTCCGCTCGGAAACGCAACATCAGCGACGACCGGATCAGATATGTCGTCGATCACTGTCCATTTCCCTTGGATAACGCACATTGGCCGGGACAGACGATGTTCCTCGGGCCTGATCAACACGGCAACCCACTCGAGGTGGTCGGGGTGGAGGACGACGAGGGGGTGCTGTGGATCATCCACGCGATGAAGTTGCGAAAGGCCTACGAAGACATGTACTACGAGGTCAACGGGCACCGATGAGGACAAAGAGCGGGCGCCCACTCACAGACGCCGACCTCGACCACTTGGCTGAAGAGGCCGAGGCCGGTTACGACCTGACGACGTGGCGGCGGCGACGAGGCCGCCCCTCGCTTGAAGACGCGTCTGACGGCTCGCCTTCCCCGAAGATCGAGGCTCGAGTCCCGGCGACGCTGCGAAATGAGCTGACACGATACGCGGAAGAGGATGGCAAGTCGGTCAGCCAGGTGGTTCGGGATCTCGCTGAGCAGTATGTCGCTCAACGGCGGGCCCGTTCCCGCTGACCCCTGGCCGGGCGCCCGTCCTTGGTGTCCCTGAGCTAGGGGCCGAGGTCGGCGAGTGCCTTCGCGAGGGGTTGGTAGGAAATCTGGGCCGGCGCCATTTGCAGCTGGCCCCATAGCGGCACCCAGAACGGCGGACATGCCGAGTTCTGGAGGACAACCTCGCATTGCGATGTGCCAGCCAGGTCCAAGGCGAGCTGCTCCGCCATCTGTTCAGGGAGACCAGAGGTGACCAGGGCTGGGCCGGGCACCATCGGGGTGGTGGCGAACACCACCAGGTCCTTGCCATCGCAGGGTGCGGGGAGATCACTCAGCGGGAGCGGCGCGACGGTCACTTGCGCCTGTCCGTTGCAGAGCATCGTCATCCTCTCGGCTGGATCTGCCACGGCAGGGAGCGTCGTGCGCGGATCGCTCCCGGCACCCAGGAGCTGATCGCCGGGCACCAGGTAGTCGAGGAACGAGGTCCGCTCACCGAGGACGATTCCGGCCTGGCCCAGGTCCGCCAGCGCCTCGCTGCCCTGCTGCGGCGCCGTCTCAGCGGCTCCGTTGCAGTAGCCAAGGCCGCCGCTGAGGGTCACCGGCGTGGTGCACAGCCCGTCCCCAACGGTGATCCAGCCCGCGACCGTTCCCTTTGCCCCGCCTGTGTTGTCGGCCTGCAGGATTCCTTCCTGGGCGCGCGGGGTGATGGCGATTCCCTGGTGCAGCGCTTTGGCGACCGACAGGGGATCCAGGACGGCGATGTTGACTCGACCCGCGTTGAGCGCGGCTAGCAGGTCCGTCATGTCCGCCGGCCGATATGGGTGCAGCCAGACCGCGTGGTTCCAGGCCTGAATGGTGGCCTGCTGCTCGATGAGGGGCCAGCGCTCGAAGGCCTTGGTGGTCGTCTCGTCGCTGGTGCCGGGCGGGACGGCCAGCACCACGTCCTCCGGCCAGTCTGGTTGCCGGTCGGGTCCAATGATCGGCACGACCGGCGTACGGGTGGCCTCCGGGGTTGCGGTGGGCTCGGCGCTGGGTACCGTCGCGTAGCCGCAGGCAGCCAGCAGCGCTGCCAGCCCCAAGACCAATGTGATTCGCCGCATCGCCGTTCCCCCTTGCCGAGCGCAGAGTATCCCCAAAGCCCACTCGCTGCGACATTTTCGGTTCTCCGTTCACCCGAAACCCGGGCTGCGCGCGTCAGTATTGATGTGAACGCCGAACCCAATCGGGGAGGGGCTCCTGGCAGACCAGCTCGTCGAGGACCTACGCGCACAGCGACCCGAGGCACTGGACCAATTGCTGGCCTCCTATGGCGGCCAGATCCAAGGGGTTGCCTACCTCGTCCTGCACAGTGCGCCCGACGCGGAGGAAGTCCTCGTCGACACGCTGCTCACCGCATGGCAGCAGGTCAATCGCCTGCGGGATCCCGCAAGGCTGCGCCCGTGGCTCCTGCGCATCGCGGTCCGCAAGGCGCTGAGCCGGCGGCGACGGTCTCGGGAGATCGATCCTCTGCCGCCGAGCGCGGGTGGCGCCGATCCAACGGGATCGATTGCGGATCGCCTCTCCATCGCCGACGCGGTCAGCCACCTGCCACCCAGGATGCGGGCGGCCATCGCCCTGCGCTACTACGCCGACCTGACCATCGCAGAGCTGGCGGAGGCCCTCGACCGGAGTCCCAACACGGTGAAGACGGAGCTGCGGCTCGCGTTGCGCCGGCTCCGCGCAGAGCTTGGAGACGAAGCCCTCCCATCGGAGGCAGCCGATGACCGATGACCGGAATCGCGAGCAGCGTCTGCGTCAGCGCCTGCAGGCCGAGCTCGAGCAGATACCCCTTCGCGTCGATGCCGACGCGCTCCGCGATCGGCTCGCGGATCGCGCAAGCCGGGTTCCGTGGTGGCGCCGAATCGCGGTCTTGGCGGTGATTCCCACGGTCGTGGCCGTCGTCGCGATTGTTGCGCTGCTGGCGCGAGCGCCCGGCCCGAACATCGGTGCTCCCACGCCGTCACCAATCGGCTCGTCAAACACATTGACGATCCTGACTCCCAAGGAGGGCGACCAGATCTCGCTCTCAAGGCCTCTGGAGGTGTCAGGCGCAGGGGCAGTACCCGGGGCCGTGCTGGTGGCCGAGCTCACGACGGCGGGTAGTGAGCCGTTGCAGCTGTCGGCGTCGATGCTCACGGCCGACGCCCAAGGCAACTTCACTGGACCGGTGCTGTTGTATCCGCCATCCGCGAACACCCCGGCGGTGCTCTCGGTCACATATCCGGGAGGCGCCAGCACGGAGGTTCGTGTTGATCTGCACCAGGGCGGCAGCGCCATCAGCGTCTGGCGTCCGGACTCTGGTGCCTTTGTTTCAGCCGGTGGGCTGATTACCGGCGGTGCGCTCCCAGGGGTCACGGCGGTTGACGCCCACTTCGCCGGAAATGCAGCGCCGCAGATCACCGCGCACGCCGCTCTCTCGCCCAGCGAATCGACCTGGGCTCCGGGATACCAGGACTTCTCAGTCCGAATCCCCGATGGCGTCGAGCCTGGACAGGTGAACGTGTACCTCGAGTGGCACACGCCGAATGCCAGCGGCACCACAGATGTGCTGGTCACGATCCTCGGGGCCGATGTCACCATGGACGACGTGGCTCGGTGTCCAGTCACCATGCCCAGCCAAGCGCCCGCGGAGATCGGTGGCTCGCTCTTTGGGGCTGCGAACGCCGTCGGAAGCGACGGTTTGTGGGTCGGCGGTCTCGGCCTCGACGGAGTGATGATCGCGCCCGATTCGCAGATTGACCCAAACGGCTTCGTCACCTGGAAGCTGGGCTGGTGGCGTGAAGTGCCCGGCGATCTCACGATTACCGGGCGACGCTTGGACGCCGAGGCCCCGCCGCTCCAGTCAGACGTCCCGCAAGGCTATGGATCCATCGGCTTCCAGGTGAGCGGGGAGACCTTCCCGACCGAAGGATGCTGGGAGGTCACTGGGCACGTGGGCACTGCGAGCTTGACGTTTGTCACCTTCGTCATCAAAGCAGGCACGTAGCGAGTCCACGGAATCACCCGTATCGTTCGGTCAGCGCCTCTGAAGGGGTGAGGGGAGGGCCGAATGGGTGACGCGGACGCAATGGTCGAGTTGACGGCCGAGCGCCCTGACGCCCAGGCGATCGGGGTCGAGGCAATCCACGAGCACGGACCGGTGCTACTGGCCGCCGCGCGCCTCATCACCCTGAACGACGCGGAGGCCCAGGACCTGGTCCAGGCCACGTTCGAGATTGCCCTGAGAAGGATCGAGACCCTGCGCGAGCCGGCCGCGCTTCGCAGCTGGCTGCTGCGGATCGAGACCCGCGAGGCGTTCCGCGTCGTCCGGCGCCTGCGTCGCCTGATTCGGCTCGATCACGACCGCCACGACCAGCCGGATCCGACATCGGACCCGGCACGGCGCGCGGACCACGCCGACCTGCGGGACGCCCTGGCGAACCTGCCGGTCCGGATGCGGGCGGCGGTGGTGCTCCATCACATGGTTGGCCTGCCGGTGCGGGACGCGGCATCCGCGCTGGGGGTCAGCGAGAACACGGTGAAGACCCAGCTCAGGACGGGGCTGGCCCGGCTCCGGGAGGCGCTTGACGATGACTGACCGATTGCCCGATGCCGAGCTCACCACCCGGCTCCAGGGACTGTGGACCGACGAGCTGACTCGGGCCGATGCCGACTATCCGGCGATCCCGGCCCAACCGGTGACCCGTGCCCAGCTCATGCTGCCCGTAGGCCTGGCCGCGGTCGTGGTATCGGTGCTGGTGCTGGCCGTCGTCTTCTTCCAGGTTGGCGGCATCCCTGGCCCGGGCGGCATCCGAGTGGGGAGTGACGGGTTGCCGATCGCCATCGGCGGGGAGCCCGTCCTTCGCGGACAGCAGATTGTTGACCGCCTCGAGGAGAACCAGATGGGCACCTTCCTTGTCGGTGGTCGGCTCACAGTGGTCGGCACCGGCTGCCCACCTGGTTCTTCCGGCTGCACCGAGGAGTGGCGGCTCGAGTCGGCGGATGATCCGGCCCCGTACTTCGTTCTTTCGCAGGTTGAGACGGCGAGCGGCTTTGTTCGGACGTCAGGTGCGCTCACCGTGGCCCGGGTGAGGCCCGAATCGCAGCCTGCCTGCGGCCGATACTGCGATGCCACGCTGGTGATCGAGAAGGTCGTCTGGCGCTCGCCGACAAAGGGCCGTGTTCCAACAAACGGGTACGGGAGCGCGGGCGACGCCTATGACGCGCTCTGGCCGGACTTCATCTCCACGTATGGCCGCGACGGGGAGTCAATCGCCGGCTACGCCCCAAAGGCCTACCTGCTCGGTCGGCTTGATGATGGGGCGGTTCCGGTCTATGGCGAGGACCTCAAGACCCTGGTCGGCTACCAGGTCCCAGGGAAGGGGTTCGTTCCCATCGACGAGTTCAGCGCCTCGCCGGTGCCGTCGGCTCCTCCCGTGGACGCCACGCCGCTCACTGTGCTCACCACGTACCTGCAGGCGGTCCAGGACCGCAACTGCCCGGCAGCGCTGGCGGTGGCGACCACCGCCTTCACCCCGAACACCAACGTGTTCTGTGCCAGCACTATCCGGATCATCGGCTTCGACATCAATCCGACTCCGGCGCGGCCGAACGCGACGGAGGAGGTCTTTGGCCTGACGCTGACCACCCAGGGTGGCGACTTCAACCTGCCCGATGGCGACCACACCTGGTTCTACACGCTCACCTACCAGCCCGGCATCGGATGGCGCGTTTCCGGGCGGAGGCACCGGCCCCTGACCCGGGCTCCTTACGGGCCCGGCCTTCGGTCGGCGATTACGGGTAGCCGATACCGAACGGGTCGGTGAGCGTCTGTGGCGACGCCGGGGAAGGAACGGGAACCTCGTGGGCCGTGACCGTCTGGCCACAGCTCACTGTTCCCTCCAGCAGGAAGTGATCGAGGTGGGCGTAGGCGACCTCGATCATCGGCCAGGGTGCCCCGGCGTCTGCCACGGGGGTCAGCACCCACGTCGCGCGCAGGGTATGGCCGGCCCGGATGGCTGACAGGTCGATCCCGATCGTGAAGCTCCCGATGGTGTCCGGCAGCAGCGCCACGCTGGGCGCCGTGGATCCGAACCAGCCCGCCGGCTGGCCTGTGGCGACATCCACCACCGGCACGTCGTTGGAGGCGAGCATCCAGGCCGGCAGCGGAGCATCGGGGGCATCGTTCACCAGGCGGAAGCCGGCGCTGTCCCCGTAGTCGGCCGGGCGGAAGAGGCCCGCCAGGCCCTCGGGCAGCAGGTCTGAGCGCCGCCAGGTCATGTCGGCTACCAAGGTTGCCCGCGAGGTATTCGCGACCGTGCCGATGCCGTCGAAGGCGACGTCCCCACGGTCACAGCGCATGGAGGCCGTCAGCAGCAGGTCGGAGGAAGCGGCCTGGGTGGGATCGGGGAGGGCGGCGAGGGCCGGCGGCACGGTGACTGGCAGCAGCAGCGCGAGCGCCAGGGCCGCCACCATGGCCCGACCGAGGGGGCGCGAGCCGGCGACGAACGCCTGCAGCCGGTATCGGTCCGCCATCGCCTGGAAGAGAACCACGGCGGCCAGGATGGCGCCCAGCGGAATGGTGACTGAACCGGCGGGAGTGGCCAGCATCGAGCCGATGCCCCACAGGAGCAGTTCCACGGTGACGGACAGCGCGTACCACAGCGCCCAGCGCTGCCCGCGCGCCAGCGCCAGGAAGGCCAGCGCGATGGCCCACAGGCCCAGCCCGTCCACGGCGAGTGTCCCGACTGCCCGGACTGGCGTGGCCTGCGGCAGCATGAGCAGCAGACCGATGCCGGTCAGAACGACAACCACCGCGAGCGTGAACCGCAGCCAGCCCACGGACGGCGGCCGGACCTCGCGGGGCGCCACCGCGGGCAGCAGGATCCCCACCGTGCTCGCCCACAGCCGTGAGTGGTACGCCCGCCGGAAGTCGCGTCCGAGCTGCTCCACTCCGCCCAGCTCGCGGACCGCGCGCTCCACTGAGGCCGGCTCGTCCATGCCTGCATCCCGGTACGCCTGCACCCGCTCGATGAGATGCCCGTACAGCTCCTCGGCGATGTCCTCGCGGAGCTCCGGTGGAACCGCCGAGACATCCAGGATCGACGCGACGTGCGCGTGCAGCCGAGCAGCCGATTCCGGCGCCATCGGGCCCGGGCCCCCCGGCTCGCTCACCGGCCCAGCACTCCATCGGCAGCGGCCGCGAAGCGGCGCCACGCCTTGCGGCCATCGGCCAACGCTCGCTCGCCGGCGATGGTGAGGCTGTAGTAGCGGCGCCGTGGACCGCCGGCAACCTCGACCCAGCGCCCGGCCACCAATCCTTCGCGCTCCAGGCGGCGCAGCGCCGGATAGACGGTCCCCTCGGGCAGGTCGATCACCGCCTTGGACCGATCACGCAGCGCGGCGACCAGCTCATACCCGTACATCTCGCGCTCGCCGAGGAGGCCGAGCAGGAGGAGGGCGTAGTCACCGCGGTCGAGTCTTGGCGGCATTTCGTCGTACCTAGTACGTCTAGGTATGCTACCGCCGCCTGCAAGAAGGGGAAGGGCCATCTGGCCCTCCGCCACCGACGTGGCTAGTGAACCACTGTGGTGCGTGCGGCTTTGTCCTCGACCCCTAGGGTTGGGACCTTGAGCTAATGCTGGCTCCCCTGTCGCGCGGTGTGGCGGTATGGAGACGCGGCCTCCGGGCACGACGCCACAGAGAAAAAAGACGACGCCAGCTGCTCGGGTCCGGATCATTGGGCAGCGCGCGGTTCTCGACGCCAGCCCCACGGCAGGCTCAGACTGACGGGCACGAAGGTCAGCAGTGCCAGGAAGGCGATACCGAAGACCGCACGGGCGATCGTCAACGGTGGATCGGGTGACAGGAAGCCGGTGACGGCGCTGACCAGCAACAACACGGTGGCCCAGGCGGTCACGGCCAGGACCGCGACCAAGGTTCGCGCGACAGTGCGGTGGACCCAGGGCGATAACTGCCAGGCAGCGACCGTGGCTGCAAACGGCGGCGCGGTGATTGCCAGGTAGCCGATGGCGATCGGCCCCAGGTAGAAGCCGATGGCGGCCGGTCCTCCCCAGGCCATCGCCACCCAGAGACTCACCAGCACGACGCTTATCGCGCTAACGAACGCGTAGCGCTTGGCCGCTCGCCCAACAGCGGCGCGGCGATCCGCCTCCGTCGAGGTTAGGTGCTCCAGCCCTGTCATTCGCGGGAGCCGTCTGGAGCCGTAGGCGAAAGGAGTGGGAGGCGGCGGATCAGTAGCAAGCCGGGCAGGCCGGCAGACAGCGCCAGGACAAAGCCAGGTAGACCGTAGAGCAGCGCGCCCCACAGGGCGGCGGAGCCAAGTATCACCGGGAAGGTAACGAATGCGCCGGGATCGAAGGGTGGACTCCACAGCATCGGAGCGGTGAAATAGACCGCGGCGATGAGGTCTGTCAACACCACCACGACGAGCGCCACGGTCACTGCCCCGCGCCGGAGGCTCACGCTCCGCCTGGCGGCATAGGGAGCGGTCAACCAGGCCGCCACCAAGGCCGCGGGAAGCCCGGCGACCGTCAGATCGAGCGACTGCCCGCGTAAGACGAGATCGGAGACGACACGATCGGGGTGGCCGAGGGCGGCAGCCAGGCCGGCGACCACCAGGCTGGAGATACCCGCGAAGAGCAACCCAGCGGCGCGCTCACGGGTGAGATTGGCGTCCGGTCGCAGACCGGGCCAGCTGGCGCGTAGGCGGTGCGCGATTGATCGAGGTCTGGAGGTCGGACTGGCCGTGAGGGGCGACTGCGGGCGGTTTGGGCCGCTCTCGATGCTGGCATTCATAACGTGCGCGCTCACAGTAGCCAGTTTATCCAAGCTGTGGCGCTCGTCAAGTGGGCGGGGTGCTGATCTTGGATTGTGGCGTGGTGGTGCTGCAGTCGATCTGGCAGAACTCGAGCTGAACAGGGCGCGCGCCCGTGGCCTGGCGCATCGGACCTTCGGCGTTACTGGCGCAGCGATTAGGACCGATCTGGCACCCGCCCCACGCCCTGGGCGGAGGCGGGGGAGGCGTCCCTTGAGACAGTCAATTGACTTGAGTCAAAGGGAATAGTGCCGCCTAGAGGCACAAGCATTTGATAGCATTTGTGTCCGGCCAAATCCCGTGCCTGGAGAACGCGAAGTGCCCCGCGATCCTCTTACCGTCACTGACTGGTCCCTTGTAGCGGCCAAGTCCCAAGCGTTCCTGTGTCTGCACCACGCGGGATTGCGGGAGAAGGGACTCGCCGAGCAGGCGCGCTTCCTGATGAACAATCTGGGGCTTACCCGTGCAGACGCTGCCGCCCTTCTTGGGACCACGGACGATTCGTTGCGCCACATCGTCAAGGCGTCCGCCCAAAAGGCGTCTCCCGCAAACGGGAAGGAGAAGTAGCGATGGCCGCCGACGAAGCGGATGTCGCCGTTCAGTTGAGGAAGGTCGCGAACGTTCTGGCACTGTCGGCTATCAAGGACTTTTCGAAGGGTGACGCGGCGAAGTTGTTGCACAGCGCCGGATTCTCAAACAAGGAGATCTCAGCGCTAACGGGATCCTCGGAGGGCTCCGTTCGCGGATTCCTGTCGCAGGCGGCGAAGCGAGCCGGCCCCGAGGGGTGAGGCTAGCCAACGGTGGCAGACGAGAAGGCGCTTCGTGCGCAAGTCCAGACGAAGCGTGATATCAGCGAGCGCCAGCTGCAGCGGCTGATTCGCGAGAAGGAGCTCGACACCCTTCTGCCCCGCCGGCTCGCTCTCCTCGCCCTTGCTGCCGAAAGCGGAATCAGCATTCGCAACCATGTCAACAGCGAAGATGACCTTGCGCAGTTGCGGGCCGTGCGCCAAGGCGCAGGGCGCTCCTCCACTGGGACATCGCCGCAGCGAGCAGAAGCGCAATCGCTAACGGTGCCGCGGAGACGCAAAGCCTCGAAAGCGGCGAAGACAGTCGGGCCTCGGACGACCAAAGGCAAGAAAGTCTTCATCGTGCATGGCCGCAACACGAAGATGCGCGACGAACTTGCGATCTTCCTGCGAACACTCGGCCTCGAACCACTGGAGTGGAACAAGCTTCTGGCGGCAACCGGCAAAGGCACCCCGTCCTTGGACGACGTGCTTACCGCCGCGTTTCGTGAAGCTGCCGCTGTCGTTGTGCTTCTCACGCCAGACGACGATGTTGTCCTTGCAAGAGAATTCTGGAAGCCGAGCGATGAGGCTTATGAACACGCGACGGTTCGCCAAGCACGACCCAATGTGCTCTTCGAAGCAGGCATGGCCGTGGGCCGTAACGCGGATTCGACTGTCCTAGTGCAGATCGGAGCTGTTAAGCCCTTTTCCGATGTCGGCGGGAAGCACATCACGCGTCTCACGAATCTCGCCGCAAGCCGCCGCGAGCTGGCGACCAAGCTGTCGAATGCCGGGTGCGCCGTTGACACCGACGGAACGGATTGGCTGACTCTTGGCGATTTCAACCTCTAGGTAGGAGCGCGACTGATGCCGAACCGAGAGCGGAACGGACAGGACGAACTCGAAGAAGTGACTCCGCGGCGCGGCGGAGCAACCATGCAGGACAAGATTGCCGCGTTCGGGATGTTGGACGGAATGCCTGAAGGGACGACGCAGGCGGCCAAGTGTCTAAGGCTGGCGCTGATTGGGTTCACCAACCAAGAGATCGCCGCGTTGCTGCAGACAACCGCCGCGACGGTTTCGCAGAACATCTATGCAGAGCGCAAGAAGGCTAAGAAGCCTACCGTGGCCCCCGCTTCGGCGAAGGCCGGGGCGCTGATTAGGAGCGAAAGCGGTCGTTAACTGCTTCGCAGCCGAGCGGAGAATTAGGAAGAGCATCCGCGGGATCTGAGACCCTGTGTATGAAAGTTCCCGATCAGACCGGGTCTTTCGTGCCATAGAACCTGTCGCGCCGTGATGCCAGGCTGCTTCCGATGGCCGCGATCTACGAGCTGACCGATCCGCAATGGGCGCTCGTCGCTGACCTGTTCGATCCGTTTGGCCGACGAGGCGCGCCAGCCCAAGTTCCCCGACGCCAGATGGTCGAGGCGATGCTCTTCCTGGCCAGGACGGGCTGCCAGTGGCGCTACCTGCCGGAGCGATACGGCCCGTGGGGTGCCGCCTGGCAGCAATGGCGGCGATGGCGAGCCAATGGCGTCTGGGCCTTGGCGACGACCCGCCTGGCGCGCCGGATCCGCGTTGCGCACAACCGCGATGCCGTCCCGTCGATGGTGATGATCGACGCCCAGACGGTGAAGGGTGGACGCGCCGGACCGACGTTCCACGACAACGGCGGGCGCGGCGGGCGCACGATCGGCGCCAAGCGCAGCATCCTGGTCGAGATCCTCGGCCTGCCGATCGCGGCGAGAGTCGATTCGGCGCGACCACACGACGTGTCGGCCGGCCGCGACCTCCTTCGCGCCAACCTCAACGACCTCCCGCGCGTTCAGGCGATCGTCGCCGATCGCGGCTACCGCGGGCTGCGGAACCTGGCCGACCATCGCCATCTGGCGCTCGACATCAAGGTCCCGCCCAAGACCCAGCCTGGCATTCCCAGACCGCCGGCCCGCAAGGGCAAGGGCAACTTCACCCCGATCGCGCCGCTCTGGCGCGTCGAGCGAGCCTTCGCCGAGCTCGGACGCTGGCGGCGCCTGTCCCGTTGTTTCGAGGGAACCGCGACGAGCGCGAAAGCGTGGCTCGAGGTGGCCTCGTTCGGCTACATGCTCGGGCGGCTGTAGAGCGAACGTACTGGCCTCCAGCGCCGCAGGAGCAGCGGCACACGTTGATGGCGTCCTTCGGCCCTTGACAGGCCAATCGGGGCCGTACAGGCTCCGGTGACTGGAGGCCGTCTCTGCTCCGCACCAACGAGGGCGGGCGCTCGATCAGGAGACAATCATGACCCGAGAAGATCGATCTGGTGGGCCAGGACCCGTCCCCGTCATTCTGGGCGCGGCCCTCGGCGTTTTGGTGAGCTTGGTCGCCGGCCTGTTCGTTGCCGCCGTGCTGAACACTTGGCTGGCGATTGACTGGGTGAGGGGGATCGCGACGCTGGCTGTGGGGGTCGTCGTCGCCGGCTCGCTGCTGCGTGGCGTGATCCAAGCCGCCCGAGTGCGGATGCGCTACCTCAACAAGAACGCTGGAACCGACCCGCTGACCATCCGCTGAGGCACCTGTCCCGGTAGGTCTCCTGATCAGGCGTCGCTCTCATAGACGCCCACCACTCGGTGCATCCCCCGACCCGATCGCAGCTTGGGATTTCGTACACAGGGTCTGACTCTCCCGGAGCCTCATCGGCGTCCGTTCCGCCAGTCGTCCGCAAGGTGATGTGTTCCCGCGTCCCCGGGTCCGCCCCGTACACGTAGCAGCCCTTCATGCCGCGGGTGAGGAGGACGCGGTAGGTGCGCTTGACGAGGTCGGTGAACCGGTCGCCGGAGCGCTTGACGATCGAGTCGAAGGACTCGGAAGGATCGCCGATCCACTCCTCGGATGACGGATCCCAGCGCAGGTCGCGGCCGATGATGACGCCCAGGTAATCGAGCTCGAAGCCCTGGGCGGTGTAGATGCAACCCGCCTGGTTGATGCCCGCGGGATCACTGGCCCAGTGGCGCTCGGGCGGGATGCCACCGCCAGCCGGCACCCTTCATCGAACTTCGGTGGTTCCGACATTGCGTGTCGCTGGCTGCTGGTGCCACCTGCGCCGGAAGAAGCTCGCGAAGAACGCGACGATTGCGCCGAGGCCGACGAGCCAGAGCCCGAAGCCCACCGTGCCGAGCGCCAGGCCCTGCCCTTCGGCCTCGATGCTGGCGATCCGGTTGTTTACGTCGACGAGGTCGAAGACGAAGATCAGGAATGCGATCGCAGCGCCGACGGCGATAAGCAGGTTCAGGCCGCGGCTCGCCTGTCTCAGCGTCATTGCGCCGAAGAGCAGGATGAGCGCGCCGATGATGGTCGTGATCCATCCGTCGCCGCCATCTACGCCGCTCCGGGAGAGGGAGCCAAACACGGTCGACGCAGTTGCCCACGGGAGAAACGAACCCACGACGAGCAGGACGCCGCCACCGAGGACGAGGATCGTGGGAAGCGGTACGCCGGAAGCCTCGCTCGCTTGCGGAGGAGCTCCAACCGGTGCCGGAGGTGGTGCCGTCGAAGTGGCCATCGGCGCCGACGCAGCGCCGGCGGCCGCAGCCCAGAAGTCATGGCCGCAGGACGAGCAGAAACGCATCGCCCCCTCGCGCTGCTTGCCGCAATTCGGACAGTAGCCAGCCTGTGTCGTCACTGTGCTCCTCCCTCTATGTCCGGCCGCCCGACACTCTTGATTCCAGATGGCGGTGCGTCTCGTCGTCAATGACGTAGACGTAGCAGCCTTTCATCCCTCGGGTTAGCAAGACCCTGTAGGCGCTCTGGATCAGATGGGTAAGGCGCTCTCCGCTGCCGCGCAGACCTGGATCCCGGGACTCGCTTTGATCGCCGACCCACTCGGCAGTCCCGTCCCACCGCAGGTCTGGACCAACGATCACTCCGACGTAGTCGAACTCGAATCCTTGGGCCGTGTAGATGCATCCCACTTGGTTGATCCCGTTGGGATTCGATGCCCAGTAGATGGACGGGGGAACGTCGGGGGCGAGGCGGCCGGCATCGGGCCGGGCATTCCACGGCATCTCCCAGGAGCCGATCTTCACGTCGTTGACGAGGGTGCCATCGGGCTCTGGGTTGCTCCAGCGCCAGCAGAAGCCGGCGGTCAGGCGCGCGGAATGGCCCTCGGCGGCCCGGGTGCGGATCAGCGCGTCCAGCTGCTCCACGGAGTCGACGATGCGGAAGTCGAAGTTCTCGTTGCCCTCCCAGACCGGGTTGGCGGTCTCCGCCAGGCCAAGGGTGTTGTCGACCCAGCTGACGAACGCCTCCGAGCCGGCGCAGCGGAACTGGGTCTCCAGCTCGAAGACGTCAATGGCCGCGCCATTGCGCAGGGCCGCTTCCGCGATGAGGTCGGTGGTCCCGACCTCGTTGGGGCGCACGCCCTGCAGGTCGTCGATGAAGAAGACGCTTACCTTCGCGGCCCGGATCAGCTCGTCCACCTGCGGCAGGTCCGTCCTCTTCGCCTTTGGCGTGTAGCGGCTGGCGCTTGTCTCGCGGAGCCGATGCGCCTCGTCGCAGATCAGGACGTCGATGTCGTTGGTCTCCGCCGGCCCGTACGAGTTGAAGTACTTGAACTGGGTGGAGGCTCGCGGGCCAACGACGCGACGGACGTTCTCCGTGAACGCCTTGGATCCCGTCGCATGCTGGGTGTTGAAGCCCTGCTTCGCCAGCTCGCCCACCAGATTGAGGGCGATGACGCTCTTGCCGGTGCCCGGTCCGCCCTTGACGAGCATGACGCCCTTCTTCGTCTCGGAGAAGCTCTCGCGGGCGGCGGCCAGGACGGAGTTGAAGACCACCAGCTGCTCGTCCAGGAGCACGAACTCGGTCTGGCCCTTGACCATCTGGTAGGTGTGGTCGAGGAGCTTCTTGGACGGGCGGTACTTGGAGGCGAGGACCTCGGCCAGGACGGTGTTGCCGTCGCCCCCGTCCAGGCGCTCGAGGAGGTAGTCCGCCAGGTCGTCGACCAGGTCGCCGGTGAAGAGGGGATTGGCCTTCAGGGCGTCCGCGTGCCGTGGGGCGAAGAGCTCACCGGTGGCGTGGTCCATGTTGTGGACATAGCTGACAGCCGCCAGGCCGATGCCGCCTTCGTAGAACGCCGTGTGGGTGTCGAGCAGGTACTGCTGGTATCGGCCCACCTGGACGCTGGGGTGGAGGACGCGTCGCGTGGCGTGACCCACGAACGTCTCGACGCATTCCGGGACGTTGCTGGCGGCGACATCGGTCCACTGCTTGAGCTCGATGATCACCGCGTTGCGCGGGCCGGTGGCGGTGTTCTGGTGGCCGGTGAGCATGGCGTCAAGGCGCAGGGAGCTCAGGGGCAGCTGGTACTCGAGGATGATGCCGTGGTCCTTGAGTCCCGCATGGTCGACGAGCCAGCCCAGACTGGTCAGGGAGTTCTGCCAGGAGTTGTACTCGGCCGCGCCGGGCTTGTGGCCGAGCTCTGCCTTGTACTCGACCGCCAGCTTCTCCGCGATGCGGTGCGTCATCGCGTCCCTTAGGAACTGCTCGGTCGTCCCCGCGTAGAGCTTCATGGCGAATGCAGGATCTGCTCGGGAGCAGTATCGAAGACGTATGTCTGCGGGGTAGCCACGGTGTTCGACACCACTATGACTACGACAGCCAGCACGAGGGCGGCAACAAGCAAGGCGACAGCGCGTCCGGCCGTCGTATCCGGCATGGGCTTTGGTCCCCCTTGCTGGGCAGGCTCGACGGTAGGGTAGCGCGTCGTTCAAGTAGGATTTGCCGGGAAGCGCATGTGCTGGGGGTCTGGGAATGCGCATCGAGAGTCGGCGTCACGGGTGGATTGCTGCGGCCATCGTGGTTGTTCTCGTTGCGGGCTGCGGGCCACCGCCGGCAGACGGCCTGATCCGAATTGCCAACGTGGGCAGTGTGACCGGCTCGTTCCGGTGGGATTCGTCGGATACCTATGCCGGTCGATCGGGGACTGAGGGGATTCCTCCGTGCAGGGAGTACGCGCGAGGGTTCAGTCGGGGGATGTCGACCGTCAGCATTACCACGCCCACCGACAGGCTCGACCTGACCTTCGCGGTGCCCACTCCGCCGGCCGTGGATCCGTCCGCACCACCGCCCAGCGGCGGCATCCAGCCCGTTACACGGTGGTTCGTCATCGATGCGGCCGGGAAGATCGCGGAGGTGGATGAAGATGCATTCCCACCGAGCCCGTTCTGCCCATCTGGAGCGGTGTGATGCGCCACAACCATGACGCGTTCGCGGGCCTCGGTATGAATCCACGGCCGCCCGCCGACCAGGACGCCAGCGCAGGGAATGTGCGCCGGCTCGCCGCAACTGCTGTCTGCGCGCTCAGCTTCTTGATCGCTGGGTGCGGGCTCATCGGGCCGAGTGCCGAGCCGACGAACGGGCCGTACACCACGACGGTGGCGCCTGGCCTTCAGCCTCGGCTGACCGCCGCCGATGCCGTGTCGCTGTCGCGCGACTACCTGGCGCAGCAGACGCCGCAGATCGCAGCCCCCGAGCTCCACATCCCCGCGAACATCGGGCAGGTATGGGCGGTGCGCGCGTCGGACGCGTGGATCCTGGACACATGCATCCCGCACGAGACGTCGGATGCCATTGTCTGGGTCACGAGGGGCGCGGGGGATTACCTAAACCTTCGCGTCCATGCCTGGTCGAGCAACTTCTCGCAGGAGGTGGGCGCCAACCCGTCATCGGCGGCGTACGCCTGCCTCGCTCCGTCCACCCAGGGCACGCTCGTCATCGACGACGCGACCGGAGAGATCCTCGCCGTGTTCCCCGGCGTGCACAGCGGTGCTTCGTAACGCGTACCGGTGACCTGGCCCGGCGTGGCGCCGTGACAGACGGTCGGCTACCGCGCAGGTTCGCGGTTGAGGATGGTGAAGCCGGCGGCCTCCTCGACGGCCGTTTCGGAGACACCGAGCAGACCAGCCATGCCGATCTCCTCGTCGATGTCGGGCCAGGTGATGGCCGTGCGGTGATCGACGATCTCCCAGTTCGCGCGCTGTGCGGGGGTGGCGGCCACCAGCCGGGGGAACTCGGCCAGCGGGATGCTGATCTCGCGCCCATCGGTCAGGGTCACGGTGAGCTGTGCATCGGTGACGCGGACATCGGCCGCGAGAGCGGGACGGGTCAGCAGGGGTCTAGTTGAAGAAGTCATGCCATTGCCTCAGCCAGCGTTCCGCGTTCTCCGCCACGATGATCTGGATAGCCGCCAACTGCCGACGATTGTATCCCTCGCTCCGGACCAGTCCTGCATCGGGCAGCCAGAACTTTGCCCGTCCGCCGTTGCCCTCGACGTGGACGTGCGGTGGTTCGCTGCGGTCATTGGCACGGAAGCGGAAGGCATGTCCCGCCGCAGCAAATCTTCAAGCCGCGGGTCATGACGAAGGTGCCGCGCCGGCTATGGCGTCGCCGGATGCCCTGATCGAGGCCACGACCGCGGGTCAATCTCGCGCTGGCCCGAGGTCCGCATCCCGGGACGGGCTCGCGCCGTGCACGTTCCACCGTGCCGCGCTCCGAGCGTCGACCGCGGCGAGCAGCGGCGAGGTCACCCCGATCCCGCGGTACCTGGCGAGCACGTTCCTGTCGCGCGATGAGCAAGGCGGGCGGACCTGCTGCTCTTTGTGCTCGTCCGCCGACGCCGCAGGATCGGGGCTGCTCCTAGGGAGAGCTCAGGGCTCGTTCGGCAAGGCGGCGGACCGTGCCGCGGAAGATCAGGCCGTGGACGGGATAGAGGAGATACCAGTACGCCAGGCCGGGCAGGCCTTTCGGCTCGAAGAAGGCGGTTTGCTCCAGGCGGCTGCCCCGCGAGGTCGCGGTCACCTCGTACTGGAGCCAGGCACGGCCGGGGACACGCATCTCCGCGCGGAGACGCAGCAAGGTTGGGCGCTCCACGGCCTCCACACGCCAGAAGTCGAGGGCGTCGCCGACCCGCAGCTCGGTTGGCGATCGGCGCCCAAGCCGCATGCCGACCCCGCCGACAAGTCGATCGAGGAGGCCGCGAGTCCGCCACAGGAAGTTGGCGTAGGGCCAGCCGGCCGAGCCGCCCAGCCGCTCGACCTCGGCGAACAGGCGATCCGCCGGCACCGGGACGATCTGGTGACGTCGCTCGATGATCATCCCCTCGTGTGAGCTCACGGTCGGGAGCTCCTCGCGGCCGGGCGTATCGAGCGAGTCGAACCAGGTCGATTCCACGGCATGGCGATCGGTTCGGTCGATGGCGTGCCTGAGCGCGGTCTCGTACGACGCGGGCTGGAGGCCGAAGGCCGTGGCCGGGCGCGGATCGCGGACGATGACCTCGTTCCGCAGACCCTCGATGAGGGGCCGTGCGATCCCGGCCGGGACGGGAGAGACGAGACTGACCCAGTACGAGCTGAGGCGCGGTGTCAAAACGGGCACCGGGATCATGAGGCGCCGGAGGCCGCGAAGCCGGGCGTAGGTTCGCATCATGTCGCCGTACGAGAGGATGTCCGGCCCGCCGATCTCGACGACGCCGGTGATCTCCGGATGGTCGAGCGCGCCAACGAGGTAGTCGAGCGCATCCCGGATCCCGATTGGCTGGCAACGGGTGCCAACCCAGCGCGGCGTGATCATGATCGGCAGCCGCTCGGTGAGATGGCGAAGGATCTCGAAGGACGCGCTGCCGGAGCCGATGATGATCGCGGCCCGGAACTCGGTGACGGGCACGCCGTGCGAGGCGAGCTCCTTCCCGGTCTGCTGGCGGCTCGCCAGGTGAGCCGAGAGGTCAGCGGTCTCGTCGCCGAGCCCACCCAGGTACACGATGCGCCGGACGCCTGCCTCCGAGGCCGCCGCGGCGAAGTTCCGCGCCGCCGTCCTGTCGCGATCGGCGAAGCCGCGTTCCCCCGAACCCATCGAGTGGGCAAGGTAGTAGGCGACCTCGACACCTTCCAGGGCCCGGCCAAGCGACGAAGCCTCGAGGAGATCTGCGCCCACCACCACGGCGTCCGGGAACCGTGCCGCGAGCGGTCGCGCGTCGCGGCTCATGAGCACGAGCCCATGCCCGAGCGACGAAAGCAGGGACGCGAGGCGGCCACCGATGTATCCGCTGGCGCCCACGACAAGGATGCGCATCGCCCGATCGTACGCCCCACCCGCTCCGTCGAAGGTCCGTGTCATGGCGCATCGCGTAGACTCGTCGGCGATGGCAAGCCCGTCGCCCGACGAGGGTTCAGCCGCCTACCAGGAAGCCCTCGGCGACGTCCTGCGCTCGCTGGGCGGGGCGCCGTTCGACCTCGAGGCGGTGCTGGCCACGATCCTGAGCCACGCCACCCGGCTCTGTCATGCAGAGCGTGGGTTCATCTACCTCCGCGGCGAGGACGGTCGCTACCGGCACGCGGCCGCCATCGGCTCATCGGAAGCCATCATCGAGTTCAACCTGGCCCACCCCATCCTGCCGGCGCGCGGGACGCTGGTGGGCCGGACCGCCGTCGAACGGCGTGCGGTGCACATTCCGGACGTGGAGCTGGACCCGGAGTACGACTACCCGGAGGCAAAGGAGCTGGGCGGCTTCCGCGCCATGGTCGGCGTGCCCATGATGCGCGAGGAAGAGGTGGTCGGGGTGGTGACGGTCTGGCGAGACAGGCCGACGCCCTTCCGCGACGACCAGATCCAGGTCCTGCAGCAGTTCGCCGACCAGGCGGTGATCGCGGTGACGACGACCCAGCTGGTGGGCACCATCGAGCGGCAGCGCAAGGAGCTGGCCCGATTCCTGTCGCCGCAGGTTGCCGCGCTGGTCTCGAGCCCGGAGGGGGAGCGGCTGCTGGCGGGACATCGGCGCGAGATCACGGTCGTCTTCTGCGACCTGCGTGGCTTCACGGCCTTCAGCGAAGCGGCCGAGCCCGAAGATGTCATGCAGGTGCTCCGGGAGTACCACGGCGTGCTGGGGCGGGGCATCACGGAGGTGGGAGGCACGTTGGAGCGCTTCACCGGCGATGGGGTGATGGTCTTCTTCAACGACCCGGTGGAGCAGCCGGAACATGCCGAACGCGCGGTGCGCATGGCACTCGCCCTGCGAACCGATGTCGCGGCCCTCGCCGAGGGCTGGCGGCTGATGGGCCATGCGCTGGGCTTCGGCGTGGGCATCGCCACCGGGTACGCCACCATGGGGCGCATTGGCTTCGAGGGCCGCGTCGACTACGCCGCGGTGGGGAGTGTCGTGAACCTGGCAGCGCGGCTGTGTGCGGAAGCCGGGGACGGGGCGATCCTCATCAGCACACGCACCCGGGCCCGGATGGGCGGGCACGTCAAGGTGGCCGATGCCGGGGAGATGTCGATGAAGGGGTTCTCGCACCCCGTCCGGGTCGCCGAGGTCATCGCCCTGGCGGAATGAGGCGACGCGCGGGTGCGCTGCGAATCACCGCCGACGATGCGACACGAGCCGCCGGGCTGTCGTGCGCACGGCACAAGGAGGAGGGGGAGATGAGGGAACGACGGCACTTGGCGGCAGGGCGATTCTGTCTGCTTCACGGGACGAGATCTGGGAGTAGGAGCCCCGGGGTGTCGAGCACCGCGATCTCGACACCCACCGACCGCTACGAGCTGCTGTTCGGCGTCGGATTCAGCGCTCGTCGTGCTCGAAGCCGGCGGCGGCCTCGAGGTCGTCTTCGGGAACACCGAGGAGCGCCGCGACGCCAATGTCCTCGTCGAGCTGCGGCCAGCGGATCGCTGTTCCGAAGGCCGTGATCTCGCACTTCGCGAGTTGCTCGGGAGTTGCGGCCCGCAGGCGCGGGAATCGGTCAAGCGGGGCGCTGATCTCGCGGCCATCGGCGAGCTGGACGTAGAAGCGGCTGCGGTCGACGCGAACGGAGGTGGCCACCGAGGGCTGGAACTCAAGCTTCCTAGCCGAAGTACTCATGCCACCTCTCCTCGAAGTCGTGCTCGTGGCCGCGGACGATTGCGTCGATCCGTGCCAGCTGACGCCGATTGTATCCCCGGCTCTTGGCCATTCTGATCGGGGCAAGCCAGTACTTGGCGGCGCCGCCCTGGCCTTCGACGTGGACGTGCGGAGGCTCGCCGCCATCGGTTGACCTGAACCGGAAGGCAAAGCCGCCTTCCTCGTATAGCGTGGGCACGCTCGCACCATGCGCACCAACGCTTACCGCGCCGTTAGCTGACCGTATCCTGTGGTGGAGATGGACTCGCACGTGAAACCGGTGGCGATCGCGGTCGTTGCGCTGGTGCTCGTCGTCGGAGGCGTCCTGCTGTTCGCGCCGCCGCTGAGCTACCTCACGCGGTCGCAGCTCCCCTCGTGTGGCGTCGAAGACACCAGGGGAGGTGGCCAGTGGAACATCGAGGCACGGCAATGCTTCTGGGAGGCCTACCAGGCGGGCCGAGAAGCGGAGTTCGTGAGCACACGGCCCACCGTCGAAGGCGACCCGTTCACGGTGACGCTTCGAGTGTTGGGACCCAGCAGCGTCGAGATCTTCATTGACGCCACGCAGGACGCGTACGGCGGCGGATGGCACCGACTGACGTGCAGCAGCCTTGCGCTCAGTGACAGTCCTCAACCCACTCCGGACTTCGTCTGGGGAGACGGCTGCGAGACGGTGGGCATCTAGCGGCCCTCACGGTCGCGGTGGTGAGCTTCTATTCGCTGGTCTCGGCCGCCCAGGGCTGAGGCAGGGCGCCTGTCGCCCACTTGACATGCGGGCGCCCCCCGCTACCGCATCATCCGCGAACTGCGCGGGGTGGCTGGAATTTGCAGCCGTTCCACGACACGTGTCCCTTTGCCGCGGTCGCCCGAGACACGTGCCGAATGCCAATGGCGAGACCGAGCCCGGGCAGGGAGGTATATGCCGATGTCTCGGCGACTGCTCACCACCGTGTGCGCGACCCTGTTCGTGTTCACTCTCGGCGTCAGCACCGTGCTGGCGGGCGAGGTGAAGGGGCCACCCGGAACCCTCAACAACACGAACGTGACCGGCGCGCTGGAGCACGCGAACTCCGCCTGCGCAGCCAGCGGCCTGAATGACCTCGACACCTCGTCGGGTCAGATCTCGTCCCAGGTGCAGACCGCAGCGGACTCGTGGAAGTACTACGGGCTGCCCAAGGGAGCGCCCGGCAAGCTGGGTCTCTGCCGCGGCGGCACCGGCGAGCGATAGAGCTCGCACCCCGCAGACGCTGACCCCGGCCTCAGGGCCGGGGTCAGTTCTTCAGCCGGCGGGAGCACGTGACGGCATCGGTCCCCGGTCGGCTCATCAGTAGGGAGCCCGCAGGCGCGCGAACATCGGGAAGTGGCGGGTGTTCGCGGTGGCGAGCGGCTGATCCAGCTCGAGCGCCGTGGCGGCAATCAGGAGGTCGGCCAGGGCCAGCCCAGGGTGGCTGCGGCGGTACCGGCGCCCCAGCTCACCGGCGCGTCGCGCGATCTTCTCGTCGACATCGGCCCAGTGCAGCACGACGAACAGCGCCTCGGCCCTGTCGCGTTCGCTGCTTCGCAGGCCCTGGAGGATCTCGGCACGCGTCACCTCGGAGCAGGTCGGCACGGCCGGGAGCGACCGCAGATACTCCCCGGCGGCCGGGACGCCACGCAGGTGGTCAATCAGGACGGTGGTGTCGAGGACCGTCACGTGGGCCGATGCCCGTGCCGCCGCTCGTCCAGTCCAAGGACCCGATCCGCGTCCGCAGAGCGCAGCTGGTCGACGTATGCGACGCCACGAGCCAGGCGAGGCGCCACGCCAAAGGAGGCGTCGAGCGCCGCGCGATACCGCTGCAGGACCTGCTCGTCGGCTGACTCGGGCTGGGCGAGGTACGCGTCCACCGCCTCGCGGATGACATGGGATGCGGTGGTACCGCGCCTCCGTGCCCGAGAGGCGAGCTCGCGGGACTGTCCCTCTTCGAGGTAGATCTGGGTGCGCTTCATGATGTATAGAGCATACATCGGCAGCGGAGTCGAGCCACCTCGACGGGCACGGTAGGGTAGTCGCTGGGACCGACCGGCGGATGATCTGGAAGCGTATCCATCGAGCCTCGGCTATTCATGAGCGTCCTCCAACAATCAGAGCTGAAGTACTACCCACGCAACCTGAGGGAGGCCTTCGCGGCCGCGGGGGGACGCTGGAAGGTCGCCGGTAGGGCAGCCTCAGCTGTCGCCATCGTGACCGAGGCGCGTGCCAGGCAGGCACGCGCCCTGGCCCTGCCTGTCGGGATCAAGGACCTGGCCTTCCTGGCGCGACCTTCCCGACCTGGAGTTTCTCTCGGTCGAGGGCACCGTCGACGTCACGCCGGTTCATGGGCTGGCACGGCTGCGGTCGCTCAACCTGGCCGGCTTCCGATCATCGCTCGACCTCCAGGCGTTCCCGCACCTCGAGTGGTTCGGTGTCGAGGAGTGCCCGCCGGACGGTCTCGATTCGCTTCGCTCCGGCCACGGCACGCTGCGCTCTCTTGGAGTCGGACGCTATCCCTTCGACGACCTCGTCCCGCTTGGGCCGATGCCCCTGTCTGCGTTGACCCTCGGCGGTGCCGACCTGAAAGGACTCGACGGCATCGGCTCGTTCGGACGTACCTTGCGTCGCCTGGTCATCGATGGCTGCCCGAATCTCGACAGCATGCAGGGCATCTCCGACGCCCCCAACCTCGAGCACCTCGTCCTGTCCGACGTTCGGCGCATCACCACGCTGGAGTGGGTGCGAGACCTGCCCGCCCTGCAGTTCCTCAACATCCTTGAGGTTCGCAACGTCGAGACCCTCGCGCCGCTCGCCGGCCATCCCTCGCTGCAGTTCGTCAACTTCGGCAAGATTCGTGACCTGGACCTGGAGCCGATCGCGCGCATACCCAATCTGAAGCTCTTCAACACCGGCTTCTACCGCTGGAACCGCGACCTGCGCACGTTGCCCAGCTTCCAATTCGAGCCCGCCGAGAGCCCCCTGAAGCAGGAGTGGTTCGAGCGGTCGCTCGGATAGCGCGGACGATGAAATCCTCGCTCCCGGCGCTTCCGCAGCGGCGCGTTGCATGGAGCGGGCTTCCTGCCTAGCATCGGCGCCATGAGCGAGAAGCGAACGACTGCACGCGCATTCCACGAGGCCGCCGGAGTGCAGGACTGGCGGGTCCTCTTCTCTGGCGCTCATGCGTACTTCCGCGTCGGATCGTTCGCGGAGGCCGCGAGGTTTGTGGCCGCCATCGCCGAAGTTGGCGAGGCCGTGGGCCATTTCCCCGATGTGGACGTCCGACCCGAGGGAGTCACGGTCCGGACGGCCTCCGGGGAGTACGGAGCGCTGAGCCAGCGTGACGTCGAAGTGGCACGCCGGATTTCGGCAGAGGCTCGGAAGCTGCAGCTTGAGCCGGACCCCTCCCAGGTCCAGGTCGTGGGCATCGCGGTGGCACAGGATGCCGATACCGACGTGGCTCCCTTTTGGGCCGCAGCCCTCGGGTATAGGAGCCTGGGACCGAAGGAGGACGTCGTCGATCGGCACCGGCGCAACCCGCACGTGTCGTTCCAGGGCCTCCGGCCTCCGAAGCCCGGGCGTGGCCGGACCCACATCGACGTCAGCGTGCCGGCCGATCAGGCCGAAGCACGAGTCGCGGCAGCACTCGAAGCCGGCGGACGCCTGGCGGACGACACGCATGTGCCCCATTGGTGGACCCTGGCCTCGCCCGAGAACCACAAGGTCGACATCGCGGCCTGGCCCGACTTCGAGGACAACGAGGAGGACTGAGGCGGAGGATCGGCCCAGCGCTTGCCGTCGTTCAGCTTGACTGAATCCATACTCGCCGACGATTCCTATCGGGCCGACGTCGAGGGCATCACCGCGCACGCCGCCGCGATGCGCCTGACCACCGAGCATGCAGCGAGGGAGCCGCTGACATCTCGCTGAGGGTTCACCCCGCGTCCTTCGCGCGCGCCCGACGTGCGCCGAAGGCGCGCGCGGCGCTTGCCCTCGTGCATGGCCTGGACCCGGGCAACCGGGATTGCGTGGCCCTCTTCGATCAGGTCCGCCGGCAGTCGCTGCCGGGTCGGGCATCTGCTCGCGCCAGGGGTCGCCGTCGCCCAGGATGCCGAGCGCGGTGTGGATGGTGAAGTCCCCGGGAGTGATGTCGTCGAGGATCGTCCCAGGAGACGGGGAAGGAGACCGGAACGCCGGGCCGCACGCGCGGGCTGTAGGCGGCGACCACCGTGGCGCCGCCGACCCGGGTCGAGTCCACGAAGACCTTCCCGCCCCGGTCGGCCTTCACGAACGCGGTGGTGGCGACCTCCGGATCGAGTCCGCTCCGCCCGAGCGGCGATGGCCCGGGTGGCGGCGGCCGAATCCTCGAACGTCGTCTCCGGATCAATCGGCACGAACACGTGCAGGCCCTTGGCGCCGCTGGTCTTGATCGCGCCGCTGAGGCCGGCATCGGACAGGGCCTGGCGAACGGCGCGCGCAGCGCGAACCGCCATCGGGAAGGCATCGGCATCCGGTGGGTCCAGGTCCAGGACCAGGTGGGTGGGGCGGTTCGGCTGGTCGACGCGCACCAGGGTCGGGTGATACTCGACCGCCCGCTGGTTCGCGAACCACAGCAGCGTGCGCCGGTCGTTGCACAGGGCGTATTCGACGTCCCGCTTCGATGACTCCGCCCACCATCGGACCCGGCGCACCCAGGCCGGGGTGTACTTCGGGAGGTTCTTCTGCATGAAGGCCTCCTGGCCCCGATGGACGCGGATCACGGACAGGGGGCGATCCTCGAGGCCGGGGAGGATGCGGTCACGGACAGCGTCGAGGTAGTCCACGAGGTCCCGCTTCGTCGCGTCCGCCCCGTCGAAGAGGGGCTGATCGAGGTTCGTGAACGTGACGCCGTCGCGTGCGTCATCCCGGTTGCTGGTCATCGCGACGGCGAGGGTACATCGAGCTGGCTACCGGCAGCGCTGGGCAGGGGTGCTATTCTTTACCAATGCCGCATCGAGTAAAGAGTCCCCTCCCTGGGACGAAGATCTCCAGCAAGCACCAGGTCACGATCCCGCGTGACGCGATGGCTCGGGCTGGACTGCGGACGGGCGATCGCCTGCGTGCCGAGGCTCGCGGTCCGGGGCGGGTGCTGCTGGTGCGCGAGGAGGACCCCGTTGCCCGCCATGCGGGGAGCCTGACCGGCGTGTATCGGCCCGGCGAGCTGGACGAGCTGCGCGACGAATGGCGCTGACCATCCTGGACGCCGGAGTGGTCATTGGCATCCTCGACGGCTCGGACCCCCATCACTCCGCCGCGCGGGCGGCGTTGTCAGCGGCCCTCGAGGGAGGGGAGCGGCTGGCGTTGCCGGCATCGGCCTATGCGGAGGCGCAGGTTGGCCCTGCACGGAGCGGTCGTGAAGCCATGCAGCGGCTGGATGCGTTCCTGGCGGATCTGTCGATCGAGGTCGAGCCCATCACGCGCCAGGTCGCGTCACGCGCCGCCAGGCTCCGGGCTCGCCACGGCTCCGGGCTGCGGCTGCCGGATGCCCTGGTGCTGGCCACCGCGCTGCACCTGAAGGCGGATCGCGTCCTCACCACCGATTCCCGCTGGCCGGGGATTGGCGTCACGGTCGAGGTGCTCGCCTGACCTGCTGACGGGTGGTGGGCATGCCACCTGACATATGGCACAATGGGTGGCATGGAGAAGACGACGGTCTACCTGCCCGATGACCTGAAGGCGGCGCTCCGTCGCGCCGCCCGGTCAACCGGCCGGAGCGAGGCGGACCTCATCCGCGAGGGCATTGGCCTGGTGACGGGCACCCATCGCATTGCCGAACCCCGGTTGCCGCTCTTCGAGAGCGGCCAGCCGGACCTTGCCGATCACGTTGACGAGCTCCTCGCGGGGTTCGGCGAGCGGTGATCATCCTCGACACCAGCGGCCTGCTGGCCGCGATCGACGGAAGCCAGCGGCGGCACGCCGAGGCAGTGGCGGCCCTGCACGATGCCCCGGCGCCCTGGCTGCTGTCACCGTTCGTGCTGGCGGAGCTCGATTACCTGCTGGCGTCTCGCGTGGGACAGGCTGCGGAGCGGGCGCTGCTCGCCGAGGTGGGGCGCGGCGTGTTCCGCCTCGAGAGCTTCGACGCCGAGGATATCCAGGCAGCGGAGCGGCTCATTGCGCGGCATGCGGATCTCGACATCGGCCTGGCGGATGCCTCGCTGGTGGTGCTGGCTCATCGGTACGGGATAAGGGAGCTTCTGACGCTGGACGAACGGCACTTCCGGGTCCTGCGCGCCGCGAACGGCCGTCCGTTCCGGATCCTTCCGGCAGACGCCTGAGGAGGCGCCGGTCCCGGCCGGGGTTGGGTAGCGCTGGGGAATGCTCGTGCCGTCGGCGGATCCTGCTATCGGCAGCCGCGCCGGGTGGGTGACCTACCTGGGCCTCGCGGCCGTCCTCGTCGCCGGCGTCCTTCTGGATCCGCTCGTCCCCAAGGACCAGGCCCTGCCCCATGCCCAGATCGTCCTCGCCACGGCCATCAACTTCCTCGGAGCATCGGCCGTCGCAGTTGGCGTCGTCCGCTACATAGACGGGCAGCGGCTGGCCGCCCGGCACGAATCCGATGCCCTGCTCCGCAACGTCCTGCCGGAGCCCATCGCCCGGCGCCTGAAGGCCGGTGAGCGGGTGATCGCCGACCAGTTCGAGGAGGCTTCGGTCCTCTTCGCCGACATCGTCGATTTCACGCCGATGGCGGAGGCTCATTCGCCGCGGGAGACACTGGTAGCCCTCAACGAGCTCTTCACCGCCTTCGATCGGCTGGCGGACCGGTTCGGGCTCGAGAAGATCAAGACCGTTGGCGACGCGTACATGGTCGTGGCCGGTGTGCCGCAGCCTCGCGCGGACCACGCCAGCATCCTGGTGGAGATGGCGCTGGCCATGCATCGCCATGTGGACGGGCTCTCGCCGGTCCTCGGCGGGCGGCTGCAGATCCGCACCGGGATCGCGTCGGGACCGGTGGCGGCCGGCGTCATCGGCGAGCGGAAGTTCAGCTACGACCTGTGGGGCGACACCGTGAACACCGCGGCCCGCATGGAGTCGAGCGGCGTCCCCGGCTGCATCCAGGTGACCGAGGAGACCTGCCGCCTGCTCGCGGGTCGCTATCCGTTCGAGCGGCGCGAGGGTGTGGAGGTCAAGGGCAAGGGCACCATGTCGACCTGGCTGCTGGTCCCGACCGCTCCCGGAGGCAAAGGACACCAATAGCCGCACCAATAGCCGCGTTTGCGTGACATCGGCCTCTGCAAAGGCAGCCGCGGGGAGCTCGGAACCGGTCTGCGGCATGGGTCCGGATTGACACCCAGAATGGGACGTGCGACCCTGCCCCCATGCCGGCCCGAGTGAAGCGCACGTACAACCTCGCTCCGACCACCGTGCGTCGGGTGCGGGAGATGGCGGAGCGCTACCACCTTGCGTCGTCGCAGGATGGGGTCGTGGAGCTCGCCGTCGACGAGCTCGAGCGCCGACTGCTGGAAACGCAGGAGGCCGATGCCTGGTCCGCCGCGGCATCGGACCCGGCGTTCGCGGCCGAGTCGGACGAGACGGAATCGGTCTACCGCGCCGCAGACCGTGAGACGTGGCCGGCCTGACCTCGGCGCTGCGCTGGTCGGTCGTCGTCGTGGACCTGGACCCGGTGGCCGGTCACGAGCAGGCCGGCCAGCGGCGGGCGCTCGTCGTTTCCTACGAGCCGTTCCACCGGTCCGGGCTGGCCACCGTGTGCCCCATCACCGCCGCGCGGACGTCTCCTCGCTACCCCGGTGACGTGGCCATCCCGACGGGTGAAGCCGGCCAGACGCGCGACGGCGTGATCCTGGCCAGCCAGGTGCGGACCATCCCCCTGCGGCGGATCCAGTCCTCGCCGCTCGGCACGGTGACGGACCGGCGCATCCGCAGTCGCGTCCGCGTGGCGCTGGCGCATCACCTGGGCCTGGACATTCCGGCCGTCGCCGATGGCGCACGCTGAAGCGTGAGGTGAATCGCCAAGCGCGACGGGGATCATGCGCTCCGCGGCGTTGGTCAGGGTGCGGATGACCGGACCGACATCTCCACGTCGACCAGGTCGCCATCGGTCACATCCTCTGCCTTGCGGACGGCATCCTTGAGCGGCAGGGCATAGCCGCCGTCCTTCGGGAACAGCGACGTTTCCCATTCCGTCTCGCCGATTCGGGCGCGGACCGGGATGACGCCCCAGCCATAGCTGACGAACGGCGCGAGGCCGTGCAGCTCGGCGGAGACATCGTCGGGGACGGTGACGAAGTGGTACGGGGACGGGCCTCGCCAGTACCAGACCTCTGCGGCGAACTCGAACTCAACCCGCATGGGGAACGGCGAGTCGCGGTCGAACGGGTTCATCCGCAGATCATCGGGCCTGCGGGGACGTTTGGGAGGCGCGGGTTTGCACCCTGTGACTGTTGTGGCCAAGGAGCCCTCCATCCAGGCCCGATGGAGGCCTCAATCTGGCCGTTCTTTGCATGGGGTGCACGAATCGGCCAAGGAAGAGCTCGGGAAGGGCCCGTATTGGCCCTCTGCCTGGCCACAACGATCACCCAGTGCAAATCGGGGCAGGATCAGAGGGTCTGCTGGTGTGGGGCGGCGTGGCTTTGCACCAGGTGACTGTTATGGCCAAGGAGCCCTCGATCCAGGCCCGATGGCGGCCTCAACCTGGCCGTTCTTTGCAGGGGGTGCACGAATCGGCCAAGCAGGAGCCGGGGAAGGACCCTCCCGGCCCCCGCCGGCCTCTCTGCCTGGCCACAACGATCACCCGGTGCAAATCGGGGCCGGGGGCAGGGGCAGCCCGGCCTTCAGCGCGTCGCCGTGGCGCGGGTTTGCACCTCGTGACTGTTATGGCCAAGGAGCCCTCGATTCAGGCCCGATGGCAGCCTCAACCTGGCCCTCTTTGCACGTGGTGCACGAATCGGCCAAGGAAAAGCCCGCAAACGCCCCTTCCGGCCCCCTGCCTGGCCACAACGATCACCCGGTGCAAATCGGGGCGGGGATCGGGGCAGGGACCGGGGCAGGGACAGCGGTCGGGGGCGAGGGCGGGCGACTACCCGAGCCACTTCGGCTGGGTGAGGCTGAACCAGTTCCCCGAGTCGTCGCGGAAGAGCGCCTCGATCCCGTAGGGGCGCTCGGCGGGTTCCTGCAGGAAGGTGACGCCCTTGGCCGAAAGCTCCTCGAAGGCCTTCCGGCAGTCCGGCGTCTCGAACACCCCGCCCCCCAGGGATCCCTTGGCCACCAGCGCCCGGACGGTCTCGGCGTCCTCGGGGCTGAACATCGGCGGAGCGGGATAGGCGAGGAGGATGTTCATGTCCTTCTGGTCCTTGGGGCCCACGGTGAGCCAGCGGAAGCCATCGAGGACGGCGTCGTTGCGCAGCTCGAACCCGAGCGTCTCGGTGTAGAAGGTCTTGGCTCGGTCCTGGTCGAGCACGAAGACGTTGACGTGGTTGAGGCGGCTGATCACGGTTGCTCCTTCGGCTGGGCTTGCGTGGCGACTGTAGCCGTGCCCTGGGCTGGCTGGCTTCTTCCCGATTGCTGACCTTGGGGATGCGGCCGCGTCCACATCAGCACCACGCAGCCGGGAATCGGCGGCACCCCGGTTCGGGCCACGGCGTCATCGCGATACTCCCTCGGCGAGCGCCCAACCAGCTCACGGAAGCGCGCGCTGAACGAGCCGAGGCTCGCGAAGCCCACGAGGAGACAGATCTCGGTGACCGATAGGTTCGCCGTGCGCAGGAGGGTCTTGGCGCGTTCGATCCGGCGTCGCGTGAGGTAGGCGCGCGGCGTCTCCCCGTACGCGGCGGTGAATGCCCGCGCGAAGTGGAACCGGGAGTAGCCCGCTTCGCGGGCCATGCATCGAGGTCGAGCGGCTCCGCGTACTCGCGATCGATGAGGTCCCTGGCACGCCGCAGGGCGGGCAGCACGAACAGGGCATGTTCGGCCGGCACGGCAGCGACGCCCTAGCCGATGTGCTCGATGGCGACGCGCCAGCGGCCGTCGGCTTCGCGGCGCCAGACGATGACCCCGCGCACCTCGACCTCTCGAGCGTCCGGCGGTGTGCCGCTCACCCAGGATCCCTCGACCCAGACGGTGGCCAGGTCGCCATGGCCTTCCGTGCGCAGCGGATGGATCGAGACGTTGCTGAGCGGACGCATGGCGGTGGCCATGGCCAGCAGCGCCTCGCGGCCCTGCACCGCGTGGTCGCCCCCACCGTCGAACACCGCGTCCGCGGTGTACTCGTAGACCCAGGCCGTGGGGTCGGGCGCCTCCAGGGCGGCGACCAGCGCGCGCTCGGCGGCGCGGATCTCCGCCTCGTCGAACACCGCGCGGTCCTGGTCGCTCACGCCAGATAGCGTGGCGGCCCTGTCAACAGAGCGGCGAAAAGGCTACAGAGTGCCGGGAAGGCTGCAGAGTGGCGAGAAGGCTGCCTCTAGGCGCCAGCCGCAATGTGGGCGATGTACGGGCGGACCGGCTGTGGGTCGATGCCCAGCGCACGGAAGCCCTCCGGCCCCACCGTCGTGTCGACAACGTCGCCTGCGAGGGCCATCCCCATGATCGAGGCGATCCCCGGCTTCATGCCCCGCGCGACGGTCTTCCCGACGCGCATGAGGGTGCGCGGGATATGCCGCGTCGCAAGCGAGTGGCCCAGCGCCAGCTCGAAGGCGTCGACCGCCTCTTGCACCGACATCGCATCCGGCCCGGCGAGGTCGACGATCCGCGGCGGATCCGGCGCGAGCGCCACCCGCACAACGGCCTCGGCCACGTCATCGGTCGCCACCAGGCGGTGCTGGGCGATGCCGCGCCCATAGATCGTCACCTTGCCATGCTCGAGGTCGAAGCCGCCATCGGGCCCGAGCCAGATCTCCCGGAACTGGTCGGACCGAACGATGACCTCGTGCAGCCTCGACGCACGCAGTCGCTCCTCGGTTCGGAGCTTGGCGTCCGTGAACGGGGTATCGGCGTGCGCCAGATCGTCGAGCATGGAGACGTACACGAACCGCTCCGCGCCCGCCGCCTCCGCCGCCGTGATGAGGTTCGCGTACCCGACATCGTCCACGTCGTGGATCGTGAGGCCGCGCTCCCCTCCGAGCACTCGTCCGATGGCGTTGATGGTGCTGACGACCGTCTCGATGCCCTCCATCGCAACCCCGAGAGACGCCGGGTCACGAATATCGCCCCGGGCGATCTCGGCCGCCAGGCCGGACAGCTCGCCCGGGTCAGTGGACGGGCGGACCAGCGCGCGGAAGGGCACGCCCCGTTCGTGCAGCTTGCGGGCGATCCCGCCGCCGAGCACCCCGGTCGCGCCGCACAGCAGGATCCTGGGTTGATTCATCTCCCTCGCCTCCCAGCCGGAGACCGACGCCGGGTACGCGAACGCGGCCCCTGGGGTCGCCCCCCGATGAGGGTCGTGGTCCGGAGCGCCGGTGGAACGCGGCGAAGGGCAGGTGGAACGGGAGGCGGGCCCCTTGACGCCGGGCGGCGTCTCCACATGCGTGCGCGGCAGCCGCTGCGGGCGACACCACGTCTGGGCCTCGGGATAGACTCCGCGGCATGCCGGGTGAGCCGCTCCTGCTGGGCATCGCCGCGATCGCCGTCATCGTCGCCGGGTTCACCGCCGTGACCACGACCCTGGTGCCGCCCGGCGGCTCGTGGCATCCCGGTCATGCGCATCCGCCAGCGGGCGATCGTGTCCACCAGCTTCAACGTGATGTTCGAGTCGCTGGCGCCGTCGATCGTGTACGCGTGGCTCGGCGACGTGCGAATGGCATTCGTGGTGGCAAGTGCGGGCGTGGCCGTCTACGCGACGGGGATCGTGATCTGGCGCGGACGCCAGCTGCTCCGGGCGGGCGGAACGCTGTCGGGGACCGCGATGGTGCTGTATGCGCTCGGGCCCACGGCGACGGTGCTGTTCTGGGTGAACGCGATCGTCTTTGGTTCGCTGGCCCTCTACGCGCTCGCGCTGTGCATCCAGCTCACGGTCGCGGTCGTCAGCTTCTACTCGCTGGTCTCGGCCGCCCAGGGCTGAGCGGCCGCCCAGGGCTGAGCGCCAGCCCCTGCTGCGCGGGTCGCCTGGCTGAACGGGAGCTTCGCCGCGCGGAAGGTGGGGGACCTGATGAACTCGATCATGGACTGCGCGCCCCCTCGTACACTCGTTCCCCCGCGATGGTGAGGAGCAGTCTCATGCGCAAGCTGGCGGTCAGCAACCTCCTCACCGCCGTCCATCCCGCTGCCGCCAGCCCGGCGACATGACCTCGCAGGCGCTCGATCCTGACGCCATCCTCGCCGACCTCAACGAGGAGCAGCGCCAGGCGGCCACCGCCGTCAGCGGACCGGTGATGATCCTGGCCGGCGCGGGAACGGGAAAGACCCGGGTCATCAGCCACCGGGTGGCGTATGCCGTCGCCATCGGTGCCGTCGACGAGCGGCAGGTCCTTGTCGTCTCGTTCACCAACAAGGCGGCTGACGAGATGTCCGGGCGCCTGCGGCGTCTCGGGTTGCGCCGTGCCACTGCGTCGACCCTGCACTCGGCGGCCAAACGCCAGCTGGAGCATTTCTGGCCGATCAGGCACGGAAGGCCGCTCCCGACGCTGATCACCTCGAAGCTCCCGCTCATCGGCCCGCTGGCGCGGCGGCTGCCGGGTGGCTACCGCTACACCCCGGCGCGCGACCTGGCGGACGAGATCGAGTGGGCGAAGAACCGCCGCGTGCTGCCTGCGCAGTACCCCGACGTCGCGGCCGCGACGGATCGAACGCCGCCCATCCCCATCGACCTCATGGGCCGCCTCTACGCGGACTACGAACGGGCAAAGCAGCGAGCGGGCAGCCTGGACTTCGAGGATCTGCTGGAGGAGGCCGTTCGGCTGTACGCGCAGGATGCGGAGGCTGCGCAGCTCGTTCGCCGCCGCTACGCGTGGTTCAGCGTCGATGAGTACCAGGACACGAACCCGCTGCAGCAGTCCCTGCTCGACGCCTGGCTCGGGGACCGGCGCGACCTGGCCGTGGTCGGGGATCCCGAACCAGACCATCTACAGCTTCACCGGCGCCACGCCGCGGTACCTGCTCGAGTTCGCGAACCGCTTTCCGGAGGCGACGGTCGTCAGCCTGGTCCAGAACTACCGGAGCACGCCGCAGATCCTGGACCTCGCCAACCGGCTCGTGGCGGGCTCGGCCGGGCCCACCCTCCGCGCCACGAAACCGGACGGGCCGGCGCCAACCATCGAAGGATTCACCGATGGCGCCACCGAGCTCGCCTCGCTGGTGAGCCGGATCCGCCAGTTGCTGGCGAACGGATCGCGACCCGGTGAGATTGCCGTGCTGACCCGGACGAACGTCCAGCTCGAGCCGATGGCGGCTGCCCTGCGGGCGGCGGCGGTGCCCTTCCATTTCCAGGGAACGCCGTTCTATCGGACCCCGGAGGTGCGGGGCGCGGTCAGGGCGCTCAGGGGCGCGGCGCAGGAGGACGGCGACGACCTGGTCTCGCTCGCGCTGCGGCGCTGGAGACCGCTGGGCTTCGAACCCGATGCGCCGGTGACCGACGACCCCGAGGCGGCGCTGCGTCGCCAGCTCTTCGAGACGTTGCTGGGGGTGGTGCGTTCGGTGGTGGCCGGTCGGCCCGAGGCCTCGTTGAGCGACGTCGTTGCCGAGTTCGAACGGCAGGCAGCGGTGGAGACCGATGAGGCAGCCGACGGCGTCACCCTCTCGACCATCCACGGCGCCAAGGGCGCGGAATGGCCGGCGGTCTTCGTCCCCATGCTCGAGGACGGGGCGCTGCCGATCCACTTCGCGTTCCGCTCTCCCGAGGCCATGGAGGAGGAGCGTCGCCTGCTGTACGTCGCCGTCACCCGGGCGCAGGCGAGCCTTGCCCTGAGCTGGGCCAGGCTGCGCGACTCCGCCAAGGGGAAGGCCGAGCGCCGCACCGTCAGCCGCTTCGTCGAGCCGCTGCTGCCACGCCGGCCGTCCACTGTGGTCCGCGGGACGCCGCGGGTTCGGCGCGATGAGTCCTCGACCACCGCAGCCGACCCCGACCGCTCCCTCCTGGAGCGCCTGATGGAGTGGCGACGGCTGCGGGCGCGGCAGGACGGGGTGCCGGCCTACGTCGTTGCCCACGACGCGCACCTGCGGGCCATTGCCGCCGCACGTCCCTCCACCCAGGCGGAGCTGCTCGGCATGCCGGGCATGGGTCCGGTGAAAGCCGAGCGGTACGGCGACGACATCCTCGCCATCGTCCGCGACGGCTCAGCTGGCGGGACCGTTCGGAAATGACGCTGGTGTAGGCCCCTGCCCGGCCTTCGGGGCGCCGCGCGGCATTCCGGGCACGGGTTTGCACCTGGTGACTGTTATGGCCAAGGAGCCCTCGATCCGGGCCCGATGGCGCCCTTAACCTGGCCCTTCTTTGCACGTGGTGCACGAATCAGCCAAGGAAGGGCCCGCAACCGCCCCTTCCGGCCCCTTGCCTGGCCACAACGATCACCCGGTGCAAATCGGGGCAGTGGGCGTGGGGGTCCGGGGTCTGCTGGCCTTCCGGGCCGCGGGTTTGCACCTGGTGACTGTTATGGCCAAGGAGCCCTCGATCCAGGCCCGATGGCGCCCTCAACCTGGCCCTTCTTTGCACGTGGTGCACGAATCGGCCAAGGAAAGGCCCGCAACCGCCCCTTCCGGCCCCCTGCCTGGCCACAACGATCACCCGGTGCAAATCGGGGCAGCCTGGTCAACTCACGGGGCCGGGACGGCGGGTCGCGCACACGTGCAAATGTCGATCTGGCGGCGCCTCGTTCGTGGTATTCGAAGAGGGCGGAAGAACCCCGCAACGAGGGAACGCCCAATGACCCGATACCTGCTCTCCGTCCACACCAGCGGCGAGTCAAGCGCGAAACCGATGTCTCCCGAACAGATGCAGCGCGGCTTCGAGCAGATCGCGCAGCTCGAACAGGAGATGACGGAGGCCGGCGCGCTCGTCCTCTCCGTTCGGCTCGAGCCCGCGGACGCGGCCGTGGTCGTCCGCTCGCGCCGCGGCCGGGTCCATGCGACGGACGGCCCCTTCCTCGAGACGAAGGAGGTCGTCGGCGGCTTCTATGTCATCGAGGCGCCGGATCGAGAGGCCGCCATCGGCTGGGCGTCGAAGACCTCGGACGCCATCGGCATGCCCATCGAGCTCCGGCCCTTCCTCGCTTGGCACTAGACCCAAGGACTGCACGTGCCACCCGATCCTGGGGTTCGGCTCGATACGTGCAGCACCTGAAGCTCGTGGATCGCGGACGGGAACTCATGTGCGGCGAAGCCGCGTTGCGGCAGCGGTCCCGGCCGCGCCCCAGACCGTAACCGTGGCCGTTCTTGCGACTCTCGCGATCGCGGTGAGCGCGTGTGTTGCCGAGCCATCTCCCAGCGCGCGGAGCCCAACGCCGGCGCCAACCGCCTTCGTCATCACCATCGGCAGCATGAGCACCCCGGTGCGGACTCCTGACGACTGTGCACCGCTCACCGACGCCTGGTTCCGGGAATGGTGCCGTGACCTGGCTGCCTACCGGCCGGGAGACGTGCCGACCACGCTCGAGGGGCGGATCGACCCCGAGACGGTCGCGATGATCTACGCGGGGCTCGCCTGGTCGCTACTGCACGGCGACGATGCCATCTGCGACAACCCGCTGGTGGGCACGTTCCTCTCGTTCTCAGCGACGCCACCGAGTCCGATGCCGTCGCCATCCGTGCCGCCGGCGCAGCACTGCCGCGATGATCTTCGGATCACCCTGGGGCTCGCGCAGGGCCATGGCAACGCCATCTCCCTCACCAGCCCGGACACACAGGTGGACGGGACGGTGGCCCTGCCGAACGACCAGCCGCTGCCCACGCTGCCGCCATCCTGAGGGCGATGTCGAGAGGCTGCGGGCAGGCACGCAGCGCCGCGGCTCTAGAATCGGCGGATGCTCCTCCCCGAGACCGAGCGCGCGCTTCTCCACCGCCTCGCCACCGCACAGCGCGAGGGTCGCGCGCCGTCGCTTGCCGCAGCCGTGGTCCGCGACGGGCAGCGCGTCTGGGCGCACGCCATCGAGACCAGCACGGACACCCAGTTCCGCATCGGCTCGCTGACGAAGACGTTCATCGCGATCCTCGTCATGCGGCTGCGCGACGAGGGGCGGCTGGATCTTGACGACCACCTCGAGGACCACCTGGCAAATGCGCCCGTCCGCGGGCTGACCATTGGCCAGCTCCTGTCGCATACCGCGGGCCTGGCCAGCGAGACGCCGGGTCCGTGGTGGGAGCGGACGCCGGGCGACCTGCGGCCGGAGCTCGCGGACATCGTGGGTCCAGATGCGCGCAAGCATCCGCCCGGCCATCGGTTCCACTACTCGAACCCCGGCTTTGGGCTGCTGGGCGGCCTGGTCGAGCAGCTCCGCGGCCGGCCCTGGGCGGAGGTGGCGCAGCGCGAGATCCTGGATCCGCTGGAGATGGCGCGCACCTCGTTCCTTCCCCAGCCGCCGTACGCGCAGGGCACGGCGGTCCATCCCTGGGCGGACCTCGTCCAGCCGGAGGTCGTCCACGAGGTCGGCCGGATGGCGCCCGCGGGTCAGCTGTGGTCGACGGTCGAGGATCTCAGCCGGTTCGCCAGCCTGCTTGCCAGCGGAGCCGATGGCGTGCTCTCGGCGGACACCGCGGCCGAGATGCGGACACCGTGGTCGGCGCCCGAGACCGATGGCTGGGAGTCGAGCTACGGGCTGGGGATGCAGATCCTGCGGACCCCGAAGCGGGTGCTGGCCGGCCACACCGGCTCGATGCCGGGCTTCATCTGCACCCTGTGGGTCAGCGTCGAGGACGACGCCGGCGCGGTTGCCGTGGCCAACACGACGTCCGGCCTGTCGATTGGCGCCCTGGTCGCCGACCTGGTGGGCATCGTTGCCGATCGCGAGCCGCGGATCCCGGAGCCCTGGCGACCGATGGCGGAGCTCGACCCATCCCACCTCGAGCTCGTGGGCGTCTGGTTCTGGGGACCCACCGGCTACTCGCTCAAGCTCGAGGCGGACGGGTACTTCGCGCTGGGCTCGCTGTCGGGAGGCGGCAGTCGCAATGCGCGGTTCCGGCCCACCGGCGACGGGACCTGGGTTGGCCTCAACGGCTACTTCGCCGGCGAGACCCTGCGGGCGGTCCGCGGCGCCGACGGCCGGCTCAGCCACCTCGACATCGGCTCGTTCGTCTTCACCCGCGAGCCGTACGACCCCAAGGCGCCCATCCCCGGCGGCATCGACCCGGCTGGCTGGCGACCCGCCTGAGGGGGAGCGACCGGATCGAGCGCGGCGCCGGCAGGCAGGAATCCGGTCAGCGCGGAGGCTCGTTGAGCCAGGTGAGGACCGCCAGCACCCGGCGATGGTCCTTCGGTTCCGCGCTCGAGCCCGAGCTTCGAGAAGACCTGGCCCACATGGTGCTCGACGGTCTTCTCCTCGAGCACAAGCTCCTGACCGATGCCGCGGTTCGATCGCCCCTCCGCCATGAGGCGGAGGACGTCGCGTTCACGCGGGGTGAGCTCGTCCAGCGGCCCGGGCCGCCGAGGCCGGCCGATCAGCGCCGAAACGACCTCGGGATCGATGACCGAGCCTCCGTCGACGAGCCGCTCGAGCGCAGCCACGAGCTGCGCAACATGGCTGACGCGATCCTTCAGCAGGTAGCCGATCCCGGCCGGGTCCTCGTGGAGGAGCTGAAGCGCGATCCCTCCCTCGACGTGATGCGAGAGGAGCAGGACAGGAAAGCGGGGCCGTCGTGCGCGGATGGACGCTGCCGCGCGGAGCCCCTCGGTGGTGAACGTCGGAGGCAGCCGAATGTCGATGATCGCGGCATCCGGAAGAACGCGCTCCACCGCCGCGAGGAGCTCCGCCTCCCCCGAGGTCGCGGCCGGCACCTCGACTCCGTTCTGAGCCAGGGCGGCGGCCAGGCTCTCGCGGAGGAGGTCCGAGTCCTCCGCCAGGACCACCCTCATGGCATGGCCTCGTCTGCGACGCCGCGGCGGACCGGCAGGCCGACCTCGACCAGCGTGCCGCCGTCCGGCCCCGGGCCGACCCGGAGCGATCCGGATACGGCCGCCACCCGGTCCTCGAGACCGGCCAGACCAGAGCCTCGCTGGGGGTCCGCGCCGCCGATGCCATCGTCGAGGATCGTCATGCGGAACGTGTCCCCGTCCGCCCACGCCCTGATGGCGACGGATGTGGCCTGGGCGTGCCGTGCCGCGTTGGTGAGCGCCTCCGCCGCCACGTAGTACGCCGTCGACTCGACGGCCGGCGGGAAGCGCCCCTCCGTCACGTCGAGGACCACGGGGACCGGGCTGCGCTGGGCGAGGGCGGCGAGGGCGGCCCCGAGGCCGGCCTGGATGAGCACCGTGGGATGAATGCCGCGCGCCAGCTCCCTGAGCTCGCCAAGCGCGTCGTCGAGCTCGCTGCCCAGTGCATCGAGGCGGTCACGAATGGCTTGATCCTGCGTGCCCCCGGCCAGGCTCCGGATGCGGATGGCGAGCGCCACCAATCGCTGCTGCGCGCCGTCGTGGAGCATGCGCTCGATGCGCACCCGCTCCGCATCGGCGGCCTCCACCAGGCGTGCGCGGGAGGAGCGAACCGCATCGAGGCGGGCGCGGACCTCGGCCGTGAGCCGCTCGTTCTCGAGCGCCAGGCCGGCGGCGGCACCGGCCGCCCGCAGGAGGGAAGGATCGGTCTGGAGGGCCTCGTCGTGGACGACGATCGCCACGGTGTGCCCGTCGCGCCCGATGGGGGTCACGACCCTGCGGTCCTCCCGGCTCGGAAGCGCCACCGCGACGCCATCCGGGTCCACGTACCCGCCCCCATCCAGCGGGAAGGCGAGCACCAGGCGAGGGTCGCCGACGAGGCGGGCGAAGGCGTTCCGAAGCCTGCCGATGGAAACACCGCCGGCAATCTCCTCGACGAACAGCGCGATCCGGGCTCGATCAAGTCGCTGACGGAGGAGGCCGATCAGGAAGACGATGGGGGGCGCCAGGGAGACGGCCCAGCCGATCCAGAAGTCGTACGAGTACCCGGCCTCCCCGCCCGCGAGCGTCGCGATGGTCACCGACACGACGCCCGAGCCCGCGATGAGGATGCCGGCGACCCACGCAGGGGTCAGGAGCCGGCGCGAGGCGGGCGTGCCACGGAGGTAGCGCTCGATGACAAGCGCCGCGAAGCCCATCCACAGCAGGGCTCCGGTCACCTGCTGGGCGAGATAGATGCCGTCCACGATCCGCTGGTCGGTGATGAGCAGGAACGGATTCGCGGGGCACCAGCCGGGGGCGCAGCGTGCCGGGTCAAGGCGGACCGCGGTCAGCAGGCCAAAGACGACGATCTGCGCGGTGGCGAATGCGGCCAGCCACCGCACCGGCCGGCCGCGCAGAGACCCCGTCGGGTAGGTGAGGATCGCGATCCCAATGGGGACCTGGTAGATGTCCAGCAGCCCAATCGACACCTGGTTGAGACCGGGAACCAGGGTGTTGCCGAAGTTGCCCGTGAAGGTGAGGACGCCCGCCAGCCACAGCCACAGGCCGATGCGCGACTCCGGCCGCGCCGCCACCGCGATGATCCCCGCGGCGATGTAGACCACCGGCGGCAGTGCATCGTGGATGACCTGGCCGGCAACGTTGCCGGGATCGATCCGGCCGTACGCGCCGAGGGATGCCCATTCCGCCACGAGGACCGCCGCCGCTCCAGCCATGGACAGGATGACGACGCGCCCCGAGCGAGTCACGGCACCAGGACCTGCAGCGACCTGATGGAAAGCGACCCTTTCTGGAGGAAGCCGCGGACTGGCGCCGTGACGATGCGTGGCCCGTAGTCGGATGCATCGCGGGTCGAGACGAGGATCACCGCCGGGGGCGCCGGGTCCGCGGCCAGCGCCTCGGCCACGGCGAAGCCGTCGGTCCCGGGCAGGGCAACGTCGAGGAGCACGACGTCAGGACGCACGCGCCCGAAGACCTCGAGCGCTGCCCGTCCATCCTCCGCTTCCGCGATGACCTCGAATGGTCCCTCGGCGAGCAGCTCCCGCACGGATGCGCGGAAACCGGGGTGGTCGTCCACGACGAGGACCGTGCGGCGCATGCGCACATCCTGCGGCATGGGGCAAGAGCCGCCCTCCGGGCAAACCCGCAACTTCCGATCTCCAGCCTTGGGGTGCGCTCCGCTGCGCCGGGGCGGGTCGCGACCCACCCTGAACGGCGACCCCGCTACGAGCTCGTGCAGATCGGGTGCGAACCGGGTCCCAGAAAGGAGAGCGGCCTCAATGCATGCCACCTACCGGACCGGCCTCGGCCGGATCGCCATCGGCGCAGGCGCCTGCCTGGCGGTGGCCACCACCTGGTACGTCCTCTTCCAGGCGCACATCGTGGCGCCGGAGTTCACGCAGGGCGGAAACAACCAGGCGTACTTCGCCTGGTGGCGGCCCATCGAGTGGCAGACCACCGGCATCTATCTGCTCGCGGGCGCGGGATTCGTCGGGGTCGCCGTCCTGGGCTTCCTGCTGCGGGGCGCGGCTGGGGCCGCGCTGGTCATCGGCGGGGTCGTGGCGGCAGTCGCCCAGCTCGCGGAGCTTGGCGGTCAGCATGCGGTGCTCCGCGCCTCGGAGACGAGCGTCGACCCCGGGATCCTGGGGACCATGGGGTTCATCACCGACTCCATGTCGCACGCGCTCTTCATCGGTGGCTACGCGAGCCTTGGGGTTGGCGTGCTGGGCCTGGCGCTGCGCGACGATCCGGTCGCGACCGATGCGCTGGGCCGCCTTGCGGGGGTGGTGCTGGGGGTGGCGCTGGTCGCGATGGGGGTCTTCAGCCTGACCGATCCATTCGGCCTGCTGGAGCCGCTGACGGGCGTCGTCGGCATCGTGCTCGCCCCGGTATGGCTGTGGCGCGCGGCGATGGGCGCCTCCTCGCGCACGGATGCGATGGCGTCGCCATCGGTGCAGCCCGGTCGCTCGCTGTCCTGAGGCGTTGGAGGGTTGCCGAGATGAACCGATCACCCTGGCTGCTGCCTCGGACTAGCGTGCGCTGGATCCGATCGTGAGCTCGACGGTGAGCTCGTCGCCATCGGCCAGTCCTTCCGCCAAGCGGACGGCATCCTTGATGGGCAGGGCATAGCCGCCATCCCTTGGGAAGAGCGAGGTCGTGAACTCGGTGTTGCCGATCCGGACGCTCACCGGGATCACGCCCCATCCGTAGGTGACCAGTGGCGACAGCGCGCGGAGCTCGGCCGAGGCATCCTCTGGAACGGTGACGAAGTGGTACGGCGACGGACCTCTCCAGTACCAGAGCTCGCCTGCGAACTCGAACCGCACCTCCAGCGGCAGGGGCAGCGGCAGATCGCGGTCGGTGGGACTCATGGGCTCATCCAAACCGTAGCACCGGCCAGGATCACCGGGGAGCTACCATCGCGACATGAACGATTGGGCAGCATTTGCAGCAGCGGAACCCGAGATGGCGGAGAAGGGCCGCGCGCTGCTTTACCAGCGCGGTGACGGGGAGGGCTTCCTGGCGACGGTGGCGGCCAACGGGACGCCCCGGATCCATCCGCTGAACGTCGGCGTGGTGGACGGGCGCCTGCTCGTCTTCGTCCAGGGGCAGTCGGCGAAGGCCCGCGACCTCGCAGCCAACCCGCATTACGCCCTCCACGCGCACCAGGATCCGGCGCGGCCGGACGAGTTCGGAGTCCGCGGCACCGCCCGCCTGGTGACCGATGCCGCCGTGCGCTCGGCCGCCACCGCCGGGTGGTTCTTCACGGTGGCGGACACCTATCCGCTGTACGAGCTCATGATCGAGCACGCGCTCCTGGGCGAGCGCGAGAGTGCCAGCGAGTGGCCGCCGCGCTACCGGTCCTGGGTGGGACGCTGACGCCCGAATGCGTGCTGGAGGCCGCCGGTGGGCGATTCGAGACTGAAAGGGAAGCGGTTGGATGCGGATCTATGTGACCAGCGTCTTCGTGGACGGGCGAGAGCACCGGCACGAGGCCGGAACGAAGGAAGGCCCGCCGAAGCGGGCCTTCCTGTGCGACCGGGAGTGAGGTCAGCCTAGAGGCTGGCGCACTCGCCGATCTTCTTGCCGCCGACGACGTTGTTGGTGCCGCCGTCCAGCGGGTTGATCTGCGCTGCGGGCAGGTTGCCGTGACAGATCAGGTTGCCGCCGATGGTCTGCGGGAAGGTTCCCAGGCCGAACATGGTGGCATCGCTGCCCATCACCTCGGTCGAGTCTTCATCGGTGCCCGGACCGGCATCCGACGACCAGCTGCGGATGTTGGCGATGATCGCGTTCCCGTCGATCGTGTTGCGGATCACGCCGAACCAGCCGCCCGTCCATCCCTGGACGACCAGGTTCCCGTGGATGACGTTGTCCTCGATCGGGAAGTTGCGGAAGTCTGCGAGCGACGAGCTCAGCACGCCGCCGCCGTTGGAGATCAGGTTGCCACCAATGGTGACCTGCCCGATCTGGAGCGCCAGCGGCTGGTTGGCGATGATGCTGCCGCCCACCGTATCGGGTCCCAGGGCCCCTTCGCCGCCGGGCAACGGGCCCACGCCGTTCCAGCCCAGGCCGAGCACCGCACCCTTTTCGACGTGGATGCTGCCGGTGACGTGGATCTCACCCGCCATCCACGCCTCCGCGCCGTGGTCGTCCAGGCTGGCGCCCGGAGCAATGGTCAGGTTGCCGTTGATCTGCACGTTGGCACCGTAGGCAATGGTGCAGGTGCCGGTGACGACGAAGCCGCTGTACGTGCCCGGAAGCATCGTCCCGTTCGAGCAGGTGCCTGCGCCCTGCCGCGCTGCGAGGGCCGAGGCGGGCAACGCCAACGCAACAAGGGCCGCGACCGTCCAGAGAAGAATGAGCCTGCGCAAGGTGATTCCTCATGCCCGCCGAGGTCGGTCTCGCCATTGGCTGCGGCGCGCGTCGGGCGACCGTTCATTGAGACGACGCGCCAGGGAACGGGCGGATGTTCCGCCACCCCGCGGGTTCTCGCGAATGATGCAGGTATGCGCATGCGCGTGATAGTTAAGAATCCGACTCGCGGTGCGGGGGTGCACCATGAGCTAGCCGGCGCGGGGGACAGCTGGGCCCGTCCCAAGGGCGCCGTCCTTCCTGATTGACAGGCAAGTAGCCGCTTGCCTATCATGACGCCCGTTGGACGTATTCAAGGCCCTGGCCGATCCCACGAGGCGAACCATTCTCGATGAGCTGACCGACCGCGACGGCCAGACCCTGTTCGAGTTGTGTACTCGCCTGTTGATGAAGCACGGGATCGACTCGACCCGGCAGGCGATCTCGCAACACCTCGAGGTGCTCGAGGCCGCCGGACTGGTCCGGGTCAAGCGCGAAGGCCGGTACAAGTTCCACTACCTCGAGAGCGCGCCGCTCAGGCAGATCACCGAACGGTGGGCAATTCGAGACTGAAAGGGAAGCGGTTGGATGCGGATCTATGTGACCAGCGTCTTCGTGGACGACCAGAGGAAGGCACTCGACTTCTACACCAACATCCTCGGCTTCGAGAAGAAGACGGATATCCCCCTCGGCGGCGCCTCGTGGCTGACGGTCGTCTCGCCGGAACAGCCGCAGGGGACCGAGCTCCTGCTCGAGCCATCCGACCACCGAGCGGTCAAGCCGTACAAGGATGCCCTGGTCGAGGACGGGATCCCGGCCGCTTCATTCGCGGTCGATGACGTGCAGGCGGAGTTCGACCGGCTCACCGCGAAGGGCGTGAGATTCACCCAGCAGCCCACGCAGATGGGCGGCGTCACGACGGCCGTCTTCGACGACACCTGCGGCAACCTCATCCAGATCGTCCAGCTGCCATAGGGATCCGCCCAAGCGCCCCCTCCTTGACTGTCCCCGGCGGTGAGTGGCACACTCGCCTTATGAGTGACACCTACGCCGTGGAAGTGGGCCCAAAGGGACGAGTGGTGATCCCGGCGCCCATTCGCCGGCAGCTGGACATTGCGGAGGGCAGTGAGCTCGTGGCCCTGGTCGAGGGCGAGGGGGTTCTGCTCCTGCCCCGCACGGCGGTGAAGCGTCGCCTCCGGGAGCTGTTCACGGAGGTCGGGACGAGCCTCTCCGCCGAGCTGCTCGCGGACCGGCGCTCGGCGGCGGGGCGCGGCGAGTAACCGGGTGGCGGCCGTGGTCGACGCCTCGGCGGTCCTCGCCTGGCTGCAGGACGAGCCGGGGAGCGACGAGATCGAGCCGTTCCTGATGGAGGGCGTCATTGGTGCTGCGAACTGGTCCGAGGTGCTCCAGAAGTCGCGGCAGCATGGCGTCGAACCCGGCGCGGTCGCGCGGTTGCTGGCCTCGTTCGGACTACGCGTGGCGGACGTGACCGAGGCCGATGGCGAACGTGCTGCGGCCCTGTGGGAGCCACGCTCGCCACTGTCACTCGCGGACCGGCTCTGCCTGGCGCTCGCGGTGCGACTCGATCAGCCGGTGGCCACCACCGATGGTGCCTGGTCGCACGTCGCATCCGGCCCGCGGGTGATCGTCGTCGCGCGCTGATCGCGCTGCCGGACGCGCCGGAGGGCTGGCGTGGCGGCTGACGCTGGCGCTGCCGGTTAGGATGGCCTCGAGCGGGCGAAGGGAGGAGAGGGGTGCAGCCGAGCGGGAGCTATTGGAGGATCCGGGGCGTCCTGTGGCTCGTCGCGGGATGGGCCCTCGCGGTCCTGGGCATCTCGCTGGCTGCAATCGCGGTCATGGGCAACGGTGCCTCCCCGGGCGTTGGGCCGCTGCTGGCCGACGCGGCGCTGGTGGCTGGAGGGATCGCAGTGCTGACTCGGGCCTCGTTCGCGCGGGTCATCGCGCTCGCCGTCAGCCTGCTGTGGGGCACGTCCGTCGCCGTTGTCGCGCTGTCGCCGTGGCGCGGCCTGACGCCGCCAGGGAGCCAGGCCCTTCCGCCGCTCGATCCGGGCCTGGTTGGGCTCGCCATCGGCCTGTTCGCGATCGCGATCCTGGTCCTGGCCGGGGACCCCGGTCGAGGGCAACCTCGCAGCGGCCCGGGTCTCACGCCATCGGACGGGGCCGGCT
>CAVZAQ010000012.1:0-45926 GCA_963773405.1 uncultured Chloroflexia bacterium | reverse complement strand
ATCGGTCTATACTGCGCGCGACCTTGGACGCGGGCCTGCTAGGCCGCGAAGGAGTGACGCCGGAACACTCGACCGACTACAACGCGCCATCGGCCTGGGATGAACCGACGGCGTCGTCGTATCCGGCATGACCGAACGCCAGGTCCTCAACGCCGACGACCTTCGCCGCGCGCTCGTCCGCATCGCCCCGAGATCGTGGAGCGCAACGGCGGCACTGACGACCTGGTCCTGGTGGGTGTCCGCAGCCGCGGCGTCCGCTGGCCCAGCGCCTCGCGCGGCTGATCGCGGAGCACGAGGCTGCGCGTCCAGGTCGGCTCGCTCGACATCACGTACTACCGCGACGACCTGACCCGGATCGCCCATGCGCCCATCGTCAAGCGCTCGGATGCGATGCTGGAGGTCTCCGGCCGCACCGTCGTCCTGGTGGACGACGTCCTGTTCACGGGGCGCACCGTCCGGGCTGCCCTGGACGCCATCACCGACCACGGGCGGCCCGCGCCGTCCGACTGGCGGTGTCGTGGATCGCGGTCACCGCGAGCTGCCGATCCGACCCGACCACGTCGGGAAGAACCTGCGACGAGCCTCGACGAGAACGTCGAGGTCCGCCTGGACGAGACCGATGGCGCCGACGAGGTCGTCATCGCGCGGAGGAACGACCCATGACCGTGCCCATAGCGTGAACGTGACCCGGCCCCCCACCGGCCAATCCCCGTGGCGGCCGCGACGCCAGTGCCGGCTCCGGCACTGGTCGGGCCGCGACCTGGACCCATCGTCATCTGCTCGACGTCGACGAGCTCTCGCGCGCAGAGCTCGAGGCCTGCCTGGACCTCGCCGCGGAGCTGCGCGACCTTCGCGCGGCGCGGGCCCGAGCGGCCGCCAGGTGCTGGCCGGCCATACCGTGGGACTCGCCTTCTACGAGGCCTCGACCCGCACCCGCGTCAGCTTCGAGCTCGCCGCACGGGAGCTGGGGCCCTGGTCGTGGACCTCTCCGTCTCGGGGAGCAGCGTTTCGAAGGGCGAGTCGCTCGCCGACACGCTGCGGACCCTCGAGCGCACCGGGGTGCGCACGCTGGTGCTCCGCCACGGCGCATCGGGGGCGCCGTACCTCGCCGCGGGGACGACAGGGCTGCGGATCCTCAACGCCGGTGACGGGCTGCACGCCCACCCCACCCAGGCCCTCCTCGACGCGCTCACCCTGCGCGATGCGCTGGGCGGGTCGCTGGACGGGAGACGGATCGCAATCGTGGGCGACATCGCGCACTCGCGCGTCGCCCGTTCGAACCTTCACGCGCTGGTCCGGCTGGGTGCCAGCATCACGCTGGGCGGGCCCCCGTCCTGGGTGTCCGGCTTCACCGCCTGGCCCGGTGTTCGCGTCGCGACCAGCCTGGTCGAGGCGCTCGACGGAGCCGACGCGGTGATGACCCTGCGGGTCCAGCTGGAGCGCGCCGCCGGCGGCGGCGTCAGCTCCCTGCGCCAGTACACCGCCACCTGGGGCCTCACTGAGGAGCGGATGCGGCTCGCCGCACCCGGAGCGCCGCTCCTCCACCCGGGACCCACGAACGAGGGCGTGGAGCTGACCGCCGCGCTGGCAGCCTGCGATCGCAGCCTCATCGGCCGCCAGGTCGCGAACGGCGTTGCCGTGCGCATGGCCGTCCTCTCGCTGCTCGAGGCATGACTGCCATGACGGTGCATCCCGCGATCCGCGGGCGGTTCGGCAGCCTGGCGGATGCGCCGGCCAGCCTGGTGCTCGTCGGCGTGCGGGTCGTGGACCCGGGAGCCGGGACCGACGAGATCCGGAACCTCGCCATCGTTGAGGGGCGGATCGTCCAGGAATCTGAGGTACCCGACGGCACGCAACGCCTGGACGCCTCCGGCCTGGTGGCGGTCCCGGGCCTGTGCGACCTGCACGCGCACCTGCGGGAGCCCGGCGGCGAGGGCGCGGAGACGATCGAGAGCGGCGCCCGGGCAGCCGCGCACGGCGGCTACACCACGATCTGCGCGATGCCGAACACCGAGCCGCCGCTGGACGAGGAGGCACGGGTCGCCTGGGTCCAGCAGCGCGCAGCCGGTGCCGCCTGCCGGGTCCGGGTGGTGGCCGCGGTGACGCGTGGTCGCGCCGGCGAGGCGCTGACCGACGCCGGCGCGCTTGCCGCGCTCGGCGTGGTGGGATTCTCCGACGACGGCGCAGCGGTACCCACGGCACGCCTGGCTCGCGCTGCGCTCGCCGCGTTGGGCCCCCTGGGCCTGCCGCTGATCGAGCATCCCGAGGATCCGTCCCTGGCGGCAGGCAGCGTCATGCGCGCCGGCCCGCTCGCCACGCGGCTTGGTCTGCCCGGCTGGCCGGCCAGCGCGGAGCTCACCATAGTGCAGCGCGACCTGGCCCTGGCCGAGGAGACCGGCGGGCGCCTCCACCTCACCCATCTCGCCACCGCCGCCGCGCTCGAGGCCGTCCGCGCGGCGAAGGCGCGCGGCGTCCGCGTGACCTGCGACGTCACCCCGCACCACCTCGCGATGACCGACGCCTGGGTGGCCGGCGATCGGTCATTCTCCTGGGAGGCGCCGAGCCCGCTCGTCACGGATCCGTTCGGGGCCCTGCTGGACCCCGACCGCGCCTACGACGGGACCTGCCGCGTGAACCCACCGCTCACCACCCGGAGCGATGCGCTGGCGCTCCTGGCGGGCGTCGCGGATGGAACCGTGGACGCCATCGCCACCGACCACGCTCCCCACCCGCCGCAGCGGACCGTCGTTGAGCTGGGTGACGCCGCCCCCGGGCTGATCGGCCTGGAGCTGGCGCTCTCGCTGGGCATCGCCGCCGTCGAGGCGGGCCGCCTGTCGCTGGCCCAGCTCATCGCCGCACTCTCGACGCGGCCGGCCGCCCTCATCGGCGAGGAGCGAAGCTTCGCACCGGGGAGCATCGCCGAGCTGGCCGTCTTCGACCCCGCGGCGCGCTGGCGCGTGGAGCCGGAGGGGCTCGCCTCGGGCTCCTCGAACACCCCGCTCCTCGGCCGCGAGCTGCCGGGCGTGGTACGCCTCACCGTCGCCGCCGGGCGGATCACCTGGGACGCAAGGGCCGCCCAGGCCTGAGGGTGACCCTGAGCAGCGGGGCCTGCTCACCACCTGCGGGCCGGACTCGGTGTGCATCCCACGCCTGGATATGGGACCATCGCGGGCGCCACCTGACCAGCGCCCACGGGAGCCGTATGTCGATCCGCTACAACGAGGAACTCGATCCGAACGAGGGCCCCAGCTTCACGGAGTTCGCGGTCCTTGCCACGCTCTTCGCCGTGATCCTGCTCCTCATCCCTGTCGGCGTCTTCACCTTGAACTGGCCCGTCTGGGTGCTGGGGCTGCTCATGATCCTGGACCTGGTGCTGCTCTTCCTGGTGAGCATGACGGCGGTCTTCCTGCTCCGCGTCTTCTTCGCCGACCGGCGACGAGGGCGCGGCCGTACGATCGGCGCGGCCAGGGAGCCCTTGGTGATCAGCACCACGGATGCGGCGCCATCGGCCTCACGAGTACCGGAGCCGATGTCGCAGCCGGACCACGAGGAGCCTGCCTGATGCCGTTGATGGTGACCTTCTTCAACGTTCGGAAGGGGCGGGACACGGTCTTCAAGCGGGGAATGCGCCACTTTTTCCCGCGCAGTGCGCGGCGCTACGAGTCGGAGTTCGGGATCCGGTTCGTGGGGTGGTTCAACGTCACCGAGGGGTCCGAGTGGAACAACGTCATCATCCTCGACCTTCCGAACTACGGCGTGCTCGACCGGCTCTACGACGACCCCAGCACCCGCGGCCTGGGCCACCGCGTCGCGGAGTCGGTCTTCGACAAGAAGCACACGATCTTCCTTCGGGAACGCATGGGCCCTGACTTCGAGTACCACCCATGAGCTCCCACCGCATCACCGCCCTCCGCGCACTCGCCCAGGAGGCGGAGCTCGAGCGACGCGACTTCCTCTACGAGGCCACCGAGCAGCTGCGACGCTTCCTGGACGCGAACCGCGACCGGTTCCGGGAGGTCGGCGCCATCGTCCTCGTCGACGACGACCAGGACTACCTCGTCTACCGGCCCCACGACGAGACGTGGACCACCCGGCTCACGTACCAGGATCCCGCCGACAACGAGTGGTACGACGAGGAGCAGCTGGTCGAGGCGATCAGCGAGATCGTGGAGCTCTACAACCCCGCGGACGTCTTCTCCTGGATCATCGAGGCGGCAAAGGACCCCACCTCACATCTGCTGCCAGCCGATGAGCTCGCCGCGGACGAGGCAGCCGATGCCGAGGAACCGGCCGGGGACACGGCTCAGGAAGAGGATGCCGACTGGCAGCGCGGGCTCCCTCCGCAGCAGCAGGAGACCATTGCCGCGCAGCGACTCTGGCAGCTGGCGGACGCCTACCGCGGCCAGATCGGCACGCAGCAGACCCAGTCGCTGCGCGAATTCGTGGCGAACGCGGAGGAGGTGCTCGCGCGGACCGGCGACCTGCTCCTCCTCGACGACGGGGAGGACACGCTGGTGCTCCGCGCAGACGGCCGCTTCGAGACGAGCCTGGATCTCACCGACCTGCCGGCCGGGGCCGCGCATTCGGTGGATGCCCGTCGACCCGGCCTGACCGTCACCGACGCCCGCTCGGTTGCCGATTTCTACGATCCGGCCGATGTCCTGGGCTGGGTGACCGACGCGCTGAACGAGCGATACCCGCACGTTGACTTCAGCGCGGTGTACGAATAAGGCGCATGCCCTCCGGCCGCCTCTCGAAGAAAGCGCTCGCCGCGGCGAGCATCGAGGAGCTCTTTGCGCGCTCGGGCGCCCTGCGCGAGGGCCACTTCCTGCTCAAGAGCGGACGGCACTCCGGGCGCTATCTCGAGAAGTTCTTCGTGCTGCAGTACCCGTCGTATGCGGCGGAGATCGGGCGGCGGCTCGCCGAGGCGCTGGCCCAGTACGAGCCGACGCTGGTGGTTGGGCCCACGACCGGAGGTGTCCTGCTCTCGTTCGAGACGGCGCGCCAGCTCACTCTGCGCCTGCGGCGCGAGGTGCGGGGCATCTTCGCCGAGCCGATCAACGGGCCGGCCGGGCTTCCGGCGGGGCGCGCGCTGCGTCGAGGGTGGCCGGTTGCCGCCGACGAGCGAGTCGTCCTTGTCGACGACATCCTGACCACGGGCGCGTCGGTGGTCGAGACCGCGGACGCGGTCGTCGATGCCGGCGTGGCACCGCTCGCGGCGGCGGTGATCGTCGACCGCTCCGTCGGCCCGCTACCGGTGGACGTGCCGCTTCACGCGCTGGGTCGCATCGAGATCCCGTCCTGGACGGCGGAGATCTGCAACCTGTGCACCGCGGGCGTCCCCCTCGAGAAGCCGGGGTCGAGCAAGCGAGCCTGAGCCCGGCGCCCGGTCAGCTGATCGCCGGCTCGCCTCGTTCCACCCACTGCGCGCGCCAGCCTGGCGCGCTGAGGTCAACGGGCAAACGGCCCGCGCTCACCCGTCGAGACCCGGGCCTGCCCCCACGTCACCACCGGGCCGGACGAACCCGGGACTCTCGCGTGGAACGGGCTCCTCCCAGTTGACCTGCGTGATCCGCGCGGGCGGCCAGGCCCCGTCGGGCGGGATGATCCCGTCCTCGGCCTCGAGCGGAATGCCTATGGGAGCCACGAAGTAGCGGCCTGCCAGGGCACGCGCCTCGCGGTCAAGGGCGAATCCCGCCTTGGCCCGATGAAAGGTCACCGTGAGATCGGCCTGAACCACCGGGGCCGAATGGCCGCCGCCGGTGAGGTCGACGCGCGTGGGCGTGTCGATCGCGAGCACGCTGCAGGGACGCCCGGCGGCACGGGCGTGGGTGCGGATGGCGTTCACGAGGTCGACCGCCGTCGAGATGGGCTCGCGGAGCGATCCAGAGGCGCCGCTGCCCAGCAGGGCGTCGATGACCAAACTCGCCGGCGAAAGCCGCGAGCGGAGCTTGAGCAGCAGCTCCGGGGTCGGCGCCACGTAGAGGGCCAGGCTGCCGGCGGAGGCCATGGCCTGGAGCGCCGCCCAGTTGTGCGCAGCCGCGTGGGCGCCCTTCCCGGTGCCCACGCGCGAGGCATCCCCGACCAGGACCGCGACCACGCGCTGTCCGGTGGCAGCCAGGCGCCGGGCCACGACGTATCCGTCGCCGCCGTTGTTGCCGGGGCCGCAGAGCACCACCACCAGCGGGGCATCGGCGAGGGGACCGCCGGGACCGCGGGCGGTCTCCGCCAGGCGCGCCAGCTCCACCAGGGCCATCTCGGCCACCGCCGCTCCGGCGCTCTCCATTAGCGCGTCCTCGGACAGCCCCATGCGCTGGGCCGCGGCGTCGATCTCGGCCATCTCGGCCGCGCCGATCAGCACCGGGACCGTGCGGGCGAGGGGCTCGCTGGAAGAATCGGCGGCCGGCGGCGAGCTCCCGGGTCCGGCCGGCGAGGCGGCCGGATCGGTCACTTGAGCGTCTGGAGGTAGGCGACGACGGTTGCGATCTGGTCCGCCGTCAGGTTGTACGGCGGCCCACCGAAGGCCGGCATGCCACCGCGCATGGCGGGGTCGGAGACGGCCGCGTCGGTGCCCGTGATCCAGATGTTCATCCAGTCGTCGGGGTGATCCTGCCCAAGCTGCTTGAGGTTGTCCTTGGTTGGTCCGTTCTGCAGTCCGTGGAGATCGGGGAATATCCCCTGGCCGGCCAGGTCGGGACCGTGGCAGCTCTTGCAGCCCACCTGATCGATGATCGCCATGGCCGCCGCGGTGCCGCCCCCCGATCCCGGCGACGCGGACGGGTTGCCGGCGATGGGCGGATTCGTCCCGGAGACGTTCGAGGCGAAGTAGACGAGACCCACCAGCAGGACGAAGACGGTGAAGCCGAGCGCCCACGGCGGAAGGCCGCGACGGCTCTCGATGGGAGTGCGAACGGTCATTGGCTCAGTGTCCCGCTGCGGCCGTGCTGACGTCTTGATCGGAGAGCCCGTAGTCGGCAAGGTGGCCGCTGGTGTAGAGGAGGAAGAGGTTGGTCAGCATCGCCAGCCCGCCCAGGACCACGAGACCCAGGCCGCCGGCCGCACCCAGGCGGAAGAGCAGCAGCGTGGAGTCGATCTTGTCCGCCGCGGCGCCCTGGGCCAGGAGGGAACCGTGGATGATGCCGCCACCCACCATCGCCAGACCGCCGAGCGCGGCGCCAACGAACGTCGCCCACAGCTGCGTATCGGCCAGGAAGCCGCTGCTCCAGCCCCGGCGCAGCATGCGTGGCGCGGCGTGGTCCGCGAACGCGTAGAACGCCAGGGTGGCACCGCCGAGCACCGCGAGGATCATCACCCCCTGGGCCCAATCCGTCCCGGCGGTGAGCCCCTGCACGCTGCGCAGGGCGCCGACGCTCTCGAGCAGGGCTGCGCCGGTGAGGAAGACGAGGCCGCTCACGGCGAACCGGATGGGACCGGACGAGAAGAGCAGCGTCCATCGACCGTTCATGGTGCCCAGCAGGTTGGCCACGGCCAGGAGGGTCGGCGCCAGGAGGAGCAGCGTGCCGGCCTGCCCAAGCGAGGTGACGGCATACGGCACGGACGGGTCGACCAGCGCGCCAACCGCCGAAAGACCGCCGAACGCGACCCAGCCGGCGAGGGCCAGGTATGCCAGCCCGCCGGAGTAGAGCGGATTGCCGGTCACCCGCGGGATCACGTAGTAGAGGGTTCCGAGCGCGGCACCCAGGATCCAGAGCGTGGCGATGCCGCGTGCAGTGAAGGCCCAGAGCAGCATGGCGTTGGTGTCACCCAGGCTGACCAGGTTGGGTACGGCGGCGAGCGCCATGCACCCCAGGAGCGCCAGGAGGCCGATGCCGAAGTAGATCGCCCCGACGTAGCCGAAGCTGCGGGCCGACGCGACCGTGCCCCAGAACGCCCCGTTGATGGCGAGCAGGCCAAGCAGTGCCAGGGCCTGGACCGGCAGCGAGAACTCGGAGAGGCTCGCGCTCCCCGACGCGCCCTTGACGTACACGAGCGCCACGCCCGCGGCGATCGCCACGTTCCAGGCACCGACACCCACGTTGGCGAGGGCCTCGCTCATCAGCCGGCGGCCGATCAGCCGCGGGGTGGCGAAGAAGATCGCGGCGAAGGCCGCATTCGAGATCCAGCCGTACACCAGTGCATCCAGGAACGCCGGCTGCGCCGTTGCGCTCGTGACGTCGATGGTGATGCCGGAGCCGATGGGTACGGAGAACGACGCCTTGAGAAGATCCGGCAGGAGCGTCATCCCGGCCGCCAGGGCGCCGATCCCGGTCGAGGCAACCAGCCACAGAACCGAGACCACCAGGAATGCGGTGGCGGCGCTGTCTGGCTCGTTGGGGATCAACGACCGGCGGGCGGCGGGTGGCTCGTCGTACGGACGGAGCGTTCTGGTCATTGTCGCGCGAAGACCCTCCGGGCACGGGTCCCTGTCGGGACGGTCGACGGGATCTGGGCTCCGACGTGGCGAGCGGAACCCGGGAAGCGCTCGGGCGATCCCGTCCGGCATTGTAGCGAACCCAACCGACCCGAGAATGCACGAAACCCGCCTGGCGGGAGGCGGGTTTCGGATCTGGGAGTCTTTGGTTGCGGGGGACGGATTCGAACCGACGACCTTCGGGTTATGAGCCCGACGAGCTACCGCTGCTCCACCCCGCCCGGTGATGGTACGTGGGTCCGGCCCATCGGTCAAACCTTCGCCCCCCGGGCGGACTCCTACTTCTTCCGCTTGAAGAGCACCCGCAGCGCCAGGAACATCACGATTGCCACGACCTGCCCGCCCAGGATGATCCGGTTCAGGTCGAGGGCCGGCTCCCAGCGCACCGACCCCTCGCGGATCACGTAGACGCCCACCGGGCGCGCCGTCAGGCCGAATCCGCCGCCGCCGTTGTTCTCCGCGTCCCGCCGCCCCCACCGCCACCACCGCTGACCTTGGCCACGGGGATGACGGTGGTGCCGTCTCGCTCGATCGGATCGCCGTACACGCGCCGCACGGAGAGCGCCTCGTGCGTGCCGCGCACCATCTCGTCGATGTTCATGCTTCTCCTCCTTCTGAGCCGGTCACCGCGAAGATCGGCCAGGTGCCCGGCAGTCCTTTCAGCTCTGCTGTCCCACGGTCTGCAAACATGATGCCGGACCCAGCGACGAGGTCGCGGACGGTGGCCGAGACGAGAACCTCGCCCGCTCCGGCCTTCGCGGCGATCCGGGCACCGATGTGGACCGCGATGCCCCCCAGCTTGCCGGCGATCTGCTCGCACTCCCCGGTGTGCAGCCCGCAGCGGATGGCGAGCCCGATGGTGGCCAGCTCCCCGATCGCCGCCAGTGCGCAGCGGATCCCGGGAGCCGGCGTGGCGAAGCTGGCGAGGAACCCGTCGCCGGCGTTGTCGATCTCCGTTCCGCCGAAGCGGGCCAGATTGTCCCGCACGACGGCGTGATGACGCTCGAGCAGCTCTCGCCAGGCCATGTCCCCGACCTGGGCCAGCCGCTCGGTCGAACCGACGATGTCGGTGAACAGGAGCGTCGCCAGCACCCTGGTTGCAGGAGCGGGGCGCGACGGCGTCCGAGGCGCCGGCCCCGCGGCCGGTGCGCCCTCGTCGAGGATGGCGAGGAGGGACGGGGACGGGCCGCCATCGGTCCATGGAAGCTCCGATTCGGAGGGCAGGGCGCGGTGGCGTGCGCCGCGAATGCGCGACGCGATGGTGAGCCCCGCGGACGCCGGGTCGTCCGAGGTGTCGGCGACGACGGTGGGTACGGCGATGTGGGCAAGGAGGTCCTCGCTCCGCGAGGTGTCCGAGCCCTCGAGCTGGCTCACCTGCCGGATCAGCTCGTCGAGACCGCCCTCCCAGCGCTCCGGCCGCCGGACGAGCGTCGCCGATCTCGGCAAGAGGCCCTTCCCTGGGGATGAGGTTGGCGAGCCCGGAGAGCAGCGGGGTGGCTGCGTCCACCCCCCGGCCGGGAGCGCCGCCGCGTGGTGCGCGCATCCGCTCCCACCAGCTCCGGGCGACCATGAGCGACTGTTTCGCCTCCTCGAGGTCCGCCGCGAGGTCCGCGCGATCCTCATCGTTCACGCGAATTGCCGGGAGCGTGGCTGGAGGAACCGCGGGGGCCGCCGAAACCCAGTCACCGCCCACCGCGTCGCCCGGGAACGAGCCGTAGAGGACGAGCCGCGACACCCACGACGGGTCCGTGGCCACCGCCAGCGCCGCGGCGACGGCGCCGCCCCCGACGCCGAGCACGGTGGCCTCCTGCGCCCCGGCCTCCTCGACGATCGCCCGGACCGCATTGATGCGTCGGTCCGTGCCGGAGACGTCCCTCGTCGCCGCACCGGGTCCCCGGCCGTCGAGCAGGGTCAGGAGCTGCCAGCCGCTGGAAACGAGGGCGCTCGCAAACACATCAAAGGCTTCCTCGCCGCCGGAACCGTAGGGGTCGACGCGGTCGGAAACGACCACCAGCCAGCGGCCCGGTGCCGAGCCGTCGTGGCGATAGGCAATCGGTCCGGTGGAGCTCGTCGCGAAGCGCGTGTCGGCGACCACGCCCGACAGTGTAGGCAATGGCCGCCCAGGACCCGTCAGGTCGGGCGATGTGCCCCCGGCTCCATCTCGACCATCGCGTGGTGGATGCCGTACTGGTCAAGCAGCGCGAGATAGGGATCTGGGTCGAACGCCTCGGGAGCCACCACGCCCGTCCCCGACCAGACGCCGGTGGCGAGCAGCTCCATGGCGATCACCGGGTTGAAGCCCGTCTGCCAGCCCACGACCTGCGACCCCGAGGCGCGCCGCGTCTCCTGGGCATCGGCCATCTGGTAGAGGTAGACCTCCCGCGGCTTCCCGACCTTGCGGCCGATCACCCAGGTGCCCACGATGGCGCGACCCACCATCGCGTCGCCCAGGTCCACCGGATCGGGCGTGATGGCGGCCAGGAGGTCGCGCGGGCTCACCTCGCAGCCCTTCACCATGACCGGGTCGGTGCGATCCAGGCCCAGGGCGTGGATGGTCCGCAGCTTATCGATGAAGTCGGCGCCCAGCGCGTACTTGAAGGTGACCCGCTTCGCGTCGAGGTAGCGCGGCACCAGGAGCACCTCCTCGTGCTCCACGTTCACGCACTCGACCGGGCCAATCCCCTCCGGGAAGGGGAATGCCTCCGGCGCGGAGAACGGTTCGGTGGTGATCCAGTCGCGCCGATCGCCACGCCACTCGACCGGGGGGTTCAGGCACTCCTCGATCGTGGTCCAGATGCTGAAGACCGGGGCGAACGCGTATCCCTCGATCCGCAGGTCGCCACCGTCGCGCACATGGATCTCGTCGATCTCGTCGAAGAGGTGCTTGGCGGCGTACGCGGCGAACACATCGGTGAGGCCCGGATCCATGCCCATGCCGAGCAGGGCCAGCCGCCCTGCATCCTTCCATTCGGCGTCACGCGCGAACTGCTCGTCGCCCAGCTTGAGACCAGGACGGTTGAACGGGTCCTCCGGGTGAGGCCGTGACAGGCTGGTGGCCATGTCCATGTAGTTCGCGCCGGCCGCCAGGGCGCCGTCGAAGATGGGCATCACGAAGCGCGGGTCGACCGCGTTCATGACCAGGTCGACACGGTGGCGCCGGGCGACGTCGGCAACGCTGGATGCCTCGCGGGCGTCGATCTGCTCGACGGGGAACCGTTGGGGATCGCCGAGCTCGCGCGCGAGGCTCTCGGCGCGGTCGACGGCGTAGTCGGCGAGGACCATGGCCTCGCACCAGTCTCGTTGTGCGGCCATCCGGGCGATCGCCTCGCCCACGGTGCCGACACCGACCAGGAGGATTCGCATCAGCGCGACCTCGTGTGCGGATTCCGATACCGGACACACGTCTGCGCAACTCAGATCTCGCTGCCGGGACGCCGTTCGAGATCGGATTGTCCGATCCGTGACTCATGGACCAGATCGATGCGATCTCGGTGGCGCGTACCCCACTATATCACGGAATCCGCGGCCACGAGTGCTCGCCGCGGGAGCCGGGCGCTCAGGCGTATTCCAGGCCGCCACCCAGCAGCGAACCCCGCAGGCGCTGCATGCCGAGGCGGATCCTGCTCTTCACCGTGCCCAGCGGCACGCCCGTCTGGACAGAGATCTCGCGTGTGCGTGAGGCCGCGGAAGAAGGCCAGGCCGATGGCGTGGCGCTGGTCGTCGGGCAGCTGCTCCACGGCTGCGCGGACCATGTCGCGCTCCATGGCACCCACGACGGCATCGGCAACCAGGGGCGCTGGATCCACGAGGGCCTGCAGCCGCTCGCCATCGTCGCGGTCGGGGCGCGCGAGCCGCTCGCGGCGAGAGCGGACGAGGTCGATGGCGCGATTGCGGACGACGGTCGCCAGCCAGGTGCGCACCGATCCACGCTCCGGCGCATAGGTGCCGGCCCTGCGCCACACCGTCAGGAACGTCTCCTGCACCACGTCCTCGGCCCGCGCGGCGTCTCCGAGAACCCGGACCGCGAGGGCATGTGCGAAAAGCCGGTAACGATCGTGGAACGCGGCAAGCGCCGCCTCGTCGCCGCCGGCGATGCGCCGGATGAGAGACTCGTCGCTCGGATTCGACGTGGTGTGCACGCTTCTGTTCTCCCGCGCGGAAACGCCTCTAACGGCGCTTCGTGCCCTGTGTTCAGGGTGTGTATAGGGTCTGTCCGGACTCTAAGCCCCTGCACCGCCGCTTGTCAAGGCTTTGTTCCCTGCTATCATGGACAAACCATGTACACCATCGGTGAGACCGCCAACCGCAGCGGCGTGAGCGTCCCGTTGCTCCGCGCCTGGGAACGTCGGTACGGGGTCGTCTCCCCGCAGCGCACATCGGCCGGGTACCGCCTGTACGACGACGAAGCGGTCGCGCGGCTGCGCGCGATGCGGCTGCTGGTCGAGTCGGGATGGGCCGCACGCCAGGCCGCGGCGCATGTCGCGGATCTCCCCGCTGAGGCGCTCGCCGATACCGTCGCGGCGGCGAGCGGAACGGCGCAGACGCACGAACCGTCGGGCGTGGCGGCGGCCGAGGAGCTGGTGGGTCGGTTCGTTGACGCCGCGCGACAGGTGGATCCGGTGGCTACGGAACGCGTCCTGGACGAGGCCTACGCTGCGGCCTCCTTCGAGACGGCGACCGAGCGCGTGGTCCTTCCTGCGCTCGCCGAGGTCGGCGCGGCGTGGAGCCGGGGCGAGCTCGACGTTTCGGCTGAGCATGCCGCCAGCGCCGCGGTGCTGCGTCGAATCGGCGCGGCCTTCAATGCCGCGGGCCGTGCCGCCGGCGCTCCGGTGGTCCTGGTGGGCATGCCCGCCGGAGCCCACCACGAGATCGCGGCACTCGCCGTGGCAACCGCCGCCCGCCGAGTCGGCCTCGACGCAATCTACCTGGGACCCAACGTCCCCCCCGATTCGTGGCTCAGCGCGGTCGCCGAGACCGGCGCGCGCGCGGTGGTGACCGGGGCGGTCATGCGCGACGAGATGGGTCCAGCCGCGGAGGCGCTTGCCGGGCTGCGACGGGCCTATCCGGAGCTCGTGCTTGCGGTGGGCGGACCCCATGCGGATGGCATCGCCTCGGATGGCATCGTGCGCCTCCCGGATCCCATCGCGCAGGCGGCGGAGAGCCTCAGGCGGGCGCTCGCCGGCGGCTGATCTGACGGGGGCTCAACCGAAGAGCTGGCGGAGGGCGAAGAGGACGTTCGCCGGGCGCTCCGCGAGGCGACGCACGTACCACGCGTACCACGCTTCGCCATAGGCGATCAGGTCGCGGACGACGTAGCCGGAGCGCGCCAGGCGTCGCTGCTCGCCCATCCGGATCCCGTACAGCATCTGGACCTCGAAGCAGGTGATGGGCATCCCGGCGCTGCGGGCGTAGTCCGCGATCCGCTCGACCAGCTCGACGTCGTGGGTCCCCAGGCCCAGGCGCAGGTCACCGGCCGCGGCGGCGGGAAGCATGAGCACCGCGAGCGACTGGTAGGCGGCGTCGACCTCCGCCCGGGTTCGGAACGCCAGCGACCGTGGTTCGTCGTAGGCCCCCTTGACAATCCTGATTGCCGGCTTGAGCGGCAGGAGCCGATGGACGTCGTTCGGCGTCCGGCGCAGGTATGCCTGGAGGCAGATCCCGATGGTGGGCTGGTCCGCCTTCACCCGCTCGTAGATCGCGATGGTCGCTTCCGTGTAGGCGCTCCCTTCCATGTCGATCCAGGCGATGCCGCCGAGCCGGCCCGCGTGCTCCGCCAGCGAGCGCATGTGGCCTGCGGCGACGGCGGGATCCAGGTCGAGCCCGAGCTGGGTGAGCTTTACGCTCACCTCCGCATCGACGCCCCGCCGCTCGATCTCGTCGAGGAGCCCGTGGTAGTGATCGGCAACGGCCTGGGCCTCACCCAGGTCCACCAGGTTTTCGCCGAGGCGGGTGAACAGGATGCCGATGCCATCGGCCTTGAAGGACTCCGACGCATCAAGGGCTGCCTCCACCGTCTCACCCGGCATGAAGCGACGTACCGCGCGACGCGCGAAGGGCAGGCGCGGCAGGTGCTCCTTGAGCCAGGCGTTGCGGGCCATCCAGAGGAGGATTCGACGCATGGTCCCGGAGCCTAGCACGCACCCAGGACCAACGAGCGGTGCGTTTGGGCACCAGCCGGGCCTCTTGGACTGGCGGCCGTGCACCCTACCCAACTAGACTGGACTGCCTCACGGTCGGCAAGCGTGTTCGCACGCTGCGCCCCGCGACGACCGCGACGCCGGCCACCATCCGAGGCACAACCCACAGGAGGGTAGAATGCCCATTGCCCGTGGCCGGCACCGCACGCTGGCCTTTCTTCTCGCCATCCTCGGCACGCTCGCGATTGCCCTGGGTGGCCCCGCATCGGCCCTGGCCGGCGGCAGCGCCAACGGCCTGGCGCATCGCTCCGTCGACCTCCAGCTGCTGAGCATCAACGACTTCCACGGCAACCTCCTGCCGCCGGGCGGCTCGAGCGGGCGCATCAACGTCCCGGACGGCTCCGGTGGCACCACCACGGTGGACGCCGGCGGCGTGACCTACCTCGCCACGTGGCTGAACGAGCTGCGCGCCGGCCATCAGAACAGCATCACCGTCTCGTCCGGTGACAACATCGGCGCCAGCCCCCTGATCAGCGGCTACTTCCACGACGAGCCGGCGATCGAGGCGCTCAACGCTGCGGGTGTCCAGATCTCGTCGGTGGGGAACCACGAGTTCGACGAAGGCGCTACCGAGCTGCTGCGCATGCAGAACGGCGGCTGCAACGCCGGTGGACGGCTGCCAGGACGGCGACGGCTTCGCCGGCGCCAGCTTCGAGTATCTGTCCGCCAACGTGGTCGTCCACGCGACCGGCCAGACCCTCTTCCCGGCATACACGGTCCGGAACGTCGACGGCGTGAAGGTCGCCTTCATCGGGCTCACCCTTGAGGGGACCCCGAGCATCGTGACCCCCGCGGGCACGGCCGGGCTCGACTTCCTGCCGGAGGCGACCACGGTCAACAAGTACGTGGACATGCTGCAGCACACGCGGCACATCCAGACCTTCGTGGTCCTCATCCACCAGGGTGGGTTCCAGACCGGCAACAACTACGTCAACGACTGCGAGGGGATCAACGGCGAGATCGTCCCCATCGTCCAGGCCTTCAGCTCGCGCGTGGACGTGGTCCTCTCCGCCCACACTCATCAGCCGTATAACTGCGTCATCGCCAACAACCAGGGCCACGACATGATCGTGACGCAGGCCAGCTCGTTCGGGCGCGTCATCACCGATGTCGAGCTCAAGATCGACCGGGCCACCGGTGACGTGTACCAGGCGAGTGCGAACAACGTGATCGTGACCCGCAACGTCGCGACGAACGCGGCAGAGGACGCGATCATCGCGAAGTACGCGGCGCTCACCGACGCCCTCTCCCTGCAGGTGGAGGGTCAGGTCAGCGCCGACCTCACCCGCGACGCGAACGCCGCCGGCGAATCGAGCCTGGGCGACGTCATCGCCGACTCCCAGCTCGAGGCGACGAGCGGCCCGTTCGGGGCGCAGATCGCGCTCATGAACCCAGGCGGGATTCGTGCCGACATCGTCTGCGATCCGGCCCCGCCCTGCGACGTGACCTTCGGCCAGCTCTTCCAGGTCGAGCCGTTCGGCAACGACATGTGGATGAAGGACCTGACCGGGGACCAGCTGCAACGGATCCTGGAGCAGCAGTTCGACAACCCGGGGGTCGGCCAGCAGCGCTTCCTCCAGGTGTCGGCGGGCTTCAGCTACGACTGGAGCGCGATCCGCCTCGGTCGGCAACAAGGTCAGCAACATGATGCTGAACGGTGTGCCGATCGATCCGAACGCGACCTACACGGTCGCCGGGAACGCGTTCCTGATGGGAGGCGGTGACAACTTCACCGTCCTCAAGGAACAACCGGCGTTCACGGTGGGGACGGTGGACCTCGACACCCTCGTCGCCTACTTCAACGCGCACGCGACGGTCGATCCCGGCCCGCAGGATCGGCTACCACGCTGATCCCGTAGATCTGCAGGCAGACCGATATCGAAGGGCCGCCCTCCTGAGGGCGGCCCTTCGACCTCCCCCGCCCCGGCTCAGCGGAAACGGCAGCGCCGACCGTCCCTGGGTGCGGTCCTCGCATGCCGGGCGGACCGCCTGCTTCGGTCGGTTCGGCCCTTCGGGCCCGGGGTTGCAGCGAATAGCGTGGCGACGGAAGATCGTCTCTGCCGCTCGTTGTCACCCACTGCTCGGAGGCTCACGTGACCTACGTCATTGCCGAACCCTGCGTCGACGTCATGGACAAGGCCTGTGTCGACGTCTGCCCGGTCGATTGCATCCACTTCGAGGAAGGCAAGGACCGGACCCTGTACATCGATCCGGACGAGTGCATCGACTGCGGCGCCTGCGAGCCGGAGTGCCCGGTCCAGGCCATCTTCACCGAGGACACGGTGCCGGACCAGTGGACCGCCTACACCGAGCTCAACGCGCTGTGGTTCAGTGACAAGGACGCCGCTCGAGCACAGGTGGAGACCCTGAAACCGGCCTGATCCCGGTTCCGGTCGCCATCGGCCCTTCCTTCGCGTCTGCCGAGTGCTCCCGGGTCGCGTCGTGAGACCCGGTTCGCCCGATGTGCCGCCGTGCACGCCTGAGTGGTCGGTGGCCGACGTGAGCCGGCACCGATAATGGCGGCGGGCCGTTAGCTCAGTGGTTAGAGCAGGGGACTTTTAAGTCAGACCCACGTAACGCTGTGGTCGCTGAGCGTGGACGCCGTCCGTAAATGGCCGAATCCCCTGCTCTAACAAGGCGTCGGCCAACAGCACAATAACTGCGCCATAGCAGGGGATTCTGCGGCGTCAGTTCACCGTGGAGTCGGGTGACGGAATCGGCCAGCTGAATCGCGGGGACCACGTGGCTCCACCGTCATCGGTCACTTCGAGCAGGACAGCCTGCGCGTCGGGCTCCCACTGGAGAGCCCAACCGCGTCGGTCATCGATCGGCGCACCGCAGATCGTCGGACTCACGTCGATCTCACCGAGCGGCATGTCCGTCCAGGTCTGTCCCCCGTCGCGGCTGACAACTGGCCGCATCCGGTCGCCCCAGATCCAGGCCGTGCCATCCGGTGCGACCGCCAGTCCGGACGGATGTCCGGTGATCGGGATGCTTCCGACGTCGATGGACGGGTCCCCGCCACTGACGGCCGCCTTGACCTGCCAGGTCGCGCCGCCATCCGTCGTCACGGCCAGCGTCTTATCTTCCATGATCGTCGCCGGGCCACCCGTGCACAGCAGCCATGCCTCATTGGCGCCGTGAGCGGTGATGACGATGGGGCCCATGCCGCTCGGGCGGCCAGGACCGCACGGATCCGGTCCAGCGTCCTGCCAGCTCCGGCCGCCATCGCTCGTCCGCTGGATCGCGGCGGCTCCCGGCCCGCCAACGGCTGTACCAGGTGGCGGCGGCTCGGCGACCAGGCGCCACCCGTGCTGCGGGTCCGAGAAGCTGACCGCAGCGCGCGTGCTGCCCACCGCCGTCCAGCTGGTGCCGCCATCACCGGTGTGCCAGAGCGTGCATTCCGCGCCGGACGGCGGACAGGTCACCGCAATCGCCTCTTCGCTGCCGAAGGCGGCGAGCTGCACGACCGGAGCCGTCGGCCGCCAGAGGGTGGTCCACGTGGTCCCGGCATCGGTCGTCCTGTCGACACGTCCGGCGTTGCCCTCCGCGCCTCCGCCCAGGCCGGTCTGCTCGTCGCCCCAGACCGCCACGACGGCGGGTGACCATGATCCCGCGGCCTGCGGCGTGTGGCTCGGAGCGGCCGGCGAGAGGTCAGCCGGGCGCCAGCTTTGGCCGCCGTCCCGCGTCACGAACAGGCCATTGGGGGCGGGGGTGTTCCCGAGGCTAACGAGCGCGATCCCGTGCTCGCCGTCCTGTGCGAAGTCGAGGGAGAAGATCGGTCCAAGGCCGGGGAGGCCCTGGGTGGTCTGCTCATACCAGGTCGCTCCGGCGTCGTCGGTGATCCAGAAGCTCAGGCCAGTGGGCGCCGGGACCACCCAATGCTTCGCGTCGAGGACGTGGGGCGTCCCGTAAGCAGGCCCATCGAAGCGAAGCGGCTGGCTCGGCTGCCAGGTCCGGCCGGCATCGGTCGAGCGGTAGAAGGTAAGGGGACCGTAGTCATCCACGGCCACGATGACCGTCGAGCCGATGACCGTCGGTGCTGCGAGCAGGTGGTCGCCGTGGGCTGAGCTTGTCTCGACCGGGGAGCGAAACTGGCTGCCAGCTCGTCCCGCCGTCACGACTGACCGAGAGCAGGGTCCAGTCCCCGGCTCCGCTGGCGGTGGCCTCGGCCCCGGCCCACAGCGTGCCGTTGGCGTCCGCGGAGAGCAGGACCTGGTACTGGAGGCCAAACCCCTGGGCCGTCCTGACCTGCTGCCAGGAGGCGCCGCCATCCTCCGTTGCGAAGACCACGGGCGGTGTGTCGCTGAAGCGCAGCGGGGCAATGAGCAGATAGCCGTGGCTGGCATCAACGAACGTGACGCCCGCTCCGGTGTCCGGGTAGTTGCCGGGGATGTCGACGGCGGGCCATTGCACGCCACCGTCAGTTGTGCGTGCGACTGCCCAGTGGGTGACGTCCTGCGAGGGATTCCCCGTGCTCCCAGTGGACCCCGGTCCCGCGCTGACCGTCCAGGCGTGCGTGGCGTCGAGCACGAAGACGTCCACCGGGTCGGGATCGATGGAGCGCTGGATCCAGGTGGTACCGCCGTCGGTGGAGAGGTAGAAGTCGCCTCCATGCCGCGCCCAAAGCCCGCCGCCGGTGAAGGCACCGATCTCGTCCGCTGGGGGTGCGGCGAGGCTGGGCCGAGGCCGACGGGGCTGGGGTGCCGGACGGAGTGCCTGCGGTGGGCAGCGCCGACGGCACCGGGGTGGGCGAGCCGCTCGCCGGCAGAAGCTGAAGCGCGGCCACGGTGAGGGCCGCGGCGAGCACCACAGTGAGCGCCACGACACCCGCGGCCCAGCGGCGCGTCCTTCGGGGGCCTCCGGACGTCTCGGCCATCTGGCGAGCAAGGGCGCGGCCGTCCACAGGGCGCACCGCCCGGTCGGCGTGCGCACGCAGGCGCCGTTCCAGGCTGCGCTCGAACTCCTGGTCCTGACGCTCAGCGAGCGCGGCTCCAGCACCCGCCGCAGCGAGCGCCGGCGAACCTGGCGCCGCGCCTGGTTGGCGGCGATGGACAGCAGCCAGGAGCGGGCAGCGTCGAGGTCACGGAGCCTCTCGAGCTGCGCCCAGGCGGCCTGCCACGTCGACTGGGCGACATCGGCCGCCAGCTCGCGGTCGCCGCAGATCACGTAGGCGAGGCGAACGAGGTCAGCGTGGTGCGTCTCAACGAGGCGGACGAACTCCGCCTGCCGATGCTCCGCGCTGAGTCGCCCGTCGGTGGTCTGGATCTTGGCTCTCCCCTGTAGCGGCCAGATCATCACAGGTATGAGTGTCACGAGAGATGCGGAGTGTTCCACCCGGCGCGCCGTCCGAGCCTGATGTCATCCGCCGTTCCTTCGCCTCCGAGAGCGGCATCGCAGGACCTCGAGCAGCGGGTTGACCAGCCGAATTACCTGTACTATTCTCGTTAGTGAATGGTACAGGAAAGCCCCCCGATCGACCTTCTCGCACCCTCAGACGCCGCAGCGGACCTCGGCGTCTCCGTCCGACGCGTCTACGACCTGATCGCCAGCGGGCGGCTGTCCGCACAGCGCATCGGTCATCGCCTGCTGGTCGACCGGGCTGCAGTCGAGGCTTGGAACAATGTCCGTTCCCCCGGCGGCCAGCCATTCTCTCCACGCAGGGCATGGGGGCTCCTTCTCCTCGCCGATGGCGAGCCGGCGCCCTGGCTGGATCCAGTCAGCCGTTCCAAGCTTCGCGCGGTCCTGCGCGATCGCAGCCTTCGGGAGCTCCGCAGTCGGCTTGAGCGACGCGCTGAGAAGCACGCGTACCGCAGCCATCCCTCGGATCTGCCCAGGCTCGCCTCGGAGCCGGGGGTCATGCGATCAGGCGCTTCAGCCGCGCGTGAGGTTGGCATCGACCTCATCGCCTCTGACTTCCTGGACGCCTACGTGCCTGCGCATGAGTTCGACCGGCTGGTGCGCGGCTATCGACTTCGCCCCAGTCGTGACCCGAACGTCATCCTGCGGCGCCTGCCGGATCTAGCGTTCGGCTGGGATTCCCGTTCGGTCGCGCCGCCATCGGTCGTCGCGATCGACCTGGCCGAGGAGGCTGATCCGCGGAGCCAGGAGGCAGCTGATCGGGCGCTGCAGCGCTACGACTGATGACAGACCCGATCCACATCGCCCCCGGCAGCGACGCCGAGGCCCGGCTGTGGCGAACGACTGCCGAGGTTGCGCGCCTCTTCGCCGACTTCCCCTGGGTGCTGGTCGGCGGCGTGATGGTGGCGATCCTCGAACGCGAGCACGGGGTCACCGTATCCCGGACGACGGTCGACGTTGACGCACTCATCGACGTGCGCGGGCTGACGCAGGCGACCAGGCAAGCAGCGGTCCGCCTCGAAGAGGCCGGCTTCGTCGCGGAGCAGACGGGCGACGGTCTCGCCTACCGATTCGTCCGCGGGGCGGACATCGTCGATGTGCTCGCTCCGGATCACCTCGGGCCGCGGACAGACATTGTCACCGCGCCACCGGGCAAGTCGCTCGAGGCGGTCGGTGGTCGCCAGGCTCTCCAACGGCGACGGGTGGTTGCCGTTGAGGCGGACGGCGAAACGTTCTCGGCGCCGATCCCATCGCTTCTCGGCGCCATCCTCATCAAGGCAGGGGTGGCCGCCAGCAGCGGGCTTGAGAAACATCGGCGCGATCTGGCGCGCCTCCTCGCCCTGGTCGATGATGTGGAACCGATGCGCCAGGAGATGAGCTCCAAGGAGCGGGGCTACCTGCGCGCTCGGTCGGAGTTGCGCGACCCTCGCCATCCCGCCTGGAGCGGTATCCCCAACGCCGAGGACGCCATCATCGCCCTCGAACGGCTGTCGGAACCGTAAACGGGAAAGTCGCCGAGCCGAGGTGGGCATGCTCCCCTCCCATCACGTGCTCTAATGGAGCACGAATCGGTGGGCCGTTAGCTCAGTGGCAGAGCAGGGGACTTTTAATCCTCGTGTCGTGGGTTCGAATCCCACACGGCCCTCAACGATTCTCCGCACGACCGGGGCGCGTCAGCCCACTCGAATCTACGGGACAGTCAGCGGGATGCTGGGGATCGACGAGGGGTCCACGCCGCTCCAGTTGTTGAGCGCCCAAGAGGTGCCCAGCCACAGGAGGGCGACACCCACGATCACAGCGACCAGCAGGAATATCGCGGCCCGTGCCGTTGGTCCGTGGAATTCCGGACCTGCGCCGTCGAATGCTCGGCTCATCGCTTCCTCCCCGCCGATTTCGAATTGCGTCGGGGCGACTCCCGCCGACCTGCCCAAGCATGGTCCCGTGCGATCGCGCGCGCAATGGTGATCAGCGCGTGTCGCGCAGGCCCGTGAGGTGGGTGCGCAGGCACCCGGCGTCTGGCCAAATGGGCTCCATGGTGCAAGACTTGCCGTCCCTCGCACGAACCACAGCGATGCAGACCAACGGCCAGAAGGCCAGAACCACAAGCGCGACGCACCCGACCTCCCCGGGCGAGTCACCCTTCCCGCCCATTGGCGACTATGCCTTCCTCTCGGACTGCGAGACGACCGCGCTTGTAGCCCCCAACGGGAACGTGGAATGGCTCTGCCTGCCCCGCATGGACTCGCCATCTGTCTTTGGCTCCATCCTGGACCGCGATGCCGGCGGCTTCCGCTTTGGGCCTGCAGACGTCATGGTCCCCGCCGCGCGCCGCTATCTCCCGGGCACCATGGTCCTCGAGACCAGCTGGGCCACACCCACCGGCTGGATCATTGTCCGGGACGTCCTGCTCATAGGCCCCTGGCATCACGACGCCAACCACTCGGCGACGCGCCGCCGCTCGCCCACCGACTACGAGGCTGATCACATCCTGCTGCGCCACATCCGGTGCGTGAACGGAGAGGTGCAGCTCACCCTGGACTGCGAGCCGGTCTTTGACTACGGCCGGGCCACCGGCGATTGGCGCTGGACCGAGGACGGCTATCACCAGGGCGCATGCCGGCCGCCGGGCGACGGACCGGAGCTGACCCTGACCTCCGACCTCAACATCGGCTTCGAGGGAGCGCGCGCCATCGGACGCACCCTGATCAAGGAAGGGGAGACGCGCTTCGCCGCGCTCTCGTGGGGCAACGTGGCGCCGCCGACCTCCTGCGAGGAAGCCTACCCGCGCCTGGTATGGACCGCCCACCACTGGCAGCACTGGCTGGCGCGCGGGCGCTTCCCGGACCATCCCTGGCGGATCTTTCTGTCGCGCTCCGCACTGACGTTGAAGGGGCTGACCTACGCCCCCACCGGCGCCGTGGTGGCAGCAGCCACCACCTCGCTACCCGAGACGCCCGGCGGCGAGCGCAATTGGGACTACCGCTTCACCTGGATCCGCGACTCGACCTTCGCGCTGTGGGGCCTCTACAGCCTGGGCTTCGACTGGGAGGCGAACGACTTCTTCTACTTCCTGGCCGATGCCGCGGCATCCGCTGATGAGCTGCAGATCATGTACGGCATCGGCGGCGAGCGCGACCTGCCCGAGTCGACCCTGGACCACCTCCATGGCTACGAGGGAGCACGTCCGGTTCGGGTGGGAAACGCGGCCTACGGTCAGCGCCAGCACGACATGTGGGGCGCCATCCTCGATTCCATCTACCTGCACACCCGCTCGCGCGACCGCCTGGACGAGCGCATCTGGCCCATGCTCACCAACCAGGTCGAGGCGGCCATCGCCCATTGGCGGGAGCCGGACCGCGGGATCTGGGAGGTGCGCGGGGAGCCCCGGCATTTCACCAGCTCCAAGGTCATGTGCTGGGTCGCCGCGGATCGTGGCGCGCGGCTCGCGCGGATCCGGGAGGAACACGAGCTTGCCGAGCGCTGGCAGGCGGCCGCCGACGAGATCCGCGCCGACGTGTGCGCCAACGGCGTCGACGAGCGCGGCGTCTTCACCCAGCACTACGACACCCGCGCCCTCGACGCCTCAGTGCTGCTGATCCCCCTGGTGCGCTTCCTTCCCGCGGACGACGAGCGGGTGCAGCGGACGGTGCTGGCCATCGCCGACGAGCTCACCGAGCACGGGCTCGTGCTGCGCTACCGCACGGAAGAGACCGATGACGGTCTTTCCGGCCACGAGGGCGCCTTCACCATCTGCTCGTTCTGGCTCGTATCCGCCCTGGTGGAGATCGGTGAGCTGCCGCGCGCGCGACGCCTCTGCGAGCGGCTCCTCTCCGCGGCCAGCCCGCTCGGCCTCTACGGCGAGGAGATCGACGCCGAGTCCGGCAGGCAGCTGGGCAACTATCCACAGGCGTTCACCCACCTCGCCCTCATCAACGCGGTGATGCACGTCATCGAAGCGGAACGCCACGCGGAGGAGATGGCGATGCCGCTCTCGCCGCGGATGCCCGACGAGGGCGGCGCCATGGGTGATGAGCCGATGCCGGACGCGGCGCCCGAGACGGGGAGATCTGATGGCAACGGTCGGATACCATCGGCCTCCGCGTCAACCTCACCCTTCAACCGAGGACCCGGCATATGAGCGCAGAACCAACTCCCGAGCGCGAACCGGAACCGCAGGAGCTGGAGCTGGAGCTTCCCGGTGCGAGCTCGCTCCTGATCTCCTGGCTGCTGATCGCGGTGCTGGCGCTCATCGTGATCATCGGGCTGCTGATGCTGGCAATGCGCAGCGCCGGCTGAGTCGAGGGGCTAGGCTAGCGGCATGCGTCTCCCTCTGATCCCGCGCGAAGAGAAGTTCTACGACATGTTCGTCGACGATGCGGCGAACGTGCTGGCCGGCGCTCGCCTGCTCGAGACCTTCTTCCGAAACTACGGAGATCGCGAGCGGATCGCCGTCCAGCTGCGTGAGCTCGAGCACCGCGGCGACCAGATCAGCCACGAGATCGGCCACAAGCTCGAGGCGACCTTCGTCACCCCGTTCGATCGCGAGGACATCCACGCGCTGATCAGCCGGCTCGACGACATCCTGGACCTCATCGAGGAGGTGGCCGACACCTGCATCCTCTATCACATCAGCGAGCCGACCCCGGTGGCCGTGCAGCAGACGGAGATCCTGGTCAAGCAATGCGTCCAGGTCCGCGAGGCGCTCACCCACCTGCGCGCGTTCAAGGGCCTCGAGAAGTACTGGATCGAGATCCATCGGCTCGAGAACGACGGCGACCAGGTGGCACGCAAGGCGATTGCCGGGCTCTTCCGCGACGGCGACAACCCGCTCGACGTGATCAAGTGGAAGGACGTCTACAGCCTCCTCGAGGACGCCATCGACTCCTGCGAGGACGCGGCCAATGTCATCGAGCGGATCGTCGTTAAGCACGCCTAGGAGTCGAGTAGGCCTCGCGAGCCTGCCCCTGGTCCTCGGGCTCGGCCTGCTCCTCGCGGCGTGCGTCCCCACCGCCATCTCGCTCTCGGAGCTCGCCGATCACCAGGACCAATATGCAGGACAGACGGTGACGACTGCGGGCACCGTCCGGCACTTTACCGACGGCGGCGGTTACGACGTCCTGGAGGACCCCGCCGGCAACCGCGTCATGGTCCGCCCAGCGTCGTCGGTCTCCGCCTTCCTCGGGCACGCCGTCTCCGTCACTGGACGATTCACCGTTGACTCGTCTGCGGGCCGCGTGATCAACGCCGATTCGGTACGACCCTCATCGTCCTGACCCGACCGGACTGCCCTCCGCAGGCTCGTCGTCCTCGGCAAACAGCTCACCGCCCACCGCATCGGCAAGGCGCTGCGCGACAGGGCGCCAGTCGAAGCGGCGAGTCACCGCCGATGCCGGCAGGGTGACGAGGCGGTCGGGCGCCACGAACCCCGGCAGCGTCTCGTCCAGGATCGCCTCTATCTCGTCGCGGAACGCATCGCTCGTGGAGCGCACCCCATCGGCCCGAAGGGTGACGTCCGGGAGCAGGCGCACCAGCAGGTCGTAGGTCGGCGCCCAGCAGCGCAGGAGCGGCTCGACGCAGAACGGGTCCGCGCCGCCGGCGGCGCGGAGGAGGTACGCGTAGTTGTCGACCACCGCCCGGTCGGTGATCAGGATGTCGGCACGGTCCTGGAGCTCGAGCTCCTGCTGAACCTGGGTCATCAGGACCCAGAGCTGGGACTCCGGGCTGGCCGTCTCGTTGATCCCCAGGGGCGAGTGGCGGACGACCTCCTTCACGAGCTCCCAGCTGCGTCCCGCGCGACTCAGGGTGGCTGCGAAGGAAGCAACCGCGGCGGTCTTTCGCACGCCGTGCGAGCCGATAAAGGCAATCTTGGCGGGCCGCGGCCACGACCGGGGGGCGGGTTCGTCCACGGTTGACAGGGTAGGCGCATGGTGAGGCCCGGGACGGGCTATCCTGTGTTAAATGCGCGTCGAGATGAGCCGGGCCGTGACATGCCCGGCGGACTGACCCCTCTCCTCCTCGCCGTCCTGGGCCTGGCGGTCCTGTTCGACTACATCAACGGGTTCCACGACACGGCGAATGCCATCGCCACGTCCGTGTCGACCCGTGCCCTCAAGCCGCAGTGGGCGATCGTGATGAGCGCGGCCGCAAACTTCCTGGGCGCGTTCGCAGGCACGGCGGTGGCCAACACGATCGGCGGCGGACTCATCAGCCAGCAGGCCGAGGGCCAGACCGTCATCGCCGCCGCGCTGGTGGGTGCCATCACCTGGAACCTCATCACCTGGCGGCTGGGAATCCCCAGCTCCTCGAGCCATGCGCTCATCGGCGGCCTGCTGGGCTCCGCGGGCGTGGCTGCCGGCATCGGCTCCTGGAACGTGGCCAGCATCGGCCAGAAGGTGCTGCTGCCGCTCGTTGGCTCGCCGGTCGTGGGCTTCATCGTTGCGCTGCTCCTGATGGTCGTCATCTTCAATGTCTTCCGTCGAGTCCACCCCAAGACCATGAACGACACGTTCCGGCGCCTCCAGGTCCTGTCGGCGGCCTTCATGGCCTTCAGCCACGGCAGCAACGATGCGCAGAAGACCATGGGGGTGATGACCGTTGCCCTCTTCACCGCCGGGGTTATCCCGGACAAGCACGTCCCGGCCCTCGTCATCGTTGCGGCGGCGACGGCCATGAGCCTCGGGACGGCGGCGGGCGGCTGGCGGATCATCAAGACCATGGGCAGCCGAGTGGTGAAGCTCGACCCCGTGCACGGCTTCGCGGCGGAGACGACGGCCGCCTCAGTGATCATCCTGGCCTCGCACTTCGGGATGCCGGTCAGCACCACCCACGTCATCTCCGGGGCGATCATGGGCACCGGCTCCTCGGACCGCTTCAACGCGGTGCGCTGGGCGGTTGCCCGGAACATCGGCGTCGCCTGGGTCCTCACCATCCCGGCCGCGGGCATGTTCGCGGGGATCGCGTACATCCTCCTCCGGCCGATCCTTGGCTAGCCGCGACCGCCTTGCGGCGATCGCTCAACGCACAAGAAAGATGCTCGTCAGGAGGATGGCGAGCACCAGAGCGCTGATCAGCGCGTAGAGCCGATCACCCTCGAACGCAAATGCGACAGCCGAGGTTGCGACGCGCAGCACCGGCGTCGCAAGCAGGACGAGGAGGCCCAGCTGGGCGATGGCGAAGGGTCGCAGATCCGCCAGGCCGGCCAGGATGCGCGAGAAGTCGCCCACCTCGTGCGTGACCGGAGGGGCGCCGGTGAGCGAGCCGGCCCAGCCCACGGCCAGTGCGGAGAGCAGCCCCGCCGCCATCAGCGCGGCAGCCACGCTGACCCCGCCGAGCAGGAGACGGCTCAGGAGCAGCCGGAACCCGACCGCGTCGCGGCTGGCGATCACAGCCCAAGCCCCACGGAACGGGCGAGCATCTCGAGCGCCACCGCAACGAGCACCGGCAGGAAGATGAGGCGAACGGCACGGCTTGAAAGCCTGACCAGCAGCCGGCTGCCGACGAGGGCTCCGGCCAGGACCCCGATGGCAACCGGGGCGGCGATCTGCGCGCTCACGTCGCCGCGTGCGATGTAGACGCCCGCGGAAGCCGCGGCGGTGACCCCGATCATGAAGTTCGAGGTGGTCGACGAGACCTTCACCGGCAGCCGCATGACGCCATCCATGGCCAGCACCTTCAAAACCCCCGAGCCGATGCCCAACAGGCCCGAAACGAGCCCTGCCACGCCCATCGCCACGAATCCCGCCGGCAGGTGCTGCGGCTCGTAGCTGACCCGGCGGCCCAGGTGGGCGTCGGGATAGCTCGCTCCCAGGCGCAGCCAACGCTCGAGGCGGCCGGGGGCGACCTGCGGGGGCAGCTCCTCTGTCAGGCGAAGGAGGAGCTGTCCGGCCGAGAGCAGCAGGATGACGCCGAAGAAGCCGAAGAGCAGCTGTGGCGCCACGATGGCTGCGAGCAGGGCGCCGCCCACCGCGCCGGTGGTGGTCGCCAGCTCCAGGAACATTCCGACCCGCAGGTTCGTCAGCTCGTCGCGTACATAGGCGGCGCCCGCGCCGGAGCTGGTGGCGATCACCGACACGATGCTGGCACCGATCGCCAGGCGCAGGTCCACCCCGAACACCACGGTCAGGGCCGGCACGATGAGGATCCCGCCACCCACCCCGGCCAGAGCGCCGATCAGCCCGGCGCCGAAGCTGGTCAGGAGGATGGCGACATCGGTCATTGGGCTCATGGTGGGGTCGCGCGGCCGGTCAGCCGCCGCATTCGTCGATGCGAGGCGGCGCGAAGTACTCCACGCTGACCAGCCGTTCCGCCTGGAAGGTGAGCGCCCAGGTGCTCCCCTTCTTGGTCCCGTTGGCGGGCACGTCCACGGCGTCCTCGTCGGCAAGCCGACCGAGGAGGTCCGGGATCACGTCGCCCTGGCTGCACAGGACGACGGTTCCGTGCACGCCGCCCACAGTTCGCAGGTGGTGCGCTGCTTCGGCCTCGTGCCCCGGATAGCCAACCTCGGACAGGAGCGGCTCGTCGCTGATCGGCAGTCCGAGCGCCTCGGCCAGCGGCTCCACCGTCTGGCGACAGCGCACGACTTCGGCGGACTCGATGAGGGTCGGATCGAAATGCGCGAGGAAGCGGATCAGCTCCTCCGCCTGGAGACGTCCGCAGTCGTCGAGCGGCCTGAGGCGATCGTCTCCCTCCCATCCGGAACGGCTGCCGGCGCTGCCATGGCGGACCAGCAGCACGACCCGACTCGGCGCCGGACCCCGGACGAACCGCTCGAGCAGCTCCCGGTCGGTCTCGCGCGAGAGCCGCTCGTGGGCCTCGGCCAGGGAGACCCAGTCAAGCCGGTCGACCTCCCGACCCGGTGAGAAGCTCCCACCGGCCGCTTCCATGGCCCACCATCGGACCACCTTGGGACGCAGGTAGCCGCCGGACTCCTTGAAGTAGCGCGTCTCGCCGAGCGGCCGCCCCAACCGGATCCGATAGCCGGTCTCCTCGAGAACCTCTCGGATGGCCCCGTCGATCTCCGGCTCGCCCGATGCCAGCTTGCCCTTGGGCAGCGTCCAGTCGTCATACCGTGGCCGATGGATGATGGCCACCTCGACGCCCACCCCACCGTCGGTCGTCGCCTCGCGCCAGAGGACGCCACCCGCGGCCCGGATCGTCTCGCGGCCGGCCATCACCCGCCCAGGCGCGCGTGGCGGCGAACGAGGCGCATCCACCCGGTGGGATACGCCGCCCGGGCCTGGTCGATCGCGGCCGATGCCCGCTCCTCGAGGCGGCCGGCGGCACGGGCGAAGGCGAGGTCAGGGTGGGATTCGGCGGCGCTCCGCACCTCGTCAATGGTGACCGCGTCGTCGTGCATTGCGCCCAGCTGGTCCTGCAGGTCACCGGCCGCGCCCGCCAGCCTCGACCAGGCGCGCTGCTGCGGGCCCATCGCCGGTGCCATGGCCTCGGCGGCGTACCGGACGCGCTTGATGCCAATGCGCACCGTGTGAAATCGCTCGACCGGGTCTCCGCTCTCCAGCCGGGATCCGAGCGGCTCCACCGTGGCCCAGGCGCGCTGGAGAAGCGGGGGCAGCACCTTCAGCGCCGGACGAGCGGCGCGTGGGGTCAGGAGGGGATCGCGCACGGCGTCCACGAGCCGGTCCAGCAGGATCCGGTACCGCTCGCTCAGCAACGCCCCGCGGAGCGCACCGCCAGCGGTCTCGCGCCGGGCGCGGAGACCATCCACCATTGGGCCAAGGTCCGCGAGCAGATCTGCCGCGGTCTCCTCGAGCCGGGCAAGCTGCACGTCGAGATCGCGTACGTCACCGAGCAGGTCGGCGATCCATTGCAGCTCGCCCCGCAGCGCCTTCGCCCATGCCCGGTCGAGGAGCGGCCGGAACGTGCGCAGGTCGCTGCGCAGGCGGCGCGTCGCGACGCGCATCTGGTGCAGGCCCTCGGCGTCCCCCAGGCGAGTCGCGGGGTCGTGGGCGATCATGCGCTGGAGACCGCCAGCCAGCGCCGCGATGACGGCCTCGCGGCCGGTGGCGTCCGAGCCAGGGGCAACGACCACGACATCGGGGTCGGCGGACGCCCGGGGACCCAGGGCGCGCACCGCCTTGGGCATGGGCTCGGCCAGGACCGCGCCGGCGCGGCGCAGTCGGACGGCGATGGGACGCAGGGCCGCGAGGTCAGGTCCACGGCTCTCCAGCTCGAGCTCGCGGAAGCGCGAGACGACGCGTTCCCCGTCCAGGACGGATACCTCGTCATCGAAGAGCTCAGCGAGTGGCTCCTGGTCCGCTCCGCACAACCGCCAGCGCCGGCGTCGCGTGGCCAGGGTCGCGACGGGCTGGATCGGTGCGGTCCGAACCAGCGCGGTCACCAGCTCAAGGGCGCGCATCGGAATGACGTCCGGATCGCCCGAAAGGTTGTGCTCCTCGCGATCGGTTGCGTCCCGGCCGGGTAGCCGCAGCTTGAGGGTCCAGGCGGGACCCGTCTCGTCACCGGTGCGGTAGCGAAGGGTGACTCCGGCGCGAGCGAGGCGAAGGTCCGCGGTGTCGTGGTACGTGCTGCGGAGCGTGAGCTCCGGCAGCTCATCCATGGCAAGCACGCCCAGGTGGTCGTCGGTCAGGTCGGGCACCACAAGCGATCCCGGCGCGGCGAGCTTCAGCTCGCGCTCACGCACGCTCGACAGCACGTTTCATCAGCTCTCGCTGGAGGTCGACGGCCGGCGAACCGGCGTCGCGCACGACCCGATTCCAGCACCCGTCAGGCCCCAGCATCCACACGCCCACATTGTCCCCCATCGCGAGGTCCAGCAGGCCTAGGAGCCGGGCCCTCGATTCGGGATCTTCGACGCCGACCAGCGTTTCTACGCGCCGATCAAGGTTGCGGTGCATGAGATCCGCGCTCCCGATGAGAACCTCGTCGCTCCCGCCGTTGTGGAAATGCAGGATCCGGGAATGCTCCAGGTAGCGGCCCAAAATGCTGCGCACGCTGATCCGTTCGCTGAGACCGGGAACGCCGGGGCGGAGCGCGCAGATGGCCCGCACCACGAGCTCCACGCGAACCCCGCGCTGCGACGCGTCGTAGAGGGCGTCCACGATCGGCTCGTCGATCAGGTTGTTCACCTTGATGCGAATCAGCGCCTCGTCGCCCCGGTCGGCGAAGCCTGCCTCGCGCTCGATCAGGCCCAGGAGATGCTCCCGCATCTGCTGCGGCGCCACGATCAGGCGCCGGTACTCGTTGCTCCGTGAGTAGCCGGTCAGGTAGTTGAAGAGGCTGCTCACGTCTGCGCCCAGGGTCGCATCGGCGGTGAGCAGGCCAACGTCCTCGTACAGGCGCGCCGTCACCGAGTTGTAGTTGCCGGTGCCGACGTGGACGTAGCGCCGGATGCGCTTCCCCTCCAGGCGAACGACCAGGCACAGCTTGGCGTGCGTCTTGAGACCGATAACGCCGTAGACGACGTGGCACCCGGCCTGTTCGAGGATCCGCGCCCAGCCGATGTTGTTGAGCTCGTCGAAGCGCGCCTTGATCTCGACCAGGACCGCGACCTGCTTGCCGGCCGATGCCGCGCGGACCAGCGCGTCCACGATGGGGCTGTCGCCCGAGGTGCGATACAGCGTCTGCTTGATGGCCAGCACGTCGGGGTCCGACGCGGCCTCCTCGATGAACCGCTGCGTGGTCGCCGCGAAGGACTCGTAGGGATGGTGCACCAGCAGGTCGCCGTCCTGGAGCGCGGCAAAGATGTCAGGCAGCTCCCCGTCCGGACGGGAGAGCCGGCCCGGGGTGACGGCCTGGAAGGGGACATCCTTGAGGTCGGGCCGGTCGAGGGCGGTCAGCTCCATGAGGCTCGCCAGGCCCAGCAGCCCGGGAAGCCGATGGACGTCCGCCGCCTGCACCTGGAGCTCCCGCATCAGCAGGGTGAGCATGTGCTCCGGCATGCCCTCCTCCACCTCGAGGCGGACGGCCGGGCTGAACCGTCGCTTGCGCAGCTCGTCCTCGAGCGCCTCGAGCAGATCCTCGGCCCCGTCGTCGTCGATCTCGAGGTCCGCGTTGCGCGTTACCCGGAAGGCGTGATGCTCCGTGATGCCCATCCCGGGGAAGAGGCGGTGGAGGTTCGCGGCAATGACATCCTCGATGGGAACCAGCGTGCCATCGCCCGGGCTCAGGAAGCGCCCCAGCAGCGGAGGCACCTTGACCCGCGCGAAATGGACGGTGGCGCTATCCGGGTCGCTCACCTGCACCGCGAGGTTGAGGGAGAGGTTGGAGATGTACGGGAACGGGTGCCCCGGATCGACGGCGAGCGGCGTCAGCACCGGGAAGATGCGATCCTCGAACTCCGCGTTGAGCGCGGCCCGCTCGTCGGCGTCGAGCGCAGTCCATCGCCGGACCGCTACCCCGGCCTCAGCCAGTGCAGGGCGGAGCACATCCCCGAAGAGGCGCGCATGGCGCAGCGCGAGGCCGTTTGCCCGTTCCGCGATGCTCGCGAGCTGCTCCGCGGTCGTCATCCCGTCCGCGGACCGGGTGAGCGAGAGCCCGGCGGCCTCCTGCCGACGCAGGCCGGCGACCCGGACCTGGTAGAACTCGTCCAGGTTGCTGGCGAAGATGCTCACGAACCGGACCCTCTCGAGGATCGGCATCCCGTCGTCCTCGGCAAGAGCCAGAACGCGTTCGTCGAAATCAAGCCAGGACAGCTCGCGATTCAGGTAGCGACGGTCCTGCGGCATCTTGTCGACGCGCGCGGACGGCTCCCGTCGTCGCGTGCCGGTCGGGGTCGTCACCATGGGACGGCCCAGACTAGCCGTGCCGTGTTAAGCCAGCCCATCAGGCGGCGGTCCTTCCTGGCATGCATGCGAGCTCCATGCCCCGCGACGAGCGTTCACGGGCCCTCCATGATGGCCCCGCGCGGCAAGGACCGGCCATGGGACAAATGGCGCAGTGGACTTGACGCCTGCTTCACGGTCTGCGACGACGCCCGGCAGGCCTGTGGTGATCTCCGCAACCGGCTCAGGATGTTCGTCATCACGGCCCAGCGCACGACCTTCCCCGTCCCGCGCCCGAACGCCTGGACGGGCGAAACAAGGCGCAGGGACTGAAGTTGACCGCGGGGTTTGGGCCCTTAACGAAGCGTTGACGTTCCGCTAAGCGACCGTTAAGGCCGCGCGCCCACGATCCACGAACGAGCGGCGGGCTCGCGCCCGTGCCCCATCCCACCGAGGGACCGCCACGAATCGGAGGAGCATTCCATTGAACGTCCCATCGCCCCACAGGTCCGCGTTGATCGTGGGCGTCGCCGCGACCCTGGTGCTCGCGGCCTGCTCGAGCAACAACGCCGGGACATCGGCATCGGCCTCATCGGCCATGTCGAGCGGGTCCGGCACTGGAACGGTGAACCTCGACAGCGTCCCTGCGGCCCCCGCCTTCAAGGGTGCCATCTCCGCAGACGGCGCGACCTTCCCGCAGCCGGTCTACGAGCAGTGGCTGACGGACTACAACGGCGCGTACCCGGACATCCAGATCTCCTACGCGGGCGGCGGCTCCGGACAGGGCATCAAGGACATCACCAGCAACATCGTCCAATGGGCCGGCTCTGATGCCCCGATGAAGCCGGATGAGCAGTCCGCCGCGGAGTCGCAGAACGGGACGCCCATCTTCCACATCCCGACCGTTTTCGGCGCCATCGTCATGGCCTACAACCTCGAGGGCGTCACCGATCCGATCAACTTCACGCCCGACACCATCGGCCAGATCTTCACCGGCAAGATCACGAACTGGAACGACGCTGCGCTCAAGGCGGACAACCCGAACGTCACCTTCCCCGACCAGGCCATCACCGTCGTCCACCGGTCAGACGGCTCGGGCACGACGAACGCGTTCACCAGCTACCTGTGCGATGCATCCACCGACTGGAAGAACGCGGTCGATCCGTGCGCGGGCAAGGAAGTCACATGGCCGGTGGGTCTGGGGGGCAGCGGCAACCCGGGAGTGGCTTCCACCGTCTCCAGCACGCCCGGCGCGCTCGGGTACATCGAGCTTGCATACGCGCTCCAGAACAACATCGCGTTCGGCAACGTGAAGAACAAGTCCGGCAACTTCATCACGCCGTCGCTCGACAGCGTGGCGAAGGCGGCGAACTTCAGCACCATCCCGGACAGCCTGACCTTCTCTGCGTGGAACACCGACGTCACCGATGGTTACCCGATCACCACGGCGACCTGGATCCTCGTCTACCAGCAGCAGGACAAGGTCAGCAATGACCAGGCGCGCTCGGAAGCGGTCGTGCACTTCCTGATCTGGGCCCTCAACAAGGGTGGTGACGACGCCAAGGCGCTCGGGTACGCGGTCCTGCCGGATGCCCTTCGCGAGGCAGCACTTGCGCGGGTCGCCACGGTGACCTGGAACGGGATCCCGATCGTCGACGACCTGTACAAGTAGCCGGTCCCTCCGTGAGCGGGGCGCCGCGCGCCCCGCTCTTCCTCCCCCTCAGTGGATAGACTCTGGTAGCCGATGACCGCCTCCACTACCCCGGCCAGTCCCACCAGTCCCGGCGGCCTGATCCGCCGACGCCGACTCAGCATGGGCGACCCCGTCCTTGCGTGGACGGTCCGCATCCTTGCCTGGGCCGCCCTGGCCGCCGTGGTGGTGATGCTCGTCGACACGGCCCTCAACTCGGCCAAGCTCCTCGAGAACGAATCGATCTTCGATTTCCTGTTCGGAACCGTGTGGGCCCCGGCGTCGACGATCTACGGCGCCGTCCCGTTCATCTACGGGACCCTCGTCAGCTCCATCATCGCCCTCATCTTCGCCATCCCCCTGGCCCTGGGCGCCTCACTGCTCGTCACCGAGTACCTGCCGCGGCGTGTGGCCGCGCCGGTCGCCTATGCCATCGAGCTGCTTGCCGCGATCCCCTCGGTGGTATATGGGTTCTGGGGCATCCTCGTGCTCGTCCCCATCCTGCGTCCGATCCAGCTGGCGATCTCCGAGTCGCCGCTCGGGACGATTCCGATCTTCGGTGGGCCGACGCCGGGGCCGAGCTACTTCGCCGCCGGCATCGTGCTGGCGGTAATGATCCTTCCGATCGTCACGTCGGTTGCGCGCGACGCGATCAGAGCGACGCCACGGCTGCAACGGGAGGGGGCGCTGGCGCTCGGCGCCACGCATTGGGAGACCATCCGGCATGTCGTCCTGCCGTTTGCACGCGGCGGCATCTTCGCCGGCATCATCCTTGGCCTCTCGCGGGCCATCGGGGAGACCATCGCGGTCCTCTTCGTCATCGGCAACCAGCCACAGATTCATGCGTCGATCTTCGCGCCCGGCTACTCGCTGCCGGCCGTCATCGCTGGCGAGTTCAAGGAAGCCAACCAGCCGTTCCACCCGGAGGCGCTGATCGCGCTCGGAGTGGTCCTCTTCGTCCTCTCGTTCGCGGTGAACGTCGCCGCTCGTTACGTCGTGTCCAGATTCGAGACGCGCGCCGGCGGGGCCGATGTCCGCTGAGCCGCTCCTGCGCCGCACGAGCAGCGGCCGCGGCAGGACCGACCGCCTGGTCTTCACGCTCTGCCTGGTCGCGGGTGGCATCGCGCTGGTCCCGCTGGCCGCGGTCCTCTACTACCTGCTGGCAGAAGGTCTCAAGGCCTGGAGCCCGTCGTTCCTGGTCTCCCGGCCCGGAGGGATCACGACGGCCGGCGGAGGCATCGTCAACGCGATCATCGGCACCCTGGAGATGACGGGGCTGGCCCTCGTGATCGCCGTCCCCTTCGGCGTCGCCGTGGCCCTCTACGTGGTCGAATACCACGCTGGCCGGATGGCGGTCATCGTGCGGACCTCGGTTGACCTGGTGGCCGGCATCCCATCCATCGTCATCGGTCTCTTCGTCTATTCGCTCGTGGTGCTGACCATGGGCCATTTCTCCGGTTTGGCGGGCGCGATCGCGCTCTCCCTGGTGATGCTGCCGATCATCGCCCGAACCTCGGAGGAGATGTTCAAGATAGTCCCGCGGCGGCTGCGCGAAGGCACCATGGCCCTGGGCATACCGCGTTGGCGCGCGCTTTTCGCCATCTATCTCCCGACCGTCGCGGCCGGGATCATGACCGGGATCGTGCTCGCGGTGTCGCGCGCCGTCGGTGAGACGGCGCCACTCCTATTCACGGCCCTGGGGAGCAACTTCGTCGTGACCGATATCACCCAGCCCATGAGCGCCCTTCCGCTCTACATGTTCCAGAACGCGCAGAACATCGGGTTTCCTGCGGCCCGCGAGCGGGCCTGGGCGGCGGGTCTCACGCTCGTCGCGATCATCCTGATCTTCAACGTGCTGGGCCGCTGGCTGGCAAGCCGTACGCAGATCAAACTGTTGCAGCGATGATGGAGACTGAGGACGTGACGGCGCAGCTTGGGACGATTGGCGTCGAGATACACGCGCCCGCGATGGAGAGAGCCGTGCAGCGCGAGGTCGCGACGACTACCGAGCGGTCCGCAGCGGCCATCGAGGTCCGCGAGCTTTCCGCGTACTACGGCGCCAAGCTTGCGGTGAGAGACGTTACCTTCGACGCCCGGCAGCGAGCGGTGACGGCGATCATCGGTCCGTCCGGATCGGGCAAGAGCACCGTTCTGCGGGCCCTGAACCGTATGCTCGAGGTGGTCCCCGGGGCGCGTATCGAGGGATCGGTCCGCTTCCACGGGACGGACCTCTACGACTCCGAGATCGACCCGGCCGCGGTGCGGCGGACGATTGGCATGGTCTTCCAGCAGCCCAATCCGTTCCCGACCATGTCCATCTACGACAACGTCGCCGCGGCGGCGCGGTTCAACGGGGTCGTCCGGACCCGCGCGCAGGCGGATGACCTTGTCCAGTCCTCGCTGGTCCGCGCCGCTCTCTGGGATGAGGTGAAGGACAGCCTGGGCAAATCCGGGGCGTCGCTCTCCGGCGGCCAGCAGCAACGGCTCTGCATCGCTCGGGCACTGGCCGTGAACCCGGAGGTGATCCTGATGGACGAACCCTGCTCCGCACTCGATCCGATCGCAACCCTCCAGATCGAACAGCTCGCCCGCGAGCTCGCAGAGCAGTACACCATCGTGATCGTCACCCACAACATGCAGCAGGCCGCGCGGGTGTCGGACGAGACGATTTTCATGAGCGTCACCGAGGACCGCGCGGGCTATGTCGTCGAGACCGGATCGACGGCGGAGATCTTCACCAACCCGAGGAACAAGATCACCGAGGACTACATCACCGGGCGGTTCGGATGATGGAGCGGGACCCCGAGATCACGAAGCTGGTGGGGGATCCTCGAGAGGGTGGCGTCGAGGATTCGCGATCATCGCTGCGGCCAACCTTCGACGAGGAGCTGGAGTCGCTGCGCGACGACGTCCTGCGCCTTGGCGGCCGGGTCATGGACGCGATCGAGCGAGCGGCAACGGCGCTGGTGGAGCGCGACGTGGAGCTCGCGGACCGGGTGCGCTGGGCGGACGATGAGACCAACGAGCTGCAGCGCCGCGTCAATGCGGAGATCACGACCACCATCGCAACGCAGGGTCCCATGGCACGCGATGTGCGTATCCTGCTGGGTCTGCACCACGCCGCCGCCGAGCTGGAGCGGATGGGAGACTACGCGGTGAACATCGCCAAGCTGGCGCAGCAGATGGCCTCGGAGCCGGAGACCGCGATCTTTCCGCAGATCTCCCGCATGTCTCAGATCTGCCGCGAGCAGCTCCGCGCGGCGATGCGGGCGCTGGTCGACGTCTCGGAGGAGGAGGCCCGTGCCGTCTGCGAGCGCGATGACGAGATCGACACGCTCTACAACGAGGTCTACGAGGCGGCCATCACCATGATGGAGGCCCACCCGGAGAGAGCTCGGCAGGCCACGCACCAGCTTTTCGCTGCCCACCACCTCGAACGCCTCGGCGATCGGGTCACCAACATCGGCGAGGACGTCGTCTACCTGGCCACCGGCCGGGTGGAGGACCTCAACACCTGAAGGCCATGGCTGCCGTCCGCCGAAAGATCCTGCTCGTCGAGGACGACCGGACGCTGCGCCAGGCGCTTGCCTTCAACCTGTCGCGCGAGGGGTACGACCTCGTCTCGGCCGCGGATGGCGAGACGGCCCTGGGCATCGCGCGTGCCCAGGCGCTTGACCTGATCCTGCTCGACGTCATGCTGCCCGGGATGAGCGGCATCGAGCTGCTGCGAGTCCTTCGTCGGGAGGGCCGCGACACGCCGGTCATTGTTCTGTCCGCGAAGGGAGAGGAGATCGACCGGGTCGTGGGTCTCAAGGTGGGCGCGGACGACTACATGGCCAAGCCCTTCTCGAGGCCGGAGCTGCTTGCCCGGATCGAGGCGGTCCTCCGACGCGACCGGCGCACCTCGGCCGAACCCGACGCCACTCCGGAGACGATCCGGATCGGCAGCATCGAGATCGACCGCGGACGGCGGGAGCTGCGGATCTCTGGCGCCCCGGTGCACCTCACGACCAAGGAGTTCGAGCTGCTCGCCTACCTCGCCGATCACCCCGGCCGCATCTTCACCCGCGACCAGCTGCTCACCCGGATCTGGGGTTACGACTACACCGGTGACGGCCGCACCGTCGACGTTCACGTGAGCTGGCTGCGCTCGAAGCTGCGTACTGCGGACGGGCACAACTACTTTCGGACGGTGCGCGGCATCGGCTACGCCTTCGCACCGCGGGAGGCGGCGTGACCACAGCGCGGCCGGGGAACGGGGCCGATGGCCAGCAAGCCGCGGCCGATCCTGCCAGCGCCGCGCTCGACACCCTGCTGCGAGGGTCGGCATCGGGCTTCCTGGTCCTGACCGATGACCGCCTTCGGATTCTTCGCGCGGGCGCGACGGCCGCCCGGCTGGCCGAGCGCCAACCCGAAGACCTCGTGGGCATGAGCCTCATCGCCGCCCTGGGCTCGGCGGCTTTGGATGGGGTGGCCCGCGAAGCCATCGAGCGCGGAACGCAGCGGCAGGGCGAGGTCCGGCTGGGGCACCTGGGAGCGCAGGTCTTCCAGGTTGAGGCGATGCCGCTGCACGAGCAGGGCCTGCTCCTCTTCCTGCACGACGTGACCCACATCCGCCGGGTTGAGCAGGTCCGACGCGACTTCATCGCCAATATCAGCCACGAGCTGCGCACGCCGCTCACCTCGATCAAGCTGATCGCGGAGACGCTCTCCAGCGGCGCCGTGGACGACGTCGAGACGGCGCGCGACTTCGCCGGGCAGGTGGAACGCGAGGTGGACCACCTGGCGCAGCTCGTCGACGAGCTCCTGGAGCTGTCGATGATCGAGTCGGGCGAGGTCCAGCTCGAGATTGGGCCCGTCGCCCCTGGGGCCATCGTGAGCACGGTTGTGCAGCGCATGCAGCCCATGGCCGAGCGCAGGCGTGTCACGCTCGTCGGCGCGGCGGAGCCCGAATCGTCGGGCAGCGCACCCCTCGTCGCCGCGGACGAGGCCCGCCTGGAGCAGGCGCTCGTGAACCTGGTGCACAACGCGGTCAAGTTCAGCCACCCCGACGGCCGGGTGACGCTCGCCTGGGAACCGCGCGGCGCATACGTCCGCTTCCTCGTGCAGGACCAGGGGATCGGAATCTCCGCGGGCCACCTGGATCGGATCTTCGAGCGGTTTTACAAGGTCGATCGGGCGCGCACCCGCCAGACCCCGGATGCGGGCCAGGAGCTGCGGACCGGCAGCGCCGGCCTGGGTCTCGCCATCGTCCGCCACATCGCGGAGGCGCACGAGGGCGGGGCAGGCGCCGAGAGCGAGGAGGGTCGCGGCAGCACGTTCTGGATCGACATCCCGGTCATCCCCGCGACCAACCAGTGATCAGCAGCTGCAGGTAGAGGACATGGGCAAAGGAAAGCGCAAGAAGCGGCATGGGCCGGCGGAAGTGCTGGTGGTCGAGGCGGAAGAGTTCCCGACCGCGGTGATCGTCGAGCTCTGGGGTCGCAACGCGAAGGGCAAGCGCGAGTTCCTCGACAGCCGACGCTACGACACCTCTGACGACCCGCCGGAGGACCGCGAGACCGCGGAAGCATCGAGCTGAGCTTTCGTGAGGGCCGCCCATGAAGCGTCGCCTCCCCCGAGCCGGTATCCTTGTGCCGTCAACGGGTTCCGTTGACGGCCGACCACGCACAGGCAACCAGCGCACCAATGACGACAGAGCCGCACCTCCAGACACCCGCCGGAACGACCGAAGACGAGCGCCTTGCCGCGTGGGGCACGTTCCTGCGAGCCCATGCCCAGGTGACCCGCGTCCTGGAGCACGAGCTGCAGACCGCCAAGGACCTCTCGCTGGCTGACTACGACGTCCTCTACCAGCTCGCCGCGGCCGAGGGCAACCGCCTGCGGATGAGCGACCTGGCGGATCGGCTCCTGCTCTCGCGGAGCGGTGCCACCCGCCTCGTGGACCGGCTCGAGTCGGCCGGCCTGGTCCGACGGGCCAGCTGCGCGACGGACCGCCGTGGACTGTGGGCGCACCTTACCGACAGTGGACGCCAGCGCCTTCGCGATGCCACGCCAACCCACCTCAACGGCGTGTGCGAGCACTTCCTGGACCGCATCCCGGCGCGCGAGCTTGAGCGCCTGCGCCGCACCCTGGAGCGGATCATCGAGTCCTGAGGCTGATCCTCGCCGGAGCCTCGTCCCTCGTCGCGCCCGGTTCTGTTGACCCCCCTAGGAGCCGGTGCTACCGTTCGGCGTCCTAATGGACGCCGGCCTCGTTTCACCGACCCCCGGGCACGTCCGCTCGCGCGCTGTGCGACGGGCCGCCGCCCGCCGTTCCGAGTGCGCCGCGACCGAGGCGCTCACCGTCCTGGGGCAGAAGTGGGTCCTCCGCATCGTCCGCACCCTGGGGAGCCGCACCCAGCGGTTCTGCGAGCTGCAGGACGCCCTGGGCGGCGCGAACTCGGCGACCCTCTCGCAGCGGCTCAAGCTGATGGAGGACGAGGGCCTGGTCGACCGCCGGATCGTGTCCGAGGTCCCCCCCTGGGTCGAGTACTCGCTGACCGCCAAGGGGAGCGACCTGCGCCGGGCCATCGGCCCCATCGATGCCTGGGCCGAGCGCTGGGCGGTGCCGGAGTGAGCCACCCCGTCACCGAGGAGCGTCCCCTGGCGCATGGCGACGCCCTCAACCTGATTCGCCAGGCCATTGCCGAGGCGCCCGGGCCGGATGCTGCCGCGCAACGCGCCGTCGAGGAGCTGCACGAGCGCTTCCCGCACTACGACTGGATAGGCATCTACTGGGTCGACCCGAGCGGCGCCGATCTCGTGCTCGGCCCCTGGATAGGCCCGGAGGCGACAGAACACACCCGGATCCCGATCGGGGTCGGCATCTGCGGCGCGGCGGCGGCATCGGGCCAGACGGAGATCATCGACGACGTCGATGCCGACGAGCGCTACCTGGCGTGCTTCTCGACGACCCGCAGCGAGATCGTGGTGCCGATCATGGCCGAGGGCCAGGTCGTGGGCGAGATCGACATCGACGGCTCTGACCCGGCCGCATTCGACGAGACGGATCGGCTCTTCCTCGAAGAGATCGCCGCGCTCCTCGCGCCGCTCCGTCCGCACCCCTGATGCCGGCTGCGCCGGACAGCGGCCCCGTGCCCGGCGTAACCTCATCCGTAGGACCCTGAAGATGGCCCGTCGCGCAGACCGTCCCCCGGCGACCGTCCGTCCGAGGCCGAACGCCGCTCCGGGCCAGACGTCCCCACCCCCGCGCGGGCGCTTCGAGGAGATCTATGACGCGTATGCGGTGCCCATCTATCGGTTCATCTATGCCCGCGTCGGGAACCGGCCCGACGCCGAGGACCTGACCGCGCAGGTGTTCATGCGAGCCGTCGAACAGCTGGACACCGGGCGGGAGGAGGGCCAGATCGCCGCCTGGCTGTACCGGGTCGGCCAGAACGCGGTGGCCGATCACTGGCGGGCCTTCTACCGCCTGCCCCTGGTGGGCACCGACCAGGTGGCGCCCGGCTGGGAGCCGATGGACATGGCGGAACCGATGACGACCGCATCCGATTCCGGATCGAAGCACGACACGGACGCGTCCGACGAGCGAGCCCGGCACCGCGTCGAGGCGCTCCTCCACCGCCTGCCGGAGAACTACCGCCGGGTCCTGGAGCTGCGCTTTATCCAGCGCATGTCGGTGGCGGAGACGGCCGAACAGATGGGGATCACCCACGGGAATGCCAAGGTGCTCCAGTACCGCGCGCTGCGTCGTGCCGCGCTCCTCGGGGAGGCCAGCGATGGCTGACCGACCGCGCGATCCCGGCGAGGAGCTCGAGATGGCCGATCGCTTCGACCGATACCTCGATGCGCTCGTCTCCGGCGGGCGTCCCTCCCCGAGGGACGTGGCACCTGGTGACGAGGCGGAGATGGCTCGCACCGCGGCAGAGCTCGCCGGCGCGACCAGCCCAGGCCAGGACCCCGACCCCGCCTTCGTGGACCAGCTGCGCCTGCGCATGCGCCAAGCCGATGCCGGCGCCGCGGCTGTCCGCGAGCCGCTGCCCGTGCGACACCCCGTGGCGACGCCGGCGACGCCGGCGACCGGGCGGGTCTGGATCTCGCGCCGGGCGCTGCTGCAGGGCGGCATCGGTGCGGCGGCGGGCCTGGCAGCGGGCGCACTGGGCATGGCCGCCCTGCGGGGCGATGGGACCGGTGCGTCCCCGGGCCTGGTTGGCGGCTCGACCCCGCTGGTCGGCGGCACCGGCTTCTGGCAATCTGTCGCTACCCTCGCCGACCTGCCGGCCGGGAGCGCGGTCCGCTTCAGCACTGCCGCCTTCGACGGCTATGTCGTCAACGACGCCGGGGAGATCCGCGCCCTCTCATCGGTCTGCACCCACATGGGCTGCACCTTGCATTACCGGCCAGACTGGCAGGACCTGCGCTGCCCCTGCCACGGCGCCAGCTTCGACCTGCGTGGGGAGCTGGCCAACGGCCGCGATCGCTGGCGCGAGACCGGCGGGTACGAGGGTGACGCCCAGGCCTACCCCATCGCCCTTCCACCGCTGGCACGCCCGAAGGTGAAGATCGCCGACGGCACTGTCTACGTCTGGACCGCCCAGGTCTGATACCCAATTCGCTCTGACCGCGCTCGGCCTCCTGTGAGACCGGGGTGACCAACACCCGCTGCCGCTCAGCCCCCGGTGAGACCGGCGGGAAGTGTTGGTTCAGTAGTGGTGTCCTGACCCGCTCTCGGCGATCTGAGGCCAGTCCTAGCCCGTGCCGGGCGACCGATCCCGCGTCACACTCCAAACAAGGGCGAGGGTGAACAAGCCAGCCACGACCGCCAGCACCAAGCCAGCGAAGATCGCCGGCAACAGGGATGGGTTGTAGGTGCCGGTGCCGGAATAGCCGATGCCGATCAGGCTGGAGCACTGGGTACTGGAGGTTCCCCCGGCCACACCGTCGGCAGCGCAGATGAGCGGCGCGACCGCCACGTAGCCGACCAGGAACGCCAGGACCGCGGCCATCGGCGGCCAGAAGATCAACGGCCGGCTGGCGAAATGGGCCGAGCACCGCCATCGCCAGACCGATGGGCAGGAGCAGCACCCCGATGCTGAAGCCGGTCAGGAAGCCCACGACGATGAGCGCCAGCGTTGCGACCCAGTAGGCCATCCCGCGTCTCCTCCTAAAGCGCATGGTCGCTCACTCCTCCAGCGAAGGCAAGCAACCACCGAGCGCAGCGGCATGAGTGCGCTAGGACCCTCGGGCCGCCGCTCCACTGCACTCGGATGGGATCGCGCTCCGGTTCGGGACCTCTGCACACGCGCATGGCGACGCCCTCGACCCTCCGCGTCGGCGTGACCATCGAGCGGTGCGTGGAACGATCTGGCCTCGTGAGGGGTCATACTCAACGTGGAGGGAGTTGCGCCCAGCATGAGCACCGAGGGGGATCGTTCGCTGGCGGCCGAATGGTCATCGACCTTCGACGAGGTGGTGGCTGTCCATCACACCGACATGCTCCGCCTCGCCTACGGCCTCGTTGGCGATCCGGCCATGGCGGCCGATGTCGTCCAGGCCGCCTGGACCGCGGCCTGGCAGCATCGCGCTGAGCTGCGGGACCCCGCGAGGATCCGCAGCTGGCTGCTGACGATCACCGCCAACCAGGCGCGCAAGGCCCTGCGCTGGCGCTCCGTCCGGCGCTGGCTCCCGCTGGGGACCGCTCCGGAACCGGCCGCGCCGCCTGTCCGCCACGAGGAGCGCCTGGACCTGGTTGGTGTGCTCCAACGGCTCCCTACCCGAGATCGGCAGATCCTCCTCCTGCGCTACGCCTTGGGTGAGACCTCGGCCGAGATCGGACGGCAGGTGGGGTTGAGCGAGTCCGGGGTGCGGGTGCGCCTCTCCCGCCTCCTCGCCCAGCTCCGGAAGGACCTGACCGATGACTGAGCATCCCGACCCGAACCTCGAGCGCCGCTCGCAGAGCGCCTGCGCCACGATCTCGAGGCTGGGCTACCGTCGCTCGACCCGGCCGATGCCGCCCGCGTCGCCCGGTCCGCAGGGCGGGTTCCACGTCGAGCCGGGCGGTGCTCGGCGTGGTCACCGTCCTGGTCGCGGCCGCCCTCACCTTCGGTGCGCTGCGGCTGCTCGGACCCATCGGCCCAAGCACCGCATCGGGGACCCGGGAGCCGACGCAAGCCCGACGGCTGCGCCCACGCTATCGGCGACTGCGGGCATCGACCTTGGCGCGATCATCCGCGTGGCTCCCGGTGAGAACGTGCAGGTCGGCCCGGCCAGCGAGGACCTGCTCCACGCCTTTGACCAGGCCTGGACCTTCGCGCAGTCGCATGCGGACGACCTCGGCTATCCCTGGGTCGATCCCGGGCCGAGGGCGAGCTGGTGCTCTCGGCAGTGACCGCGCGCGGGCGCACCCTCCTCGAGTCGGAGGCCGCCGGCTTCGGTGTGCGGGTCAGAGTCCCGGGAGGTTACCCACAGCTTCGCTGAACTCCAGGGGATCCAGGACGACGTCACCCGGCTCCGCGTAGAGGGCGTGCCCGACGCCGAACTCATCTACCAGACCTTGCCCGATCACCGGGACAACAGGACGCTGATCGTCATGAGCGCCGAGAGCCGACCGCTCCTCGAAGCGCTGGCGCAACGCTTTGGGGCCGATGCCATCGCCGTCGAGGTTGATCCGAGCCGGGGCCCTGGCGGGACGGCTGGCGGGTGAGCGCCGCACTGCGAGACGGGACGCGAGTGCCATGAAGGCCTGGCTCTTCATCCTGCCCTCGCCGCGGTCGTTCTCCTCGCCCTCGGTGTCCTGGCCTTCCAGCTCCTGGATAGCCCCACACGGATCGACTACTACCGGCTCGGGGACGACGACCGCACGCTGATCGTTGGGAACCACGAGCGGACCACGCCTGGGTCCGGGTGGCCGACGTCAGCGAGACGCCGACCGCAGTGACGGTCACGGTCAGGACGTTCTTCGTCCAGATCGGTCCATCGACCGCGCTGGGCTACGCCTACGAATCGACGGTGACGCTGAACGCCCCGCTCGACGGCCGGGGGGTCATCGAGGCACGAGCGGACATCCGGTTCAGACCTGGAACTGCTATCCGCCAACGGTGGATGCCTCTCCGTGCCCGTGAAGAGGCGATCCACCTGGGACTTCGGCGGCGTCCGGACGAACGTCAGGAGGCACGCAGGAAACGCGCGGGCCGCGGCGGACGCTGCGGGCTGAGCGGATGATGGCGCCCGGAGGCGGACCGCCCGAGCCTGGTTCGCCGCCCCTCGAGCTGATCGGCCCGCATCGCCAGGCTGGCCCACGCAGGGTCGGTGCTGTCGTTGCGTGAGGCGAGCACCTTCCGGCATGTCTTGACGGCCGCGTCGAGGTCCTTCGGCCGTCCGCCCCGGGCGATGACCGTTGCACGCGCCTCGGTGATGGCTGGATCGAGACAGCCCGCCTCCCGCCAGACCTGGTCGGCGATCTGGTCCGCCGTGGCCGCGTTGCCGGCGGTGCGGTGGAACGTGAG
>CAVZAQ010000011.1:0-250820 GCA_963773405.1 uncultured Chloroflexia bacterium | reverse complement strand
TATGTCAAGCCGCGGTCGCGAGGCCCGAAGGCGAGGCAGTTCGGGTGGCTTCATCATGGCGCATCCTCCGGAAGACCTCGTCGCTGATCCGCCGACGGAGGGCGCGGATGGCCTCGCTCTTGGTGTCGCCCAGGGTGCGCCGGTGTTCGAGGTACCGCCGGCCTGGACCTTCGCGCTGGAGCTGGGTGATGGCGATCCGGTGGAGCGCGACATTCAGCTGGCGGTTGCCGGTCCGGCTGAGGCGATGGCGCTCGGTGTTGCCCGACCAGACCGGCAGCGGGGCACTGCCGTTGTGGCGGGCGAAGGCGGCCCGCGACCGGAAGCGGCTGATGCCGGCCGCCTCGCCGACCAGCTTGGCCGCGGTCAATGGGCCGCAGCCGGTCAGGTCCAGCAGGGATGGGGCCAGATCGGCGACCAGGCGCTCGATCTCACCCTGAAGGTCGTTGATCGACACGGTCAGCTCGCGGATGCGGACCACGAGCTCGCGGGCAATCCGTCCGACGGTCCCGGGCGCATCGTCCAGGTCCCGCGCGAGGGCGGCCAGGACGACCCTCCGGTTGAGGCTGCGGGTTGGCGGCTCCGACCCTGGGTCGAGCTCGTGGAGGTGCCAGCGCAGACGGTTCTCGGCGCGGGTCCGCTCGGCGACCAGGTCCTCACGATGATCGACCAGAAGGCGGACCTCGCGGTCTGGTCCGTCCAAGGTCGCCACCGGGAGGTCCTCGCGGAGCGCTGCGCGGGCGACTGCCAGGGCGTCGATCGGATCGGACTTGCCGGGCTCCCGGCTCGAGCGACGAGCACCGGCCATCAGCTTGGGCGGCACCCGCACCACGGCCTCGCCGGCCCGCAACAGGTCGGCCGACAGACGGCGGCTCAGGTGCCGGCAATCTTCCAGCGCCCAGCGCCGTTCCTCGAACCTGGCGGCCCAGCGCACGAGCTCCAGATGGCCCGGGCTGGTGGCCGCCACCGTCTTCTCGGCGAGCCGCCGGCCGGTGCCGTCGGTGGCCACCGCGGTATGGGTGCGCTTGTGCGAATCGACGCCGATGACGATCATCTCCGGTGTTGCCTCCTGATCAGGGGTGACGCTCCGGACCGGCCGGTGGACACGCCTGAGTGGGGGCGGTTACCACGCTCCTATCAAGTCACACCGGTCGGTCCATTCCATGCTCGGCGGCCGGCACATCCGATGGCAGCCACACCCCTGCGGGCGGGCAACGAGTCCAGGAGCCAAGCCGCCGAGCTCCGCCAGCGTGACACTCAGGTCGAGTCTAGCAGCCGCGGCGCGCTCCACCGGCAGCGACACAGGCTACGGCGTCGGCGACGCGGACGGGGTTGGCGAGGCGCCCGCGCCGTCGCCCATCAGACGCTGGCCGAGCTCGCGGATGGCGGCGAAGTCCGGCTCCAGGATGTAGGCGCCGCCCGGACCAGGGAAGACCGGCTTGACCAGCGGCGGCTCGATGACGGCCTTCTGCACCTTCGACAGGTCCGCGTTCTGGACCGCCTGTGCCAGCTTGGGAATCTCACCGGAAGGCACGTCGGTCGAGATGGTGCTCTTCACCGCGTCCAGGAGCCCGGGGAGTGCGGTGAGCAGGTTCCCCGCCGTGAGCTTGGCGCGGATGGCCGTCGAGCACCTGCTGCTGGCGTGCCGCGCGCGTGAAGTCGTTGTCGCCCACCCCCTTCCGTGAGCGCACGTAGGCGAGTGCGGTGTGACCATCCATGTGGTGCAGGCCGCCGGACATGTAGAACCCCGTATGGTGCTCGTACTCGTCGATGTAGGTGGGATCATTTATCGCCCGGGTGACCGTCACGTCGACCCCGCCGATGCTATCGACGGCGGCCTTGAAGCCGAGCAAGTTGATGCTCGCGAAGTAGTCGATCCTGATCCCGAGCAGCTCGCCGATCGTCGCCTTCAGGGTGCCAACCCCTCCGAGCGGATAGGCCTGCTTGTTCGTCGAGGCCACGATGAGCAGGCTGTTGATCTTGGCGTTGTACGTCCGTCCGTCGGGAAGCTTTGCTCCATACAGGTCGCGCGGGATCGAGATCATGGCCGTCTGCCCGGTCGTTGGATCGAGACTTACAACCAGCAGCGTATCGGTCAGGTGCTCGCCGCGGCCCGGCTTCCAGTCGATCCCTGCCAGCAGGACGTTGATTCGGTCACGGCTGGGATTCGGGATCTCGGACGGCGCCGGCAGCTCGATCGACACTCCGCCGAAGGAGTCATGGATCGACGTGCCGGATCCGGCGACAGCGCCGAGGGTGTCGATCGCCTTGAAGGCGTAGTAGCCGGGTAGCACGTGCATCGCGACGGTGAGAGCCACCAGCAGCGCGACCGAGTAGGTCGTCCATCGCCGCAGCCGCGGGCGCTCGCGTCGCAGGTAGGCCTGCAGGACGGCCACCAGGCGCCAGGCGAGCAGAACCACGTCCAGGGCGATGAGCCCCCAGAGGAACCGGGTGTCGAGCAGTTGGTTGAGCAGGCCGTGGACCAGGCTGATGGCCAGGATCGCCAAGAGCACCAGCAGGATGATGGGCGCAGCCAGGATCCAGGCTATGGCCGCGTCCCCGTTGTACGCCTGGCCCAGGCCCGGGAAGACGAAGGAAAGCAGGGCGGCCAGCGGCGCCCGCGGATCCGCCGTTCGGTTGGCTCGAACATCCTGAGCCATGGTCGCTAGTTCCCCACGTGCTGTCCGCGCCTCGACGCTTAGTGTCCGTACTGGGAGCGCGGAGTATACCGAAAGCGCCCACACGGGGCCGGAGAGCCCCCTAGCATGTGAAACGTGGCTCGACTGCATGCTGTTCCGGCCATCGCGTGGGTCGCGGTGGGGGTAGTAATCCTCGTCGCGGCGGTTGGCGGGATGGCGCTACTCGGTCCAGGGTCCGCTCCCACGGCCGGAAGCCTCTCGCCGAGTCCGTCATCGTCTGCCGCGGCTGCCGCGACGACCGAGCCGAGCATCAGCCCGACCCCCCTGCCGACACCGCTCCTGGCACGCTGCCCGCTCAACGGCGTGCCCATCCCGTCTCTCCCCGCCGTCGGCCAGCCGGCCCTGGTCGTGCAGATCGAGAACCATCCGCTCGCTCGCCCGACCCGCAACCTGACGAATGCCGACATCGTGATCGAGGGGACCGTCGAGGGCGATGTCACCCGCTTCTCCGCGGTCTTCTACTGCCAGCCGACGGTCGGGCTGACCGGGCCCATCCGCAGCGCCAGGTACTACAACGTCGACCTCTGGCAGGAGATGCACGCGCTCACCGTGCACTTCGGAGCGAGCACGGGCGCCCTGAAGCGATTCGCCGCAGCCGGGATGCCGTCCATCAACGGAATCACCGGCGCCTGGCCCTACTTCCGCCGCTACGGGAACGCCCCTGCGCCGCACAACCTCTACGGCGACATCGAATCGATCCGGGCCGACACCAGCCGGAGCTCGGCGGTTGCGGCGCTCGTCCGGCGCGCAGGGACGTTGCGACCGCCGTTCACCATCGATCCCGGTGCACAGCCTCCCGCCGGCAGCGCTGTCGCCCTCGTCACAATCCGGACGAACGGCTACTGGACCTTCTCCTGGACCTGGGATGCCGGGCTCGCGGCCTGGCGGCGCAGCGACGCGGGCGCACCGGATACGGACGCCGCGACAGGCCAACCGATCACCGCGACGAGCGTCGTGGTCCAGCGCATCACCGAGTCCACCGTCTACGGCGACCCCGACCCGGCCGGCAACCCGCGTCGCGACCTTCACCTCGTGGGGAGCGGGACCGGGATGCTCTACGTGAACGGCACCGCGATCGCGGTACGCTGGTCACGTCCGACGGCCTCGGACCTTACGACCTGGACCTACACCGATGGCACGCCCATGGTGCTGCCGCCCGGACGAATCTGGTGGGAGATGGTCCCCGTCACCGGCGCCGTAACCAACTCCTGAGGCGCGCCGCGCCGGTCAGTCAGGGAGCCGCGGAGGCAGCGGCCGGGCCGGAGGCGAGAGGAAGGCGTCCATCGCAGCCCTGATCTGGTGGTCCGGATCGAATGAGCGCGAGGCGACCACGATCCGCCGCCGAACTTCGGCGGCATCGGGCTCCTCGTCACCACCGGGTTCGAGCAGCAGGGTTCCCATGACCGGCGCGTCAGGCTGCGGGACCGCCACCCAGCGGTCCTCGACCTGGAGCACCGGATCCGGAACCGCGGCGCGGAACGGCACGGACGGCTGTGCGGCGAACGACCCCCAGCCCGGCTCGTCCGCCGGAACGTTGGCGGGAGGTACCGGGGGCGCCTGCGCGAGCGGCACCTCTATCGGTCCCGGCCGATCCTGCGGGGGTCGATGCCCCGATGCCGACGGAAGTCGCAGCGGCCTCGGGTACCCGCTGATCTGGTTCTTTCCCAGCGCCTTCGCGTTGTACATGGCGCGGTCCGCAGCGCGGACCAGCTCGTCGGCCGTCCCACCGTCCTCGGGATGCGAGACGAGCCCGATGCTGACGCTGGTCGACACGCCCTCGCCCTCGAGGCGCATCCCAAGCTCGTCGGCGTCGGCCCGAATCTTCTCGGCGACCACGAAGGCGCCGGCGTAGTCCGTCTCCGGCAGGAGCACCAGGAACTCGTCGCCGCCGTAGCGATAGGCGGAGTCGACCGTGCGGATGTCCTCGCGGATGACGCGGCCGAGCGACCGCAGGACCTCGTCGCCGCGCTGGTGGCCGAGACCGTCGTTGACCGCTTTCAGCCCATCGAGATCCATCATCAGCAGCGAGAAGCCGCGCTCGCTGCGGCGGGTCCGGCGAACCTCGTGTTCGAGCGTCTCATAGATCTGGCTCCGGTTGAGGAGACCGGTGAGCGGGTCGACCCGTGACAGCCGGCTCAGCATGGCCCGGACGCGCCGCTCGTTCCAGGCGAACACCGCCGCGACGAAGACCAGGAGCCAGAGCGCGGCGACCGCGAGCCCCACGGAGAGCAGGTTGGCGTCGCTGAACCGGTTGAGGCTGGGATCGAGCGCAACCACGCCCAGGTACACACCGGCGCCAAGGATGGCCGCGCCCGACGGCGCCCCAGCCGCTTCCACTGAGTGCGATGGTCACGGCCACCAGGTCGATTGTGAACGCGTAGGGTGACGAGCCGTACCCGGTGAGGAGCAGGAGGCTGCCCGAGAGCGCGAACGCGATGAGCACCTCGAGCCAGCTGGCGAGGGAGGTTCGCCAGTTGGGCGGCAACAGCTCATGGAGGACGACGACCGCGACGACGGCGACTGCCCCCAGCGCGAAAATGGGGGTCTGGTTCTCGCCGAAGCTCCCCGAGAGCCCAACGCCGACCAGCACGGCCGCAATGGCGACCCACCACAGGATCCGCACCGCGCCCGCGGCAGAAGGCCCCACGCCCAGCAGGCCGCCATCCGTGGCATCGGCGTCCGTGCCGTACTTGCCGTTTGCGGTCGTCGCAGGCTCGGCCTCTCCGCCCTGGCGGGCGCGCTCGCGCAGGACGGCCAACGCTCCACCGAGCAGGAGCAGGCCGCCCACGATCGCGGTGACGATGATGAAGACGAGATCAGTGGGCACGGGTCGTTTGACGGGCACCTCTTCCGGACCATGAGTCCGGGACTCGGGTTGGGTTTCGCGTCAGCCTGCCTAGTCTACGGGCCGCTCACCGTATGGTGCAAAGGTACTAACCCAACCGTACCCCCACATGGCGCGTCCGCGCACCATAACCTTCGGCGGTATACTCCGCCCCGCCCCTCCGATCCTGAACACAGGAGCCATGCTGGAGAGACCCCGAGCGCGATTTCCGGCCCTCGCCGCCGCGCTGTCCTTCCTGTTTCCCGGCCTCGGCCAGGCCTACGCCAGGGAGCCGATCCTGGCAGTTCTGCTCGCCGCGCCCGTCCTGCTCCTCGTGCTGGGCGGGATCCTGGCGCTTGCGGTGGGCGTCGGCGCTTTTCGTAACGCGGTGTTCAGCTCCCAGTTCCTGACTGCGCTGCTGCTGCTGGACGCCGCGCTCCTCGCCTGGCGCCTGTTCGCGATCCTCCAGGTGGGCGCGGCGCGGCCGCACACACCCGGCCCGGCGGAGGGGCGCGTCGCACCCTCAGGCAATCCTGCTCCGGCCGCGGGGGCCGCGGCGAAGAGCGGCACCGCGTCGAGACGGCGCCCGTGGGAGATGGTCGTCGTCGTCGTGCTCGTCCTTGCCACCATCGGCATGCACGCCTGGAGCGGGATGGTGATCGCCACGCTCGACAGCACGCTGGGGCAGATCTTCTCCGGGAACCCGGGCGCCGCGTTCGGTGGCGGCCAGCCGGTGGCCTCCGACCCGAAGGCGCTGAACGAGCCCAGCTATCACTGGAACGGCACGCAACGGATCAGCTTCCTGCTGCTCGGGATCGACTCGGGGCCGTACCGCAGCGAGGCCCTCACCGACACGATCCTGGTGGTCAGCATCGACCCGGTCTCGCATACCGCGGTGATGGTCTCCATCCCGCGCGACACGGGCTTCCTCCCCCTGCCGGACCGACGCCTTTTCGCGGACGGGCTCTACCCCGAGAAGATCAACTCGCTCACCACCATCGCCAGCCAGAACCCGAAGGTGTGGTGCCCCGATCTGCCGTCGACGGCGGACTGCGGGATCCGCACCCTTGAGCGCTCGGTCGGCCTCTACCTGGGCATCGACATCAACTACTACGCCACGGTGAACCTGCAGGGCTTCACCGACCTGATCGATGCGCTCGGTGGCGTAAAGCTCTGCCTCCCCGGCGTCCTGGCCGACCCCGGGTACAAGGCTGCGACACCGCAGGGCCGACCCGGCATCTCTCTGCCGGCCGGGTGCTACGTCATGAACGGTGAGCAGGCACTCGCCTATGCGCGGATTCGCAAGGGCACCCTGACCCTTCCCGACGGCACCGTGGAGCAGCAGAACGACTTCAAGCGCGCCGCGCGGCAGCAGGACGTCCTCGTCGCACTACGGGACAAGTTCGCGACGGCGAACTGGGTCTTCGCCCTGCCGGACCTGCTGAAGGCGGTTGGCGAGACCGTTCAGACGGACTTTCCACGCGGCCAGGCCGGAAACCTGGCCAGCCTCCTGCCGCTGATCGCAGGCAACAGCATCGACAAGGTGGTGCTCGACTGGCCCGATTACGAGGACCTTCCCACGAACCCCCTCGTCAACTACCTCCTGCTCCCGAAGCGCAATGCGATCCGCACCGAAGCGGAGCGCCTGTTCGGGCCCGATGCTGCCCAGGGCTGGTACGTGGGCAGCACGGACCGCTATCCACCTCATCCATGAGCTTGACTCGCCCGCCCCGGATCCTGTTGATCGCCATGTACCCACTGGACCGTGGCTTCTGGGGACCGACGGCGCGAATCACGCAAATCCGTGACGCGCTTCGCGGGCTGGTTCGCCTGGAGGTGGTCAGCGGAACGCGACGCGAACGCCTGGGAGGCTCGCGCGCTTTGCCATCTCCGGTCGGCTCCGCGGGTTGGACGGCATCTACGTGGAAAGCTCCACAGCACTGCCGGGTCCCGTCGACGTAGCATTTCTCGCGCTGGCGAGGTTGCTGCGTGTTCCGGTCGTTACCTACGTCCGCGACGCCTACCAGCTCTTCCCGGAGTACTACCCGGTCCACGGCCCGCGATCGTGGGCTTCGCGTGCCGCGTTCCGACCGGCCATGCGGCTGCTTGGCGCAGTGTCATCCCGCCTCGCGTTTCCCTCGCGCGGTTTGGCGGCCGTCCTATCATCCGATCCCACGCCGCTTCTGCTGCCACCAGGGGCTCGGCTGGGGCACCACGCCGATCCTCTCGGCGACGCACGGTCCATCCTTTACGTTGGAAGCCTGCGTCAGGCCGTCCAGGGGTCCGACATTCTGCTCGACGGCATCTACCTCGTGCGAGAGCAGGGACGTGAGATCGACCTGGTCTGCGTGGTTCGTGCAGGCGAGGAACCGGAATGGGACGTCCCGCCATGGGTGGAGATCGTTCGAGCGGAAGGCGCCGCGATCGACCGACTTCTTCCCCGGGTGCTCCTGTCAATCATTCCTCGCCGGATCACGCCCTACAACGATCTGGCGGTGCCAATCAAGCTCATGGAGTATCTGGGCTATGGCAGGCCGCTTGTGGTGACCGCGACCGAGGAGACGGGTCGCATCGTGCGCGAGGCGGCTGCGGGCATCGTGGTGCCCGACAACGCGGAGGGAATCGCACGGGGCATTCTCACCGTCCTCGACGCGGACGTTGCTGAGCGCGAGGCGTGGGGGCGTTCGGCTCGGGCCGCCGCGCGGGCCAATGGGTGGGACACGCGGGCGACCATGATCCTCGGCGCACTTGGGATCACGACGTCGGGCCAGTCGCGGGAGCCCTGATCGAATGGCCGCGCACGGGCGTCTCCGCTCCGCTTCGGTATCTGGATGGGCCGCCGCTGCCACCCTTGCCCTGCTTGCCGCCCTGACCGCAGCGGCGACGTGGGTCTCCGAGCCCCTCGCCGGCGTGATGGCGGGTGCCACCCTGTTGGCGGCTGCCACGCTCGCGCTGTGGTGGCCCGGGCCGATGCTCGCAGTTGCCGCCTTCTACACGCTGGCGGACCCATACGTGATACGGGCGCTCACGTCTCCGGAAACGGCGCCGGCGCTGCAGTACAACAGCGAGATCGTCCTCCTCGTGATCGCGGTCCCGATCGTCGCTCGTGCGTGGCGGGACGGCCATATCCTCCCGGCATTCCGGCACCCGGCGACTCCCCTGTTCGGCCTGTACGTGGTGGTGGCGTTCGTCTCCGCCGTGGTGAATGCCGTGCCCATGCCGATCGCAGCGGCCGGTGTCGTCGTGACGATGGACGGAATCGCGGTCTTCTACCTCGCGCGCATGGTGAAGCTAGGCGAGGCCCTCATGCGGCGCCTGGTCTACGTGTTCGTGGGACTCATGGTCCTGGCGGCGTTGCTCGCGATTGGGCAGGTCCTGTTGGCCCCGGATCTCCTCGGGTTCCAGGCATTCGCCGGAGACTTCGGTGAGGGTGCACGCAGCACGGCCTTCTTCGGCAACCCCAACCAGCTGGCGCCCCTGCTCGCGCTCGCGATGCCATTCCCGCTGCTGGCTCTGCTGGACAGTGCCGAGCGGCGGAATCGCGCGCTCCTGCTGGTCACGTGCCTCCTGCTTGCGACCGCGTTCTGGCTCACCTTCTCGCGTGCGGCATGGGTAGCCTTCATCGTCACATTCGGGTTGGTCGCCGCGCGCTTCGAGCGGCGATCGCTCCTCTTGGCCGTGGCAGTGGGAGTTATTGCACTTGGCGCCGCGTTTGCCATGCCGCGCAACCTGGCCGTTCGCGACCAGCCGCACTACGCGAACACCCAGGACCCGGACGTGCTGGACGCGACCTTCGGACGTCTTGGAGCGGTCGGCGCCGGGAACGACCTGCGCGTCACCTTCCTGGAGGAGGGACTGCCGATCGCCGCGCAGCACCCCATCTTGGGCGTGGGTCCGGGCCGGTACGGCGGCGCTGCCGCCAATGTTTTCGGGACACCCATTTACAGTCAGTACGGAATCTCGCTGCACGGCTTTCACACCGTGCATGACTACTGGTTGCACCTCCTGGTGGAGGTGGGCCTCCTGGGGCTCGCCGCCATCCTCGGCGCCATGGTCCTCGTCGCCCGTCAGCTCCTCCGGGCGGCATCCGGCCTCACCGGATCACGTCGGGTGCTTCTGCTTTCGTTCGCCGTCGGCCTGATCGCTCTCAGCGTGAACAGCCTCGCTGAGATGCTCCTCGAGGGCAACACGCCCTCATTCGTCCTGTGGTTCCTGGTCGGGATGGGGAGTGTCCTCGCGGACCGTGCCCTCGACGAAGGCCTTAGAACTGCCGTCCCGTCGTGATCTGCCAAGCCGTGCGCAGGATGATCCCGAGGTCGGTGCCGAGCGATCGCCGGTCGATGTAGTCGAGGTCGAGGGCGACACCCTCGTCGAAGTTCAGACGGCCCCAGCCTCGCACCTGCCAGAGCCCGGTCAGTCCCGGAATGACGGCCAGCCGCCGGAGATGCCAGGGCTCGTAGAGCTCCACCTCGTAGGGGATCGGTGGCCGCGGGCCTACGAGGCTCATCTCGCCACGCAGGACGTTGAGCAGCTGCGGAAGCTCATCGAGATGACTCCGGCGCAGGAATCCTCCCGATCCGCGTGACACGCGGATCGGAGGACAACGGGACCCATGTCGCTTCCGACATGTCTCCATGGCCGATCAGGCGCCGGACGTATCGGCGATGAGCCTCCTCATCGGCCGACGCGTGCATGGTGCGGAACTTGAACACCGTGAACGGTTTGCCACCAATCCCCAGGCGCCGCTGTCGAAAGAGGATCGGCCCGGGTGATTCGAGGCGAACCGCGAGCCCAATGACCAGCAGGGCCGGTGAGGCAACCGCGAGTCCGACCACGGAGAATGCCAGGTCGATCGATCGCTTTGCCAGCCGGTATCCCATCGGGGTCGGCGCCACCGGCACCTGCACCGGACTCAAGGCGCTCGGGGGAGTGCGCTCGGCTTCAGTCATCGACAGCGGATCCCTGCATGCTCAGACCGATGGTATCCGGTGGTGCCCTGCGGCGATCCCCCGGCATCCCGAGACCCACTCCACTCTCCCCGTCGCGCGGTGTTGGTCGGGGCGGCCGGATTCGGACCGGCGACCTCCTGCTCCCAAAGCAGGCGCGCTACCGGGCTGCGCCACGCCCCGACCGGGAGTTCGGCGACCGCGGCCACCGATCGGATCATGGTAGCCGGATGGCGCCAGTCCATGGCAACCTGCGGTGGCGCCCGACGAGGAGGTCACCCGCGGGATGTGGGTCCGGCGACGAGTCCATCGACCACCGCGAGGTAGCGCTCCGCCTGGACGCCCCACGCATACGGCTGAGCCTGCCGATGCGCCTCCGCGGCAAGGGCGCCCGCGCCATCTGGGTCGCCCGCGAGTTCCACGATAGCGGTAGCCAGCGCCCCCGGATCCGCTCCCGGGACGTACCGTAGCGCGGCATCGGTGAAGTGGGCCCGGAAGGTCGCGAGATCGGTGGCGATGACCGGGACGCCCATCGCCACGGCCTCCAGGAGCTTCGTCGAGAGCGAGTTTTCGAGGTATGGCTCCGGCAGGGACGGCACGAGTGCGACGTCTGACGAGGCGAGGATCGCCGGCAAGTCGTCGAGCGGGACCCGGCCGTGGAGGACCACGCGATCACCGGTCGCCGTACGGCTGATCGCCGCCTCGATCTGTGGCCGATACGGCCCATCACCGTAGACGTCCAGGCGCACCGCGACGTCCCGCGGGAGCCGTGCCACTGCCTCCACCGCGACCTCGAGCCCGTAGATCCGCTGCAGGCTCGAGTGGTGGACGACCCGCAGCTCGCCGTCCTCCATGAAGCCGCGGCGTGCGTGCCGCGACGGGTTGAAGAGGCGTTCGTCGGGGCTGTTCATGACCACCGAGATCTTCTCCGGCGAGACGCCTCGGGCCATCGAGAGGTCGCGGAGCGGCTCGTGGACCGTGAGGATCGCGTCGGCCATGGCCGCAGCCCCGCGCGCGACCCCGCGAACCATGGGTCGCAGCGGACGGAGCGGCACCGCCGCAAAGCGGTCGTCGAAAAAGGCGGGCATGTCCTCGTGAAGGTCGAGCAGAAGGGGAACGCCCATCAGCTTCAGCACACCGGATGCGAGCACCAGGAAATCCGGCAGGGTCGCGATCTGCACGAGCCCGTACCTTCGGCGCCGATGCTCGCGGGTCAGACGGATGGCCGCGAGACCGGTGAAGGCCAGGTACTCCGCCATGTGCCCGGCGAAGCCGTCGAAGCGCCGCTGCACCGGGAGGCGGACGATCCGGAGCGCGCCGGTCTGCTCCTCGGCCGGCTGTCCCGGGTCACGCAGGCCGAAGACATCGACCTCGTAGCCGGCCTCGAGGAGGGCATCTGTCTGGCGGCGGATCCGCGGGTCCGCCGGAACGGACGCGTGCACCACGATCGCGATGCGTCCACGCGCGTGGCTGCCGCTCATTGGCCGCCTCGCCTCGCCTTCACCTCGTCCCACAGCGCATCCTTGCCCGCCAGGTCGAGGTCGTCGAGCGTGACACCACGGTCGGCAGCGAGCGCCTCGACCGCCTCGTACCGCTCGATCCAGCGCCGGTTGGCATGGCGAAGCGCCTCCTCCGGATCCAGCTTCATCCAGCGGCCGAGGTTCACCACGGCGAAGAGAAGATCCCCAAGCTCGTGCAGGCGCGCGTCACGGCCGCTCGCCCCGGGCATCTCGTCCGCGGCGTGCAGCTCGTCGAGCTCCTCGCGCACCTTCTCCCAGACCCCGGCGATCGCGTCCCAGTCCCAGCCCAGCGAGCTGGCACGCTCCTGGATCTCGCGGCTGGCACCCAGGGCCGGGAGCGCACGGGCGATCCCCTCGAACGCGGACCCGCCCCCGCTCACGCCGCGGTCGGACCGCTCGGCGGCCTTGATCGCCTCCCAGTTGCGGAGCACCTGCTCGGCGGAGCTGGCCTCCACGTCGCCGAATACGTGCGGGTGCCGCCGAACGATCTTGGCTCCCAGGGTCCGATAGACGTCGACCAGGTCGAAGGTCCCCTCCTCGGCGGCAAGCTGGGCATGGAGGATCACCTGCAGGAACAGGTCGCCGAGCTCCTCGGCCAGGTCCGCCGGCGCACCGTGCTCGATGGCGTCGACCGTCTCGTAGGCCTCCTCGAGAACGAACGGGCGCAGTGACGCGTGTGTCTGCTTGCGGTCCCACGGACAGCCGTCGGGCGCCCGCAGCCGTGCCGAGATGGCCGCCATGCCGTGTGGTGAGCCGATGTTGTCGACCGGGTCCAGCGCTTCGATGAGCCAGGCGCCCGCAGCAAGGTCATCCGCCGAGAGGGAACCCGCCGGCGGGGTGCTGCCGTCGACCAGCGAGCGGGCGGGGTGGGACGGCGGGTAGAGCCGTTCCAACGGGGCTGCGGCCCTCCCGGTGGCATGCCGTCCCGGGAGGGCGGTCAGCGGAGCGGCATCGGCGGGCAGGATCAGCAGCGGAAGCCCCGGGTCCCAGGGAACGGACGCCAGCCGCGCGGCATCCACCACCTGGAGCCCGGCCGCCGGATCGACCCCGGCAGCGTCGATCAACCTGGCGAGCTCGGTGGAGGCGCGGCCCGGCGAGCTCACCGCAGGTCAGCCGGTCGCCGAGGTGGTCGACTGGTACAGGGAATCGATCCAGGTGCCGATCTCAGCCTTGATCGCGTCACGCCAGCCGCGGATAGCCGGTCGACTTGATGCTCGACGAGACGACTGTCGTCGACCCAGCGCGCGTCCGAGGTCTCGAGGAGCTTGAAGATGTAGATCCCGCCGGTGGTGCTGACCGAACCGCTGATCTGGCCAACGGTGGTGAGGTCGAAGATGGCCTTCTCGAGGGCCGCGTCCTTCTCGTACGGGGCGACCCAGCCGATGTCGCCGCCGCTGTAGGCCGTCGCATGGTCAGCACTCTCGGCGGCCGCGACCTTGTCCCACGAGCCGGGGTCCGCCTTGAGCTCGGTCTCCACCTTGTCGGCCTGCTCCTGGGCCGTCGTGCGCTGGCCGAACACCTCGATGACGTGGTAGCCGAACTGGGTCTTCACCGGCTCGCTGATCTGGTTGATGTGCAGCTTGTCGAGCGCCGCCTTGAAGTCGGCGTCGATCTGCGTCGCGGTGGTGGGGTCGTACCAGCCCAGGTCGCCGCCATAGTCGCGGGACCCCGGGTCGTCACTGTACTTGGCGGCCAGCGCCTTCCAGTCCGCGTTCGGCTTGTTCACGAGGCCGTAGACCTCGTTTGCGATCTTCAGGGCGGCGTCCCACTGCGCCTGCGTCGCCGTGCTCTGGTCGCTGGCGCCGGGGATGGGCTGGATCAGGATATGGCGGACGCGCTCCTTGGGGATCGGCACGCCGGTGTCGGGCTGGATCTGGATCTGGGCCACGTGCCGCTGCGGCATGTACTTGCTCAGCACCGTCGCGCCGAAGTAGTCGGAGTACGCGGTCTTCAGCAGCTCGTCGTTGATGTAGGCCCGATAGTCCGCGTCGCTCGCCTTGACCGACGCAAGGAGCGTCTGGAGCGTCTTGTCCGGCCCCGCCTTGCGCACATCGTCCACCTTGAGGATGGCGTACGCGGTGTCGCCCTTGATCGGCCCCAGCAGGGCGCCCTTGGCGGAGTCCTTGGCGGCATCGAAGAAGGTGCCGTAGGACGCGTCGCCCGACTCCACCCAGCCGACGAGTCCGTTCTGGTCCTTGGTGGTCGTGTCGTCGCTCTTGTCCTTGGCGACCGTGGCGAAGTCCGCGCCACCCTTCACCTGGTCCAGGAGGGCCTGGGCCTTCTTCTCGGCATCGGCCCATTGGGCATCGGTCGGAGTCGCCCCGGCGGCGGCGTCGGACGGCAGCGCGCTGACGGTGATCAGCGACAGCTCGATGCGGAACGGCAGGGTCGTGCGCTTGGCGACCTCCTTGTCGATGGCATCCGCGCTGACGGTGATGCCCAGCTGTGGCGCCTTGTCACGCATGTAGGCGCCGGTCGTCAGCGAGTCGGTCGCGTTGGAGGCCACGTTCTGCAGCGTCTGCTGGACGACCTGCAGCTGCTGCTGAATGAGAGAGTTCTGGGCGCCGACCGCAGCGATGCTCAGGTCGAGCTGCTTGGCCGACAGCTCGGCGGCCATGATGCCCTCGCGCTTGTTGAGCGCGTCCACGCTGAAGGGCTGGCTCCCGACGTACGCGACCTCCTTGAGGTGCGTGTCGTAGAACGAGCTCCAGGCGGTGGCGCCAAAGATCCCCAGCGCAATTGCGATGGCGATCGCGAACCCCGCAACGATCAGCTGCTGGCTGCGCAGCTCGTCCTGCCAGCGCGGGCGATGTCGGCGGTCGAGGGTGGGACGATTGCGAAAGGACATACGAGACCAGGCTCCGCAGGGCGAAAGGGTTGTAGCAGCGAGGGCGCGCGCCATGCTACCCGATGCGTCGCCGACGTGCCACGCACGGACCGGCGGAGCGGCCGGGTCCCGTGCTCAGGCGGACCCGCCGCGCAGCGCGTTGCGAATCGCCTCCCAGCGCAGGGCGAGGACCAGGAGCATGGCCTCGGCCACGATGCCCCGGGTCATCTTCGAGCGCCCGGCCGACCGCTCCCGGAAGATGATCGGCACCTGGGCGATCCGCGCACCCCGACGATGCGCCCACCAGGTCATCTCGATCTGGAACCCGTAGCCGTTTGGGCCGCCCTCGCGGAGCCGGACCGATGCCAGGAGCTCCTTCCGCCATGCCTTGAATCCGCCGGTCAGGTCCCGGTACGGGAGGAGGAGCACGAGCCGGGCGAAGGCGGTCCCGCCCCGGCTGACCACCTGCCGATACCACGGCCAGCCCACCGTCCCACCGCCGGGCAGGTACCGGCTGCCGAGGACGAGGTCCGCTCCGCTCATCAGCGGAGCGAGGAGCCGCGGCAGGTCGGCAGGGTCATGACTCAGGTCCGCATCCATCTGGACCACGGCGTGCACGTCGGGACGCGCCAGGACCCAGCGAAAGGCGGCGCGGTACGCCGCGCCAAGCCCCTCCTTGGCGGTCCTGTGCAGCACGTGCAACCGCTCGTCGGAGGCCGCCAGCGTATCGGCCAGGCGCCCGGTGCCGTCCGGGGACCCGTCGTCGACGACGAGCACCCGTGCCTGCGGCACGGCGGCCAGGATGGCATCCGCCGCTCGCTCCAGGTTCTCGATCTCGTTGTAGGTGGGGAGCACGACCCAGACGCCGCGGCCCGCCGCGAGTCCGACGTGCGGCACGTCGCCGTCGCCCGCTGCGGTTGTGGTGGCCGGCGGCAGCTCGCTCAGCGGCCGATCCCCACGTACTCGATCCCGGCTGCTGCGAAGCGGTCGCGGTCCAGCACGTTGCGGCCGTCCACGAGGAGCTCGAGACCCGGGATCGTGGCCGGATCGAGCTCGGCATACACCGCGTGGCCCGCCTGCAGGACGGCGGCGCGCACCGGTACCGGGGCCTGCAGGTCAAACGGCTCGAAGCCCATGGCCCGAAGATGGTCCGCGTCGAAGTACGGGTCGTGGCCGTAGACCACGGCGCCCGCCGCGAGCAGCTCGTCGCGGAGCCGGAACGCGCTGCTGAAGGCGTCCTCCCGCACGTCCGCGCGGTACGCGATGCCCAGCACCAGCACCGGCGCGCCGCGCAGCGAGCCGATGCGGCCTCGCCATCGTCTCCACCGCGAAGCGTCCCATCCCCTCGTTGATCTCCCTGGCCAGCGGAGGGATGCGGAGGTCCGGATCCCCGTTGAACAGGAAATGCGGGTAGACCGGGATGCAGTGCCCACCGACACCGACTCCGGGCAGGTGGATATGGCTGTACGGCTGGCTGTTTGCGGCGCCGATCACCTCCAGCACGTCGATCCCCCGCCGCGCCGCGTAGCGTGCGTACTCGTTCGCGAGGGCGATGTTCACGTCGCGATAGGTCGTCTCCGCCAGCTTCGTCATCTCCGCGGTCTCCGCGTTGGCGACCGCTCGTACCTCGGTCCCGGGATCCAGCGCCGAGGCGTAGAACGCGACGGCGCGCTCCGTGCTCTCCGGGCTCGTGCCTCCCACGATCTTCGGATAGCGGCGCAGGTCGAGGAAGACCCGGCCCACCAGAACGCGCTCCGGCGAGAAGGCGACAAAGAAGTCGCGGTCCATGGAGAGGCCGGAGGCCGCCTCGAGCACGGGGCCGAACCGGTCCCGGGTCGTGCCCACCGGCAGCGTCGTCTCGTAGACGACCAGCGTGCCCGGCTGCAGGCCCCGGCCGATATCCGCCGTGGCTGCATCGATGGGGCCGAAGTCGATCTGCCGCTCGCGGTCCACCACGACCGGTACGATCACCACGACGACCTCGGCGCCACGGACCGCCGCCTCGTTGTCGGTCGTTGCGCGCAGGCTCCCCGAGGCAACCAGTCCGGGGACGCGGTCGATGAGCGCCTGCTCGTCGAGGTGCGGGGAGCGGCCGGCGTTGATCGCCTCGACGATGGCTGGATTCCGGTCCGCACCCATGACCTGGTGACCGCGGCTCGCGTACTGGACGGCAAGGGGCAGGCCAATGTGACCCAGCCCCACCACGGCCACTCTCACGCCAGCACCTCCGCCAGCTCGTCGCCCGAGACGACCGCGCCCTTCGTCGCGGCCTCGACCATCTTGCGGGCGAGGAGCAGCGCGATCATGGCGTCGCGGGGGTCCACCGGTGGTGGCCCGCCGCTGCGCACCGCCTGCGCGAACTCGGCGAGCTCGACCGCGAGCGGCTCCTGGCGCCTGATGGATCGGCGCGCCATCTCGCCCTCCGAGACGGAGGTCGCCATGCGGCTCTCATCGGGACCCGGGCGCTCCCAGACCTGGGTTGCGTCGGGATTGGCGTAGTAGAAGAGATCCTGGTTGATGTAGTCGGCGACGTACATGCCGCGCTCGCCGGTGACGGTCAGGGTGCGCCGCTTGGTCGGCGTTAGCCAGTTGATGTCGAGCACGCCGATGACCCCGTTCGCGAACTTGAGGATCCCGTTGAAGAGGTCCTCGTGGTCGGTGTGGATGCGCTGCTCCGTCTCCGCGTAGAGACGCACCGGCTCCGAACCGAGCAGGAAGCGCATGACGTCGATGTCGTGGGGCGCCAGGTCGAGCACCACTCCCACGTCCCGGATCCGCGCCGGGAACGGACCGAGACGGGTCGCCTTGACCTGGAAGATCCGGCCCAGCTCACCGGCGGCCAGGCGTCGCCGCAGCTCGCGGATGACCGGGTTGAAGCGCTCGATGTGACCCACGGTCAGGATCCGCCCGGCCCTGCGGGCCGCCTCGATCATCGCCTCTGCCTCCGGCCGATCCGAGGCGATGGGCTTCTCGACAAGGACGTTCGCTCCCGAGGCGAGGGCATCGAGGGTCACCTGCCGGTGCAGCGAGGTCGGCGCCACGATGCTCACCAGGTCGAGCCGTTCCTCGGCGAACATCCTCGCGGGATCGGCGTGCCCGTGCGCCGCGCGCCCCGTGGTTGCCCGTCGCAGCGCGTCGGGATCCGGATCGGCGACCGCAACGAGGTCGACGTCGGTGAGGACCTCGTCGTAGACGCGGACGTGGTTGCGCCCCATCATGCCCAGGCCCACCACCCCGGCGCGCAGGCGTCCGGGGCGGTCGCTCGCCGGGGTCGGGTTGGCGGCGGGCTGGCTCACGCCGTCTCGCCGTCTCGGCCGCGATCGGCCCCAGCTCCGCCGCCGTCTGGTTCACCGCGGCGATCACGGCGTCGACGTCGGCGTCGGAGAGCGCGGGGTGCACGGGGATGCTGACCACCTGCTCCGCCAGCATCTCGGTGACCGGGAACCGCTGGTCGCCGTACCCGAGCGCCACGAACGGCTTCTGGCGATGGACCGGGATCGGGTAGTAGATGCCGGTACCCACGCCACGTTCGCGGAGCCGCTCGACGAACTCGTCGCGTCGGTTCACGCGGATCGTGTACTGGTGGTAGACGTGGGTCACCGCCGAGCGCACCGCGGGCGTGATGACGCCGCGCAGATCCGCGTCGTAGCGTGCTGCGATCGCCCGGCGCCGCGCGTTGTTGGCCGGGAGCTTCGGCAGCTGCGCCAGGCCAATGCTGGCGTGGATGTCCGACATGCGGAAGTTGTACCCGACGATGTCGTGGTGGTAGCGCACCTTCATCCCGTGCTCCCGCAGCAGCCGGGCGCGCTCCGCGACCTCGGCGTCGGAGGTGGTGATCATGCCGCCCTCGCCGGTGGTCATGTTCTTGGTCGGGTAGAAGCTGAACGCACCCGCGCCCCATGAGCCGCTGCGGCGATCGCCGATGGCCGCGCCGTGGCTCTGGGCGGCGTCCTCGAGCACCGCGAGCCCGTGGCGCTCGGCGATGGCCATGATCGCCGGCAGGTCGGCGGGCTGCCCGTAGAGGCTGACCGGCATGATCGCCCTCGTGCGCGGGGTGATCGCCGCCTCGATCAGGGCCGGATCCATGTTGAAGGTATCGGCCTCGACGTCCACGAACACCGGACGGGCGCCGGCGAAGAGGATCGCCGTCGCGCTGGCGATGAAGGTGAAGGGCACGGTGACGACCTCGTCCCCGTCGCCCACGCCCTGGGCCATCAGGCCCAGATGCAGCGCGGTGGTGCCGGAGCTGGTGGCGACCGCGTGGGGCACGCCGATGAACTCGGCGAAGCGCTCCTCCAGCTCGTGGACCCGGGCTCCCTGCGCCAGGGCGCCGGATTCGAGTGCGCTCCACACGAGCGCCTTCTCTTCTTCGCCCATCTGCGGGCGTGCAATCGGGATCATGGTCGTGGATGCCTCCATCGGCTCGCCGCGCGCGCCCTGCCGGGCCGCGTCAGCCTGCCATTGCGTGTCGAGCCCTTCGAGCGCCGCGATGATGCGCGACGCGGTGCGGCCGTCGCCGTGCAACGGCGGATGCGGCCTGGTCCGGTCCATGAAATCCCGGTCCCGCGAGGGCGATCGGCGACCGCCGACGGCTCGAGCCCCGCAAGCCGGTTCCAGCCCGCGTCGATCGTCTCGACCCATTCCGTCTCGGTCCGGAGCGTGATGCACGGGACGCCGGAGAGGTACGCCTCCTTCTGGACCCCGCCGGAGTCCGTTGCGATCGCCGCCGCGTGGGTCTCGAGCGCCACCATCTGAAGATAGCCGACCGGGTCGATCGCCACCACGTTCTTCGGGAGGCGGACGGCGGACCGCTTCATTGTTGCGCGTCGTGCGGGGATGGACCGGGAAGATGACGGTCCGGTCGATGGCCATCGCGGCAAGCCGGGCAGCCAGGCGTCGCGGATCGTCGACGTTCTCGGCGCGATGCAGGGTGAGCAGGACGTAGCCCGGGTGATCCGCGGCCACCCGTGGCAGGTGATCCTCGGAGCGCTGCGCGGCCCAGGCATGCGCGTCGACCATCACGTCGCCGACCAGCGCGGTGCGGCCCTCCAGGCCCTCGTGGCGAAGGTTCTCCAGGGCGGTGGTGGTGGGGGCCAGGAGGAGGTCGGCCAGGTGGTCGGCGACGACGCGGTTGCGCTCCTCCGGCATGGCGCGGTTGAAGGAGCGCAGGCCGGCCTCCACGTGCGCCAGCCACGGGCGACGGCCGTCCGCGAAGGCGATCTTGGCCACGACCACCGCCGCCGCGAGGGTCGAGTTCGTGTCGCCGTAGACGACGACGCCGTCCGGGGCCCGCTCGGCGAGGACCGGCTCCAGGCGCCGGAGCATCTCCGCGGTCTGCGCCGCATGCGACCCGGAACCCACGCCCAGGTTCACGTCCGGCTCGGGAATCTCCAGGTCGCGGAAGAACGAGGCGCTCATGGCGTCGTCGTAGTGCTGGCCGGTGTGGACCAGCACCTCGGTGTGCGCCTCGCGCAGGAGACGGCTGACCGGTGCCGCCTTCACGAACTGCGGGCGCGCGCCCACGACGGTCAGAACGCGCATGCCGTCAGGACCCGGCGGCCGGCGGGAAGGGCCGGCCGCAGCGCGGGCAGGGACCTGCGAAGGGGGTGCCGTCGGCCTCGTCGCGAAGCGGCGCACCGCAGGCACAGACGCTGCCGAGCCGGCGCGCCGGGTTCCCCACCACGAGCTCGTGGTCCGCGACGTCGCGGGTGACGACGCTCCCCGAGCCCACCATGGCCCATCGGCCGATGGTGACGCCCGGCAGCACGGTGCTGTTGGCGCCGATGGCCGCGCCGTGCCGCACGAGGATGGGCCTCACCTCCCAGTCGTCATCGCTCTTCAGGCTGCCGTCGGGGTTGATCGCGCGCGGGAGCCGGTCGTTGGTGAAGCAGACGTGCGGGCCAATGAAGACGCCGTCCTCCACGGTGACGCCGTGGTAGACGCTGACGTTGTTCTGGATCTTCACGTTGGCGCCAATGACCACGTCGAAGTCGACGTACACGTTCTTGCCGATGACGCATCCGGGACCGATCCGCGCGCGCTCGCGCACCTGCGACTGGTTCCAGATGCTGGTGCCGGAGCCGATCTCCGCCGAAGGCGAGACGTCCGCTGTCGGGTGGATGCGCACGGACGGCCGGTCGTTCATGCGATCTCCTGCCAGGGTCGGCGAATTCTACCCGAGGGCGCCCGTGCCCGAGTCGTCCTGCCCGGCCGACGCCAGCTCGGCGATCCGCGCGTGCGGCGGCCGCAACGGCCCGTCCGCGGTGGCTCACCCTGTCCTTCTCGCCCTCCGGCAGCTCCGCCGCCGTCGGACCCGGAGGGCAGCTCGAAGATCGGGTCGTAGCCGAATCCGCCACGCCCCGCGCGGCGCCTCCGCCACCGATCCGTCCATCACCCCGGAGTAGAGCTCCACCACCGGCTCGCCATCCACGGGGATGGCCACGGCCAGCCAGCAGACCATCCGCGCGCGGCGGTCATCGGTCCCGTTGAGCTGGGCAAGGAGGTACGCCGGCTCGATCCTCGATATCCGCCCCGCCGAACCGCGCCGATCGAGGGCCCGGGCCCCAGCCCAGCGCGGCCACCTCGATCCCGGAGTCATCGGCGAGGGTGACCAGGCCCGCGGCCCGGCAGAAGGCGACCGCCTTGTCGCGGGCGTTCTCCGCGTAGGTCTCGTGCGGCTCCGGCACCTCGAGGCGCACGCCGACCTCCGCCGGGCTCGACCACCCGGACCGGGAGCGGGGCCAGGAGCCGACGGAACTCGGCCAGCTTGCCGGGGTTGTTCGTGGCCACCAGCAGGTCCGTCACCCGGCGGCCGGCGCCTCGATGGCCTGCTGCTGCAGCTCGAAGAGCTGGTGAATCCCGCCGGCCGCGAGGTCGACCATCTGGTTCATCTGCTCGCGGCTGAAGGCCTTCTGCTCACCGGTCCCCTGGAGCTCGACGAAGCGGTCGTTGTCCATCATGACCACGTTCATGTCGACCTCGGCGGTGGAATCCTCCGCGTAGTTGAGGTCCAGGAGGAGCTGGCCGCCGACCACGCCGATGCTGACCGCGGCGACCTGGCCCGCGATGAGGTGATCCATGCCGTAGCGCTTCATGGCGCGCGCCAGGGCGACGTAGGCCCCCGTGATGGACGCGGTGCGGGTGCCGCCATCGGCCTGGATCACGTCGCAGTCCAGGGTGATGGTCCGCTCGCCAAGGCGGGTGAGGTCCACGGCGGTGCGCAGGAATCGGCCGATGAGGCGCTGGATCTCGTGCGTCCGTCCGCCGATCTTCCCCCTGCTCGCCTCACGCTGGCTGCGCTCCGCACCGGCGCGGGGCAGCATGCTGTACTCCGCGGTGATCCACCCGGTGCCCTTGCCGCGCAGGAAGGGCGGCACCCGGTCCTCGATGGTGACGGCGCAGATCACGCGGGTGTCGCCCACCCGGATCAGGACGGAGCCCTCGGCGAACTTGAGGTAGTCGGGAACGATCTTGACCGGCCGAAGCTGGTTCGGGGCGCGGCCGTCGACGCGGCGTGGAGCGGCAATGGAGGTCATCGCAGCCCATTGTACGTGGGTGGGCGCGACGCGATCGGGTACCGTTCAGTCGAGATGCGGCTTCTCGTCGTCACTGCCCGATTCCCGACTCCGGATCGCCCCGCTGCGGGCGCGTTCGTCCGCGACCGGCTGGCAGACCCCACCTGGAGTCCGTGGTGGTTGCGCCCGCGCGCTATGACCTGCCGGGCTGGCGTCGGTACCTCGCCATGGCCTGGCAGGCGCTCACGGCGCGCGGCCGGTTCGACGGTGTCGAAGGGCACTTCGTCCTGCCCTCGGGCGTCATCGCGCTCCTCGCGGCCCGCCTGCGACGGCTGCCGCTGGTCGTCTATGCGCACGGCGGGGATGTGCGGGACATGGCCGCCCGAAATCGGGTCTTCCGCTGGCTCGCCCAGCGGGTCGTCCGCGGCGCCGATGCCGTCGTCACCAATTCGGCCGAAACGGCGGCCCTTGTCCGCGGCCTGGGCGCCGACGCGACCGTCATCCCGCCGGGGATTGACCTGTCCCGCTTCTCGCCGAGCCCCAGGCCGGCGGAGCGCCGGGTCCTGTACCTGGGCGGCGACGTCCCCGCACAAGGGCGTCGACGTCGCTCGGCGACTTGCGGACACGCTGTTCGGGCCCGGGCATTCGCGAGGTACCACCCGACGAGATACCCGCAGCTGCTCGCGGCGCATGACGTGCTGCTGGTGCCGTCGCGCGAGGAGCCGTTCGGCCTGGTAGCCGCCGAGGCGATCGCGTCTGGCCGCTGGGTCGTGGCCCGGGCGGTCGGCGGCCTGCGTGAGATCGTGACCGACGGCGAGAACGGCTTCCTGGTCGAGCGACGAGGAGGACCTGGCGGCCGCCCTCGCCCGCGTGCCGGACTACGAGCCGTCGCGTGGTTGCCTCTATCGGCCGAGCGGTTCTCCGTCGAGGCCCACGCAGGGGATGGCGGCGATCTGGTCCAGGCCTCAACGGCCGGCAGTACCGTCCCCCACACCACCCCCGACTAGCGCACCGTCACCCCGCCGCCGGTGGGCACCCAGTAGCCGGCCCACACCCCGTTGATGATGTAGACGTAGCTGCGGCCGTTGATGATTGCCACCTTGGAGCCGGAGGCCGCCGACGAGCGGGACAGGTAGTACGGCTTGGTCGGCGTCACGCTCCAGGCTCGAGTAAGCGGTAGCCGGTGTAGGTGCCGGCCGCGAAGAGACGGTGTGCGGGCTGCCGAAGTCGGTCTCGCTGGCTGATGCCGCGCAGGTAGAGGCGGGTCGACTCCGGCAGCCAGTAGCCGGCCCACGACCCCGTTGACCACGTAGAACCAGGCACCGGAGTGAGCCGGGGATGGCGGTGCTGCGCTGGCTGGTGGCTGCGCCCGAGGCGCGCGACAGGGTGTAGGTCTTGGTGGCGGTTACCGCCCCGGAGGCGTCGAACCGGTAGCCGGTGTGGCTGCCCGAGGCGAAGACCAGGGACCGCGCGGGGTTGTAGCTGGTCACGCTGGGGCTGGTGGTGGTCGGCGTGGGCTCCGTGACGTAGACGTGGCTGCTGTCCTGGACCCAGTCGCCGGCCCAGACCCCGTTGATGACGTAGAACCAGGTCCCGGCGTGGCCGGGAATGGCCGTGCTCCGCTGGCTGGTCGAGGCGGTACGAGGCGCGCGACAGGGTGTAGGTCTTGCTGCCGGTAACCTTGCCCGAGGCGTCGAAGGCGTAGCCGGTGTAGGTCCCCGCGTCGAAGTTCAGGGTGCGCGGCGGGTCGTAGGTGGTCAGGCCGGACGGCGGTGGTAAAGGACCACGTCGGTCGTGGCCAGCCGCGTTCCCGGCCAGGTCAGCGGATGCGCCAGCCTGATGAGCTGCGCGCGGAAGTATGCCCCTGCGCGAGCGCGGAAGATGGACGCAGCGTCGCCGACCCGGGACGCTGCATCGTAGGTGACGCTCGCCGGAACCGACCGCCCCGGTCGTCGTGTCCGCCAGGGCGAATGTCGAGCCAGAGACGCCGGTGACCGGCTCGCGGAAGGTGGCGGTGACCAGCGCTGGTCGTGGCGGCCACTGCGCTGCCGGTCGGGCGCCTGCGCGGTCAGTGACGGCGGCGTCGAGTCCACCGTGACTCCCCATTGGCCAAGGACGGCGCTGTTGACGTAGCTGGTCGGTGCGACGTGGGTCCCGGCACCGTCGACGGCGGTGATCCGCAGGAGATACGGCCCTCCGCGGCGACCGCGCCGCTGCCCGTCCGCCCGTCCCAGGTCGCGCGTGTGGGCGCCGGCGCGACGCGCCCGAGTTCATCGTGTCGACCACGTTCCCCGCCGAGTTGAGGACGTCAAGCCTGACCGAGCTTGCAGTCCGCGGGCAGGGAGAAGCTCAGTTCACCGTGTCCGTGCGCCCGTCGCCGTTAGGGCTGAAGACGCGCGACGACGTCGCGTAGGAGCCAACGATCCGGTGGCGCAGGGTCGTCACCGTCGGCGCGACAGCCGGGGACTAGGTACGTGCCCGTACCGTCGCCCGCCGCGACCCAGCCCGTACGCGGGTACTCGGCGCTGGGCCACTCACTGAAGCCGAACTGGACCTGGTACCACTGGTATCCAGAGGCGGAATCGGCCCGTGCAGGATCGCCACCAGCGAAGCCGGCGGGCAGCTGCTCGATCACATCGAACCCGTGCCGGCACCAGACCCGACGTTCAGCAGGTCGCGCCTGCACGTGGCGAATCCGCCCACGGCGAGAGCTGCTGCCGGGATCGGCCATAGCAGCGACCCAGGGCTGAGTGTTGCCCAGCGGTCCTTGGCCGACACACGGAACTCATAGCTATGGCCGACGTTGCCGATGTAGGGCGTCGACGTGGCCGTCGTCCCGCTTGCAGCCAAGTCGTCCAGGTGGACGAGGCGCGATCGCGAACCTGCACGGTGTAGGACGCCACACCGGAGCCGACGTCGATCGCCCGTCCAAGCGACACGGGATCGCGTAGGCGTCCGTGATCGGGAGACAGGTTGTGGACACCGCCGCTCGGAGGGACGGTGTCGCTCTGGAACCGGTTGGCGAGCAGGTTCCACAGCTCCGAGGTCCCCTGGTCCATCTGGAGATGCCAGATGCCGACGCCGGCCAGCCCGCGCTGGTTGATCATGTCGTACTTCGCGGCCAGCGACTGCACGTCGTCGTAGTAGCCCTCGTACCAGTTGCCGCTGGACTGATAGGCGAACCAGGGCACCTGGCCGAGCGAGTCCCACTTCCGCCCGTAGGTCGCGGCCTTGGCTCTTCATGCCGTGTAGTAGAAGGCGCCGAAATACCCGCCCGAGACGGTGGTGGCGTTCAGCGAGCTGGACGTCGTCTGCCAGACCTCCCCGTAGTACGGCACGCCCCAGATCAGCTTCGAGCCCGATGTCAGCGACAGGTAGTCGTTGACCGATTCGTTCACGTCGAGCATGTAGGAGCTCGACATCGGCGCGATGCCTCCCGCGCGCGACGACCAGCTGCCGCTGTAGTCGTAGCCCATGACGAAGAGGGCGTCGGCGGCCCCGAGGCGGTGAGCCCGGCGATGTCGTAGCCGGTGGCCCATGTGGCCGCGCCGGCCATGGTGCAGACGGTCAGGTACGAGCCGACGCCGGCGGAGACGAGCGCGGCCTTGAGCTGCCGGACGAACGAGGTGTACTGGCTGCGGAGTTGTCGATGGAGACCGGCTCGAAGTCAAGGTTGACGCCGTCCGCGTTGCGATTCCTCACGGTGGCGATGATGTTGTTGATCAGGTTCTGCGCGGTAGGTGGCGCTGCCGAGCAGTGTCGCCTGCTGCGCTGCGCTGGCGCTGTCCCAGGCCATCATCGTGACGGTCAGGACCACCCTGTCGCCGCGCTGCGTGAGCGGCGTTGATGACGCTCGGTCATGGCGCTCGAGATCCAGCCTGCCCATGTGGTCGTGGTGACGCCGCCGCTCGTGGTGGCGAGGCTCCCGTCGGAGCGCGCCGCCACGCCGAAGTACGCGATCGTCGAAACCTTGTCGTATTCCATCCACTGCAGGCTGGAGGCACTCATCTCCCAATAGGGGAGGAATCCGAAGACCTCCTTGCGAAGTCCGTTGGGCAGCGATGACGCGAGGGTCGCCGTGGCGCCGGCTGCCAGCGGACGGAGCGAGCCCGAGGAGGGTCGCCGTCTGTGAGCCACCGGCGCGGGGCCGGCGTGGTCGTGGCGCCGGTCACCCTGGCGCATGGGCCGATTGCCCGGCTCGAACGTGATTTTGTCGCTGCGCGTGCTCTGCAAGCGCCTCGGCCATCTGGGACGGCCGGAAGGCACCAGCCGGAGCGACCGGCAGAACCTTCCCGTTGGGGAGCACGACCGGCCCGCCTGGATCGCGAGCGGAACGGTGATCGGGGCCACCGCTCGATCGCGGGATCGGTTGCCGCCGCCGGGCCGGGCTGCGCCACGACCAGCGCGAGCAGGACGAATGCGTGAGACGCGGATCGCAGCAGTGCGCGCATGAGTCCGGGTTACCTCGCTTGGGACGGCCGTGCCCTGCGCCGCCCGCGGCGACCACCATATGGCCGCCAGAACATGGCGCGAATAGTACCTATCTCCCCCACGACCACCCCTGACTAGCGCACCGTCACCCCGCCGCCGGTGGGCACCCAGTAGTCGGCCCACACCCCGTTGATGATGTAGACGTAGCTGCGGCCGTTGATGATTGCCACCTTGGCGCCGGAGGCCGCCGAGGTGTGAGCGTGAGGTACCACGGCTTGGTGGCGACCACGCTCCAGCTCGAGCTGAAGCGGTAGCCCGGTGTAGGTGCCGGCCGCGAAGCTCACGGTGTGCGGGCTGCCGAAGTCGGTCTCCTGGCTGATCCCGCGCAGGTAGAGGCGGGTCGACTCGGGCAGCCAGTAGCCGGCCCAGATCCCGTTGACCACGTAGAACCAGGCACCGCGGTGGCCGGGGATCGCGGTGCTGCGCTGGCTGGTGGCTGCGCCCGAGGCGCGCGACAGGGTGAGGTCTTGGCTGGCGGTTACCGCCCCGGAGGCGTCGAACCGGTAGCCGGTGTGGCTGCCCGAGGCGAAGACCAGGGAGCGCGCGGGGTTGTAGCTGGTCACGCTGGGGCTGGTGGTGGTCGGCGTGGGCTCCGTGACGTAGACGTGGCTGCCGCCCTGGACCCAGTAGCCGGCCCAGACCCCGTTGATGACGTAGAACCAGGTCCCGGCGTGGCCGGGAATGGCGGTGCTCCGCTGGCTGGTCGAGGCGGTCGAGGAGCGCGACAGGGTGCAGGTCTTGCTGCCGGTAACCTTGCCCGAGGCGTCGAAGGCGTAGCCGGTGTAGGTCCCCGCGTCGAAGTTCAGGGTGCGCGGCGGGTCGTAGGTGGTCAGGCCGGACGGGGTGGAATCGGTGCCGTCGCCGGTGCCCCCCCGAAGGTGGCCGTCGGGTCGCCGGCGAAGGCGAACTTGTACGACGCCTGCGGACGATCCCAGGCCAAGCCACAGCGCGTCGCCCGACACGAGAGGGTGCGACTGCTTGGTGACGGTCATGGCGCCGCGGGAGGTTCTGGTGGTACAGATCGCCCGTAGGCGGCTGTCGGGTTTGACAGGATCGACCGCCACCAGCGGCGCCGCGCCGATGTCGGTCGCGAAGTAGGCGCTGGCCCCCAGGCCGGCGAGCACCGGCCGCGAGAAGTTGGCCGCCCGCTGCAGAGCGCATCGGGTCGCGGTGGCCGCCGGCTCTCCGGGCTCGGAGGCGCCGGGCGCATAGCAGGCGTTGGCGTAGACCATGACCCAGCCCGGGGCCGGGCGTGATAGGCCCGCCGGAGCAGTACTGGCGCTGGGCGGCGCCGTCCGAGGAGGTGAGCGTCCCCAGGAGCGCCTTCTCGCCGCAGTAGACCAGCGTGCCTGCTGACCAGCTGTCGCTGTCGCCGTTCGTGGTGGAGGTATTCAGGCCCCAGCCATCGACGCGATCTGCAAGGAGGCTGCCGGAGTACGGGTTCGGATACCCGTTCCCGTGGCCGAAGTAGACGACGATGTTGGCGCCGTTGACGGCGGCCTTGACGTTCGCCCAGGTGGCGTTCGGCGAATACACCTTGGTGACGACGGCGCCGGCGGCCTCGCGCGGCGGCGGCGGTGTCATCGGCCTGGCTTCGGTAGCTGTCCGTGTAGGCTGCCGGTCGGGCCCACGATGATCACCACCTTGGGCTGCGCCACGACGGCGTGGGCCGGCATGGCGCGCGACGAGCAGGCTCGCGATGGAGACGATGGCAATCAGGGTGGCCCGGATGCGGTCGCGCAATGATCAGTCCTCGAGGGTCGGTGGTCTGCACAATCGGCTGCCCTTCGCCGCGGGCAATGCCTGTCATGACCGTACCCACGAGCCCTCGCGGCGGCTATGGGGCGATGGTCAGATCGCCCGGAGCCGATGGGGCCACGGCAGGCGGTACCCCGGTCCGGGCGGATCGTGCCCCGTCAGTCCTGGCTGAAGGAGGTGACCACCAGGAGCCGCTCGACCTGCTGTGGATCGAGCGCCGGCCGCACGAACGCGGTCTGGGTCAGGGCGTTGGGGTCCGGCTGCACCGCCTGGATGGTCCCGATCAGGAGTCCCTTGGGGTAGGGGCTGGCAAGCCCGGTTCCCAGGCTCAGCCCGGCCGTCACGACCGTGTCGCCGGGGGCGAGCCGCTCCGTGACCGGCACCTTCACGAAGACCAGCTGCCCCCCGAGCTGGCCCTGGACCTCGCCGAGGGCGCGGCTGCTCTGGTCGAGTGCGACGACGCTGGAGCGGGTGTCGACCACGAAGCGGACCTGCGCCGTGTCGGTCCCCACCGAGACCACGGTCCCGACCAGGGCCCCGGCCCCCTCGGCGGCGCCGACCACGGGCATCCCGACGGCCAACCCGTCGCCGCTGCCGGCATCGATGCCGACCTCCCACGTGAAGTTGGAGGGGTCACGGGCAATCACCCGCACGGGAAGCAGATTCATGTTCACGAGGCTCTTGGTGAGTCCCAGCAGGCCCCGCAGCGAGGTGTTCTCCGCCGCCGCCTCCTGGAGCTCGGCGATCCGCTGCTGGGCCCGGGTGAGGTCGCTGCGCAGCTTGTCGTTCTCGGTCCGCAGCCGGTCGATCTCGCCAAGGGTCCCGAAGAGGCTCGCGACACCCTGCCCGACGCCCGCGACCGCGGCCCGGACCGGCTCCAGGGCTCGCGCGCTGGCCTGCTGGAGCGCGGTCGCCGGCTCGGTGCGCGAGGCCAGCAGCATCAGGAGCGAGGCAACGGTGAACGCCGCGAACCAGATGCCCGGGTGCGAGCGCCGGTCCGGCGATCCGATCACGCGACAGGCCCAGACCGCGCCGCTACCGCGGAGCGCGGGTGAACTGCTCGCTGACCAGGACGCGCTCGAGCGTATCGAGGTCCTCGAGGACCCGCGCCGTTCCGCGCACGACGCAGGTGAGCGGATCGTCCGCGATGTGGACCGGCATCTGGGTGGCCTCCGCGACCCGCTTGTCGAGTCCGGCCAGGAGCGCCCCGCCGCCGGCCAGCACGATCCCCTGGTCCATGATGTCGGCGACCAGCTCCGGCGGCGTCTCCTCGATCGTCTCCTTGATCGCCTCGATGATCTGGGCGACCGACGGCTCGAGCGCCTCGCGGATCTGGTCGCCGCCGACCTCGATGCTGCGCGGCAGGCCGGTGAGCAGGTCCCGACCCCGGAAGGTGACCGTCCGCTCGCTCGGGATCGGGTACGCGGACCCGACCGCGATCTTGATCTCCTCCGCGGTGCGCTCGCCCATCAGCAGGTTGTACTCGCGTCGGGCGAAGCTGACGATGTCGGCGTCCATCTCGTCCCCACCGATGCGGATCGACTGGGCCACCACGATCCCGCCCAGGGAAATGACGGCGACCTCCGTGGTACCGCCGCCGATGTCGACGATGAGGCTGCCCGACGGCTCGGAGACCGGGAGACCGGCACCGATGGCGGCGGCCATCGGCTCCTCGATGAGGCGCGCCCAGCGCGCTCCGGCATTGATGGTCGCGTCCCGGACCGCGCGCTTCTCGACCTCGGTCACGCCCGACGGGATCCCGACCAGGACTCGCGGGCGCGGGATGCGGGCGTACCGGTCGTGCACCTTCTGGATGAAGTACCGGATCATCTGCTCGGTGACGTCGAAGTCGCTGATCACGCCGTCGCGCAACGGCCGGATGGCGACGATGTTCGCCGGGGTCCGGCCGACCATGCGCTTGGCCTCCGCGCCGATGGCGAGCACGCGCTTGGTGCGCGTGTCCATGGCCACCACCGATGGCTCGCTGATGACGATGCCGCGATGGCGAACGGTGACCAGCGTGTTGGCGGTGCCGAGGTCGATCCCCACGTCGTGGGAGAGCAGGCCGAGCAGGCCGTCGAAGATGCCCAAGGTGCCTCCGGGAAGTGTTCGCGATGGTCCGCGTGGCGCCGGCCACGCGGCAGCCGCGGCGATGCCCGAGAAGGATGCCCGATCCAATGCGGTTTGGGCAATCCGGCGGGCGCCAAACCCTAGCACGTTCTTCAAACGGGCACGGGAGCCCGCCTCGCGCGTCTCGGCACGGCAGGTGCGTGGTCCTCGACCCAGTCGGCCCGAGGTTGCGCCGCGTGGTTGTCTCACGTAGACTAGTCGCATGACCAGTTCGGTCGACCGCCCAAATCTTACCGGCGACCATGCAGCCTCCGCGCGTGGCGATGTCACGCGGCAGGCGATCGTCGCGGCCACCGTCGCTCTGATCGGTGAGGTCGGCTGGGCCGGCGTCACCACCCGGGCGGTCGCCCGGCGTGCGGAGGTGACACAGGGCGTCATCCACTACCACTTCGGGTCGAAGGACGCGCTCCTGCGCGAGGCAGTGATCTGGGCGTTCACCGAGATGCTCTCGACGCCCATGGAGGCGCTCATCTCGGCCGTCTCGATCTCGGAAGGTCTCAGCGCCGTGATCGCTTCGCTCGACGAGCTCACAGACGAGCACCTCCTGCGTGTCGGTACCGAGTCCCTCTCACTCGCGCTCCGCGACCCGCAGCTCGGCGAGTGGATGCGCATCGCGCTCGTCGAGTTCCGAGGGCTGATCGCCCAGGGCCTGCGGGACGCCGCTCCCGCGGGGACGCGCGACGAGGCCCGTATCGACGGGACCGCCGTGCTGCTCGCCGCGATGCTCGACGGGCTCCTCTTCCACCGCGCGGTGGATCCGGATCTCGACCTCGCGGCGGCGGCAGCGGCACTCACCAAGCTCATCGAAACGGAGGAAAGCACATGACGGAGCCGATGCCGCTCATCGGGCTGGACGGGGTCTGGAAGACCTACGGCACCGGCGACGTGGCCGTCGACGCCCTGCGGGGCATCGACCTCGCGGTCGACAAGGGGCGGTTCGTGGTGATCCTGGGGCCATCGGGATCAGGCAAGACGACCCTGCTCAACGTGATCGGTGGCATCGAGCCGGCCACCCGCGGCACCGTGACGGTTGCCGGTCACGAGGTGACGGCGGAGCGCAACGGCGACCTCACCGACTACCGCCGGGAGACGGTGGGCTTCGTCTTCCAGTTCTTCAACCTGGTCCCCACCCTGACGGCGCTCGAGAACGTGCAGCTCGTCGGGGACCTCGCAGACCGCTCCGCCGACGACGCCCGCGCAGCCCTCGAGGCGGTGGGCCTCGCCGACCGGGCCAACCGGTTTCCGGCCTCGCTCTCGGGCGGCCAGCAGCAACGCGTCGCCATCGCGCGCGCGCTCGTGAAGCGTCCGCCCCTCCTGCTCTGTGACGAGCCGACCGGTTCGCTCGACCTCGAGACCGGGCGCCAGGTGCTCGGCGTGATCCGCGACCTCGGCCGGCGCGACGGGATCACGGTCCTGCTCGTCACGCACAACCAGGCGATCGCCGCCATGGCGGACCGCGTCATCCACGTCGGGTCGGGCGAGCTGACCGGCGACGAGCGCAACGCCACCCCGGCCGAGGCGCGGGAGCTCGAGTGGTGAGCGCGCTGAATCGCAAGCTCCTGCGCGACCTGGCCGCGCGCCGCGGGCAGCTGGCCGCCGTTGCGGTGACGATCTTCCTGGGCGTCGCGCTCTTCGCTGCGAGCTACGACGCCTACCAGAACCTGACGGCGAGCTACGACCGCCTCTTCGTCGAGACCCATTTCGCAGACATGCAGCTCGCCGGTGCGGGCGCGCAGGACCTCCGGGCAAAGGTCGACGCCCTCGACGGGGTCACCGCCACCGAGACCCGCAGGGTCGCGGATGTGCCCCTGCGCATCGGCTCCTCGACCCTCCTGGGCAGGGCCGTGGGGATGCCGTCTGGCGGCAGCCCGGCTATCGACGGGGTCATCTTCCTGGAGGGCCAGGCGCTGGCCCCCACCGAACCGAACGGGGTGCTCGTCGACCGGCACCTGGCGGATGCCTTCGGGCTCACGGTCGGCGACACCCTGGAGATGAGCCTGGGAACCGAGTCGAAAACGGTCACGGTCCGCGGGATCGTGACCTCCGCGGAGTACCTGTGGCCGGCGCGGAGCCGCCAGGAGATCCTGGTCCCACCCGACCAGTTCGGGGTGCTCTTCGTTCCCGCCGCGATGCTCGACGCGCTGCCGGCGCCGCTGGCGACGCCGCAGCTCCTCGTGAGTTACGCGCCGACAGCCGACCGCACGGCCCTGGACTCCCGCATCAATGCGCTGGCCGCCGGTGCCGGCGTCGCCACCCAGACCCGCCAGGAGCAGCCCTCGAACGCCGCGCTCGCCGAGGACCTCGGCGGCTTCGGTGAGCTCTCCCTGATGTTCCCGCTCCTCTTCCTCGGGGCGGCCGGGCTGGCCACGTACGTCCTGCTGAACCGGCTCGTCCTCCAGCAGCGCGCGCAGATAGGCCTCCTGGTCGCGTCCGGCTATCCGCGCGGCGCGATCCTGCGCCACCTGCTCGGCTTCGGCCTGGTGACCGGTGCCGCCGGCGGCATACCCGGGGCCGTGACCGGGATTGCGCTGGGCGGGGCGGTGACCAATATCTACACCGGGGTGATCGGGCTGCCGGACTCGGTGCGGGTCGTCGACTTCCGGCCGCTCACCCTGGTCCTGGCGCTCGTCTTCGCCCTGGTCGCCGGCGCGCTGTCGGCCCTCGCGCCGGCGTTGCGCGCCTCCCACATCAGCCCGGCGGAGGCGATGCGCGGCTCCGTACCCATGGGTGTCGGCGGCGCGTCGCTCCCTGAGCGGCTGCTCCCGCCCCTGCGTCGGCTTCCCGCGCGATGGCTGATGGTCCTGCGCGGGGTCGGCCGCAACCGGGTCCGCAGCCTCTCGACCATGCTCGGCGTGGCCCTTGCCGCGATCCTGGTCCTCGTCTCGTGGGGGATGATCGACACGATGCAGGTCCTCGTCGATCGCCAGTTCGGCCAGATCGACCGCCAGGACGCAGAGGTCGTTCTGGCCGCCCCGGCGACCAGCGACGCGCTCTCGGCGGTCGCCGCCGTGGACGGCGTGGCATCCGCCGAACCGGTTGCGCACCTGCCGGTCGTCATCGCAACGGCAGATCACAGCTACGTGACCTCGCTCACGGGGTTCGCCCCCGACACCGTGATGCACGGCTTCCGCGCCCCAAGTGGCGCCACGCTGTCGCTCCCGTCCGACGGCATCCTCATCGGGTCCGCCCTGAAGGACCAGCTGAAGGTCGAGGCGGGCGACAGCGTCACCATCACCCTGACCTCGACCGGCGCGAGCGTCACGGACAAGGTCGCCGGCTTCGTGGCGGAGCCCCTGGGCACGCTCGCCTACGGATCGGTTCCCCATCTTGACGGCCTCTTCGGCGCCGATACCGTGGCACAGGCGACGCGCTCGGTCCAGGTCCGCTATGCCGCGGGGGCCGACCCGACCGCGGTGGTGGACCGGCTCCAGGCGCAGCCCGGCGTGCTGGCCGTCTCCGACTCGCAGAGCCGTGGCGACGATCTTCAACAACCTGATGGGACTCTTCTACGCCTTCGTGGGCGTGATGCTCGCCTTCGGCGCGGTGATGGCCTTTGCGATCCTCTTCGTGACCATTGGCTCGAACGTGGCCGAGCGCGGGACGGAGCTGGCGACCCTGCGCGCCATGGGCATGCCCATTGGTGTCCTGGGCCGGGTGGTGAGCGGCGAGAACCTCCTCCTCACCCTGGCGGGGATCATCCCCGGGCTCGTCCTCGGCTACTTCGCGGCAGCGCAGTTCATGGCCTCGTTCAACAGCGACCTCTTCTCCTTTGACCTCGTGGTCCGACCGCTCACATTCGTCGGGACGGCGCTCGGGATCCTGGTCGCCGCGGCGCTCAGCCAGTGGCCGGCGCTCCGCGCGGTTCGTCGCCTGGACCTGGCCCGGGTCGTCCGGGAGCGAGCCAGCTGAACGACGGCCCGCGATGCGCGCGCTGGAGGTCCCGCGGTAAGGTAGGGGCATGCCACGCCAGACGACGAATCTGGGCGGCGGCGTCGGGCGCGAGCACCTCGCGCCATCGAAGGCCGATGTCGAGCGTCTAACCCGCGGCGACCATCACGACCCGCACGGCGTGCTGGGCGCGCATGCCGTGGAGGGTGGCACGGTGGTTCGAGCCTTCCATCCCGACGCGTCCGCGGTGGCGCTCGTCCTGCCGGACGTGACGCCCATCCCGATGAGCTCGGTCGGAAGCGGCCTGTGGGCAGCCTTCGTGCCCGACGTGTCGCCGCCGCTCGCCTATCTGCTCCGGTTCTCGTTCCCGGACGGCAACGACTGGGAGCGCGACGACCCGTACCGCTTCCTCCCGACGCTGGGCGACGTGGACCTGCACCTCATCGGCGAGGGGACGCACGAGCGCCTCTATGACGTCCTGGGTGCACACGTGCGCGAGGTCGAGGGCACGACCGGCGTCGCGTTTGCGGTCTGGGCGCCGAACGCCAAGAGCGTCCGGGTCGTGGGCGACTTCGACCGATGGGACGGCCGCCTCTTCCCGATGCGCTCCATGGGACGCTCCGGCGTCTGGGAGATCTTCGTCCCGGGCATCGGCGCGGGCGAGCTCTACAAGTACGAGATCGTGGACGGCGAAGGGAGGCTGCGGCTCAAGGCCGATCCGCTGAGCTTCGCCATGCAGGTCCGCCCGGAGACCGCCTCGCGCGTCTGGGACACGACCGCCTTCACCTGGACCGATGGCACGTGGATGGCGGACCGCGCCGCCCGCGACCCCTACCGAACGCCCATGGCCGTCTACGAGGTCCACCTGGGCTCGTGGATGCGCAACGACGACGGGTCCTGGCTCGGCTACCGGCAGGCGGCAGAGAAGCTCGCGGACCACTGCCGGCGATTCGGGTTCACCCACGTCGAGCTGCTGCCCATCGCCGAGCACCCCTTCGACGGCTCGTGGGGCTACCAGGTCACCGGCTACTTCGCGCCCACCGCACGCTTCGGTTCGCCCGATGACTTCGCTGCCATGGTCGACATCCTGCATGGCGCCGGAATAGGCGTCCTCGTGGACTGGGTGCCGGCCCATTTCCCGGCCGACGACTACGCCCTGCGCCGCTTCGACGGCACGGCCCTCTACGAGCACTCCGACCCGAAGCGCGGGATGCACCCGGACTGGGGGACGCTGATCTTCGACTACGGACGACCCGAGGTCCGCAACTTCCTGGTGGCGAACGCCCTCTTCTGGCTCGACCGCTACCACGTCGACGGGCTGCGAGTCGACGCGGTCGCCTCCATGCTCTACCTCGACTACTCGCGCAAGGCCGGGGAGTGGACCCCCAACCAGTTCGGCGGCAACGAGAACCTGGAGGCGATCAGCTTCCTGCGCGAGATGAACGAGCGCGTCTATCGGGCATTCCCGGGGATCATCACGGTTGCCGAGGAGTCCACCGCCTTCCCCGGCGTGTCGCGCCCCACCTACCTGGGTGGCCTGGGATTCGGGTTCAAGTGGGACATGGGCTGGATGCACGACACGCTGGAGTACTTCGAGCACGACCCGATCCACCGCCGCTATCACCACGACCGGCTCACCTTCCGGGCGCTCTACATGCAGACGGAGCACTTCGTCCTGCCACTCAGCCATGACGAGGTGGTCCACGGCAAGGGATCCCTGCTGGGCAAGATGCCCGGCGACGAGTGGCAGCGCTTCGCGAACCTGCGCTGCCTCATCGCGAACCAGTACGCCCAGCCGGGCAAGAAGCTGCTCTTCATGGGCACCGAGCTGGCGCCATTGACCGAGTGGAACCACGACACGGCGCTGCCATGGCAGATCGCCGAGGAGCCTATGCGAGCCGGCTTCGGCCGTTTCCTGGCCGACCTCGGCCGCCTCTACCAGCAGGAGCCCGCGCTCTGGGGATCCGATCCGGAGCCGGAGACATTCGCCTGGATCGATGCCGGAGACGTGGAGGGCTCGGTCATCAGCTGGCTCCGTCGCTCCGGCGACCACGTCGTGGCGGTCGTCCAGAACCTGACCCCCATTCCGCGCTTCGACTACCGCCTGGGCCTGCCCTCAGCCGGCACCTGGGTCGAGGTCCTCAACACCGACTCCGAGCATTACGGGGGTTCCAACGTGGGCAACCTGGGCGGGCTCGTCGCGGAGGAGGCCAACTGGCACGGCCAGCCCGCATCGGTCGCGCTGACGCTCCCGCCGCTGGCGACCATCATCCTCCGCCCGCAGCGCTAGACCGGAACGGCGCCGCCGGGTCAGGCCCGGCGCATGGCCGCTGCCAGCCGGGCCACGAACGGATCCGCCCGCAGCGCCTCGATGGTCGCCGGCAGGGCCTGGACCAGTTGGCGCGCTGAGCGCGCGTCGTGCCGGGCAGGTTCGGGCGTGTCTCGACCCGAAGCGCGTCCTCGAGCGTCGCACTGACCAGGGCGGCCGGTGAGGCTGCCAGTGCACGGTGCACCCTCAGAACCAGCTCTTCGACCGACGCGTCGGGCGCGACACCTGCCGTCCTGGCCAGCCGCTCGCGCAGAATCTCGAGGTCGCGTGGATCCGGATCCAGGCCGGCGGCGCGCTGGTCCGCCAGGTCGCTCCGCCGCCAGGCACCTGCGACGGTCGGCAGGTCATGGGTCGTCACTGCGGCGAGCACGCTCCGCGGGAGTCGATCCATCCCCCGCCGCTCGAAGAGGACGAGGCGCGTCGAGAGCAGGCCGCGCCGGGCCAGGCTGCGGCGCACGCCGCGCGCAACGGTGCCCAGGTCCTCGCCGATCACGACGGCGCCGGCACGCCGGCTCTCGATGGCCAGCACCGCGAGCAGCTCGTCGGCCGGGTAACGGACGTAGGCCCCGCCGCCGGGCGCGTCCACCGGGATCCACCACAGGCGGAAGAGCCCCATGACGTGGTCGATGCGCAGGCCACCGGCATAGCGCAGGGCCGCCCGCACGGTCTCGATGAAGGGCGCGAGGTGCGCCGCGCGCAGGCGGTGCGGCACGAAGGGCGGAAGGCCCCAGTCCTGTCCATGGGGGTTGAAGCGGTCGGGTGGGGCACCTACCCGGGCGCCAGCGGCGATCAGTCTCTGCCAGGCCCACGCGTCGAAGCCGCCCGGGTCGAACCCGACCGGCAGGTCGTTCACGATCGATGCGCCGCCCCGGCTCGCGATGCGCAGCTGATCGTCGAGCAGCCACTGCACCCATTCGTGGAACCGAACCCGGTCGCCGTGCGCCGGCACCGTAGGCGGCGACGGCCGCCGATGCCGGATCGCGAAGCTCCTCTGGCCAGCCATGCCAGCCCGGGCCGTGCTCCTCCGACAGGGCCGGCGAAGACGGCCCACTCGCGCAGCGCGGCCCCCTCCCGCGGCCCGGTAGTCGGCCACCGGTGCCTCATCCGGACGGCCGGCAACGGTGGCCTCCCAGATCCTCCGCAGCGCCTCGAGCTTCAGGCCGGCGACGCGTGCCCGGTCGATGCGGGGCACATCGTTGAGGCGATGCGCCTCTGCCGCCAGGTCGCCGATCCTCAGGCCCGCGCTCGCCGGCGCCGGGGATCGCCTCGATCCGGAGCAGCAGCGGGTTCCGGAACCGTCGGGTGCTGGGGTAGTACGGGCTGGGCTCGGGGTCGGGTGCGGGGTTGGGCGCCCCGAGGGGGCTGACGACCACCGAGCGCGCCCCCACCTCGGCGGCCCAGGCAACGAGCATGCCCAGGTCACCCAGGTCGCCGATCCCCCAGCTCGCCCGCGAGCGGGTGGCGGGAAGCTGCGCGGTCCACGCCCAGCCCCGGGTGCGAGCCGGCGCCGTGCAACGGGCGGGCGGCACCAGGAGCAGCTGGTCGGCGCGATCCCGAAGAAGGTGGTGATAGCCCAGCGGCAGGTCGCGCGGGAGCCGGTCGACCGTGCCCACGCTGGTGCCATCCTCCAGCACCAGCTCAGCCGCCGCCGAAAGGCGGTCACCGGGGGCGTGGATGGCGACCGGCTCCGGCTCGCCCGGGCCTCGCGGGGGCAGGGGCTCCATGGTGCGGACCACGGCGCGTCGTACGGCCGCGGGCACGATGGCTTCCCGCCCGTACGCATCGGTGTAGCGGTCGACGACCAGGTCGTCGCGATCGGTCATCGGTCGCGTTCCAGGATCGCGACCGAGTCCGGCGGAAGCACGAGGCTGCTCCCCCGGCGCCCGACCGACGCAGACGACGCGAGCAGGATCTGCCCCTCCTCCGGGAGCCCCGCCTCGGCCGTGCCGAGGTTCGCGGCGACGGTGACCGCCCCTCGACGAAGCCTGATGGTCCCTCGCGCGTCGGCGATCACCCGGACGCGGTCACGCCGCCCGTCGTGCAGCGACTCGTGGGAGCGCCGAAGCGCGAGCAGGTCGCGCCACCAGCGCATGAACCCGCGCGTGCCCGGCCGCGGCCCGCTCGTCCCAGCGCAGCCGGCTGGCGCGGAAGGTTCGCTCGTCCTGCGGGTCCGGGATCTCCTCCGGCTTCCAGCCGAAGGCGGCGAACTCGGCGCGACGGCCGCGGCGCACGGCCTCGGCAAGGGCCGGATCGGCGTGGTCGGTGAAATAGAGGAACGGGGTGCTGGCGGCCCACTCCTCCCCGGCGAAGATGAGCGGGACGTAGGGGGCCGCCACGAGCAGCGCGGCCCCGACCATCAGCCGCTCGATCCCGACCAGGGCGGAGAGGCGCTCGCCACGGGCGCGATTGCCGACCTGGTCGTGGTTCTGCAGGGCTGCGACGAAGCGTCCACCGGAGAGCCGCCCCGGCGACCGGCCCTGGAGGACGTCGCGATACACGGAGCGACCGCCGTTGAACAGGTACGGAGAGCGAAGGACACGGGCAAGCGAGCGCATCGGCTCGAAGTCCGCGTAGTAGCCGGATCGCTCCCCGGTCAGGCTGACGTGCAGCGCATGGTGGACGTCATCCGCCCAGGCGGCGTCGAGGCCATAGCCACCCAGCGCGGGGGCGCGCACCAGCCGCGGGTCGTCGAGGTCGCTCTCCGCGATCGAGCACCAGGCGCCGTCCCAGAGACCCTCCGAGGCGGGTGACGGCCGCCCGCAGCTGCTCCAGGATGTGGATGGCGGACCGGTCGAAGATCGCATGGGTCGCGTCGAGCCGAAGACCGTCCAGGTGGTAGTCGCGCAGCCACATGAGCGCGTTGTCGACCACGAATTGCCGGACCTCCGGTGATCCGCGGTCGTCGAGGTTCATCGGCCGAGCCCCACGGCGTCCGGTAGCGGTCCGTGAAGTACGGGCCGTAGCGGTCCAGCACGTTCCCCTCCGGGCCCAGGTGGTTGTAGACGACGTCGAGCAGGACCGCGAGACCCGCTCGGTGCGCCGCATCGACGAGACGCTTCAGGCCCTCCGGTCCGCCATACGCATGGTGGGGCGCGAAGAGATCAACGCCGTCGTAGCCCCAGCCGCGCCGGCCGCTGAACTCGGCGACCGGCATCAGCTCCACGTGCGTCACTCCCAGGTCGACAAGGTCCGCGAGCCGGTCGATTGCACCGTCGAAGGTCCCGGCCGGGGTGAAGGTGCCGACGTGCAGCTCATAGATGACGCCGGTCTCGAGCTCCGGGGGCCGCCAGCCCGCATCGGTCCAGTCGTACGCGGCGTGATCGACCGTCCGCGACGGGCCGTGAACCCCGGCCGGCTGCCACGGAGACCGTGGATCCGGCAGCGGCTCGCCGCCGTCAAGGACGAACGCGTACTCCGTGCCCGGGGGCAGCCGACGCTCGCTCCGCCACCAGCCGCCCGCATCCGGCGCCATGGCCCGGCGTTCTCCAGCGACGGCCAGCTCGACGCGTTGGGCGCGGGGGGCCCAGACGGCGATGGCGGTCACGCCGTCCGTTCCAGCAGGGCGACGGGGAATCGGCGCAGCAGCGTGGCGAGGGCGACCGGCGCCGCGTTGTCGTATCGCTCGCCGTCGAGGACGTTGTGCCAGCTGCCGGGCGGCAGGGCGAGCGCGGTGTTCGACCACCCGCCGGTGCGCGCCAGGCGAAGCACGAGGCGCGGGGCAACGGCAATGACGTCGCCGCCGCGCGCGAACGCGAAGGCGTGCGCTGCGCGTGACCCCACCGCCTCCATCGGTTCGTACGCGGCACCTGCCCCGAGCGCCGCCGGGCGGCGGCGGCGCAGCTCCAGCGCCTGATGGATCAGCCACAGCTTGGGGAGACCCTGGTCAGCGGATTCCAGGATCGCTTCGGGCGACAGCGTGTCGAGCGCCCGCAGGGCGTCCCGTCGGCATGGCGTAGTCGACCGGGCGGCGGTTGTCGGGGTCGACCAGGGAGAGGTCCCACAGCTCCGTGCCCTGGTAGAGGTCCGGGACCCCGGGCGCGGCGAGCTTGAGGAGGGTCTGCGACAGGGCATTGATCCTGCCCGGCTCGACGAGCGCGGCCACGAACCCCTCCAGTTCCGCGAGAAACGCGGAGTCTCCCAGGCAACCGGCCACGAACCGATCCAGCGCGGCCTCGTACTGCGCGTCCGGCGCGGTCCACGAGGTCCGCAGCTTGGCCTCGCGGGCGGCCTTGCGCGCGTACGCCACGGCCCGCTCGCCGTCGATGGGCCACGCCCCCACCAGGGTCTGGTAGAGGAGGTACTCGTCGCGCCGATCGGGGAGGTCGGGGCGGGTCCGATGTGCGTTCGCTGCGGCCGCAAGGCGGGTCACCGCGCGCCCCCAGGCGGACGGCACCTCGGAGAGGAGCGCGAGCCGCGCCCGCACGTCGCCGCTGCGCTTCGTGTCGTGGGTCGAGGTGGCGAGCATGCCGCGCGGCCAGCGATCAGCCGCCGCGACGAATGCGCGGTGCACGGCGCCAGGCTCGGCTGCGAAACGGTCCGGCTCCGACCCAACCTCGTTGCGGGCAACGAAGCGAACGTAGCGGTAGTAGGCGGTGTCCTCCAGGCCCTTGGCCATGGCGGCCGGCGTGAGCTGCTGGAAGCGCATCGCCAGCTCCGCCGCCCGTTCCCCGGGGACGTCGAGCAGGAGGATGGAACGGAGGAACGCGAAGAGGTCGGGTTCCAGGTCGGGACGCGCCGCGGTCGCGTTCGCGACAGCCGCGTCGATGGTCGCGCGATCCTGCGCCGACACCACCGGGGCGGCGACCGTGCTCGGGGCCGCAGCGCTACCGTCGGCCCGCGGTCCAGGGGGCCGCACGTAGGTCCGGTACACCGCGAGGTGCACGGCAACCTCCCGCAGGGCGTCGTGCAGGTCGTGCCGCGTGAAATCGCGATAGCGCCGATTCGCTTCGCACACGTCGAGGAACAGGTGCGTCAGCCGATTCAGGTCGCTGCCCAGCGCCTCGGAGAGCACTTCGTGCCGGGCCACCGCTGCGACGCTGGGCCAAGGCGCGTGATCACGGACGAAGCGGTGATATCGCCGGGTGAGCGGCTCTTCGCCCGCCGGATCCACGAGCAGGCCGGTCGCGAGGTCGGCGAAGCGGTAGCCGGTCGCGCCATCGATCGGCCAGTCCTCGGGCAGTGGCTCATCGCCGGTGAGGATCTTCTCCGCCACGATCCACGCCTTCGGCGCGCGGGCGCGGAGCCTCTCGAAGTAGCCGGCCGGATCGCGGAGGCCGTCGGGATGATCGACCCGCAGCCCGTCGATGCGCCCATCCGCCACGAGGGAGCAGATGAGCGCGTGGCTCGCCTCGAAGACGTCGGCACGCTCGACGCGCAGCCCGATCAGCGAGTCGATGTCGAAGAAGCGCCGATACCCGAGATCGCGGGAGGCGGCGCGCCAGTGCGCGAGACGGTAGTTCTGCTCGTCGAGGAGGCGGTCCAGGCTGTCGGGGTCGCGGTTGAGACGATCGAGCACCCGATCGAGTGCGGCCGCCACGGGCGGGCGATCCGTGACCACCGCCAGCCGCGCGCCGAGGACCGCGGCATCGGCCTGGCGCCGCTCGACGTCGACGGGGTCCGCCACGGTCGACTCGGGCAGCTCGCCCAGGGCCCGGCCGATGAACGCCAGCTCGTCGGAGCCACCCAGCTCGGCAGCCTCCACGAAGAGCGGGCCGAGGGAGCGCGGATCGAGCGGAAAGCGTCGGTCCCCCACGGCGACCGTGAGCCGCGTCCCGTCGCGGACGATGCGGATGCCGCCCGCATCGATGACCCGTCCGTAGTGGTCGGGCAGGACCGGGAGCAGGATCACGTTGTGCAGCCGGCTCTCAGGCGGATCCCAGTCGACGTCGAAATAGGCCGCGTAGCGGCTCGCATGCCCGTGCTCGAGCACGTCCCACCACCACGCGTTCCGCTCGCCGGAGATCGCCATGTGGTTCGGGACGACGTCGACCACGAGGCCCATCCCGCGGTCGCGAATGGCAGCCACCAGGCGCTCGAGCCCATCATCGCCGCCCAGCTCGTCGTTGATGGTTCCGTGGTCCACGACGTCGTAGCCGTGGCTGCTCCCCGGCACCGCCTGGAGGATCGGCGAGCAGTAGACGTGGCTCACGCCCAGGGCGTCGAGATAGTCGACCAGCGCCGCCGCGTCGCCGAAGTCGAATCCGCCATGAAGCTGGAGCCGGTACGTGGCACGCGGCACCGCTGCGGGCGGGGCCACCGTCGCTGCGCGGGCCATTCCGCCTACACCCGCGGCTGGAGGAGCACCATGGCGGACCGGCCGCTCACCTCGACAGTCGTGCCGCCCCCGTGGAGGGCGGGGGGATCTTCGGGTGGGACGCTGCCGTGGACGGTGTCCACGACGAGGTGCCACGGCCGCCCCCCGTGGTTGGGGAGCCGGAACCGGGCGTCTCGCTCGTCGGCGTTGAGGATGACGAGGATCGTGTCGTCGGTGACCGGCCGGCCCCGCTCGTCCAGCTCGTCGATGGCGTCACCCGCGAGCCGCAGGCCAATGGTGTGGATCCCGGACGCGCCCCACTGCTCGTCGGTCATCTCCTGGCCCTCCGGCCCGTACCAGGTGAGGTCCTTGACGCTCGACCCACGGATACGGCGGCCCTGGAAGAAGCGGCGGCGGCGCAGCACTGGATGCTCCCCGACCAGGTGCACCACCGATGCGGTGAACTCCGCGAGCTCACGCTCCGCCTCGTCGAGGGGCCAGCTGACCCAGCTGATCGCGTTGTCCTGGCAGTAGGCGTTGTTGTTGCCGCCCTGGGTGCGTCCCATCTCGTCGCCGCCGAGCAGCATCGGGACGCCCTGGCTGACGAGCAGCGTCACCAGGAAGTTGCGGACCTGCCTGGCCCGTGCGGCGAGGACGGCAGGGTCGTCCGTGTCGCCCTCGACCCCGAAGTTCATGCTCACGTTGTCATCGGTCCCGTCGCGGTTGCCTTCGCCGTTGGCCTCGTTGTGCTTGCCGTCGTAGCTCACCAGGTCCCGCAGGGTGAACCCGTCGTGGGCGGTGACGAAGTTGATGCTGGCGTGCGGCAGGCGACCGTCATCGGCGTACAGGTCCGACGAGCCCGAGAGGCGAAAGGCGAGCTCTGCCGTCTGGCTCCCCACGCCCCGCCAGAAGCGCCGGACCGTGTCGCGATATTGGCCGTTCCACTCGCTCCAGCCGGCCGGAAAGTTCCCGACCTGGTAGCCCCCTTCGCCGAGGTCCCATGGCTCCGCGATGAGCTTGACGCGGCTGATGACCGGGTCCTGGCCGATGATGTCGAAGAAGCTCCCCAGGCGGTCGACGTCGTGCAGCTCCCGGGCGAGGGTCGACGCGAGGTCGAAGCGGAACCCGTCGACGTGCATCTCCGTGATCCAGTAGCGGAGGCTGTCCATGATCAGCTGGAGCACCCGTGGATGGGTTGCGTCCAGGGTGTTGCCGGTGCCGGTGTAGTCCAGGTAGTGGCGCTTGTCGCCGGCGATCAGGCGGTAGTAGGCAGCGTTGTCGATCCCGCGGAAGCTGAGCGTGGGCCCCAGCCGATTCCCCTCGCCGGTGTGGTTGTAGACGACGTCGAGGATCACCTCCATCCCCGCGTCGTGAAGCGCCCGCACCATGAGCCGGAACTCGTGGACCGGGTCCCCGGTCGCCGCGTAGCGAGTGTCCGGCGCGAAGAAGCCAATGGTGTTGTAGCCCCAGTAGTTCACCAGCCCCTGGTCGGCCAGAAAGCGGTTCGTGACGTGGTGGTGCACCGGGAGAAGCTCGACGGCGGTGACCCCCAGCCGGGCGAGATGGTTGAGGGCCGGGGGCGACGCCAGCCCCGCGTAGGTGCCGCGCAGCTCCGGCGCGATCTCCGGGTGCTGCGCGGTGAACCCCTTGACGTGTGTCTCGTAGATGAGCGTCCGCTCCCACGGGATCTCCGGGGGCCGGTCGCCGGCCCAGTCGAAGCGCGGATCCACGACCACGCCGCGCGGCATGTCGTCCGCCGAGTCGCGCTCGTCCATGGCCAGGTCCATGGCCGGGTCACCAATCGGGTAGCCAAAGAGCCGGTCCGTGACATGGATGGTGCCGTCGATCCAGCGTGCGTACGGATCGAGGAGCAGCTTGTGCGGGTTGAACCTGTGGCCCTCCCGGGGCTCATGGGGCCCGTGCACCCGGATCCCGTAGCGCTGGCCGGGTCCAATCCCCCGCAGGTAGCCGTGCCACACCATGTCGGTCCGCTCCCGGAGACGGATCCGCTCCTCGTGGCCCGCCTCGTCGAAGAGGCAGAGCTCCACGCCGGTGGCGTGCTCGCTGAAGATCGCGACGTTGATGCCGGAGCCGTCCCAGGTGACGCCCAGGGGCTGCGGTGCCCCCCGCCAGGTCGCAGGGACGGCCGGGTGGTCCCGCAGCCTGCCGGGCTCGGGGGATGTCGAAGATGGGCTCATTCGCAGTACAGGATAGGGGTGATCAGGCGATACGTTCGAGCGCACCGAGCGGGAGCCACGTCCAGTCCGGCCGGTTCGCGGCCTCGTAGCGCACCTCGTAGCAGGCCTTGTCGAGCTCGAACGCGCGCAGCAGCGAGGGGTCCAGATCCCAGGACGCCCCGCTCGCGTAGGCACCCAGGAACGCCTCACGGGCCTCCACCAGCCACCCCTCCGGCTCGAGGTCGTGCGCCGATCCGCCCCGGGCCACGCTGCGCACCGCGTAGTCGAGGGAGCGCAGCATCCCGGCCACGTCCCGCTCGGGTGGCTGCGGCATCCGGCGCTCGTCGAGCGAGCGGGCCGGCTCGCCCTCGAAGTCGATCACCACGAAGCCGTCAGCGGTGTGCAGCAGCTGCCCCAGGTGGTAGTCGCCGTGGATGCGCGTCACGCGGCCCACGCGCGCCGCGCCGAATGCGGCCTCGAGCTGCGCGCGGATGCGGGGCGCAAGCGCCTCGAGCCGATGCCGATCCCCACCCGTCGTCGCCGCGAGCGCCGCGTCGAGCTGGGCGATCGCGCCGGCGAGGAGCCCCTGGGTCTCGGCGTGCGTCGCGGGGCGCACCGGGAACGCGGCGTCGAGCGGTCGCGCGGCGAGCGACGCGTGCAGCTGTTCCGTGACGCGCCCGATCTGTGCGGCCGACGCGACGGCCGACGCCGGGCCGCCATCGGCGCCGCCCAGCTGGGCGAGCAGGTGGCTCCACCCATCGCCCCGGGCCGTCACGCGCTCCTGCAGCATCGCGGCCGCGGCGACGGACCCGCCGCCCGAGACGTAGCGGATCGAGCCGGCCATGCGCGGCGTCACCGGGCAGCCGACCGACTCGAGAAAGGTGCCCACCTCCATCTCGGGGTTCTCCCCGACCTCCAGGCGACGGTAGACCTTGAGGATCAGGTGCTCCCCAACCGTCGCCGAGGTGTTCGACTGCTCCACGCCGAGCCGTCGCTCGGGGACGGCCCGCCAGGGCCGTTGCACCGCCGGGGACCAGGGCGGTGAGGGCGGGGAGTGGCTCGCACCGGAAGCTCCCGTCTTCCCCCGGCAGCGCAGCGCCGGCGCCCACGGCGCGGACGAGGGCACGCCAGGCACCGTCACCATCCGCAGGCTCGCGCAGCAGCTCGTCAGGGCCCCCAACGGCGGGGACCAGGTAGCGGCGCTCGCCGCCATCGGTGAAGGTGGCCGACACCACCAGGAGCCACGCGCGCAACGGCGACGCCGGCTCGAGCGGAATGGGCGCCGCATCGGCCAGGGAGACCTCCGAGATCGACCGGTCGCGCGCGCCGAACCAGCGCTGCGCGGCCAGCCACCCTGGCCGCAGCAGCGCCGCGGCATCGGTCAGGAGGTCAGCTCGAACCACAGGAAGTCGTGGGGTCCCAGGGTGAGCAGGTACGGCAGCTCGCCGATCTTGGGGAAATGCACCCGTCCGATCAGCTCCACCGGTGTGCGCCCATCGAACTCGCGCAGGTCCAGCTCCACGTACTGCGCGAAGCGCGACAGGTTGGCCACGCAGAGGAGCGTCACCCCCTCGTGCACGCGCAGGTAGGCAAGGACGCGGTGGTTGTCCGGGCGGAGGAAGGTCAGGGTCCCGCGGCCGAAGACGGGATACGCCTTGCGCACACGGATGATCCGCTTCATCCAGTTGAGGAGCGATCCCGGCACGCGCTGCTGGGCTTCCACGTTCACTGCCTGGTAGCCGTACACCGGGTCCGCGACGAGCGGCGCGTAGAGGGCGTGGACGTCCGCCCGGGAGAAACCGGCGTTGCGATCGCCGCTCCACTGCATGGGCGTCCGCACCCCGTTGCGGTCGCCAAGGTGGACGTTGTCGCCCATCCCGATCTCGTCGCCGTAGTAGATGATGGGCGTGCCGCGCAGGCTGAGCAGGAGCGAGGTGAGCAGCTCTATCCGCCGCCGGCTGTTGTCGACCAGGGGAGCCAGGCGCCGGCGGATGCCCAGGTTGAGGCGCATCCGGGGATCGATGGCGTACTCGCTCCACATGAAGTCGCGCTCGTCGTCGGTGACCATCTCGAGGGTCAGCTCGTCGTGGTTACGCAGGAAGAGTGCCCACTGGCAGTTCTCCGGGATCGCCGGGGTCTGCTCCATGATGTCGATGATCGGCCAGGAGTCCTCCTTCCGCAGCGCGATCCAGATGCGGGGCATGAGCGGGAAATGGAACGCCATCTGGCACTCGTCCCCGTCGCCGAAGTAGGGGCGCACGTCGGGCGGCCACTGGTTCGCCTCCGCCAGCAGCATCCGACCCGGATGGCGCTCCTCCATGGCCAGGCGCAGACGGCGCAGGATGTCGTGGGTCTCCGGCAGGTTCTCGCAGCTGGTCCCGTCGCGCTCGATCAGGTACGGCACCGCGTCGAGCCGCAGCCCGTCCACCCCAAGGTCCAGCCAGAAGCGCATCACCCGGAGCACCGCCCGGAAGACCTGCTGGTTGTCGAAGTTGAGGTCCGGCTGGTGGCTGAAGAACCGATGCCAGTAGTAGGCGCGCCGCTCGTTGTCCCAGGCCCAGTTCGAGGTCTCCGAGTCGGTGAAGATGATGCGCGCGTCGGTGTACCGCTCGTCCGTGTCGGACCAGACGTACCAGTCGCGCTTGGGTCCGGTGTCGTTGGCGCGCGACTCGGCGAACCACGGGTGCTGGTCGCTCGTGTGGTTCACGACCAGCTCGGTGATGACGCGCAGTCCTCGCCGGTGCGCCTCGCGGACGAAGGTCCGGAACTGGCGCAGCGTCCCGTAGTCGGGGTGGACGCCCATGTAGTCGCTGATGTCGTAGCCGTCATCCCGGAGCGGCGACGGGTAGAAGGGGAGGAGCCAGACGGCGGTCACGCCCAGGTCCGCGATGTAGTCAAGCTTCTCGACGAGGCCGGCAAAGTCACCGTTGCCGTCTCCGTTGGAGTCGGAGAAGGCCTTGACGTGCATCTCGTAGATGATCGCGTCCTTGTACCAGTCGGAGTCTTCGGCCGCCGGCGGGGGCGCGGGAGAGCGCCGGGGGGCAGTGGTGCTCATCGTTCGCTCTGGCTCCTCAACGGGGGGAGATGGTGAAGATGGTGAAGGGTCGTTCCGGGGTCAGCGCAACGGGGACGTCCGCGCCACGCTCCACGCGGGTTTCGCCGGTGACCAGGTCGGTGACCTGATACGGGTCATCCCAGCCGATGCCGACGGCGGGGAGGTCCGGATGCAGGAGCGCGCTTGCGGTCGTGCGCGGGTCGACGTTGACCGCGACGAAGATGGCGTCCCGCCAGCGATACGGGTAGCCGGTCAGGGGGTCCGTCTCGCCGTCGGGGAGGGCCTTGCGGTAGAAGAGGACCCGGTCACCGGTGGCCCCCTCGAAGCGCAGGTGCTCGTAGGTCCGCAGCGCCGGATGCTCGCGACGGAGCCTGTTGAGCGCGGTGATCAGCGTCTTGATGTGGCCGGGGCCGTCCCAGTCACGGACGCGGATCTCGTACTTCTCGCTGTCGGCGTACTCCTCGCGGTCGCCGAAGCGGTTCGCTTCGCACAGCTCGAATCCGGAGTAGATCCCCCAGCTGCTGGAGAGGGTGGCGGCCAGAACGGCACGTGCCTCGAAGGCGGGGCGGCCATGATCGAGATGATGCGGGTTGATGTCCGGGGTGTTCGTGAACAGGTTGCCGCGGAAGTACTCGCGCATCTCGGACTGCGTCAGCTCGGTCAGGTACTCGCGCAGCTCCCCGGCGGTCTCGCGCCAGGTGAAGTACGTGTACGACTGGCTGAAGCCCACCTTGCCCAGGGCCCGCATCATGGCCGGCCGGGTGAACGCCTCCGAGAGGAAGATCACCTCGGGATGCGCGCGCTGCACCTCGCCGATCAGCCATCCCCAGAAGGGAACCGGCTTCGTGTGCGGGTTGTCGATGCGGAAGATGCGCACCCCCCGCTCGATCCAGGTCTCCACGACCCGCAGCCACTCCCGCCAGAGCGCCTCGCGGGCATCCGCATCGCTGCCGTAGAAATCGATCGGGTAGATGTCCTGGTACTTCTTCGGCGGGTTCTCCGCGTACTTGATCGTCCCGTCCGGGCGCGTGGCGGAACCATTCGGGGTGCGACGTCACGTAGGGGTGGTCCGGCGCGGCCTGCAGGGCGATGTCCAGGGCAAGCTCCATTCCCTGCTCCTCGACCGCACGACGGAAGTGCTCGAACTCCGCGAGACCTCCCAGCTCGGCGGCGACCTCGGTGTGCCCGCCATCCGTGGAGCCGATGGCCCACGGGGAGCCCGGATCGGCCGGACCCGCCTCCAGGCTGTTGTTGCGACCCTTGCGGTTGACGCGACCAATGGGGTGGACCGGCGGAAGGTAGACGACGTCAAATCCCATGGCCGCGATCTCGGGGAGCCGCCATTCGGCGCCGCGCAGGGTCGTCCCCTTCCCCGGACGCTTGCCCTGCGAGCGCGGGAAGAGCTCGTACCAGGCCCCGGTCCGTGCGCGCTCGCGGTCCACCATGAGCGGCAGCTCCAGCGGATAGCGCGTCGCCCACGATCGATCAGGGTGGCGACGCATTGCGGCCAGGAGCCCTTCGCCGATGACCGCGGCGGCGGCGGTCCGCTCGCTGCGCGCCCGACGCATGCGACCGTGCGCCGCCTCGATCTCCGCCGCGTCGAGCTCCGCGCCCGACGCCCGCGCTCGATCGCGGGCCTCCTGCATCATCGGTCGGGCCTCCGCCAGCTCGGTGGCAACCCCCACGCCTCCGTCGACCTTCCTGAGCATCGCGTCGCGCAGGGTGCCCCAGGCATCGCGCCAGGCCTCGATCGTGTATCGATGCCGTCCGATGGCCTCCAGCGGCAGGCTGCCGGACCAGCGATCGTTCGCCACGAGCCGCATTGGCGCCTCAATGGGCGGTCCGCCCGATTCGGGGCGGAGCAGCACGGCGGCGCCGAGCATGTCATGGCCGTCGGCGAAGATGTCGGCGGTCACCAGCAGGCGATCGCCCACGACGCGCTTGACCGGGTGCCGGCCGCCGTCGAGCTCCGGGGCGAGACGCTCGATGATGATGGTGCGGCGCGTGCCGACCGCCACGGCCGGCGGCTCGGGCCGTACCGCCGCGCCGGCCTGCCCCCTGCGCGCCTGCGCCGCAACGCGCCGCAGGCTCGTTCGCGTGGTCGTCATGGTCTTTTCAACCCTACCCCATCAGGACCGGCGCGGTCAGGCGACGCCGGTGCAGCACACCGGCGTCGGGGGTAGGCTTCGGCGCACCATGCGCCCTCGCGCGCGCCCCGGACGCGCCTTTGTCGCCGGCCTGGCGCTGGCCCTCGCGGCCTGCCAGGCGGCGACCCCCACGGTCAGCCTGCCGACCGGCGGATCCACGAACCCTCCGCTCCCAACCGGCCCGGATCACCTGGCGCTGCAGGCGGTGGCGACCGGCCTTGACCACCCCATCGGGATCGCCAACGCCGGCGACGGCAGCGGGCGCCTCTTCGTCAACGAGCAGGCCGGGACCGTCCGCGTCGTGGACGCCGGCGGCGCCGTGCGCAAGGACCCGTTCGTCGACCTGCGTGACCGGATCCTCGCCGGCGGTGAGCGCGGACTCCTCGGCCTGGCCTTCCATCCCGGATTCCCGCAGGACGGCCGGGTCTACGTCGACTACACCCGCCGGCCCGATGGCGCCACCGTCGTCAGCGAGCTCGCCGCCACCGCGGACCGCGCCGATCCGGCGAGCGAGCGGATCCTCCTCGTCATCCCGCAGCCCTTCGCCAACCACAATGGCGGGCAGCTGGCGTTTGGTCCCGACGGGTACCTGTACATCGGGACGGGCGACGGCGGCTCGGGGGGCGACCCGATACGGCAACGCACAGAACACCGAGCGTGCTCCTGGGCAAGATCCTGCGCATCGACGTCGACCGCGCGCCATCGGCGGCAAAGCCCTACGCCATCCCGTCCACCAACCCCTTCGCCGCCGACGGGTCCGACCCGGGTGGCGGCGCCCCCGAGGTCTGGGCCTACGGGCTGCGCAACCCCTGGCGATTCAGCTTCGATCCGGCGAACGGCGACCTGTACATCGGCGACGTCGGACAGGGCTCCTGGGAGGAGGTGGACCGCCAGCCGGGCGACTCGTCCGGCGGCGAGAACTACGGCTGGAACGTGATGGAGGGCCGGCACTGCTACGACGGCTCGCTGCGACCAGCGACCCTACGTCAAGCCGATCGCGGAGTACGGCCACGACGCGGGGTGCGCCGATCACGGAGGGTACGTGTATCGCGGCACGGCGCAGCCCGCCCTGGACGGGGTCTACGTGTTCGGTGACAGCTGCACCGGCACCGTCTTCACCCTGCAGGTCGACGAGGGGTCCATCACGCCCAAGCCGGTGCTCGCCTCCGGAACGCAGATCGGCGCCTTCGGCGTCGGAGAGGACGGCGAGCTCTACCTCGCGGACGTGGGCGGCGGCGGCGTCTACCGGCTGATCATCGGTTCCTGAGTCATTCGTGGCCTACTGGCCCCAGACCGCCTCGCCGTTCAGGGTGCAGACGTGGTAGGAGCCACCGGTGGCCCGTCCGTCGGTGAGCGTCAGTTCGTCGCCCTCGCGCAGGACCACGACGTTCGCCGCGTTGCGGATGGTCAGCGGAGGCCCCGCCGTCGCGTGCCATCCGTACGGCCAGATCACGCCGGTCAGCTCGGCCCCCGACCCGTCGGCGCGCACCAGGCGGATGCGGGCCACGACGCCCTTGCGGTCGACCTCGACGGTCAGCCTCAGCTCGGGGCTGGTGCCGCACACGTCGGACTCCGAGGGCGGCGCCAGCTCGGCAGCGAACTCGACCCCTCCGGACGGCGCGCCCGTGGCCAGCCACACGCCGGCGGCCCGGTTCAGGCCACCCACCGCCAGCACCCGGTCCGGCTCCACGAGGACAGCGCTGAGCTGTGTCGAGCGCACGGCCGATGACCGGTCGGCCCGCGCCCATGTCCGGCCGTCCAGCGTCACGAGCTCCCGCTGGGGTGGGTAGCCGCAGCACGACGTGTAGGCGAGCACAAAGGTGCGCCCGTCAAAGGCGAAGACCGCCGAGGCGCTGCCGGTGTCGCCGGGCTGCTCCGTTGCCTGCGCCGGGCCGAAGGTGGTCTGCGTCCAGCTGGTCCCGTCCGCGGAGCGCCAGACCCCGATCCCGCCCCGTGCCCCGTCGAACCCGGCGCCGTACCACGCGCCGTCCGCCCCCAGGCCGATGGCGTCGAACCCCATGGTCCGCGGCAGCGCGGCCGGGTCCACGCGCGTCCACGCCAGGCCGTCGGGCGAGACGAGCGCAGCAGCATGGGCGCCGGCGGTGAGGCCCAGCTGGGTACCGCCCACCACCACCGAGCCGCCTGGCCCGGCGCCGATGGTGGTGAGGGACTCCCCCGCATCCACGTCTGACTCCCAGGTCCGGTCCCAGGTCGCTCCGTCGACCGAGCTCCAGATCGCCTGGTGGTTGGTCGAGAGCCGGAGGCCAACGGCGACGAAGCCGGGGCCGGCGGCGGCGATGCGCCCGATCACGGCGTCCGGGGGGGTCACCGGGGACCACGCGCCATCCCCGGAGGAACGGAGGAGGACGGGGTCGCGCGATGAGGACGCCAGCACGATGATCTCGTCGCCCGTGGCGGCGACCCCCACGGGGACCACGTCGCCCAGGGCTCGCCCGTCGGCCAGCTGCCAGGCGACGCCGTCGGCCGACGTCCAGATCGCGGGATGGATTGGGCCGGTTGCGCCGGTCTCGGTGAGGAATCCGTCCACGATCTCGCCAACGGCCACGTAGCCCCGGGGCCCGCGAGCCAGGCCGGCAACCGCCACCGTCTGGGTGGCCGGATCGTCCGCGGTGCCCGGAAGGCCGTCGAGCGAGCGCCAGGTAAGGTCCAGCGCCGTCTCCGCCACCACGCGGGGCGTGGGCTGCGGCGTGGAGCCGGGTTCGGTCGGGGCGGGCGTGAGGATCTGCGCGCTCGCCGACGGCTGCAGTGTGATGGCGGGTGCCGATCCGGAATCAGCGGGGCTGGAGATGGCGGTCGGGGTCGTCGATTCCGGCGGGGATCCCAGGACCACCGCCGTGACGAGCACGACCCCGGCAACGACCAGCAGGCCGCCGAGCACCAGCGGAAGCTGCTCGCTCCAGAAGCTCGACCGGCGGCGGGACCTTTGCCCATCCCCCTTGACCATGACGATCCCTCCTGGCGACCGGCGGAGCCCTTCGCCGGGCGATGACCTGCCCAGCCGATCCGATCGCGTGCCCTCATGATGCGGGACAGCGCCAACTTTCGGTAGTCGGCTACAGGACGCCGAGCGAACGGAGGCTGACCCAGCGGTCCCGGGCGATGACGAGATGGTCCAGGAGTGCGATGTCCAGGAGCCGGCCCGCCGAGGCGAGCTCCTCGGTGATCCGCAGGTCCTCGGCAGATGGCGTGGGGTCCCCGCTCGGATGGTTATGTGCGACGACAACCGCGGCACCGTTGCGGCGCACCGCTTCGCGGAACACCTCGCCGACCCGGACCGATGAGCCCGCCAGGCTGCCGACATACACCGTAAGTAGTGCGGTGACGGCGTTCTTCGTGTTGAGGACCGCGACCCGCAGCTCCTCCCGCTCGAGGAGGCCCATCCCGGGGGCCAGCCGCTCAGCCAGGTCTGCGGGACGACGAATGACCCAGCGATCCACGGGCGGAGCGGCCAGCGCTCGGCGGGTGAGCTCGCAGGCGCCGGCGAACGCGGAGGCATGCCTGGCCGGCAGGCCTGCGGATACGAGCTCTGACGGGCTGGCCGCCACCACCCCGATCGCACCCTCCAACCGCTCGAGCAGGCCGGCCGCCAGCGAGAGCGGTCGCATGACCGCGATCGACAGGAGCTCCGCGTCGCCCAGCACCGTCAGCGGGGTGATCCCCATGGCGGGCGTGCCCGGCGGCCGCGTCGAAGCGCGAAGCGTCATGTCTCTCATGTTGGCCTCGCGAGCGTATCGGCCGCTTACCGCGCGATTAGCGAACTCCGACGGGGTCGGAGCGCGTGATCATTTCGCCAGGAAGATGGCGAGCACCGAGGCGAGGTTGAAGGCGCCGTGGAGGCCAATCGTGGTCGCCAGGCTGCGAGTCCGCACGTAGACGGAGGCAAGCACCAGCCCGAGCAGGAAGACCTCCGCCACCGCGAGCGGGGTGCCTCCCGCGATGTGCACCAGGGCGAAGAGCGTCGCGGAGCCGAGAACAGCCCTGTTCGTGCCGTACTCGCGTTCCCAGGCATTGAGGACCGCGCCCCGGAAGAAGAGCTCCTCCGCCAGGGGCGCCAGGATGGCGATGGTGAGCACGGCCGAGACGAACGGGATCTGCTGGGCCAGCCCGGCGACCGCCTGCTCGCCCCCGAGTGGCTTGCCGGTGAACTGGGTGATCACCAGGTTGACGAGGGCGCTCAGCACACCGAGCCCCAGCCATACCGCGATGCCCAGGCCGATCCCCAGCAGCAGACGTCCGACGCTCTGCATGCCGGACCAGATCCGCACCCCCGGCAGGGAGCGCGGCAGCGCGATGAAGAGCCCGTACACGATCAGGAAGCTCGCGGGCGTGAGGAGCAGCTCGACGGTGACCACGAATGGATCGTCCAGACGGTTCGGGTCACCCCCGAGCAGCAGAAGGAGGATGGGCAGGGCCGCGAGATTGCCGCCGATGACCACGATGGCGAGCAGCCCCAGCACGGACGGACCCCGGTAGCGCTCCGGCCCCAGGGTCCGGCGGCGCAGGATCCCCGCCACTGCCAGCCAGACGAGCCCACCCACCACCAGCACCATGCCCGCGAGCACCGCGATGCCCGCTGCAAGCGCGTCGAACGACCCGGTTGCCTGGTCGGCGAGGTACGCCGACGCGCTGACGACGGCTGGCAGGAGGGCCCCGATCCCCAGCGCGATGGCCACCCAGCCGGGCCAGGTCCGCGGGCCGGGCGCGAGCTCTTCGAACAGCGGCCGGGTACGACCCGGGACTCCGCTGGCGGTACGGTCGTCCCCGGCGAGGGTGGCTGTCGGCTCCGCATCGAGCGGCGCGCTATCCGCCTCCCGGTCCTCGGGTGCCCCGGCGCCGGTCACCGGAAGGTCAGCTGTGCGTTGCGCGGCCCAGGGCGCCGGTCTCCGGCGCGACCTCGGGGGAGGTCGGGCGATCCGTGGTGCTCACCCGTGCCACCGGGCGGGCGATGGGCCGGTCGGCCCGGTCGAGCTCCGTCCCGCAGTACGCGCAGAGCGACCAGTCCGGCTCCGCCAGCCGCGTGCACGCCGGACAGACGCGGTGCAGCCGGGTACGGCAGTTGGGGCAGACGAGCCAGTCGGCGTCGACCCGATGGCGGCAGGTGGGACAGAGCCGGTTCTTCTCGACCTCGGCCAGGAGGGTCTCTTCAGCAAGGGAGCGCTCGTAGACCTCGGCCAGCGTCTCGCGCGGCCGGACGATGAGGTACAGGACCACCGCGAAGAGGAAGAGGAGCGGGGTGAAGAAGATGATCAGGGCTGCCGCGAAGTAGGGCAGGATCGGGTTCTCCGTCCGAGCCTGCATGTCCCGGAAGGACCAGTACGCGGTTCCCAGCCACAGCAGGACGACGTAGATGACGATCAGCTGTCCCGCGAGCTGGACGAGCGGGTTGGTGATGAAGTCGTTCCAGAGTTTTCCGGGATCCGGAAGGCCTTGCGGCATGGGGCTGTGGCCCTTTCAGATGCGTCGACCCGCGCGTCGGTCGCGCGGCACGGCGGTCATCCTAGCAGATGCTTTCGCGGGGGGCCCTTCGGCGGCCAGGCGCCGCAGCGTCTCCACCAGGAGCCGATGCTCCACCTCCAGCACCCGGCGCGCCAGCCCATCGGCATCCTCGCCGGTATGCACCCGCACCGCCTCCTGGGCCAGGATCGGCCCGCCGTCCAGGTCGGGCGTGACCTCGTGGATCGTGACCCCGGTTTCCGCGTCGCCGGCCGCCAGGACCGCATGATGGACCGCCATCCCGGTCATGCCCCGCCCGCCATGGCGGGGCAGCAGGCTCGGGTGAATGTTGATGGTCGCGCCACCGTACGCGGCGAAGTACTCCGGCCGCAGAAGCTGGTCGTAGCCGGCCAGCAGGACCAGCTCGCACCTCGGCCTCCGACACCGCTTGGCCGATGGCGTGGTCGCGTCGTGCCCGGCGTCGGGGAAGGCCCGCCGGGCAAAGACCCGCGCGGGCACGCTGTGGCGCGATGCGACCTCGAGCGCGCGCACCCCGGGGCGGTTGGCGATGACGAGCACCGGGTCCACACCCGGGAGGCGGCCCGCCGAGACGGCGTCCAGGACCGCCTCGAGGTTCGAGCCGCGCCCGGAAACGAGGACACCAAGCCGCATGCGACCCGTCAGACGAACGCGACGCGCGGCATCCCGGCCTCGACCGTCACCACGCGTCCGACGCGGCAGGCCTCCGGCAGCGCGGCCATGGCGGACTCGGCCTGCGCCTCGCGCACGACCACCGTCATCCCGATCCCCAGGTTGAAGACCCGGACCATCTCCTCGTCGGGCACGTCGCCCCGCTGCTGGATAAGGCTGAAGATGCGCGGCACCGGCCAGCTCCCGGCGGTGACCTCCACGCCCAGCCCGGCGGGGAGGGTGCGCGGGATGTTCTCGATCCAGCCGCCACCGGTGATGTGCGCGCAGGCGAGCAGGTCCGTGCCCGCTCCCCGCAGCACGCTCCGCAGGGTACGAAGCTCCGCGAGGTACGAGCGATGGGGAGCCAGCAGCGCGTCGCCAATGGTCCCCTCCAGGCCGGGTGCGGACCTGCTGCCAGTCGCCTTCGTCGAAGATGCGCCGCGCGAGGGTGTAGCCGTTCGTGTGCAGGCCGCTCGACGGAAAACCCAGGAGCGCGTCGCCGGCCCGGACCTCGGAGCCATCGATGAGGTCCGCGGCGCCGACCACGCCGACCACGAAGCCGGCGAGGTCGTAGTCGCCTTCGCGGTACAGGTCGGGGAGCTCGGCGGTCTCGCCACCCACCAGGGCCGTCCCGTTCTCCCGGCAGGCGCGGGCCATCCCCTCCACGAGCGTTGCCGCCTGCTCCGCGCTGAGCCGGCCCACGCCCAGGTAGTCGAGGAAGAAGAGCGGGTCGGCGCCCTGGACCGCCACGTCGTTCACGCAGTGGTTGACCAGGTCCTCGCCCACGGTCCCGTGCCGATCGAGGCCAATCGCCACCTTCAGCTTGGTGCCCACCCCGTCGGTGGATGCGACCAGGATCGGGTCCTTCCAGCGGCCGAGGTCCAGGCGGAAGAGCGAGCCAAAGCCGCCGATGCCGGCAAGGACCTCCGGCGTCGCGGTGGAAGCCACGGCCTGCCCGATCAGCTCGACGGCGCGGCGCCCCTCGTCGATGTCGACCCCTGCCTCACGGTATGTGCGTGCCATCTGCCCTGCCCTCTGCTCCGTCGAATCCCTAGCCGCGCTCCAGGGCGTACTTGTCGAGCTCCATCGGGACGTCGGTCGGGTAGCGCCCGTCGAAGCAGGCCGTGCAGAACCGCGACGTCTCGCCGCCGACCGCGGCGAGCAGCCCGTCCCGCGAGAGATAACCCAGCGAGTCTGCGCCGATCGCGCGCCGGATCCCGTCGACGTCGTGGGTGGCCGCGATGAGGTCGGATCGACGTCCCGTGTCGACGCCCATGTAGCACGAATAGGCCATCTGGGGAGAGTGGATCCGTACGTGGACCTCGCGGGCTCCGGCGCGCCGGAGCATCGCCACGGTGGGGCCTGTGGTCGTGCCGCGCACGATCGAGTCGTCGACCATGACCACCCGCTTGTCGCGCACCACCTCGGGCAGCGGGTTGTACTTCATGCGCACGGCCTCGTCGCGCGACTGCTGCGCGGGCTGGATGAAGGTGCGGCCCACGTACCGGTTCTTGATGAGCCCCTCGCGGTACGGGAGGCCCGCCTCCTCCGCGTAGCCGATGGCGGCCGGGATCGCGGAGTCCGGGACGGCGATGACGAGGTCCGCCTCGGCAGGCTGCTCGCGAGCCAGCTCGCGCCCCATGCGCATCCGCGCCTCGTAAAGCAGCCGGCCGCCGATGACGCTGTCCGGCCGGGCGAGATAGACGAACTCGAACACGCACAGGTGCTCGCCGGCGCCGTGGACCTCGGGACGGTCGGACCGGACGCCGTCCGCGTCGATGGTCAGGATCTCGCCCGCCTCGACGTCGCGGACGAACTGGGCGCCCATGGCATCCAGGGCCGCGCTCTCGGAGGCGACGGCCCAGCCGACCGCGGCGCCGTCGGCGCCGAGCAGCCGACCCAGCGCCAGGGGACGGAACCCCACCGGGTCGCGAGCCGCGACGAGCGCCGACTCGGTGAGCATCGTGAACGTGAAGGCACCGGTGGCGCGATGGAAGACGCGGGCCACGCGCTGCGACCACGTGCGTCCCGGCGCATGCGCGATGAAGCGCGCAAGCACCTCGGTGTCGGATGCCGTGACGAAATCGACGCCCTGCTCGGAAAGCTCGTCGCGGAGCCAGGCCGCGTTGGTGAGGTTCCCGTTGTGGCCGAGCATCAGCTCGCCCAGGTCTCCGTGGGCGTGGACCGGCTGGACGTTCGGCAGCGTGTTCGACCCGGTCGTTGAGTAACGCGTGTGGCCGATGGACGCGACCGCCACGGGTTCGCCGCCGCGATCGCGTCCCTGCTCGAGCGCCTCGATGGTCTCGCGGTCGAAGACCTGGCTCACCAGCCCCAGGCGCTTGTGGAGGTGCAGGCCGGATCCATCGGTGGTCGCGATGCCCGCCGACTCCTGGCCGCGGTGCTGCAGCGCGTGCAGGCCCAGGTAGGTCAGGCGCGCCACCGGCTGGCCCGGTGCCCAGATGCCGATCACGCCGCACTCCTCGCGCGGCCCGTGCGGCTCGTACATGCCCGCCGGCAGCATCGGCAGCTCTGAGCTCGGCATGAGGGGCGCTGGGTAGCCGACGGGTCGCGGATGGTGCGACGGGCGGACCACTCCGTCGCACGACGGTCACTGTCCGCTCAAGGGTCGGGGCACGCTTGGCATGATACCCGGACCCGACCGATCGCGGTCGCGACCGGAGCACGTCCCTACCGGCTCTGCGTTCCCGCATCGACCAGAGGTACCGGCGAAGTACTGCATCCAACCCCACTGGCGCCTGATGCCGCGATTCCGGCTCGGTGCCCTGCGGCAACTCCTGACCATCGGGCCATGGCGGCGACGCGACCTGCGGGGGATGCTGCGCCAAAGAGAAACTCCCCGAACGCATCCCTCCAGACACGAGGACGCAATGCTCCGACTGGTTCGAGCACTCGGCTTTCTGGCGCCCCTGGCCGTTGCGCTGTGCGCCACCGTGGTGCTGGTCACCACGGCAACCGAGGGCGGATCAGGCGGCGTATCCCGCACCTTCATCTACGCCATCGTGGCGGTCGCGGCGGTCGCCGGCGCAACCTCCATGGCTCTCGCTGCCTGGAGCTACGTGGGGTGGCGGCTGAACCGGATCGCGCGGGCCCTCGAGACGACCCTCACCGAGGACGTCCCCGTCGTGCTCCGCGAGGGCGGGATTCCAGCCGAACGCCGGCTGGCGCGCGCGCTCAACGCGGCCACCGGGGCCTTCCTCCAGGTCGCGGCGCGGGCCACGCACGACCGGCTCACCGGTGTCGCCAACCGCGAGACCCTGCTCACCACGCTCGTCACCGAGGTCGAGCGCGCGGTGCGCCACTACAAGCCGCTCTCGCTCGCCTTCATTGACCTCGATCGGTTCAAGCCGGTCAACGACGGCTACGGCCACAACAGCGGCGACGCCGTCCTGCGCCAGGTGGCGGCCATCATTGCCGACAACGTCCGCCCCTCCGACCTCTTCGGCCGCTACGGCGGCGAGGAGTTCATGCTGATCCTCCCCGAAACGATGCCCGACGAGGCGGTCGAGATGGCCGAGCGGGTCCGCAACCTGGTCGCGCAGACGCCCCTCGTCATCGCCCACGAGCAGCAGATCAACGTCACCATCAGCATCGGCGTCGCCGGCGGGCGCGGGAGCGTGCTGCAGGTCGACGCGCTGGTCGACCAGGCCGATGCGGCGATGTACGCCGCCAAGTCGCTCGGCCGCAACCAGACCTACCGCTACCGCGAACTCGACGAGAACGCGCCCGTCCGTCGCGCACCAATCTCGGCGGATCGGCGCACCGCAGCCGCCGCCATTGGGCAGTGGGCGAACGACACGGCCACTGAGGCGCTCGCCTCCGTGTTGGCCCCGCAGCCGCATCACCGCGGGCGCCCGTCCGACATGATCGCCTCCCTCGCGACGGGGATCGCCATGGAGCTGGGCCTCCCCCGCGAGGAGATCGAGCGGATTCGCATCGCCGCCCTGCTCCACGATCTCGGCAAGCTGGCGGTTCCTCCGGAGATCCTGGACAAGGCATCCACCCTGTCGAGCGGCGAGTGGCAGGCCATCGGTGAGCACCCGCGCATCGGCCAGGTCATCCTCGAGCAGGCAACGGGGCTGCGCGAGGCGATCCCGGTCGTCCTGCATCACCACGAGCGATTCAACGGTACGGGCTACCCGCACGGCCTGCGCGGCCAGGAGATCCCGCTCGGCGCTCGCATCGTGGCCGTGGCCGACGCCTATCACGCCATGGTCCACAAGCGCCCGTACAAGGGCGCGCTCACCCACACCGAGGCACTTGATGAGCTGCGCCGGCATGCCGGCACGCAGTTCGACCCGGAGGTGGTCGACACGTTCTGCGGACTGTTCGCGGAGGGCGTCCCGCCCGACGGCCTCGACGAGGTGTACCGCCTCCACGAGCGCGCGCGCGGCGGGCTCGAACGACTCGATCCGCTGGCCGCCGCGCGGATGCTCGGCATCGAACGGCTCGATCACGACCATCCGCACGAGCATGACGACGATCCCGGCGCGTCACCCGGCGACCCCAGCAAGCGCAAGCCAGCCGTGCGGCCGCTCCGACCAAAGCGCGCAAGGAGTCGCGCGCCTAATGTGCGTGAGGCAGCCGGATGACGCGTCGTCCGGTCGCGGTCCTCCTCCTCGCCATCATCGCGGCGCTCGGCTGGGCGCCGCTCGCGGTGTCCGCGGCCACACCGAAACCGTCCACGAACCTGGTCGTGGAGCCGGAACCATCGGGAGCGGAGGGCGTCCCCGCCCCGAGCGCAACGCCCGCGGCCGATGCCCCACCCGTAGCGTCACTGGCAACCCCAACGCCCCTGGCCCGCACCGCATCCGTCGTTGACGCCACCAGCGCTTCGAGCGCCCCCGTGGCGCGCGCGGTCGCGTCACCACCCCGAGGCGACGCGGCGGCCGCGTCGGAAGAGCTGCCAGCGGCCGCCTCGGTCGCAGCCCCCATGGAAAGCGCTTCCGTCGCTGAGGCATCGGTCCCTCCCTCCGCGTCGGTCGCCCCGCCTCAGGACGGCCTTTCGCGGACGATGCTGCTCACCCTGGTCGGCGTGGTGGCCAGCATGGGCATGCTCCTCATGATCCTCGGGACCCGGGAACGAGGAAAATCTCCGGTCACGGCCGGATCCGTGAGCGGCGTGGGAACGCGGCCCCGGTCGAGCGAAGCCGGACACCCCGTTGATCCCGACGATCCTGCAGGGATCCTTGCGCGCGCCGCCCGTCGGTCCCGCCTGAGCGCCGCCGACGATCCGATCCTGCGCTCGATGGGGCTGGGGCCCGACGTGCCCCCGCCGAGCCGGCGACACGCGGGCGCTGGCCACGGACCCGAGACAGATCAGCCGGACGGCGACCGGCCGGATCGACCGGGGAGGCGCTGAGCGTTCGGTTCAGAAGTCCTGCTGCCAGGTCTCCGTCAGCTGTGCCACGGACCAGCGCAGCGAGGCATCACCCACCTCGACGACCAGCGCCGCCCCGGCGGCGCGGCCCAGGCGCACCGCCCCGACGTCCGCCTCTCGCGCCGCGATCCCGACGGCATCCCCCGAGCGGGTCGCGATCAGGATCCGTCCGGCGCGCTCTCCGTGGAGCGCCGCCTGCGGGAATGCGGTCGCCGCGGATGGCAGCGCGATCCGGGCACCGGTCGCAGACGCGATCGCCATGCGCGCCAGCGCGACCGCCAGCCCGCCGGTCGAGAGGTCGTGAGCGCCGGTGACCAGCCGAGATGCCGTCAACCGGCCGAGGAGGCGGATCGAGCGAACCGCGGCCTCGAGGTCCAGGGCCGGTCGGCCTCCGAAGATGCCGCGTCGCCACGCAAGCTCCGAAGCGGCGAGTGCGGCCGGGTCCCATGCCGGCGCGCCGATGAGCCAGATCTCGTCGCCCTCCGCCCAGCGCATGGGAACCGCGCGCGTCCGGTCGTCCAGCAGGCCCACCATGCCGACCACGGGGGCCGGGACGATGGGTCCGTCGGGCGTCTCGTTGTAGAGCGACACGTTGCCCGAGACGATGGGCAGGTCCAGGGCACGGCAGGCATCGCCCAGCCCGGCAACGGTCTCCGACAGGCTCCAGTAGCCTGCCGGTGGCTCGGGTGAGCCCAGGTTCAGGCAGTTCGTCACGCCAATCGGAACCGCGCCCGAGCAGGCGACGTTCGCCGCCCCTTCGAGCACCGCCGAGATGGCGGCGAGCCGCGGGTCGAGCGCACCGATGCGACCCGGGCCGTCCAGGGAGACGGCGATTGCCCGCGCCGTCCCCTTGATCCGCAACAGGGCCGCGTCACCGGCGCCCGGCCCCACCAGCGTGTTCGTGCCGTTCATGTGGTCGTAGCGACGCCATATCGACTTGCGGCTCCGCAGCGTTCGCTCCGCCGAGCAGCTCCAGGAGCGTGGCGGGATCGGGCGGCGCGGACGCCAGCGGTTCGAGCTCCTGCGCCCGCCGCGCCGCGAGCCCCGCCGGGGGCGCCGCCGGCAGGACGTAGCGCGGCGCCTCGTCGGCGAGCGCGGCGCCTGAGACGGCGCAGACCGCCTCGCCACCGGCGCGCGCGCGCACCACCGGCTCGGCGATCACCCGTCCGATCGTCACCGCGTGCAGGTCGTACTTCGCGAAGACTGCCTGGACCTCCGCCTCGCGGCCGGCGCGCACCACGACCAGCATCCGCTCCTGCGACTCGGAGAGCAGGACCTCGTAGGGGGTCATCCCCTCCTCGCGGCGCGGGACGAGATCCAGGTCGACATCGGCGCCGCATCCGCCGCGAGCACTCACCTCGGCCAGGGCGCAGGTGAGGCCGGCCGCTCCCAGGTCCTGCATCGCCACCACCGCGTCGCTGCGAGACAGCTCGAGGCAGGCCTCCATGAGGAGCTTCTCCAGGAACGGATTGCCGACCTGCACGGCCGGGCGACGCTCATCGCGATCGTCACCCAGTGTGGCGCTCGCGAAGCTGGCACCGGCGATCCCGTCACGGCCGGTGTCCGACCCCACCAGGAGGAGGGCGTTTCCCGGACCGCCGGCGCGGGCCAGGGTGATCTCGTCGTGACGGGCAACGCCCAGGCAGAGGGCGTTCACCAGCGGGTTGCCGCTGTAGCTGGCGTCGAAGAAGAGCTCGCCGCCAACATCGGGAATGCCGATGCAGTTCCCGTACCCGGCGATCCCGCCCACGACCCCACCCAGCAGATAGCGGTTGCGGGTGGCGGTCGCCGGATCGGTCCGGCCGGAGGCGTCGTCGGCCGGATCGAGCGGGCCGAAGCGCAGGCCGTTGAGGAGCGCGATCGGGCGGGCGCCCATGGTGAAGATGTCGCGAATGATCCCGCCGACCCCGGTCGCCGCCCCCTGGTATGGCTCGACGGCGCTCGGATGGTTGTGCGACTCGACCTTGAAGACCACGGCCAGCCCGTCGCCGATGTCGAGCGCCCCGGCATTCTCGCCCGGCCCCACCAGGACCCGTTCACCGGTGGTGGGCAGCGAGCCCAGCAGGGCCCGCGAATGCTTGTAGGCGCAGTGCTCGCTCCACATGGCCCCGAACATGCCCAGCTCGACAGGGTTGGGCTCGCGGCCGATGAGCCGCACCACCGCGCGGTACTCGTCCGCGGTCAGGCCGTGGCGCTCATCCGGGACGGGCGGGGCCGTCGCCGTGGACCTCGGGCGCGGGGTCGTCGTCAGGCCTGCGGCCCTCCGACCGCCCGGTCCAGGCCGAGCTGCGCGATGGCGCCGCCGGCCACGCATGGCCAGCGACGCGATGAGGAAGAGGATGCTCCCGACCCCCGTCAAGGGAAGCCCCAGCCGATCCAGGCCGATCCCCGTCCCGACCAGCCCGACCGACATGAGGATCAGGCTGCGCTGCGGGATGCGGGGCAGGAGCTGCGCCAGGAATACGACCGCCAGGGCACCGAGCAGGACGATGCTGACCAGCACGTTGACGCCACTGGCCAGGCCCCATCCGCTCGTGTAGCGCCCGCCAAGCGCCCAGGGCAGGAACATGGACACCAGCCCGACGAGGGCACCGCCCCCGACCAGCCAGTCGGAGAGCAGGACCGGGACGGAGAAGATGGCTCCCTCCGGGGGAGTGGTCCCCGGCTGCGGAGCGGCCGCCGGCTGCGCGGGTCGTTGGCCGGCGCGCGGCGCGGGCTCGTCCGACGAGTCGCGGCCGCCCGCCTCCGGCTCGGAGGCACGGTGGGCGGCACCCCGTCGCCATGGCGGGACGGGCTCCTCGCTCACCAGGCGCTCCCAGGCATGGGTGGTCTGCGCTTCCGGCGGCACATCGGATCCTTCCTCCGCCGCGGGCGGGAAGACCGGCGGAGGTTCTGCGGCGCGCGGTTCGGTCGCGGGCGGTTCGAACGCGGGCGGGACCGCCACCGCGGCGGGCTCCTGGTCGTCCTCGGCGGGAAGGGGTGACGGCGGCTCTGGCCAATCGGGCGCGGGCGGGAGCTCCGGCTGGACACCCGCCTCGAAAGGCTGCCCGCAGGTCGGGCAGAAGAGGGCGTCGCCATCGGCTTCGGTGCCGCAGTGCGCGCAGATACGTGTCATCTGGTCAGGTCCTCGCCAGCCGGGTGAGGCTGCCGATCAGGACGATCAGCGACGCGAGCAGGAAGATGATTCCGCCGGGCGTCATGCCGCGCAGCAGCTCCACGAGATCGCCATTCCAGCCGCCGGCCACCTCGACGATCGCGAAGAGAACCACCAGGGCCAGGGCCCAGAGGATCGCGATGACCAGGCCGGCGCGCTGCAGCTGGCCGGGGGCCGCGCGCAGGAAGCCGGCGACCGCGAGGACCACGAGCACCGCGACGAGGATGGGCGCCGCTGCCGCGGACCCGAAGTAGGCCTTGTCGGCGAATCCTCCGCCCGTGCTCCCGTACGCGCTCCAGAATGCGATGCCGTAGCCACCCGGCGCGCCGAAGCTGCGATCCCAGAGGGAACCGCCGCCATACGCGAACGGCAGCAGCCACGCGGTGATCAGGCCCGCAGCGGCCACGATGAGGACAATTGGCCCCAGCATCGCGCCGCCGCGCGGAGCCGCACGCCCCTCCGCGGGCACACCTTCGGCCGGTGTCGCCGCCGATGGTGGAACGAAGCCGGGCGCGGGAGCCGGCGTGACACGCAGGTTCGCTCCGCAGTTCTGGCAGAAGGCCACCCCAGCGCGGTTGTGCGTGCCGCAGCGCGGACACTGCTGGGTGCCCTCCGGAGCGCCGGGGCGCTGCACCGTGGTCGCCACGCCGGCCGCCACGAGCCGCTGCCCGCAGCTGCGGCAGAACGCGACTCCCGGCCGGTTCTCGGTGCCGCAGCGCGGGCACTGGGTGCTCTCCCCGACCGGCGGGCGTGGCCGGAACGGAATGCGCGGCCGTGGTGGACGGGTCTGCCGGCTCGGAGATCGCGGGTTTGGCGTAGGCCTCCGCCTCGCTGGGCGGCGGTCCGGCGGCCGGCTCGGCGTCGGGCTCCCCGAACGCGGAGGGCGCAAGGTCCGCGCCGGCCGGGATCGGCTCGGCGGCCGGCCAGTCGGCCGGTCGCCGACTCTGGCTCCGGGTTCACTGCGCCGGGTGGCACCGTTTCGAACTCTTCGGCGGATCGCTGGTCATCGGCATCGTCGCCGGCCTCCGGCTGCGGGCTCTGGGGCTCGCGTTCCCGCTCGTCGTTCTGCATCTGGCTAGCCTCCGCTCAGCGCGCTCGAGGACGGATCGATCATAGCCGACGCTCGGCGACCGCCGGCTGCGCGACGAGCCAGGCGGCGAGGGAGCGGAAGATCCCCAGCCCATCCGCTCCGCCCAGCTCGAGATCGGCCGCCCGCTCGGGATGCGGCATGAGCCCCAGCACGTTGCCGCGCTCACTGGAGATGCCCGCGATGCCGCGCGCCGAGCCGTTCGGATTCGCGTCTGCCGTGATGCGGCCCTCCGCGTCCGTGTAGCGCAGCGCAACGCGTCCCGACGCCTCGAGCTCGTCGAGGGTGACGTCATCCGCGAAGTAACGGCCCTCGCCGTGGGAGATGGGTAACCGGATCAGGCCGCCTTCGGCGATGGAGCCGAGCCACGCGGGGCAGCTGGCCGGCGTCTCGACGCGCAGCCACTGCCAGTCGCAGCGGAACTCGAGGTGGTCGTTGCGCAGCAGCACGCCGGGGAGCAGGCCGGCCTCGCACAGGATCTGGAAGCCGTTGCACGACCCGATCACCGGACCACCGCGGGCCGCGAAGGCGTCCACCGCCGCCATCACGGGGCTGAAGCGGGCGATGGCGCCGGTGCGCAGGTGATCCCCGTGCGCGAACCCGCCCGGCAGGACCACCGCGTCGGCGTTGCCCAGCGAGGTCTCCGTGTGCCACACCAAGCGTCGCGTCCCAGCCGAGCAGCTCGGCGACCCCCATGAAGTCACGCTCCGACCAGGTGCCGGGAAAGACCACCACGGCGATGCGGGGCACGCTCATGCCAGGCGAGACTCCTCCGCGAGCTCGCCGATCGCACGCAGATCGAAGGTCGCGACCTCCATCACCGGGTTCGCCAGGAGCCGTCGGCACATGGCCTCCACCGCGTCGTGCGCGCGCCGCGCTATCGACCGCCTCGAAGGTGACCTGCAGCAGCTTGCCGTGGCGAACGTCTCGCACGCCGTCGAAGCCGAGCGACCGCAGGCCGCCGGCGATGGTGGTTCCCTCCGGATCGGCGATCCCCGGCCGCAGCTGGACGTGGACCTCCGCCAGCCACTGCATCAGTCGGTCGCCGACCCCGCCGGCCACGGACGGCCCGTGATCCGCTCGTACGCAGTCACGTAGCGGTCCCGGGTCCCGCGGATCACCTCGTCGGGGAGCGTGGGCGCCGGCGGCTCCTTGTTCCAGCCCGAGTTCGCGACGAAGTCGCGCACGAACTGCTTGTCGAACGAGGGCGGGCTGGCCCCGGGGTGGTACTGGTCCACATCCCAGAAGCGGCTCGAGTCCGGCGTCAGGACCTCGTCGATGAGGGCCAGCTCGCCATCGATCCAGCCGAACTCGAACTTCGTGTCGGCCAGGATCAGGCCCACCGCCTCGGCATGCTCCGCCCCGGCCCGGTATTCCGCCAGGGTCCGCTCCTCGAGCTGGCGTGCCAGGTCGGCTCCGACCATATCGGCGAGCTGCTCGCGGGTGATCGTCTCGTCGTGCCCCACCTCGGCCTTGGTCGACGGCGTGAAGATCGGTGCGGGCAGCCGGTCCGCTTCGCGCAGCCCCGCCGGCAGCCGGTGCCCGGCCACCGAACCCGTGCGCTGGTACTCGGCCCAGCCGGAGCCGGCAAGGTATCCGCGCACGACGCACTCCGCGTCGATCCGGTCAGCGCGCCGGACGATCATGGTCCGCCCCGCCAGCTCCGGCGTGCGCGCCCCGGGAGGCATGTCGGCCGGGTCCGCCGAGATGAAGTGCGTGCGGCCAAGGGGCTCGAGCAGGCCGAACCAGTATGCGGAGAGCATGGTGAGCACCCGGCCCTTGTCCGGTATCGGCTGATCAAAGACCACGTCGAACGCTGAGAGCCGGTCGGTCGCAACCAGCAGCAGCCGCTCGTCGTCGACGCGGTACGTCTCGCGCACCTTGCCGGAGTGGATGCGCTCCAGGCCATCCACGGCCGAGCGGAGCATGGTCATGGCATGTCCTCCGTTTCCCCTTCTGAGTCGGATGGCGCCCCCTGGTGCTGCCGCCTGTCCTCGGCGATGTCATACCGGTCGGGACCGATGGCCAGGCGTCGGCGGGCCAGCGCCTCCACCCGGTCCAGGACCGCGAGCACGACGAGGATGAGCAGCGTCCCGACCACGGCCAGCACGTAGAGGCCGGCTCCGGTCGCCATCCCGATGGCGGCGACCGCCCAGAGGGAGGCCGCGGTGGTGAGACCCCGAATGTGCCCTCGGTACTGGAGGACGGTGCCTGCGCCGATGAATCCGATGCCGGAGACGACCTGGGCCGCGATCCGTCCCGGATCGGTCGCGCCGCCGGCGAAGCCGTAGGCGGAGATGATGGTGAAGAGCGCGGCGCCCAGCGCCACGAGGCTGTGGGTCCGGAATCCGGCGGGCTGCCGGTGGAGCTCCCGCTCGAAGCCGATGAGCGCGCCAAGGGCGAGGCCCACGGTGAGGCGCAGCGCGAGCTCGACCTGGGCTTGCGCCGAGAGCGATGGGTTGAAGATCAGCTCCACCGACGATCCGTCTCCTGTGATGGCCCGTCCGCCGTCCCCGGTTTCCCCGGGCCGAGCCCCGAAAGCTCGAGCGACCACCAGGCCGATGCCCATCCGTGCAGCGCCCCGCCGGCCACGACGAGGCATAGCCAGATCGCCACGAAGCCTACCAGCAGGAGCGGCATCCAGGCCTCGCCAAGCTGTCCGCCGGCCACGGCCCGCCCGATCGGTCGCCAGAGCAGAGCCAGGAGGAACCACGTCGCCGCCAGCCAGGCAACGAGGACCGCGAGCGTGGTGGCCGCCAGCCCCAACCGGCGTAGCGGATGCGCGACCACCGCGCGCGCTCCGGCGGCGATCGCGGCGGCGAGCGAGCGGTGCGGCACACTGACCGCGGCACGTTGCGCGGATGCCCCGAAGGCCACGCCGGCCACCGCGGCAATCGCGCTGACCAGGAGCTGCGGCCAGACGTCTCGCGCGATGCGGACGAGCAGCGGTCCGCCAATGTCCGGCGACTGGTACTCGCCGGGTGCCACGGCCACGATCCCCAGCACGGTCATCCCCAGCGCGACGAGGGCCGGCAGGGCCGCGACGAGCTGGACGACCCACAGGCGTGCGGCCGCGTCGTCGAGGGAGCGCGCGGGCGCGTCACGTCGCAGCACGCCGTCAATCGCCCGCTGCAGTGCGGCCTCCCCGCTCGCGACGAGGATCGAGGCCGCCGTGACGACCAGGCCCGCGGATCCGACCAGCAGGACGACGTTGAGCGGGTAGCTCCCCGAGGTGGCCAGGCCCGCCCCGAAGAAAGCGAGATCACCAGGCGTCGGGATGGTCACCACGGCCAGCAGGAAGGGGAGCCAGCCCAGGAAGGCTGACCGAGGCCAGGCCGGCCGGCACCCACAGCTCTGCGCGGTCGGCTGCCATGGCCGCGGCGGACAGCGCGTTGCGCGCCCATCCGTCGCGGGGTGCCGGCCATTGCCTCCCGGGGTGCTGGTGGTCGAGCGCGGGACTAGCCGTCGGAGTCGTCCAGGCCCAGCGAGCGGTAGGTGACGGCGATCCCGGCCAGGTGATGGTCCAGATCCATCGCCTCCCCGATCTCGCCGACGGTGAGCCACTCGGCGACGCCGGGATCGGCCAGCAGGGCGTCTCGGAACGGTTGGTTCCCGGCCCAGGCCTGCTTCGCGGCACCCTGGACCAGCCGATACGCGGCCTGCCGATCGGCGCCCTTGGCGACCATCCGCAGGAGGAGCGCCTCGGAGTAGACCATGCCGCCGAGGAGCTGCAGGTTGGCGAGCATCCGATCGGCATCGACCTCGAGCCCGTCGAGGATGTCGGCGGTGGTCCGGGTGGCGTAGGCCGCCACGCCCAGGGCGCGCTCGAAGACGAAGCGCTCCGTCGAGCTGTGGCTGATGTCGCGCTCGTGCCAGAGCGCCATGTTCTCGAAGCCCACCAGAGCATCGGCGCGCAGCAGGCGGGCAAGGCCGGTCACCCGCTCGGCGAGCACCGGGTTGCGCTTGTGCGGCATGGCAGATGAGCCCTGCTGGCCGACACCGAACGGCTCGAAAGCCTCGCCAACCTCCGTGCGCTGCAGGTGCCGGATCTCGGTGGCGATGCGCTCGAGCGTGCCGCCCAGGATCGCCAGGGTCGCGAGCAGCTCCGCGTGCCGGTCACGACTCACCACCTGGGTCGGCGCCGGATCGGGGCGGAGGCCCAGCTCGCCCAGGACAAAGGCCTCGACCGTGCCGCTGATGTTCGCGTGCGTGCCAACCGCGCCCGAGATGGTGCCCACCGCGATCCCGTCGCGGGCCCGGGCGAGGCGCTCTGCGTCGCGGCGCAGCTCCGCATACCAGCCCGCGGCCTTGAAGCCAAAGGTGATTGGCTCGGCGTGGATCCCGTGGGAACGTCCAACCATGGGCGTGGCGCGGTACTGGAGCGCAAGACGATGCACCACCTCCGCCAGGCGGGCGAGCTCCGTCTCGACGACCCCGGCGGCGTCCCGCAGCTGGACGGCGGTCGCCGTGTCGAGGACGTCGGAGCTGGTCAGGCCGTAGTGGAGCCAGCGCCCCTCCGGCCCCAGGCGCTCCGTGACCGAGCGCAGGAAGGCAATGACGTCGTGCTGGCTCTCGCGCTCGATGGCATGCGCGCGCTCCGTATCGACCGCCCCGTCGGCCGTGGCGGCGCGGATCCGCTCCCAGTCGTCGGCCGGGACGACGCCGGCGTCGTGGAGCGCCTCGACGACCAGCAGCTCGATGCGCAGCCAGAGCTCGAGCTTGCGCTGCTCGCCGAACGCGGCGCGCAGCTCGGGGAGTGCGTAGCGGTCGATCATGCGGAGTGCATCCGCTGCATGCTCACGCGTTCAGGCGCTCAGCCGGCCCGCGGGTCGATCCGCAGAGCTGCTCCACCGGCCTGCTCCTCGCGGAACGACGCGACCCGCTGCGCCAGTCCCTCGTCCGCAAGGGCCAGGATGCGAGCCGCGAGATGCCCGGCATTCTTCGCGCCCGCGGAGCCGATGGCGACGGTCGCCACCGGGACGCCGGGCGGCATCTGGACCACCGCGTAGAGCGCATCGGCCCCGCCGAGGGCGCCTCCATCGAGCGGGATGCCGATCACCGGCAGCGCGGTCATCGAGGCAAGGACGCCGGGGAGATGGGCGGCCAGCCCGGCCGCCGCGATGAAGACGCGGACGCCGCCCGCCTCGGCCTCGCGGACGTAGGCGGCCAGGGACTCGGGCTGGCGGTGGGCACTGATGACGCTCGCCTCCCAGTCGATCCCGTACCGGTCGAGCACGTCGAAGCAGCCGCGCAGGGTCGGGAGGTCGGAGCGTGAGCCGCAGATCACCGCGACGAGAGGAGCGGGGGCCATCGGCGCTAAGGATAGCCACTACGATGGTGCCGGTACCGGCCCGTCCCGCCCGGGCACCCCGAGCTCGGACCGAGCACACGAGGTTTCGCGCCGTGAGCCATTCCAGCCACCGGTCACACCGCAGCCGCCACCCGGTCAACCGGGCCATGATCGACGATGCGCCGCTTGGGGCCAGGATCGCCGACGCCGTGACCAGCTTCATGGGGAGCTGGCGCTTCATCATCCTGCAGACCGTCATCGTGTTGGTCTGGCTCGTCGGGAACATCTACCTCCTGTTCCATTTCGACCCGTACCCGTTCATCCTCCTCAACCTGGCCTTCTCGACCCAGGCCGCCTACGCCGCCCCGCTCATCCTGCTGGCCGGCAACCGGTCGGCCCAGCGTGACCGGCTGACGCTGGAGCACGCGGCCGCCGAGGCAGACCTGGAGGAGGGGCAGAACGTTGACCTCCTCGAGGGGAACCGCGAGATCCTCAAGCACGTCGCCGCGCTCGAGGAGCGGATCCTCGGCCTGGAGCAGCGGATCGTGGCCATCCTCGGCGACGCGCCAGCGAGCCCGCCGATCCACGGCGACGCCACGGACTAGCGTGCCGGAGGCCCTCCCTGCGCCGATTGCGCGGCCACCTCGCGGAGGGCGATGTCGGAGCGAAGGTGGCTTCCCTCGAGGGAGCAGCCCGCGGCGCCGCGGTAGGCGGCCGCCCGCGCGGCGCCCAGGTCGGGCCCGCGCCCGACCATGGTGACGACGCGTCCGCCGGTCGCCACGTACCCGGCCCCATCGCGCGCCGTGGCGGCATGGAAGCAGAGCAGCTCGCCATCGTCGGCCGCCGACGAAGGATCCGCGCCGCCCAGGCGGGCGGCCGGTGACCGGTTGCTCGGGGTAACCCTCGGAGGCGACGACGACCCCGACCGCGGCGCCCGGCCGCATGCCGATCGACTCGGTCATGGCGGACCGATCCCCGGTGGCAGCTCCGCGCAGCGCGGCGGCCAGATCGCCGTCGAGCAGGGGCAGCAGCACCTGCGCCTCGGGGTCGCCGAAGCGCGCATTGAACTCCAGCACGGACGGGCCGGCGTCGGTGAGCATCAGGCCGGCGTAGAGCACGCCCCGGTAGGGGTGGCCGTCGCGAGCCTGCAGCCAGGCAATCGGCTCGAAGACGCTGGCGACCGCCTCGTCGAGTGCGTCGGCACCGAACCACGGCACCGGCGCATAGGCGCCCATCCCACCGGTGTTCGGCCCGGTATCGCCATCGCCCAGGCGCTTGTAGTCGCAGGCCGCGCCAATGGGAACCACCTCGGTGCCGCTCACCAGGGCAAAGACGGAGACCTCGCGCCCGGTGAGCCGCTCTTCCAGGACCAGCTGCGCACCGGGCCGCGCGCCGTCCAGCAGGTCGTGGATCGCGGTCTCGGTCGCGGCAAGGTCTTCGGGGACCACCACGCCCTTGCCGGCCGCGAGCCAGTCCGCCTTCACGACCAGGCGACGCCCCTCCGCGTCGAGCGTCCTCGCATGCTCCAGCGCCTCGGCCACCGTGGTGCAGGTGCGCCACGCGGCGGTGACCACGCCGGCGCGGCCCATCTGCTGCTTGGCGTAGGCCTTGGACGACTCGAGGCGCGCCGCCCCGCGTGTGGGGCCGAAGACCGGGATGGATGCCTGGCGCCAGCGCATCACTCACTCCGGCTGCCAGGGGTGCCTCCGGACCGATCACCACCAGGTCGTACCGCTCGCGCGACGCGTGCCGGGCGACGGCGACCGGATCGGACGGGTCCAGGTCCGGAACCGTCTCCGCCACCGCTGCCGTGCCGCCGTTGCCCGGGGCGACGCGGACCCTGCCCGACGTCCGGATCGCGGGCGAGACGCCAGGCGAGGGCGTGCTCCCGGCCGCCGCCGCCCAGGACCAGGATCTCCAGGCCGCGCATTGCGGCTACGGGGACGCTGACGGCGCGACCGAGGCTCCGGGCGACGCGCTGGGCGAAGGGGCCGGCGTGCCTACCAGCTGGGCCAGCGCCTGCAGGACCTGGTTCATCTCGTCGATCTTGGCCTGGTAGGTGCCAAGGTCTCCGGCCCTGAGCGCCGTCTGGGCATCGGCGTACAGCTGCCGCGCCTGGGCAACCAGTCCCGGTGCATCCGCGGGAAGGGTCCCGCCACCGGTGCCCCCGCCGCCCTCCGGCGGCGGCACGCTGGCCTCGCCCAGGATCTGGGAGAGCGCCTGGTCGAGGGTGTCGGCGAAGGCGACCTTGCTCTGGGTCGCCAGGATCACCCGCTTGAACTCCGGCTGCGAGGTCGACGTGGACTTCAGGAAGATGGGCTCCACGTAGATGATCGAGTCACCCATGGGCAGGACCAGAAGGTTGCCCCGCACCACGCTCGATCCGGCCTGTGACCAGAGCGTGAACTGGGCCGAGACAGTGCTGTCCTGGTTGATGCGCGACTGGATCTGGGCGGGACCGAAGGTGCTGGTGTCTGACGGGAAGCGGAAGGCGATGCGCTCTCCGTAGACTCCCGGATCCATGCGGGCTGCGACCCAGGCGATCATGTTGTTGCGCCCGGCGGTCACCATCGGCTGGATGAGGACGAACTCCGCGTCCTTCTCGCCGGGGAGCTTCATGATCACGTAGTAGGGCTCGACGACCTGCGACTGCCCGGAGACGTCGTTCCCCTGGGTGGCGAGCGCCCAGCGATCCTGCTTGGAGTAGAGGGTCTCCGCACCGGAGTCGTTGGCGCTGACGTGGTAGAGCTGGTACTGCTCGTTCTGCGCCGTGAACAGGTCCTCGGGGTAGCGCAGGTGCGCCCGCAGCTCCGCACTCATCGCATCGAGGGGCTGGAAGAGGCCCGGGAAGATCCTGGCCCAGGCGTTGACGATGGGATCGGACGGGTCGGCGATGTAGAAACGGATCGACCCGTCATAGGCGTCGATGACGACCTTCACGCTGTTGCGCACGTAGTTCTGGCCGGGGAAGAGGCTGCCGGTGAGCGGCTGGGCGTCGGGGTACCGGTTCGAGGTGGTGTAGGCGTCCCAGATCCAGAGCAGCTTCCCCTCGGCACTGACCAGGTACGGATCGCGGTCGTAGCTGAGGAACGGGGCGATGGCCTGGACCCGCTCCTGCAGCGTGCGCCGGTAGAGGATCTGCGAGCTATCGGTGAGCTGGTTGCTGATCAGCATGTTGAAGTCGCCGAACTTCAGGGCGTAGAGGAGCCGGTTGAAGAAGCCGCCGACACCGACCCCGGTGGTGCCCTTCCAGGTCGTGGTCGCGTTCTGGTTCTCGCCCACGGGGTAGTCGAACTCCGCGGTCTGGGTACCGGTCAGGACGTAGCTGCTCTCCGCGGTGCCGAAGTAGATCCGGGGCTGGCCCACCGGGAGCTGCCCCTTCTGGTTGATGCCGCTGACCAGGTAGTCCGGCTGCCCCTCGGGTGTGACCGCGTTGACCGGGACGGCGACGATCCCGTAGCCGTGGGTGAAGAAGAGATGCTCGTTGGTCCAGGTCTGCCCCGCCGACGACGACAGCTCGCGCCCGGAGATCATCACCTGGCGCTCCGTATTGTTGAGCTGGTAGCGATCGATATCCACGTCCTGGAACTGGTAGTAGCTGCGCAGGTTCTGCGTCTGGCTGATGGTGTCGAGCAGGGGCCGGTAATCCCAGAGCCGGACGTTCTGGAGTGTCTTGGCGTTGTCCGTGAAGAGCGCGCGGGTGGGAGTCTGGGTCCCCGTGAAGGTCTTCTGGGTGATGGTGTCCAGCGCGAACGCCTTCTGGGTGGAGTTGATGTTGGCGGCGATCTGCGGCCGCTCAAGGGACAGCTCGTTGGGCGTCACCTGGATGTTCTGCACGAAGGCGGGATAGATTCCGCCGACGGCGAGCGAAAGGACGACCCAGCCTGCCGCAGCAATGCCCAGCAGCCAGAGCGTGCGGAACCAGGTGTTGGCCAGCACCAGCACCGCGGCCAGCACCGCCACCACGGTGAGGATCACGTAGGCGGGCTGCTGTGCGTGGAGGTCCGTGAAGCTCGCCCCCACCAGGCCGGCGCCCATGCCGCGCGTCGAGTAGCTCAGCTCGGCGATGTCCAGCTGGTAGCCCGCCGCGGTGACCAGCAGCAGCAGGGCACCCAGGATCCCAAGGTGGGCCCGCACAGGTCGCGTGAGGCGGAACTGCCAGCGCAGCGCGCCGCCGGCGTAGGTCCCGGCGCTGAGCAGGAGGATGGCGATCAGCGACGTGACGCCCCAGGCCTGGAGGAAGCGCCAGAACGGCAGGCCAAAGACGTAGAAGCCGATGTCGTGGCCGAAATGAGGGTCCGTCGTCCCGAAGCTGCCGCCGTTGATGAAGAGGAGGATCTGCTGCCACTCGCCGCTCCAGGCGGCCGCGCTGACCAGGGCCATGAGCAATGCCACGACGGCGAGGCCGATGGTGATGGCCCGCGACGCGTCGGGGAGCTCCATCGTCGCGATCCGATGCACCGGCACGCGTGGCGCGATGCGGCGCGCAACGAGGATGGAGACGATCGCCGGAATGGCGAAGAACAGGTACCCGAGGACGAAGAAGGCGACCTGCGCCACCAGCCGCGTGCTGAACACGCCGCCGAGGCCGAGTGCGTTGAACCACTGCAGGTCGGTGAGGATGTCGACCGCACCGCCCGCCAGCGCCAGCAGGACGACGATCGCCACGATGCCCAGACCGATGAGGATCCATCGCCGATAGCGGCTCCAGTCACCCCACTCGCTCCAGTCCGCGCCAGCCCACGGACCTCCGAACGAGCCGCCGGCGCCGGCGCCTCCCGGTCGCGAGCCTCCCGGTCGCGAGCCTCCCGGTCGCGAGCCTCCCGGTCGCGAGCCTCCCGGTCGCCTGCCGCTGCCGCGGATCGGGGTCGGGTCGTCGGGATCTGGACCGTCCTCACCCGTGCCCGGTGTTGGTCCGCCGTTCGACCGGGGCGGCAACGGACGACCCTCCCGACGGGCGTCCTGCTCCTGCTGACGGCGTTGCAGATCCTGGAGAAGCTTGTCGAACCAGCTGGACATCACCCCGAATGCTAGACCCTCCGGCCCTCCACGGCAGGGAATCGGGGTCCGAGGCTCGCCCGCTACTCGCCGGCCCGCTCGCCCGGGCCGCTGGGCATGTGCGCCGCGTCCGCGAACATGATCGCCAGGCAGGTCGTCGAGAGGAGCACGAGCACGGCGCCGAGGATGATGCCGAGCCAGGGCGCTGACAGCCCGCCCATGATCGCGCCCAGCAGGGTGGCGAGACCAGCCAGGAGTGTGATCGCCGCAGCAAACAGCGCGGATACAGGCCCGCGAAGCGCGGCGAGCTGGCGACCGCCGAGAAGGGTCAGACCGCCGGCGGCCAGCGCGAACGGGAAGGCGAAGGGCAGCACCACCAACCCGGTCAGCGCGACGAGCGGGCCGGCGACCACCAGGATCCAGCCGGCTGCGACCAGGCGTCGGCGGCCGCGTCGCGCGCGGATAAGGGGGTCAGGCACGGTCTGCCACCTCGCCCATGCGCCCCTGCGAGTGCCGTCCGGTCATCGTCCCGCCGGTGCGCGCGCATCGCCGGGCGCGCGACGCCTACTCCCACTCGATGGTGGCGGGTGGCTTGGAGCTGATGTCGTACACGACCCGGTTCACGCCGGAGACCTCGTTCACGATCCGAGAGCTGATGCGGGCCAGCACCTCGTACGGCAGGCGCGCCCAGTCGGCGGTCATGCCGTCGTCGCTGGTGACGGCGCGGATCGCGACCACGTTGGCATACGTCCGCCCATCGCCCATCACGCCCACGGTCTGCACCGGCGTCAGGATGGCGAAGGACTGCCACAGGGACCGATACAGCCCGGCGGCCTTGATCTCGTCGATCACGATCCAGTCCGCATCGCGCAGCGTATCGAGCCGCTCGGCGGTGACCTCGCCGATGATCCGGATGGCGAGCCCCGGCCCCGGGAAGGGCTGGCGCAGGACCATCGCCTCCGGCAGACCAAGCTCTGTCCCCACCTGGCGAACCTCGTCCTTGAAGAGGAAGCGCAGCGGCTCAATGAGGCTGAAGCGCAGGTCGGCGGGCAGCCCGCCCACGTTGTGGTGGGTCTTGATCTTCACCGCGGCCTTGGTCTCTGCGGTCTTCGACTCGATCACGTCTGGGTAGAGGGTCCCCTGGACGAGGAAGTCGATCTGCCCCAGGCGGGCGGCCTCCTCCTCGAAGACGCGGATGAACTCGTCGCCAATGATCCGGCGCTTCTCCTCGGGATCGGTCACGCCGGCGAGGCGGCGGAGGAAGCGCTCGCGGGCATCGACCATCACCAGGCGCATGCCCAGGTTCTGCTCGAAGGTCTGACGGAGGAGCTCCGACTCGCGCTTGCGCATGAGCCCGTGGTCGACGTAGATGCAGGTCAGCTGGTCGCCGATGGCGCGGTGCACCAGGGTCGCGGCAACGGCAGAGTCGACGCCACCGGAGAGCGCGCAGATCACTTTCCCGCCATCAACCCGGGAGCCGACCTCGGCCACCGTCTGGTCGATGAAGCCCGCGGATGTCCACGTCGGTCGAGCGCCGGCGATTCCCACGATGAAGTTGCGCAGGATCTCGCGACCAACGGGGGTGTGGACCACCTCGGGGTGGAACTGGATGCCGTACAGGTTCCTCGCCGGGTCGGCCAGCCCCGCGTAGGGCGTCGAATCGGTCTGGGCGGTGGGGCTGAAGCCCTCGGGCGGCCGCAGGATGGAGTCCCCGTGGCTCATCCAGACCGGCTGCTCACGCTCGATGCCCTCAAAAAGGCCGCCCTCGCCGGTGATGGTCACCGATGCCGGCCCGTACTCTCTGCGGCTGGCGGGCGCGACCTCTCCGCCCAGGTGCAGCGCCATGAGCTGCAGCCCGTAGCAGATCCCCAGGACCGGGATCCGCCCCGCCCACAGGGCCGGATCCGCCTGCGGCGCGCCCTCGTCGTAGACCGATGCCGGCCCGCCCGACAGGATGATGGCCTTCGGCTTCCGACGCTCGATCTCCGCCCACGGCGTGTCGTGCGGCAGGAGCTCGGAGTAGACGTGCAGCTCGCGGACCCGCCGGGCGATGAGCTGGGCGTACTGGGATCCGAAGTCCAGCACGACCACCGTGTCCGGCTCCGGCGGGGCCTCCTCGGGACGGCTCGGCGGGGGGGCGTTGAGGGCGGTCTCGAGGTAGGCCTCGACCTCGGCGTCGTCCGGTGCCAGGACGCGGTGCCCGGCGTTGGCGGCCTCACCGTGGACGGTCCGACCGCGGTCGCGGCGGCCCGGCTCGGGGCGGTCCCTCTCCTCGGTCACGGCGTCAGGCTCTCCGTTCGCGCATCGTCCGGACGCTCGTCGGGCTCTTCGAGCATCCAGTGCTCGACGAAGGAGCGGCAGCGGCCGTCCGGCGCCAGCTCTATCCGAAAGACGTTGTGGTAGGTCTCGCCCGCCTGCGAGCTGCCGTCGAGGTATCGGCTGGTCCCGATCGCCACGCCCCGGTCACCGTCGGCGGCCCAGGCCTCGTAGCTGCGCCTCCCAGGTGCCCGGGTCGTCCGGCTCGGCGAGCCACCACTCCAGGATCGCGTCTCGTCCGCGGAGGATGCGACGGGCGCCGTACGGCCGCCATCGGTACACCGCATCCGGGGTGAAGAGGGCACCAATCGCGGCGGGGTCGTTCGTCCGCCAGGCGTCGACGTAGCGGTCGAGCCAGGCCTGGAGGTCCGATCGGTTCATCCCGGCGAGCTCCAGGCGGATCCGGTCCAGCGCGATGTGCGGTCGGCCCCGCAGGGAACGGCGAGCGTCGGATCGCCTCGTCCTCGTCCAGGCGACCTTCCACGAGCGACCGACCCAGCCCGGCGAGCGCGGCCAGGTCCGAGGCCTGGCGGTCGGCGAAGCTCCTGTCGCCCACGCTCCCGTGGCCCGGGACCACCGCGCCATCGATGAGCGTCGAGAGGCGCAGTGCGGTGGCCGCCCAGGCGACCGGGAAGGCGTCGCCGAACGACGGCGTCGCGTCGTTCTCGAGCAGGTCGCCGGCGAAGAGCACCGCAGCGTCCGGTACGGCAATCACCACGTCGTTGTCGGTGTGGCCGCGGCCCAGGAACCGCAGCGCGAGCTGCCGGTCGCCCAGGTCGACGCTTGCCCCGCCGTCGAACGTGTGCTGCGGCGGGGTGAAGACCACCTCCCCCAGCTCTGCGGCAAGTCCGGGCTCATCGTCGACGATGCGGCGGCGGACCTCATCGGAATCAGACTTCACGCGCTCGGCGCAGCGGACGTGCCCCCAGGTCGGCACGGATGCGAACCGCGCGTTGCCCCAGGTGTGGTCCCAGTGGTGGTGGGTGTTGACGACCGCGACCACCGGCTGGCGCGAGAGGGCATGGAGATCGGCCAGCAGCTCGTCGGCCAGGCGATGGGAGGCGCGGGTGTCGATCACCGCGACCCCATCGGCGCCCACGACGGCCCCGACGTTCTGGTCGAACGGCTCGCCATTCCAGGTTCGATAGCGGCGCACGAAGACGCGGTCGCCAACCTCGCTCCAGCCGTCGCTCACGGTTGCTGTTCGCGCATGTACAGCTCGGTGAACGCGCGACAGCGCCCGTCGGCCGCGAACTCGAGCAGGAACACGTTGTGATACGTGCGCTCGTCCTTGTCGCCGCGGACGTGGTAGTGGCTGTAGCCGGTGGCCACCGCTCGCTCACCATCCACCGCGAACGGCTCGTAGCGGGCGTCCCAGCTGTCCGGCTCGTCGGGATTCTCCAGCCAGGCGTCCGCGATGGCGGATGAGCCCCTGACCACGTCATCCTCACCGTCGTAGGGATGGAACCGATACGCCGCATCCTCGGTGAAGAGCGCCTCGATCGGGCCGCGCGCATTCGCCCGCCAGGCGGCGACGTACCGGTCCAGCCACGCCTGCACCGCGGATCGGTCCATCGCTCCTACTCGCGGCCGGCGAGCTGCCAGGACTTGCCCTCGGTCGCAATGGCGGGCGCGATCACCATCTCCACCTCGTGCATCTCCCGGATCGTCCGCGCCCCGAGCGCGGCCATGGACTGGCGCAGCGCGCCGACCAGGTTCTGCGTCCCGTGGGTGGTCGTGGACGGGCCGAAGAGGATCTGGTCGAGCGGCAGCTGCTCTCCGATCCGGATCCGGGTTCCGCGCGGGAGCGTGGGCGACGGCGCGGCCATCCCCCAGTTGAACCCGCGGCCGGGTGCCTCGAGGGCGCCCGCGAACGGAGAGCCGAGCATCACGGCATCGGCACCGGAGGCGATTGCCTTGGCGACATCGCCTCCCGTCTTCATGCCGCCATCGGTGATGACCGGGACGTAGCGGCCCGTCTCCGCCGCATACCGGTCGCGGGCTGCGGCAACCTCGAGCGTGGCGCTGACCTGCGGGACGCCGATGCCCAGCACCTCGCGGGTCGTGCAGGCCGCCCCGGGTCCCACCCCCACCAGGATCGCGGCCGCCCCCTGGTGCATGAGCTGGTACGCGGCATCGCCGCTCACCGTGTTGCCCACCAGGACCGGGATGCGCAGGCCGCCGGTCAGGTCGGCGAGGGAGAGGACCCGGCCGGAGGTGGAGATGTGCCGGGCGCTCGAGACCTGCGACTGGACCAGGAAGAGGTCCGCACCGGCGTCCGCGGCGACCTCGGCGTGGTGCCAGGCGGAGGCGGGAGTGGTGGCGACCGCCGCGATCCCGCCCTGGGCCTTGACCCGGGCGATGACCGCGGTGATCAGCTCGTCGCGCACCGGGGCCGCGTACGCATCGGCAAGGATCTGGGCTGCCTGGCGGCCGGACTCCGCTTCGACCGCCCGCCCGATGATGGGCGCGGCGTCTTCATAGCGGGTGTAGAGCCCCTCCAGGTTGATGAAGGCGACGCCACCGGCGGTCGACATGCGGACCGCGAAATCGGTGTCGGAGACTGCGTCCATGGCAGCCGCGACGAACGGGATCTCCAGGCGCCGGCCCGCGATCTCCACCGCCAGGTCGACCTCGGCCGGATCCGCCGTGACGGCGCCGGGCACCAGCGCCACCTCTTCGAAGCCATACGCTCGTCGCAGGCGGGTCTCGACCGCGCCCCGTGCGACACCTCGTTCCTCGATCAATCGGACCTCCTCGCGTGGCCTTGGTCACCGAGTCCGCCGCGAGTAACGAAAACGCCCGCGGTCGGCTTCAGCCGCGCGGGCATCGGGTCGTCGCGAGGGATCAGAACTGCTCGAATCGGGTGCACGAACCTGTCCGTGTGCGCCTTTTCGGCAGTATACGGCACCGTCCGTTCACAGCGCGCCCCAACCGGCGCGAACAGCCACGGCGTCAGGTCGCGAGCGCCATCCCGGCGGCGGCGGCGTCCTCTGCCACGGAGGCCAGCGCCTCGTCGGTGTCCGCGGATGCCTGGAGCAGCCCCATGACCCGCGCCACCCCCAGGTCCGCATACGCTCGGAGCAGTTGCTGCCGCGCCGAGCCGGCATCGCGCCAGGCATCGGTCCCCCACCAGAGGTGGACGCTGAGGCGCAGCGAGGCCGGGTCGCGGTCGATCTCCTCGCAGCGAGCCCTGATCGTCGGCAGTGCGTTGCGTACCTCGTCCGGAGAGAGGCCGTCGACGTTCAGCTCATCCGCGTAGCGAGCGGCCAGCCGCCACGTCACGTTCGGACCGTTGCCGCCGACCATGATCGGGACCCGCGGCTCCTGGAGTCCCTTGGGCAGGTTGATGGCGTCCCGCACGGACGCGTGCTCACCCTCGGCGGTCGCGTGCTGCGTCCTGCCCGGCGTCAGCATTGCGTGGATCACCTGCAACCCGTCGCGCAGCATGGCGAGCCGGTCGCGCGTCTCGGGGAAGCCGTACCCGTACGCGCGCCACTCGTCGCGCTTCCAGCCTGCGCCGATCCCCAGCTCCATCCGACCGTTGGAGATGACGTCCATGGTCGAGATCATCTTGGCCACCAGCGCCGGGTTCCGGTAGCCGTTGCAGATCACGACGTGGCCCAGCCGGATCCGGTCGGTGAGCGCGGCCAGCGCGGAGAGCGAGGTGAAGGCCTCGAAGGTCAGCTCGTCGGTGGGCTTTGGGACGGTGTGGAAATGGTCGAAGAGCCACGCCGACTCGAACCCCAGCGCATCCGCCTGCTGCGCCACCGCGACCGTCCGCGCCCACGCCCGGGCCGGCTCCCAGCCGTTGTACTCCCCCGTCCATCCCTGGGGGACGATGATCCCGATCTGCACGGTCACCTCCACGGTGCTGTTTCGAAGTCGCTGCGGAACCTGACCCTGCGACGTAGCGTGGGCCGAACCAAACGTTTGCGCCCCGTTTGGCCATTGGTTGTTCACCGGGCTGACCGCTCAGCCTGTGCGCGAACGGTGGCGCGTTAGGGCATCAGTCCCGGCCATGGTGCTCAAATGCACCACAGATCTCCCGGTTTCACGCTCGGGCCAGTCCAAAATAGGCCGAAAGTACCTTGTCCATATTGACTGGCCCGGTCACGGGACCGCAATCTACCGTGCATTCCCGCCGACTCGCTCACACGCCGTACCATTTTGCAGGAGAGAGGGGATCGTTTGAGACTGCGTCGGATCCGTTCCCGAGACCTGGCCACCAGCCAACCGCATGAACAGCCCTCGCACCCCGTCTTTGGGATGGCACGCCGACTCGGGCGCCTGGCAGTCGCCGGATCCCTGGCCGCGACCCTCATGGTGGTTCGCGCTCCATCGCCCGCCGCCGCCGCCACCTGCCAGTCCACCACGCAAACGGCGTACGTTGTCACGATCTGCATCTCCGCCCCTGGGTCGGGTGCGACCGTCTCCGGGGACGCGCAGACAACTGCCACCATTTCCTTCAGCGGGACCAGTCCGGGGATTCAGCGCGTCGTGTTCTCCCTCGACGGCGGATACCTGCTGACCGACTTCAGCGCTCCCTACACCTTCGTCCTGCCCTCCGCGATGTGGAAGGACGGCTCACACACCCTGGGCGCGAGCGCCTCCCTGCGCGACGGCGTCACATCAAACTCGGCATCAATCGGCGTGACCTTCGCGAACGGCGTCAAGAAGCCACCGACGCCGCCGAGCGACTTTTCGGCCAAGAGCACGTCGGCCCAGCATCCGGTGGTGGCCGCCGCCGGTGATGGACCCGACGGGAGCGCGCCGAGCGACCTCGTGTCGGGCCTCATCTCCAGCTGGGACCCGAACCTGGCCCTGTATCTCGGGGACGTATACGAGGACGGTTCCGTCGCTGAGTTCTACAACTGGTATGGCCTGACGGGCTGGGGCAGCCTCGCGCCCATCACCAACCCGGTCGTCGGCAACCACGAGTACACCGCCGGACAGGCGCCCGGGTACTTCGGGTACTGGCATCAGCCACCCCACTACTACGCATTCACCGCGGGCTCCTGGCACGTGATCGCGCTCGATTCGACGAGCCAGTTCAACGAGACCGCGCCGGGCACCCCGCAATTCGTCTGGCTCCAGGACCAGCTGACGAACAACAGCGCGCCGTGCACGCTCGTCTACTTCCACCACCCGATCTGGAGCGTGGGCCCGCAGGGTGACACGAGCTTCCTGCAGGACATCTGGAAGCTCATGGCCGACAAAGGCGTCGACCTGGTCCTGACCGGCCATGACCACAGCTACCAGCGATGGGTGCCGCTCGACCGCAACGGCAACCCGTCGGCGACCGGGATCACGCAGTTCGTGGTCGGCACAGCGGGCCACGGTATCCAGGGATTCGTTCGCTCGGATTCCAGGCTGGCGGTCGGCTATGACACGTCGCCCGCAGGGTTCGGTGCCCTGAAGCTGACGCTGAATCCGGCAGGCGCCGGCTACGTCTTTGCCGACACGAACAACGTCAGCAAGGACGGCGGCGCCTTCCAGTGCAGCGGCACGCCAACCGATACCGCGCCGCCCTCGCAGGTGACGGACCTGTCTGCGCAGGCCCCGCTGGGCGGCGTTGCCACGCTGAGCTGGACGCCATCGGTCGACAACGTCGGGGTCAGCGGGTACCGCGTGTTCCGGAACAACGTCCTGCTTGCAACGACCCTCGATGCCAACTACCGGGACACGACCGTGGTCCCGGGTGGAACCTATTCCTACCAGGTTGTCGCGTTCGATCCAGCCGGCAATGCCTCCACGACCAGCAACATCGCCAGCGTTCAGGTGCCGAATGACGGCGGCGTCATCTTCGCGGACGGGTTCGAGTCCGGCCTCTCCGCCTGGAACGTCAGCGGGGCGTTCACCGTGGATCCGTCCGCGGCCTTCGACGGGACGAATGGAGCCCAGGAGCTCGCGAACGGCACCGCGGCGTCCGCGACGCACACCCTGGTCGACCCGCAGACCGACCTGTACTACCGGGTGCGATTCAAGATCGCCAGCCAGGACACACAGACCGCGTACCTGATGCGACTCCGCACGGCCGCAAGCGCTTCCCTGCTCGGTCTCTATGTTACGGGCACCGGTCGCCTTGGATACCGTAACGACCAGGCCGGCGCCGCAGTCCAGAGCACCACCACCGTCACGCTCGGGGTCTGGCATGAGTTGCAGGTGCATGCCACGGTGGCGGGCACGCAGGGGTCGATCCAGGTGTGGCTTGACGGGACCTCGGTCCCGGGGCTGACCAACACCGAGAACCTGGGCACGCAGGCGATCCAGATCCTCCAGGTTGGCGACAACGCCCCCGGGAAGACGCACCAGGTTGCCTACGACGACGTCGCCGCCTCCCTCGGATTCATCAGCGACACACCGCCCGACACCCAGAACCCCTCGGCCCCCGGCACCCTGACCGCCACCGCGGCGGGCAGCGCCGCCATCGGCCTGTCGTGGGGCGCCGCCACGGACAACGTGGGCGTGGTGGGCTATGACATCTCCCGCAATGGCAGCCCGCTGACCAGCGTGGACGGTGCGACCACCAGCTACACCGACAGCGGCCTGAGCCCGTCGACGACCTACAGCTACACGGTCGTCGCCCGCGACGCGGCGGGCAACGTCGGCCCGCCCAGCAACACCGCCTCGGCCACCACCGACGCGGCCGCGACCAGCGGCACCTTCACCTTCAGCGCGGCGGCCGACAGCTACGTCGATGCCGGCAACCCCACCAGCAACTACGGCACCGGGACCGCGCTGCGCATCGACGCCTCACCCGTGCAGATCAGCTACCTGCGCTTCGACCTGAGCGGGGTCGTCGGCACCGTGCAGAGCGTGACCCTGCGCCTCTACGCGGAGGCCCGCGGCTCCCACGGCTGCAACGTCCTGCCGGTGGCCGACTCGAGCTGGGGCGAGACGACCATCACCGCGAACAACGCCCCGACGCGGGGTGCGCAGGTCGCCAGCTGTGCGAACTTCAACGCCGGCAGCTGGGTGGATGTCGATCTCACCAGCGCCAACCTGGTGACCGGTGATGGCTCGCTCAGCCTGGCGATCAGCGACCCCAGCAACACCGCCACCCGCTTCAGCAGCCGCGAGGGCACGAATGCTCCGCAGCTGGTGGTGGTGACCAATAACGCGCCACCGCCACCACCGCCGCCCCCGCCCGACACCCAGAACCCCTCGGCCCCCGGCACCCTGACCGCCACCGCGGCGGGCAGCGCCGCCATCGGCCTGTCGTGGGGCGCCGCCACGGACAACGTGGGCGTGGTGGGCTATGACATCTCCCGCAATGGCAGCCCGCTGACCAGCGTGGACGGTGCGACCACCAGCTACACCGACAGCGGCCTGAGCCCGTCGACGACCTACAGCTACACGGTCGTCGCCCGCGACGCGGCGGGCAACGTCGGCCCGCCCAGCAACACCGCCTCGGCCACCACCGACGCGGCCGCGACCAGCGGCACCTTCACCTTCAGCGCGGCGGCCGACAGCTACGTCGATGCCGGCAACCCCACCAGCAACTACGGCACCGGGACCGCGCTGCGCATCGACGCCTCACCCGTGCAGATCAGCTACCTGCGCTTCGACCTGAGCGGGGTCGTCGGCACCGTGCAGAGCGTGACCCTGCGCCTCTACGCGGAGGCCCGCGGCTCCCACGGCTGCAACGTCCTGCCGGTGGCCGACTCGAGCTGGGGCGAGACGACCATCACCGCGAACAACGCCCCGACGCGGGGTGCGCAGGTCGCCAGCTGTGCGAACTTCAACGCCGGCAGCTGGGTGGATGTCGATCTCACCAGCGCCAACCTGGTGACCGGTGATGGCTCGCTCAGCCTGGCGATCAGCGACCCCAGCAACACCGCCACCCGCTTCAGCAGCCGCGAGGGCACGAATGCTCCGCAGCTGGTGGTGGTGACGACCGGCGCCTGACCCCGCTGCCTCACGCGGTCAGGTCGCAACGGGCAACGGCGAGGGTCCCGGAGCAGGTCCCCAGCTGGGTGAGGTCGGCTCACCTCAACCGCGGAGGATCATCTGCTCCCGTTCGGGCCCGACCGATACGTGGCTCACCGGCACGCCGGCCAGCGTCTCCAGGCGCTCGACGTACGCGCGTGCAGCCGCGGGCAGATCGGTCCACGAGCGGGCCGCGGTGCAGTCGGACTCCCAGCCCGGCAGCTCCTCGTAGACCGGCTCGAGCCGCGCATAGACTGATGCCGACGCCGGCACGGTGTTCCACACCGTCCCCGTCTCCGGGTCCCGGTATGCGGTGCAGATCCGGATGCGCCCGAACCCGTCGAGAACGTCGAGCTTGGTCAGGGCGATGCTCGAGTATCCCGCCAGACGGACGGAGAAGGCGACCGCCACCGCGTCGTACCAGCCGCAGCGGCGCGGCCGACCCGTGGAGGTGCCGTACTCGACACCACGCTCGCGGAGCGCGTCGCCATCGGCGTCGGTGAGCTCGGTGGGCAGCGGGCCGGCACCCACCGCGGTGGTGTAGGCCTTGGCCACGCCCAGCACCCGGTCGATGCGGACCGCCGGCAGACCGGCGCCCAGGCTCGCCCCACCGGGGATCGGCGACGAGCTGGTCACGTAGGGATAAACGCCCCAGTCGAGGTCGCGCATGGTGCCCAGCTGGCCCTCCAGCAGGATGCGCTCCCCCGCTTCGAGGCTCCCGTCCACGATCGCCTGTCCGTCGACGATGTGGCGGGCGAGACGCTCACCGGCCGCGAGATAGGCCTCGGCAATTGCCGACTCATCGGTCGCCTCGGCAATGAGCGGTGCCAGCTCATCGTCGGGACCGCCCGCACGGTAGTAGTCGCGCACGACACGGCGGACACGATCGAGTGCCGGTCCGAGGGCGCGGCGGAAGGCGTCGGGATCCTGCAGGTCCACGACCCGGATGCCACGGCGCGCGACCTTGTCGACGTAGGCCGGGCCGATGCCTCGCGAGGTGGTTCCGAGGCGCGCCAATCCGCGCTCCCGCTCCTCGAGCTGGTCGAGGAGGACGTGCCAGGGCATGACGAGATGGGCACGATCGGCAATGAAGAGGTTCTCGCACCCGAAGCCGGCTCCGGCCAGGCCATCCATCTCGCCCACCAGCGCCGGCGGGTTGATCACGACCCCGTTGCCCAGGAGGTTCCGGGTACCGGGGTAGAAGATGCCCGAAGGGACCAGGTGGAGCTTGAAATGGCCGTGGGGGTTCACGACGGTGTGGCCGGCGTTGTTTCCGCCGCCGTAGCGGACGACCAGCTGCGCGTCGGCCGCGAGGTAGTCGACGACCCTGCCCTTCCCCTCGTCACCCCACTGGGCGCCGACGACGGCGGTGACGGACATGTGGTGGGGCGAACCTCCGGCTATCGCGCATGGGGCGAGGACGTCACCGAATCGTATGGTATCGGGACGGTGCACGGCGAGCGTGGCCGCGCCACCAACCGGCGCGGACGAAGAAGACGCCGCCCGGAGATCGGGCGGCGTCGGCGTATCCTGCGACCGGCGGTGCCGGTCCGTGCTCGCTCAGGCCTGGGCGCGCACCTTGTCGAAGCAGCTGCTGCAGTAGACCGGGCGATCGTTGCGCGGCAGGAACGGCACGAGCGCCTGCCCACCGCACTCGGCGCAGACGGCGGCATGCATCTCGCGCTGCCCCCCGCCTCCGTTGCTGATGCCCAGTGCGCGGTTCTGCTTGGCCACCGCGCGGCAGCTCTGACAGCGCTGGGGCTCGTTGACCAGCCCCTTCTCGGCGTAGAACTTCTGCTCGCCGGCGCTGAAGACGAAGTCCATCCCGCAGTCTCGGCAGCGGATGGTCTTGTCGGCGTACACCCTTTCCCTTGCCTCCTGTGCGCGCGCCTCGGCCTGGCTGCGGACGGACCGTCTGTTCCTCGGGCCAGTGCTGATCGCGTGAGCGCCTGTGCTGCGGGATCGGGACGACTCGGGGTGAGCGTGGGCCGGACGTTCAGCCGCCGACTATACACGCGGGTCCAAGCGTGTGTACAGGGTCTTTTTCGCGCGATTCCGGTGGCGGAGCCGGCGAGGTGCCCACGAAATCCGGGCCTGATCACGCAAACGGGGCGACGGATTCCTCGCGGACCACGGTGAAGAAGCGTGTCGTCGACTTGCGGAACTGGAGGGGCACCTCGCCGATAGGCCCGTTGCGGTGCTTGGCGATCTTGGCCTTCACCAGCTCGACCTCGCTGTCCGCGTTCTGCTCCCCGTCGCGGTACAGGAAGATCACCACGTCGGCGTCCTGCTCAATGGACCCCGACTCCCGCAGGTCGGAGAGCCGGGGCTCTGCAGACCCGCGCTGCTCGACTCCCCGCGACAGCTGTGAGAGTGCGATGACCGGTACCTTGAGCTCGCGCGAGAGCTGCTTGAGGCCACGGCTGATCTCACTCACCTCCTGGACCCGGTTCGGCTCGCGGCTCTGGACGCTGGCCTGCATCAGCTGCAGGTAGTCCACGATGATGAGGTCCAGACCGTGCTGCTCCGCCTCGAGGCGACGCGCCTTCGTCCGCAGCTCCATCACGGAGAGCGCCGGCGAGTCGTCGATCCACATTGGCGCGGTGGCCATGTCGTTCATGACCTGCGCGATCTTGCTCCAGTCCGTCTCCTCCATGAACCCGGTCTGGAGCGGCCTCGGGTTGATGCCGGTCTCAGCGGAGAGGAGCCGGAGCGACAGCTGCTCCTTGCTCATCTCCAGGCTGAAGACGGCGACCTTCTTGCCTTCACGCACGGAGGCGTGCTGCGCGATGTTGAGGGCCATGCTCGTCTTCCCGACGCTGGGGCGCGCGGCGAGGATGATCAGGTCCGAAGGCTGAAACCCGCCCAGCAGGGTGTCCAGCTGCGACAGCCCGGACGGGATCCCCAGGATCTGGCCCCGGTGCTCGTGGAGGTACTCGAGACGGTCGTAGGCCTGCCCCAGGAGCGTCGAGAGGGACTCGAACCCGCCCTGCGTCCGCCGCTGGCTGATCTCGAAGAGGATCGACTCGGCCCGGTCGATGGCGACCGCGGTGTCGTTGGCCTCCTCGTAGCCGACCGCGGCGATCCGGCCCGCCGCGGCGATCAAATTGCGCAGGACCGACTTGCGCTCGACGATCCTGGCGTAGTGCTCCACGTGGACGGCGGTCGGGACGCCGTTCATGAGGCCCGCCAGATAGGCCGGGCCGCCGATGGCATCCAGGCGCTCCCGCCGCGCCAGCTCGTCCCCAACGGTCACCAGGTCGAGCGGCTCGCGCTGCCCGTGGAGCGCCAGCATCGCCTCGTAGACATCGGCGTGCTGCTGCCGATAGAAGTCGGACGGGTGCAGGAAATCGGCGACCTTCAGGATCGCGTCGGCGTCGATCAGGATGGCGCCGAGAACGGACTGCTCGGCATCGATGGCCTGCGGGGCCAGCTTGTCGATGCTCATGCGCAGCCTGCGGGGGATGACCGGTTCATGGCGACCTGCTTGACGGGGTGACGGGGCCGTGGGACGGGCCATCGCACCGTAGCCGCTGCCGCCGCCCGCAGGTGGGAGTTGTGCACGAAGTTACCCACCATCTGCGATCTTCGCTGGGGACAACCTGTGGACACCGCGGGGCACCTCGCGACCGGATCGGTGAATCTGCCCCTCCAGGAACGCATGCCGACGCGACACCTCGCATGTCACGACGCCACGGCGGGACCTCCCTCCCCCGCAGGCGTTCGCGTGGTACCGGCCGCTGGACGGACCTCGAGATCCGTCGCCTGCCGGTCAGTGCAGCGGCGTGACGACGACCACGACGTGCGGGTCGAGGCCGGCACCCAGATGCACGGTGACCCGGTGCTCGCCGACGGTCTTGATGGGCTCGTGCAGGGCGATCTGGTGGCGGTCCACCTCGATTCCCTCCTTCGCCAGGAGGTCCGCGATCTCGCGGTTCGTGACGGAGCCGAAGAGACGGTCCTTCTCGCCGGCCTTGACCGCGATCTCGAGCCGCAGATCGCGCAGCCGCTCCGCGGTCGCCTCTGCGTCGGCGCGCAGGGCGCGATCACGCTCCTCGCGCTCGGCGCGGTGCCGCTCCCAGTTCTTCAGGGCCCCGGTGTCGGCAACCACCACGGCTCCGTTCGGGATCAGGAAGTTGCGCGCATACCCGCCCTTCACCTCCTTGACGTCGCCCTCGCGGCCAAGCCCCTTCACGTCGTGCTTGAGGATCACCTTCATGACGGTTATCACTACCTCATAGGTCCGCGTCGCCCGGACGGGGTGCGCGGCGGTGGATCTTAGTTCAGCGCCGGGTCCCTGGCCGGTGGTGCGTCGATGGGTTCTGTCGCGCGCTGGGAATCGGCCGCCAGGCGCTGCGTCCGCCAGCCCGCCAGGGTCTCCTTCAGCGCGGCGGGCTCGCGGAGGTCGCCGTACCGCTCGAGCAGCTCGGGCAGCGTGTCGCGGATCCGGTCGTACCGGACCCCGAGCAGCCCGCGGAGCTGCGCCAGGTCGCGATCAAGCTGCGCGGTCCCGGTGCGCGCCCGCTCCCAGTGCTCCTCGCGGACCTCGCGCGGCGCATTCGCCAGGAAGAGGTCCAGCACCAGCAGGAGAACGGTGAGGTCGTCGGCCTGGCCGATGAGCGGCAACGCGTCCGGAATGAGGTCGAGCGGCGAGACGAGGTAGGCGAGCGCGGCGCCGAGCAGGACCTTGAGGTACGCGGGGGTACGCCGGTCCCGGAGCATGCCCCAGATCACGCGCGCATAGGTCGGGAGCTTCCACGCGAGCTGCGCGAGTCGCAGGTAACGCCAGCGGCCGGAACGATTCACGGCGGGATGGGCCTCCGGTGGTCAGTGGGGCGCCGATTCTAGCAGAGGCGACCGTCAACCTCGGAAGGCGGCATCGGCTTGACGATAGAACACCTGTTCTGCTAGGGTCGGGCCAATCCTCGAAAAGCGCGGAGGGCGCACAGGCGTGACCAGGCACGACGTCGACCGTCGCCAGAAGATCCTTGAGTGCATCGCGCACACCGTTGCCGAGCGCGGATATCCGCCCTCAGTCCGGGAGATCGCCGATGCCGTCGGCCTGGCGTCGACGTCCGCGGTCCACCATCACCTCCTCGCCCTCGAGCGGGACGGGCTCCTTGAACGCGGCAGCCACAGCTCGCGAGCGCTGCGCCTCACCCATCGCGGCGAGGGGGAGCGAGCGGCGCGCCCGGCACCGCGCGTGACGCCGTTCCGGATGCCCGTGGATCGGGATGTCGTGAGCCTGCCCGTGCTGGGCGAGATCGCCGCGGGCCAGCCCATCGAGGCGTACTCGGACGCGGCGGAGTCGCTCGACGTCCCGCGCTCCATCGAGGCCCGCGACGGCTCGTACGTGCTCCGGGTCCGGGGCAAATCCATGATCGACGCGCTGATCGATGACGGCGACTACGTCATCGTCCAGCCCCAGGCCACCGCGCAGGACGGCGACATCGTGGTCGCCCTCCTCGAGGACAACGGCGTGACGCTCAAGCGCTTCTTCCGCGAGGCGGATCGGATCCGGCTGCAGCCTGCCAACAGCGAAATGGAGCCGATCTACGCGACCGAAGTCCAGGTCCAGGGCAAGGTCGTGGGCGTCATTCGCAAGCTCGCCTGAACCCGGCGCCATGGCGCCGCGCCGCCTGACGCTCAGGGAGCTCAACCGGGCAACGCTTGCTCGCCAGGGTCTGCTGGAGCCCTTTGCGTCCGCTGACCCCAGCGCCCTTGTCGCACGGTGCGGGTCCCTTCAGGCGCAGCACCCCGACTGGCCCGCGTTCGCGTTGCAGGCGCGAGTCCCGTCCTCCGCGTCGCCTGATCTCCTCGAAGCGCGCAGGCGTCGAGAGGTGGTCCGCGCCTCGCTGATGCGGATGACCGTCCACGTCGTGACCGCCGCGGACGCCTGGCCGATGTCGACCATGACCCTGCCCTACCGCGTGGCCCAGTGGCGCACCCTGTTCAAGCTCGATCCGGTGACGTCTTCGCTCGGACGGCGCATCACCGCCGGGCACTCGGACGTGCTGGCCGCAATGGAACACGGACCCCTCGCGATCCGGGAGATCGAGCGGATCCTTGCCGGCCGGCTCGGAGGGGTCACGCTGCCGCCGAACCGCTGCCTGTGGCGGCACTTCAGCGCATCGGTGCCGCTGATCCACGTGCCCTATGACGGCGAGGCGTACGGGCGCAGCCGATATCTGCCGATGACGACCTGGCTGGGCCCGGGGTCCGCGGCCGACGCGGATCCGGCCCGTGCGGCACGCCACCTCGCCGAGCGCTACCTCGCCGCATTCGGCCCCGCCAGCGCGGAGGATCTCGCGGCCTATGTCGGGCGTGGTCGGAACCTGCCCGCCCTGCGCGCCGGGATTGAAGCGATCGGCGACCGCCTGGTCCGGCTCGAGGACGAGACGGGCCGCACCCTCTTCGATCTCGAGGACGCGCCGAGGCCACCGGGCAATGCTCCCGCGCCTCCACGCCTGCTCGCCCGCTGGGACAGCCTGCTCCTTGCCTACGGCACCCGCGACCGGACTCGTGTGCTGCGCGAGTCGCATCGGTCGACGGTCATCACCGCGAACGCGGATGTCCTGCCCACCTTCCTCGTGGATGGCATGGTGGCCGGGACGTGGCTCCCGCGCCGAGGCGATGACGGGCGTCCGTTCGCGGACCTGCGTCCGTTCGGCCGCCTCGCTTCCGGGGATCGGCGCGGTCTCGACCAGGAGGCGCACCGCCTTCTGGCAGGGCTGGCACCGGGTGCGTTCGCGCGGTATCCGGGAACGGACTGATCTGCGGTGCGCACCATCCTCCACGCGGACCTCGACGCGTTCTATGCCTCCGTCGAGGTCCTCGACGATCCGACCCTGCGCGGCCGACCCGTGATTGTCGGCGGCGATCCGGCGGCGCGCGGCGTGGTGAGCGCCGCGTCCTACGAAGCCCGGCGCTTCGGCGTCCACTCCGCGATGCCGCTTGCGCACCGCGGCACGGCTCTGTCCGACCGGCGTCTTCCTGCCCGGCCGGCCGGACCGATACCGCGAGCTGAGCGGACAGGTGATGCGGATCTTCGCCTCCTACACGCCACTGGTGGAGCCCATCAGCCTGGACGAAGCCTTCATGGACGTGACCGCCAGCACTGCGGCCTTCGGCGACGGGGAGACCATCGCGGGCAGCCTCAAGGAGCGAATCCGCTCCGAGGTGGGGCTGGTGGTCAGCGTCGGGGTGGCGACGAACAAGCTGTGCGCCAAGGTGGCCTCCGACCTGCGCAAGCCGGATGCCCTCGTGGTGGTGGCGCCCGGTGACGAGGCGGCGTTCCTCGCACCGCTCCCGGTGAGCCGGCTTTGGGGGGTGGGGCCCCGTTCACAGGAGGCGCTGCGGGACTTCGGGGTCACCACCATCGGCCAGCTGGCCGGGATGGGCGAGGCGGCCCTTCGCCGGCGGTTCGGACAGCACGGCGCCGAGCTTGCGGCCCGGGCGCGGGGCCTCGATCCGTCTGCCGTGGTGCCGGTGCAGGCACCCAAGAGCGTGGGTCACGAACACACCTTCGAGCACGACGTCCTTGACCGGCGGCGTCTGGACGCCACGCTCCTGGACCTCGCCGACTCGGTCGCATCTCGCCTGCGCCACCACCATCTCGCCGCGGGCGCGGTGCAGCTGAAGCTGCGCTACGAGGGCTTCGAGACCCTGACCCGCCAGGCACCGCTGGGCCGGCAGGTGCGCGAGAGCGAGCCGATCTACGCCGCCGGCATTGCCCTGCTCGACCGGACGCTGGTCACGGGGCGCGGGGTCCGGCTCATTGGCCTGACCGCCATTGGCCTCACGTCCGCCCAGCAGCTCACCCTGTTCGACGCTCCGGGAAAGGCCGACCGTTTGGCGGCCTCCATCGATGCGGTCCGCGAGCGCTACGGGGAGGGTGCGATCACTCGGGCCCGGCTGCTACGCGACCGCCCCACACGCCGATTCGACTTCGGTGAGCGGCCGGGCCGCTCCAGGCGGCTGGAGGTCGATCGAGGGGCTTGACGAATAGAACGTCCGTTCGTATGCTGCCTCCTGAATCGAACGCCTGTTCAGTGCCAGAGCAGGCCCCAACGCCAGGAGGCACGAACATGGCTACCCCCACCACCGCACCGGTTCCAGCTCGGGTCCGCTGGGATCGCGACAGCAGACGGCCCACGAGCATCGCATTCGGCGCGTCGCGCCTGCCGGTCACCGGGCTCCGTGCGGTTCGAGACGAGCGCCACGCCTACCGGACCGAGGACGGTCCACACCTGACCATGGATCTCGACACGCCGCGCGGTCGCGCCATCCTGACCTGGGACGCCCGCAACCGTCGCTGGTTCCTGGAGACGATCGACGAGCAGCCGGTGGCCGCCTGAGGCGAGCGCCGCCGCCAACCCTGCCGAGCGCCCGACCGTACAATCCGTTCCGGTGTCCCCGCTGTGCTCGCCGGAACGAGGAAACGAATGACGGACGACTCGGAAACCACGCAGCGCAATCCCGCGCTGATCGATCGCTCGGTCCGCGATCTCGCCGCCGGGCTCTCGAGCTCGGCGCCGGTACCTGGTGGAGGGAGCGCCGCGGCCATCGCCGGAGCGCTCGGCGCATCGCTGGTCTCCATGGTCGCCGCCCTGACCGCGGGCCGCGCCGGCTACGAATCGGTCGACGACGAGGTGCGCTCGATCGGCGGTGAAGCCGCGGGGCTGCGAGACCGACTCCTCGAGCTCGCCGAGCGGGACTCCGAGGCATACGACGCGGTGATGCAGGCCCGCCGCCTGCCGAAGGAGTCGGACGACGAGCGGGCCGCGCGCAAGGCGGCCATGGGCGAGTCGTTCGTGCTCGCGGCGCAGGTGCCCCTGGAGACGGCGAGGACGGCCGCGCAGGTGATCAAGCTCGCGGCCCGGATCGCACCCATCGGCAATCCGAATGCGGCCAGCGACGCGGGCGTCGCTGCCCAGCTCGCCTCTGCGGCCACCCGCGGCGCCATCCTCAACGTGCGGATCAACCTGCCGTATCTGCCCGCCGGCGCGGCCATTGGCGCGAGTGCTCCGGACGAGATCGCGCGCCTCGAAACGTCCGCCGCCGAGGTCGAGGCCCGCGCCCTTGCCAGCGTCGCGGTCCGCCTCGGGTGAGCTTCACGCCTCGATGAGCGCTCGCCTGCTCGAGGGCCGGTCCGTCGCCGCAGCCCTGCGCGCGACCGCGACCGCGCGGGTCGCGAGGCTGATCGACGGCGGCGGCGATCCTCCAAAGCTCGCGATCGTGCGCTTCGACACGGACGGCCCTTCGGCGATCTATGCCGGCGGCGTGTCGCGGGCGGCCGCCAAGATCGGCCTTGAGCCGGTCATCGTCACGCCCGACGCGGACTCCGACACCGGCTCCCTGGCAGGACAAATCGGAGCTCTGGGCGCTGATCCGAGCGTGGCCGGCATCCTGGTCACGCAGCCGGTGCCTGCGCGTTTCGATGCGACCGCCCTCGTCAACGCCCTCGAGCCCACGAAGGACGTTGACGGAGCCACCGCGGTGAGCGCCGGTCATCTCGCGCGCGGCGAACCGGCGCTCGCACCGGCCACCGCGTTGGCGGTGATGGAGCTGCTGCGAGCATTCGAGATCCCGGTCGCCGGCCGGCACGTGGTCGTGGTCGGGCGCTCACCCGTGGTCGGCCGGCCCGTCGCCGCGCTCCTCCTCGCCGCCGATGCGACCGTCACCGTCTGCCATCGCGGAACGCGAGACCTGGGTGCGCTGACTCGACACGCGGAGATCCTGGTGGTGGCGGCCGGCATCCCGGCGCTCATCAACGCTGAGATGGTCTCCCCGGAGTCGGTGGTGATCGACTGCGGGATCAACACGGTGAACGGAACCGTCTGCGGGGATGTGGCGCCCGAGGTGCAGCAGGTGGCTGCCGCGGTCTCGCCGGTCCCCGGCGGCGTGGGCCCCATCACCACCATGATGCTGCTGGAGCAGACGCTCGACGTCGCGGAGCGCCTGCGGGGCGCCGCATAGGCTCACCCGGAGAGAAGGCTCTCGTCAACGAGCTGATCGACCGTGGGCGGCGTGCCCGAGATCGGGCCATCGGGGAGCGCCGCCATGAAGGTGACCGTGGCCTGCCATGCCGAGCGATCGATGGCGCCGTACCCATGCGCGGCGACATAATCGCTGGTCCAGGTCGCGATGGTCGCTTCGAGGATCGCGCGCTGCGTAGCCTGGTCCGTGCCGAGGTCGGGGACCTGGGCGACCGCGGCCGCCAGGCCCGTTGCCGGATCGGCCGTGATCTCCTTCATCGCCCGGAGGGTGGCTGCGACGAACGCGGTCAGCGCGGCGTGCTTTGCGGAGATCGTCGCGACGGAGGCGATCAATCCGTTCCCCGGAAGCGGGACCGACGCGTTCGCGTCAAGGACGGTGACCGGCGTGCCCGAGAGCTGCAGCACCACCGGCTCGTTGTTCGAGAAGCCGGTGGCGGCGTCCACGGCATCCTGGGCCAGCGCGGTGCCCTGCCCGAAATCCGGATAGAGGCGGACGTTCACGTCCGATGGAGTCATTCCCGCAGAGGCGAGCAGCGCCTCCAGCATGATCCAGCTGCTCCCGTACTTGCCGGGCGTGCCGATCGTTTTTCCCCGTAGATCCGCCGCGGTCCGGATCCCGCTCGACGACTTCGCGTAGACGATGTTCGGGAACTGGGCATAGACGGTCGTCACGTAGCGGATCGGGATCCGCTGACTGACGGCCGGGATAACGCTCGTGCCATCCGCGATCCCGATGTCCAAGGCGCCTTGAGCCACCAGCGTGATCAGGTCAGGGTCGATCTTGTTCTCGAAGGTGACGGCCAACCCCGCATCCCGGTAGTAGCCCGCCTGCTGCGCCAGGTAGAAGGGGGCGAACTGGACGCTGGGTATGTACCCGAGCCCCACGACCAGCGGGGTGGGCGCGGTTGATCCGGAGCCCGATGGCGCAGTGTTCGACGGCCCGCCGCCGGGACCCTGGCAGGCCGTCCCCAACGATATGAGGATGCCCAGGGCGAGCACCGCCCCCCGGCGCCCCGGGACCCCCCGCCGCGCAAGTGCTGTTCCGAGCATCGGGAACCTCCTCGAACTCATCGGTGACATCAGCCGCGAACGCCAACCAGCCAGCGCTCCACGAGCACGATCAACAGGTAGAAGCCGACCCCCAGGCCGGCAATGGTGAACAGGGTTGCGAAGAGCAGGGGGGTGTCGAACAGGCTGCCCCGCGCGAGGTTGATGAGCACGCCCAGCCCATGCTCGCCGCCTGCCCATTCGGCGATGATCGCGCCCACCACGGCCAGGGTGGCGCCCACCCGGATCCCTCCGAACACCACGGGCAGGGCTCCCGGGATCTCCACCGTGGTGAGCACCTGCCGGCGCGAGGCGCGGAACGAGCTCGCCATCTCGATCAGCTGCCGGTCCACGGATCGCACGGCGACCATGGCCGAGACCGCGACCGGGAAGAACACGATGAGGGCGCAGATGATCACCTTCGAGAGCAGCCCCGTCCCGAACCAGAGCGCGATCAGGGGAGCGAGCGCGAGGATCGGGGTCGCCTGCGCGGCCACCAGGTACGGGGAGAGGAGGCGGTCGGCCACGCGGGATCGAGCGAGGAGATAGCCTGCGCCCAGGGCCAGGCTGGATCCAACGGCGAACCCGATCGCGACCTCGAGCGCGGTCGCCGCCGCGTGGGGCTCCATCGTCCCGCTGGTCCAGGCGGTGACCAGCCGCGCGGCGACCACCTCCGGCGCGGGAAGGACGAAGGCGGGGTAGTTGGCGACCACCACCAGGAGCTTCCAGCCGATGAGGAAGACCGCGGCCGCCAGGAGCACCGGCGCGATCTCCCGGAACAATCTCCGGGCGCTCACCAGGCATCCTCCCCTGCCGGGGCGGGGGGCACGTCGCTCCCCAGCGCCGCGCGGATGGCGCGTACCGCGGCCGCGCCGGCGGCGGCCGTTTCTGGCGCGGTCTCCGAATCGCTCCGCTGGTCAATGGTCACCACGGCGGCGACCCGTCCGGGATGGCCGCTCAGGACCACGACCCGGTCTGCGAGCAGGACGGCTTCGGAGATCGAGTGAGTGACCAGCACCACCGTCGCGCCGGTCTTCCGCCACAGGGCACGCAGCTGGAGGTTGAAGCGCTCGCGGGTCAGTGCGTCGAGCGCGCTGAACGGCTCGTCGAGGAGCAGGACCGCCGGCTCGAGGATCAGGGCGCGCCCGATCGATGCCCGCTGCCGCATCCCACCGGAGAGATCGTGCGGCCGAAGATGCCCCGCGTCGCGCAGGCCCACCAGGCGCAGCATCGAAGCCGCCTTCTCGCGCCGCGCGTCGCGGCTCCATCCGGCGAGCTCCAGTGGATACGCCACGTTGTCGAGCGTCGTGCGCCACGGCAGCAGGCGGGGTTCCTGGAACACGAGGCCCACCCGCGACTCCGGGCCGGTGACGGGCTGGCCCACGACGGAGATCGAGCCCCGGTCGGGCATCAGCAGGCCGGAGACGAGCCGCAGGAGGGTGCTCTTGCCGGTCCCGTTGGCGCCGATGATCGCCACGAACTCGCCGTTCGCGACCTCCAGCGAGACGCCGTCAAGCGCGGCGCGCTGCGCGTTCCCGCGCCGGTACGTGAACGCGACGTCCACCATCGAGACAGCGGGCTGAGCGGGGTGCGTGGCAGGCGTATCGGCGACCGTCGCAACGGCCGATCCCACCCCCGTGCGTGATGACGTCCCAGGCTCCTTTCGTTCGCCTCGGGGCATCGACCACGGAATCCACCGCGCGCGATGCGACGGCAGACGCTGCTCTCTCTCATCCGGACTGTACCGTCGGCTCCGGTCACGCAACCGCCGGGTCGCGCTTCGGATCTGCTGACACTCGATGCGTCGCACCGAGCCGCTCGTGGGCTCGATCCTGCCTCGCAGGATCCCTACCACCGGTCGGGAATCTCACCCTGCCCCGAAAGCCCTCGCAGTCTAGCACCGGGACGGGCCGATCAGAACAGCCCGCGCCGGGTTCAGCGTGCCGCGGGCAGGCTGCCGAGCCGATGCGCGTACGGGCGGATGGCGGGCCACAGCCCCGCGTACACGGCGAAGAGCTCGTCGTAGGTCGCGGAATGCCGCGCATCGGGCTGGAGCCGGTGATCGATGCGGACCATGGCCTCGATCGCCTCCCGCAGCCCGCCGTACACCCCCAGGCCGCAGGCGCCCAGGATTGCCGCCCCTGCCAGCGCCGTCTCCCGCACCGCGGGAACCGCGACCGGAACGCCCAGCACATCCGCCTTGATCTGGTTCCAGGTGTCGCCCCGCGCCGTGCCTCCGGTGGTCCGCAGCTCGTCGATCCGGATTCCGGCGGCACGAATCGGAGCGGCGACATGGCGCAGCGCGAGCGCCCCCGCTTCCAGGACCGCGCGCGCCAGGTGAGCCCGGTCGTGGAGAGGGTCAGCCCCACGAACGCGCCACGTGCCTCCGGATCCCAGAGCGGCGAGCGCTCGCCGGCGAGGTACGGCAGGAAGACGAGGCCCTCCGCCCCCGGCGCGACCCGGGCCGCCTTACGCACCAGGCCGGCGGCTCCGCCTCGTCCGCCGACCACGTTGTCGGCCAGCCAATCGAGCGACCTGCCCGTCGCGCTCATCGCACCACCCACCAGCCATCTGCCGGGGAGCGGTGCCTCGGCGACCCAGGCCTCCGGGACGGCGGGCCGGGAGTCCCAGTAGACGGCCAGGCCCCCGGAGGTGCCGCCGGTGTCGACGGCGTCGCCGGGCATCCACCAGGCCCGCACCGTGGAAGCTCGCGAAGGAGTCGACGGTGCCGGCGATCACCGGCGTTCCGGGATCGAGCCCCAGCTCCGCGCCAACCGCGGCGGTGAGTCCGCCAATGATCGTGCCCGTCGCGGCCACGGCGGGGAGACGATCGCTCGCCAGCCCCGCCGCCGCCGCGCGCTCGGGGTCCGGGAGCTGCTGGCCCGGTGCCCGCGTCATCGCCGCCCGAGCGGTCATGCGCAGCGCGGCCCACTCCCACGCGTTGAGGTACCAGCGTGCCTGCGAGGCCGCCTTCGGATCGTTGACCTCGACCCAGCGGGCCGCGGGCAGGATCCCGAGCCCCCAGCCGCTCATCCCGGTGGCCGCTTCGAGCGCCGTGGCCTGCTCGGCGGGTCGGTGGTCCAGCCAGGTGATCGCCGGGCGCGTTGCGCGACCGGTCGCATCGGCCACCACCAGGGTCGGTCCCTGTCCGACACAGCAGATGGCACCGACCGGTCCGCTCATGGCCGGGCGGAGGCGCTCGGTCGCTGATCGCACCGCCGACCACCAGTCCTCCGGGTCCTGCTCCGCGCATCCGCTCGCGGGGTCCAGGCTGAGTGTGTGCGTCTCGCGCGCGACACCCAGCAGCCGGCCGTCGGGGGCAAGCAGGCCCACCTTCGTCTCGCTGGTGCCCAGGTCGATCGCCAGGATGCTCCGCTCGGTGTCGGTCACCATGGCATTCTGCGCGATCCGCCGGCCACCACGCTCAGGAGCTGATCGGTCCGGTCTCCCCGCGCGCTGCCCCCGCTCAGCCAGCGCCACACGATCCAGGCGATCCCGACCACCACCAGCGCGTAGATCACCAGCTCGTACGGTCGAACCGCGTCGTACAGGGTGTGGTAGTTCTCCCCGAGCAGGTAGCCGGCGAGCAGGAGCGCCGCGTTCCACGGCAGCGAACCGAGCGCACTGAACAGGAGGAAGCGGCCGACAGGCATGCGCGCCACGCCGGCCGGGTAGTTGATCAGCGCGCGAACGAGGGGCACGAGACGGCCGAAGAAGACGGCCCAGTCGCCGTAGCGTGCGAACCACGCGTCGGCGCGGTCGAGGTCCTCGGGATGGATATGGACGTATCGGCCCCACCTGTCCAGGAGCGGGCGTCCGCCCCAGGCGCCAATCAGGTAGCCGGCGAACGATCCGGCCACCGCCCCCGCGGTGGCGATCAGCAGCACCGCGACCCAGCTCCACGGCGCGTGGGTGAGCGGCTCCAGGACGGATGGATCCAGGGCGGACTGACTCACCTTCCAGCCCGCCATGGGCACGATCACCTCGGACGGGATGATGGGGACGAAGGTCTCCAGGCCAATGGCAACCGCCACCCCGACGTAGCCCACCGCGTCGTAGAGCGACAGGAAGAAGGGGATCAGGGTCTGGTCGATGAACTGCAGCATGCCTCAGGCGGACCCGTCGCCGCGTGTCGGGCGGATGGAGGGGAACCGCCACCGCGTCGCCCATCGTCGAGCACGCCCGCCGCGATCACCGCCGACGCCGCCTCGCGGCGAATCCGCTCGTCGACGCTCAGGACGTGGACGCTCACCAGGATCGAGAGCAGCGCGGCGCCGGCCATCCAGCCGCCGAGCAGGTCCATTGGATAGTGGGCTCCCAGGTAGAGCCGGATGAGGCTGATGGTGCCGATGAGCCACAGCGCCACGACGTAGGCGGTGATTCCCTGGCGTCGGTCCGACGAGAGCCGCGCGATGCAGAAGGCGACGAGGCCGTAGAAGACGACGGCGCGGAGGGCGTGGCCGGCCGGGAAGTCCGCGATGTCGTCGAGCCCGATGTTGTTCACGTTGAACATGGCGTTCACCAGCTGGGTCACGTTGATCTCGGGGATGGCGGTGAAGAACTTCAGGCTCCATTCGATCGGGAAGGCCAGCGTCCCGAACGCGAGCAGGAGCGCCAGGTCGCGCCGGCCCTTGGCCAGTGCCAGGAGGCCCACCCCCGCGAAGCCCAGGGCGACGAACCACCCGGACCCGAGCGCGCTGATGAGTCGAAGGGCGATGTCGATGGGCTCGGCGTTGGTCTGGACCCAGCTGTGGACCGCCGGGACGATGGTGGTCATGAACCACTTCTCCGGCTCGGTGTACTGCGTGGTGCGTTTGAGCGCGATCAGCCAGAAGAGGCTGGGCAGCACAATGAGCGTCAGCAGGAACGCCGCCGCGGGGCTGGGAACGGCACCGCCCAGCTGCTCCCGCGCGTTCGCGCTGACGAGCAGGCGACGAGTCGGGTCAGGGAGGCGACGCACGGTGCGTAGTATAGGTGCGGCCATGCCGCCAACCGACAAGCCCGAACCATCCCCCCTGGCGCTCGAGGGACGCGACCTGCGCGTCTCCGACGTCGTCGCTGTGGCACGCGAACGGCGCGCGGTCGCCCATCTCGTCGACCGCGCGAGAGCGGATGACGGCCTCACGAGCGGTGATCGAGCGAGCTGGTCGCCAAGGGGCAGACCGTGTACGGCGTGACCACCGGGTTCGGCGATCTGGCCGACGTGCGGATCGACCCGGCGCAGACCGCGCAGCTGCAGCGCAACCTCGTCCGCTCGCACGCGGCGGGCGTGGGCGAACCGCTCCCGGCCGATGTGGTGCGGGCGATGCTCGTGCTGCGCGCGGCGACCCTCGCCGTGGGGCTCTCCGGCGCCCGCCCGCAGGTGGCCGAGCTCCTGTGCGGGATGCTCAACGCCGGCGTGCATCCCGTCGTCCCGTCGCGTGGCAGCGTGGGCGCCTCCGGCGACCTCGCGCCCCTCGCCCACCTGGCGCTGGTCCTGATCGGGGAGGGCTCCGCGGAGATCGACGGGCGGCGGATGCGCGGCGACGAGGCGCTGGCGGCGGCGGAGCTCGAGCCGCTGGTCCTGGAGGCGAAGGAGGGCCTCGCGCTGCTCAACGGGACGCAGCTCATGGCCGGGCATCGGCTGCCTGGCGCTCCACGACGCGCGGCTGCTGGCCGGGACCGCCGACGTCATCGGCGCCATGAGCCTCGAGGCGGTGGAGGGGACGGGTTCCGCCTTTGAAGAGGCGCTCATCGCCGCCAGGCCCGCACCCGGGCCAGATGAGCGTCGCGTCCCATCTCTGCTCCCTGCTCGCGACAGCGAGATCGGCGCGCGGACATCGCGATTCGCCGCACCGGGTCCAGGATGCCTACAGCCTGCGCTGCATGCCCCAGGTGCACGGCGCGGTCCGCGACGCGCTGGACCAGCTGGAGCGGGTCCTGACGGTGGAGATCAACAGCGCCACGGACAACCCGCTCGTCTTCCCGCCATCGGCCGATGCGCCGGAGGGCCGTGTCATCTCCGGCGGCAACTTCCACGGCGAGCCGCTGGCCCTGGTCCTCGATTACGTGAAGACCGCGGTGATCGAGCTGGCCTCGATCTCCGAGCGTCGCACCGCGCGGCTGGTGGATGCCAGCCATCTCCGGGGGGTTGCCCGCGCTTCCTGGCAGAGCAGCCGGGGATCGCGAGCGGGCTGATGATCACCCAGTACACCGCGGCGGCGCTCGTGAACGAGCTGCAGACCCTGGCGCATCCCTCATCGGTCGACACCATCCCGACCTCGGCCGACCAGGAGGATCACGTGAGCATGGGCGCCACCGCCGCACTCAACCTGCGCACCGTGCTGGATCGGGCGCAGCTGGTCCTGGCCATCGAGGCGCTGTGCGCGGCGCAGGGGCTGGACTTCCGTGCGCCGCTGCGGCCGGGGGAGGGTGTGGCAGCGGCCCACGCCGCCGTTCGTCGCGTGACGACACACGTGGCCCAGGATCGCTCGCCGGCGCCCGACATCGAGGCGGTGAGGGCCCTGGTTGCGGATGGCCGTCTGCTCGCGGCCGCGGACGGGAGCTGAGCCGATGGCGGCCGAACCCCTGCAGTTCACCCTGGTCGACAAGGTCTCGTTTGACTCGATTCCCGCGCCCGCCCGACCCGGCGCGCGCTGCCAGACCTGCGACTACTGGGAGCGGATCGACGGGAAGCGAGAGGCGCCTGCCGAGGACGCGACCGACGCCGATGCCCGGAGGAACCTCAAGCGCAACCGGCTCCTCTCCGGCGAGAAGCTGGCGGGCGCCTACGGGATGCTCGCCTGGCGACCGGATGACTCCGGAGGCACGGCGGTTGGCTGGGCACAGTTCGGGCCGCTCTCCGCGTACGCGCGCGCCCAGTCGATCCGCGAGCGTTACCCGGCGCTTCCCGACTCGCCGGCGCCCTGGGTCATCACCTGCCTCCAGGTGCCCGCGTCGGAGCCGGATCGCGGGACGACCGCCGGAAGCCTGCTGGAGCAGGTCTGCGAAGAGCTGGATCGGCGGGGCATCACCGCCGTCGAGGCCTATCCCGAAGGGGTCGGCGATGCCTGGTTGCCGTCCGCCGGGCCCGCGGCGATCTACCTCGACCACGGGTTCGTGCGCGCGGCCGGGGACGAGCGCTACCCGGTCATGCGCCGCGAGCTGACCGGGTCGGGCGAGGAGGTCGCCTGGGGCGACCTGCTGGAGAAGGTCCCGCCCGGAGATGAGGGCGAGGACTGGCCGTTGCCGATGCCAAAGGCTCGCTCCGAGGACGAGGCCTTCCGGCTGCCGGAGCGCCCAAAGCGACCGAACCCGTTCGGGGACGACTGATCGTTGCCCGCGAACCGCAGGAGGTTCGCCGGGAGCGCCGATGCCGCGGCAGCGCAGGCGTTTCGGCCTCTACTCGCCACATGCTGCTGTGGGCAGCACTAGGCGACTCTTGCTCCGGTTCTTGTGCCTACCGCGGAGCTCTCCACGCCCGAATCAGACCCCCCTGGCATCGCCGCATCGGCGCGGGAGGCGCCTAACGCTGTTGCTGGCAGCGCCTGACAAGTCGCAATGGCCCTACGAGGGATAACGCGCTTGGTGGCAGCGCCTGACAAGTCGCGAAGCATGCGCAGGGATGGGGCCATCGGACGCGATCACCATGACCGGCCTCGGCTCGCTCCGGTAGCGGAGCGGCGTACCATCCGGGGCATGACCACCACCGCTCGCGTCTCGGGACCGCGCCCTGTCCACGCCCCGCGCGGCACCACCCTCTCCTGCAAGGGATGGCAGCAGGAGGCGGCGCTGCGGATGCTCATGAACAACCTGGACCCCGACGTGGCGGAGGATCCCGACCACCTCATCGTGTACGGCGGGACCGGCCGTGCCGCGCGCAGCTGGGAGGCGTTCGACGCCATCGTCCGCGAGCTGCGCCGCCTCGAGAACGACGAGACCCTCCTGGTCCAGTCCGGCAAGCCGGTCGGCGTCTTCCGCACCACGCCCGACGCGCCGCGGGTCCTGATCGCCAACGCCCTGCTGGTCCCCCACTGGGCGACCTGGGAGCAGTTTCGTGAGCTGGAGCGGGCAGGCCTGACGATGTACGGCCAGATGACCGCCGGCTCGTGGATCTACATCGCCACCCAGGGGATCATCCAGGGCACCTACGAGACCTTCGCGGAGGCCGCGCGCCAGCACTTCAAAGGCACGCTGGCCGGCACGGCCACCCTGACCGCCGGCCTGGGCGGGATGGGCGGCGCTCAGCCGCTGGCGGTGACCATGAACGGGGGAACGGTGCTGGCCATCGAGGTCGACCCGGCCCGGGCGGAGCGGCGCCATGGGTCCGGCTATGTCGACGAGGTGACGACCGATCTCGACGAGGCGGTGGCGAAGGTGGACCGATGGCGCAGCGCGCGCGAGGCGCGCTCCATCGCCCTGGTGGCCAACGCGGCGGACGTCGAGCCCGAGCTGGTCCGGCGCGGATGGAAGCCCGACCTCGTCACGGACCAGACCAGCGCCCACGACCCGCTGGACGGCTACGTCCCCGGCGGGATGCCGTTCGACCGCGGCGGTGGCTCTGCGCGAGTCCGACCCGGACGCCTACCTGGCGAAGTCCATGGCGTCGATTGCCGACCACGTGCGGGCCATGCTCGCCTTCCAGGCGCGCGGGCGCGGTCACCTTCGACTACGGCAACAACATCCGCGCACAGGCGCAGGAGGCGGGCGTGGAGAACGCCTTCGACTTCCCGGGGTTCGTGCCCGCCTTCATCCGGCCGCTCTTCAGCGAGGGGAAGGGCCCGTTCCGCTGGGCGGCGCTCTCCGGCGAGCCGGACGACATCCTCAAGACCGATGCCGCCCTGATGGAGCTCTTCCCCGACGACGCCAGCCTGCACCGATGGCTGCGCCTGGCCGAGGAGAAGGTCCCGTTCCAGGGCCTGCCGGCCCGGATCTGCTGGCTCGGCTACGGCGAGCGGGCGAAGGCCGGGCTGCGGATCAACGAGATGGTCCGCTCCGGGGAGCTGGCCGCGCCCATCGTCATCGGCCGCGACCACCTCGACGCGGGTTCGGTCGCCTGCCCCTTCCGCGAGACGGAGGGAATGCGCGACGGCTCGGACGCCATCGCGGACTGGCCCATCCTCAACGCCCTGCTCAACACCGCCGCGGGCGCGACCTGGGTGAGCGTCCACCACGGCGGCGGCGTCGGCATCGGCTACTCGCTCCACGCCGGGATGGTGATCGTGGCCGATGGCACCGACGAGGCCGCCGCGCGGCTGGAGCGGGTGCTGACCGCCGACCCGGGCACCGGCGTCATCCGCCACGCGGACGCGGGCTACGAGCGGGCCATCGAGGTGGCGCGGGAGCGCGGGGTCCGGATCCCCATGCTCGACGGCGACTGAGCCGGCGCATGGTCTCCCGGATTGTGGCCCTGGGCGGCGGCGGCTTCGGCAACGCGGACGGGCTTACGCCGCTCGACCGCTACCTGCTCGCCCTGACCGGGAAGGCGCGGCCGCGCGTCTGCTTCCTGGGGACCGCCCTCGGCGACCCAGAGCGCTATGCCGCCGCCTTCTATCGTGCCTATGCGCCGGTCTCGGAGGCGACGGATCTCGTGCTCTTCGGGACGCCGACCCGAGAAGATGTGGAACGCCTCGTGGACCAGGACCTCGTCTACGTGGGAGGTGGCAACACCGCGAACATGCTGGCGGTCTGGCGCCTGCACGGCGTGGACGACGCCCTGCGCCGCGCGTGGCGGCGCGGGACCGTGCTTGCCGGCGTGAGCGCCGGGGCGATCTGCTGGTTCGAGGCCTGCCTCACCGATTCCTTCGGCACCCAGCTCGCCCCGATGCGCGACGGGCTGGCCATCCTGCCGGGGTCCGCCTGTCCGCACCTCGACGGCGAGGCGCTCCGCCGACCCCGCTACGTTGCGGAGATCGCCGCGGGTCGCCTGCCTGGCGGATTCGGGATCGACGAGGGTGCGGCCCTGTCATTCGAGGGAACCCGGCTCGCCTCGGTCGTCTCCGAGCTGGACGGCAAGGGCGCATCGCGGTTCGAGCTGCGCGACGGGAACGTGAAGGAGACCCGAATATCCGCCGCCCTCCTCGCCGAAGCGGGTGGCGGAGAGGCCGCGTAACGCGAGCGATGCCACCACCCACGATCCCCTTCGGCACACAGGCACCCCTTCCCGGTGCGCCGGACCCGTGGGCCGGGTCGCAGATGCCGGCGCTGCATGATGGCCCGCCATACCTCATGACAGAGATGGTCGCCGCCGAGCCGGCCGTTGCGGAGCGCATCGCCCGGCGCCTCGCGTCGGGAAGCGGGGGACACGCCGTCGGCGCGGTAGCCGGGATGGTGCACGACGCCGTGCGACGCGGGCGGCCGGTGGTGACGACCGGCTGCGGGACGAGCGAGCACGCGGCCATTGCGGCAGCGTGGCTGCTGGCGGACGCCCTGGAGCCCGCCGAGGGCTGGCGAGTCCAGGCCCGCCAGGCCCTCGACGTGCTGCGCCGGCCTGTCGCCGAGGGAGCGCTGGTCGCCGTCAGCCACGAGGGCGGCACGTGGGCCACCAACGCAGCGCTGGGCGCCGTCCGCCCGGAGCACGTGACCCGGGCGCTGATCTCGGTGAGCGACCGATCGCCCGGTGCCGGGCTGGCCGAGGTCGTGATCCAGACCTACGAGCAGGACCAGAGCTGGTGCCATACGGTCGGCTACCTCTCCCCGCTGGTGGCCGCCGCGACGGTGGCCCAGCGGCTGCGCGACGAGCCGCTCGACGCCGCCAGCGTCCGTGGCCTGCTCGAGGCCGCCGGCGGCCAGGAGCAGGGTGCCGAGGAGGTGGCGGCTGCCTTCTCCGGTGTCGATCGGATCGTCACCGTGGGGACCGCGCAGGACGAGCCTGCGGCCCGCGAGCTCGCGCTCAAGATCGAGGAGGGTGCCGGACTGCCGGCCCGCGCGCTGCAGCTCGAGACGATCCGGCACGGCCACCTCGCCGCCTGCGATGAACGCACCGGCCTGATCCTGCTGCTCACCGATGCGGAGCCGGCCGGCGATCCGGTCCGTGATCGGGCACGCGCCGTCCTGCGCGCGGCAGCGGCCCTGGGCATGCCGGCGTCCGCCATCTTCGCGCCCCGGGTTGGCGCGACGATCCCGCGCGACCTGACACCGGCCGGTCGGCTGGACGCCCCTGAGGCGAATCAACTGCGGCCCGCGGTCGAGGCGATCCTCTCGACCGCCATTCCGCTGCAGCTGGTCGCGGAGCGCCTGGCGCGCGCCCGCGGCCGGAATCCGGATCCCATTGGCCGCGACGACCCGCGCCAGGCCGCGGCGGGCGAGGCCTGAGCCTAGTCGCGCAGGGCGGCGATCATCCGCACGTAGAAGCGCAGGTTGTGGAGCGTGGCGAGCCGCTCCGCCGAAGTGTCACCGACCTTGAACAGGTGGTGCAGGTACGCGCGACTGTGGCGCGAGCAGACCGCACAGTCGCAGCCCGGCTCCAGGGGGCCATGGTCGATCCGATAGCGGGCGTCGAGGATGTGGATCGCGCGGTGGAACGCCACGCCCGGACGAAGCCCACGCTCCGGGTATCCCGCGCGGAAGGTGTAGAGGCGCCCGTGCCGGGCGTCCCTTGTCGGAAGCGCGCAGTCGAAGAGCGAGTACCCGAGCGAGAAGGCATGCACCAGGTGGTCCGGCCGCCCGATCCCCAGTGCGTGCTTGGGGGCCGATGCCGGCAGCGACTCCGCGACCCATCGCAGAGGATCGGCCAGGAGGGCCCCGTCCGCGTCGAGCGGCCATCCACCAAAGCCGTAGCCGTCGAACCCAATGGCGGCGAGCGCCGTGGCGCACTGGCGGCGGAGCGTCTCTTCGCCGCCACCCTGCACGACCGCGAAGAGGCGCGGCGGGATTGCGTCGCCTTTGAGGCCGGAGACCAGGCGATCGAACGCCTCGCGGGATCGGCGCGCCCAGGCAACGGTGCGCTCCACGCTGCGCTCCTGCTCCGCCAGGGGCGCGCCCGCATCGGTGCAGTCGTCCAGGCAGACCATGATGTCGCTGCCCAGCTGGAGCTGGATCTGCATCACCCGCTCGGGCGTCAGGATCCATTTCTGGCGGGTCTCCGGCTCCCGGAAGACCACCTCGCGGTCGCGGATGACCCCGCGTGCCGGGTCCTGGCGGATGAGCGACCAGACCTGGAAGCCGCCGGAGTCGCTGAGGACCGGCCCGTCCCAGTCCATGAAGCGGTGGATTCCGCCCCCGCTCTGCACGACCCGCGCACCGGGGCGGCGCAGCAGGTGGAACGCGTTGACGACCACCGCCTCGATCCCCACGCCGCGCAGGTCCCCGCTCGTCAGCCCGCGCACTCCCGCTCGCGTGGCGTCCGGGAGGAAGGTGGGGACCGGCAGGGTGCCGCGCCGGGTCTGCAGCGGCTCAGCCATGGGCGCCCTGCACGGGTGCCAGGGCAAGGACGAAGACGAGCTCGTTGGGGACCGATGCCTCCGTGATCCCGGTGACCCGCGCCCCCAGGTCGTGGACGAGTCCGTCGATTCGCTCGCGATACGTCCGTTCCATTCCCTTGTCGCGGCCCCCAAGGGAGCGGGCCGGGAAGCTGACGATCGCGTGCCGGGCGGCGACCCCGGCGAGCAGATCCGACGCGACACCCCGTCCACGTCGGTCGAGCAGCGGAACGAGCTTGAGGAGCAGGGCCACCTCGACCGGGTCAGCCCGCCAGCCGCCGGCCAGGTCGGCCGCCTCCACCCCGTGCGGCTGGCCCACGAGGGACAGGTAGCCGTCGACCAGCGCCAGCTGAGCGGTGTCGACCTCCACGGCGCGGTAGTGCGCGGTGGGTGACAACCCCATCCACGGAAGCGCGAGCGGGCCGAGGCCGCAGCCGAGGTCGGCGAGGCTCTCCGGCGAGCCCCCCGTGTGCTCCCAGAGCCTGTCGAAAAAGCGGTCGAGGTACGGCAGCCGCTCGCGCGTCGAGGCGTGGCGACGGAGCACCGAGGCGCAGGCGGCACGGAAGGCCGCGCCCGCCAGGTCCCCGTCCCAGGCCGCGGCCAGCCGCTCGAGGTCCCGGGCGTCGCGGGCTGCGGGGCGATAGGCCGCCACAGCCTGGTGCAGGCGACGCTTGACGCGCTTCACGGCATCGGCCTCGCTTCTGGCGCGACCCGCCTCCTCGAGGGCCAGGCGCCGCACGAGGGCAGCATCCAGGTGGCGGTAGCGGCGCGACGCCGTCACCAGGCCGGCGACGCGGCCGGGTTCCGCCTCATTCATCGACCCGGCTCCCGGTCGCGGCGATGCGCCAGGTCATACGCGCGCCGGTGGGCCACACCCAGGCTCGTGGTCAGCAGGGCCACGACGGCCCGCGGCGGCGCGCCCTCCTCGAGGAGAAGCTCCGCGGCTGCGGCGGCCCGGCGATCCCGATCATCCGCGGACGCGGAGCCGGCCCCGGAAATGACGATGGTGCATTCTCCGCGGACCGTTTCCTCGGAGCGGAGCGCGGCCAGCAGCTCGTCGAGGGTCCCGCGCTGGTAGCGCTCGTGTGGCTTGGTCAGGTTGCGCGCCAGGCAGGCGTCCCGATCGCCCAGCGCCGTCCGCGCATCGGCCAGGGAGGCGGCGAGGCGGTGCGGCGCCTCGAAGCAGACCAGCGTCGCGGCCTCGTCACGGAGCGCCTCCCAGAACGCCCGGCGCGGGCCGCCGGTTCGCGGAGGGAACCCGCAGAACCGGAACGGCTGCGGCGGCAGGCCCGCGGCGGCCAGCGCGGTCGTCACCGCGGAGGGGCCGGGAAGGCTGGTGACCTCGATCCCGGCGTCGATCGCGGCGCGCACCAGGCGGTAGCCGGGGTCGGAGACGAGCGGCGTACCGGCGTCGCTGACGAGCGCGATGGCGGCGCCGTTCGCCAGGCGGTCGAGCAGCTCGGGTATGCGCTGGGTCTCGTTGTGCTCATGGACGGAGACCACGCGGGTCGCGATCTCGTGCGCACGGGCGAAGGTCGCGAAATGGCGGGTGTCCTCCGCCGCCACGAGGTCCACCGCGCGGAGCAGATCCAGTGCACGCAGGGTCACGTCGGCGGGGTTGCCGATAGGGAGCGCGACGACGTGGAGCGTGCCGGCCATGCGCGGGAGCGTAGCACCGGCTCGGGCCGGTCCGACCCGCGGTACTATCCTTTGCGTGCCCAGCTTGATCGAGTGCGTCCCGAACTTCTCGGAGGGCCGTCGCCCGGAAGTGCTGGAGGAGATCACCCGCGCCATCGGCCAGATCGACGGCGTGACGCTCCTCGACTTCTCCCGTGACGAGACCCACAACCGCAGCGTGGTGACCTTCGCCGGCAACGCCGAGCTTGTCGTCCGCGCCGCGACCGCCGCCGTGGGGCGCGCCCTCGAGCTGATCGACATGAACGTGCACACCGGCGCCCACCCGCGGATTGGCGCGGTGGACGTGATTCCCTTCGTCCCGCTGGGCACCACCCGCCTCTCGGAGTGCGTGGACCTGGCCCGGCGTTTCGGGGAGCTGATCGCCAAGACCTACGACCTGCCCGTCTACCTGTATGGGGAGGCCGCGCTCCGCCCCGGGGGCCGCCGCCTGGCGGACGTACGGCGCGGTCAGTACGAAGGACTCAAGGCCGAGATCGGCGTCAACCCGGATCGCGACCCCGATTACGGTCCCGCGCGCCTGCACCCCAAGGGCGGGGCCGTGGCGGTGGGCGCCCGCAAGCCGCTCATTGCCTTCAACGTCAACCTGGCCACCGCCGATGTCGCGGTCGCCAAACGGATCGCGCACGCCATTCGCGAGTCATCCGGCGGCCTGCCGGCCGTGCAGGCCATGGGTCTCCTGCTCGAGAACCCGGGCGAGCGCAGCTTCGCGCAGGTGAGCATGAACCTCGTCGACTGGGAGCGGACCGGCATTGCCGCCGCGGTGCGCGAGGTTCGCCGCCTGGCGCTTGAGGCGGGCACGGATGTCGACCATTGCGAGCTCGTGGGGCTGGCCCCGACGGGCGCCCTCCTGGAGGTCGCCAGCGATGCGCTCCGCCTCCGGGAGTTTTCCCCCGAGCAGGCGCTGGAGCTTCGGCTGGCACGCGACCGATAGGGCGGCTAGCATTCGCCGCCCATGACCAAACCCGGGAGCACCGTCCGCCAGTCCCTGCGCGACGCGTTCGCGGATGGCGTGCGCCGCGCGATCGAGGCGGGCAGCCTGACGGTGGCGCATGACGCGGACCTGCCGGCGCTGAGCATCGAGCGTCCGGCGAGACCGGAGCACGGGGACTACGCCACGAACGCCGCCATGCAGCTCGCGCCGGTGGCCCGCATGGCTCCCATGAAGATCGCCGCCGCCCTGCTCGAGGTCCTGGAGCTGCCGGACGGAATGGGCACGGCCGAGGTTGCGCCCCCGGGCTTCATCAACGTCCGCCTGGACCCGGCGTGGGTCGGCGGCCAGGTTGCCGCGATTCTCGACGCCGGCGACTCCTACGGCCGCGTGGCCGCGTGAGGCGCCCGCGACGGTCAACGTGGAGTTCGTGAGCGCCAACCCGACCGGGCCGCTCACCGTCGGAAACGCCCGCGGCGCCTTCGTGGGCGACCTCCTGTGCCGCGTCCTGGAGGGCGCCGGGCACCGCGTCACGCGGGAGTACTACTTCAACGACTTCGGCGGGCAGGTCCGCAACCTGGGCCTCTCGGTGCTCGCCATCCACCGAGGCGAGCCGATCCCCGAGGACGGGTACCACGGCGACTACGTGGCCGACCTGGCGGCGGCTGCCCCCAACGAGGTCTGGGCAGAGGCCGAAGCTGACGGAGCCGATGCCGGCTGGATCCTGGGGCGCTGGGCCTCCGAGCGCGTTCGCGCCGGGATCGAGGCGAGCCTGGCGCGGCTGGGCGTCCGCTTCGACGTCTGGAAGGGCGAGGGCTCGCTCCACGACGAGGGCTGGGTCGAGCGCGGCATCGAGCGGCTGCGGGCTGCGGGCCAGATCTACGAGGCCGATGGCGCGACCTGGTTCGCCTCCACCGCCTTCGGCGACGACAAGGACCGGGTCGTGTACCGCTCGAACGGGCAGCCGACCTACTTCGCCTCGGATATCGGCTACCTCGCGGAGAAGTTCAGCCGCGGGTTCGACGAGCTGATCTACCTGTGGGGAGCGGATCATCACGGCACGGTCGCCCGGCTGAAGAACGCGGCGAAGGCCATGGGCTACGACGCCGAGCGCGTGGCGGTGATCCTCATCGCCTGGGTCCGGTTCGTCCGCGACGGCGTCGAAGCCTCCATGAGCAAGCGCGCCGGCGAGTTCGTGTCGCTCGACGAGCTGCTGGCCGAGATCGGTCCGGACGCAGCCCGCTGGTTCTTCGGTTCCAGAGCGGCGAGCAGCGGCATCGATTTCGACATCGAGCTGGCCAAGCGGCAGAGCAACGAGAACCCGGTCTACTACGTCCAGTACGCCCACGCCCGCTGCAGCTCGATCCTGCGCAACGCGCCGGAGCATGGCCTGCGACCCGCCACCGATCGGGTTGCCGAGCTCCTCCGCCATCCTGCCGAGCAGGCGCTCATCCGGGAGCTGCTGCGCCTGCCCGATATCGTGGCCGAGGCAGCCGCCCGCCGCGAGACCCATGAGCTGCCGAAGTACTGCTACGAGGTCGCGGCGCTCTACTCGCAGTTCTACCGGGACTGCCGGGTCCTGAGCCCGGAGCCCGCCGAGGCGGACCTTTCCGCGGCACGACTGGCGCTGGTCGACGCGACACGCACGGTGCTCGCCAACGGGCTGCAGCTGATGGGGATCTCCGCGCCCGCGTCGATGTAGCCCGCGCCGTACACCGGGTCGGCGGTCAGCGGAGGGCGGCCACCGCGCGGTCGACGATGGCCTGGCTCGATCCCTGGACCACCAGGGTCTCGGTGTCGGAGAGGGTCACGATCGCCGACGCCAGCGACAGCGACTTCGCGGCGTCGCGGTAGAAGCCGGCGAACTGCCGCGCGTCGCCCGGCGTGTCCCACGTGGAGCGCAGTGCGACGGCCACGGCGCCGTTCGGGCCCGATGCCGCCACCAGTCGATCGCCGCCCCAGCCCTCGGCGGCGCTCTGCGCGTCATCTGCCGTTTCGCCAAGCGCCTGCAGCCAGATCGCGGTCATCCCCTCGCCCCAGGTGTCGGGCGGCGTCTCGGACCAGCCGGACCCGAGGGCCGCGGCGAGCGCCGGCGCCGCCACGTCGACCGGCTTCTCGCCGCTCGCGTACTTGCTGTAGTCGATGATCTGCTCCGTCGAATCCGGAGGCGAACGGAACGCGGCATCGACCGCGGACCAGCCGCCGGAGGCATACAGCCTGCTGACGAACTGCGCCCCCGCGGTGTAGGGAAGCTCGAGCTGTTGGACCATCCAGGCGGGGATTCCGGTGATGTCCGGCACCGGCGTCTGGCTCACGCCCAGCAGCTCCCCCGGTGTCATGTGGTCGATTGCCCACAGCAGCATGGTCGTCGTGGCATCACCCTCGACCAGCGAGAGCCGCGCGAGATCGCGGTCGTCCTGCCCAGCCGCGTCCAGCTGGAGCGAGCTGAGCCCGAACGCGGCGTCCTGCAGTGCGTGGGTGTACTCGTGCGCGTAGGTGATCCTGGCCTCGGGCCCGACCCCGCTGTCGCTGACCACGACCATCCGTTTCGCCTGGTCGTCGTAGAAGCCAATCACCTGCCCGGTGAGCAGCTGGAGCTGCAGGGCGCCGAAGTCCTGGCTGGCGGTCAGGAGGCCCAGGGCCCGGAGAGTCACGTTGTCGGCTGCACGCTGAGCCGCGGGATAGTCGCGATCGAACCGGTCGCGCAGCTCCTGCTCCAGCTGCGCGCGGCTGATCAGTTCGGGTGGGCCGATCGACGGCGCTGGGAGTCCCCGCAGTGACCGGACCTGCTCCTCGATGGCCGAGAAGACGGAGCTCGGATCGACGCTGGCGCTCGGGGCCGGCGTGGCGATGGGCGACGCAGAGGCCACCGGTGTCTGCGAGGCGAGCGGGCCCACGGCGAGCTGGACGCCCATTCCGCGAAGCCCCAGCACGACGAATGATCGCGACGGAGAGGACGATGGTTGCGCCTGCGGCGAGGCGACGCGCGATGGGAGACATCGGCCGGCATTGTCGCACGGGCGCCCGCCTGCACAGGCACGTGCAGGCCGACGCCGAAGATTCACGTTTCTTTACCGTGCCGGGTGTTTGGCATTCATGCCGCCGTACCTAATCTCCATCCTGCGAGTTGGAGATCCAGACGGGTTTCTACCTCCACCCTCCCTCCTTCGAGCGCCGGTGTCATTGGGCGGGCACCGGCGCTCGTGCTACCCCGGAGAATTTCTCGGCGCCGCGGCGACCATCGGCCATCCCGGCATCGGCTACCATCACCGGACCCATGGAAATCACCTGGTACGGTCGTGCCTGCTTCCGCCTGAAGGGCCGCGAGGCCACGGTCATCACCGACCCCTGCCCTCCGTCGACGGGCTTCGTCGCCGGCAAGCACGACGTCGATCTGCTCACGATGTCGCATGCTCACGCGGATCACGCCTACACCCGGTCCATCACGGCCGGGCTGACGCTGACCCGCCCCGGGGAGTACGAGTTCCACGACCTCCTGGTGGCCGGCGTGCGGACCTTCCATGACGGCGAACGCGGCGCACAGCGCGGCGAGAACATGGCGTTCGTGATCGAGGTGGATGGCGTACACATCTGCCATCTCGGCGACCTGGGTCACCTCCTCACGGAGGAGCAGCTGGCCGAGCTGGGTCCGGTCGACGTGCTGCTCGTGCCGGCCGGCGGCCAGTTCACCATCACGCCCGCGGAGGCCGCGGAGGTCGTCTCGCAGGTGGGCCCCCGGATCGTGATCCCCATGCATTACCAGGTCGACGGCGGATCCACGGACCTCCTCGCGGTCGACACGTTCCTCCACGAGATCGGTGCGACGGACGCCGCGCGACAGCCTAAGGCCGTGGTGACCCACGCGAACCTCCCGCCCGAGACCCAGGTCGTCCTTCTCGAGGCTCGCGGCCGAACCGGCTGATCTGTCCCGGGGGTACTCCGGTACGCCCCCCACCCGGTACTCGTTGTCCCTGCGCACCACATTGCGTCGACCCAAGTCCTCCAGACCTCACAGATCCCCACAACGGGTCAGTACCGGGGTCCTATGCAGACTGGTACCCACCGGGTATGCTCGATTCCTCACCAGGGGGCTCGGCGATATGGCGCCGACGGATTCTATCGACCTTCATTGAGGTATATCCGGCTGTGAACAATCGAGCAACATCCTTGACCGGCCGCAGCCCGCGCGCGGCTCTGGCGATCGCGGCCATGGCAGCGCTGATGCTGTCGGTGGTCTTCGCCGTCCGGCCCAACACCGCCGAGGCATTCACCGCCGGCGACGACGGCCATCCGACCAGCGGCCCGTACTCCGATCTGATGGGGGGTAGCGGCACATTCTCGTTCGAGCAGAACGGCATCCTGTTCTGCTCCGCGAACGACTCCGCTTCGAGCTTCTCGTTCAAGCTCGATTACAGCAGCGCCAGTCTGCCGGCGGGCGCATCGATCGTGGTCTATCTCTCGCCTAACCAGGGCGCCATCAACGGCAATTCCGGTGGAGACGACAGCGGCTACATCGCAGCCGTCGAGGCGAACTACGGCGTCGTCAACTTCCCTACCGGCCTGAGCGGCAGCGGGACGCTTGACATCGCCGTGAACGTGACGACCGCGTTCACCGTGTCCACCGGGGGCATCCTGGGCGTCGTTGCGACCGAGTCCGATTCGACCTCGGTCACGACGAGCAAGACGAACTCGCTCAACTGCACTGAGGCCGAGCCGACGCCGACGCCGACGGCAACCCCGACGCCGACGGCAACCCCGACAGCGACGCCAACGGCAACCCCGACAGCGACGCCAACGGCAACCCCGACAGCGACGCCAACGGCAACCCCGACGGCGACGCCAACGGCAACCCCGACGCGCAACCCCGACCGCGACGCCGACCGCAACCCCGACAGCGACGCCAACGGCAACCCCGACAGCGACGCCGACGGCAACCCGACAGCGACGCCGACGGCAACCCCGACAGCGACCCAACGGCAACGCCGGAGAGCTCGGTCGAGGCCGCAACCCCGACACCAACCCCGGAGGGTTCGGTCCTAGCCGCCACCGGGAGCCCGCAGGCGAGCACCCCGAACACCGCCTTCGGCAGTGATCCGTCGACCCCGACCAGCACGCTCCTCTTCGCGCTGATCCTGGTCCTCGGCATCTCGACCCTGGCTGTGGTGAACGTGCGGACCGCTCGCGAGCGGTAGCAGCGCACAGCCGGTCGTACATCGAAGCCCCCGGTCGTTTTGGCCGGGGGCTTTCGCATGGGCCGATGGTCCCAGGACCTTTGGTGCGCCTGATCACCACATTCGACTGGCCGGTTTCCACCAGACCGCACAAGACCGCCAACTTCGAGGAATCTTGGGGGTACCAAGGTACCAGGACCCCTGCTTATACTCGCCTTCCGCTCGAGTGAGCGGGACCGCCCAGAACTTGCGATCGGCCACGGCGGACAACCTCATCGGTGAACCGGTTGGCTCGAGGGGGAGCCGTCCGGAGATGAAACAAGCGGGTCCAGGTGATCGGGAAGACGCAACTGCCGCGTCGCTCCCAGGATCCAGGCCGGAAGAACCCCGTCCGGCCTCAGACCCACCCGAGGTATCCGAGTCCGTCTATCGGTAAACCACCCGAGCCGTGGCAGCGGCCGCAGGTCCAAGGGGACATCCACAGATGACGACCTCACAGCACAGGCTGAATCCGTTCCGCGCAATCCCCGTAGCGTTTGCACTCATCTTCAACGTTGTCTTTGGGCCAATGGCGCCCTTCCTCCAGTCCCAGCTAACGGGACCGACATCGGCGCTCGCCTTCGTCGGCGACTCCGGAGCATTCGAGCTCGACGGCAACGCATTCCATGCGGGCTCGGGCCACGACTGGGACCAGGTCTATACCGACCGCAACGGTCCTCCATTCACCGCGTCAGCGGCGAACAACGTGGTCTTTGCGACCGACATCACCGGCGCAGGTGACGACATCCTCACCGGTGGCTCGACGAAGGACATCTACGACCTGCCGAGCTGGCTCTGGAAGCAGAGCAGCGTGACGATCGGTCCAGGACAAGGACGACATCGAGAACGCCTTCGCGGCGGCTTACACCGCCTCGAACGGCCACACCGTCGGCTACTTCGGCCTCGACCGGTACAGCATCGACGGCGACGCCACCGCCGGCTTCTGGTTCTTCAAGGACAGCATCGCCAAGAGTGGGAGTGGCACCGGCAGCGGTACCGGCTTCACCGGCAAGCACTCCGAGGGCGACATCCTCGTCGTTATCGACTTCGTCAACGGCGGCTCGAACGGCGAGGCGACCGTCTACTACTGGCACAACGGCGCACTGACACTCAAGACCAGCGGCGGCGAGTGCGATGGCACCAGCCAGGACGCATGCGCCATCACCAACACCACGAGCGCGGCCTCGCCGTGGTCCTACACGCCGAAGTCCGGCACCGCGGACGTCTTCCCGGCCGCGGACGTGAAGAAGAACGGGTCGCAGGGTGCCGGCGCGCTCTACGAGGGCGGCATCGACCTGACGGCCCTGGGCCTCGACACGGGCTGCTTCTCGAGCTTCATGGCCGAGACGCGTTCTTCGCAGGAAACCACTTCGACCCTTTCGGACTTCGTGCTGGGCAACTTCTCCTTCTGCGCCCCGCCGACCATCGAGACCCAGGCGTCCGACTCCTCGGTGAGCGTTGGTGACTCAGTCACCGACACCGCTACCCTGTCGGGCTCCAAGGGCGCCGTGGAAGGCACCGTCGACTTCTTCCTCTGCGGCCCGGGCAGCAGTGCCCCGGACTGCAGCACGGGCGGCACCAAGGTGGGTGCCACCAAGACCATCAGCAACGGTTCGGCTGTTTCTGACGCCTACCAGGCCGATACCGCCGGTACGTATTGCTTCCGCGCGGAGTACACGCCCGCACAGGGCTCCAAGTACCTTGCTGAGTCACACACCAACAAGACGACCGAATGCTTCGAGGTGAAGCCGGCCGAGGTCCATGTGACCAAGACCGCCGATGCCGCAACTCGGACGGCCGGTGACCCATTGGGTTCACCGTCACCGTGAGCAACACCGGTACCGGCACGGCCAAGGGCGTGTCGCTCAGCTGACTCGCTGCCCGGCGGCAACGCTGGCCACTACGTCCACTGGGTCATCGACGGCACGAAGTACGACTTCGCGTCCTTCGGCATCAGCGGGAACGACGGCAGCCAGCAGCTGAAGCTCGCCGGCCAGCCCATCACCCTGGCCGCAGGCGCGAGTCTCAAGGTCCACATCACCGCGCAGACGACCAAGGACAACTGCGCGACCTACGACAACACGGCAATGGTCACCTCCACCAACGACGGCTCCGACAGCGCGTCGGCGTCCGAGAAGGTGCTGTGCCCGGCCCTGTCGATCACGAAGATCGCGGACGCCAGTCCGGTCAGTGCCGGCGATCCCATTGGCTTCACGATCACCGTCAGCAACAGCAACGCGACCGGGACGGGCACGGCGGAGAACGCCAGCCTCACCGACGCGCTGCCGGCGGGCGTCACCTGGAGCATCTCCCCGGCCTACGCGGGCCCGGGCACCTGCTCCATCACCGGTGCGGTCGACGCACAGACCCTGAGCTGCTCGTTCGGCGACCTGGCGAAGGGTGCCTCCGCGAGCGTTCATATCACGGCCACGACATCGGCCCAGGCCTGTGCCACCTATCCGAACACCGCGAAGGCGGAGGCGGACAACCACGACCAGATCCAGGCCTCGGCGACGATCGAGTGCCTGTCTCCCGAGATCCACGTGACCAAGGCGGCTGATGCCGCATCCGTGAGCGCGGGGAGTCCCATTGGCTTCACGGTCACGGTGAGCAACACCGGCGCGGGCGAGGCCAAGGGCGTTTCCCTGACCGACTCCCTGCCCGGCGGCAACGCGCTGACGCCGGTGTCCTGGTCCATCGACACCTCGACAGTTCGACTACGCGTCGTTCAGCATCACGGGTGTCGCTGGCAGCCAGCAGCTGACCCTCGACGGGCAGCCGATCACGTTGGCCGCAGGCGCCAGCCTGAAGGTCCACATCACGGCGGCGACCGACAAGACCAGCTGCGCGACCTACAACAACACCGCATCGGTCAGCACCACCAACGACGGTTCCGACTCCAGGTCGGCGTCGACCCAGGTGCTCTGCCCGGACGTGAAGGTCGTCAAGACAGCGGATGACGAGTCTGTCAGCGCCGGCGACGACATCGGCTTCACCATCACCGTGTCCAACATCGGTGATGGCGCCGCCGCGAACGTGTCGCTGACCGACACCCTGCCGTCCGACTCCGGCCTGAGCTGGAGCATCGTCGGCGGGACCGGAGCCGCAGACTGCGCAATCGACAAGGGCGTGCTCTCCTGCGACTTCGGGACCATGGACCACAACGCCATCAAGACGGTCCACATTTCGAGCCCCACCACGGGCGAGAGCTGCGGGACGATCGAGAACACGGCGGACGTGAGCGCCACCAATGAGCCGGCCAGCGCCCTCGGCAACAACGAGGACTCCGACTCGACCGACGTCCTGTGCCCCGATGTCACGGTCCTCAAGACCGCCGACAACGGGACCATCAGCGCGGGTGACACCGCCGCCTTCACCATCGTCGTCAGCAACGACGGCGAGGGGACGGCAAAGGGCGTCACCCTCAACGACCAGCTCCCGGCCGGCGTCGACTGGAGCGAGGACTCCGCACTCGTGCTCGATCACGAGCGGCGCGCTCTCCTGCGACTTCGGCAACATGGCCTCCGGCGCGAGCGCCACAGTCCATGTCTGGGGCCAGACCGATGCCGCCGACTGCGGCGTCCTGCACAACACCGCGAACGTCGCTGCCACCAACGAGGCTGCGGCGGACACGGAGAACAACACGAGCTCGGCCGATATCACGGTCGAATGCCCTGACCTGAGCGCGACCAAGACCGCCGATGCAAGCCCGGTCTCCGCCGGCGACCAGATCGGCTTCACGATCACGATCAGCAACAGCGACGCGCAGGGGACCGGAACGGCCCATGACGTCGCGCTGAACGACCCGCTGCCGGCGGGCTCGGACCTCAACTGGTCGATCGCCGACCAGCCCGATGGCAATCCGTGCTCGATCAGTGGCTCGGTCGGGTCCCAGACGCTGAAGTGCTCCTTCGGCGACCTGGCGCCCGACAACTCGGTCAGCGTGCACGTGACGAGCGACACCGCGAAGGCGGACTGCTCGACCCTGCCGAACGTGGCCAGCGTCACGGCCAGCAACCACGACGAGCTCAACCCGCAGGCCAACGTCACGATCGAGTGCCCCGGCCTGAACATCGCCAAGACCGCAGCGGACAGCTCGATCAACGGCGGTGACAGCGCGAGCTTCACCATCGTGGTCTGGAACCATGGCTCGGGCACGGCCCAGAACGCCCAGCTGAACGATCCGCTGCCGGCCGGCGGCGGCGCCCTGAGCCTGGAGCATCTCTCCCGCCTACAGCGGCCCGGGCACCTGCTCGGTGACCGGTGCAGCGGGATCCCAGACCCTTCACTGCGACTTCGGTAACCTGGCTGGACCGACCACCCAGGAATAGCCGAGCGCGAGCATCACCGTGGTCGCCGACACGACCCGCAACGACTGCGGAACCCTGCCGAACGAGGCAACCGCCTCCGCCGACAACAACGATGACGTGATGGATTCTGCGTCAATCGACGTCACCTGCCCCGTCATCCGCATCCAGAAGGTCAACAACCAGATCTCGTCCGTGCTGCCCGGCACGAACGTGACCTACACGCTCACCGTCACCGTCTCCGACGGCCCGGCGCTGAACGCGGAGGTCATCGACACTTTGCCGGCGGGGCTCGACGACTCCGACGAGCATCAGCGACGGCGGCACCTGGAGCAGCGTCGGACCGGACCATCACCTGGCAGTTCGCCAGCCTGGATGGACTGAAGAGCTCACGTACCAGGCCAAGGTCAGTGCTGGTGACAGGACGGCCAGGTTCTCGAGAACGTGGTCGTCGTGACCAGCCCGAACACGCAGTGCCCCGACACCGAGACGATCGGTGACGAGTGCACGGACGTGTCGGACGTCACCGTCCGTGTGCCGGAGCTGGTGATCGAGAAGGCCGCGAGCGTCGGCGAAGTCCACTTCGTCTTCAACGCGGACGGCTCGCTGAAGTCGGTGACGCCGGACGGCGCCCAGGTCACCTGGACGCTGACCTACACGCTCACCAACGGGCCGGTCACCAACGGGGTGATCAGCGACCCGCTGCCGGACTTCCTGACCTTCGTCAGCGCCGACAACGGCGGAACGTATGACGCCGGAACGCGGACGGTCAGCTGGACGTTCGCCAACCTCGACGCGAGCGGCAGCGTGTCGTTCGTGACGAGCGTCGACTCCGACGCGCCTGAGACGGGACCGATCGTCAACGTGGCGAGCATCGTTTCCGATCAGACGCCGAAGGACACCGGCACCGACGAGGTCCGCGTGACCTCGGGGCAGGTCGAGGCGGCGACGCCGACGCCCAGCGCCTCGGTTCCGAACACCGCCCTGGTCCTGAGCCAGAACGGTCAGCCCATCCAGATCCCGTTCGAGCTCCTGGTGCTCGTGCTCCTTGGCTCCTTGGGTACCCTGACCCTGGTCAACGTGCGCTCGGTGCGCCGCCGACGATAGTCAGTTCGATCCGAGGGCCGGTCCCCAGGGCCGGTCCTCGGGATAGCACCAGCCCCCCTGGCAGGGACGGGGTAGAGGTTCGCCTCTACCCCGTCTTCTGTTGTGCCGACGGCGGCACCCATCGCGTGGCCGGTGCCGGGGTCACGATGCGGGCGTGACGTTCCGGTATGAGGACTCAGCGGCCTGCGCGCGGCAGACGCTCGGGGTACCCGCAGTGCGCGCCCACAGCGATGACCGTTCCGGGCGACCGTCTCGCGCCGGTCCCCTAGGACCGCCCGGGCGGGGAGCCGGTCGGGTGCGGCCGGCGGCGTGGGATTCGTTGAAGCCCGCGGCGATGCGGTGGCCTCGGGATCCGCTCCGGGCGGGCTCGCCGTTGGCGAGGGCGTGGGCCCGGTCGATGCGTTCCCGTTCCCGTTCCCGTTCGCCGTTCCCGTTGCCGTTCCCGTTGCCGTTCTGCCCGGCTGTCTCGCCGCGCCCGCCGCGCGGCACCAGACTGCCGTTGCCGCTGGCCCGCGTGCGACCGCGGCGGCCGCGTTGTTCGACGCAGCGAGCGCCTGCTTAAGTCCCGGCTTGCGCGGCCGCCGGAGCCCCGGCCAGCAGCGCGGTCAGAACCTGGGTGTGCCGCTCAAGGTCCGCCTGCTGTCCTTGCGGAATGGCAGCGCCGGCCGCGGCGAAGGCCGTCGCCGCGGCATCCACGTCGGCGCGGCTGCCGCCATCCGGTCCCAACGCCCGCTCCCGCGCCAGCGCCTCCACCTCGGAAGACGCTCATCGAGCGCCAGTCCACGACCAGCTCCGGGCGAACCCAGCACGGGGACGATCTCCATGCGAACCTGCTCCAGCTGGCGCTTGACGGCATAGAGCGCATCGCCGGGCAGCGCGCCCTGCGATGCAGCGCCGACCGCCGTCACGGAGACGGCGAGACCCAGCGATGCGATGAGGACGGAGCGGCCGATGCGGCCCATCTGATGTCCGCGCGGGGCGGGCGCGGCAGTCCCTCGCGAACGGCCACGTACTGGTTCAGCACATGGCCGCGCAGCCGGCGGCTGGTAGCCAGACGTCGGCCGCAGACGGACTGCCTGTCCGCGCCACCATCCGCGCGACCGGGTCGTCCGGCTTCGTCCGGCCTGGATCGTGCCGCGCGATGACGCGATCGAGGAGCGCGAGCGGAGCGTCGAGGATGCTCATGCGTCAGCCTCGAGGCCCTCCCCGTCCTCGACGGCCATCAGCCGCCGCAAGGCGCCGATGGCGCGGAAGGTCAGGCCGCGGATCGTTCCGGCACGGCGACCCATGACCTGGGCGGCCTCGTCGGCCGAAAGGCCGGCGACGAAGCGCAGGATCAGCGCCTCGCGCTGGTCGGGAGTCAAGTGTCCGATAGCCTGCCGAAGCTCGCGGATCTGCTCGCCCTTGAGGCTGATCGCCTCGACCTCCAGGCCATCCGCGTGATCGTGGATCGGGCCCAACGGCTCGGTTGGGCGGTCGCGCCGGACGTGGTCGATCACCGCGTTGCGGGCGATCCGGAACGCCCAGGCGGTGAAGGGGTGGCCGTTCTGGCGATAGCGCGGCAGGCCCCCGACGATGCGCTCGAAGACCAGCTGGGTCAGGTCCTCGGCATCCTCTCGTCGGCGAACCCGCATGGCGATATACCGGTAGATGGGGCCGACGAGCTCGTCGTAGAGCAGCCCGACGGCGCGTGACGTCACCGGCGGATGCGGCCCGGGCGAGCGCGTCGAGTTCGGTGCCCGCTGTTCGGGGCATCGGCGGCGACCGGCCGCGCCACGCCACGCGGCGCAACGCGGGTCGCAGGTCGAGCCAGGATCAGGTCAAGAGGTCGCTCTCGCATCAGCCGGGACCTGGGCACCTCTACGGGGCGGGGGAGCGTCGCGAACGCGCCGGGTCAACCGTAGCATCCGGCAGGCTCGCGACCAGTGAACCGGTGCCGGATGACAACGGTCCGTTGGGGCAGCTAGATGATCCCCAGCTCGCGGCCCACGCGCTCGAACGCGTCGAGGCAGGTCTGCAGCTCCTCGCGGCTGTGCTCCGCGGTGACGATGGTCCGCACGCGGCTCTTCTCCTCCGGGACGGTCGGGAAGCCGATCCCCTGCGCGAAGACGCCCTCCTCGAAGAGGCGGTCCGAGAGCTTCATGGCCAGCGCGCCCTTGCCCACGATCACCGGCGTGATGGGCGTCTCCGAGTGACCGGTGTCGAAGCCCAGCCGGTCGAGCCCGGCCTTGAAGAATCGGGTGTTCTCCCAGAGCCGATCGATCAGCTCCGGCTCCGTCTCGAGCACGTCGATGGCCGCGATGCAGGCAGCGGCGACGGCGGGCGGGTGCGAGGTCGAGAAGAGGAACGGCCGCGCGCGTGTGCTCCAGGATCGGTCCGCAGGCTCTGCCGAGCCGGCGACGTAGCCCCCCAGGACGCCGATCGCCTTGGAGAGCGTCCCCACCTGGACGTGGACCCGACCGTTGAGGTCGAAGTGATCGACGGACCCACGCCCGTTCCTGCCGAGCACGCCGGAGGCATGCGCGTCGTCCACGTAGACGATGGCTCCGGCCTCCTCCGCCGCCTCGACGATCCCCGGCAGGTTCGCGATGTCGCCGTCCATGCTGAAGACGCCATCGGTCAGGACCAGCACGGTGCGGTCCGCACCACCGGGTGCCGAGCGGACGTCGCGCAGCGCCTGGCGCAGGCCGTCCATGTCCGCGTGCGGGAAGATCTTGCGCTCCGCCTTGGTGAGACGGATCCCGTCGATGATGCTGGCGTGGTTGAGGGCATCGGAGACGATCACGGCGCCTTCGGGTGCCAGCACCGGGATGACCCCGGTGTTGGCCGTGAAGCCGGACTGGAAGGTGAGCACGGCCTCGGTGTGCTTGAAGGTGGCCAACCGCGCCTCGAGCTCCTCGTGCAGGCTCATGGTCCCCGCGATGGTGCGGACGGCGCCGGATCCGGCACCGTACTGCTCCACGGCGCGGATCGCCGCCTCTCGCAGGCGCGGATGGGTGTTGAGGCCCAGGTAGTTGTTGCTCGAGAGGGTGATCACCTCGCGGCCGTCGATGACGCAGCGGCTGCGCTGTTCGCTCTGGACCACGCGGAGGCGCCGGAAGATGCCCTTGGCGCGCAGCTCCTCTATCTCCGCCTCGAGAAAGGCGAGCGGGTTTCGGGAGCGGGCCGAGACGGTGCTCGAAGTGGTGTCTGCCACGTGCTTCTCTCCAGTTGGTGTGCATGCGTTCCGCGTCCATTATCGACCCGCCAGGTCGCCGCGCGGACCCCTCAGGGCAGGAGGACGACCTTCCCGGCGTGCCGCGAGGCGATCAGGTCGAAGCCCTGCTGCCAGTCCGCCAGGTCGAACCGGTGGGTGAGGATGGGGCTGGGATCGAACCGACCGGAGCGAAGCAGGTCCTGGGTGCGCTCCCAGGTGTCGTAGATGCGGCGGCCGTAGATCCCGTAGAGGCGGAGCCCTTTCTGGATGAAGAGATCCGAGAGGTCGACGCTCACCGGGGTGGCGAAGATGCCCAGCAGGCTGATCCGCCCCCCGCGAGTGATGAACTCGAGCGCCTGGTTGAGCGCGGGGGCCGCGCCGCTCATCTCGAGCACCACCTCGACCCCGTCCTCCCCGGTCGCATCCAGGATGCGGCGGACGGTATCGGGGTCCCGCGCGTCGAGGGCCAGGTCCGCACCCATCCGGCGAGCAAGCTCGAGCCGGTACTGCTCCGTGTCGGTGGCCACCACCAGCGAGGCGCCGGCCGCCTTGGCGATCCCCACCGAGCACAGGCCGATGGGGCCGCAGCCGGTGACCGCCACGGTCTTGCCCTCGATGGGTTCCACGAACGCCGCGTGCACCGCGTTCCCCATGGGCTCCTGGAGTGCGACGACCGCCGGGTCGAGGCCGTTCGACTCGATCGCGTTCTCCTGCGGGATCACGACGTACTCCGCGAAGCCACCGTCCACGTGGGCGCCAATCACCTTGAGGTCGCGGCACAGGTGCATCTCGCCCCGGCGGCACTGCGCGCACTCCCAGCACACGATGTGGCTCTCGACCCCGACCAGGTCGCCCTCCTTCACGCGGGTCACGCCGGAGCCGGTGGCGGCCACCACGCCCGCCAGCTCGTGGCCCAGGATCGTGGGCGGCTTGAGGATCTCGCGCGCCCATGGGTCCCAGGCGTACAGGTGGTAGTCCGTTCCGCAGATGGAGGCCGCGACCATCTTGAGCAGCACCTCCCCCCGGCCAGGGGCCGGAATCGGGCGCTCGATCAGCTCCGCGCCGGGCTCCGGGCGTGTCTTGGCCAGGGCCCGCATCGTGCCCGCGCCGACCTCGGTTGTCGTTGACGGTCATGCCTTCGCTCCCGCTTCCGCCGCCAAACCGACGCCCGCCGCGGCGGCGTGGTCATCGGTGCGTGGCGTCTCATCAACCACCGTGTTGTCGAGGATCCCGATCCCGTCGATCTCGCAGCGCACGGCGTCCCCGCCGACCAGGTAGCGCGGCGGATCCTGGAAGTGCCCCACGCCGGCCGGCGTGCCGGTTGCGATGACGTCGCCGGGCTCGAGGCGAATGCACCGCGAGACGAACGCGACGAGCGTCGGCACGTCGAAGACCATCTCCGCGGTCGAGGAATCCTGCCAGGTCTCGCCGTTGACCGACGATCGCATGGGCAGCGCCTGCGGATCCGGGATCTCGTCGCGGGTGACGAGGACCGGGCCCATGGGCGCGAACCCGTCGCTTCCCTTGGCGCGAAGCCACTGTCCGTCCTCGGACTGGAGGTCGCGCATGGTCACGTCGTTGACGACGGTGTAGCCAAAGACGAACTCCAATGCCTCGTGGGCGCCAACGTGGGATGCGGTCCGCCCGATCACCACCCCGAGCTCGCACTCGAGGTCGAGCTTCTCGGTGGCAGCCGGACGCGTGATGACGCCGCCCGGATGGTTGACCGCGTTCGTGAACTTGGCGAACAGCCGCGGCCAGGCCGGCGGCTGGATTCCCTGCTCCCGGCAGTGGTCGCGGTAGTTGAGGCCGACGCACACGATCTTGCCGGGTCGTGCCAGCGGAGCCAGGGTGACGATGGAGGCCGGGTCCACCGGGCCGGCGGCGGAGGCCTTCGACGCGCCCGGCGAGCGCCCGCAGACCGCTGGTCGCCGTCGGCGAAGAGGCTGCTCATGTCGTTCACGCCGAAGGCGGTCAGGTCGAAGATGCCGACCGGCGTGGCGACGCCGATACGCGGCGGGACGCCGGTGCCCTCGCCCGTCGAGGGAGTCGCGAAGGCGAGCAGCTTCACGAGCCGATTATAGGCGGCGCCACGGCCGAGCCCGGGCCTGCCGCCCAGGGGCCGCGGGGAACATCAGTCCTCGTCGAAGTACGCGCGGGCGCCGGGCCGCAGGAGCCCGATGACCAGGACAAGGCTGATGAGCAGGCCGATTGGCACGAAGAGCGCGTACCACCCCGATGCAGCGCGCGCGTCGAAGTAGAGCACCGCCGGAGGGAGGCCGGCGAGGATGGGCACCGCCAGGAGGGCGATGCCGATCGCGAAGCGCCAGGCGACCTTCTTGCGCTGCAGCGCCACCGTGATGCCGAAGATGACGACGGCGATCTCGGCCATCATGAAGATGCCCAGCAGAGAGAACGGCGCGTTCTCGCTGAAGTCCACGAAGCCCACGATCTTCGGCAGCAGGATCCCCGTCATGGCCAGGAGGATGAAGGCCCACACGAACCAGAGCAGGACGCCGAACGGCGTGCGCTCGGCGTCTGGGTCTGGCGTCTCGGGATCGGGGGTCGCCGGATTGGGTGCCATCGGCGATGGATGGTACCGCGCCGCCTAAGATGCTGTCCGTGGACTGGCTCACGGAGCTCTTCGGGACCAATCGAATCATCGTCCTGACCGTGTATGGCGAGGTCTTCTTCGTGATGGGCCTGGCCATCGCCCTCCAGAGCCGCCGCCGATCTTCGCTGGCCCTGGCCGGGCCGCTGCCCTGGCTGGCGGCGTTCGCCTTCGTGCACGGCTTCGTCGAGTGGGGCTACCTGTTCATCCCTCTGCAGAGCGGGTACCTGCCGACGGCGGTCATCGACACCCTCCTCGTCGCACAGCTGATCCTCAAGGCGGCGAGCTTCGCGCTCCTGCTCCAGTTCGGCGCGGAGCTGCTGCTCGCCGCCGAGCGCGCCGGACCCATGGGGACCGCCCCGGACGCGGCGAGCGGGGAACGCCGGGCAAGCCGCGTGCCCTGGCTGCGCGCCGTTCCGTCCCTGGCCCTGGGGCTGTGGGCGGTCGGAACGCTGACCATCTCGGCGAGCGTCGGCGGGTCGTTCACGATCGACCATGCGCCATGGCTGGAGGCCGGCCGGATCGGCGCCGGCCTCGACGCCGTCGGTGCCCCCCTGGCCGTGGGTGACGTCATGGCGCGCTACATGCTGGCGATCCCGGGCGCGGTCGCCGCGATGCTCGGCCTGGCGCGGAACGGATCGGCCCTGGGTCCCGCGCTCCGTCCACCGGTGGGAACCTCCCTGCGCCTCGCCGTGGTGGCCCTGGGTGCCTACGGGATCCTGGGGGGCACCATCGGGATGCCGGTCCCGTTCCTCCCAGGCTCACTCATCAACTCCAGCACCGTGATCGCGACGCTGGGCGTGCCTATCGAGGTGCTGCGCTCCATCGCCGGCCTGGCGATCGCCATCGCCGTCATCCGCCTCCGCGAGCTGTTCGAGCAGGAGACGGACCGGGCACTCGCCGATGCCCGGCGGCGCGAGCTCCTGCTGCGCGAGCGCGAGCGCATCGGTCGCGACCTCCACGACGGGATCATCCAGTCCATCTACGCGGTCGGGCTCCACCTCGAGGAGGTCCAGGCCTCGCTGCCCCAGGAGGGTTCCGCGTCGCTCGATCCCCTGCACGGCGAGCCGGACGACACGCCCGATCCCATTGCGGAGCGCCGGGCCGGCCCGCGGGTGCGGCTTCGCATCGCCATGCGCGAGCTGAACCGGATCGTGGGCGACCTGCGCGCCTACATCTTCGACCTGCGCTCCGCCAGCCTCGAGTCGCACGATCCGGAGGAGATCGTGGCGAGCGTCGCGGACGAGCTGCGTGCGAACACCCTCGTCGCGGTGGAGCTCACGGTGACCGGCGAGCCGGCACCGGTGCTGACCCCGGACCAGGCAGAGCAGCTGCGCCAGATCGTGCACGAGGCGTTCAGCAACGTGCTGCGCCACGCCCGCGCCAGGCACGTCCGCGTGGAGCTGGGGTTCTCGGGGAGACACCTGGCGCTCGAGATCCGGGACGACGGCGTTGGATACGATCCGGACCAGGCCGCCCAGCGCGCCCGGCTGGGCGCGACCCAGGGGCTCGAGAACCTCCGGCGCCGCGCCGAGCTGGTGGGGGCCACGATCCGCCTGGAGGGGCTTCCCGGACAGGGAGCGGCGGTCTCCCTTACCATGCCTGTCGGGGCGACCCGCCGAGGCCGATGACTCCCGGTGGGACCGGCCGGCACCCAGCCCGCACACGAGATCATGACGAGCCCATCCAGCGTCGCAGCCAACGCACCGACGATCCGCATCCTGATCGCGGACGACCATGAGGTCGTGCGCATCGGGCTCGCGGCCCTGCTCGATCGCCAGGACGGCTTCCTCGTGGTCGGCGAGGCAGAGTCCGGTGACGAGGCCGTCCGCCTGGCACGGATCCTTCGGCCCGACGTGGTCGTGATGGACATCCGGATGCCGAACGGCACCGGGACCGATGCCTGCAGGTCCATCACCGGCGACCTGCCGGGCATCCCGGTCATCATGCTCACCTCCTACGCGGACGAGGCCGCGGTCTTCGAGGCGATCGCCGCGGGTGCGTCGGGCTACATCCTCAAGCGCATCGGCTCCGAGGAGCTGGTGGACGCGATCCGGACGGTTGCCGGCGGCGGGTCGCTGCTGGATCCGGCGGTCACCGCCGCGGTCCTGGACCGGGTCCGCCTCGTCACCCACGCGGAGGAGTCCGGTGCCTTCGGCGAGCTGACGGAGCAGGAGCGGCGGGTGCTGGCCCACGTCGCGGACGGCGAGTCGAACCGCGAGATCGCGCGGGCAATGGACCTCGCCGAGAAGACGGTCCGCAACTACGTCTCGAACGTCCTCGCCAAGCTGGGCCTCAGCAGCCGGGCACAGGCCGCGGCCTTCGCCATCCGCAACCGGCTCACGGAGCTTCAGCCGCCCCGTGACTGAACATCGGCGCCCCGGAGCCGCCCGCCCATCGGCCGCTGCGATCCTGATCCTCGTGATGGCGCTCGGCGCATGCGCGACACCCTCGCCCAGTCCCACTGCCACCGCGAGCCCGCCGGCCAGCCAGTCGTCGCCGCCCTCTGCGGAGGCCAGCCCGACCGCCACACCCGGAGCCGCCCCTCTCGCTCGACCTTCCCCCCACCGTGACACCCGCGCGGTCAGCTACACCGTCTCGCCGGCGGTCCCCGCGAACGGGAACGGGAAGATCACCGTGACGATCACGAGCCTCAGCAGCGAACGGGTCGCAGAGATCGTGCTGCGCTGGCCAACCGCGCTGGACCAGGCCCTCTTCCTGGCGCCGTTCACCCCCGCGTCGAGCCGCCTCACCGATGCCCTGGTCCAGCCATGGACGAAGTGGGTCATCGGCCCGGGCGAGATGGGTGAGCCGGCCGGGACGACCTCCCTGGGCTGGGGACCGCTGGACGCCGGTGCCACACTCGTCATCCCCATCGTCGTCACCCGTCAGGCCCCGGGGCCGGTCTCGTTCGACCTGCAGTTCCTCGCCGGGGAGGCCCTGCTCACATCCGACGCGGGGGGTCCCGCCGAGACCCGCGTTTCGGTCCCGTAGGCGAGGGCCAGCCCGATGTTCGCGATCCTGCCAGCCTGGACAGAGGCCGACCCGGAGCTGCATCGACGCCTGGGAGAGGTGATCGATCCGGACCGGAAGGTGCTGGAAGCCATCGAACGCATCACACCGCTGTCCGGCCGCCGGATCGCCGACGTGGGCACCGGGATCGGTCATTACCCGATGCTCCTGGCGCGCCGCACCGGGCGAACCTACGGGATCGAGTCTGAGCCACAGCTGCTCGAGGAGGCACGTCGCCGCGCGGGGGACTCCCACCAGCCCAACATCCGCATCGTCCAGGGCGCGCCCACCGCCCTGCCGCTCCGCGACGGCGCGGTCGACGTGGTGCTCTCCGGCACCATCGAACCGGATGACGCATCGTTGCCAGCCATCGCGGAGGCGACGCGGGTCCTTCGCCCCGGCGGCCGCCTGATCGTCATCGGCTACTACGGTCGCGACGACCTCGCCGCGCTGCTGGAGCCGGAGGTGGTCGCCCATGCGCTCGAGGCAACCCAGCGGCGCACCGGCTGGTGGATGCGCAACGGATTCAAGATCAAGGTCGTCCATGCTCGTCTCGACCTGCACGACGAGGAGACCGCCAACGAGCTCCTCCCGCGCATCTACGGAGACCGTGGTCGCGCCTACCTGATGGGCCCCCACCGGACGAGCCTCGAGCTCAAGCTGGGCCTCTACCATCGGGCTCGCTGACCCGACTCCGAGGCCTTCGCGAGGACGGCCACGCGGATTCCGCAGGGTTCGCTTCCAATCGTTGCAGAATCCGTATTGCAGGCCTCATGCGCCCCATGTAGGATGACGCCGTCGAGGGCCAGGCTCTTCTCCCCCCGGAGCCTGGCTCTCGGCCTGCCCGGCGCCATGCCGGTGCGATACTGTCCGGGACCGAATCACCCCGCCTGAGACCGATGGCGCCCGCCGGCGCGGGCGCCGGGCGCACCCGAAGGAGGCACCACACCACATGGCCACGACCGGCACGCCGCGGATGAAGATCACCTATGCGACGCTCTCCGCGGACAACGAAGAGCTCCAGTCCGCGTTCGACCGCGCCATCGAGGCGGCGAGGGCGCAGCTCGGCCAGACGTATCCGATGCTGATCGGCGACGAGCGACGGGCCGGCACCGAGACCTTCGACGACCGGTCGCCGATCGACACCGACGTGGTGGTGAGCCGATTCCCGGTTGGCACCCGGCAGGACGTCCGCGACGCGGTCGCCGCCGCACGTGCGGCCTTTCCGGCGTGGCGCGACCTCGGCTGGCAGCGACGGATCGCGATGCTGCGCAAGGCGGGCGACATCATCAGCGAGCGCCAGTTCGAGTTCGCGGCGCTCATGGCGATCGAGGTCGGCAAGAACCGGCTCGAGGCGCTCGGTGACGTCGAGGAGACCGCCGACCTGCTTCGCTACTACTCCGACGTGATGGAGCGCAACGGCGGCTTCGACCAGCCCATGGGATCGCTCTCCCCGGCGGAGCACACCCGCAGCATCCTCAAGCCGCACGGCGTGTGGGCCGTGATCAGCCCCTTCAACTTTCCCATGGCCCTCTCCGGCGGACCTGCCGGCGGGGCGCTCATCGCCGGCAACACGGTGGTCATGAAGCCCTCCTCGGACGCGCCGCTGCTCGCCTTCAAGTTCGTCGAGGTCCTGCGCGAGGTCGGCGTGCCGGCGGGCGTCGTGAACCTCGTCACCGGGCCCGGCGAATCGGTCGGGGCGGAGCTCGAGCAGAACCCGGACATCGACGGGCTCGTCTTCACCGGCTCCTACGACGTGGGGATGCGGCTCTACAAGAACTTCACCCGCGACTACCCGCGGCCGATCATCACCGAGATGGGCGGCAAGAACCCCGCGATCGTGACCCGCAACGCGGACCTCGAGATCGCGGCCGAAGGGTGCATGCGTTCGGCGTTCGGCTACGACGGCCAGAAGTGCAGCGCCGCCAGCCGGGTCTACGTGGAGCGGTCCGTGGCACGGCCCTTCCTCGATGCGCTGGTCGAGAAGACGCGGGCCATCAGCGTGGGCGACCCGACCCGGCGCGAGAACTGGATGGGCCCGGTCATCAACGAGCGCGCCCTGGCCAAGTTCGCGGACGCCGTCGAGGAGGCCCGGCGCGACGGCGGGGTCATCGAGATCGGCGGCGAGGTGCTCCACGACGGTGACGCGGGCCGCGGGTACTTCCCCACCCCCACCGTCGTCTCGGGCCTGCCCCTGAGCCACCGCCTCTTCCGTGACGAGCTCTTCGTCCCGCTGCTGGTGGTGGGCGAGGTGGACTCCCTCGACGAGGCGATCGATCAGGCGAACGGCACCGCCTACGGCCTCACCGCGGGCATCTTCAGCGCCGATGACGCCGAGGTGCGCCGCTTCCTCGATCGCATCCAGGCCGGGCGTCGTCTACGCAAACCGGCGTGCCGGTGCGACAACCGGTGCCTGGCCCGGGATCCAGTCATTCGGTGGCTGGAAGGGCTCGGGTAGCTCCGGCAAGAACGGCCTGGGCCCCTACTACGTCGCGCAGTTCATGCGCGAGCAGTCCCAGACGGTGATCGGCGAGCCGCCCGCCGCGTGATGCGGAGCCGGGCCTGTTCGACGCCCCGCTGAGTGATGCTCGCGCGAGCCGTCAGCCTGGCGGGGTACCGGCTGGTCCGGCCCATCCTCTTTCGCCTCGATCCGGAGCGGATCCACGCGGCGGCCCTGCGCTCCCTTGCCCGGACCGGCGATCTCCGGGCCGGGCGCGGGCTGCTGCGGCTGGCGGGCGCGGTGCCGCACGCCGATGCCGCCGTCTCCGTGGCCGGGCTCACGTTCCGGAACCGGGTCGGTATCGGCGCAGGGTTCGACAAGGACGCGGTGGCGCTTCGAGGGTGGGCGGCGCTGGGGCTCGGGTTTGCCGAGGTGGGCACCGTCACGCCGCTGGCGCAGCCGGGGAACCCACGGCCCCGCCTCTTCCGGCTCACCACCGACGAGGCGCTCATCAATCGGATGGGATTCAACAACCAGGGAGCGGCGGGGCTCGCAGAGCGGGTGGCGCGGGCGCGCCGCGGGCTGCCGGCGGACTTCATGGTCGGGGTGAACATCGGTCGCGGGCGTGCGACGCCGGAGGATGAAGCGGCCGCAGACTACGCGGCTGCGTTCCGGGCCGTTGCGCCGGTGGCGGACTATGTCGCCGTCAACGTCTCCTCGCCCAACACGCCGGGCCTGCGCGCAATGCAGTCGGTCGGCACGCTCTCGGCGCTGCTCGATACGCTGACCGGGGTGCGCGACGAGCTGGGCCTCGGGGTGCCGATCCTGGTGAAGCTCGCCCCCGACCTGGACGACGCCACGCTGGCGGCCCTGGGGGACGCGGCAATGGCTGCGGGCGCAGCCGGGCTGGTCCTGGGCAACACGAGCGTGGCGCGGCGGGGTCTGATGGCTCCGGAGCGTCTGCGTGGCCTGGAGGGCGGGCTGTCGGGCAGGCCGCTCCTGGCACGCATGATGGAGCTGATCGCGGTGGCGAGAGAGCGGCTTGGCCCCGGCGCCCTCCTCGTCGCATCGGGCGGCATCAGCTCGGCTCGCGATGCGGCGGCAGCCGTGGAGGCGGGCGCGGACCTGGTCCAGCTCTGGACCGGCCTGGTCTACCGTGGGCCGGCGCTCGTCGGAGAGGCGGCCCGCGCGACCTCCTGAGGGTGGATGCCGGCGCACGCGAGCACCGGCCCCGCGCCGGCGGGGGTGGTTGGGCCACGGCGCCGTTGCTACGATAGGTACGCTAGCCAGGGGCGCGGGCAGGACGCGCCACTCCGTTCCGGAGTCCCGTTCCCATGACCACCCGACCCGGCGCCTCGCCTTCGGCTGCCACGATACCTTCGGCTCCCCACATCGTCACCGAGATCCCCGGACCGCGGGCCCGCGCGATCATCGCGCGCGACGATGCCGTGGTGAGCCCCTCCCTGACCCGTGCCTATGCCCTCGTGGCGGACACGGGCAGCGGCTACGTGATCACCGACATCGACGGCAACCGCTACCTGGACTTCGCGGCCGGCATCGCGGTCGCATCCACCGGCCACGGCCACCCCGCGGTGGTCGCCGCCATCAAGGAGCAGGCCGATCGGCTCATCCACATCGCGGCCACCGACTTCTACGAACCCCGCTACATGGAGCTCAGCGAGCGGCTGGCCGCCATCGCGCCCTTCCAGGAGCGAGCCCGGGTCTTCCTGACCAACTCGGGCACCGAGGCGGTCGAGGGGGCCATCAAGCTCGCCCGCTACCACACCCATCGGCCCGGGATCATCGCTTTCGAGGGCGCCTTTCACGGTCGGACCCTGGGAGCCCTCTCGCTGACGAACTCGAAGATCAAGCAGCGCGCCGGATTCGGGCCGCTGCTGCCCATGGTCGAGCACGCCCCGTTCCCCCGGGTCCGCGCCTGGCGTGGCGAAAGCGGCGGCGACGGCACGGCCGAGCTCGAGGTCCTGCGGCGTTCGATCCTGGGCCGGCTCCTGGCCCCAACCGACGTGGCGGCGATCTTCGTGGAGCCGATCCAGGGAGAGGGCGGGTACTTCCCGGCGCCGGCCGCATTCCTGCGCGGGCTGCGTGAGATCTGTGACGAGTACGGCATCCTCCTCGTCGCCGACGAGATCCAGTCGGGGATGGGCCGAACCGGGAAGTGGTGGGCAATCGAGCATTCCGGCGTCGAGCCGGACATCATCACCACCGCCAAGGGGATCGCCTCCGGCATGCCGATCGGCGGGTTCATCGCGCGTGATTCGGTGTGGACCTGGCCACCCGGCGCCCATGGCTCGACGTTCGCCGGGAACCCGATCTGCGCCGCAGCGGCCATCGCAACCCTCGACGTCCTCGAGGACGGCCTGCTGCCGAACGCCTCGGCGATGGGCGAGCGCCTGATGGCCGGGCTTCGACGCGTCGCGGAGCCGCAGACCGCGGTGCGCGATATCCGCGGCATGGGCCTGATGATCGGCGTCGAGTTCGCCACGCACGAGCAGGCAGCGGCGGTGGAGCATGCGGCGTTCCAGCGGGGACTCCTCACCCTGGAGTGCGGGGAGTCGACGCTTCGGCTTCTGCCCGCCGCTCATCGTGGACGCGCCAGCCGTGGACGCCGCGGTCGAGATCTTCGAGACGGCGCTCGACGCCGGGCTCGCCAGCTGAGCGTGCGCGGCGCCGGGGCGCTCGCGGCCTGGTCCGAGGCACTCGGCCGCTGGGCCATTCCCGACGCGCTCCTGGCGACCGCGACAGATGACCCGTGGGCCGCGGGTGGAGCGGTGTACCGGGAGCGTGCCCGCGTGGCGGCAGCGGCCGCTCGGGAGCCGAAGGCCGACGACGTATCACGCGCGGTCGCGCTCGAGGCCCTCGCCGGCCCGCCCGACGGGCGCGGCACGGTGCTCGACGTCGGCGCGGGCGCCGGAGCCGCGAGCCTGGCCCTTGCGCCCGGGATCATTCGGCTGACCGGGGTCGACCGCAACGCCGCGCTGCTCGAAGCCCTCATCGAGGAGGCAGCCGGCGTGGGTGTCGAGGCCGATGTCGTGGCCGGAGTCCTGGCCGGAGGTGGCGGATGCGATTCCGGCTCATGACGTGGTCACCTGCCACCACGTGCTGTACGACGTCCCGGAGATCGCGCCCTTCGTGACGGCGCTGGCGGGTCACGCGCGGCGTCGCGTGGTGCTGGAGCTCTCGCATACGGCATCCGCTGACCTGGACGAACCCGCTCTGGCTTCACTTCCATGGCATCGTCCGGCCGCATCGCCCCACGGTGGACGATGCCGTCGCGGCGCTCGGGGCGCTGGGCCTGGAGCCGTCGGTCACCCGATGGGAGCGCGAGAGCGAGCCGGCGTCCATCGAGGTTGCGGCGGCGCGGGCTCGCCGCAACCTGTGCCTCCCGCCCAATCGCGAGCCCGAGGTGGCCCGGGTGATCGCCCGGCTCGTCGCATCCGGCGAGCTGACCGGCGGTCCGGCGCTCGGTCGTCGCGCGGTGGCGACCATCTGGTGGGACACCCCGCCCCACTAGGCTCGGGTCCGTGGCGAGGCCGGGGGCCTATGGCTCGGTCCGGCGCTCCACCACCAGCTCGCAGTCGGTGGCGACAGCCGCGATGGCGCCAACGGCGGCCAGCACTGGCAGCAATGCGGCGCCGATCACGCCGACCGTGAGGGGCAGCTCCACGAGCGTGTGACCCTGGTCGTTGCGGATGATGATCCTCCGGACGTTCCCTTCGTGCACCAGCTCCCGGACCTTCGCGAGCAGCTCGTCCCCGCTGATCCGGAACTGCTCGGTCCGGGTGCGCTCGTCATCGGCCATCGATCATGTCTCCCTGCTGAGCGGTTGGGCTGGCCCCAGCCTAGCCCACCGGCGACTCCGATGCGGGACGGCCCGGATTGGCCCTCAGGCCCCGTCGAACAGGTCCGAGATCGACGTCAGGGTGAATCCGCGCTGCCGGAGCGCGGGCACCATGATCTGCAGTGCCTTGAGCGTCTCGTAGCCGCCCAGGTGATCGAGGACGATGGAGCCGTTGACCGCCTTGGTGACCACCTTGCTGGCGATCTGCTGGGCGGTGGGCCCGCCGTCGGAGATGGGCTTCCAGTCGATGGTGTCGATATCCCACAGCATCGTCTTGGTGTAGCCAACGCCGGCAGCGACGTTCAGCAGGGTCTGGTCGTACGTCCCGTATGGGGGCCGCCAATAGGGAACGGGCTGCTGGCCGGTGCCCGCGGTCAGGATCGCGGCGGCATCGGTCAGCTCTTCGCGCACGAAGTCGCGCGCTGGGCCGACCGTTGGTCTTGCAGGGCGCCGTGGTGGGTGATCCCAGGCCGCCGTGGACGAGGTCACAGTGGTGCATCGTGTGGTTGCCGACCTCGAAGAGATCCGGATGCGCACGGATGACGGCGAGCACCTTCTGACCCGTGGCCGTGTCGCTCATGGCGCCGGTCGGGAAGATGGTGGCGCACACGTGGTTCGTGATCAGGAAGTCGAGAATGTCCAGGGCAGGGTCCAGCCTGCCACCCATGTCGAAGGTGATCGCCACCTCGGGACCCGCGTTGGGGACTCGCTGGTAGACGCCGGCCGGACTCGCCGCAACCCGGTTGCCCGGCGTGGCATCCGATGCCTGTCGGGGTGGAGGTTGCCGCTGCAGTGGGAGCGGCGGTCGGGGTCGGAACGGGCGTCACGCCCGGCTCACCGGCCACGATCAGGCGCCACCCGGCGTTGAGCGTCCCGGGATCGGAGACGAGCGTGGGATAGCGCTGGGCATTCCATGCCTGGAGCTGCTCCACGGTGGTCGCGAAGCGCCTCGCGATGGAGTACAGCGTGTCCCCGGCCACGACGGTGTACTGCGTGACGGCGTCGTCGCGGTCGGCGACGCGGTTGCCCCACCGCTCGCCGTGGAGCTGGGTTGCGCCGTTGGCGCCCCGCTGTCGAACGGCGAAGAGGACGCCGGGCGCTGGCGTGCCGCTCCCGAGCGGCGAAGCGCTCGGCGCCGGGTCGCTGCAGGCCGTGAGCAGCAGACGAGCACGAGCGCGAGCCCCGCCGGGCGACGGATGGAGCGAGGCATGGCGGTCCCGTCAGTTCCGGTGGTAGCGGAGATCGGCCGGCGCGACGGGCGGCATGGCGCCGTCGGCGAGCAGCCGGGACTCCCGCCGCAGGAGCTCCAGCTCGGCGCGCAGGCGGCTGGCCGCGTCCGGCATCTCGAGCAGCTGCTGCTTGCGTGTGAGCTCCACCTGAAGCACACCACCCACGGCGTAGCTCGCGGCGAGAGGGTCATCAGGAAGATGGATGGGCTTGAGCACGGCGTCGAGGGATGCGGCCACGTCGGTCAACTCCTGGTGCGTCTCCTGCTTGGACGCAGTCGCGGCCACGAATCGTTTCACCGTCGCGAGGTACGTGTCGAGCGCAGCCTGGACCTGCGGCAGCAGGTGATCGGCCCCTTCGCCGGCGACCTCCGGAAGCGGCGCCGCCTCCACCAGCGCATACGGCCCGTCGTGCTGCACCGCTCCCAGCGATGCCCTGGCGATGCCCGACCGCCAGGAAGACCCACCGCCCGTCGGGCAGCTGGTCGGCCGAGCGCACCTCCGCAATCGTGCCGATCGGCCGCGTCGTGGTTGCCGCCGCGACCCGCCGCGGCGTCGCCCTTGGCGACCTCGGCCCCTCGCTGATCATGGACACCACGAAGCGACCGGCGAACGGCGAGCCCTCCGCCATCAGATCGCGAGCCATGGCCCGGTACCGCTCCTCGAAGAGGTGGAGCGGGAGCGGGAGGTGCGGGAAGAGCACCACGTGGAGCGGAAAGTACGGGAGTTGCATGGGTTGGGGTCATGCTGGCATGCGGCGCCCGCGGGGTCAAAGTCCCGCACCGGCGGCCCCATCCCCGCGATCAGGCCTCGTCGACGAAGGTCGTGTCGATCTGCGCGCGCTGCAGCTTGCCCGAGTAGTCGATGTAGACGCTCTTCCACTCGCTGAAGAAGTCGAGCGCCGCCTGCCCCACCTCGCGATGCCCGTTCCCGGTGCCCTTGGTACCGCCGAACGGCAGGTGCGCCTCCGCGCCAATGGTGCCGTGGTTCACGTACCCCAGGCCCGAGTCGAAGTCGCGGATGCTGCGGAAGGCGAGGTTCACGTCGCGCGTGAAGATCGAGGTCGAGAGGCCGTACGTGACCGAGTTGACGATCTCCACCGTCTCCTCCCAGGTCTTGACCCCGATCACCGATGCCACCGGGCCGAAGATCTCCTCCAGGGCGATCCGTGCGTCGGGCTTGACCTCGGCGAAGATGGTGGGCTCGAAGAAGCTGCCCTTGCCCAGCGCGCCCGACGTGGCCGGGTCGCCGCCGATGACCAGCTCCGCCTCGTTGCGGCCGATGGTGGCGTACCCGGCGATGCGCTCCACGGCGCCGATCGTTGATGACCGGGTCCGACATCGGTCTTCGGGTCGAGGCCGTCGCCCAGCACCAGCGTGCGACCCGCTTGCGAAGCATCTCGACGAACTCGTCGTGCACCGCACGGTGGACGATGAGGCGCGAGGCCGCGGTGCAGCGCTGCCCGGACGTCCCGAAGGAGCTCCACACCACGCTGTCGAGCGCCAGCGGCAGGTCCGCGTCCTCCCAGATGACGATGGGGTTCTTGCCCCCCAGCTCGAGCGAGACCCGCTTGAGCGTCTTCGCGGCGCGGGTGCTGATGTCGATCCCCGTCTCGGTGTGCCCGGTGAAGGAGATGACCCGCACGTCGGGGTGCTCGACGAGAGCATGGCCGACATCGGCTCCCGAACCGGTGACCACGTTGACCACGCCGTCGGGGATGCCGCCCTCCATGAGCAGCTCCACGAAGCGGACCAGGCAGGCGGGCGTGTCGGAGGCCGGCTTCATGACCGCGGTGTTGCCGCAGATCAGCGCGGGAAAGAGCTTCCAGCCGGGGATCGCGACCGGGAAGTTCCAGGGCGTGATGAGGCCCACAACCCCGATCGGCCGGCGGATCGCCATGGCGAACTTGTCCGGCATCTCCGATGGCACCGTCATCCCGAACATGCGGCGACCCTCACCGGCCATGTAGTACGCCACGTCGATCGCCTCCTGGACGTCGCCGCGCGCCTCGGCGATCACCTTGCCCATCTCGCGGGTCATCAGCCGCGCCAGCTCCTCCTTGTGCTCGGCGAGGAGGCGGGCGACCTTGAAGAGGATCTCGCCGCGCTTGGGCGCCGGCATCAGGCTCCAGGCTGGGAATGCGCGCTTCGCCGCCGAGACCGCGTCGTCCACGTCCGCCGGCCCGGAGGCCGGGAAGACGCCGACCACGTCATCGTGGTTCGCCGGGCTGGTGCTCGTGAAGGTGGCCCCCGAACGGGCGTCGACCCACCTCCCGCCGATCAGGTTGCGGTACGTGGTCGTGGCGGTGCTGGACACGGCGATCTGCCTCCTGGTGGCTCAACGGCGGACCGCACGGGCGCGCGGGCCGGTCTGGTGCTGCGGATGAGGCGCCGATGGCGCGCCACAGATTGTATCGCCGTCCTGCCCGCCGCCCCCCTGGAGTCGTGCCCTCGCCCGCTCGCCGTGGAATCCCTGCGCCGATGGGACATTCGCCCCTGTCAGGGGTCCCGCCGGGCCGGCACGATTCGACCACAACTGAAGAGACACCGAGGCGGGTTCTCTTGTTTCGTAGTTAGTTACGGGGCTGAAGTAGTGGCACTCCCGCCACGGTGGATCAGCAGATCGCCGGCTCCACGCAGGGCCGGCGATTCTGTGTGCCCCGTAGCGGTGCCTAGGGGCGCGTCATGCGCAGCACGTCAAGCGCCTCGTCGAGCTGCTGCTCGGTGAGCTTGCCGTCGCGGAGGTACCCGCGCTCGATCACGACGGCGCGAATCGTTCTACCCTCGGCGAGCGCCTGCTTGGCGACCTTGGCCGCCTCCTCGTAGCCGATGTACTTGTTCAGCGGCGTGACGATGGACGGCGAGCCTTCCGCGAAGGCGCGAGCCCGCGCGACGTCGGCGGTGATCCCCACCACCAGCCGGTCTGCGAAGAGCCGGCTCGTGGTGGTCAGCAGGCGGATCGACTCCAGCAGGTTGCGGGCGATGAGGGGGAGGAAGACGTTGAGCTCGAAGTTGCCCGCCGCCCCGCCCCAGGCGATCGCCGCATCGTTGCCCACGACCTGCGCGACGACCTGGGTCATGGCCTCGGCAAGCACCGGGTTCACCTTGCCGGGCATGATCGACGACCCGGGCTGGAGGTCGGGCAGATGGATCTCCGCCAGGCCGGCGCGCGGCCCCGATCCCATCCAGCGGATGTCGTTCGCGATCTTGTTGAGGCCCACCGCGATCGTGCGCAGCTGCCCGGAGAGCTCGACGAGCGCGTCGCGCGCGCCCTGGGCCTCGAAGTGGTTGCGCGCCTCCGTCAGCGGGAGGCCGGTCATCTCGCGCAGCTCGGCGATCACCGCCGCCGCGAACCCGGGCGGGGTGTTGATGCCGGTGCCCACCGCGGTGCCGCCCAGCGGCAGCTCCACGACCCTCGGAAGCGAAGCGTTGAGCCGTTCGATCCCCATCCGGACCTGTGCCGCGTAGCCGCTGAACTCCTGGCCCAGGGTCACGGGCGTGGCGTCCATGAGGTGGGTGCGACCGGACTTCACCACCTCGGCGAACTCGTCTGCCTTGCCTTCCAGCGCCTCCGCCAGGTGCTCCAGCGCGGGCACCAGGTCGCCCACGACCGCGCTCGCGGCAGCGATGTGCATCGAAGACGGGAAGACGTCGTTGCTCGACTGACTGGCGTTGACATGGTCGTTCGGGTGGACCGGCGAGCCGAGGCGTTCGGTGGCGAGGGTCGCGATCACCTCGTTCATGTTCATGTTTGAGCTCGTGCCGGACCCGGTCTGGAAGACATCAATGGGAAATTCCGCGTCCCATTGGCCATCGGCGACCTCGGCGGCGGCGGCGGCGATGGCCTCCGCGAACTCGGCCGGCACGACGCCGAGGCTGGCGTTCACCCGGGCCGCGGCCTCCTTGATGCGTGCCAGGGCCGCGATGTGCGCGTGCTCCAGGCGCTGCCCGGAGATCGGAAAGTTCTCGACCGCGCGCTGCGTCTGTGCGCGCCACTTGGCGCCGGCCGGGACGCGCACATCTCCCATCGAGTCGTGTTCCACCCGGAACTCGCCTTGGACGTCGTTCTCGGCGTTCTCGGCGCTCACGCCGTCATCTCGTCGGCGCTCGTCATCGGTTCATGTCCGGGCGATCCGCGTCCACGAAACGGATCACCGGCGGAATGAGATACGGCGTCCGACCGGCGTTGAGCTCGACCAGGACGCGGTCCGCGCGCCCGATCAGCTCGTTGACGAAGATGCCGTGGTGGACCGGCTCGTAGGGGCGCAGCTTCGCCACCCCCTCTTCCAGCTTGATGCGAGCGCCCCGCATGTTCTTACGTTGCAGATGGACGAGGCCGGCTGCCACCTGGATCAGGCCCTGGTAGAACAGCCGATCCTCGTCGTCGGCCGCCCGCCACAGCGTCTCCCACGCCTCGTGGGCATGCCAGTAGCGTGCCCCATTGAACAGCGCCAGGCCCTGCCGGAAGTACCGATCAACCTCGACCGGGTCCAGGGCTGGCGTTCGCCCGCGTGGCAGTCCGGAGACGCCACCGGCGGGGGTCGTCGTCGTCATCGTCGCCGATCGTAGCACCCCCCTCGGTGACCGGTGGAGCGGGCTCCCCATCCCTGTCGGGCAGGGCCGCCGGGCTCGATCAGACGATCTTGGCCATCACGTGCTTGACGATCGTGTAGTCCTCGATGCTGTAGAGGCCCATGTCCTTGCCGTAGCCGGACTGGCCGAAGCCGCCATGGGGCATCTCCGAGGCGATCGTCAGGTGGTCGTTGATCCACACCGTCCCGTAGCGCAGCCGCCGCGCGGCGTTGAGGGCCCGCTTGACGTCCCGTGTCCAGACCGAGGCGGCAAGGCCGTAGTTCACGTCGTTCGCCCAGCGAATCCCCTCCTCGTCGTCGGCGAAATGCTGCACGGTGACGACCGGCCCGAAGACCTCGTTCTGGATGATCTCTGCGTCCTGCGCGACGTTCGTCACGATCGACGGCTGGTAGAAGTAGCCCTTCGAGCCGATGGTGGCGCCCCCGGTGACCACCTCTGCGCCGTAGCCACGGGCCCGGTCCACGAACCCGACGACGCGCTCCTGCTGGGCGCGGTTGACGAGCGGGCCCATGTCGAGCTCCGGGTCGTCCGCCGGGTTCCCGACCTTGAGCGACTCGACCGCCGGCACCAGGTGGGCCATCACGTCGTCGTAGATCCTGTCGCGGGCAATGATCCGGGTGGCCGCCGTGCAGTCCTGGCCGGAGTTGAAGAACCCGGCGAGCTTCACCGCCTCGGCCAGCGCCTCGAGATCCGCGTCGTCAAAGACGAGGACCGGCGCCTTTCCGCCCAGCTCGAGGTGCAGGCGCTTGACGCTCGCCGCGGCCGCGGCGGCGATCTGCTTCCCGGTCGCGGTGTCGCCCGTGAGGCTCACCATGTCGACCTGCGGGTGCGTGACCAGCCGCTGGCCCACGACGCCACCTGGCCCGGTGACGACGTTGAAGACGCCGGCCGGGAAGATCTCCGCGGCAAGCTCGGCGAGCTTGATGGCAGTGAGCGGCGTGGCGCTCGCCGGCTTGAGCACCACGGTGCAGCCGGCCGCGAGCGCGGGGGCGATCTTCCAGACCGCCATCATGATCGGGTAGTTCCAGGGGGCGACCTGGCCCACGACGCCCGCCGGCTCACGGCGGATCATGCTCGTGTGGGTGCTCAGGTACTCGCCGGCGGCCTTGCCCTCCACGACGCGGGCGGCGCCGGCGAAGAAGCGCAGGTTGTCGATCGTGAACTCCAGGTCGAAGTCGGCGGTGCCCTTTGGCTTGCCGACATTGGCGCTCTCCAGCGCGGAGAGCTCCGCCGCGTGGTCCGAGACGGCATCGGCGAAGCGGTGCAGCATCCCCGACCGCTCCGCGGGGGTCGTCAGCGACCAGGACTCGAATGCGGCGCGGGCCGCGCCCACGGCACGGTCGACGTCGGCGATGTCGCCCTTCGGAACCTCTGCGATCACCTCCTCGGTGGCCGGATTCACGACTCGGGTCGTCTCGCCGGAGGAGGCATCGGCCCAGTCGCCGTTGATGAACATTCGGAAGGGTGACGCCGCGACAGTCATGAGGGTCTCCTCGGATGATCGGCCGGCGGGCGGGGTCGCACCGCGGCGCATGTCTCGCAGATAGGCTCACGCGCGATTCTACCCGCGGCGGCAACCGGGCATTGCCGCGGATTCCGCGCCAAAGGTCCACTGAGCGCACCGGAACGGTGCGAACGCTGAACGTGAACTGCGGATTCGGCAAGCGGCGAGAGCCGACCGCGGCGTCAGTCCGTGCGTACCGCCCGGAACCCGCCGTCCGCTGCGCGCGCCATGACGAAGAGCAGGTCGGCGAGCCGGTTGAGGTAGGGCAGCACGCTGGACTCGTCCGGCAGCTCACCGTTCACGGTGAGCGAGACGCAGCGCCGCTCCGCGCGACGGACAACCGAGCGCGCGAGGTCCAGCGCGGCGCCGGAGAGCGACTCGCCGGGAATCACGAACTCGGCCGGCATCGGGTACTGCGCCTCGAGCCCGTCGATCTCGGACTCGAGCGCACTGACCATCTCCGGGGTCACCCGCGTCCGGCCGCCCTCCAGCCGATCACGGCGATCGGTGTGCGTCGCGAGCTCGGCGCCCACGACGAAGAGCTCCCGCTGGAGCCGGAGGATCAGCCCGGCGAGGTCGCCGGAGACCCGATCCGTTCCGGGCCCGAGGGAGGCCCGGGCCAGGCCCAGGGCCGAGACCGCCTCGTCGGTGGTGCCGTAGGCGTCGGTTCGCGCGTCGGCCTTCGAGATGCGGGCGCCGCCGTAGAGCAGGCCCGTCGTGCCCGTGTCGCCCTTTCGCGTGTAGATCCGCATGGGCCAATCGTAGCGGCTCCGCGGCGCTGGTCCGCACTGCGCGTCCCCCCAGCGCAGATGGCATCAGGGCACACCTCCGCGGCAGGCTCCGGCAAGCAGGTCATGAGCGCCAACGACACCCAGGAGCCCGCGGGCCTAGAAGAGACCGGGAGGCGGCTCCCAGCGATCGGCGAGCAGGGTGACCTTGACCGGCGGCCCCACGACCTCTTCGGCGCGCTGCTTCACCGTGGCGATCAGGTCGCCCGCCCACGGGCAGAACGGCGTGGTCAGGACCATCTTGATCTCGGTGGGCTGGTCGCCGGAGCCGATCTCCACGTTCTTGATCAGGTCGAGATCGACGATGCTCATCCCGATCTCCGGATCGTAGATGTCGTAGAGCGCGGTCATCACCTCGTCGACCTTGCCGAGGTTGGCGTCGATGGACATGGATGCAGTCTAGCAGCGATGCGGAATGCGGCCCCGATGCGGACCCGGAACCGTCAGAGGAGCTTCGGGTCGAAGACGGGGTGCGGGACGCGGACTGCAGGCCGGACCCGGGTGTAGCCCTCGTACATCGGAGCGCCGGATTCGATGGCGGCTCGCAGCGCGGCGACCTGCTCCACCGTGTCCTCCTGGGAGGCATGGCACTCGAGGGCCCGGACCTTCCGCGAGGCAACCGTGGTGATCTCGATCCGATGCGAGGCACCCTGCTCCTCCGGCGAGAGGTTGAACCGGTTCGGCACCGGTCCGAAGATGGGCGAGACGACGTAGACCGCATTCGGGGCGACACCCGTCTCGGCGAGCCGCTCGACCGCCCAACGGGTGGCGCTTCCCACGGCGACGTGGTCGGGGTGACCGGTGATCCCGTGGCTGCCGAAGGTGATCACCGCGTCGGGCTGCCGCGTCGCGAGCCAGGCTGCGATGTCATCCACGAGGCGGCTGAACACGGCATCGGCCACGGCGCCGTCCGCATAGCCGTCCAGGACGGTCACCTCGTCGAGCCCGATCACCCCGGCCGCGCAGACCAGCTCGCGCTCCCGCAGGTCGCCGAAGCTCGCGTCGGCGTCGGTGCCGTCGGGGGTACCGGCCTCGCCACGGGTCGCGACCAGCAACCGCGTGGCCCGGCCCGCGTCGTGCGCGAGCGCCAGCGCGCCGGCGCAGCCGAAGCTCTCGTCGTCGGGGTGGGCGAAGACGGCCGCGAGGCCGCCGGTCAGCGCGTCGGGTCGATTGGTCACGGGTTGTCCTCAGTCACGTCATCGGCTGCCTCGGGGTCGTCGCCGAGGAGGGTCCAGCCCCGGCGCGCCACGGACTCCCTCATCGTACGCAGGACGGCGAGCTTGGCGCTCGCCACCTCCGTCATGAAGCGGCGGGTGCCCGCGTCGTCCAGCGACGATCCGGGGGGCGCGGAATCACGCCCGACGTTCAGCCAGGCCAGGTGGTATCGGTCCATTCGCCCCCATACCCGCTCGAGCAGCTCGTCCGAGTTCAGCAGCCAGAGCCGAAACAGGTTCCAGTCCGGGTCGGTGAGCAGGCGCTCGCCATCGGCGATGAGCCGGTCGGTGAGGTCCAGGAACCGTCGACGGCTCATCACGGCGCCGCCCGGGAGGGCACCGCCAAGCGGTGTGCTGCCAGCGCGGGGAGTCACGGCGGCGAGTATACCCAGCACCGGGCACCACCCCGATCGACCGCGCATCCCGTTCGTACTATTGTCGTCCCCCTCGACCGGACGACAGACTCGCTGGTGCAGCCCCGCACCATCGGATGCCCATTGACCCACCTCGCCACACCCCCGAACCCGGTACGAGTCGCGCGCCTGCTTGCCTGGCTGGCGTTGCCGCCTCTGTCTCTCGTCACCCTCCGGCTGTTCGGCCCGCTGCAGCTCGGCACAGACCCCTCGCTCGCGACGAGCTGGATGGCACCCGCCGCCTGCGCCGCGGTGGCCCTTGCCGGCGGTCTCGCCGCGCTCCTGGCCATCGCAACCGCGCTACGCGGCACCGGCGCTCTGGCCCGCGTTTTCGACGCCGCTGCAGCCGGCTCGCTGGCGGCCGCGGCGGGCATGGTGGCGCTCCAGGGACCGTCCGCCTCAGGGAGCGTTCCGCAGGTCGTCCTCGCCCTGGGCCTCGTCGCTGCGGCCGTCTCGCTCGTGGCAGCAGAGCTGATCGGTCCGCTGGGCCTCGAGAGCCGGGGCGCCCGGGTGACGGCCATCGTGGGTGTCTTCATCTTGGTGGAGATCGCGCCCACCATGGGCCTGCTCCTGGAGACTGAGCTGGCCTCTGCCGTCACGGCACTCGCGGCCGTGGGCGCCGCCCTCGGGGCGGTCGCCTTCGTCGCGGCCCTCTCGTCGGGCCACACCGAGCGTCTCGGATGGCTTGCCGGGGTCGCCAGCGGCGGCGCCGTGCTCGCCGCGGCACGTCCCGGCACGCGCGGACGTCCTTCCCGGGCTGCTCACGCTTGCGGCCGCCTTCGCGGGAGCCGGACTCTGGCTCGTCGCAGGGCGCGAGACGGGCGACAGTCCGGACGAGTCCGCCGCGGATGCGATGACCCTGGAGCCTGCCGTGCCGACCGACGAGGCAACCACAGAGGCCGATCGCTTCGCTCGCGAGCTCCGAGCCACCATCGCGGAGCTGCTCGCCGCGCGCCAGACGATCGCCCTGCAGCGGACGGAGCTCGACCAGATCACCGAGATCGACCCCACCACCCGCGTCGCCTCCCGGAGGGCGATCCTGGCCCGCCTGCATGCGGAGGCCTCGCAGTCGCGCCGCTACGCGCACCCGATCTCGCTCGTCCTCGTGGACCTCGACGGCCTGACCGGCCTGAACCAGACGCACGGCATCGAGGTCGGCGATGCGGTGCTCGCCGAGCTGGCGCTGCGCCTCCGGGTCCGGATCCGCGAGGCGGACGCCGTCGGGCGGCTCACGGGCGACACCTTCCTCGCCATCCTCCCCCACACCGACGAGCACGGCGCCACCGTCTTCGCCGATGCCGTCCGCGCCCGGCTCACGGCGCGTCCTGTGATCACCAATGCCGGCCCCATCTCGATGTCGGTCTCGATTGGCATCACCATCGTCCGGCCGGGGATGGACGAGGTTGGCGACGATCAGATCCTGGGGCGCTGCGAGGAAGCGCTGGCATCCGCGCGCGCGGCGGGCGGCAACCGGATCGCCTTCGACCGACAGCACGGCCTCGCGCGCATCGACGAGCGCGGCGCCCAATCCGAAGCCCACGGATGGCAAGCAGGGCCTCGCCTGAGGCCGCGCAGACGACGATCCGGGGCAGGAGATATGCACAAGATGTGCACACTGCACCGCGGCTTCACCACTACATGTTGTGGATAAGCGCCCGTAATCGCGACGAGACCCCATGGTATCGTTCGCCGATGCCGCCGACCGCTCCCGCCCTCTCCGCGAAGCTGATCTTTCCGACCCGCGAGATCGTCGAGGAGTACTACCTTCCGATCATCTACACCGCCTGCCGGACCTGCTACTCGGAGCAGCTCCCGGACCGGATCTGGGACAAGGCGGTGAGCCGCGAGGTGGCCGACGAGAAGCAGCAGAACCTGGTGCGCAAGGTGATGGACTCGGGGCACGGCTCGACCATCGAGCACGTCAACTTCACGTTCGCCATCAGCGGCGTCACCCGGACCCTCACGCACCAGCTGGTGCGCCATCGGGCGGGCACCGCCTTCGACCAGCAGTCGCAGCGCTACGTCAGCTTCAAGCAGCGCGACAACTACACCGTCCCGGACAGCATCGCCGGCGGCGAGCTGCCCGACGACCTCGCCGGCCGATTCCAGCAGGCGATCGACGACAACCTCGACCTGTACGGGCAGCTGCTGCAGGCGGAGGTGCCCGCGGAGGACGCGCGCTTCATCTTCCCCAACGCCATGCAGTCCAACCTGGTCATGACCGTCAACCTTCGGCAGCTGATCCACATGTCCGGCCTCCGACTGTGCACCATGGCGCAGTGGGAGATCCGCCAGCTGTTCAAGCAGATCCGCCACGAGATCTTCCGTGTCTCCCCGTTCTTCGGGTCCTTCCTGGCACCCAAGTGCGTGCCGCTCGGCTACTGCGACGAGATGGGGAACCGTGACGAGCACTGCCGGATTCGCCCGCACCGCGACACGGTGATGGCCGTCTGGGAGGCGTACCGGTCCGGTGACCTGGCGGAGACGTCCGGTCCGGTCGTCCCGGACTCCTCGCCCTTCCGGCCGCGCCCACGGCGCGTGCCGCTGCCGGTGCGCGGCCGATGCCGGAGGCGCCCGCGACAGAGCCGGCGGCGCTCGCCCGCGCGAACCCCGAGCGCAGCCCGCCGTCGGCCAGGCGGGAGGCTCCGACCGGGTCTAGCGCGCGACCCTCAGTTGTCGGTGGTCACCCCGTCGCCGAGCGTGAACCGCCGCAGCTCGTCCTCGCAGGCCTCCGCGGCTCGTCGCGCCTGGGCCACGAGGAAAGGCGTCATCCGCGTCGAGTCCACGACCAGCAGGGTGTGGCCGCGCTCGTTGCGGTCGAGGACGATCCGATCATCGCCGTGGAAGCTGATCGACCAGTCAGCCTGGAGCTGCACGAGCTCGGCGAGGACGACCTTCTCGGGGAAGGACCAGTCGAGGAAGGTCGCGTTCAGCACGGCGACGACGTCACGCAGCTGATGGGTGACGTTGCGCTGCAGCCTGGACAGGAAGTGCAGCAGCCGCAGGCGAGCGAACGGGTCACCCGCGCGGGCGATCTGCGGCGGAACGAGGGTCGGGTCGGGCATGCCCTGCCGGAGGTGCTCCGACCATGGGGCTGGGGTGCTCATGGGGCCGATGGTAGACGGCGGCGGGCCGGCTAGACCGCCATGCGGGTGCCGTCGGGCGCCGCAGGCGCCGGCGCAAGGAGCCAGACCTCGCCGGCATCGTCGCCCTCGCCCATGGCACCCAGCACCAGGACCTCGCTCGCGAAGCCCGCGATGCGGCGCGGCGGCACGTTCACGAGCGCGACGACCTGCCGGCCTACCAGGGCCGCAGGATCCGGGTACGTCCGGGTCAGCTGGGCCGAGCTGACGCGCTCGCCCAGCCCAGGGCCGAAGTCGATCCGGAGACGGTAGGACGGCTTTCGCGCCTCCGGAAAGGGCAGCGCCTCGAGGATGCGGCCCACGCGCATCTCGACGCGATCGAAGTCATCGATGCTGATCATGGCCGGCGGAGCCCGGCAAAGCGCCCGGAGTCAGCTGCTCTTCTTGGCCTGGCCGGGTGCCGCGCCGGCGTGCGGGTTCGCGTGCCCGTGTCCGTGTCCCATGATCCAGCCGATGCCCGGGGAGAGGCTCAGCGAGCTGTCCCCCTGCTCGAGCTGCTTCGCGAAGGCTCCCCAGCCCACGCCGGATTGTTCGTACAGCGAGACCAGCTCGTCGACCGTCTTTCCGGTCGCCGCGGCCCAGGTCTCGATGCGTACCGCGCCGCCCACACCGTAGGTCGCCGCGAGCGTCTTGAGCTCATCCGTGGTCGCGTTGATTCCCTGCGCCTTCAGGAGGTCGACCAGGGCGCCGGCATGGTCATCGGTCAGCTGCGCACCGGCGTCGCTGGCATCCGCCTCGGGGCTCGCCTTGGTCTCGGGCTGCTCTGCCGGCGACTCGCTGGCATCCGCCTCGGGGCTCGATGGCTCGTGCGAGGCGGCGACCGGCGCGCGCTGCTCGTCCGCCACGGTCGAATGGGTCGCATATGCGGTTCCCGCCACGAGGAGCAGGAGCGCCGCGGCGGCGATGATCACGCGAAGGCTCTGTCTCATGCGACCTGTTGTACCCCACCCCGCTGCCCGGCGCCACCCCATCGGTGCCCGGCGGCACCGGACCATGCCCCTAGTACTGTCGGCGCATGGAGGTCTTGCCCGCGCGCCGCGTAGGGTTGGCGCACGAGCCGCGGCTGCCAGCGGTTCGTCCGTCTGCTACGGAGGCTCCCCTTGACGTTCTGGAACTGGCGCCGCGGACCCGGCGTCGCCGCGACCTCGGGCACCGCTGCCATGGCGATTGAGAACGACCTCGCCCCCATGGAGCTGTATACCGCGGACGCGCGCATCGTGGCCTGGATCTCGGCCAACGGTCGCCGTGTCACCGACCTGCTCAACGAGCAGGACGAGCTGCGCCTGTGGCGACCCAGCCCCGGCCCCATCGACGGCCTCTCGGGAGGCGACGTCCGGGCCGCAGTCGAGCGACCTCGAATCCCTGGGCAGCGAGAGCGGCGAATGGCAGACCCTGGCGACCGACCAGGTCGTGCTTGCCATGCCACCCGAATGGCGTGCCAGCCGCCAGCTGCGACTCCATCGGCGGCTCCGGCGGGTCGCCCTCTCGGTGGGGCCGTTCAGCGTCACCGGCAACCTGCACCTGCGCCCGGCGCCGAGGTGGGTCCCGGAGCTCCTTCTGCGCAGCCAGCGCTGGCTGCCACTCACCGACGCCCACCTGCTCCACACCGACGAGCCGTCCTTCGAGCACGTCGTGAGCGTGGTGATCGTCAACACCGCGCACATCGCAAGGATCACCCCGTTGGTGACGCTGGCCTGATTCCGAGGCACCCGGCCCGGCCATAATCTGGCCGATGGCGCAGCTCCCCACCTCCCTGGACCCCGTCTCGCCCGCCTTCGCGGCCAACCGCGCGGCCATGGGAGCGCTCGTGGCGCAGCTCCGGGAACGCACCAGGATCGTGAGCGGGCGCGGAGCGGGCGGCGACGAGCGGAGCATCGCCCGCCACCGTGAGCGCGGCAAGCTCCCCGTCCGCGAGCGGATCGATCGGCTGATCGATCCGGGCAGCGCATTCCTCGAGCTCTCCGCGCTGGCCGCCAACGGCGTGTACGACGACGAGGCACCCGGCGCCGGGATCGTGACCGGCATCGGCGTGGTGGAGGGGGTCGAGTGCGTGATCGTGGCCAATGACGCAACGGTCAAGGGGGGCAGCTACTTCCCGCTCACGGTGAAGAAGCATCTGCGCGCCCAGGAGATCGCCCTCGAGAACCGGCTTCCCTGCCTCTACCTCGTCGACTCCGGCGGCGCGTACCTGCCGATGCAGGACGAGGTCTTCCCCGATCGCGAGCATTTCGGCCGGATCTTCTACAACCAGGCCCAGCTCTCGGCGCTCGCGGTCCCGCAGATCGCGCTGGTGATGGGCTCCTGCACCGCGGGTGGCGCGTACGTCCCGGCCATGAGCGACGAGACGGTGATCGTCCGCGGCACGGGGACGATCTTCCTGGGCGGGCCGCCGCTGGTGCAGGCTGCGACCGGGGAGATCGTCACCGCCCAGGAGCTGGGGGGAGCGGAGGTCCACACCGTGACCAGCGGCGTCGCCGACCACTACGCCCTCGACGACGAGCACGCCCTGGCGATCGGCCGCTCCATCGTCCGCAACCTTGCCCGGCGCAAGCCGGAGCCGCCGTGGGAGCGCAGCGACCCGGCGCCGCCATCGGTCAACCCGGAGGAGCTCTACGGCGTGATCCCGGCCGATGCGCGCCAGTCGTACGACGTTCGCGAGGTGATCGCCCGGCTGGTGGACCGCAGCGAGTTCCACGAGTTCAAGGCGCGCTACGGGGAGACCCTGGTCTGCGGCTTCGCGCACCTGGAGGGCTATCCGGTCGGGATCCTGGCCAACAACGGGATCCTGTTCAGCTGCTCGGCGCTGAAGGGGGCGCATTTCGTGGAGCTCGCCAGCCAGCGCCGCGTCCCGCTCGTCTTCCTGCAGAACATCACCGGCTTCATGGTCGGAAGGGAGTACGAGGCCGGCGGCATCGCCAAGGACGGCGCCAAGCTGGTCACCGCCGTGGCGACGACCGCGGTGCCGAAGTTCACGGTCATCATCGGCGGGAGCTTTGGCGCCGGGAACTACGGGATGGCCGGGCGCGCCTACTCCCCGCGCCAGCTCTGGATGTGGCCGAACGCGCGGATCAGCGTCATGGGCGGGCCACAGGCGGCCCGGGTGCTCTCCACGGTGCGCGGCTCGTTCGAGACCGATGCCGACCGCGACGCGTTCGAGGCACCTATCCTGGCCGAGTACGACCGCGCCGGCTCGCCGTACTACTCGACGGCGCGGCTCTGGGACGACGGCGTGATCGACCCGCTCGACACGCGGCGGGTGCTGGCGATGGGGATCAGCGCGGCCCTCAACGCGGGCATCGGGGAGACACGCTTCGGCGTCTTCCGCATGTAGACGGTGGGCTTCGGGTCAGGACCCCGGCGGTGGCCCGATGCCCAGCGCAGCCTCCGAAGTCCGAAGGTTCGCCATGGCTGCTGCTCGCTCGGTGTCGGAGACCTTCGGGGACCCTGCGGCAGCAGCTGCCAGCACTTGATGCGCCAGCAGGGCACCCCACGGTATCGGCGGATCCGCAAACGCTGCCAGGGCGCGCCCGGCGAGCTCGCGGGCCCCGACACCATCGCCTCGTGCAAGGCGCAGCCGCCCTTCGAGCACGTCGGCGATTCCCCGGGCCGGAGCGGTCGCGAACGCGTGGGTCTCCCATCTCCGGATCGCGGCCAGCGCACGGTCGACGAGGTCAAGACGGCCTCCGTCTATCCAGGCTCCCACGATCGTCTCGGTCGCGGCCTGCCACGACGAGGACCCGGGGGGTTCCTCCCAGGCGTCGAAGAGCCCCTCGTCGGGGAGGAAGGGTTCCAGGAGGCCCGCCGACGCGAACCGAAGGTCGACGGCGGTGTGCATGAACCGACCGTAGGGAGAGTCAGGGAAGGTCTCACGTCGCGGATCGAACCAGGTCTTCGCGCGCTCCAGGATGTCGCGACGGCCGCGGGCCATGGCGATGGGGCTGAGCGTGAACCAGGTGCGCACTACGGCCCGGTGGTACGCGTTCGGTTCCGCGATCTCGAGCGCCGCGAGGCCTTCGGCAACGGCCGAGTCCCAGTCGCCGCCCACGAACCCGAGCTCCGTCCGCGCGTAGTGGCACCAGGCAACCTCCTCCAGCAGGCCGTGGGCCTCGGCAAGGGCCGCGGCCCGATCGACCCAACCCAGCCCGCCCGCGGGATCGGTGTCGATCACGATCAGGCCGCGTGAGCGGAGGGCGCCGACCGCGCGGCGCACGTTGCCCGTTCGCTCCGCCAGGGCGGCGATCTCCTGGTACCCGCCCATCGCCTCGGCCGGGGTTGCCTCGCCCATATCCATGCGCAGCCCCTGGAGCAGGTTCATGGTCTCCAGCCGCAGCCGGTCGTCGCCGCCCTGCTCGGCCCCGCGCATGGCCGCTTCGAGGTCCGGCAGGACCTCCGCTCCGGGCCGGTAGGCGATCCGCGCCCACGCCCGAAGGAAGTGAAGACGCCCGGCCGCGAGGTCGTCAACCGCCCCCACCGACTCGAGCGTCCGCTCGGCCAGCGCCTGCGCAGCCTTGAACTCCAGCTGCTCGATGAGGAGCGTTCCCTGGGCGAGGACCGCCGACGCCTGCCCCGATCGCGCCTCGGCGCGGGTCGTCGCGTCCACCGCGGCTGCTGCAAGCGTCGCGTAGGTTTCGGCGGCGTCGCTGTAGGCGGTCATGGCGACGTCCATGTCGCCGCTGAAGGCGGTCGCGTCTCCCGCGATGGCCCGCCTGCGGGCATGCACCGTGCCGGCGTCCGCAGGCGTGAGCCGCAGCGCCTCGTCGATGAGCTCCCTTGCCGAGGCCGGGGCACCCTCGGCCAGCGCCACCGTCGCCGCCCGCTCCAGCCAACCCGCCGTGGTGCGCTCAAGGGCGGCGCGGTCCATCTCCGATCCCGGCGGCGCCAGCGCCGGCATGGCGCGGAGCGCGGCGAGGTACTGCCGCGCGATCGACTCCGCGACCCGCTCCGGCCGGGATCCGGCGGCAGATGCCATCCAGGACGCGAGTCGCGCGTGCAGGCGGGATCGCTCGGCGCGGGCCAGCGTCGCGTAGCCGGCGTCCCGAAGCAGGATGTGGCGGTATCGGTAGCTTGGGCCCAGGTCCGCCTCGGCCGGCCCCTCGATCAGGGCCCGCACCAGGAGCCGCTCGACCGCATCCGGGTCGCCGGCATCCAGCGCCTCGAGCGCCAGGTACGGGAAGGCCCGCCCGGCCACGGAACCGTGTCGAGCAAGCCGGCGTGCGCCGGGGGGCAGGTCGTCGATCTGTGCCGCGTAGATCGCCTGGACCGTGCTCGGCAGCTCGACGCCGGCCGCGGCCTCGTCCTCGAGATGCCATGCACCCCCGGCATCCCCGGAGAGGATCCCGACGCTGATCCAGGTCCGCAGCAGCTCCTCGATGAAGAGGGGGTTGCCATCCGAACGCGCGGCGATGCGCGCAACCAGCGGTTCGGGGATTGCCGCGCCGACCAGCGTCCTGACCAGCTCGTCCGCAGCGCCCTCATCGAGCGCGCGGAGGTCCATGCGCTCGATCCCGTCCGGTTCTCGGGGACCGCACCAGGCGGGTTGCGTCTCGAGGAGCGAGGGACGCGCGGTGCCGATGACGACCCGTCCTGCAGGCCTGGGGGTGGCGTGCACGCGGTCCAGGAACGCGAGCAGATCGGGGCCTGCCCAGTGCAGGTCCTCCAGCAACCAGGCAACGGCCCGGTCGCCGGCCAGGCGGTCGAGTACCTCGATCCACGCGTCGAAGCGGCGGTCGCGATCCGCGGTCGCCGTGGCAACCGATGCCGGCTCGGGGTCCAGCAGACGCACGAGCTCCGTGGCCAGGACCTCCGCCCGCCCGGCGGCGACCCCCGTCCGAGCGAGGAGCGCGGCCACGTCTGCCACAGCCGGGCTCCGCGCAGCATCGGACCCGCCGGGGTTCCCCCGCCAGCCCGCGGCGGCGAGCGCAGCCACGGCCAGGCGCGTGACCGGCGAGAACGGGGCATCCGCCTCCCGGCGCACCTGGGCTCGCAGCACAAGCCCGCCGTGTCGATGATCGCCCGCCAGCTCGTCGAGGAGGCGGCTCTTCCCAACCCCGGGAGGTGCAACGACCAGGATGCGTCGCGTCCTGCCCCCCGCATCGGCGATGGCCCGCACCAGGGCGGCCAGCTCCTTGCCGCGGCCGAGCATGGGTGCGGCGAGGCGGCCCATGGCGTGCTCCCGCGAGCGCGCCGGCCGCATCCCCGTCACGATCCAGCCACGGACCGCGACCGCCTTGCCCTTCAAGGTGAGCGGACCGGTCTCCTCCAGCTCCGCCGCGGCGGCGACGCTCAGCGCGGTCGCCTCGCCAACGAGCACGCCGCCGGGCGGGGCCGCGGTCTGGAGGCGCGCCGCCGTATTGACCGTGTCTCCGGTGACCCTCCATTCATCAGGGCCCCCGACCACCGCGACCACCTCGCCAGTGTTCACGCCCACGCGCAGCCTGAGGGCGGCCTCCTCCAGGCCGAGCCGTGGACCGAGCTGCTCGACCGCCGCCACCAGCGCCAACCCGGCGCGGACCGCGCGCTCCGCGTCATCATCCCGGGTGCGCGGCAGGCCGAAGACCGCCATGGCCGCGTCACCGATGAATTTCTCGACGCGCCCCCCATACCGCGTGATGATCTCGCGGACGGCCGCGAAGTAGGCGTCCTGGACGGTGGCCACGTCTTCGGCATCGAGCCGCTCACCAAGTGGCGTGAACCCGACGATGTCTCCGAACAGGATGCTGACGATTCGGCGCTCGACCGTCTGCTCGGGCTCCATCGGCCGATTGTGGCGGCCGGGTCAAGCGATCAGCCGCCGGCGAGAACCGCCGCGACCTCGGCCGGCTCGACGTCGAGCCGCAGGTCCAGGAAGGTGGAGGAGCGCGGGGCGTCGACCGCGGCGCCCAGGACGATGATGGCCGGAACCTCCATCTCGCGACGCGGCACGAGCCGGATCGTGTGCCGGCCGACCGTGCAGACCGCCAGGTCGGCGACCGCCCAGAACTCGAGCCCCAGCTCCCGACGGTAGAGCGCAGCGAGGGCTGGTGGGTCGGCGGTGGCGATGTCAAGGCGGAGGAGGACGGCGGGGCTGCCGAGCGGATGCGAAAATGCGCGCCGGGCCGCCATCGCCTCGGGGCCCCATTCGGCACCCGTGTACGCGTGGTGGATCAGGAACGGGACACCGTCGAGGCCAATGCCATCCGGCGCCGCGGTCCACCACTCCACGCGCTCGCCGTCGGACCGCCGCCGCGATCCGTGCTGCACCGCGCTCACGGTGCTCCCGTTCGCCTGCAGCTGCGGGACGGTCGCCTCGAGCAGATCGTCCAGGAGGGCGTAGGTGGCGAGGCCGGAGCCGTGCGCGTCGACGGTCTCGAGCGTCGCGCGGCCGACCGGCCAGCCCGCAGCCGCCTCCCGATCCTCGACCGCGATGAGCTCCAGGTAGGCGCCATCGGCCAGGAAGGCGATGCGGTTCGCCGTGCCGGCCCCCTCGTGGCGTCCGCCGCCCGTGCATGCCAGCCCGACCCGGGCCTCCAGCTCGGCTGCGGCCTCCTCGAGGTCGGGCACCGCGATGACCAGGTGGTCGATGCCGGTGACCATGGATCGATGCTAGCACCGCGGCACGCGCCGCCATCGCCACCGATCCGGTACGCTCGCGGGGTGAGCGAAGAATCCATCGAACGACCGCAGCCCGGCTCGCACGACCGGTCCACCCCGAGCGGGTCCCTGGAGACGAGCTCCGCGAACCTCTTCGCCGCGATGCAGGCGGCGCGCGAGGCCCAGGACGCGAGGCCGGGACGACTCCGGCGCCCTGACGGCCTTCTACCGGACCCTGATGAGCGGCACCGTGCTGCTCCCCGTCCCGCCCAGCCACGGCGACGAGGCAAAGGCGGCGCTCGCGTCCGCGGTCGATGACGACCAGGAGGTGGAGATCAGCGTGATGCTGGCCCGCGACGGTGCCGGAAACCCGGTGAACGTCCTCTTCGGATCAATCGCGGCCCTGGCCGCCTGGTCGCCGCTGGGCACCGCGAACCTGCCGATTCCGGCCCGGATCGCCTTCACGAACCTCGCGTCGAACGGCCTGCCCGCGATCCTGGACCCGGCCGGTCCGATCCCCTACGAGTTCAGCGCGGAGGAGGTCGCGAGCGCTGGCCGGGGGCCGCCTTCCCGGCGGGGACGAGCCGCTCTTCGCGCCGACGCATCGCTCGTCGCTTGCGCTGCGGCTGCCGGGCGCGGAGACCCTCCCGCTCGAAGCGACGCTGGCCCGCGACCTGGCGGGGTCGTCGGTGGCGACCGCCTACCTGGTGGAGGCCGAGACCGATGGCGTCCGCCGCCTCCTGCTGGGGCTCGTCGGCGGCGAGGATGCCTCCGCGACCGTGGACGTCCCGGACGGCACCGACGTGGTCTGGCTCGAGGAGCCCCTCCTCTCAAACGTGCGCGGCGTCGCCGAGCCCTTCTACCGGCGGGATGCGCGATGAGCGACCGCTTCGGCCTCCGCATCGAGCGCTCCGGCCCCGACGGCGTCGTGGCCCGCGTCACCCTCGCGCGACCGGAGGTGCGCAACGCGTTCAACGCCGAGCTGATCGCGTCCCTGACCTCGGCGTTCGGGGAGCTCTCGACGGAGCCGCCCGACCGACTGCGGGCGGTGGTTCTCGCCGGCGAGGGTCGTTCCTTCTCGGCCGGCGCCGACATCGCCTGGCAGAAGGCGGCCATGGCACTGAGCCTCGAGGAGAACCGCGCCGATGCCGGCCGGCTCCACGACATGATGGCCATCATCGACCGCTGCCCCGTCCCGGTGGTCGCCCGCGTCCACGGCGCCGCGCTGGGCGGCGGAATGGGGCTCTGCGCCGTCTCCGACGTGGTGCTCGCCGCCGCCGGCACGCGGTTCGGCTTCACCGAGACGAAGCTGGGCATCCTGCCCGCGGTGATCGCGCCGTTCGTGGTGGCCAGGATCGGCGAGTCGCAGGCGCGCGCCCTCTTCCCGACCGGCGAGCGATTCGGGCCGGAGCGCGCGGTCGCCATTGGCCTGGTCCACGAGGTCCTGGGCGACGAGGCCGCTCTCGACGCACGGGTCGACGCGGTGGTCGCCGAGCTGCTCACCGCGGGACCCACGGCGGCGCGCGAGGCGAAGGCCGTGATCCGCAGCCTCCGCGGCCTCGACTCCGGACGCAGCCCGCTCCCTGGTGCTCGGGATCGCGGCTCGCCAGCGCGTCTCGCCCGAGGGCCAGGAAGGGCTCGAGCGCCTTCCTGGAGAAGCGCCCACCCTCCTGGATCCGCGACTGAGCTCCCCGACCACGATCCGGGCTCCGCGTCTGCGACAATCGCGACATGGCCGATGAGCTCCTCACCCCGCGGGAGGTCGCGGACGCCCTGGGCGTGACGCCCCGCACCGTGCAGCGCTGGGTGGCGACCGGCAGGCTCCCGGCGACCCGCGTCGGGGGCCGCGTCCGCGTGTCGCGTTCGTCGCTCGCCGCGGTCGCCCCGCCGGACCTGGTGCGGGCCCCGGACGAGGCAGCGCACTCGGTCACGCCGCCGGCCCCGGCGGGATTGGCGCCATCCTGATCGCCAACCGCGGGGAGATCGCGGTCCGGATCGCCCGCACCGCCCGGCGACTGGGGATCCGGACGGTGGGGGTCCACCTCCCCGATGAGCGGCCGCCGGACGGGATGGACCAGGTGCGAACCATCCCCGGCTACCTCGACGGGGCGCGCGATCATCGCCGCAGCACGCGCCGGCGGGGCGACGGCCATCCACCCCGGCTATGGCTTCCTCTCCGAGAACGCGGCCTTCGCCGCGTCGGTCGTCGCAGCCGGCCTCGCCTGGATCGGGCCGCCCGCATCGGCCATCGAGGCCATGGGTGACAAGGCTGCCGCCCGCCGCCGGGCGGCAGGCCTGGACGTCCCCACCCTTCCCGGCTACGACGGCGAGGCACAGGACGACGACCGGCTGGAGGCCGAGGCCGCGCGCATCGGCTATCCCCTCCTCGTCAAGCCCTCGGCCGGTGGCGGCGGCAAGGGGATGCGCGTCGTGCGCCGCGCGGATGACCTGCCGGAGGCCCTGGGCGCCGCCCGACGCGAGGCCGCACGCGCCTTTGGTGATCCGCGCCTGATCCTGGAGCGCTACCTGGTTGGGCCGCGGCACGTGGAGATCCAGGTGCTCTTCGACGCGCACGGGCATGGCATCCACCTGGGCGAGCGCGACTGCAGCACACAGCGGCGCAACCAGAAGATCGTCGAGGAATCGCCGGCACCGTCGGTCACGCCCGGGCTGCGCGACGCCATGGGCGCCGCGGCCCTTCGGCTGGCGGCCGACGTGGGGTACGTGGGCGCCGGAACGGTCGAGTTCCTGCTCGCCGATGGCGGCGAGTTCTTCTTCCTGGAGATGAACACCCGGCTCCAGGTCGAGCACCCGGTCACCGAGGCGGTAACCGGCCGCGACCTGGTGGAGGACCAGATCCGGGTCGCCGAGGGGCGCCCGCTGGCCGCTCGGCAGGCCGACGTCGCCCGCAACGGCCACGCGGTCGAGGTGCGCCTCTACGCAGAGGATGCCGAGGCGGGCTTCCTCCCGGCGACCGGACGCCTGCTGGCGATCACCTGGCCTGCGGGCGAGGGGATCCGGGTCGATGCCGGGGTCCGGGAGGGCGACCTGGTGACCGACCGGTTCGACCCCATGCTCGCCAAGCTGATCGCCTACGGCCGCGACCGATCCGAGGCCCTGGGGCGGCTTCGCGCTGCGCTGGACGCCACGCGCCTGCTCGGCGTCCGCACCAACCTCCGCTTCCTGCGCTGGCTGGTGACGCAGCCGGTGATGGTCGCAGGCGAGATGCGGACCGACACCCTCTCGACCATGAGCCTGCCCGGGCCGCCCGCCCCCGATGACGCGGCTTGGCGCGCGGCGGCCCGTGGCCTCCTCGCGCAGCTCCCGATGCCCGCCGGCCCGTGGAGCGGCGGCTGGCGCGCCAACGCGCCGGCCTTGCTGCGCCTGGCCGCCGGCGAGGAGGAGCGCAACGTGGCCCTCGAACCGGACGCACCGGTCGGCGAGGCAACGACGGCCGTCGCCGTCGCGGACGGCGAAGCCCACGTCGACGTCGAGGGCCAGTCCATCGAGTTCAGGCTTGCGCCGCCGCCGAGCGTCGAGGAGGCGGTCCGCCACGCCGCCGGCGCGGAGCGGGCACGCCACGCTCACGCGCGCCGATGCCCGGGCGGGTCATTGACGTCCGCGCCGCGGAGGGCGCATCGGTCGCCGAGCACGCCACCGTGGTCGTCATCGAGGCCATGAAGATGGAGCACGCGGTCACGACCCCACTGGCCGGGACCGTCACCCGGGTCACCGTCGCGGTGGGCGACCAGGTGCAGCGCGGCGACCTCCTCGCCGAGATCGCGGCCTACGATGAGCCGGTGAGGACGGAGCCGTGAGCCAGCCCGAGGTTCGCATCTACGAGGTCGGGCCGCGCGACGGCCTGCAGGCGGAGACCGCCGTGGTGCCGCTGCAGGACAAGCTCCGCTTCTGCGACCTCCTGGCCGATGCGGGCCTGCGCGAGATCGAGGCCACCAGCTTCGTCTCCCCGAAGGCGATCCCCCAGCTTGCCGATGCCGACGAGCTGATGGCGCGCCTCGATCGGCGCCCGGGGGTTCGCTACTCCGCCCTCGTCCCGAACGCCCGAGGGCTGGAGCGCGCGGTCGCCGCCGACCTGGAGGCCATCTGCGTCTTCACCGCCGCGACCGAGTCCTACGCGCAGCACAACATCAACATGAGCATCGCGGAATCGCTGGCGGCGTTCGCGCCGGTCGTGGCCGAGGCGCGCGAGCGCGGCTGGTGGGTGCGCGCCTACGTGAGCACGGCCTTCGGCTGCCCGTACGAGGGGGAGGTGCCCGAGCGAGCGGTCGTCGAGGTGAGCCACGCGCTCCTGGCCCTGGGCGTGGACGAGCTGGGGATCAGCGATACGGTCGGCGCGGCCGGCCCCGCCGACGTGCGCCGCGTGCTCGAGGGCGCTCTCCGGCGCCGGGATCGGCGCCGACGCCATCGGCCTGCACTTTCACGACACGCGGGGAACCGCCCTGGCCAACGTGGTGACGGCCCTTGCGCTCGGCTGCCGCACCTTCGACGCCTCGACCGGCGGCACCGGCGGCTCGCCGTTCGCCCCGGGGAGCGCCGGCAACCTCGCGACGGAGGATCTCGTCTACCTCCTCGACCGCGAGGGAATCCGGCACGGCGTCGACCTCGAGGGGGTGCTCGAGGCGGCGCGCTTCATCGCGGGCCCGCTCGCCCGGCCGCTCGCCTCGAAGGTCGGGCGCGCCGGGGGTTGGCCGACTCGGTAGGATTGGTGCCGATGGAGGGTCTCGAGCAGGCGACCACGCCCGAAGGAGACGCTGCGCCCACCCCGGAGCCCCGCCCTGTCATCCTCGATGTGGACACCGGCATCGACGACATGGTGGCGCTCCTGATTGCCGCCACCGCACCGGAGCTGAACCTGCGCGGCGCGACCTGCGTCGCCGGCAACGTGGAGCTGCAGCACGTCGCGCGCAACACGGGCAAGATCCTCCACCTGGCGGGACGCGGCGACGTTCCGGTCAGCATCGGCGCGGCACGGCCCCTGGCCCGGCGCCTGCGGACCGCCTATGAGACCCACGGGCCCACCGGCACCGGCTACGTCGAGATGCGCGGCGAGGATCGCGCAGTTGGGCACCACCGAATACACCGCCATCCCCGCCTCGCGCTACATCGCCGCCCATATCGACCGCCATCCCGGCGAGGTGACCGTGGTTGCGCTGGGTCCGCTCACGAACCTCGGGGCGGCCGCCAGCGAGGGCGTGGACCTGCGCGCCGGGCTGCGCGACCTGGTCTGGATGGGCGGCACCCTCGAGGATCGGGGCAACACCACCGAGACCGGTGAGTGGAACGCCTGCGTCGATCCCGAGGCCGCCGAGCTGTGCCTCCAGCGTGGCGCGATCACCCGGATCTTCCCGCTCGACGCGACGCAGGACGTGATCTTCACCATGAACGACCTCCAGGTCCTCCCGGACACGCACCTCTCCGGCCTCGTGCGCGACGCCATCCGGTTCTACGTTGGCTACCACCGGCGCGTGGACGGGATCGACGGCTGCTACCTGCATGATCCGGTGGCGCTCATCGCTGCGCTGCTCCGACCGGACCTCGTAACGGAGTCGGTGAGCGAGCGGCTGGCCTGCGACACGAGCGTGGACCCGGCCGTGGCGGGCAGCCTGTACCGGACCGATGCGACCGACCGGCCGCCGGTTACCATCGCGACGGCGATCGACGCCCGGGGCATGAAGGCGGAGCTGCTGGCGCGCCTGGCGCGCGCCTGCGGGGCATCGGCCAACTAACCCATCGATCGAAACGGAGGTTGCACCGTGTCACAGCGCTGGCTCCGGATCCTGGCCGCGATCGTGGCGTTCGCCGTGGTCGCCTACGTCGGGATCCTCCTGGTGGGAACCTTCAGCGGCAAGAACAGCAACGACTGGGCGCTCGTCACCGCGATCGCGCTCGTCGCGGGATTTGTCGTCTACGCCGTCCTCGAGTACCTGCAGACGGGGCGCCTGGACTCCATCGCGAGCCAGTTCGACACGCGGACCATCGTCCTCATGCCGCTGGCGATCGCCATCAACATCATCCTGGGCCAGACCGTCGCCGCGGCCCTGAAGATCCCGGTCTATCTCGACTCCATCGGCACCATCCTGGTGGGTGTCCTGGCCGGGCCGATCCCGGGGGCGCTCACCGGCTTCCTCGCCAACATCCTGTGGACGTACGTGGTGCCGCCGCCCGTTCCAGGGCAGCGCGTCGGCCGCGTTCGCGATCGTAGCCGCGGTGATCGGCCTGCTCGCGGGCCTCTTCGGCCGCATGGGCTGGATGCGGCCGCGCCCGAACCGCTCGATCGGCGAGCTGGCCATTGGCGCGCTGGTTGCCTCGTGATCGTCGGCGGCCTGGCCTACTACGCCTTTCGCGCTTCTACGGGGGCGGATTCGCCTTCTTCGGCGACCAGCAGAGCGTGCCCGCCGTCTTCGTCATCGTGGGCTGGCTCGTCGCCGTTCTCTTCGTGGGGGCCATCCTCGGCTTCCTGGCCCTGCTCTTCCTGCGCCGCGACCTCACGGTCGCCTACGTCGTCGTGGCGGGCGTGGTCACCGGCATCGTCGCCGCCCTCATCAGCGCGCCCATCGCGGCCAACCTCTTCGGCGGCGTGACCGGCGCCGGCACGGACTTCCTGGTGGCGGCCTTCCGCCAGGCGGGCTCCGACATCCAGTCGGCGACCTTCCAGCAGGGGCTCCTGTCGGACCCGGTCGACAAGCTCATCACCTTCTTCACGGTCTACCTGATCCTTAACGCCATGGCGCGCCGCACCAAGGCCCGCTTCCCGCAGGGTGAGCGGCTGGTCGGGTCGAACGAGGTGGAGGTCATCGGCTGACCGAGCCCGCCGCAGCCGTTGCCGTCCCGGCGTTCCTGCGCCCCGAGCAACCCAGCGCGTTCCACCGGCTGAACCCGCTCACCAAGGCGGCCCTTGCCACCGTCACCGCCGTCGCCGCGGTGGTGATGGGCGGGATCTGGGGACCGTTGGCGCTGGGGATCGTCGCCATCGTGGCTCCGGCGGCAGCCGCACGGGTGCTGCGCCGCCTGGTGCGCACCTCGCTCCTGCTCTCCCTGCCGATCGCGATCTCTGCGCTGCTCATCAACCTGTTCTTCTACCCCGGCGGGCGGCAGGTGCTGCTGCAGCTGGGCCCCGATCAGCGCGACCGCCGAGGGGCTCTGGTTCGCGCTGGAGATTCTCATCCGGATCATGGCCATCTCCGGCGCCATCACCCTCTTCTACCTGACCACCCGCCCCCAGGACCTGGTGGTCGACCTCGAGCGGCGCGGGATCTCGCCGCGGGTCGCGTTCGTGGCCAACGCATCGGTGCAGACCGTGCCCGCCATGGTCGAGCGAGCGGCCCAGATCACCGCGGCCCAGCGGGCGCGCGGACTCGACACGGAGGGCTCGCTGCTGCGCCGGGCGCGCGGCATCCTGCCCGCTGGTCGGGCCCGTGATCCTGGGCGCCATCGGGGAGGTGGAGGAGCGGACCATGGCCCTCGAGGCGCGCGGCTTCACCCGCCCCGGGCGTCGGACGCTGCTCTGGTCGCCCGCCGACACCCGGTGGCGCAGCGCGCTCCTGCGCTGGCTGCTGCTGGCTGGGCTCCTGGTCCTCATCGCGGGTCGGGTCGCGGGATGGTTCGGCTGAGCCGATGCTGACCCTCGACCGCGTCTCGTACCGATACGCCGGCTCCCTCCGTCCCTCGCTCGCGGAGGTGGGCCTGGAGCTGCGCGACGGCGAGGTCGTGGGCCTGGTCGGCGCCGGCGAGGCGGGCAAGTCCACGCTCTGCCTGGTCGCCAGCGGGCTCGCCCCGCGGACCATTGGCGGGACGCTGACGGGGCGCGTCCTGATCGACGGCGCCGACACCGCCGGTCGCCCGATGCATGCCCTGGCGACCGAGGTCGCCATCGGCTTCCAGAACCCCGGCACCCAGCTCTCCGGCGTCGCCACCACGGTCTACGAGGAGGTCGCGTTCGGACCCATGAACCTGGGCATCCCGAGATCGGAGGTGGTCCGCCGGACGGAGGCTGCCCTTGCGGCATTGGCCATCCCCGACCTCGCTGCGCGTGATCCCGGGCGGCTCTCCGGCGGCCAGCAGCAGCTGGTCGCGATGGCCGGGCTGCTGGCCCTGTCGCCGCGCCACCTTGTGCTCGACGAGCCCACCGCCCAGCTGGACCCGGCCGGCACCCGGCTCGTTTCTGACGCCCTGCGCCGCCTGGCGGCGGGCGGCGCCTCGATCCTCGTTGCCGAGCAGAAGACAGACCTGCTCGCGAGCGTCTGCGACCGGGTCGTGGCGCTGGCCGAGGGTCGGATCGCCGCGCAGGGAGCTACCGCGACGCTCCTCGCCGATCCGCGCCTCACCGAACTCGGGGTCGCCGCACCGTCCGCGGTTCGCATCCGGCGCCTCGCGGAGGCCGCCGGACTGGGCCAGCCCCTCATCGAGCGCGCGCTCCAGGCAGGGCCGCTCCTGATGCCCGCGCTCGACCTGGACGGGGTCGTCCACGTCTACCGGGAGAGCGGGGTCCGGGCGCTCGACGGCGTCACCCTGCGGATCGATGCCGGCGAGCGGGTGGCGATCGTGGGGCAGAACGGGAGCGGCAAGTCGACACTCGTCCGCCACTGGAACGGGCTCCTGCGACCCACGCAGGGGCGCGTCCTGCTCGACGGGCAGGACATGGCTGCAGCTGACGGTCGCGACGCTGGCGCGCAGCGTTGGGCTCGTCTTCCAGGACCCGGACCGCCAGATCTTCGCCGGCTCCGTGCGCGCCGAGGTCGAGTTCGGACCGCGCAACCTGGGAATTCGCGGGGCGGCCCTGCGAGCCGCCGTGCAGGACGCGCTGGCGTCGGTGGGCCTCGAGGGCGCGGCGCGCACGAACCCGTACGACCTGGGATCGTCGCAGCGCAAGCTCCTGGCCCTCGCCTCGATCCTCGCCATGGGCACCCCGATCCTGGTCCTCGACGAGCCGACCACGGGCCAGGACGAGACCGGCGTGGCCCATGTCCGGTCCGTCATCGAGCGCGCGCACCAGGCGGGGCGAACGGTCGTGGCCGTCAGCCATGACATGCGATTCGTCGCCGAGACCTTCGACCGGGTGGTCGTCATGCGCGGCCGGGGCGGTGCTGCTCGACGGGCCGCCCGCCGTGGTGTTCGCCGCTCCGGCCTGGGAGACGCTCGCGTCGACCTACCTCGAGCCGCCACTGGCCGCGGTCATCGGGGAGCGGCTGGGCCTGGGCTCGACGCCCACCGACGATCGGCTGGTTGCCGCGCTGGCGGGCTCGCCGCGCGGCGGATGAGCCACGAGGGCGCCTGACTCAGTAGTAGCCGGGCGGCGGCGGCAGCGGGTTGCCCGCCGCGTCGGTGCGCTCCTCGGGCGGCAGCTCGTCGCGATGGCGCCGACCACCGGTGGGACCCGGGATCGGCTCAGCCATCACGGAGCTGGTCGCCTCGTCGAGGCGCTGCGTGATGCCGCGCAGGCCCATCTGCCGCAGCGCCGGGGCGAAGCGGTCCGCGAAGTCGACGTCACGAAGCAGGCCGAAGATGAGCGAGGCATGGGCACGGAACAGCTTGTCCAGGGCGGCCGCCGACTCGTCGACGTTGACCTGGTTGAGGCCCAGCTGACGGTCGAGCGTATCCAGCGCGGCATTTGCCTCGCGGCGCGTCTGCGTGGTGAAGTGCGGCGTCCGGTTGGTGAGGATCTGGGTACGGTGGATCGCCGCACGGACGCGGTCGTCACGATCCGACGAGGTCGAGGAGATCATGGAGCCGATTCTACGGGGTCGGGCGGGCTGGATGGAGGCCGTCGCCGATGCGCTGGCCCGCGTCGAGCGCCCGATACCGGTCGATCCGCGCTTCGCGCCACGCGAGCAGGCCGCCCGCGGGGCCCTGCCCCGCTTCGACCGTGCCACGTTCCCGCCGGCTCGCCCGGCCGCGACCCTGCTCGCCATCTACCCCGGTGAGGGCGGTGGGCTCACGGTGCCGCTCACCGTCCGCCGGCCCGATCTGCGCGCCCATGCGGGCGAGATATCCCTGCCGGGCGGGGCCGTGGACGCCACCGATGCCGGACCGCAGGCCGCCGCGCTGCGCGAGGCGCACGAGGAGGTTGGCATCCCGCGCGACGCGGTCCAGATCCTTGGCGAGCTCGACGAGGTGTGGATCCCGGTCAGCAACTTCGCGGTGCGGCCCTTCGTCGGGGCCCTGGCGGATCGGCCGCGGCTCCTGCCGGCAGCCGGCGAGGTGGCCGCCATCGTCGAGATGCCCCTTGGACTCCTGCTCGCCCCCGATGCGGTGACCGAGGAGGAGATCCAGGTCGGCAATTGGACCCTGGAGGTGGCGGTCTACCGATATGCCGGGCCAGCGGATCTGGGGCGCGACCGCGCGAACACTGGCGATGCTTGCATCGGTGCTTCACGAGGCGCGACTCGCCCGCTGAGTCGCTTCAGCGGGGTCCCGCGCGCCAGCGGGGCGCCACGCGCTAGGGGCGCCGCGTCTTAACGGACGCGCCAACGTCGCGCAGGAGCCGCACCAGCTCCCCGTGGTGCGGCTGTGGGGCCGCGATCACGCTCACCGTTGTCGCGCGTCGCTCCAACACCCACCACGGCCCGCCCTCGAGGTCCGTCACCGTGGCACCCGCCCGCTCGGCGATCAGCCCCGCCGCCGCCACGTCCCATGGCGAGAGGCCGCCGTTCTGGATCATGGCATCGAACCGCCCCGACGCCACGTAGGCGAGCCCCAGGGCCGAGCTCCCCATTCGTCGCGCGATGCGGATCTGCTTCGCGACCCGCCGTTCCCGCCCGATGCCGCCGCGCCCAATGATCGCGAGGCTCACCACGTAGTCGCCCAGTGACTCCTTGCCGGAGGCGCGCACCGGGACCCCGTTGAGGTGGGTGACGCTGTCGACCGTGGCCGTGTACAGGTCGTCGCGTGCCGGATCGAAGACCACGCCCACCGCCGGATGGCCCTCCGAGACCAGGCCAATCGAGACGCAGTAGAACGGGATCCCATTCGCGAAGTTCACCGTGCCGTCGAGCGGATCGATGATCCAGGTGCGCGTCTCGTCCCCCGCCTGTGCGTCATCGCCCGACCGCTTCCGGCGACCGGCATGGCTGCCGGACTCCTCGGCGAGGATCGCATCGCCCGGGTAGCGATCGCGGATGGCGCCGATCACCAGCTTCTCCGACCGATAGTCGACATCGGTGACGACGTCGCGGCGGCTCTTGTACTCGACGGTTCCGACGTTCTCGTAGCCGTCCTGCAGCACACGTCCGGCACGTCGCGCCAGGTCGATCGCGAAGGCGAGCTCGTCCGCCCAGGCGGAGGCGGCTCGCGGGGCTGCGGCGGGCACCATGCCGGCAATCGTACCCGGTAAGGATGGCGGCAGCCGTCGGCAAGGCCCCTCGCGCAACGTGTCGCTGGACCTGAGGACCGCGTCGGGGCTGCGCACAACCCGTTCCGCCCGGACGCCATGCTGCCGGCGGCGGTATGCTCCTCGCATGCCACAGATCCACCTCCACGCCGACCCCGGTGACTACGCGCCGCTGGTCCTGCTCCCGGGTGACCCGAACCGCGCACGGCGGATCGCCGAACGGTTTGATGGGGGCATCGCGAGCGCGAGGATGGTCAACGAGAACCGCGGCCTGTACGGCTGGACCGGCACCTACCGGGGCCACCCGGTGAGCGTGCAGGCGACCGGGATGGGGACACCTTCGCTCTCCATCGTCGCGGAGGAGCTGATCCGGCTGGGGGCCCGGCAGTTGATCCGCGTGGGGACCTGTGGCGGCATCGCGCCGTCGATCCGCACCGGCGATCTGGTCATCGCCGTCGTCGGCCTGCCCTGCCGACGGAGCCACGCGCACCTACCTCCATGGCGACGCGTACGCGCCCACCGCGGACTTTGGCCTGACCCACGCGCTCTACCACGCAGCGGAGGAGGCGGGCATCGCCGCCTGGGTCGGCTCCGTCGCATCGGTTGACGTGTTCTACAACCCTGATCCGGACTACGCGAGCAAGTGGCGCGAGCGCGGCGTGCTCGCCTTCGAGATGGAGTCGTCCGCCCTCTTCTACCTCGCCGCCCGGGCCGGCATCGAGGCGGCGTGCATGCTGACGGTGAGCGACGTCCTTTCCGAGGAGGTGAGCCCGGAGGAGACCTACCTCTCCCCGGACGAGCTCGCCGCCGCGGTCGACAGGATGATCGAGGTCACGCTGAACGCGGCACCCACCGTCGAGCGATTGCAGCGTCCGCCTCGCTGACGGCCACGCCGGGTGACGGCGGTACAATCGGCACCTCCCGACGCACGCGCAGGAGGCCATCCGCGACCGACATGACCGACACCATCACTCGCGGCGCCGCCAACCAGGCCGGCGCGCATCTCAACCCCAACGCCGCCGCCGAGGCGCAGGACTTCCTCCCCCTCAACGGGATCGACCACGTCGAGTTCTGGGTCGGAAACGCCCGGCAGGCTGCCGCCTACTACCGCGCGCTGTGGGGCTTCACTCCGGTGGCCTACGCCGGCCTGGAGACGGGGGTCCGCGACCGCACCAGCTGGGTCATGGTCCAGAACGACATCCGCTTCGTCTTCACCGGCGCCCTGACCCCGGACTCGGAGATTGCGGAGCACGTCCGCAAGCACGGGGATGGCGTCCACGACATCGCGTTCTCCGTGGACGACGCGACATCGGCCTGGGAGGAGACCACGAAGCGGGGTGCGCGCTCGGCGCAGGAGCCCACCGCGCTGGAGGGCCAGAAGGGCGTCATGCGTCGCTCCGCCATCCACACCTACGGCGAGGTGATCCACAGCTTCATCGATCGCAACGACTATCACGGCACCTTCGCCCCGGGCTTCCACAAGGTCCGGCGGCCGGCGCCCGCGGCGACGGGCCAGACGCTCCTGGAGGTCGACCACTGCGTCGGCAACGTGGAGCTGGGCGACATGAACCGATTCGTCGACTTCTACCGCGAGGTGATGGGCTTCAGCCAGCTCATCCACTACGACGACAAGGTGATCCACACCGAGTACTCGGCGCTGATGAGCAAGGTGATGACCAACGGGAACGGCCGGATCAAGTTCCCGATCAACGAGCCCGCGACGGGCAAGAAGAAGAGCCAGATCCAGGAGTTCCTCGACTACTACCTCGACGAGGGCACCCAGCACATCGCCCTGCGCACCGACGGACATCGTGGCCACGGTCCAGGCCCTGCGCGACCGCGGCGTCGAGTTCCTGGGGATGCCGCACGCCTACTACGAGGCGCTGCCCGAGCGGGTGGGAGACGTGGGCGTGCCCATGGAGACCCTCGAGGAGCTGGGGATCGAAGCCGATCGCGACGAGGAGGGCTACCTGCTGCAGATCTTCACCCGCCCGGTGCAGGACCGCCCCACCTTCTTCTTCGAGATCATCGAGCGGCACGGCTCGCGCGGCTTCGGGGTGGGCAACTTCAAGGCCCTCTTCGAGGCGATCGAGCGGGAGCAGGCCCGGCGCGGCAACCTCTAGACGCGCGACGCAGCCATGGCAGCCGCCCCGAGTCAGGGTCTGTACGTCTCAGCGCCAGCCCAGCTCGGGGGCGACGAAGCGCAGGATGCCCTCGAGGACGTGGGCGTTGTAGTCGACGCCCAGCTGGTTCGGGATGGTGAGGAGCAGCGTGTCGGCGGCCGCGATGGCCGTGTCCTGCCGCAGCAGCTCCACGAGCCGGTCCGGCTCCGCCGCGTAGGTGCGTCCGAACACGGCGCGTGTCGTCTCGTCGAGGTACCCGATCTGGTCGCCCTCCTCCTGGCCGCGTCCGAAGTAGCGGCGGTCGCGCTCGTCGACGAGCGGGAAGATGCTGCGGCTCACGGAGGTCCGCGGCTCCCGTTGATGGCCGGCGGCCTGCCACGCTGAGCGGAACGCCTCGATCTGCTCCGCCTGCTGGACGTGGAGGGGCTGGCCGCTCTCGTCGAACTTCAGGGTCGAGGTCTGCATGTTCATGCCCAGCCGCGCCGCCCACTCCGCGGTGGCGTTCGTGGCAGAACCCCACCAGATTCGCTCGCGCAGCCCCGGACTGAACGGCTCCAGGCGGAGCAGTCCGGGCGGGTTCGCGAACATCGGCCGGGGATTCGGCTCTGCGAACCCCTCACCGGACAGCAGCCGCAGGAAGGTCTCCGTGGTGCGGCGGGCCATCGCGCCGTCATCCTCGCCCTCCCGCGGCACGTGCCCGAAATGGCGGTAGCCGTCGATCACCTGCTCCGGCGACCCGCGGCTGATGCCGAGCTGGAGGCGCCCGCCGGCGATGACGTCCGCGGCGCCGGCGTCTTCGACCATGTAGTGGGGGTTCTCGTAGCGCATGTCGATCACGGCGGTGCCGATCTCGATCCGGCTTGTCCGTGCGCCGATGGCGGCGAGCAGCGGGAACGGCGAGGCGAGCTGCTGGGCGAAGTGGTGGACGCGGAAGTAGGCGCCATCGGCCCCGAGCTCCTCCGCCGCCACCGCCAGCTCGATCGACTGCAGCAGGGCATCCGACGCCGACCGCACGCCGCGAGTGCGGCGACGCCGACCAGTGGCCGAAGGAGAGGAATCCGATCCGTTTCACGGTGGCCTGATTCTATCGGTCCGGCGGCCGCGGTCGCGGCAGACCGCTAGACTCGGCTGCATGAAGGTCGCCCACGTCCGAGAACGAACCGCGCCGGCCGGCGCGCCCTGGCGGCTTGCGATCGCCCGCGACCCCGATGCGACCCGCTGGCTCGACCTCGAGGAGGCGCGCCAGGGTCTGGTCGTCGAGGACCCGCGCCGCCCGCACAACTCGCTTCTCTTCCGGCAGCCGGTCACCACGCTCGACGACCATCTCGCCCGCGGCCTGCGGGTCGAGGCGCTGGGCGAGATCGTGGATGGCTACGCCGGAGCGAGCGAGGACGACGAGGCGATCCTGCGCGCAGGCGACCTCCATTTCGGACCGCCGATCCTGCGACCACCGGCGATTCGCGATTTCTACGCCTTCGAGCGCCACGTCAAGACGATGTGGGAGCGTCGGGGCGGCGACGGTGCCCGAGGCGTGGTACCAGCTGCCGATCTTCTACTTCGGCAACACGAGCGAGATCCGGGGACCGGGCGAGCCGGTCTGGGCGCCTCGCGGAAGCGAGGAGCTCGACTACGAGCTGGAGGTCGCCGCCCTGGTCGACACCCCGGTCGCCGACCTCGAGCCGGATCGGGCCGAGGAGGCGATCGGCGGCTACTGCATCTTCAACGACTGGTCGGCGCGCGACCTGCAGCGCGAGGAGACGACCGTGCGGCTGGGCCCCGCCAAGGGCAAGGACTTCGCATCCACCATCGGTCCATGGCTGGTGACCCCCGACGAGCTCCACGACGCCCGCGCCGGCAAGGGCTACGCGCTCCAGATGGAGGCGCTGGTCAACGGGATCGAGATCAGCCATGGGGCGTGGTCGAGCGCGCAGTTCAGCTTCGGCGAGATGCTGGCCCGTGCCTCCGCCGACGTGCGGATCCGGCCCGGCGAGCTGCTGGGCTCCGGGACGGTTGGCACCGGGTGCCTGCTGGAGGTCCGTGACGAGGTGCTCAAGCGCTATCTCGAGCCGGGCGACACGGTGACGTTGGCGATCGAGCGCCTTGGGTGCCCTGACGACGCCCATCATCGAACATCCCCGCCGTAGCGGCGCCGGTTGACCGGGCCGGCGGCATATCGCGAGCGGATGCGCGCCGTGCAGGCGCGCCTCGAGGCGCATGCCGCGCTGGGACCCCCGTCCGGCCTGACGGACCCCGACCGGGGCGGGACTGAACGCTGGGAGGCCGGACAGGTCTGGGCGCACCTGGCCGAGTTTCCGCCTTACTGGATTGCCCAGATGCAGCGCATCCTGGTCGGGTGGGCCGACCAGCGGCCGGCGCCAACCGCCGAACGGTCGCCCGTTCCCTTCGGCCGCACGAAGGCCGATCCCGACCGCATCGCGGCCATCGAGCGCGACCGCCACGCCGACCCGCTTGCCCTCCTGGCTCGCGTCGAGCCGCGAGATCGCGGACAGCCGCAGCGTATCTCGACGGCCTGGACGACGAGAGTTGGGCGGCCGTGGGCGCACACCCCACCCGCGGCGCCATGCCCATGCCCCGGATCGTGGAGGAGTTCCTGGTGGGGCACCTCCAAGAGCACGCGGACCAGCTCGACCTGCTGCGGGAGCGGTCATGAGCGCGCTCGTCGAGCTCGACCGCATCCGCGCCGCGGCGCAGCGGATCGCCGGCGTCGCGGTCCGCACGCCGCTCCTGCGCTGGGACGACCGGACCGAGCTCAAGCCTGAGAGCCTCCAGCCGGTGGGCGCCTTCAAGATGCGCGGCGCGTACGCCAAGCTCACCAGCCTCTCCGAGGCGGAGCGTGCGGCCGGAGTCGTGACCTACTCCTCGGGAAACCATGCCCAGGCGGTCGCGCGCTCGGCTCGCCTGCTGGGCGTGCCCGCGGTGATCGTCATGCCGGAGAACGCACCGGCCGTCAAGGTGGCCGGCGTCGAACGCGACGGCGCCCGGATCGTGCGCTGCGGGCCGGGGTCCGACGAGCGACGCCGCATCGCGGAGGATCTCGCCGCTCGAGCACGGCTACGCCATCATCCCGCCCTTCGACGACCCGGAGATCATCGCCGGCCAGGGAACCGCCGGCCTCGAGATCGCCGAGGATCGCCCCGAGGTGACCAGCGTCCTGGTGCCCATCGGGGGCGGCGGGCTGATCGCCGGGATCGCGGTGGCCATCAAGGCCCTGGCGCCCGGTGCCCGGGTCATCGGCGTGGAGCCGGAGGACGCGGCCGATGCGCGGGAGTCGCTGGCCGCCGGCGAGATCGTGTCGTGGCCCGCCGAGCGCACCGGCCGGACCATCGCCGACGGGCTGCGAGTCAGCGCCCTGGGCGCCCTTCCCTTCGCCCACATCCGCGCCCTGGTCGACGAGATCGTCACCGTCTCCGACGACGAGCTGCGCCACGCCATGGGGCTGCTGGCAACCCGGGCCCGCCTGGTCGTGGAGCCGTCCGGGGCGGCGGCCATGGCCGCACACCTGGGCGGGCAGGTGCCGCAGCCGCCCGGGGACGACGCGCGGGTGGTCGTCCTCTCCGGCGGCAACGTGGACCCGGCAATGCTGGCCGGGATCCTCGCCGCTCAACCGGGCTAGGACCCCGCCTCACGCGGTCCCGGTCAGCCCGCGCAGGAAGGCAACCGCGTTCGCGCCGATGGCGTCGAGGGCGTACCCGCCCTCCTGGATGACGATGGCCGGACGTGCCAGGCCGCGCACCATCGCCCCGATCCGCTCGTAGTCGGGCGTCTCGATCGCCAGGTCGCCAATGGGATCGCCCCGGTACGTGTCGAAGCCCAGCGAGACGACCAACGGTGCGTCGGGACCAAAGCCGGCGACCAGCTCGCAGGCACTCGGCGAGCGCATCGGCATACCCGTCCATGGCGGTGCCGGCGGGGAGCGGGAAGTTCCGGGTCGCGCCGGCGCCGTCTCCCGCCCCGATCTCGTCCGCGTGCCCCGAGAAGTACGGGAACGCGCGCGCCGGATCCGCGTGCAGCGACGCGTAGAGCACCTCGCCGCGCTCCCAGAAGAGCTGCTGCGTGCCGTTGCCGTGGTGATAGTCCAGGTCCAGGATCGCGACGCGCGCGGCCCCTTCGCCAACGAGCCGATCGGCCACGATCGCTGCGTTGTTGAAGAAGCAGTAGCCGCCGTACAGGCTCCGCGAGGCGTGATGGCCGGGCGGGCGGCAGAGTGCGTAGGCGACCGGCGCGCCGGCCAGCGACCAGGTCCGCGGCCGTGAGGGCCGCGTCGACCGCCACCCGCGCGGCCGCGTAGGTACCCTCCACGATGGGCGTGGCGGTGTCGAGGCAATGGGCGCCCAGTCGTGACGGCCGGGCCGTCCCGGCACCGGAGTAGCCGCCGGCGGCGTAGGGAGCCACCAGGAAGGTGTCCGGGATCAGCGGCGTGCTGCCGTCGGTGCGCGCCGGCGGCGAGCGGCATCGGCCCAGACGTGCTCCAGGAGGTCGATGAGCGCGGGATCGTGCACCGCCGTGATGGGCGCCGGCGCCGTGCATCGGCTGGTGCGACGAACGTGGCCAGCTGCAGCATCGGCCAGGGCCGCTCGATGGCGGTGATCCGCTCGGGCCGCTCGAAGCAGGGCACCGCCCGGCCGTCCAGGATCTCGATGAGGCCGTCGTGCGCCAGGTGAACCCGCGAGGTGACGACGGGAAGGCGCGCCGCGCCGCCGGGTGGGCCGGGGCCGAAAGCCTGGTCCTGCACGGCTGCGAGTGTACCGGTCGCGATGGACTCGAACGTGGCGCACCGGCGCCATCGGCGTTTACACTGCCAGACGTCCTTGCCTGCGAATGGCCACGTTGGACCTGAGCGGCGGACAGGGAGACCCCGTGAGCTGATGACCGATGACCGTTTCGCCGTAGAGAGCCTTGGTCACTGCCCGCTGTTCAGCGGGTGCGAGGCTGGCGTGCTGCGCACCCTGGCGGGACGGCTGCGGCTCCGCCGGTTCCGTCGCAACGAGGTGATCTTCCACCAGGGCGACGCGGGCGACTCCCTGCACATCATCGCCTCGGGCTCGGTGAAGATCGTGCTCCCCTCCACGGAGGGCGACGAGGCCATCATTGCCACCCTGCGGCCACCGGACTTCTTCGGCGAGCTCGCGCTCCTGGACAACCAGCCGCGCTCGGCCACCGCGACGGCGGTCGAGCCCACCGAAACGCTCGCGCTCTCCCGCAGCGTGTTCCTCGAGCTCGTCAACGAGCACGACGAGCTTCGTGACGCGCTCCTTTCCGCCCTGGTCGCCGAGCTGCGACGCCTGACGGGGCACGTCGAGGAGCTCCACTTCCTGGACCTCGCCGGTCGGCTCGCACGGCGCCTCGCCGAGCTCGCCCGCGCGGCCTCGCCTTCGGGGACCGGCCAGGTGACTCTGGACTGGCCGTACACCCAGTCGGACCTTGCGGCAATGATCGGCGGAACGCGGCAGAGCGTGAACAAGCTGCTCGGCAGCCTGATCACGGAGGGTCTTGTGCGACTCGAGCGGGACTCGCTCGTGGTGGTGGATCCGGAGGCCCTCGCCGAGCGTGCCGAGCGCTGACGCGGTGTCGGCAAGTTGACAACGTGCCTGTCGCCGACTCACTGCGTCTGCTTGCGAGGCGGGGGTACTCTCCTGTCATCGATCAGCTCAACACCGACCTGACGAAACGAATCGCACCGAGCAGGAGGCGAACCAAAATGGCAGACCAGCGACCAGGCGGCGAAGTCCAGAAGAGCGACATGCAGCAGAGCGAAGACGACACCGCGGGACATATGCAGACCGCCAAGGGTGTCCATACCAGCGGTGTGCACACCTCGGGTGTCCACACCTCCGGCGTCCACACTTCCGGCGTGCACACCTCGGGCGCGACTGAGGAAGACGACACGCAGGGCCACATGCACACCTCGCGGCGTGCACACGTCCGGCGTCCACACCTCGGGTGTACACACTTCAGGCGTGCACACCTCAGGCGTCCACACCTCGGGCGCGACTGAGGAAGACGACACCGAGGGCCACATGCACACCTCCGGCGTGCACACGTCAGGCGTCCACACCTCGGGTGTCCACACTTCAGGCGTCCACACCTCCGGCGTCCACACCTCGGGCGCGACTGAGGAAGACGACGACGCGAACAGCGACCGATAACATCCTGCTCGTGAACTGACCGATGGAGCGCCTCCAGGGCTCCAACGACTCGGTCCTCCACGCCGCGCTGCTGACCATCCGGGAAGCTGCGCGGCGTGGTGCTGTGGCCGGTCGATTCGAGCCGGAGTCCGAACAGCGCCTCCTGCAATCCATCGTGGATGCCACCGTCCGGCTCTTCGAGGCGGAGGCAGCCTCGATCGCCCTCTTCGAGAGCGACCCCGAGCGGCTCGAGTTCCGGGTGGCCGCCGGGCCGCGCGGCGCCGGCGCGGTGGGCATGTCGGTGGCCCCCACGCACGGGATTGCCGGGTACGTCTTCTCCACCGGCGAGTCGCTCGCCCTCTCCGACGTGTCCGCGGATCCCCGCTTCGATCGCGCCGCGGCGGAGCGCACCGGCTACGTCCCCCGTTCGATTGCCGCGGTTCCCCTCCTTGCCGGCGAGGAGTCGGTGGGTGTCCTCCAGGTGCTCGACAAGCACTCGGCACCCACCTTCACGATGCGCGACATGGAGCTGCTGGCGGTGTTCGCCAACCAGGCCGGCGCGGCCATCGCCGCGACGCGCGTGCAACGTGACCTGCCGACCCTTCTGGCAGCGTCGCTGCGGCAGATCGAGCCGGATCTCACCGTCGCCCAGGTCGAAGCCATCGTCACTGCCGCGGCGGTGGAACTCGACGGGGACACGGACAGTCCGTTCTGGACGCTGGTGGACGAGGTGAGCCGCCTGCGAGATCTTGGCGAGGGAGAGCTGGACCTGGCCGGGGACATCCTCCGCGTGGTGGCCGAGCATCGGGCCCACCGCGGGCGCGGTCACCGGGGCTGAGCCGGTGCCGACCGCCGAGGAGCTGCCCGCCTGGTCCGAGCCCTTCGACCCGGACCGCCGAGCCGGGCTGGCCCGGCTGCCGGCACTGGATGCCATCGACCGCGAGTGGGCCTGGGGCGGCGCCACCGGGGCAGGCGTGAGCGTCGCCATCATCGACTCCGGGGTTGAAGGAACGCACCCGGCCGTGGCCGGCCGCCTCGTCGAGAGCTGGGCCATCGAGATGCGGGACGGGGAGCCGCGCGCGGTTCCCGACCTTTCGGCCCTGGACCTCTTCGGCCATGGGACCGCCTGCGCCGGGATCGTCGTGGGCATGGCGCCCGAGGTCGAGATCGTCTCGTTTCGCGTGCTGGGCGCGGACCTGAAGGGCAAGAGTGCCGCCTTCGCGGAGGGGCTGGAGAAGGCGATCCAGCGCCCCGTGGGTGTTGCGAACCTCAGCCTCTCGAGCAAGAGCGAGGCTCTCTTTCCCATCTTCCACGAGCTGGCGGACGAGGCGTACTTCAACCGCGTGGTGCTGGTGAGCGCGGCGAACAACGTGGCGGGTCCAAGCTACCCGTCGCTCTTCAGCTCGGTCATCAGCGTGGCGGCCACCGCGGAGGCGGACCCCTGGCGCTACTACTACAACCCCGCGCCGCCGGTCGAGTTCGGCGCCTGGGGCGTCGACGTTCCGGTGGCCTGGCGCGACGGCGGGCAGACCGTGGCCACCGGCAATTCATTTGCCGCTCCGCACATCACCGCGCTGGTAGCCCTGATCCTCTCGAAACACCCCGGGCTGGCTCCGTTCGAGGTGAAGGCGATCCTGGCGGCCGTCGCGGACAACGAGCGAGCCAGCCGAGCCGGCGCGGCCTGACACCGGCTGCACCGCACGTGGATCTGCACCGCATACGGACGAATGGCCGGCCCGAGGGCCGGCCATTCGGATGAGGGAAGCCTGACCGCTCAGCGATCGACGCCCTCCAGGGGTCCGCTGCCGGCGGGTCGCTCCGCCGACTGGCTACCGGCGAGACCAGGCGTCCCGCTGTCGGCCTTCTCCTGGAACCCGCTCTGCCAGGGCTTGCCCGTGGCCGGGTCGATCCCCGTCGCGGCGTTCGCGGCGGCGGAGGTCGCGGCCGCTGTCCCGAGGTCGGTGCCTTGCTGCAGTCCGGTTCGGACCGGCTGCCCGGTGACCGCATCGATCCCCGCCGCGTTGGTCGTCGCCGCTGCCGCGGCTGCCGCCGGCGCGGCGATGTCCGCACCCTCGAGCATGCCCCGACCTGCGGGTCGCTCGTAGGCCTGCGTCGCCTGGACCTGGGACCCAACGTCCGTGGCCGCGGGCTGGCTGTTGAGCGCGATGGCGCCAGCCGAGCCGATGACCAGGGTGCCGGCCAACAGTCCGGCGGCGAGCAGGTTACGGCGGAACTTGTCCGCCTCCTCGATGCTCGGGAACCGCAGGCTGATGGCGTGCCCCTCGACGTCGTCGTCATCCATCTGCAGGTTGACGGCGACCGACCGCTGGGCGATCTGGAAGGCGTGCCCTTCGACGTCCGACGAATCGGCCGCCGCCAGGCGCACCGTCACGGGTCCGCTGCCTGTCTTTCCGATCCGGGCCTGCAGCCGTGCCTCGGCCTTGGGATCCGGGATGATCATGGCCACCTGCTGACCGCCAATCGTCAGGGTGTGGCCCTCTGCCGCGCGCTCCATGGTTCGTACCTCTCTTGCGGTGTGGGCCCCGTTGGGGTCCTTTGGTCACCAAGTGACCCTCATCCTGAGCACGGAGGCGGTCCACGGGTAGCACCCATGCGACGGCTTCACGGTCGTCCGCGCGACACCTGTCGGTAGAATTGGGGCCACCCCAGCGACGAGGCAGGACACGCGTGTTCTACGTTCAGCGCGGCCAGGTGCCGCACAAGCGCCATACCCAGTTCCGGAAGGCCGACGGATCGCTGTACGCGGAGGAGCTCTTCGGCGTCGAGGGCTTCGCGGGTCGGGCGAGCCTGCTCTACCACCACACGCCGCCCACGCAGACCCACCTGGTCGAGAAGGTCGCCGATGTCGCCGTCCAGGTCGCCGAGGAGGACCGTTCCGGCCCGCATCGGCATCACCTGGTCAATACCGCGCAGGTCAAGCCGAACGGCACGGCCATCAGCGGCCGCATCCCACTCTTCACCAATGCCGATGTCACGTTCGGGGTGGTGCGTCCAGCCGAGCCGATGACGCGCTTCTACCGCAACGGCGAGGCGGACGAGATGTTCTTCGTCCACGAGGGGACGGGGACGCTGGAAACGAACTTCGGGCCGATCCCGTACGGGCCCGGCGACTACCTCGTCATCCCCATTGGCACCACGTATCGCGTGACGCCATCGGCCGACGAGCAGCGGATGCTGTGGCTGGAGTGCCCGTCGGAGATCGAGCCGCCCCGGCGCTACCGCAACGAGTACGGCCAGCTCCTCGAGCACTCGCCGTACTGCGAGCGCGACATCCGGCCGCCCGGAGGAGATGGCACCGCATCCTGGAGACCGGGCGACTTCGTGGTCGAGATCAAGACCCGCGGCCGGATCACCGCCTACCACTACCGCCATCACCCGTTCGACCTGGTCGGCTGGGACGGGCACCTGTGGCCGTTCGCGTTCAACATCGGTGACTTCGAGCCCATCACCGGTCGCGTCCACCAGCCGCCGCCGGTCCACCTCACCTTCCAGCCGCGCAACTTCGTTGTCTGCAGCTTCGTGCCGCGCAAGTTCGACTACCACCCGCTCGCGATACCCGCGCCGTACAACCACAGCAACATCAACTCGGACGAGGTCATCTACTACGTCGCGGGCAACTTCATGAGCCGCCGCGGCGTGGACATCAGCTCGTTCACCGTCCATCCGGCCGGCATTCCGCACGGCCCGCACCCGGGGACGGTGGAGGCGTCCATCGGGAAGGAGGCGACCGAGGAGCTGGCGGTCATGATCGACACCTTCCATCCTCTCCACCTGACCCGCCAGGCGGTGGCCCTCGAAGACGATCGCTACCCGTACAGCTGGCTGCCGCCGGACGACGCGGAGGCAGCCGCGCGAGAGCTGTCGGAGCGCGGCCCGGAGGCGTTCCCCGACTGAGGCGGCACCCATGCAGCTCGGGACCTCGTTCGACACCCGCGCGGACCCCGCGACCGCGTTCGCGTACCTTGCCGACTTCGCCCACATCGTCGAGTGGGACCCCTTCATCGTGCGGGCCGACAGGCTCGAGGATGGCGAGCCGCGGGTCGGGTGCCGCTACCGCATCATCGGCCGGGTGCTCGGTCGCGAGATCGTGCTCGACTATCGCACGGTGGCGCTCGACCCGCCGCGCCGGATCCGGCTGGAGGGGCGGGGCGGACGCACGTTCGACGGCTGGGACCAGATGACGCTCACGCCGGCCGCGTCCGGCGGGACGACGATCCGCTACGACGCCGAGGTCCGCCTCCACGGCCCGGCTCAGCTCCTGTGGATGCTCGCACCCCTGGCATATCTCGCAATGCGGGTCGGATTCAGGGGTGGGCCGCTGGCGGGCCTGCAGCGCTGCCTCGACAGGCTCGCCCCGGGGTGACCGCCGGAGGTCCCGACCAGACGCGCCGGTGGCAACTGGACGCGCAGCCACGTGAGCGCGAGCATGGGGCAGAACACGAACACGCGGCCTTCGCGGCCGGGTCTCCCCACGCAGCCGAAGCAGGAAGGGTCAGCCCATGACCTATGCCACCGCCACCATTCCACGGGGTATCCGCATCGATCGGACCGGCCGCGCTCGCGGGCTCGCGGTCAGCCATGTCGGGGATCGCGGCGGAGCGGTCGGATGATCCTGTACTTCCTGCGCCACGGGAAGGCCGAGCCGCAGCACGGAGACGATGCGGGTCGCCACCTCACCAGGGCGGGCACCGAGGCGCTGCGCCGGGCCGCCGTGCTCTGGCGGCGCCTCAACCTGCGTCCGCAGGTGATTCTCACCTCACCACTGGTGCGGGCGCGCGAGACCGCCGAGCTCCTCCGGGCGGGCGTGGAGAGCCGCCATGAGCCCGTGGTCGACCCCCGGCTCGCGCCGGGAGCCGGCTGGGCGGACTTCGCCCAGGCCATGGCGGCGCACCCCGACGCGCGACGCGTCCTCTTCGTGGGCCACCAGCCGGACCTGGGGTCCGCGGTGGAGCTGCTCACGGGTGCATCCTCGGTCCGCCTCCGCCCCGGGTCCCTGGCCTGCGTGGAGTTCCCGGGCGTGCCGGAGGCGGGCGCGGGGGAGATCGCGTGGCTGCTGGACCCCGACCTCTACGCGTCGCCGGAAGAGGGCTAGACTGATCGACGTGTCAACGTTAGGCCTGCGAACGCTGCTCCTCTGCGATCACGCCCTCACCGGGCAGGACGGAAAGATCAGCGCCATCGGCATCTTTGGCCAGATCAACGTCGCCCGGCTGCCGGCCGTCCATCCCCGGCTCTTCATCGTGGCCGTCCTGGACGCGGAGCCGGGGACGCATGACCTGACCCTGCAGGTCGTCTCGCCGCGCGGCGCGTCGCTCCTGGAGCGGCCGCCGCAGCTGCACATGGAGGTCCCCGACGGGACCGCCACGGCGAACATCGTGGCCGACCTCAACGGGCTCGAGGTGCGCGAGCTGGGCCGCCACGAGGTCGCAGCTGCTCGAAGGGGATCGGCTGCTGGGAAGCGCAACGCTCTCCGTCAACCTCATGTACCAGCCGGGAGCACCGGCACAGGCCTAGGCGGTCAGTCCTCCCAGTCAGGGACGGTGCCCATGGCGTGGTAGCCGCCGTCGACGTGGATCATCTCGCCGCTCGTCATGCGCGCCATGTCGCTCATCAGGAAGCAGCACATGTCGCCAACCGCGGTCGCGTCATGGAGATCCCAGCCGAGCGGGGCGCGCGCCGACCACTGGTCCGAGATACGGTCGAAGCCCGGGATGCTCTTGCCGGCCATGGTGCGTATGGGTCCCGCGGATACGGTGTTGACCCGGATCCCGTGCGGGCCAAGGTCGCGGGCCAGGTAGCGGGCCACCGACTCCAGACCGGCCTTGGCGACCCCCATCCAGTCGTAGATCGGCCAGGCGAAGCGGGCGTCGAAGGTGAGGCTGACCACGGACGCGCCACCATCGGCGCCCGCAACCTTCAGCGGCTCGAGCATGCCCGCCGCCAGCGCCTTGAGCGAGTAGGCCGATGTCTGGAACCCGGGACCCACGATCTCCCAGGTGGCCTCCATGAAATGGCCGCCCAGGCCCGCCGGCAGGCATAAAGCCAATGGAGTGGAGGACGCCGTCCACGCGACCCCAGCGACGCATCACCTCGTCCGACACGGCAGCGACGTCGTCCGGGTTGTTGACGTCCATCTGCATCACGTCCGGGGTGACTGGCAGGCGTCTCGCGACGCGCTCAGTGAGACGAACTCCCTTCCCGACGTTGGTGAGCAGGACCTCGGCACCCTGCTCCTGGGCAACCTTCGCCACGAAGAACGCCATGGAATCGTCGGTCAGCACGCCGGTGATGAGGAGTCGCTTGCCCTCGAGCAGCACAGCCGCGGTACCTCCGTTGGGTTCGGTGAGCGTTGCGGCCGAGTGTACCGGACGCCCGCGACCGGGCGCAGCGCTACCCTAGTGGCGAATGATGGTTCACCTCTACGACTACGACGTGCCGGTTGCGGATCCCGGGAACGGCATTCCGAACCTGCGCGAGGTACTCGGGGGCTGTCCACGGCAGAGCGCAAGGTGCTTCTCGCCGGGCTCTTCAGGCCGGAGCGCATGCCCGGCACCATGGAGCGCCTCTCGACCCTGGTCGCCGACATCGACGTCAGCTTCGCCGATCTCCTGACCGTGCTCGACAACGGCCGTCGCGCACGGCGGTTCGTGGCCATCGACGAGTCGAAGGCCATCCTCGATCAGCACCTGCCCGCATCTGTGGTGAGCGGCACCCACGACTGGGACGTGGCTCGACTCCATGAGCCGTACGGCGACGGCACGTACCACGGACGTCTCCTGAAGCGGGTCCGGAACCAGCTGCGATCGGTCAGCACGCGGGAGGCGCTCACGACCCCCTTCCTGCTTCGCCGAGAGTGGCGCTCGTGACCCGCCGCAAGCGTGGTCGCCCGTACCAGCCCTATCCGGAGCGCAGCAACCCGTGGGTCGCGAGGCTCCTGGTGGTGATCGTGGGCGTGGCCATGGTGGTGACGGTCCTGGCCTACGCCCTCACCCACTGACGAGCGCGGCGGTCAGTCGAAGCGCAGGGGCCGGGTGGTGATCACCTCACCGACGCGGCCCTCCCACTCGGCGCGCGGCGCGTCGCAGTACAGCTCGATCTCGTTTCCGTCCGGGTCCGCGGTGTAGATCGAGCGCGTCACGCCGTGGTCCACCGCCCCCTCGAGCAGCCCCCGCTCGGTGAGCACGCCATGCGCGGTGCGCAGCTCGTCCATGCCCTCGAGCTGGATCGCGACGTGGTAGAGGCCCACGGCCGCCGGGAGCGCCGATGGCGCCTGGTCTCCGACGCGCAGCAGCGCCAGGTCATGGTGGTTCTCCCCGGTGGCGGTGAGGAAGATCATCACGTTGCTCATCTCGCCGGAAACGGAGAAGCCCAGCAGGTCACGGTAGAAGGCCAGCGACCGATCGAGATCGCGTACCTTGAGGACGACGTGTCCCACGCGGAGCGGTCGAATCATTGGTCGGATGCTAACAGGGCCGTCGGGAGCCCCCGACCCGCACGCCCCAAATCCTCGCCGGTGCAGACCGCCGCCGCCGGGACGCTAGAGGTGAATGGTGACCGTCACGACGCCGGCAGAGCGGCTCTTGTCGGTGACCGCGGCCCACGCCTCCGGCGACAGGTCGGCAATCCGCTGGTCCGCCGTTCCCCAGTAGCAGCCGCAGTAGTCCGCGACCGGGAGGCGGACGCACCGATCCGCGCAGACCGTCACGAAGCGGCCGGCCGGCGGCGGGTCGTAGTGCCCGCCCAGCGCACCGGGCAGGGCAACCACCGCCGCGCCGCGCCAGCCCGATGTACAGCAATACCACGTCGCCCGGCCGGTGATCGAGGTTCCGCCGGTCGGCGGAGCGACGACGCGGACGACGGGGCGCGCCGTGGCGACAACGCCGTAGGTCACCGTGGCCTGCGCCGTGCCGGGCGTCGGGAGCGGCGCCGGAACCAGCTGCTCGACCCCCACCGGCGCGGAGACCTCCTGCAGGCTGAGGGCCGCCGAAGCGGCGCGGGCGGCTGGTCCCCGGTCAAGGGTCGGGAGCGAACCGTTCACGGCGACATCCAGCAACCGTTGCGTCTCCGCCGGCACGGGCGAGGCTGACCGTGCGCTGAGGGGCACGATCATGGCCATCCCGATGGCGAAGACGACGGTCCGCACGGCGACGCGCCGCAGAAGGTCCGGCAATAGAATCCTCTGGCTGGGTCTGGATCACTCGACGTCGCGCGCGCCCGCGGGCCGGGGAGGCCACCACGCAAAACGTCTGTGAAAGTATCGCATGTTGGACCCGGCTGTCGATAACCACCCGACCCAGGACCATCGTCCGCGGGGCGCGGACACCGGTAGGAGGCACTGACCATGGCAGACCGCGGTTCCGGCCGACGGAGCGGGACCATCACCAGGCGCGGGGCTGCCAGCCGGCCCACGGAGGACCAGCGTTTCCTCCAGACTCCCGACCCGGCTGCGTTCCTCGAGACTGATACCTGGCGCGCGCTCCGCATCCTGGGCGAGTTCGTCGAGGGATTCGACGCCCTCGCAAACGTCGGCCCGGCGGTCAGCATCTTCGGCTCCGCCCGGGTGCGGCGCAGCGATCCGTCCTATCGGCTCGCGCGCCAGCTCGCCGGCCGCCTGGTGCGTGAGGGCTTCGCGATCATCACCGGCGGCGGCCCGGGGATCATGGAGGCCGCCAACCGCGGAGCGAAGGAGGCGGGCGGCCTCTCCATCGGCTGCAACATCGAGCTGCCCTTCGAGCAGGACCTGAACCCGTACGTCGACCTCGGGATGCAGTTCCGCTACTTCTTCGTGCGCAAGACCATGTTCGTGAAGTACGCGGAGGCGTTCTGCATCTTCCCCGGCGGCTTCGGGACCCTCGACGAGCTCTTCGAGTCGCTGACCCTGATCCAGACCGGCAAGATCGAGCACTTCCCCGTGGTCCTCTTCGACCGCGAGTACTGGAGCGGGCTCTTCCGCTGGATGCGACGGAGGGCGCTGGCGGAGGAGAAGATCACCGTCGAGGACCTGCGGCTCTTCACCCTCACCGACGACATCGACGAGGCGTGCGCGGCGATCCTGCAGCGGCATCTGAGCCGGCTCGACGAGGTTGCGGCCCGGGAAACGGCCGCGGACGCCGCCCGGAGGGCTCAGCAGCCCGGCTGAGGAGCGGAGCGGCTTGGCGGGCCCGACCGGATTCGAACCGGCGATCTCCAGCGTGACAGGCTGGCATGTTTGGCCACTACACCACGGGCCCCGGAAGCCGCGGGAGTGTAGCACACCGCTTGGCCGCCCTCTAACGGGGCCTTTGGCTCTCATCGGGGGCTCGCGGAGCGACTCCGGCAAGCCGCCACGCGGCCGTCCCGTAGAGGAGGGCGAGGGACGCCAGGGCCAGGCCGGGCGCGACGAGCCATGCCGGGGCGCCGGCACCCACCTCGGTCAGCATCGCGACCGCCACGGCGAGCAGCAGAGCTCCGAGGAGCCCCAGGATCACGGCGCCCGCGGCGTGCGCCCAGTCACCGCGGCCGAGCAGCAGCCCAACGGTCGCCTGCACCAGCCCGGCCGCCAGGAGCAGCACGCCCAGCGCGACGCTCGCCCCGCCGATGGCGGCCGCGTCGACGGCGACGGGCGGCAGCAGAGCCTCGAGCCGATCCGGGATCAGCAGCCCAACGGCCACACCGGCAATGCCGGCCGCGAAGACGACGCCACCACCCACCACCAGGAGCGCGCGGGCGAGTCGGGGGACCGGAGCCATCGGATGGTGGCCCCTGTGGCCGCCGGTCAGCGGCCCGGGCGGGCCAGGATCAGCGCGGATGCGCCAAAGAGGAGCGCGATCACCCCAAGCGCGGCGGTGAGGATGGCATCCGATCCGGTGCGCGAGATGACCAGGAGCAGTCCACCCACGGCAAGGAGCCCTGAGAGGAGCGCGAGCACGACGGTGGCCAGCCGCGCACGGCGCACGTCGGCCAGCAGCGCCACCGGAGCGGCCACCAGCGCGGCGCCCAGGATGGCGAGCGCGACGCCGCCCCAGAGTGGCAGCCACCCGAGCTGGTCGACGTTCGGGAGGCACGCTGCCGCTCGTCGAGTAACGGCTGCTGATGGTGATGCCCATCAGGACGAGCGACAGGCCCACGATCACGAGCGCAACGCCCAGCACGGCGACGGTCAGGGCGGCCACGGAGCCCAGCTCCCCGACGTGCTCCGGGGCGAGGGCGTGCACGCGGCGGCGCGGCGCATTGAGCGCCGACGCCCGGCCTCGACGTCGATCGTCGCGCGCGCGATCGTCGCGATCGTCGCGAGCGGCAACCTTGTCGGCCTTCTTGCTGACCACGGGCGCGTTGAGCCTCCTGGAGCGCTGTCGGGATCTCGCCGCACGCCGGACGAACCGGCCGGCACGGGGCGCAGGTCCGCCGCATTGTAGGGGACGACCGCCGGCGGCACCACTGGCGATCCCGCCCCTGCCGGACGACCGGCGCAGATGCTAGGCTCTCGGCCCATGACACTACCCACCGCAGATGCGGATGGCCGGTTCGACCGCGCCATCGATCGATGGTTCCGCGACCGCCTGCGCCTTTATCCCGAGATGGCCACGTTTCTCGGCAAGCACGAGCACGATGGACGCCTGCCCGGTGCGTCGCGCGATGCCGTGGAGGAACGGACCGACTTCTGGCGCGCCACCGCTGCGGAGATGGAGCGTGTGGATGTCGGCGAGCTCTCGCCGTCGCGCGCAGCTGGATCGCGACCTGCTCATTCACGAGTGCCGCCTCGAGCTGCACGAGCTGACCGTTCGCCGCTCCTGGGCCGGCCGCTCCGACGCCGCCGAGGTGATAGGCGATGCCCTCTTCCCGCTCTTCTCCCGCGACTTCGCTCCGCTCCCGGAGCGGATGGAGCGAATCGCGGAACGGCTCGAGGGCGCGCCGCGGCTGCTCGAGGAGACGCGAACGCGGGTGACGGACCCGGTCGCACTCTGGCTGCGAATCGACCTCGAAGGCGGCGCGGCGCTCCCCGGCTTCCTGGCCACTATCCTCTCTGCGGCGCGGTCCGAGCGCTGCGCGCCGGTGCTGGTGGACCGGCTGGAGCGTGCCATCGGCGCAACCCGGGTGGCGCTCGAATCCCACGACGACTGGCTCCGCGAGACGCTGCTGCCGCGGGCAACGGCGGACTGGCGGACGGGGCCGGAGGACTTCGAGGAGATCGTCCGGCTCCGCGAGCTGATGGCAGACGGCGACGAGATCCTGGCAGTCGGCGAGCAGATTCTGGCGGAGGAGACGGTCGCACGCGATGCCGTGTGCGCCGAGATCGATCCCACCCTCACCCCGTCAGAGGTCGCCGACCTCGTGAAGGACGACCACCCGGCCACCTTCGCCGAAGCGCTCGAAGCCTACCGCCGGACCATGGCAGAGGCACGCCGTTTCGTCATCGACCACGACCTCGCCACGCTCCCGGCGGACGATCGCCTCGTGGTCATCGAGACGCCCTCGTACCTGAGGCACCTGATCCCGTTCGCGGCGTACTACGACCCGCCCCGTTTCGACGCCGAGCCCATCGGCACCTACCTGGTTACCCCGCCATCGGAGCCGGGGATGATGCGGGAGCACAACTACTCGTCGATCGCCAACACGTCGGTGCACGAGGCGTACCCTGGGCATCATCTGCAGCTCTCGGCGGCGCTCACGAACCCGAGCCTGGTGCGCCTCACCGCCTACTCGGCAGCCGAGTTCGCGGAGGGTTGGGCTTTCTACTGCGAGCAGACCATGAAGGACGCCGGGTTCGCGGCCACCCCCGTCCAGCGCTACATCGTGCACACCGACGCGATCTGGCGCGCGACGCGGATCATCCTGGACGTCAAGCTCCATCGCGGCGAGATCGGGTTCGACGACGCGGTGGATCTCCTGGTGGCGAACACCGGATTCGAACGCCCCGCGGCGCTGGCCGAGGTCAAGCGCTACACGTCCACGCCCACCTATCAGCTCAGCTACCTGTTCGGGAGGCACCTGATCGACCGCCTGCGCGCCGATGTCGAGCGCGCCGAGGGCGCGGACTTCAACCTGAAGCGCTTCCACGACACGCTGCTCTACGGAGGGACCATGCCGGTCAGCTACGCGCGACGCCACTTCCCGGGGATCCAACCGTGAGCCGCCATCACCGGCTGCGGGGGCTGGCAGGACTGCTCTCGATCCCGCTCCTCGCCACGGCATGCGTCTTCGGGGGCAGCCCGACCCCGGCCGCGAGCGGCTGCCCCACGAGCGCACCGACCGCGGACCAGGCCAGCCAGATCCTCTCCGACGCCGGCAGCGCGGTCGTGAAGACCAACAAGGGCGAGTTCACCATCGAGCTGTACGGTGACGCCGCGCCCATAGCCACCGCCAACTTCGTGGCACTGGCCCGCTGCGGCTTCTACGCGGGGATCGACTTCCACCGCATCCTTGCCGGCTTCGTGGCCCAGGCCGGCGACCCGCAGACGAAGACGAACCGCAACGACTTCAAGGAGCTGGGCACCGGCGGGCCCGGGTATGCCTTCGCCATCGAGCCTCCCGCGGACAACCTGAACTACGACAAGTACGTGGTCGCCATGGGCAACACGGGGCAGCCGGATTCGAACGGGAGCCAGTTCTTCATCGACCTCGCCGACCTGAACCAGCAGCTCGCGCGGAGCTACACCATTTTCGGCAAGGTCGTCTCCGGGACCGATGTCGTGGACGCCATCGGCCAGGTGCCCACCAACGGGCAGCGTGGCGTCCCGCTCGACCCGGTGATCATCGATTCCATCACCATCGGGGCCGGCGCGCAGGCCACACCGAGCTGAAGCCGGTGCCACGCGAAACTGTTTGCGTTGTAAAGGATTCTTAACCCCAGCCCATTGACGATTTGAGAACAGATGGTCTATCCTGCGGACGCTGTTCGCACAGCGATTCACCACTGGTCGCAAGGTCATGGGTAGGTTTGGGTAAGGGTAGAGCGGGAAACCGCTCGTGAAAGATGCCCTTGCGGTTAGCGAATCCGGCAGCAATGAAGGCCCCTCTTCGGAGGGGCCTTCCCTTATGCCCCGCGACCCGACCCCCGCGACGGACCCGCGCCGGCGCCGCCGGGGCCGGTCGGGTACCATGGCTGCCCCAACCGGGAACTGGCGCCGGTAGCTCAGTGGATAGAGCGTCGGCCTCCGGAGCCGAAGGTCGCAGGTTCGAATCCTGTCCGGCGCGCCAGACACCCGCGACGACGCTCCCTCCGATGGCACAGCCTCCAGGGCGGCACGCGACGGCGGGACGTGCCGTCAATCCTCGTCACGCCAACGGCCCCCCGCTCCGAGCGAAGGGGCTGTCCCCGTGCGCCGGATGGCCCCCATGATTTCGTGCGCAATGGACCTCCCCCGTGGACACGACGGACCGCTATGATGCCCGCGCTCGATGCAGCGCCCTTATGCCCATCAGGACCGCGACCCTGCGGACCCGTCGAGCAGCAGCCCCGCGGGGGATAGCCCGCGGAACATGGAGGAGGACATGAAACCCTTCCGTCCCTTCGCCGTGCTCGCGGTGCTTGGCCTCGTGCTCGGCGCTTGCAGCTCGAACTCCGGCGCCTCGGCATCGGCATCCACCATGGCCAGCGAGACCGCGGCGGCAACGCCCACCGAGGTGCCCATGCCCACCAGCCTGGTCATCGGCTTCGTGCCATCGACCGACGCCCAGGCTCTGGTCGACACCATCAAGCCACTCGCTGACTACCTCACCCAGCAGCTCGGCATCCCGACCACCGGTTACGTGTCGAGCGACTACACCGGTATGGTCACGGCCATGAAGACCGGACAGGCACAGATTGCTGCCCTTCCGCCGTACGGCATGGTCCAGGCCATCGACCAGGCCGGCGCCGAGGTGATCCTGCAGTCGGTGCGGTTCGGCAGCAACACCTATCACACCCAGTTCTTCACGAACAACCCGGACAAGTACTGCACCGATTCGGCGCCCGTGGAGAACACCCGCAAGGACTCCAACGAGAACGACATCACCTTCCTTAACTGCAACGGCACCGACCGGGCGAACAGCGACACGCCCAAGGGGCCGATCGGGGCCGATGCCCTCAAGAACATCGCCAAGGGAACGACCATCTCCTTCGTCGAGGAGACCTCGTCCTCGGGGTACATCTTCCCGGCCACCCAGCTGGTCAACGCCGGCTTCAACCTCGACACCGACATCACCGCGCTCTTCGCCGGTGGCCATAACGCGTCCGTGATCGCCGTCTGTGAAAAGCAGGCGGAGGTGGGCGTCAGCTTCGACGATGCGCGCCCCAGCACGACCACCGATTGCGACATGAAGACCAATGACGTGGTGTTTGCCTACGGGCCTGAGATCCCGAACGACGGCATCGCCGTCGCCGGAACCCTGCCCGATTCGCTGAAGGCGTCCATCAAGCAGGCACTGCTTGACTACGCCAAGACCGACGCGGGCAAGAAGACCCTCAACGACATCTACCAGATCACCGACTTCTCCGATCCGGACCTGTCTGGGCTCCAGCTGATCCGGGACGCGGTCCAGAAGCTCGGTTACACCGGCTAGACGCCGCCGAGGGGCGGGCCCCGAGGGCTCGCCCCTCCCCATTTCGCGCGATGATCCGCTTCGAGAACGCATCCATCACCTACCCGGGGGGCGTCCATGCCCTCAGGAACCTGACGCTCGAGATCCCCGACGGCCAGCTGATGATCGTGGTTGGGCTCTCGGGCGCCGGGAAGTCCACGTTGATCCGCGCCATCAATGGGCTGGTCCCACCGACGGAGGGCGACGTCATCGTCGACGGCGTGAGCGTCAGGAAGGCGAGCACCAAGCAGCTGCGCCAGCTTCGCTCGCGGATCGGGATGATCTTCCAGACCTTCAACCTCGTGAAGCGCACGAGCGTGCTCAACAACGTCCTCATGGGACGGCTGCACAACACCGGCACGTTCCGCTCGCTCCTCGGCTGGTACAAGCCCGATGACGTGGAGATCGCGATGCGCGCACTGGAGCGGGTGGGCATCGTCGAGAAGGCCTACGTCCGGGCCTCCAACCTCTCCGGCGGCCAGGCCCAGCGCGTTGGCATCGCACGGGCTCTCGCGCAGGATCCCGGGATCATCCTCGCCGATGAGCCGGTAGCCAGCCTGGACCCGCCCACGGGCCATCTCGTGATGCGCGACCTGCAGCGCATCAACCGCGAGCTGGGGATCACGACCGTCGTGAACCTGCACTTCCTGGACCTGGCCAAGATCTACGGGGAGCGCATCGTTGGCCTGCGGGCCGGCGAGCTGGTCTACGACGGCACCGGCGCGGAGGCGAACGAAGACGTGTTCCGCGACATCTATGGCCGCTCCCTGACGGCCGATGACGTCCTGGGGGAGGCCACCGCTCCGGCTGCGGTCGCGCTGTGAGCGTGTCAGCCGGCCAGGAGAACATCCGGCCGGCCAAACCCCGGCCGTCCTTCGTCATTCCCATAGGCCTCGTCGCCTTTCTCGCCATCTCCTGGGTCGCCACCAGCAAGCAGTTCGGGATCGGGCTTGATCCCGGCAAGATCCTCGAGGACATCGCCAACGGAGTCGGAATCCTCGGGGATCTGCTCCGCCCCAACTGGGCGTTTCTGCCCAAAACGGTGGATCCCATGCTGGAGACGTTCCGGATGGCGGTGCTGGCCTCCGCCATCGGCTGCTCCGTCGCCCTGCCGGTCGCATTCCTGGCGTCGCGCGTCACGGCACCGAACCTGCTGACCTACATCGCTGATCGCTCCGTGCTCAGCGTCGTCCGCGCCGTCCCCGACTTCCTCTACGCCCTGATCTTCGTCTCCGCCGTGGGGATCGGACCGCTGCCCGGAATTGCGGCCCTGATCCTCTTCAACATCGGCGTGGTTGCCAAGCTGCAGTCGGAGACGGTGGACGGGATCGACGTCGGGCCCATCGAGGCATCGCGCGCCGCGGGCGGGAACCGCCTGCAGACCGTGCGCTGGGCGGTGCTCCCGCAGGTGCTGCCGAACTACGTTGCCTACTCGCTCTACACCTTCGAGCTCAACATCCGCGCCTCTACCGTGCTGGGCATCGTGGGCGCCGGCGGCATCGGGCGGATCCTGCTGCGCGAGTACAAGTTCTTCAACTTCAGCAACGTGTCGCTGATCGTCGTCGAGCTGTTCGTCTTCGTCTTCGTCATCGAGCTCGTCTCGATCACGCTGCGTCGGAGGCTGGTATGACGGCGGCCGCAGCCACGGCGCGCCCCACCCGACCGTCGGGGGCGAAACGCAACGCGACGCTCCTGGCCCTGGGCGTCCTCCTGGTCTGGGCGCTGGTCACGCTCCAGTTCGACCCTGGCAAGATCGTCGAGCTCCCGGGCGGCCTGGGCCACGTCTTCCACCTGATGTACCTGGAATCCGGCCCGGACTGGAGCTACCTGCCCAAGGCGCTGGGGGCCATGCTGGAGTCGCTCGAGATGGCCTGGATCGGCACCGTCATCGGCGCCGTCATCTCGCTGCCGCTCGGATTCTTCGGCGCCAGGAACGTCTCGAGCGGGCTCGTCTCCAACGTCATGCGCCAGGTCCTGAACGGGATCCGCGCCTTCCCGGAGCTGGTCCTGGCGGTCGTCATCTTCATCCCCATCGCCGGTCTGGGACCGGTGGCCGGCGCCCTGGCCCTGGGCCTGCACTCGGTGGGCACCCTCGGCAAGCTGACCGCAGAGGTGGTGGAGGGAATCGATGGCGGGCCTGTCGAGGCGGCGCGCGCCACCGGCGCCGGTGCCCTGCAGGTCCAGCGCTGGGGGGTGCTGCCCCAGGTCATGCCGGAGATCGTGGCGTTCTGGCTGTACCGCTTCGAGATCAACATCCGTGCATCCGCGGTGCTCGGGGTGGTGGGGGCAGGCGGCATCGGGTTCCTGGTCCAGCAGACGATCGCGTTCAACCGATTCCGGCTGACGGGCACGGCGCTCATCGTGGTCATCGGGGTCACGATCCTGGTCGACACCGTCTCCGGCTGGCTGCGGCGGCGGATCATCCAGGGCTCCGGCGCCCGGGTCCAGGGCGAGTTCGTCGAGCAGCCGGAGCTGGCCGAGGCGGTCTGAAGGACGCTCAGCTCTCGTCGGGAGCGGTGACGCGAGCACGCACACGTCCCAGGATCGGTGCCAGCTGCACGACGGCGGCGCCCGTGGCCGCCAGCACCAGGCCGGCGACCTGTGCCAGGGCTAGGCGCTCCCCCAGGAAGATGACGGCCAGGACCGCGATCTGGATCGTCATGGTGTTGTTCACCACACTCGACTCGACGGCGGTCAGCGTGCGCAGGGTGTGGTTCCAGACGGTGAAGGCGAACGCGGTGTTGACCGCGGCCAGCCAGGCGATGATCGCCCATGCCCTCGCGTCGAGCGTGGGCCACCCTTCGAGCAGGAGCCCGGCGCCCAGGAGGACGATCGCGCCCACGGTCATGCTCGTCGCCGTCAGCCCAAGCGGACCTCCCATCCGCGAAATGGCGTCACGGGCCAGGCCCCGTCCAACGTGCGCCGAGACGGCCGCCGCGAGCAGGCAGACGACCGCGATCGCAAGACCGGCCAGGCGGTCCGCGCCAACGGAGAAGAGCCCGAAGTAGGCAATGGCACCCGCCACCAGGAGCCCCACGCCAACGAGCTGGAGCGGCGTGGGCTGCTCCTCCCGACGCGCGAGGGCGATGCCCGCCACGGCGAGGGGCGTGGCCGACAGGACCAGCGAGACGGCGGTCGCCGGCAGAAGCGCGAGCGCCGCGAACTGCGCTCCCTGGGTGACGGTCACGAAGAGAAGCCCGTAGATCGCCACCCGCAGCGCAAGGCCCCGATCCGAGCGTGCCGCGCGCCCTCCCCAGGGCGCGGATCCCGAACGGCAGCAGGATCGCGGCCGCGAGCGCGTAGCGGAGTCCGGCGAAGGAGATGGGGCCAAGGTGCAGGTCCTCCAGCCCGATCTTGATGAGGACCCAGGAGGTGGACCACAGGAAGGTGACGAAGAGCGCCTGACCGATGGCGGCGGCATGCCGGCGCGGCGGTCGCCGCGCCGGGGCGCGGTCCGCGAACGACGATCGGGCGGGAGGTCGGTTCGCCAAAGCGCGCCAGCATAGCACCGCCGCATGCGGCATCATCGGTCCATGCCCGATCCCGCCACGGGGCTCATCCGCCGTGATCGCCACGCCAGGCAGGCAGAGGAGGAGCGGCTCGCCCCGGCAGCCATGCGCTCCGTCGCCAGCCGCGGACGCGTCCGCGACGAGCCTCCGGACGAGTTCCGGACGCCGTTCGAGCGCGACCGCGACCGGATCGTCCACTCCAAGGCCTTTCGCCGTCTCAAGCACAAGACCCAGGTCTTCATTCACCCGGAGGGCGACCACTACGTCACGCGCCTGACCCACACCCTGCAGGTCGCCCAGATCGCTCGCGCCCTGGCCGCGGCACTGACCCTCAACGAGCCGCTCGCGGAGGCAGTTGCGCTGGGCCACGACGTGGGGCACACGCCCTTCGGGCACACCGGCGAGTACGCGCTCAGCCCCTACTACCCGCCCGATGGCTGGCACCACGCCGCACAGAGCGTTCGTGTCTACGAGGTGCTCGAGGACCTGAACCTCAGCTGGGAGGTGCGGGATGGGATCCGCGCCCACTCCTGGAAGGTCGAGCCGCCGCCCGCGACCCAGGAGGGGTACTGCGTCCGATACGCGGACCGGATCGCCTACCTCTCACACGACGCGCTGGACGCACTCCGCGCCGGCGTCCTCGATCCCGGCGATTTCCCGGCCGCGGTGCGCCGCCGCTTCGGCGAGCCGGGCAGCGGCTGGATCGGGGACATGATCGACGCGGTCATCGGGCACAGCCTGCCGTCGGTCGGGTCGAGATGGACCCGGCGACCCTGGCCGTCATGCACGACCTGCGCGACTTCATGTTCGAGCGGGTCTACCTCGGGGCGCACAGCAGCACCAGCAGGAGAGCGCGGTGCGGATCATCCGTGACCTCGTCGACCACCATCTCGCCCACCCGGAGGAGATGCCGGAGAGCTTCGGCGCCGGTGACGACCCGCTGATCCTGCGGGTCACCGACTACGTCGCCGGCATGACCGACCGCTATGCGCTCGCCACGCACGCCCGGCTTTTCGCCGGGGAGGTCCCGGCGGCCGGACTCTGAGGATCGGCCCGGGCGACGAGTCGGGACCGGGGAGTCCGGGCCCAATCACCGAAAGAGGCTGAGGGCTCCCGGCAGGATCGCCACCGCCAGCGGCGTCGTGCCCACCGGATGCCCGTCGGCGTGGGCCGGCAGGTCCCGTCCCTCGCCGTGCAGCAACACCATGCGTGCGCGCCTGATCTGCACCCCGGCCTCGCGACGCGGTCGACCGAACGCAACGCGCACGAAATGGCGCACGACGCTCAGCCGGCTCATCCGCAAGAAGACGACCACCTCCAGCTGACCGTCGGTCGGAGTCCGCCTCCGGTGCCAGCGCGAATCCGTAGCCGTGGTAGGGGCCGTTGCAGATGGTCACCGCCGGCGAGGAGACACGCTCAACCCTGCCGTCCAACGCGATCGACGAGCGGCGTCGCGCGGCGTCGCATGGCTCGCCATGCGGCCAGGACCGGCGAATCGCAGGCCCCGTCGCCCACCGGTCCGCGCCGCCCCGAACCCCTCGGCGTCGATCCCGATCCCGGCCGCCTCGAAGAACAGGTGCGGTGATGGCGGCACCGGAGGGAACGGATCCCCATTCGCCGGCACGCGCTCGAGCGTCCATGCGGCGCCGGCATCGAGGAGCACGATCCGGCCGGCGATGATCCGCTCGATCGCCTCGTCCGCATCGAGCGGGATCCCTGCACCGCGCGCGACGTTGTTGAAGCTCCCCAGCGGGATGATCCCCAGGGTCGCCGCATGGCTCCCGCTCGATGCCATTGCCGCAGCCACCGGGCCCACCGTGCCGTCACCGCCGGCCGCCACGACGTCGTGTCCGGTGGCCACGGCCCCGGCGGCGAGCGTGGCCGGGTCGTCCTCAGGCGCCAGAACGGCGAGCCGGACCGCGAGGCCGCCGGCCTCGAGTGCCGACGCAAGGCTTGTCGGATCCCGTCGCGCACCGTCCCGCGGTCCGGCGCGCCGACCTTTCCTCCCGAGCCGGGGTTCACGATGAGCAGGATCGGGTCGACGCGGTGCGGACAACATCGGCGCATGCAGCTCCACGGGTCGCGGCTCAGCCGCCGCCGGTTGGCGCGGGCGAGCGAGTCGGGACCACGCCGCTGTACACGGTAGGTCTGGAAGGTTCCGTCACCGCAGTCGAGGGCAATGACGGCGGGGCGCGCCGTACCCGACGGCGAGGGCCAGACCCCGGCGGTCCAAAGACCGACCGGGTGGTGAGACCAATGAACGTGCTCCCCAGCTTGACCGGGCTCCCCTCCCCGGCGAACGGGCTGGGTGCCGGGGTGCCCTCCGGACCATACGCCAGGTTCCGCCACCCGATTCCCGTGGGGCAGCCGACCCGGCTGCTCGCCAGGTTCAACCCCGCGATGCCGACCAGGATGAAGACGATGCAGCCCGCGCGATACAGCCGATGGCGCGCCGTTCACGCAGGGCTCACGATCGGCTGATCGAGAATCGGGTGAACTCTCCCGAGGCCGCCTCGCGCGTCGCATCCACGCGGTCCACCCGCGCGCCGGGCGGCCCCTGATGCAGGAGCCGCTCCAGCGCGTCGAGCGCGACGGGAGGCCCTCCGCAAGCAGCTCCACGCTTCGCTCGTCGTCGTGGTTCATCACCCAGCCGACCACGCCCAGCGACTGCGCCTGGCGCAGCGTCCACCAGCGGAAGCCGACGCCCTGCACGTGGCCGGTGACGCGGGCCCGCATGCGTCGCCGCTCCGGCTCCTGATTGCTCATGCCCGGGCAATGGTCGGCCAGGCGAGCATGGCCGCGTCGAGCGCCAGTCGCGGGGACGCGTTCTGCTCGAGCCCCGCGTGGACCCGCTCGAGGAAGCCCAGGAACGACGCGAGAGCGGGGACCCCCGTGCGGCCCGCCGCCTCGGCGAGGTCCGGGAGGAGCTCCTGCGCCGCTGCCGCCTCGGGCCGTCCCGCGGCCACGACCATCAGGTCGCGGGCGAGCTCCATCCAGACCTCGACGAGGGCGGTGGCTGCAGCCCGTTGGAGCGAGGTCGGGGTTCGCACCGGCTCGCCCTCGTCGTCGCCGGACCGCGGGCGACTCGGCTTCCGCGATTGACGAGCCGATCCCCGCGTCGCGACGTCCAGCAGATCGCGTGCCGATCCGAGGCGCTGCGCCCGTCCCGCGGCCAACAGCTGGAGGAGCTCGCGCTGGGTGCTCGCGCGCCAGTCCAGCATGGCGCGGTCGTCCACGAACGCCAGCGCGCGACCGCTGAGCCCGCCGGCGATCCGGGCAAGCCGTCAGCCTCCACCGGATCGAGCCGTGGGCCTCCGCCAGCCAGCGGACCAGCTCGACCCTGGGCACCGGTCCCAATGCGCAACGGTTGGGAGCGGGATCGGATGGTGGGAAGCAGCCGGCCGACCTCGTCCGCGACCAGGATGAAGACGTGACGGTCACCCGGCTCCTCCAGCGCCTTTGAGCAGGGCGTTCTGGATCTGCTCGCCCGCACGATCGGCACCCTCGATGAGCACCACCCGCCGTGGGCCCGCGATGGTGCCCCAGCCGCATCCGCGAGCCAGCGGCGGGCGACGGCGACCACGATTCGCCGGTGCCGCGCAGCTCGCGCCAGCGCTCCGGCGAGCCCAGGACCAGGTCGGGATGGCTCCGCGACCGCGCGCCGCGGCACCCGGCGCAGGCATTGCACGGCCGCTCGTGCCGCGTGGCGCCGCGCAGAAGAGGAGCGCCAGGAAGTCCTCTACGAAGGCGCCCTTTCCCGCACCCGCGGGACCGTGGACCAGGAAGGTCCGCCCTAGGCGGTCGCCGTCGGCGGCGCGCAGGGCGATGGTCCGCGAGGTCTGCTGACCAAGGCTTCGAAAGCCCGGTTTGGCGGGCGTGGCGAGCATGTCCCGAGTATAGGTTTCACGCGGTTCCGAGGGCTGGCGACGTGTCAGGCGAGCAAGAGAACCCGATGCCGCAACGGCATCGGGCCCGTGTAAGCGCCGCGTAATCGGCCGGTGAGCACCGGCGCCCACCCGTGTGGCCCGTGCTCCGCCGGGTCGCCCGGGTACGCCCGCTGGCGGCCGGCCGGCACCCGAGCCCGCCCGTCGTACGGCGGTCCGGCGGGGCGCCAGGATGCCAACCGGCCGGTGCCGCCCTGGGCTGGCTCTTCGCCGGATCGCTCCTCGGGTGGCATACTCTGTGCTACGGGACAAGGTGAAGTCAGACGAGGAGGTGATCCCATGGCGAGCGTGTCGACTCGGAACGCCGACGAGCTCACGACGGCAATCAAATCCCTGGTCGACCGGGCGCTCGAATCGCAAGGTGGGCGAGCAGGTCGCGTCCCGCGGGACAGGAGATGGCGGCCGCCATCGCGGAGATCGGCGGGAACGGTCGCGGAGCGGACCTCCGAGGCCGCCGGCGAGGCATGGCGGGAGACCAGCCCACGGCGGGAAGAGGCCGCGAAGGCGGCCGGGCGCTGGGCAAGGACGCCCTGGCGTGGAGCCAGGCGACCGTGGGTCTCAGCTCGGGCCTGCGCTGCGCACGGCCTGGCGTCGACGCGCGGCAACCCTCAGCGCTGCCGCTGGCGCGCTCCCGATATCGAAGGAGCTCATGGACGAGGCGCGGATCCGGCTGGGAATCCAGCGACGCGAGGAACGCCACTGGCGCACCTTCTTCCTGGGTGTCGTCCTCGGCGCCGTGGCGGGTGCGGCCGTGGCAATCCTGACAGCGCCGCGGTCCGGCCGCGAGACGCGGGATCGCCTGGCAACCGCTGCGCGCGACGCGGCCGAGGGCGCGGGCGAGTGGGCGCCGCTCTTCCAGCGGCCGGCGACAGAAACGCCAATCCGACGTGGACGACGGCGGTAACGGGGTGAGCCCCCGGTCGAGGCACTTCGCGCCGATGCCGCCGGGCGGATGCCGCGGAGCCCGCCCCCCAGGAGCAGGAGGACGCAAGCACCGGCTGACGGCGCCTGCCCCTGAGGCGCGCGTACTGACGAGAACGACGAAGCCGGCCCGCGTGGGCCGGCTTCGTTGTCGCTCATCGAGTCGCTGGGCGGCGATCAGCCCTGTCGGCGCGACTCCCCCGCGACGGACCGGAACCGCTGCCAGATCCCCTCGTCACCGTCGGACCAGCGCCGCCGCGTCGGACGTCTCGCCGGCGGTCCCTTCGCTGCGGATGCCTTGCGGCTGCGGTCGACCTGGAGCGCGATGCCGGCTTCTGCGCCGCGTCACCCGCTCCGGTCCTGGGTCAGATGTCCCTGTCGATCGCATGCGTCTTGCGCATCCGCGACTCCGTCGGCTGGCCTGGGCGCCTCCGGCTCCCGACGCGGTCTCCTCCGTGTCGTCGTGGACTGGGCGCCATCCGCAGGCGGCGCGGTCCTTGCCGTCCGCCGTCCGCCACGCCGGGTCGCCTTCGTCGGCTCAGCACCGTCGGGCGTCGGCGCCGTCGCCGTCGCCTCGGCCGGCGCGGAATCGGACGCCGCCTCCTCGGTGGTCGCCTTGCCACGTCCCCGTCCACCGCGAGTGCTGCGGCGCTTCGGAGCGGCTGCGGTCCTCGCCTCGCTGGTCGCCGTCATCTCCGCGGGTGCCTCGGAACCCGAGGCGATGGCCGACGGTGCCCCCTCCAGGCCCAGGGCGGCAAGCGTCTCCGCGTCAGCCTCGCTGAACTGGTAGGTCCGCTCCTCGCCGGGCTCGCCCAGGTCGGTCAGCTCGGAGACGTCGTCGAACTCCTGCCAGCCGATCTCGCCGGTTTCCGCCGTCTCGACGGTATCGGCGGTATCGGTGGCCTCCTGCTCTCCGCCGCGCCGGCCGCGACCGCGGCCACGCCCTCCACGGCGACGGCGACGGCGACGCGTCCCGTCGCCATCTGCGGTCTCGTGGCCCGGTTCCGCGGTCGCGGTCTCGGTGGCCGCCTCCCCGGTGACCGCTCCCCGGTGGCCGCCTCCGGGCGGGCCTCATCGGCCGCCCGCGCGTGCGTCGGCGCGGACTCCGGGCCGGCTTGTCGCCATCGCGCATCGCTGCGAGAGCCGCCGCGGCGACCCCGCGAGACGCCTCGCGGAACCCGAACTCCGGGTTGATCTCCTTGGCCGGCATCTCCGGCATGCCCATCCGCCGGCTGTTCTTGGCGCGGCCGATGCCGGCGATCTTCATGATGTCGGTGAACTCGTCCGCGACCGCGATCAGGTCGGACGAGGTGTTGGGGCGGAAGCTGATCACCTCGCACCGCACGCCCCCGTCCTGGAGGGCGCGAATCGCCGATGCGAAGTCCCCGTCGCCGGAGACGATGACGGCGATGTCCATCCGGTCCTGGAGGCGGAAGAGGTCCACCACCAGCTCGATGTCCAGGTTCGCCTTGACGCGCCCGTCGCTGAACTTGCGGATGTCCTTGTGGACGACCCTGTATTCGTTCTTCGACAGGAAGTCGAGGAACTTGCGCTGGTTCTCGTTCTCCGGGTCAAGCCCGGAATAGGCATACGCCCGGATCAGGTCGCGTCCCTTGGTCGCGTGCTTGAGCAGCGCGATGTAGTCGACGTCGACGTCCTGGCCGCGGGCGGCGTAGTAAATGTTGGCGACATCAATGAAGAGCGCCACGTTCTTGCTCAACTGAGCTTTCTCCTGATGAATTGTCTGTGGTTGACGCGGGAGCCCCGGCCCGGCGCGCTCGTCAGCCCGGCTGAATGGTTCAGCCGATGAGACCGATGGCGCGACTCATGAGCGCCCCCCGTCGCTCGAATCCGGCCTGCTCGAGGAGCGCCGGTTCGGCAGAGACGAGAGGATCGGTGATCTCCACGCGCGAACAACCCTTGTTGCGCGCCGAGGTGATGAGCTGATCGAGCATCCGGCTCGCCGCCTCACCTCGAAGCGCGGCGTCGTGCGCCTCCGCGGCGCTCCCCGCGACTCCGGCGCCATCGGTTCCCAGGTCGTCGACAACGCCGACGAAGGGTCCGGAGCGCACGGAGGGACGGATCGAGAGGATTCCCACGCCCACCAGCCGGCTGTCCGCGATCGCAACGACGATCGTTGCCGCGGGGACGAAGAGCAGGTGCCGGAGGCGATCCGCGTCGTCCCCGCCCGCATCACGGCCGGCCGCACCCCGCGCGAGAACGCGCACGGCTGCGTCGACATCGGTGAGTCGGGCAGTTCGAACAGATACCTCCATGGGACCTCTCGGGAGCGAAACGCAGCGGAGAGGCTGCATGACGTACCGTTCAAAGGATAGCACGTTCGACCGATTTCCCCGCCGCGATGGGATCGTCCGGCACGAATGAACGCACAGGTTGGCCACGGGCTATCAAAGAAAAGGCGCAAACTGCTTGCCTAGTCGAGCACGGCGCCAGTATCATGCGCGGCACCTTTCCCGGGTTCGCGCGCAGCGCCTTCCCGAGCCACCTGGAGGAGACCGGATGCACAGATTCTTTCGCCTGAGCGCCATCCTGAGCGTTGTGCTGCTCATCCTGGCCGCATGTTCAAGTAACAACGGGGGTGGCAGTACCGCAGCGAGCAGCTCCGGAGGCGCTTCGGCGTCATCGGGCCAGGACCCGACGGCGGTCTGCGCTGCTGATCCGTTCGGCTGCGTCCAGTACGGCCCGAGCGATCAGATCAACCTGGGCACCTCGCTCGCCATCAGTGGCGCGAACTCGTCCCTGGGCCTCGACAGCCAGTACGGCGTCAAGGTCGCCGTCTCGCTTCGTGGCCAGGTCGCGGGCCACGACGTCAAGGAGACGGACACTGACGACGGCTGCAGTGCCGATGGCGGTACCGCTTCCGCAAACCAGCTCGCGGCTGATCCGACGATCGTCGCCGTGGTTGGAACCAGCTGCTCGAGCGCCGGAGTGCCCGCGGCACAGATCCTCAGCGGGAAGGGCATCCTGCTCGTCTCGCCGTCCAACACGGCGCCGTCGCTGACGGATCCGGCCAGCCACCAGCCCTTCTACGCGCGCACCGCGCACAACGACAAGATCCAGGGCGCGGCAATGGCGGAGTTCGCCTGCACCGTGCTGAAGGTCACGTCGGCCGCCACCATCCATGACGGCAGCCCGTACGCGCAGCAGCTGCAGCAGGTCTTCGCGGACAACTTCAAGTCCAAGTGCAACGGCACCATCACGGACCAGGAAGCGATCACGGTCGGCCAGACCGACTTCACCTCGGTCCTGACCAAGATCGGTACCGGAAGCCCGCAGCTCCTGTACTACCCGATCTTCGTCGCAGAGGGTGGCCTGATCACCCAGCAGGCGAAGCAGACCGCCGGCCTGGACAACACGATCCTGGCCGGTGCCGATGGCATCCTGACGCCGGACTTCCTTTCGGCCGCCGGATGGCGCTGCCGAGGGGATGTACCTCTCCGGCCCGGACCTGAACTTCTCGGGCAGACTTCTACGAGTCGACCTTCATCCCGAAGTACAAGGAGATCTCCGGCGAGTCCGCCCCGATCTCCGTGTTCCACGCGCACGCCTATGACGCAACGAACATGATCTTCAACGCGATCGAGAAGGTCGCTCTCACCGACTCGTCGGGGAACCTGTACATCCCGCGTACCGCCCTCAAGGACGCCTTCCTGGCGACCAGCGGATACGCAGGAATCACCGGAACCCTGACCTGCAATTCGGACGGCGACTGCGCCGACGCCAAGATCAGCGTCTCGCAGGTCAAGGACGGGAAATTCGTACGCATCTGGCCGTAGGCCCGAAGGCGTCGAACGCTTCCACGATCGACGATGCGGGTGAGCCGGCTGCGGCTCACCCGCATCGCTTTCTCGACAGGCGGCGAACTGCAAACGGTCGGCGGGGGTCGGCGATAGGCGAGGGCAACGCATGACGACGGTGCGCGGGCTGCTCGGGTTGCATGAGCGCCTCTCCGTGGTGGATGTCGTACTGGCAATCCTGCGGGTGGTGGTGGTTCTCTTCGTCGTCACCGGCGTCTACGCCACCATCAGCAAGGGCACCTTCACCCTCGACGAATGGGGCGGTTTGGTGGTCGGCGGCCTGGCGCTGGGCGCGGTGTACGCCCTCCTGGCGCTCGGCTACACCCTCGTCTACGGCATCCTGTTCATGATCAACTTCGCCCACGGCGACGTGTTCATGACCGGGGCCTTCACGGCCTACTTCGCCGCCGCGGCCATGGCGAGGTCCGGCTTCCTGGCCCAGAACGAAGTTCTCTCCTTCATCATCGTCCTGCTCATTCGAGCGGAGTGGCGGCGCTCGTGGCCATCGTTCTCGAGCGAGTCGCGTACCGGCCCCTCCGTAACGCGCCGCGGCTCGTGCCGCTGATCACCGCCATCGGCGCCTCCCTCTTCCTGGAGAACACGTTCCGCGGGCTCTACGGTGCCGGCGTCAAGGCGTACCCGACCTGGCAGATGTTCCAGGGCAGCATCACCCTCTTCGGCGTGGAGATCTCGTACTCACGGATCGTGGTCGTCTTCGGGGCCGTCGCCATGATGGTTGGCCTCTACTGGTTCGTGGAGCGCACCCGGACCGGGCGCGCCATGCGGGCCGTGAGCGAGAACAAGGACGTCGCGGCCATGATGGGGATAGACGTGGATCGCGTCATCCTCACGACCTTCGCGATCGGCGGACTGCTCGCCGGAGCCGCGGGCGTCCTGTACACCCTGATCTTCAACCAGGTCAACTACTTCATGGGCTTCGTGCCCGGGATCAAGGCCTTCACCGCCGCCGTGCTCGGCGGCATCGGCAACATCGTGGGAGCCATGCTGGGCGGGCTCCTCCTGGGCGTGCTCGAGTCGGTGGGACCGTACCTCCTCCTGGACGGGTTCAACATCCCGTCCGTGAACCAGCTCAAGGATGTGGTCGCCTTCCTGGTGCTCGTGCTCGTCCTCATCTTCCGACCCAGCGGGATCCTGGGCCGAAAGGAGAACACCTGATGACCCGACGATTCGTGCAGCGAGCCGTCTCCGTCGGGATCGTGGCGGGCCTCGCCGTCTGGCACATGTCCCTCGTGGGCCTTGTCGACAGCTTCCAGAACCGACCCATCATCACCGGCATCCTCTCCCTCGGCGAGCTGCTGCCGCTGGCCGGCGTGGTGATCGCCGGGTACTGGGCGGCGCGCCCGCTGCGAGCAGGCGGCCTCGGCCGGCCCACCGCCATCGCAGGCGCTCCTCGCCGGCGCCGTCGCCGGCATGGCGACCGGGGCCATGCTGGCCCTGCTCTGCGCGTCTCATCCTCGTCCTCAAGCCGAACGGGATGCTGATCCACGCCACGCCAAAGCTCGTCAACGACCTTCGCTTCTTCCTGGACCCCATCCCCGGAACCCTCCTGCAGCTGTTCGCCGGGCTCGCGGTGGGGACCGCGGCGGCGGCCCTGCACCTGACCCAGCGTGTCGCGCGGCGCGCGCTCGTCTGGGGCGTCCTGGTCGTGCTGCTGTTCGGCGATCATGAACACCTTCGTGGCCCAGATCCTGCGCAACCTGCCGCTGCAGTGGCTCTCGACCTTCATCTACAAGGGCGATGGCCTGTCGGTCCCGGGAACCATCCTGCTGGCCGCGGTCACCATGGCCCTCGTCGCCGGCTGGATGCTTCGCGGGCCCCGGGTGCGCGCCTCTTACGCGGCCATGCCGCGCGCCGGCCGCCAGACCACGAAGATCGTCGCCTTCCTGCTCCTCGCCGCCCTGGTCCTGGTGCTGCCGCGGATCCTGGGCGCTCTTCCTCTCTGACGTCATCACCAACGTCGGGCTGTTCGTCCTCCTGGGACTGGGCCTGAACATCGTGGTCGGCTTCGCCGGCCTGCTCGACCTGGGCTACGTGGCGTTCTACGCGCTGGGCATCTACTCCATCGCGGTGCTCACCTCGCCCGCCTCGCCGGCCTTCCACCCGATGCTCAACTTCTGGCTCGCGGTGCCCATCGTGATGGTGATCGGCGGTCGTGACGGGCATCATCATCGGCGCCCCGGTGCTGCGGCTGCGCGGCGACTACCTGGCCATCGTGACCCTGGGCTTCGGCGAGATCGCCCGGATCATCTTCCTGTCCGACTGGATGACCCCGTACGTCGGCGGCGCACAGGGCATCCAGCAGCATTCCTGCGCCGGAACTGCTTCGGGCTCAAGTTCCGCGATCCCCAGTCGATCTACTACCCGATCCTGGCGGCCTGCATCCTCGCCGCCCTCGTGGCCTGGAGCTTCCAGCATTCGAGGGTAGGTCGCGCCTGGACCGCCATGCGCGAGGACGAGACGGTCGCGGAAGCGACCGGCGTCAACACCATCGTCTACAAGCTGATGGCCTTCTCCATGGGCGCGGTCTTCGGCAGCGTGGCCGGCGCCTTCTACGCGGCGAAGATCGGCGTCGTCTTCCCCCAGAACCTCGACATCCTGATCAGCATCAACGCCCTGGCGCTCATCATCCTGGGCGGAATGGGGAGCATCACCGGCGTCATCGTGGGCGCCTTCATGCTGGTGGGCCTGCCGGGCCTCCTGCGCGAGTTCGCGGAGTACCAGCTGCTCATCTTCGGCGCGGTCCTGGTCGCCATGATGCTCTTCCGCCCTGAGGGCCTCGTGCCGAACCGCAGCCGGCGCGCCGAGCTCCACGAAGACGAGGGCGGCCCCGAGCCGGACCGAGCCCGATGGCGGCGGAGGCCCCGGAGCCGACACGCCCGGGGAGAAACGGCCGCCGTCCATGGAGAAGACCGCATCCGGCCTCGTGCTGGAGACCGGCGCCGTGTCCACCCAGCTCGGAGACAGGTCATGACCGCTGCGACGCCGGCCAACGACAACATCCTGGTCGCCTCCAAGGTGACCATGCGCTTTGGCGGGCTGGTGGCGAACAAGGACGTGGACTTCGCCATCCCCCGGCGGGGCATCGTGTCGCTGATCGGTCCCAACGGCGCGGGGAAGACGACCTTCTTCAACCAGCTGACCGGGATGCTGGAGCCGACCAGCGGCGACATCGTCTTCGATGGGACGAGCACCGTGGGACTCACGCCGCACGAGATCGTCGAGATCGGCGTCGCCCGCACGTTCCAGAACATCCGGCTCTTCGGGGACATGACCACGCTCGAGAACGTGATGGTGGGTCGCCACGTGCGGATGAAGGCGCACTGGTGGGACTCCGTGGTGCGCACGCCGGCGACCCGCGCCGAGGAGGCGGCCACTGCGGCACGCTCGCGTGAGCTCCTCGACATCGTGGGCCTGCCCCGTCGCTACGAGGAGGAGTGGGCGCGCAACCTGCCCGTACGGTGACCAGCGAAGGCTCGAGATCGCTCGGGCGCTGGCCAGTGACCCGAAGCTCCTCCTCCTCGACGAGCCGACCGCCGGGATGAACCCGGCCGAGACCGGCAGGACGACGACCCTCATCTCCGAACTGCGCGAGCAGCTGGGGCTGTCGATCCTGCTCATCGAGCACGACATGAAGGTGGTAATGGGCGTCAGCGAACGAATCACGGTCCTCGACTACGGCGAGAAGATCGCAGAGGGCAGCCCGGAGGAGATCCGGACCAACCCGCGGGTCATCGAGGCCTACCTTGGCAAGCAGGCGGCGAGCGCATGACCGAGCAGGCCGCCGTCACCGCCCCAAAGGAGACACCCGGCGCGCAGGCGGGCCAGCCGCTGCTGGACCTCAACGACCTCCACGTCTTCTACGGCAACATCGAAGCGCTCAAGGGCGTCACCCTGCACGTCAACGAGGGCGAGATCGTGACCCTCATCGGCTCGAACGGGGCCGGCAAGAGCACCACCCTGCGCGCCATCAGCGGCACGCACAAGCCGCGGATCGGCACGGTGAAGCTCTCCGGGAACGAGATCCAGTCCCTGCCGGCCCACGAGGTCGTCAAGCTGGGTGTCGCGCATTCCCCGGAGGGGCGCCGCGTCTTCAGCCGGATGAGCGTGTACGAGAACCTGCAGATGGGCGCCTTCAGCCGCCGCGGTGCCTCCATCGAGGAGGACGTGGCCCGGGTCTACGACCTGTTCCCTCGCCTTCGAGAGCGCCGCACGCAGAAGGCCGGGACCATGTCCGGCGGCGAGCAGCAGATGCTCGCCATTGGTCGCGCGCTCATGGCGCGTCCGCGGGTGCTCCTGCTCGACGAGCCCTCCATGGGACTCTCACCGCTCCTCACCGAGCAGATCTTCCGCATCATCACCGACATCAACAGCCAGGGAACCACCGTGCTCCTGGTGGAGCAGAACGCCCTCATGGCGCTCAACGTGGCGCACCGGGGCTACGTGCTGCAGACCGGGATCATCCTCCTCTCCGACTCCGCGAAGAACCTGGCCGCCAACGAGCAGGTGCGGCAGGCGTATCTCGGCGAAATCTGAGGTCTCACCAGCAGGGCAATGGCACCGCCTCCTCGCCCACCGCGCGACTACCGCCCGGACGTGCGGCCGATGCTGATCCTGGCGGCGATCCTGGTCCTGGTCATCGTGGGCTGGCTCTTCATCAGCCCGCTGGTCCTGCCGGCCGCTCGCTAGCGGCGCCGGGGTGCGGTCCTACCAGGCCCGACGGGTCCCGAACCCGGTTCCCGCCCCGTACAGCAGGGTCGCGATCCCCACCGCCGCCACGGCCAGGCCCGGCGAGCGCTGCGGCAGCGGCAGGTACCCCACCGACCACAGCTGCCAGCCCTGGTAGAGGAGGGCGCCGGCCGCCACCAGGCCCAGCAGCAGGTAGACGAACGGCGTGTCGAGGATGAAGCCCCAGCGACCGCGCATGTAGCCGATGTCGAGCAGGACGAGCGCCAGGATCGCCGCGCCGTAGATGAGCAGGCCCGTCCCCTCGAGCCCCAGGCCCGTTGCGGCCGGCAGCTGGACGCCGCTCACCGTGTCACCCCCGGCGTGCCACCACGGCAGGAAGCCGGAGGCGATCATCAGGAGGCAGCCCAGCAGCACGAAGATCCGGAAGCGCCGCGTCCCCTGGGGCATGGGCTACGCCTCCGGCTCTGCCCCGCCGTAGACCGATGGACGCAGGACGCCGATGTACGGCAGGTTCCGGTACCGCTCGTCGAAGTCCAGGCCGTAGCCCACCACGAAGCGGTCCGGGATGGTGAAGCCGCGGTAGTCGATCTCGATCTCCGCCAGCCGGCGCGCGGGCTTGTCGAGCAGGCAGCAGATGCGGACCGACGCCGGACCCCGGTCGTGGAGATAGCGGAGCAGGTAGTTCAGGGTCAACCCGGTGTCGATGATGTCCTCGACGACGACGACGTCGCGATCCTTGATGGAGCCGGAGAGGTCCTTGAGGATGCGCACCTGGCCGCTCGTCTCGGTACCGCCGCCGTAGCTGGAGAGCTCCATGAGGTCCACGGAGAGCGGGAATCTCCGTGGCGCGCACCAGGTCGGCGAGGAAGACGATGGAGCCCTTGAGCACGGAGACGAGCACCGGCTGGCGATCGTCGTAGTCCGCCGCGAGCTCGCGGCCCAGCTCGGCGACCCGGGCCTGGAGCTGCTCCTGGGTGAGCAGCACCTCCGAGACGTCGTCGTGGATCGTCATGCCGCAGTGCCCGCGACCCGCGCGGCGGGACGCGCTTCGGGCGTCATCGGTCCGGTCCCGTTGTGCAGGTTGGCGTCGAAGACCTGCGCCATGAAGTCATGCCGTCCGTACTTGATCATCAGTGCCTTGAAGTCACGAGCGTACAGGAGCTTGATGCGCACCTCCGGGTAGAGCAGGCGCATCCAGCGCATCTTCCGGTTCTTCTTGCGCACGAGAGACTGCTTCAGCGTGGTCAGCTCGACGTAGAGATCGATCTGCGGGAAGGTAGAAGTCGGGCGCGAACGACTGGGTCACCAGGCCGGCCGGCGTTCCAGCTGATCGGGAACACGTCGGGCTCGTACCGCCATTCGACCTGGTAGAAGTCGAGAATCCGGGCCAGCTCGGCCTCGCTGGCGTGCGCGAAGCGTGGCCCTGTCGCGTCGGTCAGCGTCGCCGCCACGAGACCTCGGTCGTTCCTGCCACAAGGGCGTTCGGCGCCATCGAGCGCGAGTATAACGCGCCGACGGTTATCCACATTCGTGGATTCCCGCGACCCCGATTGTGGAAAACCCGGTTGTCCCGGGACTGACCGGCGGCGCACGATGGCGGTCCTGCTTCCACCGGTGGCCGAGTACGGTAACCGGGCGTCGTCGGGGCCGATGCGAAAGCCGGCCTCACCCACCGACGACGGCCGGGAAGACCGAAACGCCACCTGCGGGAGCATTTCCATGTCCGGAGCGGAGCTCTTGGCGGCGGCGCGCGGAGCGCGCGCCTTCCTGGAGGCGGATCTCGTTCGGCTGCGGGGTGGGCCGTTGGAGCTCCCGCCCGGGGCGCTCGATCGCCTGGAGCGCTATGTGCCCTCCTCCTCGAGGCCAACGACGCGGCTGAACCTGACCCGCGTGGTCGAGCCGGAGGCCGTGGCACGGCTCCATCTCCTCGACGCCCTGGCGGCCCTTCCGCTCGTCGACGACGTTGCTCCCACCCACGCGGTCGACCTGGGCTCCGGCGGCGGCGTCCCGGCCCTCCCGCTCGCCATCGCCCGGGACGCGATCCGCTGGCTGCTCGTCGACTCGGCCGGCAAGAAGGCCGCGATCCTGCAGGAGATGGTCGACGCCCTGGGCCTGGCCAACGTCGAGGTCGCTCGCAGCACGCGCGGAGACCCTTGGGCGTGATCCGCGCTCATCGCGAGCGGGCACGGCTGGTGACCGCTCGCGCCTGCGCCGCGCTTCCCGTCCTCGCCGAGCTGGCGATGCCCCTCCTCGCGATCGGCGGCGTCCTCGTTGCCTGGAAGGGCCCGCTCGGCCGCGGACGACGAGGAGGTCCGGCGCGGCAGGACCGCCCTGGGCGAGGTGGGCGGCGGCCGGGTCACGATCCGGTCGGTCCGCAGCCAGACCTGCTGGGCGGCCATACCCTCGTGCGAGCCGTGAAGCTGCGGACCGACGCCGCCCCGCTTTCCTCGCCGCCCCGGCGAGCCGGGACGCCGTCCGCTCGGCTGAGCCGCGTCGGGTCCGTCGGTATACTCGTCCGGCTCCATGCGCATCGCCGTCCTCTCGGACATCCACGGCAACCTCACGGCGCTCGAAGCCGTTCGGGCCGACCTGCCTTCCGTGGAGGAGATCTGGGTCCTGGGCGACACCGTGGGCTACGGTCCGCAGCCGAACGAGGTGATCCGGGTCCTCCAGGAGCTTGGCGCCAGGTCCGTGCTCGGCAACCATGACGCGGCCGCCATCGGCAGCATCACCGCGGAGGACTTCAACACCGACGCCCGTGCCGCCATCGAGTGGACCGCCGCGCCAGCTCGACGCGAACGCGCGAACGTACCTTGCCACCCTGCCCGAGACCCGCGTCAGCGGCGACCTCACCGCGGTCCATGGCTCGCCCCGCGACCCGATCTGGGAGTACATCACCTCGCCGTCGGTCGCGGCCGCCAACATGGCCTCCTTCGAGACCTGGCTGTGCACCTTCGGGCACACGCACCTGCCCATCATCTTCCGCGCCGACGGCGGCCCGCGTCGAGATGCTGCCCGCGATCCCCGGAGACCGATCCGTCTCGATGCCCGTCGGGCGCTCCTCAACCCGGGAAGCGTTGGCCAGCCGCGCGACGGCATCCCCGCCAGCGCCTACCTCGTCCTGGACGACCGACGCGGCGACCGCGGAATTCCACCGCGTGGCCTACGACATCGCCCGCACGCAGGCGCGCATGCGCGAGGCTGGTCTCCCCGCCAGGCTCGCGAGCGGCTCACCTGGGGAAGATGACCCCGCGCCGCCCGAAGATGCCGCCCGCCACGATCCGGCTGCCCGCCCGCCAGGCGGCCGCTACGATACCGGAGCCATGGTCTTCCGACGCCGACCCGAGAAGCAGCAGCCCCTGCTCCTCTTCCAGCGCATCCTGGTGCCGATGGCAGGCACGGAAGCCGATGAGTCGGCGCTCCGCCTGGCCACGATGCTGCCTTGGCGGAACGGACGGGCGAGGTCACGCTCCTCCACGTCGTCGAGGTGCCGTTCGACCGCCAGCTCGATGCCGAGAACCCCGAGGCGGTCGCCTTCGCCGACGAGGTGCTCGGAAGGGCCGAGACGTTCCTCACCAACCACGAGGTCAAGACGCGGACCGGCGTGGTCCAGGCGCGGGCTGCGGGCGCGGCGATCGTCGACGAGGCCGTGGAGTGGGGGGCCGACCTGATCGTCATGGGTCTACGCTATAAGAAGCGATTCGGGGGAGCCTGGGATGCCGGCCGCACGGTGCCCTACGTGATGCGCAACTCGACGGCACCGGTCTGGTGCCTGCGCGTGGAGACGGAGGACCTGGCGCGAACGCCATGAAGATATCTGATCATCGGCTGCGGCCGCGTGGGAGCGCGAACCGCCGCGAAGCTCGACGAGATCGGCGAGCACGTCACCGTCATCGATGATGACCAGCGCGCGTTCCTGCGCCTGCCCGCGAACTTCGGCGGTGTGACGGTTCGGGGCAGCGGCACGGACGAAGACGTCCTGCGCGAGGCCGGCGCGGAGCTCGCGGACCTGTTCATGGCGCTCACCGAGGGCGACAACCGCAATGCGCTCGCGGCGCAGATCGGCAAGCACGTCTTCGGCGTGCCGCGCGTCCTCGCCAAGGTCAACGACCCTGTCCGGGCGGAGGCCTATCGCTCGCTGGGGCTCGAGACCATCTGCCGCACGGTCCTCCTCTCCGACGCGCTGATCCGCGCCGCGACGGACGGCCCCGAGTCGACCGATGGCGCGGTCGCGGCGCCGACCGCGGAGCCGCTGCGCGGAGCTCCTGCGCCCGGGACGCGCGCCGAGGCGATCGCTCGCGCCGCCATCGGCGAAGACGGCACCCTCGACGAGGTGGCGCCGGCGCCCACCGGCGACGGCGAGGAGGGCTGAGCATGTACGTGGTCGTCATCGGCGGAGGCAACGTCGGCTACTACCTGACCCGCGAGCTCCTGACCGCCGGGCACGAGGTCGTCGTCATCGAGAAGGACCCCGCCCGCGCGCGCCAGATCGCAGACGAGCTGGGCAGCATCGTTGTCGCGAACGATGGGTGCGAGGGCCGATACCAGGCGGAGGCCGGCATGGCACGGGCGGACGTCATCGCCGCGGTCACCGGCGACGACGGCGTGAACCTCGCGGCCTGCCAGATCGCCAAGATGCGCTTCAACGTCCCGCGATCCATCGCCCGAGTCAACAATCCCGGAGCACGAGAAGCTCTTCCGACAGCTGGCATCGACGAGACGGTGAGTCCCATTCGCACCATCCTGGGCGTCATCGAGCACGAGATCCCGGTGCACGACCTCCTGCACCTCGCCGAGCTCGGAGGCGGCGAGCTCCAGATCGTTGAGGCCACGCTGGACGCGGACTCGCCCATCGTCGGCCGGGAGCTGCGCGACGTGCCGCTGCCGGAGGGGAGCGCCATCGCCGTGCTGCTTCGCGAGGACCGGGCCATCGCCACCCGCCCCGAGACCCGTCTGCTGAGCGGCGACCGGGTCCTGGCGGTCACCTCCTCCGAGCGCGAGTCGGATCTCCGCGCCCTGCTCATCGGCGAGTGACCGCGCGCCGCGTCGCCGGCGCCGCGCCACCCGGCGCAGGTCCTGCGCCGGTCCCTGATCGCCTGGGGCCTCGGTGACCTCGCCTCGGGACGCCGCCGCGCCGCGGTTGCCTGGCTGCTCGCGGAGGTGCTCGCGGCCTCGTCGTCGCCTGGCTGGTGTCGGCCTGGCCGAGACGACGGCCTACCTGCTGCCGTTCCTCGCCGGCTGCGCCTTCCTCGTGGCGTGGACCGCCCAGGCCGCGACTCGCCTACCACCGCGCGAGATCGGCCAGGGCGCCATCGGCCCCACGCCCATCGGCTCCCCGGCCGCCGCCATGGTCTGGCTCAGCCTGCCGCTGCTGCTGTGGGGGACGGCCTTCTGGATGGTCGGCGCCCAGGCCGCCACGCCGGCCGCGGTCCTGGACCGGTTCGAGTCGACCTGGCCGGACCTCCCCGCCGCTGCCTCCCTGCCCGCCTCGCTGACCACGGACCGGCTGGCCGTCACCAGCGCCGCGCTTGACGCCCTCACCGGCCTCGAGACGCAGTGCGCGACGGTCGACGCCGGGTCGCCGGACGGGTCGACGGACGAACCGGCGAGCGACTGCGGCAACCCCGCGACCCTGCTGCGCAACCTGCGCATCACCGTGACCGCACCGGACGCCGAGAGCGCCACCGCGGTGGCACAGATCGTCTCCTTCGAGCGCCGTCCCTCCACGTTGCTGTGGTTCATCGCAGGGACCGAGCTGGTCCCGGTGCCGCAGCAGACGGTGCTGACCCTGGACCTGCACGCCGTCGCCGACCGCGCTCCCGGGTGGGATCGACATCGGAGCCCGGCGCTGGCAGATCGTGAACGCCAGCCCCGCCGGATGAGTACCTGATGGCATGACGGATCGTCCCGCCCGACGGTGCCCGCTTCTTCGCCGCCCTCGACGAGGCGGTGGCCGCCGCCGTGGTCGGGGCCACGGAGCCGCTGCGCCTGATGGCCGTCGCGCTCCTCTCCGACGGCCACGCGCCTCCTGGAGGACGTCCCCGGGGTCGGCAAGACGCTGCTGGCGCGCGCGTTCGCGCGCGCCCTCTCCCTTGGGCTTCGCACGGGTCCAGGGCACGCCGGACCTGCTTCCCACCGACGTCACCGGCAGCTCCATCCTCGAGAACGGAGCATTCCGCTTCGTCCCCGGTCCGGTCTTCACGAACATCCTGCTCGTCGACGAGATCAACCGCGCCACGCCGCGCACGCAGTCCTCCCTGCTCGAGGCGATGCAGGAGCGCCAGGTCTCGGCAGAGGGCGAGACCCGCTCACTGCCAGATCCCTTCCTGGTCCTCGCCACCCAGAACCCGATCGAGCTCGAGGGCACCTTCTCGCTGCCCGAGGCGCAGCTGGACCGGTTCCTGGTCCGGATCCACCTGGGCTATCCGGGAGCCGATGACGAGCGCCGCATCGCGCGGCGCTACCGCGACGCAGCGGAGCCGCTCGACGCGGTGGCCGCGGTCGCCGGCCCTGCCGAGCTTGGCCGGGCTTCGCGACGCCGCGCGCACGATCCGCGTCTCCGACGAGGTGGAGCAGTACCTCGTCGCCCTCGTCCGCGCCACGCGGTCGCACCCCGACCTGCGGATGGGCGCCAGCCCGCGATCCTCCGTGGCGCTCTACCGCGCCGCCCAGGGCTGGGCGCTGCTCGCCGGGCGCGACTTCACTCTGCCCGACGACGTCCGGGCCGTCGCGCATGCGGTGCTCGACCATCGCGTCCTCCTCGACGTTGACCGCGAGCTGCGCGGGGCGACCGTGCCCGCGGTCGTGGAGGAGGTGCTGGCGACCGTGCCGGTCCCGCTCGCGGAGGAGGCCGCGGCGGGCGCCTGAGCACGTGAGCACCTGGATCGCGCTCTCGGTAACGCTTCGCCGTTCTCGGCGCGGTGACCGGGGTGCCCGGCCTGATCCTCGTCGCGGCGATCGCCTTGGTGCTACGGGACACTGACCCGCCTCTGGACCCGCTACGGCGTCCAGAAGGTCGAGTACGGCCGGACCCTGGGGGCATCGCGCGCGGTGGTCGGCGACGTGGTCCCGCTGGACATCACCATCTGGAACAGCAAGCCGCTCCCGCTCCCCTGGGTCGCGGTCGACGACCTGGTGACCGACGGTATGATCGATCCGCGAGCAGCCGAACCTCGATCGCGATTCCGAGCGCCATGGGCGCCGGATCCTGTTCAACGCGTGGTCGCTGAGCTGGTACGAGCGGGTCGTCCGCCACTTCCACGTGGACGCCGATCGTCGTGGCAGCTATGAGCTCGGGCCGTTCCGCCTGCGGATCCGCGACATCCTGGGGCGCGACGCCGCCGAGACGGAGGTCGACTCCGTGGCGTCGCTCGTCATCTCCCCGCGCACGACCCCGGTGCGCAGCACCGGGCACGACCTCGCGCCCATTGGCGACCGGCGAGCCCGCCAGGGCCTCATCCACGACCCGGCGCTGTTCGGCGGGGTGCGGCCATTCGCGCCCGGTGACTCGCTGCGACACATCCACTGGCGGGCCACGGCACGCCTGGGCGAGCCGGTGAGCCGCCGATTCGAGCCGGCGCGGGGCCGCGAGGTGCTGATCGCCCTCGACGTCCAGACCATCGACGGGCCGCACTGGCAGATGACCTACGACGACGATGCGTTCGAGTCGCTCTGCGTCGCTGCCGGATCGCTGGCGCGCCGCCTCCTCGCGGACGGCGCCGCCTGCGGCCTCGCGGCCGCCTCCTTCACCGGGACCGCGCAGCAGACCGCCTACCTCGCACCCGGCGCATCGCCAGGCCAGACCATCCGGGTGGGCGCCCTCCTGGCACGCATCGGCCCCGTCAGCTCCAGCCCCTACGAGCGGCTGCTGACCTGGATCACGCGTCGCGTCCCGCCCGGGACGACCATCCTGGCCCTCACCGCCCGCAACCCGCGCGCTGGCTGCCGGCGGTGCGCCGCCTGGCGCGCAGCGGCTACGGGGTCGAGATCGTGTGCCTGGGACCGGATGCCGCCCTCCACGCCACGGCCGCCCGTCGCGCCGGCCTGCGCGCCCGGGTCGGAACGCTTGACCCCCACTGGAGGACCGCGGATGCGCTCGTCCTGGCCGGCTAGGCTGCTGCCCGGTCTTCCAGGCCCTCGCGGAGGGAGGCTGGCTGGCGGTGGTCTACGCGGCGATCCAGGTGGCCGCCGGGGAGGAGCCGCGCATCGGCGTCCTGGAGCTGGCCATGCTGGCCGGCGCGGGCATGGCCTGGGCACGCCGACGCCGGTGGCGCTCCCCCCTCGTGGAGGCGGCCGGGCTCCCACTGCTGGCCCTCGCCGGTGGGGCCGTCGGCTGGTTCCTGGACCCCGCGGTGCGGGTCGCACTCGTGGGGGGCCAGCTGTCGCTGGCCGCGGGGCTCCACGTGCCGGGCTGGCTCGCCGGGCATCGCGGTGGTGCGCGGCGGGCTGCACGGATCGCCCGATGACGACGAGGAGGCGCAGGACCGGCTCCTGCGCTTCGCGGTCCCGGGGCTTGCGGCGCCCTGGCTCCTGGGGTCGCTTGCCAGCCACGGCGCCCTGCACGACGCATTCACCGCGACGGCCTTCGTCAGCACCATGGTCTTCGCGGTGGGCGCCTTCGCCGCGCTGGGACTGGCGCGCCTGGAGGCGGTGCGGATCACGACCGGGGGCCAGGTGCGGCAGAGCCGGGCCTGGCTCGTGCTCGTGGCCGGGATCAGCGTGGCCTCGCTCGTCATTGGCGTCCCGGCGGCCGCCCTGCTGGGCGTTCCCCTCGCGGCGCTCGCGGCCGCCGTGTTCGGGCCCATCCGCCTCCTCTTCCTGATCGCCATCCTCCTCACCACGCCGCTCATCGTGCTGATCGCCGCCGCCACAGAGCTGCTGCGACCGCTCCTCCCCACGCAGATCACGCTGCCGCCCTTCACGTTTCCGAACATCGCCGGAGATCCGCTGCCGGCCAGCACGCCCATCCCGACCATCGTGGTCATCGCGGTGGTGGTGCTCCTGGGACTCCTGGAGCTGGCCGTGCTGGGCCTGATCGTGTACCTGCGCTGGCAGGAGCGACGCAGGATGGCGGTGGTCGCCGACGGCGACTTCGAGGAGCGGAGCATCGTGATCCCGCCGGACGAGCCGCCGGCGCCCAGCGGGGTGAACCCGGCCGCCCGTCGCCGGCGCAACCCGTCGGATCCTGCCGGCGCGTACCTCGCGGCGCTCGACGCGCTCCAGCGGGACGGACGCTGGCCACGACGGCCGAGCGAGTCGCCGGCAGCCCATGCCCGGCGGGCCGGCGCCGAGGGCCTCACGGATGGCGCGTTTCATCGCCTGGCTATCGCCTATCAGCTGGTCCGCTACGGGGGTCGCAGCCTGCCCACACGCGAGCTGCGCCGCACCCGGAAACGGCTCGACGGCTTCAGGCGCCGACTGGGCCGATAGCGCGCGCCATCGGTGCCTGCCGGCGCCGATACAGTAAGAACCTTGACAACGGCATTGTCAGATATTAGGGTAGCCGCACGCACCTCTCAGGCGGTGCGAAACAGAAGTCCGAGACACGCGCTTTGCGTGCAGAAGGTTCGAGGAAAACAGCAACGATGGCAACCCTGACGAGATTCGATCCGTTTGGCGACATGATCACCCTGCGGCAGGCGATGGACCGCCTCTTCGAGGACTCAGTCGTCTCCCCGCTGACCTGGCGCAGGCTTGAAGGCGAGGCGATCACGCCGGCCCTCGACGTCCACCAGGATGCGGATGAGATCGTCGTGACCGCGGCGCTCCCCGGCATCAGGCCGGAAGACGTCGAGATCACCCTGACCGGGCAGACGCTCGTGATCCGCGGCGAACTGAAGGCGGACGAGAAGGTCGCGCGCGACCAGTACCTGTACCGCGAGCGCCGCTTCGGCTCGTTCAACCGCGAGCTCCAGCTGCCGGTCCGGGTCGAGGGAGACAAGACGGAGGCGACCTTCGAGCAGGGTGTGCTGACCCTGCGCATCCCCAAGGCGGAGGAGGTCAAGCCCCGCCAGATCCAGATCAAGGCCGGAGCAGGCGAGATCGGCAAGGTCACGCCGGTCACCGGCAATGGTTCGGAGACCGCGTGAGCCCAGCGCTGCGCGGCGCATCACGTCACCGAAGGGTGAGCACCTGGCGCGATCCCCAGCGACCGTGCTACTTCATCAGCATTGCCGCCGAGCTGGCGAGCGTGCATCCTCGCACCCTGCGGATCTACGAGGAGGAGGGACTCCTCTGTCCGCACCGGCGCAACAACCTCCGCCTCTACTCAGAGGCAGATATCCGACGGGTGCGTATCATCCGTTTCCTGACCCAACGCCAGGGGGTGAACCTGGCGGGCGTCAAGGTCATCCTTCAGCTCGAGGCGCTCGGCAAGATCCGCGTCTACGACCTGTTCGGTGAGGCTGATGTCGAGCGATATGTCGAGGGCGACCTGACCGAACAGGACGACGTCGACCGAAGGGACTTGTAACCAATGGAATCCGAGAACCGCGAGACCGAGGTCGAGCGCACCGTCGACCAGATCCAGGTGCTGCCCCTGGTGGCCCTGCGGGACACCGTCATCTTCCCCGAGATGATCGTGCCGCTGCAGGTTGGCCGCGAACGCAGCGTCAAGGCGCTTGACCAGGCCGTGCGGACCAGCACGCCCATCGCGCTCATCACCCAGCGAAGCTCCGAGACGGAGGAGGTCGGCAGTGCCGACGAGCTCCACGCCATCGGCACCCTTGCCAAGATCGCCCAGGTGATCCGTCTCCAGGACGGGACCATCCGCGCCATCGTCCAGGGGCAGAAGCGCATACGGCTGCTCGACCTGGTCCAGGTCGAGCCGCACCTCGAGGCACGGATCGAGACGATCGACGACGTCCACGCCAAGACCCTGGAGGTGGAGGCCCTGATGGCCTCTGTCCAGGGGCAGATCGAGCAGTACGTGACCTCGGGGGCATCCGTGCCGCCGGAGGTCGCGGTCGCAGCCCGCAACATCAGCGACGGCGGATTGCTGGCCGACATGGTCGCCTACAGCCCCGAGATGAGCACCGAGCAGCGCCAGCAGCTCCTCGAGACGGTCGACGTCCCGGATCGGCTGCGGATGGTGAGCCAGTTCCTCGCCAAGCAGATCGAGGTGCTGGAGCTCAAGGGCCGGATCCAGAGCGAGGTCAAGTCCGAGATGGACAAGACCCAGCGCGAGTACATCCTCCGCGAGCAGCTCAAGGCAATCCAGAAGGAGCTTGGCGAGGACGACCCCTCGGTCGCGGAGGCGAACGAGCTTCGCGAGCGGGTGGAGCAGTCGGCCATGCCCGACGAGGTGAAGGAGAAGGCGCTCAAGGAGGTCGACCGGCTGAGCCGGATCCCCTCCGCATCGCCCGAGCAGGGCGTGATCCGCACCTACGTGGACTGGCTGGTCAGCCTGCCCTGGGGCAGCTACTCCGACGACAACCTCGACCTCGCCGAAGCGGAGAAGGTCCTCAACGAGGACCACTACGGCCTGGAGAAGCCCAAGGAGCGGATCGTCGAGTACATGGCGGTGCGCAAGCTGGCGGAGAAGATCCGCAGCCCCATCCTCCTCTTCGTGGGACCGCCCGGCGTGGGCAAGACCTCGCTGGGCCGCAGCATCGCACGCGCAATGGGGCGCAAGTTCGTCCGCATGAGCCTGGGCGGCATCCACGACGAGGCGGAGATCCGCGGCCACCGGCGCACGTACATCGGCGCGCTCCCCGGTCGGGTCATCCAGAACGTCAAGACCGCCGGCTCCGCGAACCCGGTCTTCATGCTCGATGAGATCGACAAGGTCGGCATGGACTTCCGTGGCGACCCCTCATCGGCGCTGCTGGAGGTCCTGGACCCGGAGCAGAACTTCAGCTTCCAGGACAACTACCTGGAGGTCCCGTTCGACCTGTCCAAGGTGCTCTTCATCGCCACCGCCAACATGCTCGACACCATCCCGCCGGCCCTGCGCGACCGGATGGAGGTGATCCAGCTGCCGGGTTACACGCAGCTCGAGAAGCTGCGCATCGCCCAGCGCTTCCTGGTGCCCAAGCAGCTCGAGGCCCACGGCCTCACCACGGAGCAGCTCACCCTCGAGGAGGCTGCGCTGGTTCGGCTGATCCAGGCCTTCACCAAGGAGGCAGGCGTCCGGAACCTGGAGCGTGAGATCGCCAACGTTGCGCGCAAGGTCGCTCGCCGCGTCGCCGACGACCGCTCTGTCACGGTCACCGTCAAGGCCGCCGAGCTCGAGGACTACCTGGGCCCGGCGCGGTTCGAGTACGGCGAGCTCGACAGCGAGGACCAGATCGGGATGGCGACCGGCCTCGTCGTGTCGGAGGCCGGCGGCGACATCGTCCAGATCGAGTCCACCCGGATGGACGGCAAGGACGAGATCATCCTCACCGGCCAGCTCGGCAGCGTGATGCAGGAGTCGGCGCGTGCCGGCCTCAGCTACGTCCGGGCGCGGGCGAAGGAGCTGGGGATCGACCCCGCCTCCTTCGGCAAGGAGACGATCCACATCCATGTCCCGGCCGGCGCGACCCCCAAGGACGGACCGTCGGCGGGGGTCACCATGGCGACCGCGCTGGCCAGCCTGCTCACCGGCAAGCCGGTGCGGCGTGACCTGGCCATGACCGGGGAGATCACGCTCCGCGGACGGGTCCTGCCCATTGGCGGGCTCAAGAGCAAGCTCCTCGCCGCGCACCTTGCCGGCGTGAAGACGGTGCTCATCCCTCGCCGGAACGAGAAGGACCTGGTGGATGTTCCGGAGGAGGTCCTTGGCCAGCTGCGGATCATCCCTGTCGAGACCATGGATGAGGTCCTGGCCGAGGCGCTGATCGACCACGCGCGGTCGGCGTCGCGCATCAAGGCCGAGCGCGCCGCTCGCCAGAAGGCGGTCGTCCGGCGTCCCGCGCGCCGGCGGGTCGCGGCGGAGAAGGGCGTTCCCGTCTCCCCGTCGCACCCGGTGGACCAGCCTCCGGCGACCAGCGCCTGAGGATCGGGCTCGAACGATCCAGATGGAGTACAAGGACTACTACCAGGTCCTGGGCGTGCCCAAGGCGGCGACACAGGCCGAGATCAAGAAGGCCTATCGCCGGCTGGCACGCCAGCTCCATCCGGACAAGAACCCCGGCGACAAGGCCGCCGAGAAGCGGTTCAAGGAGGCCAACGAGGCCCACGCCGTCCTCTCCGACCCGGCGAAGCGCAAGCGGTATGACGAGCTGGGCGCCAACTGGCAGGCGTACGACCAGGCCGGCGCCGGATCGGGCGGCTTCGGCGGCGGTCCGTTCGCGGGCCAGCAGGGCCGCTCCCGGTGGAGGCGGTTTCACGTATCGACGCGTTTCCCCCGACGAGATGAGCGGCTTCTCCGACTTCTTCCGGGCATTCTTCGACAATGGCGGCGGCGTCGCCTTCGACACCGGCGCCGGATCGGCGGGCACCACCCATAGCGACGCCGGCGGCTTCGATCGTCTCTTCGAGTTCGGAAACCTGGGAGCGGGGCGCGGTGGCCGCGGAGCCCAGACACGCACCGCGGCGCCGCGGATGGCCGACGCCCGCGCCGACACCGATGTCTCCCTGGCCGAGGTCGCGCGGGGGGCAAAGCGGATGGTGAGCATCGACGGGCGCCGGATCGAGGTTTCCATTCCCCCCGGCGTGACCGATGGGGCGCGCATCAAGCTTCGCGGCGCCGGTGCCCGGGGCGGCGGCAGCGGCTCGGCGGCCGGCGACCTGTACGTCACCGTCCACGTGCAGGGGGACGAGCGCTTCGAACGACGCGGGGCAGACCTGGTGACGGAGCTGCCGCTGACCCTGGCCGAGGCCCTGCTTGGCGCGGAGGTCCCGGTTGCCACCCCGACCGGCTCGGTGAAGCTGCGCATCCGGCCCAACACCCAGAACGGGCAGGAGATCCACGTCACCGGCAAGGGCCTCCCCCGGCAGGGCAAGCAGGCGGGCCGCGGAGACCTCATCGTCCGGACCCGGGTGGTCCTGCCCCACCTCGACGAGGAGACGCGCGGCGAGCTGGGAGCCATCCTGGGGCACCACCCGCAGGCGGATCCCCGCACCCCCGAGCGGCGGCACTGACCATGCGCATCGACCGATTCACGCAGCGCGCGCAGGAGGCCATCGCCGAGGCGCAGCAGCGCGCCGAGGAGAGCGGAAACCCGCAGCTGGAGGTGGCGCACCTCCTGCTGGTCCTCGTTGACCAGCCCGATGGCGTGGTGCCCGCGGTCCTCGAGCGGCTCGGCGCCGATCCGCGGCAGGTCGCGCAGGCGCTCCGCGCCGAGCTTGCGAAGCTTCCCACCGTGGAGGGCACCGCCGCGCAGCTGACCCTCTCGGACGAGGCGCGGCGGGTCCTCTCGGACGCGCACCCGGTCGCTGAGCGGATGCACGATGACTACGTCTCGACCGAGCACCTGCTGCTCGCGATCCTCGAGGACCGCACCGGCAGCAGCGCCAGCCGCATCCTGCAGGCACGGGGGATCGACGCGGCAGGCGTGCTCAATGCCCTGACCCAGATTCGAGGTTCCCAGCGCGTGACATCACCCAATCCCGAAGCGACCTACGAGGCTCTCGACAAGTACGGCCGCGACCTGACCGATGCCGCCCGCCGCGGGCTCCTGGACCCGGTGATCGGCCGGGACGAGGAGATCCGCCGGGTCATCCAGGTCCTCTCCCGGCGCACGAAGAACAACCCGGTCCTGATTGGCGAGCCCGGCGTGGGGAAGACCGCCATCGTGGAGGGGCTGGCGCAGCGCATCGTGCGCGGCGACATCCCCGAGGGGCTCCGCGACAAGAAGGTCGTGGCCCTGGACATGGGCGCCCTGGTGGCCGGGGCCAAGTACCGCGGGGAGTTCGAGGAGCGCCTCAAGGCGGTCCTCAAGGAGATCACGGCGGCATCGGGCCAGATCATCCTCTTCATCGACGAGCTGCACACCGTCGTGGGCGCCGGTGCCGCCGAGGGCGCCATGGACGCCGCGAACCTGCTCAAGCCCATGCTCGCCCGGGGCGAGCTGCATGCCATTGGCGCCACGACCCTGGACGAGTACCGCAAGAACATCGAGAAGGACGCCGCCCTGGAGCGGCGCTTCCAGCCGGTCATGGTGAACCAGCCCGGCGTGGAGGACACCATCTCCATCCTGCGCGGCCTGCGCGAGCGGTACGAGGTCCACCACGGGGTGCGGATCACCGACTCCGCCCTCGTGGCCGCCGCGGTCCTCTCGAACCGCTACATCACCGGGCGATTCCTTCCGGACAAGGCCATCGACCTCGTCGACGAGGCCGCCTCGCGGCTGCGGGTCGAGATGGACTCCATGCCCGCGGAGCTCGATGAGCTGGAGCGGCGCCGGATGCAGCTGGAGATCGAGCGCGAGGCGCTCCGCAAGGAGAAGGACGAGGCGTCGAAGGCGCGCCTGGCGTCCCTTGAGTCGGAGCTCGCGCGACCTGCGCGAGCGGAGCACCGCCATGAAGGCCCAGTGGGAGCGCGAGAAGGCGGTGCTGAGCACCATCCGCGAGACCCGCGAGGCGATCGAGAAGCTCACCCCGGAGATCGAGGCCGCCGAGCGCGCCGCGGATTACGCGAAGGCCGCGGAGCTGCGCTTCGGTCGCGCGAACGAGCTGCAGCAGCAGCTGGCGGAACACGAGCAGAAGTTCCGCGAGCTCAAGGCAAGCGGATCGCTGCTGGTCAAGGAGGAGGTCGACGCGGACGACATTGCCGAGGTGGTCAGCCGATGGACCGGGATCCCCGTCTCCCGGCTCTTGGAGGGCGAGACGGAGAAGCTGCTGCAGATGGAGGAGCGGCTCCATGACCGGCTCATCGGCCAGGACCAGGCCGTGGAGGCCGCCGTCGCGACGCCATCCGCCGGGCGCGGGCCGGGCTCAAGGATCCCAAGCGGCCCATCGGCTCGTTCATCTTCCTGGGACCCACCGGGGTGGGCAAGACGGAGCTTGCCCGCGCCCTCGCGGAGTTCCTCTTCGACGACGAGAACGCCCTGCTCCGCATCGACATGAGCGAGTACATGGAGAAGTTCTCCACCTCGCGCCTGGTGGGCGCCCCTCCCGGCTACGTCGGCTACGACGAGGGCGGCCAGCTCACCGAGGCGGTGCGTCGCCGGCCGTACCAGGTGATCCTCTTCGACGAGATCGAGAAGGCCCACCCCGACGTCTTCAACATCCTGCTCCAGCTCCTCGACGACGGCCGCCTGACGGACTCCCAGGGCCGCACGGTGGACTTCAAGAACACCGTGGTGATCATGACCAGCAACGTCGGATCGGTGACCCTCCTCGAGGCGGCGGAGGGCGGCCCGATGCCTTCGAGGCCGCCGCCGACTCCGTCCGGCTCCAGCTCCGCGAGCAGTTCCGGCCGGAGTTCCTCAACCGGGTCGACGAGATCATCGTCTTCCGGCCGCTGAACGACGAGCAGCTGGCGCGGATCGTGGGCCTGCTATCGCCGGCGTCGAGCGCCGCCTCGCGGAGGCGCAGATCGCCCTGGAGGTGACCGATGCCGCGCGGCTCCTCGTCGCGAAGGAGGGCTACGACCCCGCCTACGGCGCCCGGCCCCTCCGTCGTGCGATCCAGCGCGAGATCGAGAATCCGCTGGCGCGGCGCATCCTTGGCGGCGAGTTCCGCGGCGGCGACACGATCCGGATCGACGACCAGGACGGCGTGATCGTCGTTCGAGAAGGTCACCGTCGCCGCAGCTCACTCCCACCAGCGCGGCCGGCGACTAGGCGATCCCGCCCGCGCGCGGACCCACCTGCAGTCGAGCACCAGCGAGGCGACCGACCTGGCATCACCTCATCCCGCCCCGGCCCCTGCTTCCGCCCCTGACCGCCTCGCGAACCGCCGCCTTCGCCCGCCGCGGCGTCACGACCGTCGGCGCACTCGTGCTCACCGTTGCGCTCTTCACCGGCGGCGTCGCCGCCGACCGCGCCGGCCTCGTCCCATGGGGACCGGGCGCCCCGACTGCAGATCGCGGCAGCGACTTCGCGCTGGTCGCGCAGGCCTGGGACCTGCTCCGACCAGCACTACGTCGACCGCTCCAGCGTCGACTGGCACCAGATCGCCTACGGAGCCATCACAGGCATGACCCAGGCCGTGGGGACGTGGGCCACACCACCTTCCTGACGCCCGGCCGCGCTCACGACCGAGCAGGCGGCCCTCTCCGGCTCCTACGTCGGCATCGGCGCCGTGCTCGACGTGAGTCGACGGAAGCCGGTCATCGTCGAGTGTCTTCGCGGGGGTCCCGCGCAGCACGCCGGGCCTGGCCGCACGGCGACCAGATCGCTCTCCATCGACGGCACCGGCACGCAGGGACTGTCCCTGTCCACCGTGGCGGCCCGCCTTCGAGGACCGTCCGGGATCGACGGTCACCCTCGTCGTGGCACCGGCCGCGGGCACGACGCAGCGCACGGTCCGCATCGAGCGCGCCAGCGTCGACGTACCCGGCGGTCACGTGGGCCATGGTCCCCGGGCAGGCCGTCGCGGACATGCATCTCGTGGAGTTCTCCCACGGCGCACCGGACGCGCTGCGCTCCGCGCTCGAAGCAGCCACCACGGCAGGGGCCACCGGCATCGTGCTCGATCTGCGCGACGACCCGGGCGGCTACGTGGAGGAGGCGGTGGGCGTGGCAAGCCAGTTCCTCGCCTCCGGCGCCGTCTACATCCGGGATCCGCGGACGGGACCAGGACATCGGTCCAGGTGAAGTCGGGCGTGCATCCCACGACCCTCCCCATGGTGGTGCTGGTCAACCACGGGACCGCGTCGGCGGCGGAGATCGTGGCCGGGGCCCTGCAGGACCACAACGCGGGCACTCTCGTGGGCGTGACGACCTTCGGCACGGGGACGGCGCTGCTGCAGTACGACCTCGCCGACGGATCGGCGCTGCGGATTGGAACGGAGAAGTGGCTGACTCCGTCGGGACGGCAGATCTGGCACGCGGGCATCGCCCCGACCCAGACGGTGGCCCTTGCGTCGAGCGTCCAGCCGGTCCTCCCCGACGCCCTGCGCGAGATGACGCCGACGACACTGGCCGCATCCGGTGACACGCAGCTCATCCGGGCGCTGGCCGAGCTCGCGGCAGGGTCGTGAGGACCGGGGGCGATCAGCCCTCCTCGGAGGACGCTGCCGGTGCGCGGCACCGGCCCGGCGGCACCATCCATCGTCACTGCCGCGAAGCGAAGCGCCGGTGCGCGGGCGCCGTGGCCGCAGAGCATGACGAGCTCGGCGCCTTCGAGGGTGCCCTGCAGGGCAGAGCAGGCCAGGCAGTCCGGGTAGGGCCGCAGGTCCCCTGCGGGCACGGCACCCGGCTGTCGACGGCACAACGAGATGGCGAGGAGCCAATCCGGTCACGGCGCGCGTGTCCACCCCCGCTCGGCGTGCTGCAGCCCGGAGAAACGGGCCATCGATGCCACACGGCGCAGATCGCACAATCCCCACGATCCCGCCGGACACGGTCACTCGACGCCGGCCCCTCCGGGTTGAGTGCGACTGTCTCCCACTACCCCGGAGTGCACCAGTGCCGAATGGCACAACCGTGACGCCGGCCCTCATCGGCAACCCGCAACCGGGGTCCTCAGGCGTAGCGGATGCGCGGGTCGATGTAGGCGTACGCACGTCCACGACCAGGTTCATGACCGCGATCACGACCGCGTACAGCATGGTCATGGCCATGATCACGCCGTAGTCACGCTGGCCAATGCTGGTGACGTAGTCGCGGCCGATGCCCGGGATCGAGAAGATGGTCTCGATGATGAAGCTGCCGGTGATCAGGAAGGCCATCATCGGTCCCAGGATGGTGATCACCGGGATCATGGCGTTGCGGATCATGTGCACGACCACGACGGTGCGCTCCCGCAGGCCCTTGCTCTGCGCGGTGCGCACGTAGTCCTTGCGCGTCACCTCCAGCATGCTCGCTCGCGTGTAGCGCGCGATCTGGGCAATCGGGAAGAGCGCGAGCGCGACCGTCGGCAGCACCCAGTGGGATGGATCACCCCAGCCGTAGGTCGGGAACCAGCGCAGCAGCACGCTGAACACCACCAGCAGCAGGATGCGAGCCCACGAAGCTGGGCGTGGAGATCCCCAGCACGCTGATGAAGGTCGCGAAGTAGTCCGGCCAGCCATTGTGGTTCAACGCCGCGATCACCCCGAGCGGGATCCCCACGATCACCGACAGGCGAACGCCATGAAGCCCAGCTGCACCGTGACCCAGACGCCGTTCGCCACGATGTCGTCGACCGTCCGGTCCAGGTACTTGTACGAGGGCCCCAGGTCGCCGTGGAGCAGCCCGCCGACCCATCGCAGGTACTGTGCCAGATCGGCTGGTCGAGCCCGTAGATCTCGTTCAGCCGCGCGATCCGTCGCCGCCGGGCAGCTGCTTGGCGCGCGCCCACGGCCCGCCGGGAGCAGCGTGCATGAGGATGAAGGTGATGACGGAGACCGCGACAAGCACCGGGATGATCCACAGCACTCGCCGTGATGACGTAGCTGAGCACGGAAGCCACCTTCCGCGTCGCCATCGGGCGGTTGATCGAGGGCGGGCACCGAGCCTACGCCCGACAGGCAGACGAGGTTCAAACCGGCCTGCCACCGGCCGAGTGGCGCTCCCGCGGACGGCGACCGGGAGCGTGGGACTTAGCGGTGGCGGCGGCGGCGCCCGGCGGGCGTGGGTCGGGGCCGGACCCGTGCAGCGCGGCGCGGTGGCGGCACGTATCGGCGCCGGCGAATCTCGTCGTTGGCCGTCGCGATGATGGGCGGGAAGCGGATGAACGTCGCGTACGCGGCCGCGGCCATCGCCGGAACCAGGATCAGCAGCAGGAGCAGCAGCGGCACGTGGATCACGACGAGGAGCGGCGTGATCCCCCAGCCGATGGCGATGGGCCAGAAGATCCACTCGTGGAGCGCCAGGATCGCGGGGTACCGCCGGTACCGAGCCTGGGCGAGGTTGTAGACCACCACCGACCCGACCAGGATCAGGAGGCCCGCAACCCACATGAGCGTGAAGAGGTCGGGGTAGGTGATGGGCGTGAGGGGGTCGAAGAGAAACGCCATGGCGCGCGGAGTATAGCGAAGCCGCCACCGCGCACACCCTGGCCTGCCCGCGCCGCCCCCTCACCGCCAACTCTTTTAAAGACTTGAAGCTCGGCTGACCCAGGCTCCCCGCCTGCCCGGGTCGCCGACGACGGGACAGGTGCTTCGGCGGAACGGGAGGTCCGCGCGGCTATAATCGACACCCCGAGGCGGGACCAGCTCGCGCCTCGCATCCAGCCCCCCGCAGAACGAGGGCCGTCGTTGCGCGCACTCCTCTCCGTCTCCGACCGCGAAGGCATCCTCGAGCTGGCCCGCGGCCTGATCGACGCGGGCGTCGAATGCTTCGCCACGGACGGGACCCGCACGCATCTGCAGGAGAACGGGCTCGCGGTCAGCCCGGTGTCGGACCTGACCGATACCCAGGAGATCCTGGGCGGCCGGGTCAAGACCCTCCACCCCGCGATCTTCGCCGGGCTGCTGGCCCGCAGGGACCAGCCGGACCATCTCGCCCAGCTGGCGGAGCACGGGATCGGCCAGATCGACATCGTGGTCGTCAACCTGTACCCGTTCGCGCAGACCGCGCGCGAGCCGGGCACGACCCTGGACCAGGCGCTGGAGCAGATCGACATCGGCGGCGTGGCACTCCTGCGCGCGGCCGCCAAGAACTTCCCCGGTGTGGCAGCGGTCAGCGATCCGACCCAGTACGCATCGGTCCTTCGCGACCTGAAGACCATTGGCGCGGTGAGCCCGGAGACGCGCCAGAAGCTCGCGGCCGAGGCGTTCGCCCTGACCGCCGCCTACGACGCGCACATCGCCAGCTACCTGAACGTCCAGGCCGGGACGCTCTTCCCGAGCCGGCTCACCCTGGTGGTCGAGAAGCGCGCGGACCTGCGCTACGGGGAGAACCCGCACCAGCTGGGCGCGTTCTACTCGGATCCGGCGCAGCGCGGCAGCTCCATCTCCACCGCGCACCAGATCGCGGGCAAGGACCTGAGCTTCAACAACCTGCTCGACCTCGACGCCGCCTGGCAGATCGCCAGCGACTTCAAGACCCCCACGGTCTGCATCGTGAAGCACGGCAACCCGTGCGGCCTGGCCAGCGTGGTGGACCTGGCCGATGCGTTCCGGGCGCGCCCTGGAGGGTGACTCGGTGTCGCGCCTACGGCGGGATCATCGGCGCCAACCGGACCATCGACGAGGCGGCTGCCCGCGCCATCCGTCCGGGATTCTTCGAGGCCATCGTGGCTCCCGGCTACACGCCCGAGGCGCTGGAGATCCTGCGCACCAAGAAGGGCTTCGAGATCATCGAGGTGCCGCCATCGGCCTCGGACGGACCGGAGCTGGGGATCGGCAACTTCGACTTCAAGCGGATAGGCGGCGGGCTCCTGGTCCAGACCTTCGACAACCTCGAGGAGGACCGCAACAAGCTGCAGGTCGTCACCCAGCGCCGGCCGACGCTCGAGGAGCTGACGGACCTGCTCTTCGCCTGGCGCGCGGTGCGGCACGTGCGCTCGAATGCCGTGGTGCTGGCCAAGAAGCACTCGATGATCGGGATGGGGGCGGGCCAGCCGTCCCGGGTGGTGAGCGTGGAGATCGCCCTCCGCAAGGCCGGCGAGCGCGCACCGCTCTCGGTGATGGCCTCCGACGCCTACTTCCCCTTCCCGGATGGGATCCAGATTGCTGCGCAGGCGGGCGTGACCGCCATCATCCAGCCCGGCGGCAGCATCCGCGACGAGATGGCCATCGAGGTGGCAGATCGTCATCACATGGCCATGGTCTTCACGGGGAGACGCCACTTCCGCCACTGACATCCAGACCGAGACCGATGCCGCCCAGCGGCGCCCAGACGGCGCCCAGATGGAGGGAACGACCCGTGGACAAGCTGATCAGCGTCGAAGCCGTAGCGGCAACCGAGGCCGGGGCCATCGCGGCGGCCCGCCTCATGGGGCGAGGCGACCGCGACGGGGCGGACCACGCCGCCGTCGAGGCCATGCGGCGGGCGATGGAGGAGTCCGACGTGAGCGGCACCATCGTCATCGGCGAGGGCGAGCGGGACGAGGCGCCGATGCTCTACATCGGCGAGAAGGTGGGCAACCCGGAGGCCGCGACCCACGTGGACATCGCGGTGGACCCGCTCGAGGGCACCAACCTGGTCGCGACCGGCTCACCGAACGCGACCGCCGTGCTCGCCGCAGCCGAGCCCGGCGGCCTGATGCACGCCCCGGACACCTACCTGCGCAAGCTGATCGTGGGACCCCAGGTCGCCGGGCACGTCGCCCTGGACGACCCGGTCCAGAAGACGATCGAGATCATCTCGGACCGCCTGGGCCGGCATCCCTGGGACATCACCGTCGTGATCCTGGAGCGACCGCGCCACGAGGAGCTCATCGCCGAAGTGCGTGCCACGGGTGCGCGCATCAAGCTCATCTCCGATGGCGACCTCACCGCGGGGATCAGCGTGGCTGTCTCCGGCACGGGCGTCCACGCGGTCATGGGCACCGGCGGCGCCCCCGAGGGGGTCCTGACCGCGGCCGCACTCAAGTGCCTGGGCGGGGAGATCCAGGCCAGCTTCGCCTGGCGCTCCGACGAGGAGAAGGAGCGGGCGCGCGTGATGGGGGTCGACGTGGACGACACGGAGCGGGTCTACTTCACCAACGACCTTGCCCCGGGTCAGAACGTGGTCTTCTGCGCGACCGGCGTGACCGATGGCGAGCTGCTCCGCGGGGTTCGCTTCTTCGGCGGCGGCGCCCGAACCCACTCGCTGCTCATGAACTACCGCGGCGGGATCGTCCGGTTCATCGACACGGTCCACACGTTCGATGACACCGCCCCACCCAAGGTTCGTCTCTAGCCGCGTCCGCCTCGTCACCTGCTGATCTGGGGCGCGTTATCCGTCGCCATCGGCCCGCGACTCGTCACCTGCGGATCTGGCGCGCGTTGTGCGTCGCCATCGGCCCGCGACTCGTCACCTGCGGACCTGGGGCGCGTTATCCGTCGCCATCGGGCCGCGACTCGTCACCTGCGGATCACCGCAGCGTTAGGCGCCTCCCGGACCGGGGAAGCGGCGCTGGAGGCCCGTTGCTGAGCGTGAATCGGCGCCGGGCGCCGCGCCGCTTCCGCGGCGGAACCCGCGTAACGCTGTTGACGGCCGCGCCTGACGACTCGCGGCCGAGCCGGGAGCCGGGGATTCCCGGTCGCGGGGAGGCTGTCGCACCGTTGCTAGCCCAGGCTCAGCGTGTCCAGGTCGGACTCGATGATCCGCCGATCCTCATCGTCGGCGATGGCCGCGCACGACGCCCGCGCCCGCATCACCCATTCCCGTGCCCCCGGCTCGTCTCCGGCGACCAGCGAGGCCCGCGCCATCGCCTCCTGCGCCGCAGCAATGTCCCAGTCCGCGAGCCCGTGCTCCTCGCAGATTGCGAGGCAGCGGCGGGCGTGCCACATGGCCGGCTCCGCCCGCCGCAGGGTGGCGTAGACCCGGGAGCACTGCCACTCACCGCGCGCGAGGTTGGCCGGGTCCCCCACCTCGCCCCAGTGGTAGCGGGATGCATGCGCGGCATGGATCATCTCGTCGTCCTGGAGCGTCGTGCGCTCCGGGAGCTCGAGCAGCTCCCAGGTGCGGTTGAACAGGTCCGCGGCCAGGCGTCGGCGGCTGGCGGGGTCGATCTCGCTCGGAATCGGTGGCTGGACGGTCATCGGTTCGTTCTCCTGGGAGGTCTCCATCTGGGGTGTTCGCGCCATCTGGAAGAGCACATGCAGGACGCGCTGCAATCGCCAGGTACGCGCCTGGACCCGGTCCCGGTGGACGCTGAGCATCGCGCGCTGGCGTTCCGGGTCGTCCGTGGCCACAGATCGCGGATCTCGTCGATGGACAGCTCCAGGTCACGCAGCCGGCGGATGCTGCGGGCCCGCCCCAGCTGATCGCCACGATACGACCGATACCCGGTCACATCGTCCACGCGGGCCGGCCGCAGGAGGCCCAGCTCGTCGTAGTGCCGCAGCGCGCCAATCGAAAGCCCCGCTGAGCCGCGCGAAACGGCCGATGGTCAGGAGCTCGTCCACAGCGGAGCATGAACCCTCCGGTTGGTCGAGAGTCAAGCCCCTCTCGGAACTCGGCCGCGGTTCCCGACTCGTCACCTGCGGACCTGGGGCGCGTTATCCGTCGCCATCGGCCCGCGACTCGTCACCTGCGGACCTGGCGCGCGTTATCCGTCGCCATCGGCCCGCGACTCGTCACCTGCGGATCACCGCAGCGTTAGGCGCCTCCCGGACCGGCGAAGAGGCGCTGGAGGCCCGTTGCTGAGCGTGAATCGGCCCCGGATCCGGCGCCGTTCCGCGGCGGAACCCGCGTAACGCTGTTGACGGCCGCGCCTGACGACTCGCGGCCGAGCCGGGAGCCGGGACCGGAGCCGGAGCGCCGAACCGAAGCGGGACCGGGACCGCCGCTATCGGTCCGCCCACCCCGGGCCCGCGATGCGCCGCACATCCTGGTCCGCGACGTGCGGCAGCAGGTCGGCGACGGTCACGTCCCGGCGGACGTCGTCGCAGTCCCGCCAGGGGCGAAGGTCGGGTTGCAGCTCGGCCATCGGCTCAAGGGCGAACCGCCGTTCATGCAGGCGCGGGTGGGGCACGATCAGGTCGCAGGTCGGGATCGGTGACGCAGCGGCCGTCGATGGCCAGGATGTCCAGGTCCACCACCCGCGGGCCATACCGGACCCCTGCGGGTCCCGGCCCAGGGAGCGCTCGATCCGCTTCAGAGCCACGAGCAGGGCCGCCGGATCCAGGTCCGTGTCCAGCTCCACGGCCGCGTTCGTGAACTCCGGCTGGTCGAGGAGTTCACGGGGGGCCGATGCGTACAGCGAGGAGGCCCGTCACCACCGAGCCGATGCCGTTGAGCTCCGCGATCGCCCGTCCGAGCGCGTCGCGAGTCCCCGGCAGATTTCCGCCCAGACCAATGAAGGCTCGCATCCTCGGCGGTGACTCTAGCCGATGGGCAGCCAATGGGCCGATAATTCGCCGATAATTGCTCTTCGGCTAGTGTTCACCCGCCGAGAGATCACCGGGGGAGGGTGACCCCCTCAGCGACCCTACCCGCCCGGGGAATCGCCGATGGAGGAAGTCAAGAGCGCCTACCCGCTCATTCACAACAAGGTCATCTCGCCGCGCTTCGTAACGCCAACGCTGCGCCGGCCAAGGCTGCTCAACTGGCTGCAGGAGCACAGCGAGTGCCGGGCGGTGGTGATTGCCGCTGGTGCGGGCTACGGGAAGACCACGCTGCTCTGGCAGTGGGAGCAGACGGTGGACTTTCCCTGCTACTGGTACAAGCTGGATCGCAACGACCGGGACTGGACGCTCCACATCAGCTACCTGGTTGAAGCGGTGAGCCAGCACCATCCCGGGTTCGGCCGCAAGGCGCACTCGATCCTGCGCCAGATGGGCGGGCCGGGCACATCGCGCCCCGGTGTCACCGCGTTCCTCCTCGCGGAGATGCACGAGCGGCTCAAGGAGCCGTGCACGTTCATCATCGACGACTGGCAGTACATCGCCGCGGTGACGGAGGTGCGCGGCCTGTGGAACCAGATCCTGCGCGACGCACCACCCACCTGCCGCTTCGTCTTCGCCTCGAGGGGCAAGCCCCGCCTGCAGTTCGCGCGGTTCAAGACCCACGGCGGCTACGCGGAGCTGCGGACGCCCGAGCTGCGCATGACGGAGCCCGAGATCACCGAGCTGTTCCGCGACGTCTACCAGGACCCCCTGACGCCGGACGAGGCCGCCGAGCTGGAGCGGCGGACGGAGGGCTGGGCAGCCAGCCTCCAGCTGGTGGAGGTGTCCCTTCGGGAGCGACGGACGCCGGAGAAGCGCCGAGCGCTCATCGAGTCCATCACCGCCAGATCGGACTCGGACCTGTTCTCGTTTCTCGCTGAGGAGGTCCTGGAGCAGCAGACGGAGGAGACGCGCAACTTCCTGCTCTCGACCTCCATCCTGCAGCAGATCACGCCGGACCTGGCGGAACGCCTGGCCGGCGCCCACGACGGGATGCGGCGGCTCCTCCAGCTCGAGCATGCGGGGCTCTTCACGTATCGGCTCGACGAGGCGCGCTATCGGTATCACGGTCTCTTCCGGGACTTCCTCGAGCGCCGGCTCCGCGAGGAACGGACCGATGCCGAGGTGACCGGGCTGCACATCCATGCCGCCTCGTACTACGAGACATCGACGGAGTGGCCGGAGGCCATCTACCACTACCTCCGGGCCGGGCTGCAGCGGCAGGCCGCCCGGCTCATCGCCCGCTACGGCGAGGATGTCGTCGCGGAGGGGCGGCTGGGGATGGTCGACGAGTGGCTCCAGCAGCTCCCGGAGAAGGCCATCCACGACAACGCGCGACTGAGCCTCCTCCACGGTGAGGCGCTCGGCATCCGGGGAGAGTTCGAATCCGCCCTGGTCGCGCTCGAGCGTGCCCGCACCTTCTTCACCAGAAAGGGCGACCGTCGGATGCAGGCACTGGCGCTCGTCAAGGAGAGCGCGATATTCCACCACTGGGGAAAGCCCACCACAGCGTATCGAACTGCGTCAGAGGGCTTGGCATTGACCCCACCCGATGACCGCGCACTACGCCTTAGGTTAGAAGGCAATATCGCAATCACATCCTTGTGGCTGAACGCTCGTCTCGAAGACGTTCTCAGGGCGGTCATGCGGGTCACTGCCGAGGCGACGCAACTTGGCCTCGAGCACTACGCGGCGATCGGAATGCATAACGTAGGGCACGTGCAGCTCGAAATGGGTGATCTTCGTCGCAGCGTCCAGTCGCTCCAGCGCGCCGCGGCGTTCTGGGACCAACCGACATCGAATCCCTTCGCTGACGACTACAACCTCGTCCGGGCGCTGCTTGCGACAGGTGACAAGAGGCGGGGCCTAGAAGTCGCGACGCTTGCCACTTCAAGGACCCGCAACTGGCGTCGCGCAAATACCGAAGCCAAGTGCGGCCTTGCGCTCGCTCTGGCGGCGCAAGGACACTGGGAGGCAGCGCTCGATACGCTGCGCCCGATCGCTTTGAGCACTGTTAACGAGGGGAATGCTGTCGAGGCAGCACGGATCCACTACCTCGAAATCGCGCTCCAGGCGGGACTCCTCGGCCACGAGGTCGACGCAGTCGCGGCCCTACTTCGCGAGCACGGGAAAGATCCCCGTCTCGACAGCCAGAAGACAACCGTCCTGGAGATCATCGACCACGCCCAAGGACGGTGCGCGCCGGATTGTGGAGAGCGAAGCCTCGATGTTGCCGGACAGTGGGCGGCCAGAGGGGCACGGTTTGTGGCCGCGATCACGCCGGTTATGGTTGCTCCGCTTCTATTCGCTCACGCCCGCCAGGACGCGGCTAGCCGGATTGTCGACGGAATCCGCGAATCCTCCGAGCTTGGCATGCTCAGCTTCGTGAGCCCTTGGATACGTAGAATCGAACCCTATCTCCACGAGGTCGTCCAGAGTGGAGACGCGCCACTGCTCGCGCACCTCATCGATGCCGATCCAGGGTATTGGATTGCGCGCGCTCCGGATGCTGGTCTTGCAAGCCTAGACTCCGAGTCGCGAGTGGTCGTCCTTGAGGCAATCGAGCGGTATGCGCAGCCCGACACAGTCGAGATGCTTTCGGGACTGCAGGGGAGCGATTTCAGTCAACTGCGTGCCCGGCTTCTTCTCCGACACGCGCCCAAACTCTACGTCCGAACCCTGGGCACCCTGGAGATCCACAGTGGATCCTGGTCCGCCCCATCGCTCATGATCAACAAGCGCAGAACGCGATCTCTGTTCAGTCTGCTGGCCGCGCAAGGCCCTGCGCCGTCAAGTCGCGACCTCATTCTTGAGGCCCTTTGGCCGGAGGCTGACCCCGGGGCGGCAGTCAACAGCCTCAACCAGACCCTATTCCAGCTCCGTAGGGAGGTCGAGCCTGGATATCGGGATGGTCGTAGTGCTCCGTACATTGTCTCCACCGCTGACCATGTTCAGCTCAACCCAGAACTCGTCGAAATGGATTGGGTTGCAATAGTCCAACGCTCCGACGGCCTCGCCGTTCGAGGGCCATCAGCCGAGGACTGCGCCGCATTCGTTGCAAGCGTCTGTGAAGGCGAATTCCTCGCGGAGTCGAAGTATGAGGATTGGTCCGCCGACGCAAGGCAACGGGTGCACGACAGCCTCAGGGACGCCCTCCTACCTCCTGCACAGCGAGAAGACTTGCCTGCGCGTGACCGTGCGAGGCTTGCTCGAGCCCTTATCTCGCTCGACCCCCTAGACGAGAGCGCACACATCGCGCTCGCCCACGCACTCTCTGACTCGGGTCGGCGACCAGCCGCAGTCGCTCTGTTGAGGCGCTACGCGCGACGACTCGCTCGCGAGTTTGAAGAAGAACCTTCCGCCGAGCTGACGGCCGCTGCGAAGGCTCTGGGCTTTCGTCAAGTGCTACTTGATTCCGGGGGACATTAAGAACCACTGCTCTTGACTTTGACGCGGAGCAACGCTATGGTACTGCCTGTCCGTAGTACTTTCGGGTACTAGGGCAAGCGAATAGTTGGGCGCATTGATCCGCTGACTGAACATGGGCACTTAGGTCATCGGGGAGCATGTAGTGCAACCGACCGTCCGACATTGGATAGTCGGTTTTGTGTACTTTCCTGAAGAAGAGGGCACCTTCTGATGGCACGAGAGAACGTCAAGGGCTGGTAACCGGGAGTGGTGTGATGGCTTCGTTAGTCGCCTTCCACCCCTTCTTGTCACCCTCCTGAGTCTTGTGACCTTGGCTTTGGCCGGGGGAGCCAGCCTCAGGCTCTGGTAGGGGCGGTGGTAGACTCCGGCAGACGCGACATCGCGGAGTGCCGGGTGACTAGTTACCTTCGCCTTCTAATCGTATACGAGATTAGCCGCTGCCGGCATCTCTGCTGGCGGCGGCTATCGCTTTCTACCCCTTCTATCGCCGCACTCGGCGGGCTGGCTTGGTCTTGCCTTCTGGATTGGCCTGACCTTCGTCGCTAGCGCCCTGCCGATCAGCTACCTGCCGGCATCCGAGTCTCGGTGGGATTTGCTCCGTGATCGCGACCATCGTCGTTGGGAGGGCCTGCCGCCGCCGGTCTCGTGGCGCGCTCTCGGGACCTTCGACGGGCGCGAACTCCGCCGCAGATTCCCTGGTACGGCACGGTCAACAACCATGCTCAGATCGCCGTCCCTGCGGTCGTCGGCGGGTTCTATACGACGCTATCCCTGCGGCTTGCTGGAGGTCGACGGGTGGAGCCGGGCTCGTCGGCTTCCTGCTGATCGTCGCTGTTGGCCGGCATCTACAACCTCATCAACAACCTGCTCGCCGCTCTCGTGATCCGGGCACGCACTGGCCAGAGCCTGAGGACGATCTGGGCCAGGATCTCCGGATCGTCGCCACAAATCTGGTTGCGCTGGTGCCGTTGGCCTGGCTCATGGCTGTCGATCTTCGACCTGCCCGATGGCGTCGGCTGGTGGGCCACGCCGCTCTTCATCCTTCCGCTCTTTACCACGAGGTTCGCGTATCACCGGTACGTTGAGACCAGGGAGCTCTTCGAGCAGACCATCGGGGCGCTGGCCAACGCAGTCGACGCCCGCGACAGGTACACCCGCGGCCACTCCCAGCGGGTGAGCCACATCGCGGAGGCCATGTGCCGCGTGATGAAGCTCCCCGAGGCGGAGATCGAGAAGATCAAGTGGGCGGGGTTGCTGCACGACGTGGGCAAGATCGGCATCCGCGACAACGTGCTCCTGAAGCCCGGGCCGCTCGATAAGCACGAGCGCCACCTGATGAACCAGCATCCCACCATTGGCGCGGAGATCGTTGCGCCGGCGAATCAGCTCAAGCCGGAGGCGCCCCTCATCCGCAGCCACCACGAATGGGTCAACGGCTCCGGCTACCCCGACGGCACGGAGGCGCTGGACATCCCCCTTGGCGCGCGGATCCTGACCATTGCGGACGCGTACGAGGCCATGACCTCCTCGCGTCCGTATCGGCTCACGCCGTTCACCCACGAGGCGGCGGTCGCTGAGCTCGAGAAGTTCTCCGGCATCCAGTTCGACGCGGAAATTGTGCCCATCCTCGTGAACCTGGACCGCGAGACGCTGGATCGCCCGCCGGACAGCCCGGACGAGCTGCCGACCATGCTCCACGCGGATGACCCGCGCGACAAGGCGACCAGTCCGCGCCGGACGGCGGCACCAATCCGCCCCAGATCGCGGCAGCAACGGCCGAAGATCCGCAGACCGCGGCCGCCACGCCGATGATCGGCAGACCGCCTCGGCAACGACCGACGACCCGCAGGCCAATGAGAGCCAGCCCGACCAGGGGCGGATGAGCACGTCGCCATCCACCCAGCAGGGAAGCACGCCGAGGCAGGCACTGGCCTCGGACGATGTTCCTTAGCGCCATTGCGCTGGCGCTCGTCGTTGGAGCGCTGGCGGGGGGAGGACTGCCGCGCCTCGCGGAGCTCCGGCTACGCTGGCTCTGGCTGCTGGGCCTGGCGCTGGCCCTGCGAGTCCTCGCCTACCTGGCCCGCAACTGGGGCATCGACGAATCGGTCCCGCTGGGTGGCGCCTTCATTGCGGCGTACGTCCTGATCTTCGCCTGGCTCTGGGGGAACTGGCGGGTCCCCGGATTGCAGATCGCGACGGTGGGCATCGGCCTCAACACGCTGGCGGTCCTCCTCAACTCGGGCCAGATGCCGGTCTGGACCGGCGCCCTGAGCGCCGCCGGCCTGACGCCCGACCAGATGGGGACGGACCCGTTCCACTTCCTGATGAGCGCCACATCCGTGGCCGACTTCGTCCAGCGCGGCGGCATCTTTGGCGACGTGGTGCCCTTCCCGGTGCCCATCATCCGCGACGTCGTCAGCATTGGCGACGTCCTCCTGGCGCTGGGCATCTTCTGGGCCATCGTGTCGTCCATGACCCGGCCCAACGCCCCCGTGCGCGCCGGCGTGGCACTCTCCGCCAACCCGACGCGGCCCACCACCGGCGGTGAGTTCCAGGCCGGCGTCGCGTTCGCCGGGGCTTTCGCGACTCCCCAGGCAGCGGCTAGGCCCGGACCGATGGTGGCTGTTTCCTCCCCGGCCCTGCCGGCCGGCTCCGGGGAGGCGGCGCTCGCGGGCGGACGCGCGCAGTCCCCGTACCTGCGCCTGGCGCGCAACGCGAACTTCTCGCTGCTATGGGTGGGCCAGCTGATCAGCGTCTTCGGGGATCGGCTGCACCAGGTCGCGCTGGGCTTCCTGGTCGCCACCCGCGGCGACGCGCTCGAGGTGGGCATCACCTTCGCCATGACCGCGGCCCCCAACGTCATCCTGGGTCCGCTCGCCGGCGCGCTCGCGGACCGGTGGGACCGGCGCGTGACCATGGTCGTCTGCGACATGCTGCGCGCCGGGCTGGTGCTGCTGGTGCCCATCGTCATCGACATCAACATCGGCTACGTCTATGCGGTCGCCTTCGCCGTGGCCACCGTCAGCCTGGTCTTCCGCCCGGCCAAGGTGGCCATCGTCCCGCTCATCGCCAGCGACCAGGACCTGGTGGCGGCGAACTCCGCGGTGACGCTCACCGAGACCATGGCCGACCTGCTCGGCTACCCGGCCGCCGGCCTGCTCGTCGCGGCCCTCGCCTCGCTCATCGGCGCCGCGTTCGTCATCGACAGCGCCTCGTACCTGATCTCTGCGCTTCTGCTGTGGAGCATGTCCATGCGTCCTGCGGACCACCCGGCGGATAAGCTCAGCGTCCGCGCCATCTGGGGGGAGATGGTCGACGGCTGGCTCTTCCTCCGCCGCCAGGCAGAGCTCTTCAGCAACACGGTCGTCAGCGCCTTCAGCCAGATCGCGGTGGGAGCGGAGGTCGCCTGCTCCCTGCTCTACGCGCAGACCGTCCTGGACAGGTCCCGGATCGGGTTCCCGTTCAACTACTCGCTGCTGATGGCGTCCATTGGCCTGGGAAGCATCGTGGGCGGGGTGCTGATCGGGGCCGTTGCCGAGCGCTTCCCCAAGGGGCCGATGTCGATCGTGGGCTTCTTCACCTTTGGGCTCATCTTCGTGGCCACCGCCTTCGTCCGCGACCCGGTGCTGGCCATTGTCCTGTTCTTTGGCGTGGGCGCGGCCAACATGGTCTTCCTGATCCCGAACATCACCCTCTTCCAGCAGCGAACCCCGCAGCGGCTCATGGGCCGCGTGGTCTCGACGCGGCAGGCGCTGGTGTACGGCGTCATGGCGGCATCCATGGCCGGATCCGGCTGGCTCGCGCAGATCCTGGGCCCGGCCAACGGGCCGGCCATCGTGCTGGGGATTGGCGGCGCCGTCTGCTCCGTCGCGGCTCTTGCCGCCGCATTCGTCCCGGCCATGCGCAATGCCCGCTAGGCACGCCGTGAGGGTCTCGGCTCTCGCGAGCCCCGGTCGCGTGCTACCCTTCGCGGCCGTATGACCACCGAGAACCCCCGGGGACCGCAGGACCCCGATTCCGAGCCTGAGGAGCCTGCGTCCGAGGCCGATGTCGCCGCCCGAGGGCGGCACGCCCGAGGCCGCGCCGTCGAGGCGCGGCCGAGGGCCGACAGCCGAGCCTGAGGCCGAGGGCGAAGCCGAGGCGAACGCCGAGGACGACCGCGCGCCGAGGACGAGGACGAGGACGAGGACGAGGACCACGAGGAAGACGAGGTCGACGCGACCGAGCCTCGCGAGGAGCGCGGCCGCCGGCGCCGGGGCGGTCCCCAGGTTGCCACCGGGCTGCGCGGCGAGGGCTACCGCGGCAGCCTGCCACCCAAGAACGACCACCTGGCGGCTCCCTGGGTCCTCGCGGTGATCGCGATCTTCGTGCTTGTGCTGGTCCTTTCCGCGCTCAGCCTGCCGTCGAAGCTGTTCACCTCGACCCCCACCACGGAGCCCAGCGTGATCCCGTCCGCCTCGCAGCCGCTGGGGTCGGCAGGATCGTCGCTGGCCCCTTCGCTCGTCCCTTCGTCCTCGCCCTAGCCGGCCGCGCCTCTATTCCTGGCCCATCCCGGGTGCGTGGCTTGTCACCTGCGCGCCACAGCAGCGTTAGGCGGTTTGCGAGGCCGATGGCGCCACCACACCGGCCCGCGCTGAGCACGAACTGCCGCCGCATCGGCCCCGATGATTGCCCCTGGCCCGCCTAACGCTGCGGTGATGCGCGCCTGACGAGTCGCGGCCGTTCCGCCCGGATAACGCGCTTGTGATCCGCGCCTGACGAGTGGGGCGCGAGGCGGGTCCCCATTCGGGCGCGAGGCCCGCCGAGTAGCCGGATCGGCCGACCGCCGGTGGTATCCTGACCGTCAGTCCCCTGAGACAAACGAGGAGCACGCGCTCATGTTCAGCCGCGTTCGCGTCGCGATCCGGTTCTTCTTCCTGGGCCTCGCCGTGGGCGTGCTGCTCGCCCCGCGCAGCGGCATCCTGACCCGGCGCATGCTTCGGCAGCGTGCTGACCGTCTCCTGAACGACCTGCTCGACGCGGCCACCCTGGGTGCCTACACCAACGGCAGCCGGACCGATGGCGACGACAACGGCGCCCCGGGCACCGGCTCGCAGTTCGGGCACGCCACCGCGGAGGCGGCAGCGGGCGGATCCTCCGGCGACTGACGGGACCCATGCGCTGGCGCCGATGGCTGCCGGCCCGCCGCCCGGCAGAACGCACGCCTGACGCGACCTGGCAGCGCGATCGCGACCGGATGGTCCGCGAGCAGATCCATGCCCGCGGCCTCACCGATCCAGAGCTGCTCCGGGCGTTCCGCCAGGTGCCGCGCCATTGCTTCGTGGCATCCGACGATCCGTACGCTGACCGCGCCCTGGAGATAGGCTCCGGGCAGACCATCTCCCAGCCGTACGTGGTGGCGGCCATGACCGCGCAAGCCCGGCCTCGCGGCGGCTGGCGCGGCGCGCGGGTCCTGGAGATTGGCACGGGGAGCGGCTACGGGGCCGCCATCCTGGCCGAGCTGGGCGCGCGAGGTGGTGACCATGGAGCGCCACCCGTCGCTGGCCGCGGAGGCCGAGGAACGGCTGCGTGCCGCCGGCTATCCCGACGTGCGGGTCCTGGTTGGCGACGGGACCGCGGGCCATCCGGATGCCGCCCCCTACGACGCCATCCTGGTGACCGCGGCCGGACCCGAGGTTCCGCAGCCGCTCACGGATCAGCTGGCCCCCGACGGCGGGCGCCTGGTGATCCCCGTGGGAACGCGCGACCGGCAGTTCCTGACACTGGTCGAGCGGCATGGCGACGCGTTCGAGCGCCGAACGCTGGAGCCGGTCGTCTTCGTCCCACTGGTCGGGGAGCACGGCTTCAGGGCGTGACGCGGCCGCGTCGGTCTGCGGCTGGAACCGATCGTCGGCGTGGCGGGCCGGGGCGACGAAGCGTTACAGCCGGTGTGACGTAATGTCGGGGAAACCGCCCTGCAGGCGCCGATGATCCCCTTCCCCGACGTTGCGTTACACCAGCCGCAACATGGCGTCGCCAGACGGCCGCTCCCCGACGTTAGGTTCGGGTAGGTGTAACACGGCGGGAACGGGGCGGCGACGGGAACGAATGGCGTCGCCAGACGGCCGCTCCCCGACGTAGGTTCGGGCGGGTAACCGCGGGAACGGGGCGGCGGCACCGGAACGGGGCGCGGGAACGGGGCGCGGCGGCTAGAGCGGCGGGACCTCCAGGGCGGCCCGGCCCGCCGGGCGGAGCGCGCCACCGGACGGGGCGCCGTCCCGGCTCCGTGCAGACGAGAGGCTGGCCACCACCCCGGCACGCTCCAGCTCCTCCGAGTAGATGCCCTCGATCCGCCGGACCATGGCATCAATGCTGAAGCGCGACTCGACGGTGGCATACCCGGCCTCGCCCATCTCGCGACGGAGCCGCGGCGATCGGGCCAGGCGGACCACTGCATCGGCCAGGGCGGCGGGGGTTTCCGGCGGGACCAGGATGCCGGAGACGCCATCGGTCACGACTTCGGGAATGCCGCCGACAGCGGAGGCGACCACCGGCTTGCGTCGGGCCATGGCCTCCAGGATGGAGATGCCCTGGGCCTCGCGCAGGGAGGGCAGGACGGCAATGTCCAGGTCCGCGGTGATGGCGCTGATGTCGTCGCGACGGCCGGTGAAGATGATCCGATCCCGCGCGGGCGCCGGCAGCGTCGTCTGCCTGGGCCTTCAACGACGCGCAGAGCGAGCCCTCGCCCACGATCGCCAGCCAGGTGCGCGGCGCCCTCTCCACGATGGACGGCATGGCGGCGATGAGGTGCTCGTGCCCCTTCTCCGCCTCCAGGCGGGCCACGACCCCCAGCAGCACGTCCGTGCAGGGGATGCCGCGCTCGTCGCGCAGGCCGCACGGCGCGGCGGGAAGGGCGAAACGTGCGAGGTCCACGCCGTTGGGAACAATGCTGAACGGCGCCAGCCGTCCCTCGCGGCGGACCTTCTCCGCAATGGCCTCCGAGGGAATCAGCAGGTGGTCCATGAGCGGCGTGAGCTGGGCCAGGGTCTCCACGTCCTCCGGGGAGCGGACCCGCGAGGAGTGGACGGTGGCCATCACCACCGGGGTGCCGGCCGCAACGGCGGCCCGGGTGCCAATCACCTCGGCGCGGTACATGTGGGCGTGGACCAGGTCGATCTCGTTGCGGCGCAGGTAGGCGGCCAGCTCGCGGACGGCGGCCTCGTCATCTGCCTCGTCGATGACGTCGACCTCCATCCCCAGCTCGTGCAGACGCTGCACCGCGGATCCCCGCGAGAGGGAGAGCGCGCGCACGTCGTACCGGGCACGGTCCAGGCGCAGGAGCAGCCCGCTGTAGCTCTCCTGGGCTCCCCCGGTCCCGCCCGTGGCCAGCAGCTGCAGGATGCGCGGGCGCAGGTGCCCGCGGGTGCGGTGCGTGCGCCGATGGCGGCGGTACTCCGCCCCGGCTATGGCGCCCTCGTGGTCGGGGGTTGCCGCGGTGGCTGCGCTTCCTGCGCTGCCAGAGCCGGACTCCGCGCCCAGGCGCTGCCTGCGGGAGCTGGTCACGTTCGGGGCGCCGGCCGAGATAGTTGCATCGTCACGTATCGGAGCGTACGCCTGGGCGGGGTGTCCGTCAAAGCGGGTCCGTCCGGGGCGGCCGCTGCCCGAGACCGCCGCGGAGTTCGAGCCACCGTAACGTAACGTCGGGGAGGCGGCTTTCCCCGACGTCGGGTTCGGGCCGGCGTGACATGCCGTCGGCGAAAGCGTGCTTGAGCGGCGCTGGAGGGGGCTGGGGCGCGTTTGGCCGACGTTACGTTCCAGCCGCTGTAACACCGGTGGGCGGGTCTTGGCGCGCAGTCACGCGGGCGCGCAGATCGGCGAGGTAGGAGGCGGCGCCGGGCCAGTCTGTCCAGGGTCCGGCAGCGTACGAGCCAGGCGACTCCCCGATGCGGCCCGGACCAACCAGGCGTGCCCGGGCGCCGGCGGCCGTGGCAAGGGCGGCATCGGCCGTGAGCAGCTCGGCATCGGCAGCCTCGGCCAGGGCGAGATAGGTGGCGTCGTACGCGCTCAGGCCGTGCCGGGCCACCGCATCGAGGGCAAGCAGGAGCATCGGCCGGTCGAGGTCGACCGTTTCTATCCGGCGGCGTCCAGCTCTGCCAGCGCCTCGAGCACCTGGTGTGGTTCGTACCGATGGCGGCGCATGAGCACATTCAGCACCTCGAGCCAGAAGAGCGACGGCACCAGCAGACGGCGGCCCCGCTGCCCCATGGCGAGCAAGGTGTCCGAGACCTCCGTGGAGTTCGCCTCGGGCCGCACGAGGGGGATGCCCATCGAGGCGTCGATGACGACCGGCGGGCCGGATGACCTCATGGTGAATCGTTCCGCGCGCGCTCTTCGCGGATTGCCGTGACGGCATCCGGGGCGTCGTCCGGCCAGGGGTGCTCGCGTGCCATCCGCTCCCGGAATGCCCCGAGCCTGTCCAGTGCGGCGAGGCTGCGGGCGATCTGCTCCGCCTCGTCGGGCTCGAGCCGCGCAGCGTCCTCCGGCGAGACCAGCACCGCGATGGGCCTGTGGTCCCGCTCGATGAGGATCCGCTCTCCGGCCGACGCCCGGTCCAGGATCTCCCCGAGCCTGGCCCGCAACGCACTGGCGGTCACTGTCTGCTCTTCCATGATAGTCAGCCATGATGATGGACCATGATGGGTGCGTCAACCCGGCCAGTTGCCGATTGTCCGGACTCATGACTATAGTCAGTGGTCACCATGGAAGAGACAACCATCATGGCCAGCCGCTTCAAGGCGGAGTGCCTTGCGCTCTTGGACCGCGTCGAGCGCACGAAGGTGCCGCTGGTCGTGACCAAGCATGGGCGCCCCATCGCCCGCGTGGTGCCCATGGATCAGCCGGAGGCACCTCGGGATACCGAGTCATCGGTGAAGCTGAATGTGGCGGAGGATGCCGCCTACTACGGCACGGATGAGTCCTGGTCCGCGGAGGGATGAGCGTCCTGCTGGACACGCACGTCCTGCTCTGGTGGAAGGGTGAGCCCGCCCGCCTTTCGCGCAACGCCCGGCGCGCCATTGCCCGGGAGCTGCCGGTCCTGGTCAGCCCCATCTCGTTCTGGGAAGTCGCGACGCTCCTGCGGCTGGGCCGCATCGAGCTCGACCGCGACCCGTACGCCTGGATGAGCGACCTCCTCGCAGAGGAGGTGCAGCTGGCGCCGCTGTCCGCCCAGGCGGCCGCGGACGCCGGCACCTGGCCGGCGGAGGGGTTCCATGGCGACCCGGCGGATCGGCTCATCTACGCCACCGCGCGCGACCTGCGGGTGCCGCTGGTGAGCAAGGACGAGCGGATGCGAGCCTTCGCCCGGGAGCATGGCGGCGTCACGGTCGTCTGGTGACGGGCCGATGGCGGACGCGCGCGACCAACGTCGCGGGCGGGGTCAGGGCGTGGTGAACAGGCCCCCGCCGAAGGACTTGAGGAGGGACTGGACCAGGGGCGCCAGCGGCAGCTCGCGTGTAGTTCGCCGGCGCCTCGAGGGCGCTGGCGTCCTTTGGCGTGCTGAGCAGCAGCACGAAGGAGACCTTGTCCCCGGCGCTGGACGGCGAAGACGCATTGGCCGTGGCCTTTGGGGTGGCAGTCACGTCCACCTCCGTCAGCCGATGGGAGTCCGCGGCGAACCACAGGTCGGCCGCCAGGTCGGCCTGGCCCAGGGCGCCTTCCACCTGCGCGAGCTGGCTGACGGGCAGGCCCGAGGCCATGGGGCTGCTCTCCAGCTTGGACAGGTCGAGGCTGGCGGTCAGGTGATCGACCGCCTGGCCCCCGCGCTGCTCGCTTCCCGCGTAGGTCAGCGTGATGCCCGGCGTTCTCCAGGTCCTTCTTCAGGCTGGCGGCGTCATGGCTCGGCAGCGGCGCCGGCGGATGCGAGCGGCGGAAGGCTGACCTGCGGAACCAGGCCCCCGGCCAGGGCGGCCAGCTCCGCGGTCGTGCCCAGCCGGACCCAGCCCGAGTAGTCCCCGGGCGTGCTGCCGGACCCCGCCACCAGGGCGGTGAGCATCGGCGCAAGGAGCGGGCTCTTGGTGTACAGGGCGGTGCCGTCGTAGCGGACGTCGAGATCCAGGGTGCTGCCGGTCAGGCCCAGCTGGGCGCGGGTGGCGGCGTCGACCTGGAGGGCGTCAAGGGACACGGACACCGCGAGATCGGCCTTGCCGGACTTCGTGTCCACGACCAGCTGCATGGCGGATGGATCGACATGGACCGCCTGGCTGCCGGTCACGTCCACGCCCAGGTTGGCCTGCACCAGATCCCCGTACGTGGCGTGGGTGGCCTGGTCGACCACCTGGTACGGGTCTGTGGATGCCGGCTGGCTGGAGCAGGCAGCCAGGAGACCAATGGCGGCCGCAGCCACCAGGGCGACGACCTTGCGCATGTGCGGACGAGACTCCCTTCTGATGTGACGCGCCGCAGAAGCGGCAGCGCATGGTGTGGCAGATGGCAGCCGGAGTCAAACGGACGATAGGACCATGACGGCGCCTATTGGCGGCGGGCTCGCAGATCCGGGAAGCCGCGCCGGGCGGTCAGCCGTGGGCCAGGACCAGCAGTGAGCCGATGTTGGTCAGCACGCCCAGCAGCCCCACGGCGGTGGCCGCGGCGGCGCCCCAGACCAGGAGGCGCGGGAATCGGCGGGCGGTCAGCACCAGGACGCCCAGGACGGTCAGGATCACGGCCAGCTTGAGGAGCAGGACCCCGTCGATGCCGCCCCACCGGTAGGCGAGCACGGCGAACCCGTTGCTCTCCAGGCCAATCCCGTGCAGGTCCACGCCCAGGGCGAAGGTGGCCGCGTCGGCGAGCTGGACGAGCAGGAGAAGGGAGAGCATCACGCGGACCTGCATGCCGCAAGTACAGCACAAAACCGGCCAAGACCGCACCATGGGCCATTTGGGTGATGGTCCGCAACGACCACGGGGCCGATGATTGCGCTTCGGGTCTCCCGCCAGGCGACCCAGTCCCCTCGAGGTGAACCATGCCCGTCGAGTTCTATCTACGTCATCCTTCTGCTGGTCGTCGCCGTGGTATTCGGCTACTTCTACATGAAGCGCGCGCAGTCCCGAACGTCAGACGCCGATGCGCCCCCAGCAGCTCCACCGACCATGGAGTCGCGCACCGCGGAGCCGGCGCCGCCCGTGACGCCTGCCGCGCAGGTTGCTCCACCCGCTCCATCCACGGCCCAGCCCGAGCAGCCGACCGAGACCACCGACATCCCGTCCTAGCGCACACGCGCACCCGATCGCGGCGTCCCGCGCTCACGCTTGCGTGGCGGTGTCGGTACCCTCTCCGCCATGCGTGTCCCGTCCGTGCGCCCGGAGGTCGAACGACCGGCACGGCTGATCGCCGTGGCAGGCATCGTTGGGATCAGCATTACGCTGCTGATCTTCTCGCTGCGCGGCATTGGCCTTGAGGATACGGCCGCGTATTGGGGTGCCGCAGAGCGGCTGCGCGGCGGCCTTCCGTTGTACCCGGCCCTAGCGCACCCGGAGCTTGCCCAGTACGTCGGCCAGACCTATACCTATTCGCCATGGTTCGCCTTCGCCTGGATCCCGCTGACCTACCTGCCGCAGCCCCTCGCCATTGGCCTCTGGATGGCGGTGCTCATCGCGGCTGGCGCGTGGCTCGTCCTGGGGCTGCGTGATCAACCCCTGGCTGCCCTCTTCTTCGGCGTTCTGCTCTTCGATACGATCAGCGAGGGCAACGTGCAGGCGCTCATGGTGGCGTGGCTGGTATGGGGTATCGACCGCCGCTCCGGCCCGTTCTGGATTGCGCTTGCCGCCTCGCTCAAGGCGTTCCCGCTCCTGCTCGTACTCATCTACCTGCGACGCCGTGAATGGAGGCGGGCGGCCTGGACCGCGGCTCTCACCTTGCTCCTGGTGGCACCCATGCTCCTGTTCGACCTGTCCCACTACCCAACCAGCACCGGCCGCCACCTGCTCTGGGGCTCGCCAGTCTACTGGCCCGTGGCCGCGGCCGCGATTGCCTACGCGGGCTTATGGGCCGGCCGCCGGCATGACCGGCTGGCGGGTGCGGTGGCGGTGATCGCCACCATGCCGCGCTTCTGGCTGTACGACGCCACGATGCTGCTGGTCGGAATCAAGGGTCGCCGGA
>CAVZAQ010000010.1:0-71989 GCA_963773405.1 uncultured Chloroflexia bacterium | reverse complement strand
GGGTGGCGGACTCCGTGAAGTAGAGGGTCACCCTCTCCGGGGTGCCCAGGCCCAGGGCGTCACGGCAGGCGAGGGCGTAGATCGAGAGCTGGAGGCTCTGGTCCACGCTCTTCTGGCTGGCGATCTTGCCGGTCTTGTAGTCGATCACCTCGATGCCGCCCGACGGCAGCCGGTCGATGCGGTCGATGGAGCCGCGGACCACCACCGGCGCACCGCCATCCGGATCCTCCAGCACCAGCTCGAACGGCTGCTCCTCCACGATGGCCTCGCCCAGGCACGCGACCTCGCCGGTCCAGAAGTTGCCCAGCAGGGTGTCGATCCGGCGGTGGTACGCCTCCTCCGTGGGCCTGTCGCCAAAGGCCATGGGCACCCAGCGCTCGCGGAAGAGCCGCTCCAGGTCCTCCCGGGTGGGCGGCGCCTCGCCGCGGGCCACGCGCTCGCGCCGCTCCTTGGTGAAGGCCTCGAACGCCTCGTGGGCGGTGCTGCCGAAGGTGAGGGCCCCTGCCGGCTTCGCTGGCTCCGGGATGCGGTAGACGTACTTGAACGCGTACTGCAGCGGACAGCGCTCGTAGGTGTCGAACGCGGAGTAGCTGAACGCGGACGGCAGCGGGACGACGTCGAGCAGGTTCGCGCCGGCACCACCGTCCCCGGCGATCTCCTGCAGGGTGATGGGATCGAGTCCCCTGGCCCGCGCTTCATCCGCTTCGACGGCCGCGCGCTCCCCCACCCCGGCCAGCTCCGCCTCGAAGGCCGCGCGGGCGTCCGCCGTCTCGGGATCGGTGCCGTTCGTGCCCTCCAGGAGGCCCACCAGCTCGGCCGCCCGCAGGCGCAGCGCCAGCCGGCGCTCGCGCTTCGTGGGCAGGGCCACCACCCGGCGGGCCAGGGCCAGGGCGGGGTCTGCGTCGCCATCGGCCTGTGGCAGGAATCTCCCAGGAGGTGGCGCGGTCGATGAGCTCGACGTCGGTATCGGACCCGGCGAGCACCTCGTTGACGAACAGCGACGCCGCCTTCGCGTCCCGACCGCCGTGGGTCGTGAGCATCAGGGTCTCCTGGGCGCGGGTCATGGCCACGTACAGGAGGCGGCGCTCCTCCTCCGTGTGGAGCCCCTCGCCGGCAATGGGCTCGCGCAGGAGCTCCTCCGGGAAGTAGCCGCTCCAGCCCTCCTTGGTGGGCCACTCCCCCTCGAGCAGCTGCGGGATGAAGACGTGCCGGAACTCCAGGCCCTTGGCCTGGTAGAGGGTCATGAGGCGCACGCCCTCCACGTCCTCGCTCAGCTCCACGCTGGTCGGCAGCTCGCCGCCGGCCTCCTGGTACGCGTCGAGGTAGTCGACGAAGCCGCCCAGGTTGCCCGCCGGATGCGCGGCCTGCCAGTCCGCGGCGAAGCGCAGCAAGAGCCGATGTTGGCCACCGCCCTGTGGGCCTCGCCGTGTTCGCCCCCACCATGTCCAGGACCTGGCCGGTGAGCTCCAGGAAGCGCTCGAGGATGGTGTGCGGTCCCTCCCGCCAGGTCTGCGTGGAGCTCCTCGATGACGCCCAGCAGGCGGCGCAGCTTGGCCCGCGTGGCGGGCGCGATGGTGCGGTGCCGTCGTCCTCGTCGTCTGCTCCGGTGGCGGTTGCCGTGGGCGTCTCGCCGGTCTCGACCAGCCGGCGGACGACGTCCAGGAGCGGCTCGCGCTTGTCGAAATGTGCGATGCGGGTGACGTGGAGGATCTCCAGCGCGTCCAGGCGCCAGGGGCCGGCGGTCATCATCCGGGTCAGGGCCGGGCCATCGTGCGGATTGGCGATGGCGCGCAGGCCCTGCTCCAGGTCGCGGATCTCCGGCATGGCGAACAGGGAGAGCCCGCCCACCACGGTGTACGGGATGTCCTCCTCCTGGAGCCGCGCGACGATGGCCTCGCGGTGCTGGTGCTTGCGATACAGGACCGCCGTCGCCCCAGGGCTTGCCGGTGTCGTGGTGCTCCTGCATGGCGTCCACGATCGCCACCGCCTCGTCCTCCGCCCCGGCGCAGACCACGACCTGCACCTCGCGCCCGTCCTCGCGCTCCGTGCGCAGCCGCTTGTCCGGTTCGAAGCGGATGAGGTTGCGCAGATCAGCCGGTTCGCCGCGGCCAGCACCTGCCCGGCGAGCGGAAGTTCTCCTCGATCCGCAGACGGGCGGCGGGCCGGGCGGGGGCCCGTTGGGGTCGTGGGCGGGCGGCTGGCTGAAGCGCCGGTCGAACTCCGCGAAGGCCGCGAAGCTGGCGCCGCGGAAGCGGTAGATGGACTGGTCGTCGTCCCCCACCACCATGACGTTGTCCGGGCGATCCGGCGTGCGCCCCAGCAGCTCGATCAGCTCGATCTGGGCGATGTTCGCGTCCTGGAACTCGTCCACCAGCAGGTAGCGGAACTGGCGCTGCCACCTGCGCAGGATGTTCGGGCGGCGCTTGAAGAGGCGGATGACCGCGGCGATCTGCTCGCCAAAGTCCAGCGCGCCCCGCCGCGCGATCTCCTCCTCGTACGCGTGATAGACCGATGCGATCTCGCTCCAGCCGCATGACCTCCAGGGCGGCGCCATCGGCGACGTAGGTGGCGGCCAGCTCGTGGATCTGTGCCTGCTGCTCCCCGTCGAAGTGCTTGATCCGCACCGCTTGGCCGGTGCCGGCGACGGCGCGGCGGGCCTCGGCGCCGCGCTCGACATCGACGGGCGCGAACTCGCCGCCCTCGGCCCGTTCGCCTGCCGGCAGCGGGCATAGGCCCTGCGCACGTCGCGGACCGGTCGCAGGTTGCCCTGGATGAGGAGGCGGGCGGCGGCATCGGCATAGCTGCCGTATCGGTCCTCGAAGACCTCGCGCTCTCGGGCGACGAAGGCGTCGAAGTCGTCCGGCGTGACGAGCTCGTCCTTGGCGCGGTTGATGAACCGCACCAGGTCCGTAACGCCCACTCCCCGGAGTGATAGATGAGGTTCAGGCGATCCCGCAGGTCGCGAATGATCAGGAATTGACCGATGCCGTCCAGCACATCCGGCCGTGCCGGCAAGCCCACCTCCGGGCCGGATTCGGTGAGGACCCGATGGCAGAAGCTGTGGAAGTTGGCGACGGTGAGGCGGGCGGCGGTGGCGGCACCCACTGCTGTTTGGATGCGCTCGCGCAGCTCGCGGGCGGCCTTGACGTTGTAGGTCAGGACCAGGAGGTTCTCGGGGAGGAGGTCTTGGTGCGTGGCCAGGAGGTGGCGGACGCGCTCGACGATGACTCGGGTCTTGCCGGTGCCGGCCCCGGCGATGACGACCAGCGGCCCATCGCCGTACTCGACGATCGCGCGCTGCTCAGGGGTCAGCGGCAGCCGCTCAACGGCGCTGCCTGGTGCCTGCGCGATGGCGATGGCTGATCCTCCCCTTCCCCTGACCACCCATGATGCACCGGCGACAAGGGTCTCCGTATGGCCCATTGGTCACGGACCCCCGTGCGCCGCCCTCGTTGCCCCGCAGTGGTCCGTGGGGCCGGACGCGCACGTAGTGCGCGGAGCGCGTCGCTGCGATGTCATCGACCACAGCCGCTCAGCGAGCGTCACGTTCTCGCGATGCTCAAGCATGAGTGTCTGTTTCGGCGTCCGGATTGAAGCGCTCTCCCCCGGCATCTCGCTGTCCACGAAGAACATCCCTCGCGAACTCCCGCAGCCGTTCAACGTGGACCGCTCCGAGGCCGGTGCGAGGGTAGACATCCACGAGGAGGGTGGGTATCCCGAGCTGGGTACGTCGCCAGTGCGACCAATAGCGCACATCGGCCGACAAGTCATCGTCCACCCACGCGGCCGGGCGATCGCCCACGAAGGAGATGACATCGGGCAGCTTGAGCGTGTACCCCTCGTAGGTCGGATCGGGCGGGCTGAACCGAATGAACGGCAGCTCCGGCAACCCGATGAGGGGCCCGATGAAGGTGTTGGCGTCTCCCTCCCAGGTCGTCGCCCAGGTAAGGTCGAACTCGGCAGACAGCTCGCGGAGCCAGTCACCATGGCGCGCCGAGAGCAGCACTCGTGCGCCCTTCAGGCGGTGCTCGCTGAATCCTTCGGGCACCACCTGTGCGGTGAAGGGGTTGAGGACCCCGTCGACGTCGATCAGGAGCAGCGGCTTGGACGAATCGGGCGAGATCTGAGTCACCGCCGCATGGTTCCATGGACCTGACACGATGGGCGGTGCGACGTCTGGCGGATCGAACTCGTCTCAACCATCTGCGAATCGTCTTGAGCCAGGGCTCTGGGCCCACCCGGGATAGGCGCCGCATGCCGAAGTGGGCGCGACATCGCCAAGGGTACCCTGATCGTGGCGGCCAGCCACGCCCTGGCAGGCAGACCGGCTGATTGACCGCCGACGCTGGAGCGATGTATACGTACATCGTGGAACGGACCCAGATCTACCTGACCAAGACGGAGGCGATGGCGCTGGATCGCGAGGCGAGGCGGACCGGTCGGACCCGGTCGCACCTCATCCGCGAGGCGATCGACGACCGCTACCTGGCGGCGACCGCGCCCGACGAGATGCAGGCGACCCTGCGCGCCGCGTTCGGTACCTGGAAGCACCGCACCGCGTCCGGCGCGGAGTACATCGACACCGTGCGCACGGGTCGGGGTCTGGACGAGCTCACGGAGGGCACGCGGCCCCGGGAGCGCCGCGCCCGTTCAGCCCCACGGTGATCAGCGTCGTCGACTCATCGGTCCTCATCGACCTGCTGCGCGGGCACGAGCCGGCGCTGGAGGCCCTGGAGCACGCCGCCGCCGATACCGAGCTGTGGGGCGTGGTCGGTGTGCCGGACGGAGGTCATTGGTGGCATGCGCTCCCGGGAGCGCGGCACCACCATGGCCCTGCTGGACGGCCTCACCTGGCTGGACGTCGATCCCCCACTCGCCGATGCCGCCGGGGAGCTGGCCCGCCGGTTCCACAGGGCACACAGCGGCATCGATGTCGTCGACTACCTCATCGCGGCCGCAGTCCAGCGCCTCGAGGCCAGGTTGCTGACCACCAACGTCCGCCATTTCCCCATGCTCGCGGGGCTCCAGCCGGCCTACTGAGGGCACCGATCGTCCCTGTGGTACGCTGTGCCACATGGGAACACAGCGGCAGCACCTGACCTTTCGCCTGCCCGAGCCGACCCTCGAGCGGCTGGAGGCCCGCGCGCACCAGATCCGGGAGACGCGGACCGCCCTGGCGGAGCGCTACCTCGAGGAGGGCCTGCGCATGGACGATCACCCGGGCATCGGCTTCGTGGATGGACCCGCCGGCCGTCGCGCCGTGCTGGTTGGCACCGGGCTCGACGTGTGGGAGGTCATCGGCTCGGTGAAGGCCTCGCGCGGCTCGGTGGCCGCTGCGGCCCGGTACCTGGAGCTGCCACCCGCGCAGGTTCGCGCCGCCGTCCGCTACTACGCGGACTTTCCCGCCGAGATTGACGACATGCTGGCGCGCCAGGCGGAGGCGGCCGCCCGCGAGGAGGAGGCGGCCCGCCGGGAGCGTGCCGCCCTGGGATGAGGCTCCTGCTCGACGAGCACTTCTCCCCCACCGTCGCTGCCCAGCTGCGCCGCCGGCGTCATGACGTCATGGCTGCCCGTGCGGACGCGAACCTCCATGGACTGACCGATGCGGCCCTGCTGGCGCATGCCACCGCCGAGCGCCGGGCGCTGGTCACCGAGAACGTCGCCGACTTCGCCGAGCTGCACCGCGCCGCGGTGGTCAGCGGGCGGCGCCACTACGGGATCGTCTTCACCTCCCCACGCCGGTACCCCCGAACGACGCGGGCCATTGGCCGCCTGGTGCGCGCGCTCGATGCGCTCCTGGACGAGAACCGGCCGGAGGACGCGCTGCTCGACCAGGTGTGGTGGCTGTAGCGACCTGCTCCCGCCGAGGAACCGGCAGAATGTCGACCCAGCGCGAGGAGGGCATGCATTGGACGAGGGTCCGTTCTTCCACGGCACGAAGGCCGCCCTGCGGGTGGGCGACCTCCTGACGGCCGGCTTCCGGTCGAACTACCGGCCCGATGTCGTGATGAACCACGTCTACTTCACGGCCCTGCGCTGACGGCGCCGGGCTCGCCGCCGAGCTTGCCCCCGGCGACGGCGAGCCGCGCGTCTACGTCGTGGAGCCGACGGGACCCTTCGAGGACGACCCGAACGTGACCGACAAGAAGTTCCCCGGCAACCCGACGCGCTCCTACCGCAGCCGCGAGCCGCTCAGGATCGTTGGCGAGGTGACGGACTGGACGCGGCTCACGCCCGCGGAGCTCCAGGCCTGGCGCGACCGCCTGGCGGCGATCCGCGAGAACGAGCGGGGCGAGATCATCAACTGACCCGCGCGGCCCTCACTCGGCCGTATCGAAGGCCAGGCGCCCGGCCGGTCGATAGGTCAGCAGCATGACCCCGGACGCCAGGGCCCGCGACTCGACCAGGGCCATGTCGTGCGTGAGGCCGTGCTCCCCGAAGAGCCGCAGGCCGTCGCCCACCACGACGGGGTAGAGCCGCAGGATCAGCTCGTCGACGAGGTCGCGCTCGAGCAGCCATCGGAGCAGCTGGCCGCTGCCGTGGACCTGCAGCTCCCCGCCGGGCCTGGCCTTGAGCTCGCGGACCGCCGCCTCGACGTCGCCGTCGATGACGTGGGTGTTGTGCCACGTCGGGTCCCGCAGGGTGGTCGAGGGGACGTACTTGGGCAGCAGTGTTGATGGCGTGGCCGAACGGGTTGTCGTCGTGCTGCGGCCAGTACGGCTCCCAGATCTCCCAGGTCCTGCGACCCAGGAGCAGGGCATCGGCGCGGTCGAACATCGCGGTCAGGAACGGGCCCATCTCCTCGTCGGCATGCGCCGCCGTCCAGCCGCCGCGCTCGAAGCCGTTGCGCCGGTCCTCGTCGGGGCCTCCCGGGCCCTGGTACACCCCGTCGAGGGTCAGCATCTCGGTTGCCATCAGCTTCATGTTCACTCACTCCGCGCTGTCTTCTCGTTCGCTGTTGAGACCGCCGGTCCCGTACAGAATCATCGGCGACCTTGCCGATGTCGACACCTTTCGTGCTGCACGGCTGCGGGAAGCGCCTGTTCGAGGTACGCCCACGTTCATCGACTACCGGGTGAAGCGCGGCTGAGGCGCCGCGGCGGGTGGGGTAGAGTGCCGCCATGAGGCCCATCGCGCGCGACACCACCGCTGCCGCGACGCAAGCCCAGGTCGAGGCGCTTCGCCGTATGACGCCCGAGGAGCGGGTGACACTCGCCACGCGGATGAGCGATGACGCACGAGCGCTTACCGAGTCGGGCATACGACAACGCCACCCGGACTACTCGCCCGGCGAGGTCCACGACGCCCTGCTTGATGCGATGCTCGGATCCGATTTGGCGTCCCATGTCCGCCGGCGCGGGTAGTCCCGGATCTCGATCTCAGCGCGAGATCATTGCGGCACTGACGCGCGTTCTCGACGCCTCCGGGACGCCATACATGCTCACCGGATCAGTCGCGAGCTCCCTGCATGGCGAGCCCCGAGCATCGCTGGACGTGGACGTGGTGGTGGACCCATCCGCCGCATCGCTGGGCAGACTCGTTGATGCGTTGGATGAGCTTGGTTGGTATGCGGACCCCGACGCCGCCCGAGAAGCCCTCGCGGAGCGCACCCAGTTCAATGCCATTGACCCGGTATCCGGCTGGAAGATCGACCTGATCATCCGCAAGCGGCGCCCGTTCTCTGAGTCCGAGTTCGGCCGTCGCCAACGCATGGCGGTTCTCGGGACCGATGCGCAGGTTGCAAGTCCGGAGGACACCATCGTCGCCAAGCTCGAATGGGCCAGGCTGGGCGAATCCGATCGTCAGCTGCGCGATGTGGTCGGGATCCTCCGGGTCAGCGCCGCGGATCTTGACCTCGGGTACGTCGCCGAGTGGGTGGAACGCCTGGGGCTCCAGGAGCTCTGGGACCGCGCCAGGGCCATGGCCGGCTAGGCCCCTCACGCGTGATCGGTACCGTAGGGTCCAGTGGTCACCATGTGGCCTTCGCAACACTGCGTGATGCGATGACTTTCCCGCGAGGTGGCTCAACCTGATGTTGGCGGAGGGTCGAACAGGGCCAGCTCGTCCGCATCGGGTGCCTGGAAGACGCGCAGCCACCCGTCGAGGTCGGCGCGGCGGATCGGGTAGCCGTCCCAGGGCGGCTCCGAGTTCCGGGCCTGAATGCGCCGCCAGAGTTCCTCGACAGGCGCGTTGAGGTAGTGCAGCTCGACGCGGACACCGAGGCCACGCGCCACGGATCGCATCTCGTCACGTTCGACACGCGCCCAGAGCCCAAAATCGAGGACGACGCTCAGGCCGACGCGCAGGAGCTCCTGGGCGAGGCGCCAGAGCTCGTGTTCGACCTTCTCCCGGGTCGACGTGTCCCAGGGAGTGGACCCCAAGGCCCAGAGCCATTCATCCTTCGTGAGGCGCACGGCACCTCGGTCCGCGGCGAGCTGCCGTGCCAGCGCGGTCTTGCCCGTCCCAGGCAACCCGCAGGTAAGGATCAGTCGGGGCTCGCTCACGGTGTCTCAGCCTAGCGATTCTGCCGGGCGGCAACGGGAAATGGAGGCTGCCGACGGAGAAGATCGCCGACGTCGCCCGACCACGGCGGCGTCTGGGCACCAGGCCGACGCTTGCACCCAAGGGAACCCTCGCCACACCATGGGGCCATGGACGAACCAACGGGCACACGCTCTGCCATGGGACACGGGCCGCCGGCTCCCCAAGGCTCGAGCGACCGAACCGCGGCCAACCCGGAAGAGATCGAAATCGTCGTCGCCCACAGTGAGCGCGTGACGCTGCGCGCCGGTGACGTATTCCTGAAGATCGACACCGATGGCGCGCGTGCCGGCGTCGAGGTCGAGGCGATGGCGTTGGCGCCGATTCCGACCGCGGAAGTCCTGTGGTGGAAGCCGCCCGTCCTTGCACTCGCCGCCCTCCCGGGAACCCCGCTCGGGCGTCTTGGAGCGCCGTCCTCCGCACCGGCGTCGGCATGGATCGCCGCGGGTGCCGCGTTGCGAACGCTGCATGACGCGCCGCTGCCGGCATGGCCCAGCAGCCGAGCCGACGCGTCGGTCTCCAGCCTCGACACGGAATGCCAGTGGCTCGTCTCAAGCGGCGTCCTGCCAGTCGATCTGGTCACCCGCAACCGCAAGGTTGCGGAGCCCGTGTTCCGGCCGTGGGGGCCGGTGTTCATCCACGGTGATCTTCAGGTCACCCACGTGCTCATCGACGGTGATCGAATCACCGGTGTGCTCGACTGGTCCGAAGCGGGCCAGGGCGATGCCCTCTACGACCTTGCCATCCTGACTCTCGGACACGAGGAGCGCCTCGACGACGTCCTCGCCGGCTATGGCACCGACGTCGACCGTGACGTGATCCGGGGTTGGTGGTCGCTGCGAAGCTTGATGGCGATCCGCTGGCTCACCGACCATGGCTTCGACCCATTCCTGCCCGGCTGCGAGGTCGACGTTCTGCGATCGCGGATGTGACGGTGCCCTGAGCGACGCGTGGCGGCGCCCCAGCCGCCGGGGCTCACGACGTGATGGCGAAGGTTGTCGACGCAGCGCCTGTCACCCCAGCCCGGGCACACGAGACCTTGACTTTCGCCGTCCCGGTCCCGGTGTTGGAGGTGACGGTCCAGGTCCAGTTAACCGCCCCGGCCGAGGACGCGGTCCGGGTCTGCAGCAACGCGGCCACGGTCGAGACTCGACCCGACGGGAGCGTCACCTTGATGGTGCAGGCCGCGCCCGCGGTCGTCGCCGCGGAGATGCTCGCCTGCGTGCCGCGGAGCACCGGATCGGTCACATGGGTGATGCGGACAGCCAGTGAGCCGGTCGCCACCGATGTCTGCGTTGCGGCGGGTTGCGTGGTCGCCGTCCCTGTGGGTGCGGTCGACGCGGTCACGGAGAGCGGGATCCCGTAGAAGGCGTGGACCCAGTGAGTGCCGATCTCCGCCTGCGCCTTCGCGAGCGTGATCTGCCCGGCGCAGACCTCCCGCTTGAGCGCGTTCTCGAACGTGTCCTTGACGCGGGCACCGGTGTCGCGCCCGTCCGCGAGGGACGCGCTGTATGGCTCGGGCCACAGGTTCGCCGGATCGCGTGGCGCGCCGCCCAGCTCGAGCGAGATGAGATGGTCCTCCTCGTAGTCCGCCGTGCTCGTATCGGTGTAGCCGTACTGGCCGATCTGCTGGATCTTGAGGTTGGTGGTGTAGCTGGAGCTGGGCCGGATGGTGGCAGTCCAGCCGGAGACGCAGATGGTGGAGCCGATGGTGGACTGCGTGACGTCGGGGTTCAGGGCGCCCGGGCGTGAGCTCGGGATCGGGTTCGCCGGGCAGCCAGCCAACGGCCGCGGCGTCCGGGTTCGTGGATGCCGCCGGAGTCGGCAGCGCGGGTGGAGCGGTCCCCGTTGCTCCGTCGTCGAGATCAACCGGGACCGATGTCGCAGCCCCACCCGGGGAGGGGGTGGCCACGGGCGTTGGAGCCAGGGTCGGAGTGGATGTCGGCGACGCGGTGGCCAGCGCTACGGCACTCGACCCGGCTCCGGGCGTCGCCGAGGGTGCCGGCCGTGGCGAAGCCGCCACCACCGCAACCACAAGCACGAACACCGTGGCAGCCGCTATGACGGCGCGAACCCTGGGTGTCAGCCGCCGTCCCGCGAGCCACCCAAGCGCCGCATACAGCAGGTCGAACCAGAGCCCCGCCATGAGGTAGAGCGGCAGCGCGATGAAGAGAAGCCCGGCGAGAATGACAAGGCGCCCGGTGAGTCCCCGGCCGGCGAATGCGCGTCGACTCCAGGCAATCGCGCGTTGTCCCAGCGGCATGCTCCGTTCCCCTCTCAGCCCGGCCCGATTGGCACGCGGCCGGTCACGTTTGCCCGAAGAAGCGTTGCGCGGGCAGCGAGGACATACAAGGGGAGATGTAGCTGAACCTGGCCAGCCGATTCTCCCAGTTGCTCCCAACGCCTCTAGAGCCCGAGCGAGTCGAAGTTGCGCGCAGCATCGCACTCGCCGCAGATCCACACGTCCCCGTCCAGCGCGGGTGGAAGGCCGCACCACCACAAGTCCCGCTCGCAGACAGCGCAGACACCGTAATCCGATACGTCTGTCTGGGGCACCGTGGCCGAGCCAGCGGTGTCGCCCTTGCCACTCACGGGTTGAGTGTCACTCACCATCTCGACAGGTCATCTGTCGTGATCGCGTTGCGATGCCATCCGCCGACATGCGCACCCTCAACGCCCCACTGCCGCCTTGGGTCAGTAGGCGAGAACGGCGGCCCCCTGGCGCTCAAAGTCCGGCCGGTTGCGGGTCACGATCGTGGCGTCAAGGGAGGCGGCCACCCCCGCGATGAGCGCATCGGCCAGGCCCAGCTTCCCACCCTGCCGATGACGCCGGAGGCGCGAGGCCGCCGCCCACCGCGCCGCCTCCGGCGTGGTCGCAACGTACTCGAGCGCCTCGACCAGGCGACCGACGGTCTGGAGGTGCTCATCGGTCCCGCCGGACAGCGACTCGCAGACGACGACATCGCAGACGAACAGCTCGCCGCCCTCCTCGAAGAGACTAGCGAGGATGGCCATGGCGGGCGGGTACCCGTTGGTGTGGTCGATCAGCAGGGTCGTATCGAGGAGGTACCGCACTCAGCCGGTCTCTTCTGCCCGCAGCGATGCCACCCAGCGGACCACCTCGTCGGGCGTCATGGCTCCGGACCTTCCCTGCAGGGCGCCGGCGGTTTCCCGGATCGCCTTGCCGAGCCGATCTCGCTTGACCCGTTGCGCCACCGCCTCCGCCACGTATCGGGAACGTCCGCGGGGGCCGGCCAAGTCGTCGACCTGCGCCATGAGGTCATCGGGGAGGGTCAGGTTGGTTCGTTGCAGCGCCATCGGGTCACCCGTGAGTGTGCGTCGCTATGCGCACAGCGTAGCACACCGGCGGCTGAGCTTGACACCGTACGGTAGGCCGTACATGCTAGCGCCATGAAGAGCGTACCTGTGAGCGACCTCCGACAACGCGTGGCCGAGGTTCTGAACGACGTCAGCGGCTCTGACGAGCCAACCGTGGTCCTCCAGCGCTCGCGAAAAGCCGCGTACCTCGTGAGTCCCGAGCGGTACGAGCGCGACCAGGCAGAGCTGGCCGCCCTGCGCCGCGCCCTCTTCCTCGCCGAGGTGCGCGAGGCGGAGGCCGAGTACCGCGTCGGCGATGCTCCCGCCTTCGACGACGTGGAGGCGCTCATCGACGAGCTGCGAGCGTGACGTGCGCGTCACCGCCTCCAGCCGCTTCCTCCGCCGCGCGAAGAAGCTGAAGGATCCTCAGGCGAGCATGCTGCGCGCGGCCCTTCGCCGCTTCGCGGCAGATCCGCAGGATCCCCTGCTCCATACCCACAAGCTCAAGGGCGAGCTCGCCGACTACTGGGCCTTCAGCGTCGACGAGGACCTGCGCGTCCTGTTCCGATGGGACGGCGAGACAGCGTTCCTCGTCAACCTGGGCACGCACGACGAGGTGTACTGAGGCAACTCGCTGGTTCGGCCCCGCCGCCTAACGCCGTACCCGGTAGCGCACGAGCAGAGAGCCCGTTGGCGAGACCTCGCTCGCGATGGATTCGAGCTGCAACCGTGGCACGCCGTCGAACAGCCGACGTCCGCCGCCGGCAATGGTCGGTGCGATCACCAGCCTGAGCTCGTCGACGACATCGGCGGTCAGCAGCGCCTGCGCGACGGAGATGCTGGCGTGGACGCCGATATCGCCGCCCGGCCGCTCCCTGAGATCCCGGATGAACTGGACCAGGTCGCCGTCGATCGCGGTCGCATTGGCCCAGTCCCGGTCGAGCGGCGTGGATGTCGCGACGTACTTGGCGACCCCGTTGATGAAGGTCGCGAACGGCTCGACCTCGCTGGTCGGCCAGAACCGCGCCCACTCCGTGTAGCTGCGGCGGCCAAGGATGACCGCGTCCTGGGTCGCGATCACCGCGGCGAGGTCTGCGTCCATGACGGCGTCCCAGTCCGCGATGAAGCTGTCCGGGTCCTCGGCCACCCCGTCCAGGGACAGCAGCTCGTACAGGACGACCGTTCGCATCCTCTCCACCTCTGATTCGTCGCGAGCATACCCGTTCCCAGCGCCGGCTCCCCAATGGTGTCGGCTGCGGCATCATGGACCGAACACGCACAGCGGGGATAGGTGGGCATGCTCCGATTCGATCACCTGGGTGTCGTTGTCGAGGACCTGGAGGCCGCCGTCGCGTTCTTCACCGAACTCGGCTTCGAGCGCAGCGACGGCATGGAGCTCGGGGGCTCGTGGGTGGACCGCATCAACGGGCTCGACGGCGTCCAGGCCGAGATGGTGATGGTCCGCACGCCCGACGGCACCGGCAACCTGGAGCTCGTCACCTACCACGCCCCGCTGTCGGACGAGGCCGCGGGCTTCCTGCCGGCGAACCGGCCCGGGTTCCGTCACATCTCCCTGGAGGTCGGCGACCTGGACGCAACCCTGGCCAGGCTCCGGGCGAAGGGGTACGGCACGGTGGGCACGGTCGAGCAGTACGAGGACTTCTATCGGCTCTGCTACGTCCATGGCCCGGAGGGCCTCATCGTGGAGCTGGCGGAGCGCGTCAACGCCGGGACCGCGGGCAACCCCGTCGGTGCTCGTCAGTAAGCAAAGAGAGAGGAAATCCGCGATGGAATTCAACAGCTTGATGATCGGCTCGGAGAACCCCGGACGCCTGGTGGAGTTCTATCGGCGCCTCTTTGGCGACCCCGCCTGGGAGGACGGTGGCTACACCGGCTGGCAGCTGGGATCCGTGACCGTCATGGTCGCGCCGCACGACCAGGTGAAGGGCGCCAACGCCGAACCGGGACGGATGATCTGGAACCTGACCAGCACGGACGTACCTGGCGACTCCGAGCGCTTCAAGGCGGCCGGCGCCACGGTCATCGCCGAGCCCTACCACCCCGGCGACGTCTGAGGAGACGTGGATCGCCACCTTCGCCGATCCGGACGGCAACTACTTCCAGATCAACAGCCCGATGTAGCGCGCCGGACGTCGCACCCGGCCCTGCTGCCGCCGCACTCGCCTGGCGACGCCGTGGTCACCACACTACCCGCACGACCGATGGGCCTGGGCTCGGGGCTGCCGACGCGCGGATGCAGGGTCCCTGTCGGTCGAGCGGGTAATCACATCACCAATGCGACCGGTGAACGCGTCCAGGCTCGCCCGGCCGGCAGGCCGGCGGTCGCATCGGTACCTGGGTACCAACCCCGCCCGCCACCAGCCTGATCAGCGGCCCCACGGTCTCATGCCGTTGCGGTGACCGGGTACAGCTCGAAGACGGGGTGCTCCGCGGCCGCGGTACCGGATCGCCCAGGTCACGTTGCCCAGGATGATCCGGCTCACCAGCCGCCGTGGAGCGAGCTGCGCCGGACCCAGGGACCCAGGATGTCGCGGTAGAAGACGAGCGCCTCCGCCAGTGTGTAGGCCCGCGACCGGACGTGCTCGTCCTGGCCGTTGACGCGGATGCTGCCCTCCCCCGCCGCCCGCAGGTTGCGAACCCAGTTCACCTCGCCGTAGCCGCCCACCACCCAACGCCGGTCGTCGATGGTCGTGAGGGCCACGCCAACCGTCCGCGGCTCGCCGCTCTTGCGGCCCCGCACCGTGAGCAGGATGTTGGGTCCCAGGGGCATCCCCGCTCGGAGGAGCCGCTGGGTCAGCGGATCGAACAGTCGCACGATGAATGGCGCCCGCTCGAGCGGAGCGCGAGCTCCGCTGTGCTGGGATTCGGTTGTCTTGGTTACCACGCTGCCGGCCATGGGCCGCACCTCCTTGTCACACTGAGGCCCGATATCGGGTCACTGGTATGACACGCGAACGAGGAGAAACGTGACCGAGACCCAGGAAGGCTGGCTGGCAGAGCGGTTCGAGGAGCATCGGCCGCAGCTGCGCGCGGTCGCCTACCGCATGCTTGGCTCCCTTTCGGAGGCCGATGACGCGGTCCAGGACGCCTGGCTGCGCGTCTCCCGCGCCGATACCGGCTCCGTGGAGAACCTCCGCGGCTACCTGACCACGGTGGTCGCCCGCATCTGCCTGAACATGCTTCGTTCGCGCCGATCCCACCCGGAGGAGCCGCTCGAGGCGCGCCTCCCAGACCCCATCGTGGAGCGCGACGACGCGCCGGGTCCCGCGGAGCAGCTGGTGGTGGCCGATGCGGTGGGCATGGCCATGCTCGTGGTGCTCGACCGCCTCTCGCCGGCCGAACGGGTGGCGTTCGTGCTGCACGACGTCTTCGGCGTGCCGTTCGCGGAGGTGGGTTCCATTCTGGGCCGATCCCCCACCGCAGCCCGCCAGCTCGCCAGCCGCGCCCGCCGCCGGGTCCGCGGCGGCACCGCCCGGACCGATGCCGACCCGGCGCGCCAGCGCGCCGTCATCGACGCGTTCCTCGCGGCGGGGCAGGCGGGCGATTTCAGCGCGCTCCTCAAGCTCCTGGATCCCGAGGTCGTGGTCCGTGCCGACTTCGGCGCGACGCCGGTGGGACGGCAGGTCCTCCGCGGCGCAGAAAGCGCGGCCCAGGGCGCTCTCGTCTACCAGGCACAGGCCCGTTTCGCCCGGCACGCCCTGGTCAACGGGACGCCGGGGCTGGTCATCATTCGCGACGGGCGCCCGTTCGCCGTGCTGGCCTTCACCCTGCGCGACGGCAGGATCGCCGAGCTCGACATCCTGGGCGACCCGGAGCGCCTGGCCACCCTGGACCTGACGGGTCTAGGAACCCTTGGATGAGTTGTCGTCGGTCTCGTTGTAGTAGTACTGGCTGTAGGGTCCGTTCTGCTGGAAGCCGTTGCTGAGCTGAGCGCAGACGTACCCGTTGCCGTTCTGGTCAATGGTCGCGCTTCCGGCATTGACGTCATCGGCCGTGAATGCCCCAGCCTCGATCCCGGCCTGGATGCGCGGCAGGTCCACGAATTGGGCATACGTCATGCGGCCCAGGTTCATCCCGGGCGGGCACCCGTTGCCGGGCTTGCCGGCCGCATTGGCCGCAGCGGGCATGGTGGCAACGATCAGTACGCCGATGAGGATCGCCCTGCGAAGCATGGACCTCGTCCCTCCCTCCAAGCTGCTCCGAGCGCTGCGCCGACACTATCGTGTCTACCGGCAACTGATGTCGCTGCCCGGAGGCGTCATCGTAGTCTCCTGTGCAAGCCCGGCGGGCTCGGCCGAGGCACGAGCGCACTGCCGCACGAACGGTCCCCCTGCCAGCTGCCCCCATTGCTGACCGATACTGGCGCCTTCGACTGCTACGCTGCGCGCCATGCAGACCGATGAAATCCGCACCCTCTACGCCTACGACCGCTGGGCGACGCGCCGCGTGCTCGCGCAGCTCCCGGGACTGGACCCGGAGGTCTGGTCACGCACGCAACGTGGTCGACGAACGCGGCCTGGGAGGGATCCTGGTCCACCAGCTGGGTGCCATGCAGCGATGGCGCCACGGGTTCATGGAGGACGGGGAAACGCCGCGCCCCGAGCGCGAGCCGCTCCCGACGCCCGAGGAGCTGATCGCCATGTACGACGCTGAATGGGAGGCCTTCGACGCCTGGCTGCCAACCCTCACGGACAGCTTCGTCAATTACGTCCACGAGGGCGTGCCCGGTCTGGCAGATGCTCATACACGTCGTGAACCACGGGACCCAGCACCGCTCGGAGGCCGCCGCGCTGCTCACCGCGGAGGGCCGCTCGCCCGGTGACCTGGACCTCATCGAGTACGCCGAGGGGCTCGCTGCGGAGCAGGCGCCCCCGCCCTCCTGACGGAACCGTCTCGCCAACTGACGGAACCGTCCCGCCAACTGTTCGCCAGGCGAGCCTTGCGACCGCCGGGAGCCTCCGGGACCTCCCTGGAGATCCCGAAGATCCATCCCACCGGTCGCCTCGCTCGCGAGACTGACCAAACGGCCGCCGAGGGCGCCTCCTGCCGCGTCTCGCCGGTCACAAGGTTCGTTGGACGAACACCGCCCCGGGCACGTGGGACCCCACGAGGATCAGAGCGCCCGTGTCGCACCCCTGTTCAGTCGTGGCGGTCCAGCCATCCTGCGACGAGTACGCTCTCCCGCGTGAGCGCAACGCACGTGGTGATCATTGGCGGCGGCATCGTGGGGACCTCGGCAGCCGCCTTCCTGGCAAGTGCCGGCGTCAAGGTGACCCTTGTGGAGCGCGAGGGCCTCGCGTCCGGGGCATCGGGCGCCAACCAGGGGATTGTCCAGCACCCGTTCGACCCGGTGCTGGACCCGCTCTACCACGACACGCTCGCCCTGTATCGCGAGCTCTCCGCTACCCGGTTCCGGCTTCCACCTGCCCAGTGAGCCCGCCGGCATGCTCTTCCTCTCCCCTGACGAGGTGGTGGTCCGCGCCGAAGCGGCCGAGATCGCGGCGACCTTCGACCACGTCCGGACCGATGTCGTGGGCGGCAACGACCTGCGCCGCCTGGAGCCCGCGCTGGGCGAAGGGCTGTGGGCCTGTCGCGCCGATATCGGCTACCCGGTGGCCCCCGGCGCCTCCACCTATGCCTACGCGACGCTGGCCGAGGCGCGCGGCGCGGTCATCCGCCAGGGGCGGGCCGCCACCGTTGCCGTGCGTGGTGACCGGGTGGAGGGCGTGGAGGTGGGCGGAAACCTCCTCCCCGCCGATGCCGTCCTGGTCGCGGCCGGGCCCTGGACCTCGGAGCTCCTGGAGCCCCTGGGGCGTGGCGTGCCCATCGCTCCCCGCTGGGGCGTCATCGTGGAGGCAGACCTGGCAGACCCGCCGCGCCACATCATGGAGGAGGCGGGCATCGGCTCCATGCTCGCCGGTGGGGAGGACGGGCCGGAGCAGGACTTCAGCCTGGTCCCCTTCCCCGAGGCCAGCGCGGTGGGTGCCACGTTCCTGGCGGACGAGCCGAATCCGGAAGACTGGATCGAGCGCATCCTCGTGCGCGCGTCCCACTTCGTCCCTGGTGTCGAGGACGCGCCCATCCGTGGCGTTCGTGCCTGTGCGCGGCCCATGAGCGTCGACGGCCGACCGCTGATCGGCGCCGTTCCGGGCGTGGAGGGCCTGTTCGTGTGTGCGGGGCATGGCCCGTGGGGGATCTCGACGGGGCCGGCATCGGCGCGGCTGGTGACGGACCTGATCCTTGGCCGCGGCCCGGTCATCGCGCCCGAGCTCGACCCCGCCCGTTTCCTCCCCTGAGCCGCGTGGGGATCGGCCCCTCGCGCGGGATTCCAACGACGCTAGCGTTGCGACCCGCGAACCCGAGCCCAACCCGGTATGGCGAGTCACCTGGCTAGGTTGAGTAGCGGCGCGATCCGTGCAAGGTTGTCCTCGAGCGTCGCAACGCCAGCCAGACTGGAAACGCCCGGCCCGGCGCGACCCGGGTTGTCCTCGAGCGTCGCGCGGGCGGCCCTGGCGCCACGGCGCAACGGAACCGATCACCCCCAGAGGCCGTCTGGTGATTGAACCGCCAGACCCCAGCCACGAGGTGCCCCCATGTCGCTCCCCCGCTCCGTCTTCGCCCGGTCCGTGCTCGTCGCCGCCATCGGCCTCGCAGCCCTTGCACTCCTCGCGCTCAACCTGAGCGCCTGGCAGTCCGTCGCGCGCGGGACCACAAACACCCTTCCCGTCACTACCGGAAGCGGCGCACCGACCACCGGCATCACCGTCCAGGGCGTGGGCAAGATCACGCTCACGCCGGACCTGGCGACCATCTCGGTTGGGATCCAGTCGCAGGCGTCGACCGCCAAGGCAGCGCAGTCGCAGGCCAGCGCAGCAATGACCAAGATCATCGCGGCGGTGAAGAAGGCCGGCGTTGTGGAGAAGGACATGACCTCGCAGTGGGTCTCGCTTCAGCCCCAGTACGCGTACTCGCCGGACAGCTCCACCCCTCCGCGGGTCACGGGGTACCAGGCCAACCAGAGCCTGGCCATCAAGGTCCGCCAGATCGACACCACCGGCGACGTGATCGACGCCGCGGTCGGCGCGGGCGCCACCGGGCTCAACGGGATCAGCTTCTCCGTCGCCGATCCCACCGCCGCCACGGCACAGGCACGCGCCGCTGCCATGGCAGATGCGAAGAAGCGCGCCACCGCCCTGGCCCAGGCCGCCGGCGTCTCCCTGGGCTCGGTGATCACGGTCTCAGAGGTCTCCGCCCCCGCGCCGGTGCCCTACGTGGCCGGTGATCTGGCCGCGCCGGCCGCGAGGACACCGATCCAGGTGGGTACCACGGACCTCGAGGTGGACGTCACCGCAACCTTCGCCATCAACGGATGAGCCTTCACTCGTGGGTGGCTCTCATCCACGCAACCGCGCCGATTCCTGACCGCGCCGTTTCCTAACCGCGCCGATTCCAGCCGGGCTAGCGGTACAGCCCTCGGATGCGCTCCGCATCGCCTTTGAGGGCCGCCACGCTAGGCAGAATGGCGTCACGGCGCTCAGATGCCGGGTCGTGGCGCACACCGCTAGTCAGGTTGGCAACGCCGTGCCCGCTGACAGCACCCGGGCCTGGTCGCAACGTCCTGTCCCGTGGCATAACGTCGCCGTAAGGGGCCAGTACCGTGGGCGAGCCATCGTGTTGTCACGCCGGTCCGCCATAACCCGATTCACAAGGCCAGGCTCACCTCCGCCCTGATCGCTTCGAGGTCCATGGCCTGGCCGGCCCTGCGTGCATCGGCGAGGGCGACGGCGTTAGCGCCCATGGAGCCCGCAGCGCCCGCAGCGCCCAGGGCAGCCTCGGCGACGGCGGCAACGGCGTGAGGCTCGGCCGGGTCCCAGAAGCCAATCCGCGTCTCGGCATGCAGTCGATCGGCCATGCCAAGCAAGCGTGCCGCCGCCAGGGGCTGCGTGCCCGCGATGGCTGATGCCAGACCCACCAGGCCGTTGAGGAGCGGGATGTGCATCTCGATCGTCGCGGCACCGTGGATGACGCCGCGGTACCGCTCCTCCGCTTCGGCGAGTCGCTCGGCCTGCAGGAAGGCGCGCGCTTCCAGCTCGTCCGTCTCGACCGACCAGCCCACCGGCAGCTCTTCTATCCGCTGCTCCGCGGCGCGCGTCTCCGCGACGAGTTCCAGGGCCGCCTCGGGATCCCGGCGGCGCAGCGCCACGTCGGAGAGGGCCGACAGCGAATGCGCGAGCCCGTGAAGTTCGTCCGGGGTCCGCATCCGGATGCCCAGCGCCTCACGCGCCGCCGCCTCAGCCTCTTCCACGGCGCCAACCGCGCCCAGCGAGAAGGAGAGGTCGTCCAGCAGCGTCGCGAGGCGATCCGTATCCCCCGCCTGGCGCGCGAGCGCCACCGCCTCGCGCCGAAGGGCAATGGCCCGGGCATGATCGCCTGACCACCGCGGATACTCGGCCAGGAGCAGGAGGCTGCGGCCGCGCTCCTGCAGGTCGTCGGGAGGAATGAGGTCCACGAGGGTCTGTGCCCACGTCTCCCCCACATCCAGCGCGCCAACGATCAGCCAGTACACACCCACCCCGCGCACGAGGGTCGTGAGGGCCGGCAGGTCCAGGGTGGCCACCGCGTGGTCGTAGGCACGATGCAGGTTGTCCCGCTCCCGGTTGCAGACCGCCAGCCAGCCATGCCAGTGCCGATGGGGCCGATTCCGAGCTGTGTCGTCCATCACGCTGACGTAGTGAGCCAGGTGGCGCGCACGGATCCCAGGCGTTTCTCCGCACGCCTCTGCCGCTTCCGCGACGAACTCGCGGATCGTCTCCAGCATGACGAACCGATCGCCGTCGGTTCCCAGCAGGCTGGTCTCCACGAGCCTGCGGAGGTGCTCGACATCGGCCCGCGCAACGGCCTGCGCCGCGCGGGCGTCGAACCGCCCCGCAAACGCCGACAGCGCCCGCAACACAGCGCGATCGGGCTCTTCCAGCAGGTCGTAGCTCCAGGCGATGGTGTCGTGCAGGGTTCGCTGGCGCGCCGGGGCATCACGGCGCCCGGGCCTGCGCTGCGCCTCGGCTCCGGACATCTGCTCCAGCAGGTCGCGTGGGGTCACGACCCTGACCTGGGCCGCCGCGATCTCAATCGCCAGCGGCAGATAGTCCAGGCGCTTTACGACGTCGCCCACGGCCGCATCCGGCTCCCAGCGACGCAGCGCCTGGCGCGCTCGTTCGGCGAACAGGTTGGCGGCATCCCCGGGGCCAAGAGGCTCCACATCGAACAACTGCTCCCCCTCCACGCGCAGGGGGATCCGGCTGGTGACCAGGACCTGCAGCCGTGGGCAGTGGCGCAAGAGGGCGCTCATCGCAGGCGCGGCCTCGACAATCTGCTCGAAGTTGTCGAGGACCAGGAGCATCTCGCGGTCTGCAATCACCTCAGCCGGCCGATCGCCACCGCCCGTCTCCCGGCCAATGCTCGACAGGAGCAGATCCTCGTCGCGCACCGGTGCAAGGTCCACGAACAGGGTCCCATCCGGGTGGTCGCCGGCGGCTCCCTCTGCAGCCGCCACCGCCAGTCGCGTCTTGCCCACGCCTCCCGGTCCCACCAGGGTGACCAGCCGATGTGCCCGCAGTAGCGCACCCAGCTCAGCCAGGTCTGTATCGCGGCCCACCAGCCGGGTCAGGGTGCGCGGCAACCGGATGGGTGACTCCTCGGGCACCACCGGCGCCTCGAGAGCCGGGTCCTGCCGCAGCACCTGCCCCTCGAGCGACTGCAGCTCCGGCGAGGGATCGATCCCCAGCTCCTCGCGGAGGACGCGCCGGACCCGGTGATACGCGGCCAGCGCATCGGCCTGGCGTCCCGAGCGGTACAGCGCCACGATCACCTGCCGCCATAAGCCCTCCCGCAGCGGATGGTCGGCCACCAGCGTCTCCAGCTCGTCGGCGACCTCGTGGTGACGCCCCAGTTGCAGGTCCAGGTCCAGGCGCTCCTCCAGGACCGTGAGGCGAAGCTCGTCGAGCCGATGGGCGTGGGTGGCGACGAACGGCTCGCCGCGCAGCCCGCCCAGCGCCGGGCCACGCCACAGCACCAATGCGTTGGCCAGGTCTTCGCGCGCGGCCGAGAACCTGCCGGCGCGTGCGGCCCGACGACCGCTCGCGATGAGGCGCTCCGCCGCCGCGATGTCCAGCTCGCCCTCGCGCGTGACGAGCTCATAGCCCGGCGACCGGGTGCGGATGGTGCCGGCCGGCAGCTCGCGGCGCAGCCTCGAGACGTGCGCGTGCAGCGATTCGAGGGCGGCGGGTGGCGGTTCCTCGCCCCACAGAGCCTCGATCAGATCATGGGTGCCGACCACCCTGCCGGCATGGAGCAGCAGGTAGGCCAGGACGGCACGGCGGCGTGGAGCCGGGATGGGCAGCGGCGAGCCGTCATCGGCCTCAACCGCGAACGCGCCCAAAAGGCGATAGCGCATGGCTCTCTCCCGCCGTGCCCATCGGTGCGCGCGAGTATCGGTCCATTCCGACCCGGTGGCAAGGGTGCGGCAAGCGAGCGGCAAGCGCGACGCGGCAGCGTGTGCCCCGGCTCCGGACGCGGGGCCATAGCCATATCGGAGGTGCCCAACCCATGCGCAGGCTCAGACCAAACCGTTCCGTGATGGAGGAAGACAGATGAAGGCCCGATTCGTGCCAGCCATGGGCATGGCGCTGGCCCTGTTGCTGATGAGCGTTGGTGGCGCGGCGGCGGTCGGCAAGCCGGACCGTGTCCCGGTGGATCTGCCCGAGTCCATCGACTTCGCCGCCGGGGAGGTCTGCGACTTCGCGGTGCATCTCGAGTTCACCACCAACCGCGAGTACCTCACGACCTGGTACGACGCGCAGGGGAACCCCGTCCGCGACAACTACACCGGGACGCTGACCATCCAGATCACGAACACGGACGCCAACCCCAACGTATCGGCCACGCTCAACATCGGCGGGCCGGGCGGCGACACCTACTTCGCAGATGGTTCGTCCTTCGACGACTTCCACGGGCACGGCTTCCCGGTCCTGCCCGGATTCGAGTTCGACCAGACGATGGGCAATGTCCGCTATGCCTTCGACAGCGAGGGCAACCCAACCCTGTTGTATGCCCACGGACGATCCGTGGACGCCTGCGCCCTGATCGCGGGCTGATCTCGGGCTGATCCGCATTCCCCCGATGGCGCCGGTCGGGGGGCCGGCGTCATCTGCAGGTGGGGTGACTCAATGGTGATGGAGGAGGCTCGTCCCGTGACTCGATCGGCCGCCAATCGCTCCTTGTGGCACCTCCTTTCGGGCCTTGCCGTGGTAGTCCTCGTACTCGCTGCCTGCACGGCGGGGAGTGGATCCCAAACGCCGGGGGTGTCCGCGGGCGCGACGCGATTGGGTACTACGGCCCCATCCCAACCATCGAGTGCCTCAGCTGGCGCATCCTCGTCAGCTGGCGCCGCGTTCCAGGCTGGGCCGCTGGCGGCCGGCACGTACTCGGTTGGAACCAGCCCCGCCATTGGCTTCACGATCGACGATGGATGGGTCACCTCGTCGACGGATCCCGACGCATTCGACCTCCAGAAGGACCCTGCCTACATCGCCGTGGGCACCGTCGCCCAGGTGTTCGACGCCGATCGCAACGGTGTCGATGCCGGAACCGATCCCGCCGCGGCCGCGGCACTCTTTGCAGCCAACACGTCACTGACGGTCACCGTTCCCCAGCCACTGTCCATCGGCGGCGCCAACGGCGTGACGTTCGACGTGACGACCGCCTCGGCTACCCCGGTGTTCGGTTTCCAGGCCGGCGGAGGCCAGGTGTACCGCTTCACGTCGGATGTCACGGTCCGGGTGAACCTGGTGGCCAGCGCAGGGACCCTGCTGGTCGTCACGGTGGAGGCACCTCCCGGTCTCTTCGAGGCGGCGCTTGCGCTGGCCCAGCCGGTGATCGATTCAATGACCTTCGGATAGTTCCAGGTCGGCTGTGCGGTGCGACCGGCTGCTACGCGGGAGATCGGCGACAAGCGCTTCATCCCCGTGGCACTGTCGGCGCATGACCGCCGGCGAGGCGATCGCCCTGGCCCTCGCCTGAGACCACCCCAAACTCGCCGGCTCCTGCCCGGCTAGCGGTGCGACCCTCGAATGCTCTCGCCACCGCTACGGAGGGCCGTCACGCTAGGCAGAATTGCGGCGAGGCCCGTGGGTGCGCGGTCGTGGCGCACACCGCTAGTCCGGTTGGCAACGCCCGGGCCTGATTGCAGTGAGCAGCCCCCTCTCCCGCCGCCCCGCTGGCATAACGTCGCAGTAAGCAGCCTATACGGTGGGACGAGCCAACGTGTCGCCATGCCGGTCCGCCATAACCCCATTCACGAGGCCCAGCTGCGCGCCAGGAGCCAGATGGCGGGGCTCGTCCGTGACCTTCGTTCGGCGCGCCTGGCTCGAGGGCTGTCCCAGGTTGCCGTTGCCGAGGCAATCGGGACGTCTCACCAGCTGATCTCGCAATGGGAACGGGGCACCGGGGCGCCCAGGTTCACGCGGGCAGCTGCATGGGGCGCGGCCGTGGGTCTCGACGTCACGCTGCGTTCGTTTCCGGGAGCTCCCGCCCTTCGCGACGCGGGTCAACTGCGTGTGCTCGGGCGAGCGCAGCAGCTCATCGGCTCCAGTTGGAGGTGGCGGACGGAGGCGCCCGTGTCATCGGCGCCGCTCGATCGCAGAGCCATCGACGCGGTCATTTCGCGTGGGTCCATTCGCATTGGGCTCGAGGTGATCACCAGGCTGGCCGATGCCCAGGCTCAGGTGCGAGCCGCGACCCTCAAGCAGGAGACCGCGAGGCTGGACCGGATGATCCTGGTGCTGGCGAAGACGCGTCATAACCGAGCGGCCCTGCGCGCTGCCACCCCCACGCTCCAGCCCGCGTTCCCGGTGCGAGCACGGGCTCTCCTATGGGCTCTCCGCGCCGGCCACCTGCCCGTGGGGAATGGCGTTCTCCTCGTCTGACATCGCGTGGTCTTCGAGCCTCTAGCCTGGCTAGCGGTGCGACTCCAGAACGCCTTGATACCGAATGCCAAGGGCCGCCTCGCTAGGACCACGCGCACCACGCTCCATATGGGCAGCGCCGCGGTGCACACCGCTAGCGCCGCTAGAACCGCCCGGGAGCGGCCGCACTAGGCAGCGACCATCGGCTCTTGCGTTCGCACAAAACGGGAGGAGACTGGGCGCCTACGGAGAGGAGAGGGACCGATCGCCGAGTCCGCAGCGCCCCAGCCGGTATCCGGGCCACACCGAGGTCCGCTGCCCGGTCCCGTCTCCCAGTGGGCCCTCGAGGTCCTGCTGCGCAGCGTGGCCCGTCGCTACGGCGCGCTCCAGTGGTTCCTGGAGGTGATGCCGCCGGGGCCGGCGGACGCCTTCAGCCAGGCCCGGGCCCTGCGGGCCGCCCGCAATGCCGCCAGCCACGTTCCCGCCTACCGCGACTACCTGCAGAAGGCCGGCCTGAACCCGGACCACATCCGCAACCTGCGGGACCTCCCCGAGACCGACAAGAAGCGCTACATCGACGCCTACCCTCTCACCCAGCGCTGCATCGACGGGCGTCTGCCGCTGGTGGGCACCACGATCGACGAGAGCTCCGGGTCGACCGGCACGCCCTACAACTGGGCCCGCGGCGCGGAGGAGCGGCGCCACGTGCGGCGGATGATCGCCTTCTTCGCCCGCTACACGTTCGGCGACCAGCCCCTCGTGATCCTCAACACCTTCTCCATGGGCGCCTGGGCCACGGGCATGACCACGGCCGCGGCCCTGGAGCAGCGGGGCCTGGTCAAGCCCACCGGGCCGGATCTCGACAAGGTGCTCGACACCCTGGTCGAGCTGGGGCCGGGCCATCGGTATCTCATCGTGGGCTACCCACCGTTCCTCAAGGTCCTCCTGGACGAGGGCGAGCGGCGGGGCCTGGACTGGTCCGCGTACACCATGTCGGCGCTGCTCGGCGGGGAGGGCAACTCCGAGTCACTGCGCGCCTACCTGGGCCGGCACTTCGAATCCGTCTATTCAGGCTACGGCGTGACCGATGTCGAGATCGGCCTGGCGGCCGAAACCCCGGTCTGCATCGCCCTCCGACGCCTGGCGCTGGAGCGACCCGATGTGGCCGAAGCGGTCTTTGGCGAGGCCGATCGGTCGCCCATGGTCTTCCAGTTCAACCCGTTCTTCCACCACATCGAGACGAATACGGAGCGGGAGCTGCTCTTCACCGTGGCCCGCCACGCGACCCTCTCGCCCAAGATCCGCTACAACCCGCACGACGAGGGCGGGGTCCTGCGGGACGACCAGATGCGGGAACGGCTGGCGACGGTGGGCGTGGAGCTCGAGTCGCTGCTGCCCGCAGGCGGACGGCGGCTGATCCGGATGCCGTACCTGTTCGTCTTCGGGCGCAAGGACTCCACCGTCTCGGTGATGGGCGCCAACATCTACCCGGAGGACATCGAGTCCGCCATCTACTCCGATGAGGAGGTCGCCGCGCGGGTGCTCTCGTACCAGCTCTCTGTGATGGAGGAACGCCCCGGCGAGACGCGCCCGAGGGTGTCGCGTCCAGCTGCTGCGGGACGCGCCGGACGAGGCGTTCCGGGCGCAGGTCGCGGAGCTCCTGACATCGCACCTGCGGTCCATGAACCGCGACTACCGCGAGGCCTTCGGCGAGTACCCGGCGCTGATGCCGGTGGTCGTGGAGCTCTATGCCCGCGGGGAGGGCCCATTCGAAGGCGGCGAGAAGCGCATCAAGTTCCGGTACATCGCCAAAGGCTGAGCCCCGGCGGGATCGCGCGACGGGCATCGAACGGCTATTCACGCCGCCCACTCTGCTTCACATTTCCTCCAGTGCGGAGTACGGTGCATGCGCCAGGCTCGCCGGCCTCAACGCTCAGCGGTCGGGGTCTCGCGCACGAGGATGCATCCATGTCATCCGCCGCCATCCGCCGCCCGTCCCTCTTCTCCGTCGTCGCCATGGCCCTGCTGCTGGCTGCATGCTCCAGTCCGGGCGGCTCACCGGGCGCGTCGGCGCAGTCGGCGGCCGCGTCCGGATCGGCATCGGACAGGCGGCCGACAGGCAGCTCGGCTGCGACCACCTCCGGCGCACCGACCTTCGCCGCCGGCCCCCTGGTTCCCGGCACGTACGAGGTGGGATCCAACCCCTATCTCCGCTTCACCCTTGATGACGGCTGGTCCACCTCCAACACCGACCCGCAGGCGTTCGACCTCCAGAAGGACCCCGCCTATGTCGCGTTCGGCGTCGTGGCACAGGTCTTCACCGGCGGGCAGGACTCGACCGACGCAGGAACCGATCCGGCAGCGGCCGCGCAGCTCTTCGCGAGGAACACGGGCCTGCAGGTCACTGCACCGCAACCGGTCACTATTGGCGGCACCGATGGCGTCTGGTTTGACGTCACGACGACTGATCCGGCCCCGGTCTTTGGCTTCCTCTCGGCCAACGGCCAGATCTATCGGTTCACACCCGACGTGAAGGTGCGGGTCAACCTGATCAGCAACGGCGGGCAGCTCCTGGTGTTCACCGTGGAGGCGCCGCCGGAGCATTTCGACGCTGCCCTCTCCGTGGCGCAGCCGGTGATCGACTCCGTCACGTTCGGCTGACAGGGGCAGCCGCCCGCGGCTTCGGTCGCCGCGCGTGTCCCTAGACTGGCCCTATGCACGTCGAGCGGCTCGGCGACCGCGGCCCGCGCCTCCTCCTCGTTCACGGCAGCACCTCACCCGGCTGGGCCACCTGGTCGGCTCAGCGGGAGCTGGCCGAGGAGGGCTATCGGCTGGTGGTGCCGCATCGGACCGGGTATCCGCCCAACCCACCCCTGGATCGGATCGACTTCGAGGTCCAGGCCCGCGAGATCGCCGAGCTCATCGAGCCGGGAGACCACGTGGTGGGTCACTCGTACGGTGGCGTCATTGCGCTGCTCGCGGCAGGCCTGGTTCCGGACCGCGTGCGGTCCCTGTGCGTGATCGAGCCGCCTGCCCTGGGGCTCGCGCGCGGCAACCCGCAGTGGAGGCCGCCATCGCCAAGGTCATGGCCGTGTTCGAGACCCCGGGGAGCGTGCGCGACACCTTTGTCCGGTTCCTCGACGCGGTGGGCGCCCGTGCCAAGGTGCCGGATCTCCTCACCCCCGCGCATGGAGGCGTCGGTGCGAGCGACGCTGGTCGAACGGTTTCCCTTCGAGGCCGTCTTCGACTTCGACGCTCTGCGCGCTGCCGCCTTCCCGATCCTGGTCGTCTCCGGCGGCCACGATCCCGCCGCGGAGGCGGTCTGCGACGCCCTGCAGCGCGAGCTCCGGGCCGAGCGCGTCGTGATCCGCGGCGCGGGGCACGGCGTCCAGCGCACCGGCGGCGCATTCAACGCCTCGGCTGCGGGAGCTGGTCGACGCCGCGGAGGCGCGCTCGACCGGCGCCGGGTCCTGAATTCGCCCGGCGCTCGGCAGCTCGACTCGGCGAGGCCCTCAGCCCTCGCGCAGGGGCAGTCTTGAGCAACCCGAACATGGCACCCTGCGGATCGTTCACGATGGCAAAGCGGCCGCCGGGAAAGTCCATGGGCGAGACCACCTCGCTCGCCCCGCCGACCTGGGCGCGGCGGAACGCGTCGTCCACATCGGCCACGTTGAAGTAGATCATCCAGTAGGAGGGAACCTCGGCGGGGAGCCCTGGACTCATCTCCATGGCCCCCGCGATGGCGTCGCCGCCGACCTTGAACTGGGTGTAGTCCGGCTGGCCCTCGCCCATGGGCAGCACCTCGGCATCCCAGCCGAAGACGGCCTTGTAGAAGGGCAGCGCCTTCTCGAGACCGCGCGCGTTGAGCTCCGCCCACCCGTACTCGTTCACCCCACCGGCGCGGAAGCCGCCCATGTTCTGGGACTGCCAGACGCTGATGAATGCCCCGGACGGGTCGGTGAAGACGGCCATCTTGCCCTGGTCGCCCACGTCGAAGGCCGGCATCACCGCCTTGCCGCCAGCCGCCTCAACGGCGTTTCCTGTTGCGACCGCATCCGCGGAGCCGATGTACAGCGACCAGACGGTGGGCGCCTCCGGCCGACATCTTGGGCCCAATGCCCGCCACATCCCGCCCGTCGATCCGTGCCAGCGCATAGCCGCCGTACTGCGGATCCGGGTCGACCTCGATCTCCCAGCCGAAGAGCTTCGCGTAGAAGTCGCGCGACGCCGCCGCGTCGCTGCTCGCCAGATCCACCCACCTGGCCCGGTTCACGCCGTTTGAGTCAGCCACCGGTCATGCCTCCAGATCACTCGATTCCGTGCTCCGCGGAGGCGGTCCGACGTCCACGTCGCGGAAAACGGCATTCTTGCAGGTAGCGCCGCCCGAGACCAGCATTGCCCCTTGGCGGTAACGAGAACACCAAGGAGTGACAGGTTCCGGCAGGATCCTCATGCGTCGCGCACGACGCACCGCGCATGGCCCGGACACGGCGAAGGGACCTGCGAGTCCTTCACGGAGCCACAGATCCCTATCGGTAAGCCCATCGGGTCCCGAGGCCAAGGCCCCGAGGCGCAACGAACCCGCCTCAGACGTCGCGCCCGGCCTGCGGTGGCTGGTATGCACGGCGCGCGCTAAGCGGCGACGAGCCAGGCATTCCAGTGCCAGCCGAACATAGAATCAGCGGTTCCTCGTTTGCAGAACCGCCCGGCGGTTTCCACGCCGCCGAACCAGAGCCGTGGGCCGGCCCGATCGGATTGGCACCTCACCCGAAGGTGATGCGCGCCGGTCCCGGTCGTTGCCTCCGCCCGATGGACCCTTCTCCCGTGACGATCCCGACTGGACCTCGAGCAGGGCTTTTGGCCCTCCTGGATCCACCCGGGCGAGACAGTGTGCCCACCGAACGTTGGGACGGGAGCTTATCCCCGTCTCCCACGCTACCTGCGTCCCGACGGTTGGCCCTTGGCAAAGACAATGTCGCCGCCGCGGACCTTCCCTATCACGTGCCGCCCGCTCGCAACAGGGCGAGTGTTTGGCGCGTCACCCGAGTCTAGGACCGGAGCCTCCGCGGGTCAATGGTTTTCCTGCGATTCTCCGATGCTGCCGTCAGGGCATGCTCACCAGGCTCATCCGCGGGCTCCATTGCCGGGCCAACACGCTACCCTTGCGCCGATGTCGCGCTATACCCAGGCAGAGGCGGCACTCCGAGCCGGTGTCGCCCCCGAGTACCTCGCTCGTCTCGCGGAGTTGGGAATCCTCACCCCGGGCCACGGGGGGACCTTCTCACCCGGCGACGTGCGGCGTGCCCAGATCGTCCGCGCGCTCGATGATGCCGGGATCCCTCTCGATGGCCTGGCCGAGGCCATCCGCAGCGAAGGGATTGGGTTCGAGTTCATCGACTCGCCCCTCTACGAGCGCTTTGCCGCACTGACCGACGAGACCTTTGAGCAGGTCTGCGAGCGGACCGGGGTCCCCATTGCGCTGATGGGCGTGCTCCGCGAGTCGACCGGCGCCCCGCCGCCCCGCCCCGAGGACCTGGTCCGCGACGACGAGCTGGCGGTGGTGCCCATGCTCCAGATCAGATTGGCGATGGGCTTTCGCCCGGTCGTGCTGGAGCGTGGACTGCGAGTCATGGGCGACACCCTTCGCCGCCTGGCCGAGACCGAATCGGATGCCTGGCGCTCCGAGTTCATGGACCGCATGCTGGCAGAGGGCTTCAACGTCCGGGAGATGGCCGCCTCGTCCGCAGACGAGCAGGGCCAGCAGATGGACCGCGCCACGGATGCGGCGCTCCTCGCCATGTTCCACGCACAGCAGGCGCGTGCCTGGATGACGAACATCATCGGCGGGCTGCAGGACGCCCTGGGCGCTGCCGGCCTGTATCGGAAGGTGGAACATCCGCCGGCCATGTGCTTCCTGGACATCACCGGCTACACGCGCCTCACCCAGGATCGTGGCGACGAGGCGGCCGCCAGCCTGGCGGAACGGCTGGGACGCTTCGTCAACCGGCAGGCCCTGGAGCACGGCGGCCGAGCGGTCAAGTGGCTTGGTGACGGGGTCATGCTCCATTTCCCCGATCCCGGGCCCGCGGTGATTGCCGCGCTGGAGATGGTCGAGACCGCCGCCCACGAGGGGTTGCCTCCCGCTCACGTGGGCATCCACGCCGGTCCGGTCCTCTTCCAGGAGGGCGACTACTACGGGCAGACGGTGAACATCGCCTCGCGCATTGCGGAGTACGCCCGCCCCGGCGAGGTCCTCGTGAGCCAGGACGCGGTCGAGCAGGCCCGGGCCACGGAGGTTGCCTTCACGGAGATCGGTCCGGTGGAGCTCAAGGGCGTGAACGAGCCCATCATCCTCCACGCCGCACGTCGCACGAGCGCCTGACCCATGGGCATGGCCCACCGCCCGGACCCGAGCATGGCGGCTCGCTGGGACAGCGCCTACCGCGAGGACCGGGCACCCTGGGATATCGGCAGGCCGCAATCCGCCTTCGTCCGGTTGGCCGATGGCGGAGCGTTCACGTCCCCCGTCCTCGACTGTGGCTGCGGCACCGGTGAGCAGGCCCTGATGCTCGCCGCTCGCGGCCTCGAGGTGATGGGCGTTGACCTGGCCCCCACGGCGATCCACGCCGCGCGAGAGAAGGCCGCGACTCGCGGGCTGACCGCGGAATTCCACGTGGCCGATGTGCTCCGCCTCGATGCCCTGCAGCGCACCTTCGCCAGCGTCGTGGACTCCGGAGTCTTCCACACGTTCGACGACGACCTGCGCGCCGAGTACGTCGGCAGCCTCGCAGGTGTCGTGCGACCGGGGGGCCTCGTCCACCTGCTCTGCTTCTCCGAGTTCACGCCGGGCGACGTCGGGCCACGGCGAGTCACCCAGGCGGAGCTGCGCTCCGCCTTCGCCACCGGGTGGCACGTGGAGGAGATTCGGCACGAACGGTTCGATGTCACCACCGCATTCAGCGCAGACCGCCCACACGCCTGGCTTGCACGCATCCTTCGCGAAGGAGAAGCCTAGGAGTATCGTGTCCCCTCGAGGGTGAAGCGAACCGCGGGAGGGAAGATGCGACATCGCGGACGGGTCGGCGGCATGGTCGCCACCCTGGTTCTCCTGGCCGGATGCGCCACCGGCACGTCGAGCCTGCAGGCATCACCGCTCGGCAGCGCCTCCACGGGCGCCACCCCGTCTGAATCCGGTTCCGCGGCCCCCGCGGCCACACCGACGCCGGCACCGACCGACACCCCGCCACCAACACCCAGCGCCACGCCCATCGCGGCGCTGACGAAGCTCTCGCTCGCAACGGTCGCCGCGGCAAGTCTCAATGTTCGGGTGGCGCCATCGGCCTCTGCCGCGCTTCTCAAGGTCGCGTCTTTCGCCGGGGGAAAGAACCCGCTCACGTCCGGCGACCAGGTGCTGGTGGTGGACGGGCCGGTGGACGCCGGCGGATACCGCTGGTACGCGGTGGGCCTCACTCAGGATCCCGGATTTACCTCCGCCAGTGTCCCGGTTGGTTGGGTTGCCGGCGCTTCCGGCACAACGGCCTGGCTGCTCCCGAACACGAGCAAATGCCCAACGCCCGGCGTCACGGCCATTGCCGCCCTCAGCCTTGTCGCCCGCGTGGGATGCTACGGATCCGGCCCCATGACCTTCACCGCACACCAGGCCGCCACGCCGCCGGAGGGCGGGCTCGGCGGCGCCTGCCTCCCGCCACCCGGTCAGCCGGGATGGCTCGTCTGCGACAACATCGGCTACGACTGGGTGAACGCAGACGGCGGCACCACCTGGTCCCTGCTCCTGCATTTCGATCCCGCCACCGGGATCCCGGCGACCGGTCTCGCCCCTGTGGGCACCACCGGACCCGCCTACCAGATCACCGGGCATTTCGACGATCCGGCGGCACAGGCCTGCTCGGCGAACACGAGTCCAAACGACGTTGGTGAGCTCAGCGACTGGCTGACCTGCGCCAGCAAGTTCGTCGTGGACAAGCTGACGATCAGCTGACCGGTTGGCGGGTCGGCCTCAGCCCGCTGCGAGCTCCATTGGCTCGATGTCGTCCACCAGGTCGGCCACCGAGCTCACGATGCGCGACGGCCGGTAGCCGAAGCGATTGGCCTGCTCCTCCGTCTCGGTGATGCCGCTCAACACGAGGATCGTCTCGCAGCCGGCCTCCAGGCCAGTCACGACATCGGTGTCCATCCGGTCGCCGATCATGACCGTCGACGCCGAGTGCGCGCCCAGGGTGCGCATGGCGGACCGGATCATGAAGGGGTTCGGCTTGCCGATGAAGTAGGGCTGCACGCCGGTCGCGCTCGAGATGAGTGCCGCAACGGAGCCGGTGGCCGGCAGCGGCCCGTCCGGGCTGGGCCCGGTGGGATCCGGGTTGGTGGCGATGAAGCGAGCGCCGCGGGTGATGAGCTGGATGGCGCGGCTGATGCGTTCGAAGGAGTACGTGCGAGTCTCGCCCAGGACGACGTAATCGGGATCTGCCTCCGTCTGGGTGTAGCCCACCTGGTAGATGGCGTTGGTGAGCCCCGCCTCACCAATGACGAATGCCGTGCCGCCGGGTCGCTGCTCGTCCAGGAATTGGGCGGTCGCCAGCGCCGACGTGAAGATGGATTCCGCAGCGATGGAGACCCCCATGCGACCCAGGCGGGCGGCGAGGTCCCGCGCGCTGAACGTGGAGTTGTTGGTGAGGACCAGGAAGGGATGGTGTGTCTCTGCCAGCCGGGCAAGGAAGCGATCCGCGCCCGGCACGAGGTGCTCCTCGCGCACGATGACACCGTCCATGTCCATGAGCCAGCTGGTCCGCTGTCTGTTCACGGCGCCGATGCTAACCCTCGCACGGCCGATGCGTCGCCGCCCGTTCGCGAGGTGCATGCCGGGCGCCGGCGGCGTATGGTGCGCGGTATGGGGCGTCGTAAGCGCGGACCCGACGATCCGCTTCCCTCGGATCCCTCGGCCGGCGCGGTGGTCGCAGGCCTCTTCGGCACGCTCGACCAGCTCATCCTCAACAAGGCGCGGCCCGTGACTCAGATCGAGGAGCCGTACCGCGAGTCGCGCGACACGGCGAACGGGATCACGGTGGACGGCCTCGACGACCGCCCGGAACGGCCCGAGCCGCCGGATACCACCGGAGCCAAGCTCTAGTCGGACGGGAACGCGTCGGGGTTGGAGGCGTAGGCCCACATCGCGCTGGGCACCAAACGGAAGAAGACGATGTCGCCCCAGGTGTAGGGATCCGATCCGTAGGTGTCCGTCCAGGTGCTGTGGATGACCTCGTGATCGGGATGGTCGCGCTCGATCCATTCCACACGGCCGTTTGCGACCACTGCGATGCGGTCGGCCTCCATGTGGACCGCGGAGCACGCGGGGTTGGCGCGCAGATGGCGGATCTTCGTTGCGCGCGCCCCGGTGGCCATCGTGAAACGACCGTGGATGAAGAGCGCGTCGAGCGGTGAGACGCGCGGCTCTCCCTCGGGACTCACGGTGGCGAAGGCCACGTGCCTGGTCCCCTGCAGGTAGCGCACCACCTGCGTCGCACGCAGCCGACGCCCGGGATGGACGATGCTCCGCATGTGCGGGTTTGCCTGACGGAGCGTCTCGTCGAACAGTCGCTGCAGCTCGTCGATCTCGGCATCGGACTCGAACATCGGACCAATCCTAGGGCGACCCGCGCGTCGGCGTCTGTCGAGACGGACGAGACCTGAGCCCCGCCGCTGCACCGCCCCGCGCCGCCGTCGCCCGCTCCATGATGCGGGCGGCAATCTCCTCCTCGACCACGCTGTCAGGGTCCCGAAGCGCACCCATGGCGTCGCGAATCCCGACGAGAGATGCGTAGAGCGGCGGACACGTGGGGCACGACGCCAGATGCGTCTCCACGGCACGCTTCTCGGCCGACGCGAGCTCCGAGTCGAGATAGCCCGAGACCAGTCGACGTGCCTTCCAGCAGCGGAGCGGTTGCGCCAGGGAAGCCCGCCGCCGGGCATCGTCGGACGCCAGCGCGTGGACCAGCATCATCCGGCCGCGTCGAACGCGCTGCTTCGTCGCTGGCAAGCCAATGCTCATCGCCTGTGCCACCTCCGGGCCGCTCCAGCCCAGCGCGTCGTGCAGGACCACCGGGATCCGGTAGATGACCGGCAGTCGGACCAAGGCGTCCTCCAGCTCGTCGCGCAGCTCCGCCCGTTCGAGCACCGCCTCCGGATCCACGGTGAAGTCATCGTCACGCCAGTCCGCCTCCACGTCCGCGAAGTCGAGCACCTCGACGGTTCGCCGCCGGGAACGGTCGATCACCCGGTTGATGAGCGACCGACGCAGCCAGCCGCGCAGGGCCGCGGCATCACGCAGCTGGCCGCGGCGGCGCCAGGCGGCGACCACGGTCTCCTGGACCAGATCCTCGGCCTCGGCCGGATCCCGGGTCAGGCGCGAGGCGAGCCGGACGAGCCAGGGCGCCTCGATGGCGAGGCGCGTGGCAAGCTGATCCGGCTCATTCAGGTCCGTCATGCGTCCATAGTGACGCCGTCATGGGCGGCCGTTCACGCGATCAGTGGTGAACCGGCCTGGTGCTGAGCCGAAGCACGGCGTATAGGGGGCAGAACCCCACTGCCGCGGTGATTGCCAGGATCGCGGCCACGGCCAGGCTGGCGAACAGCCATGGCGCTGCCGGGATGCCGGCGGCTGCGAGGCCCAGCAGACCCGCGGCCAGGAGGACGCGCAGGAACCGATCGATGGTTCCGACATTCTGGAAGGTCATTGGTGTGTGCTCCTCGTGTCTTGCTCTGATCGGCATTGGGTATCCCGTTGCCTTCACCAGTAAGGACGAGGGCCAGGCGGGTTTGGATACATCCGCCCCCGAGGCGGACTCGTATCCATCACCGAAAGAAGGAGCGTAGGCTTTTCATGCAGCAAGAGATCGCGGTCATGAGCTTCGTCGAATCAAGCGGATACCAGCCCGGCACCTGCAACATCGGCCCGGACGAGATCACCCAACGCCGCCGCGCGGGACACGTCGGTGCGGGCCTGACCCTGCTAACGCTCGCCCTCCTGCTGGCGCTCGGGGCGCCACCCGTCTGGCGGCTTGTGATTGCCATTCCCGCGGCCGGCACGGCCATCACCTACCTGCAGGTGATCCTGCGTTTCTGCGTCGCCTTCGGGTGGATGGGCGTCTTCAACTTCGGGAACGTGGGAACGACAACCTTGGTGGCGGAGACGGCCGCCCGCCGCGCGGATCGCGCCCGGGCGCTGCGCATGATCGGCGCCGGCTGCGCCATCGGCCTCGCTGTTGGGGTCCTTGCCGCCGTTCTCTAGGTGGCCAGCGCCTTCGCGAAGAACTCGCGCGTCCAGACCGCGAAATCGGCGCTGCAGACCTCCGCGGGCATGCCGGCCGGTGCGTTGTGACCCGAGTCCGGGCACCAGTGCAGCTCGGCGGGGATGCCAAGAGCAACGGCCTGGTTGTAGAAGGCCTGGGTGCGCTCCGGGAGGTCCTCGTTGTCCGCCTGGCCGTGCGTCAGCATCAGCGGACGGCTGCCGTACTCCTTGATGGTCTCCGCCGCGTCGATCGACTCGATGTTCACTCCCGTTCGAATCCCCACGCCGGTGATGATCGCCCACGTCGTCCCGAAGTAGCTCGGGTAGCCGCCATGCGCCACGCGTGCCTCGATCTGGAACCGAAGGCGGGTATGCATGGAGTCGAGCGCAAGCGCCTCGATGCGCTTGTCATCTCGTGCCTCGGCCAGGGCCGTTGCCGCCCCCAGGGAGTTGCCCAGCACGCCGATGTGGGCCGGATGCTTGGTGGCATCGAGCCAGTCGAGCACGGCGCGCAGGTCCTTCTGCTCCAGCACGCCATCCGTGGTCTGGTCGCCGGTGCTGCGCCCGGCATTGCGCATGTCAAAGGCCACCAGATTGAAGGCGTCGTGGAGGCCAATCCCGTACTTGAGGATTCCCGCCTTGGTGGCCCCGAACCCGTGCACCAGCACCACCGTGGGCGCCGTGGGACCAGCCCCGTTGCCTGCCGGGATATACCACGCCGCGATGTGAATGCCATCGTCGGTCACGATTTCGGTGCCCGCCGGGGTTCCCTGGTACGCACAGTGCTCCGGGTCCGGATTCTCGCTCGCGATCCGGGCGTCGTCCGCCGCGTCGTAGTTGACGGCCTCGTACGGCCACCCGAACTGCATCGTGGGCGTACGGCAGTCAATCAGGTCCCTCGTGCGCGCGACAGCCTGCCGCGAGCCTTCCATTCCCACGTACCCGGTGTAGCCGGCCACGGCCACCGCGACCAGGCTGACTCCGCCGATAGCAACCCACCGCCGTCGGGACATCTACCCCACCTTCCTCAGGCCGGAGCATGCGCTACTACGCGGGCGTTGACCAGAGTGGTGCCTGAGCGGCTCGCCTAGACTGGACCGATGGCACCGCCATCCCATTCCTCACACGATCCGGGAGCTGACGCCTCCGCCGCGCGGGGCGAAGCCGTCGCGGATGCCGCGCAGCATCCGTTCGCCATCGGCTCCGCCAGCGTGCGTGTTGGGACGGCCTCGTGGACCGACCCCACCATGCTGGCCCGGGGGGTGTTCTACCCGCCCGACGCGACGACCGCCAGGGACCGGCTCGTGTACTACGCGAACCAGTTCCCGGTGGTCGAGGTGGACGCCACCTACTATGCCCTGCCCACCCGGCAGATGGGCGAGCTGTGGCTGGAGCGCACCCCACCGGATTTCACGTTCGACATCAAGGCCCACGCCCTGATGACCGGCCAGCCGTCCGAGGTGAAGCGTCTCCCGCGCCCGATTCGCGACGAGCTGCCCGCCGACCTGGTGGCCAAGGGCCGGATCTACGGTCGCGACCTGCCGCCGGAGCTCCTCGACGCGGTGTGGGAGACGTTCCGGGATGCGATCATGCCGCTGCACTCGGCTGGCAAGCTGGGCGCGGTCTTCCTCCAGTTCCCGCGCTGGGTCTTCCCGTCAAACGACGCGCGAGACGCGATCCTGGCGGCGAAGGAGCGCCTCGCGGACATGCCCATGGCGGTCGAGTTCCGCGCCGCGAGCTGGTTCAACGAGAAGAACGCGGGCCGCACGGTCGAGTTCCTGGACCGCAACCAGGTCCCGTTCGTGATGGTCGACGAGCCGCAGGGGACGAAGTCCTCGCTGCCGCCCGTCGTGGCCGTCACCTCACCGCAGCTGGCGGTGGTGCGCTTCCACGGGCGGCGCACCGAGACCTGGGAGGCGAAGGGGATTCCTGTTGTCGAGCGCTTCCGCTACCTGTACTCGGAGGAGGAGCTGCGCGAGTGGGTACCGCGGGTGCGGGAGGCGGCCACCCGGGCCAAGGAGGTCCACCTCCTCATGAACAACTGCTACGCGAACTACGGCACTACCAACGCGCGCGAGATCGCGCATCTCCTCAGCTCGTAGGCGACACCGATCGGGGCTCCTCCCCCCTCTCGATCGCGGCGAGCTCGCGCCGAAGGCGCGACGCGGAACAGGTGACTTGGATGGCGGCAGGGTTTTCGTGGCCGCGCGGTCGCAGGCCGGCCCGGCATCGGCTAGTGTCTGAGCGTGAACCAGAGCACGCCAATCACCGTTGCCTACTTCTACCGGATCCGCTGGGGCTTCCATGACGAATGGTGGGAGCTCTTCAGCCGCAACCACTACCCCATCCTGGCAGAGCAGGTCCGCAGCGGCCGCCTGCTCGAGGTTCGCGGCTACGGGCCGCGCTTCCACGGAGATGGAGGTGCTGACTGGACCTACCTGGTGACCATCACCTACCGGGACTGGGCCGCAATCCAGGATCACGCCGAACCCGAGCTGGTGCAGCGGCTCTTCCCCGACCAGGAACGCCTTCGCATGGAGGAGCAGCGCCGATTCGAGCTTGTCGAGGCGCACTGGGACGTCCCGCTCGAGGAGCGGTCCCTGCCGTGAGGCGAGGGCGCCTGCTCGGCATCCTGCTGGGAACGTCGCTCGCGACCGCCGCCTGCCTTCCGGCCCCGTCGGGGTCCCCCGTGACGACTTCGGTGACGGCCAGCGCCACGCCGTCGACAGAGCCCACGGCAACGGCCGAGCCCACCGCCAGCCCAACGGAGACGCCGTCCCCGACCCCCGACCAGGCGGCCGTTCCGATCTTCGCCGCCGGAACGCAGCTCAAGACGCTCACCACGGTGCGCCTCCGTGACCTGCCGGGCACCAATTCCGGAACGCACGCCAACCTGCCGCTCGGCGCGGCGGTGCAGGTCGTCGCAGGACCCATCCGCACCGACGGGTATGGCTGGTACCTCGTCCGCGACGTCGATCCGGCGGCCCCCACCTTCATCGAGGGTGGGTCGCGGCCGGATTCACCCCGGATCCGTTCCTGGCGCCAAACGGCGCCGTGCCAAGCCCGCAGCCCACTGATCCGGTGTTCGTCGCCGGCTATGCGCAGACCACCAGCGGCGACTTCGGCCCGTTCCGGGTCGAGGGGAGCACGGCGCTGCGCTGGGCGGCCGCCGTCCCCACCGGCGCCCAGCCGCGGCAACGTGCACATTCACCGGATCGCTCAAACCGGCGACAGGGCGACACCACGCCGGTCGTCTTCGTGACGACCACGGTCTTCCCCAGCCCCCGGCACCCGGCACCACCCAGCCGAGTTTCTTCGCGGCGCACGGGACCCTCACCGGCGACGTCTTCCTGCACGTCGAGTCAGATTGCAGCTGGGCCGTGACGGTGGTGCGTCTGCCCCTGTAGGCGCAACGCGCCGTTCAGGCCGATGCCGGGAGGCGAACCTCGAACCGGGCTCCCCCGCCGGGCCGCTGCTGGGCGCTGACGGAACCCCCGTGACGCTCCGCGATCCACGAGGCGATGGCAAGGCCCAGTCCCAGGCCGCCGGCCGGGGCATCCGCAGCGCGCCAGAACCGCTCGAAGACGCGCTCGATATCCTCCGTTCGCAGGCCGTGGCCGTTGTCGTCCACGCGCAGCAGAGCCCAGGCGCCTTCCCGCTGGACCGACACTTCGACCCGCAGGTCGCCGCCGCCGTGGCGGATGGCGTTGTCGACCAGGATCACGGCCAGCTGCCGAAGTCGGCCGAAGTCACCCAGCACCTCCGTGGGCGCAGCGTCCAGGGCAAGCTCCACGCCGCGCTGCTGCGCCAGCGGCGTCAGCTCCCCGAGGGCGGCGGCGGCGGCATCGGCCAGATCGACCGGCTCGCGATGCAGCTCCACCACGCCGGAGTCCGCGCGGGCGAGGACGAGCAGGCCGTCCACGAGATCGGTCATGTGGCCCACCTCGGCGTCCATGTCCTCCAGCGCCGTCCCGACCTGGGCGACCGGCGTTGTCGGGTTGCGGCGCAGGTCCTCGATGGACGCGCGCAGGACGGTGATGGGCGTTCGCAGCTCGTGGGACGCATCCGCGGCGAACTCGCGCTGGCGGCGCAGGGACTCCCGGATCGGGACCAGGGCCCGCTGGGCGTACAGCCAGCCACCGGCCGTGGCCAGCAGGACAGCGCCAAGGCCGCCGACCAGCAGGACCAGGAGGAGGGTGCGCAGGGTGCTCTCCTCTGCCGTGCGGAACGCGACGACCTGCACCACGTAGCGCCCGTCTCGCAGGTCGAGCGGAACGGAGAGCACCCGGGCGGAGGCACCGCCCAGGTCCTCGACACGCATATCCTCGCCCCCGGACTCCCTGGCGGCCTGAATCCCCGACTCGACCGGAAGGTCCCGCGCGATCGCGTCCCGTGGCACCCAGGCGACGTTGTTGGGGGTGACGATGGAGCCAATGGTGCCTGACGCAGGACCGCCGATGGCCAGGCCAATGGTGTCGTAGACCTCGGCACCCGGCAGGAGCGGCCGGCTCAGTCGCTGCACAGCGATCTGCAGGGCTGCCGCGCGTGTCTGCAGGGCGGATTCCGTGGCGTTTGCCAGGTTCGCCGCCGTCGTGCCGTAGATGGCGCCGCCCAGGAGAAGGAGGATGGCCAGGGTGATCGCTCCGCTCCAGGCAACCAGTCGCCATCGGACCCGGTTCAGCAGGCGCGTGTCGCCGGGAGTCGCGGGGTCGTCGAAGGGAGGCCGCTGGAAGATGTGCACGGTCAGCCCCCGTCCCGCTGCCGGGCGGAGGCGCGGTCAGGCGCCAGCAGCCGGTAGCCCACGCCACGCTCGGTGCGGATCCGGTCGCTGCCCGCCGGCCCCAGCTTTTCGCGGAGGAGGTGCACGTAGGCGTCCACCGTATTGGGCGTGACCGCGACGCCATACGGCCAGGCCGCGTCGAGGAGCTGGTCACGGGAGAGCGCCTGCCCGGGGTGGCGCAGGAAGCACTCGAGCAGGGAGAACTCCCGCGGCGACAGGGAGACCGGGTGACCCGACACCGTCACCTCCCGCATAGCCTCGTCCAGGATGATCGGCCCGTTGACCAGGCGCGCCACCCGTCCCGAGGCGGGTCGCCGGCGACGACCGAGAGCCCGCAGCCTCGCAGCGAGCTCTTCGTAGGCAAACGGCTTTACCAGGTAGTCGTCCGCACCCGCATCCAGGCCGCGCACCCGATCGTCGATCGCGTCACGCGCGGTGAGCATCAGGATCGGGATCGACGAGCCTTCAGCGCGGAGCGTCCGCGCCACATCCAGCCCGGAGCCATCCGGCAGGCCCACGTCCAGGATGATCCCGTCCAGCCCGTTCGTGAGCCGCGCGAGTTCGAGTGCGCCGCTGGCATCGCCCGCCTCCTCGACGACGTGGCGATCCACGGTGAGGAGGCGCGCCAGGAGGCGACGCAGACGGGGATCATCCTCGACGACCAGCAGGTGCATTGGCGAACTATGGCATCCGGCGACGGCGCAGCGCCTACTGCCCGGTGATCGTGATGTCCGTCGCAGGGACCGTGACGGAACCGGTGGTCCCGGTCCCACCTTGACCGAACAAGCCGCGCAGGCCACCCGAGGCGTCCACCTGCAGGACGATCGACTTGCCGTTCGTCACGCTCGACGCGGAGGCGCTCACCTGGGTGTGGTATGTGGTCGAGGTGCTGGTCTGCACCTGGATCGTCCGGCCATTGTCGAGCTGGACCGTGAGGGTGTCGCCATTCACCGCCTGTGACTGTGCCGCGCAGCTCGATGCCGCCGGAGGTCGCGCCGAACAGGCCGCCGCCCGCCCTGCCGTTGCCGCCGCCCGGCAACCCGCCGCCGCCTGCCCCGCCGTTCCCGCCATTGAAGGCACGTCCGAACCCCGTCGGGTTGCCGGTCGTGGCCGGTGCGGTCACCCGTCCCACGGCAAACGCGATCCCTGCGACGGCCACCACCGCGGCCGCGGCCAACAGGACCGAGGTGAGCGTCACGCGGGCGCGCGGCTTCGCGGCGGCGATGGACGAAAACAGGTCCGGATTGATGGCCGGCGGGGCGGTGAAGGCCGGCGGTGGAGGCGGTGGCGTCGACGCGGATGCGGTCGTTGGCGGTTGGGCCGCGCCTGGCGCCTGCTCGGGCGTATCTGTGCTCATGATGCGTGCGAAGACCTCATTCGTAGCGAAGGGCGGTGACCGGGTCCAGGCGCGCCGCCTGGCGTGCCGGCCAGACCCCGAAGACGATGCCCACCGCCAGGCTGAAGCCCACGGCGAGCAGGACGGTGACCGGGCTGAAGGCAAAGCCCCAGCCGGCAATGATGCCGATGACCCACGAGGCGCCCAGGCCCAGCGCGATCCCCAGCAGCCCTCCCAACAGGGAGAGCGTCAGGGCCTCGACCAGGAACTGGGCCAGGATGTCCCGGCGGCGTGCTCCAATCGCCTTGCGCACCCCGATCTCGCGCGTCCGCTCGCGAACGCTGACGAGCATGATGTTCATGATCCCGATCCCACCCACCACGAGCGAGATGGACGCGATGCCGGCCAGCAGGATGGTGAGCAGCCCGGAGATGGAGCTCACGGTCCCCAGCAGCTGCGCCTGGTCGGCGATGGAGAAGTCATCGGTGCCGCCGGCCGGAATGCGATGACGGGACTCCAGGGTGGCGGTGATCGTGTCCTTGGCCACGTTGATCTGGTCCGCGGTGGCCACGCTGACGTAGACCGCCTGCACGCCGTCACCCGAGACGAAGTGGCTCGCCATGGTGCTCATGGGAATCAGGACCTCGTCGTCCTCGTTGCCGATGCCCGCGCTGCCCTTGGGCTGCAGGATGCCTATCACGTCGAACGGGATTCCGCCGATGGTGATGGTCCGTCCCAGGTCGGCGGCACCCAGGCCCAGGTTGGCGGCGGTCGTCGATCCCAACACGGCGACGCGCATCGCCGCCGTGTTGGCGGCATCGGTCAGGAAGGAGCCCTGCCAGATCTGGTAGTTGCGCACGTTCAGGTAGGACGGCGTGGTGCCCACGATGGAGGTGGTCGTGTTCTGGGTGCCGGAGATGACCAGGCCCTGCGAGCGGACCTCCGGCGCCACCGCGGCGACTCCCTGCAGCTGGCCGATGGCGGTCGCGTCCTCCGTGGTGAGCGTGGTCGCCGAGCCTGCAGCGCCGAACGTCCCGCGCGAGAAGACGCGGCCCGGACTGATGGTGAGCAGGTTGGTGCCCAGCCCCTCGAGCCTTGACGTGATGCCACGGGTCGCCCCGTCGCCCACGCCGACCAGCGCGATGACCGCGCCGACCCCGATCACCACACCAAGCATGGTGAGCGCGGCACGCAGCCGCGCCGCCGCCAGCCGCGAGAAGGCCAGGTTGAGGAGTTCTGCGGCGTTCATGCTGCCGTCGCCGCCTGCTCCTCCTCGAGGAGGCCGTCGCGCACATGGACGAGCCGCGGAGCGACGGCTGCGACATCGGCATCGTGAGTGATCAGGACCACCGTCCGGCCGGACCTGTGCAGGTCGGAGAGGATCCCGAGCACCTCCGCACCCGCGGCCGAGTCGAGGTCCCCGGTCGGCTCGTCAGCCAGGATCAGCGCCGGCTCGGTGACGAGGGCACGCGCAATGGCCACCCGCTGCTGCTGGCCGCCGGACAGCTCTGTCTGATCGTGCCGTAGCCGGTCGCCCAGGCCAAGCCGCTCGAGCAGCGCCTGCGCCCGCCGCAGTCGCTCACGACGGGCCACGCCCTGGTAGAGGAGCGGCGCCGCGACGTTCTCCAGGGCGCTGGTGCGCGGCAGAAGGTTGTACGACTGGAAGACGAAGCCGATGGCCAGGCTGCGCAGCCGGGCCAGGCCATCGTCGTCGAGCGTCGCCACGTCGACACCCCCGAGGAGGTACTGCCCGCCGGTGGGCCGGTCGAGGCAGCCGATGAGATGCATCATGGTCGACTTTCCGCTGCCGGACGGACCCACGATCGCCACGAACTCGCCCTGTGCAATGGTGAGGTCCACGCCCCGCAGCGCGTGGACCGCCACGCTGCCCAGCCGGTAGTCCTTGGTGACTGCGTGCAGCGCGATGAGCGGAGGCGCGGCGGCCGACTCGGTCATCGGCCAAATGCTCCGCCGCCGCCGGTCACGCCGCGAAGTCCACCGCCGCCAGCCCACCCCCGAGCCCACCAAAGCCGCCGGTCGTCGTGGTGGTGGTCCCGGTGCTCGCGTTCGAGACACCCACCACCACGCGCTGGCCAACGGCGACGCCGGAGGTCACCTCTGTCAGGCTGCTGGTGATGAGGCCAACCTGGACCGACACGTCGCTGACCGCGCCGGAGGTATCCATCACCCGCACCGTGTAGTTGCCCGTCTGCCCCAGCAGGGCGATGGACGGGATGGCGATCGCGTTGGTCGCCTGGGCGATGGTGATCGACACGCTCACGCTCATCCCCGACCGGGCCGCCGCGGGTGCGGAGGTGAGGCCCACGGTCACGTCATAGGTGACGACCGAGCTGTTCCCGCCCGCGGAGATGGGCGAGATGGCGGTCACCGTGCCGGGCGCCGTCGTGTCAATGGCGTTGACTGCGACGGTTGCCGCCTGGTCCAGCTTGACGTTCGGGAGGTCCGTCTCGGTCACGCTGATGACCGCCTGGAGCCCACCCGCGTCGAGGATGATCGCGTTACCCGAGGGCGCATCGGCGCCGGCCGTCACGTTGACGGCCTCGACGATCCCATCCGCCGGCGCGGTGATGGTCGCCAGTGCCAGCTCTGCCTCCAGGTTGGCCTTGTTCTGGCGTGGCCGTGGCCAGGGAGTTCTTGGCGTTGTAGAACTGGGTCTTCGCCTGCCAGATGGCCTGGTCGCCGACCGCCGAGTCCAGGTTCGACTGTGCCTGGGTCAGCTGGATCTGCGCCGATGCGAGGTTGTACGTTGCCTGGCTGATCTGGGCGTCCAGGGCGCTCGTGTCCGCCGTCGCCAGGGTGTCGCCCTTGTGCACGGAGTCACCCGGTGCCACCTTGACGGCCGTGACGGGCCACGTCGTGCCGGATCCGCCGCCCGAGCTGCTGCTCGCCCGGCGCTCGAGCTGCTCGCGCCCAGCACCGCGTCCACCTGCCCGAACGCGAGGCCGTAGCGGGTCACCGGCGCCAGGGTGCCGTTGGCGGCGATGTCGCTCGTCACCGTTGCACGCGTGACCGCCGCGGTCAGGTACTGGTCGTTGCCCGTCGATGCCGCCCCGGGGCGGACGAGCACCATGACGATGGCCCCGACGCCGACCAGCGCGAACAGCCCGGCCCCGACCAACTTCCATCTCATGGGGGAGGAGGGTGACCACTGCCCCTGAACGCAGTCTGAAAGACCGGGGCGCCCCCAACACGACATCCGAGCTGTCGCGTCACTCGCTAGGCTTCGTTCCATGCCGGGGACACCCTAGATGCAGGACCTGGACGGCCGGACCGTCTACTCAGCGACCGATCTGGTCGGCTTCCTCGAGTGCGAGCATCTGACCGCGCTCGAGCGAGCCGCGCTGGGTGGACTCGTGGTGCGCCCGGTCCGCGACGACCCGGAGCTCGTCGTCCTCCAGGAGCGAGGCCTCGAGCACGAGACGCGCTTCCTCGACTGGCTGCGCGAGCAGGGCCGCACGGTGGAGGACGGGCGCAACAACGCGGATCCGCGCGGATCCGTCGCGCCGCCGGGAGCGCCATCGAGGCGGATGCCGCCCACACCCGGCGCCTGATGGCCAACGGCGCAGACGTCATCTACCAGGCGACCCTGTTCGACGGGACGTGGCTCGGCTACGTGGACTTCCTGGTACGCGTTGAGCAACCCAGTGACCTGGGTGCGCACGGCTACGAGGTCTTCGACACCAAGCTCGCCCGGCGTACGAAGGGCGGCGCCCTGATCCAGATGTGCGTCTACTCAGAGATGGTGGGCGCCATCCAGGGGCGCATGCCGGAGCAGATGCACGTCGCGCTCGGCGGCAGCGGACACCACGTCGAGTCCCATCGGCTCGACGACTACCTCGCCTATTTCCGCAGCGTCCGCAGCCGGTTCCTTGCCGGCATGGACGAGACACCCGTGCGCTATCCGCTCCCCGGCGTGCCGGACCCGGTGTCGCATTGCGGCGTATGTCGCTGGGAGGCGCATTGCGCGGTGCTGCGCCGCGACGCGGACCACCTGAGCCTGGTCGCCGGGCTGCGCACGGACCAGGCCCGTCGGCTCTCCACGGCCGGGATCGGGACGCTCACGGCGCTCGCCACCCTGCCGGATCCCCTGCCGGCGGTGGATGGCATCGCGGAGCAGGCGCTCGGCAACCTGCGGGCGCAGGCATCGCTCCAGCATCGGTCCCGAGGCCACCCTGTTCCACTCTATGAGCTTCTTCCCATCCGGCCCGGCCTGGGCCTGGCCACGCTTCCGGAGCCGGATCCCGCGGACCTGTTCTTCGACATCGAGGGCGACCCGTTCGCGGAGGAGGACGGTCTCGAGTACCTTCTCGGCCTCTGGGATCCCATGACTCCCGAACCGGAAGGGACGCCGGGCTTCCGCGCCTGGTGGGCGCATTCGCGCCAGCAGGAGAAGGTCGCCTTCGAGGGCTTCGTCGACTTCGTGATGGAGCGATGGGCGGCCCACCCCGGCATGCACGTCTACCACTACGCGGCCTACGAGCGCGGGCGGATGGGCATGCTCTCCACGCGACACGCGACGCGCGAGGCGGAGATCGACCGGATGCTCCGCAGCGGCCTCTTCGTCGATCTGTTCAAGGTCGTGCGCCAGGGCGTGCGCGTGGGAACCGCAAGCTACTCCATCAAGAAGCTGGAGCCCCTCTATGCCCTGGCGCGCGAGATCGCGCTCAAGGACGCCGGCTCCAGCATCGTGCGCTACGAGGAGTACATCCGCTCGGTCGTGGCCGGCCAACCCGACCCCGCCATCCTCCTGGAGATCGCCGAGTACAACCGGGACGACTGCCGCTCCAACCAGGAGCTGCGGGACTGGCTCGAGGCTCGTCGCGAAGAGGCGGCGGCCGCGCGCGGAGAGGCCGTTCCTCGCCTCGGCCCGCCGGAGGAGGGTGAGAAGCCACCCTCACCGCGAGACACACGCATCCGGGAGCTCGCCGATCGTCTGCTCGCGCCGCTGCCGGTTGTCGAAGAACGCAGGCGCGCGGACCCGGCGCAGCAGGCCACCTGGCTCCTGGCCAACCTGCTCGAATGGCATCGTCGGGAGGAGAAGGTCGAGTGGTGGGCCTTCTTCGACCGTTGCAGCAGATCGGATGCGGAGCTTTCCGAGGACGCGGAGGCGATCGGCCAGCTCACCTGGGTGTGCGAGGTTGATCGACCAAAGCAATCGGTGCGGCACCGGTACCAGTTCGATCCCGACCAGGCGTATCGGCTCAAGATTGGCGACGAGCCGGTGAACCCGGCAACCACCTCGACGGCGGGCAGGATCGTGTCGCTCGACCCGCTGCGAGGCACGCTCGATCTGCAATGGAGTCGCCGCTACCCGCGACCGCATCCGACCTCGCTGATTCCGCGCGGCCCCGTCGTGGCGGACGCGCAGAAAGGCGCCCTGGAGCGCATCGGCGAATGGGTCGCGGTGAACGGGATCGCGGCGAGCGGTTCCTACCGCGCGGCCCGCGATCTTCTGCTCGGCAAGCCGCCGCGCGCCGACCAGCCCACCGGGATGCCGCTCGTGGCACCGGGCGAGCCGGTCGATCTGGCCGCGCGCCGCCTCATTCGATCGCTCGACGAGACCGTCCTGCCAGTGCAGGGACCGCCCGGCGCCGGCAAGACCTACATCGGCGCCGAGATGATCCTGGAGCTGGTACGTGCGGGGCGGCGGGTGGGCATCACCGCCTTCACCCACCGGGCATTGACGAACCTGCTCGACGAGGTGCTGCTGCACGCCCGCGAGACGGGCACCTCGGTCCGCGCCGTGCGCAAGCTGGAGAGCGGCGAGTCCCCGGATCCGGACTGGCGCTACGCGACGACCAGTTCGAACCAGGATGTCGCGGACGATCTGGCGAGCGGCGCGGCGCAGGTCGCAGCGGGCACCGCCTGGCTCTGGGCACGGCCGGAGCTGGAGGCCAGCGTCGACACCCTGTTCGTGGACGAAGCCGGACAGCTCTCCCTCGCAAACGTGGTTGCCGTGTCGGGGGCCGCGAAGAACGTGGTCCTGCTCGGCGATCCGCAACAGCTCTCACAGGTCAAGAAGGGGGCGCACCCCGAAGGGGTGGACCTCTCCGCCCTCGAGTTCGCACTGGACGGACACGCGGTGGTCGACGCCACGCGGGGGCTGTTCCTGCCGGAGACCCACCGGCTCCATCCGGACGTCAACCGATTCACCAGCGAGGTCTTCTACGAGAGCCGGCTGCATACGGCGCCGGAGACGAGCCGCCAGGACCTCCACGCCCCGGGGGAGCTCACGGCCACGGGAGTGCGATGGTTCGGCGTCACGCATGCGGGCAACCGCAACTCGAGCGAGGAAGAGGCCGCGCTCGTGGCGGACCTGTACCGCAACCTGCTGCTCGGCACCTGGACGGATCAGCACGGCGTGGAGCGCACGCTCGATCCGGGTGCGGTGCTGGTGGTCGCCCCCTACAACGCACAGGTCGAGCTTCTGATCGAGACGCTGCGTCCCATCGCAGAAGCCCGGGGCGGTGCGCCCCGGGTGGGAACTGTGGACAAGATCCAGGGCCAGCAGGCCGCGGTGGTCCTCTATTCGCTGGCCACCTCGTCGCAGGACGAGCTCCCGAGGAGCATGGAGTTTCTGTATTCGCTGAACCGGCTCAACGTGGCCACGTCGCGCGGACGCTGCCTGGCGGTGGTGCTCGGCTCCCCGGACCTGCTGCGGGTCAGTGCGCACACGCCGTACCAGATGCGCCTGGCGAACGCACTCTGCCGGTTCGTGGAGCTCGGCGTCGACGCGCCGGGTGGCGCGAGCGCTATGCCTCGTCCGTTGACGCAGCCCGGGGCTCGAGGGTGAGTGCGGCGGAGTTGATGCAGTAGCGCAGTCCCGTGGGCCTTGGCCCATCGGGGAACACGTGGCCCAGATGACCACCGCACTGGCTGCAGCGAACCTCTGTGCGGCTCATGAAGAGGGAGCGGTCCGTCTCCTCCTCGATTGCCTCACCCGCCACAGGGGCGAAGAAGCTCGGCCAGCCGGAGCGGGAGTCGTACTTGGTGTCGGAACTGAACAGCTCGTTGCCACATCCAGCGCACCGGTAGACGCCCGGCCGGTGCTCGTCCCAATAGACTCCGGTGAAGGCACGCTCGGTGCCCTTCTCACGCAAGACGCGATATTGGTCGGCGGTGAGCTCCTGGGCCCATTCCACGTCGGATTTCGTCAGCTTCTGCATGCACACATTGTGCATCGCCGCGTGTGCAGGGCCGATGTCGCGATCATGACGGACGGGTGAAGAAAAGGAACACGCCGACCCGGGCAGGGGGTCGGCGTGTTCGCGGGGCCGTGGGGCACACATTGCCCCGCTCCGTCAGGCGCGATCCGCATGCGCCGGGCGACGGATGAATGGGTGGGCGCCGATGATCATCAGCAGGCCCAGGGCGGTCAGCAGGCTCGTCAGGGTGACGGTGTCGCTGACGGAGGTGTTCGGCAGCTGATCGGTGGTGCCTTCGGCGGCCGGCGCGCCTTCGGCCGGGCTGGCCGAGGGATCGCTCGAACCGGTGATTCCCTGCACGCCACCCTCCGTTGTGGTCTCAGTTGGCGTGGCGGTCGGAGTGGCCGTTGGCGTGGCTGTAGGCGTCGCGGTTGGGGTGGCTGTTGGCGTGGCTGTAGGCGTCGCGGTTGGGGTGGCTTCTGAGGTCACGGTCGAGGCGGCGGCAGTCGGCGTGGCCGTTGGCGTTGCAGTCGGCGTGGCCGTTGGCGTTGCAGTCGGCGTGGCCGTTGGCGTTGCAGTCGGCGTGGCCGTCGGCGTCGCGGTCGGCGTCGCCGTCGGCGTCGCCGTCGGGGTTGCAGTCGGCGTGGCGGAAGCACCTGCCGCGCCGCAGTCGTCACCAACCGTGAACGTCTTGCTCTTGTGGTGCCGTGCTCGCCGTCGGGCGGTGTACTCCAGCTTGTAGTGGCCGGCATCGAGCGAGATGGGAGCGGTCTCGTCGCTGCCATCCTGAGAGGTGTCGTAGGTCCCGCTCATCACGGTGTCGCTCGAGGACCCGGAGCCCTGCACCTGGATCTCCCAGGTCCCGGTCTCGACGGGATCGGGGAAGTCGAAGATGACGGTGAACGTGCAGACCGTCGGTTCGGTGCGGCTGTCGTCGAAGGTCGTGCCGCTCGACACGTCGTGGATCTTCACGGTACCGGCGCTGGTGTTCTTGGCCCAGGCGGGCGCGATGCTCAGGACGAGCGAGAAGGCAATCGTCGCGATGCCCGCGCCGAGCAGGGCTCGACGGGTCGGGCTCAGGTCGGCGAGTCGCTCAGTGCGGTTCATTCAGGTTCTTCCAATGTGGGTGCGGATCACGTCAGTAGGATGGATGGCCTACCCCGACCTGCCTATGGCGAACTAGTACCTCTGCCGAAAAGGGTCGTGGGCGCCGACTACACCTAACCGACCAGGTGCGGTGTGATGCAGTACCCGCCGAGTACTTCCGGCGAGGGGTGTCACACGCCGAAGCGCGCCAGCCCAAAGAGGCCGATGTCGTGCCTGGTCGACCCGTGCATCGCGAGGTCGGCCATCACCTCGCCCACGACCGCGCAGAACTTGAAGCCATGACCGCTGAATCCGGCCGCCACGCTGACCTGGGGCGTATCCGGGAGGGTGTCCAGGATGAAATGCTCGTCCGGGGTGTTCGTGAAGATGCAGGCCTTGAGCATCACGGTGGGCCCGGCGCCATCGGGAAAGTAACGGTCCGCGAAGGCACGCAGGAGCGTTTCATCCTCTGGTCCCGCGGAGCGATCCAGGATATCGGGGTCGATCGGCTCCCGCCGATGGTGGTAGCGCCCGAACTTGAAGCCCGGCATGTCGTACACGGGAAAGCCGTAGTAGCTGCCCTCCTCGACGTCGAGCAGGAAGACGGGAAAGACAGATGGGTCGAACCGGTCCGGCCGCGTGGGCTGCAGCCAGGCGAGCACCTGCCGCTCGGGCGCGAGCGACGATGCCAGCGCTGGCACCAGACGGCCGGCCCATGCGCCGCCGCAGATCACCAGCCGATCCGCCTCGTCGACGCGTCCGGCGGTGACGACGCGCACGCCGCCCTGCTCGGTGGGTTCCCAGCGGATCGCCGGATCGCGGAACCGCAGCTCCGCCCCGTGCCCGAGCGCCATGTTGACGTGGGCCAGGACGCACCGCTCGGCGAGCAGGAAGCCGCCCTCCGGCTGAAAGAGTGCCCGGGTCCCGGCGGGGAAGCCGCGATACGCGGGAAACCTGCGCGCCATCTCCGCGGCGTCGAGCACCTCGTGGGGGACGTCGTGGAGCTGTGCAGCCGCCAGGGCGCCGCGAAAGGTCGAACCATCCTGCGGACCACCCTCGAGACTGCCGGTCGTCACCAGCAGGCGCTCCCCGGCTTCCGCTTCGAGCGCGTGCCACAGCTCGTACGCCCGTCGCAGCAACGGGACGTATGAGGGATCCTCGTGGTAGGCAAGCCGAATGATCCGGGTCAGCCCGTGCGACGAACCACGCTCATGAAGGAGGTCGTACTGCTCCAGGCCCAGCACGCGCCAGCCGCGGCGGGCGAGGTGCGCCGCGGTCGCGCTGCCCATGCCTCCGAGGCCGATGACGATCGCGTCGTAGCGCACGGCTCATGATGCCGTGATTCGTCAACCCGGAGTGGCGACACGGGAAGCACCACGGAAGTCGCGAGCGTACCGATGCACGAACGCCCGCTGCTCCGTCGTCTCCACGGCATCCGGATGGCGCACGCGACGGACGAACCGGATCGCACCGTCGGCCGTCATGCCGCCCTCGACCAGGGCGCAGGCAGCCACGGTGCCCGTGCGGCCCACGCCACCCATGCAGGCAACCGCAACATCACGCTCAGCGCGCTCGACCCTAAGAGCCTCAACCAGGGCGCGCATCTCTCCCGTGGAGGTCGGAGCAGAGCCATCGGGCAGCGGATGACGGCGGATGGTGATGCCCTGCCGCTCCGCAGCCTCCACGATGCCGGGGTCTCCCCAGCGACGCAGCTCGTGGTCCTCCACCAGCAGGAGGAGCACGCGCACGCCTGCGTCGTGCAATGCGGCCAGGTCATGGGCCAAATCACGGGCGTAGGTCAGGCCGGGGTAGCGCGTCGACGCCCCGTGCTTGCCCGGCAGGAACGTCAGACCCATCCGACCAGGGGCGCCATCTGCCAGCGCGCGCGCCTCGATCCAATCCAGGCGAAAGGGTCGCGCGCCGTCCGCCTGCTCCAGCGGAGCGATGCGCCGCCGCTCGTCGCCAGGTGATTCGGCGCGAGTCACGGAATCCGCTCGGCGCGCCTCAGTTGAGGTGGCCGTTCATGCGAGGGCAGAAATGGCCGGACGGGTCGAGCGGCTGACCGCAGAAGGGACACGCGGGCCGTCCCGCGGCCACCAGGGCGGTGGCGGCCACCGCAAAGCCGCGCGCCGCCGACCCATCGAGGCGTACGCGCAGCACGTCCGGTCCGGTGGGCTCGTCATCGGCGACCTCCGGGTAGTCGCCGTCCTCGCTGACGGGTCGCGCTTCGACGAAGAGCGACTTCGCCTCGGGATCCCAGCCCAGGGCCAGGACGCCGACGCGGAAGACCTCCACGATCGGCTCTTCCAGCGAATATGCCGTCTCGTCCGGGTTCGGCGACCGTGCGCCTCCCTCTCCAACCGCGACCAGCAGCTCGCCCATGCGCTGCGCGAGGACGGCGACCTGCGCCTTCTCCAACCCTACGCTCACAAGCGCGCGGTCCTGGCGGACCTGGAGGTAGAAGGCGCGGTTTCCCGGCTCACCAACCGTCCCCGACCACGAAGCGGTCGGGTTCATCGAAGAGGAAGAGGCGTCGAGGCATGCGCTCATCGTACTAGGATGGCCCCCTGATGCCGTTCCGACGCGGCCGTCGGCGTCCACAGGCCACGCTCGGGTCCGTTTTGGATCCCGGCCGCGGTGCCATGGCGCGTCGCCAGGACGGTCGAATCCCGCGGTGGGCCGCACCAGTCCTCGGCTGGATCGCCGTGCTGGGTCTGGTGGTCGGGGTGGCCGTCATCGTCGGCAGACCGGGCCGGGACGCCGGCACGGCCGCAGCCACCGGCTCTCCGGGGCACACGCCGCTCACCATCGCCTTCGGCACGGCGATCGACCACGCCTCCGGCGAAGCCACGGACCTCACCGCCAACTTCCGCGCAGGCGAGCCGTTTGCGTACTCGGTGCGCCTACCGGCCGACGTCGGGCAGGCCACGATCTACGTCGAGGTGCTGCAGGCAACTCCCGAAGGCCCTCGGCAGGTGCAGGCGCCGCAGGCGCAGCAGACGCTCCCGGATCGCCCGGTGATCGCCTACCTGGTGACGACCGACGGTCTCCTCGACGCGTTCGGGCCTGGCGACTTCGTGCTCCGCATCTACCTGGATCCCACCGCCGAGCCCGTGGCTGTCGGCTCGTTCACGGTCGTGCCGTCCCCCACCTCGGCGCCGAGCTGATCACCGGGCAGACCTACCGGCCTGCCGCTCGCGCGCACGTCCGGACATGTGCTGGATAGAGGAAAGGATCGGAGAAGTGCCCATTCTCCGATCCCTCTCCCCCGTCGTCCACAGCTGGTACGCCGCCCCCCAGCGGCGCGTGCCCATCCAACCGGGTTGCGGTCAGCCTAAGGGCACCCAACCTCACATGTCAATACTCAATTGACTGCGAGCGCATCCTTCGAGAGCTCGTAGGCGCCGCGGTGGTCGCCGCGACCCGCCCGGAGATCCGCCCACTCGCGCAGGACATCGCGCAGACGCCCGGCCGATCCACCCTCGCGAGCCAGGGCCGCCGCCTCCGAGAAGCGCGTTTCAGCGGCCTCGATCTCGCCGCCATCACGCAGCATTCGCGCGCTGGTCAGCACCGATGCCATCAGCGCCAGCCGGTTGCCGGTGGCTCGCGCCAGCTCGGCCGATCGATCCGCCAGCACCTGGGCGCCCGGCCGGTCGCCGTCCGCCGCCGCGATCTGGGCCTCCGTCTCGAGGATGGCGGCCAGCAGTCGCTCGTCGCCGGCCTCCTCCGCCTCGCGATGGGCCTGCGCTGCGAGCTCCCGAGCGCGCTCGATGTTGCCCGACGCCACGTAGGCGAGCGCCAGATCATTCTCTATGGACGCGCTCTCCAGGTCCGCGCCCGCAGCCCGGTAGAGCGCCATGGCCTGGGTCCCAGTGCGAATCGCAGCCTCGAGGTCGCCGGTCTCCCGATAGCTGACCGCCAATCCGAAGAGGAAGGTTGCCCGCCGTCGGTCATCGAGATCCGCGGCCATGCCGCGGGCCGTCTCAAGGTACCCGAGCGACTCGTGATAGTCGCCCGAGCGCGACTCCACCGCTGCGAGCGCGATGAGGAGCCGGAGCTCGAAGTCCGGATCCACGACGAGACCGCTGCGCACGCGATCCAGGAGCGTCGTGAGGAGGCTGCGCGCATCAGACTCGTTGTCCGACTCGTACAGTCCGTATGCCATCCAGTAGCGGGCCAGCGCCTCGTCCGCGGGCCGTCCCAGCTCGCCGAACAGGCGGGCCGCCTCAGCACCCGCGGCGACCGCAGCACGACCGTGGTCGAGCCGGGCCTCCGCCTCCGCGACACCACGCAACGCCTCGGCGCGCGCCGGGTCGTCGAGTGGCGCCTCCAGGATCGCGTGGTACCCATCGGCCGCGGCCTGCCACTCGCCGGCGGCGAGGTGCATGTCGACCTCGAGGCGGCTCCAGACCGGGTGCCTCTCGTCGAGGAAGTGGCTCGCCGGCAGGCTCAGGCGATCGGACAGGTAGGTGAGCGCAACCATCGATGGTCTGGCGATGCCCGTCTCGAGGGCACTCACGTACGCCTTGGTGTAGCGGTCGCCGGCGAGGGCCTGCTGCGTCATCCCCGCCCGTCGACGCGCCTCACGAATGCGCTCGCCGATGCGCGCGGCAAGCGCGGCATCTCGCTCGGTCGGACGAGCAGCGACCTTCGTTCTCGGCATTGCGGCAGTGTACCGCACCCGGCAAGCGTGATTTGACCGTTGGCCCCCACCAAAGTACTGCCCCCACGACGACGACCGGTACTGACGGGCCATTGCCTGCACAGAGCGTCTTGGCGAGGGTGGAGGCCACGACCGGCCGAACGTGCCGGCGCCTGCCGAAGGAGCTTCCGTTATGCAGCACGTCACGAACGGCAGCGGGTTCCCCGCCTAGCCCCCGATCCCCCGCCTGCGCCCATTTGCGGCGCCGGCATGCACGAAGAAGATCACGCGCCGTCGCCCATGGGCGTTCGGCGCGTGTCGTCGTGCGCCGAACCGCGCTACAGGGCCGGCAGAGCCTGCTCACGGCCCAGTGCCGGACTGAACAGGTCGCCCACGATTGCCAGCCGCTCCTGCAGGGTGGCCACCGTCCAGCGGTCCGGACGCAGCTGCGGGTCGTCCAGCTCATCCCAGGCAATGGGCGCCGAGACCGGCGCCCCGGGTACCGGCCGCACGGAGTACGGCGCCACGAGCGTCTTGTTCACCGCATTCTGCGTGAAGTCGAGGCGCGCCCGGCCGCGTCGCTCGCGTTTCGACCACTCCCAGCTGACGAGGTCCGGGACCGTGGCGGCCACCGCCCGCGAAAGGCGCTCCACCCAGTCGCGTGTCTCGTCGAACCCGTACCCGGTGCGCACGGGAATCCAGACCTGGATCCCTCGCTTGCCCGTCACCTTGGGGACCCCGACGACGGAGAGATGTCCCAGCGCAGTGCGGAAGAGCCGTGCCAGTGCCAGCACCTCCTCCCAGCTCGTCGCCTCGCCGGGGTCGATATCGATCAGGGCGTAGCTGGGCTGATCCGGCCGATCCAGGGTGGAGGTCCATGGGTGAAGCTCCACGGCCGCCTCCTGCGCCAGCCAGGCGAGGGTCGCAACGCGGTCCACGACGGGATAGGTCTTGGGTCCCTCGCGCCGATGGTGGAAGGTCCATCGACGCACCCACTCGGGAGCGTGACCGGGAAGATCCTTCTGCCAGAATCCGGATCGTCCGGTGCCATTCGGGAATCGCTGCACCGTTGTGCCGCGGTCGGCGAGGTACGGAATGAGGAGCGGGCCCACCTGGCAGTAGTGCCTGATCAGGTCCCGTTTCGTGACGGGGGCCAGATCGCGCAGCGGATCGCCCTCGACAATCACCTTGCCAAGGTTCGTCAGGCGGACCTCGTGCCCGGCGACCCGCCAATGCTCCCCGTCGTCTGCTGACTCGAGGGCGGCGAGCTCGGCATCGCTGACGGGGATGGTCGCATCCGGATCCGGGGGTCCGGCTGTCGCGGCACCCGGTCCATCCGTCGCTTTGGCGCGCGCCGTCGAGCGAGGTGGCGGGCGGCGCCCGCTGCTCACGATCCGCCGCGCCGAACTTGCCCGCTCGCGAACCACCCCGGCCGGGTCGCGGCCGGGCTCGACGCCGGTGAATACCGCCTGGCGCAGGAGGCCGTCGCTGGTCCACTCCGCGAACTCCGCCCGGATCACGATCCGCGGTTCCGCCCAGTGGACCCGCGGCAGAACGGGCACCGGGTCCAGGGGCGACTCCGGTCGCTCCATGGATCGGAGGGCAGCGAGCAGCTCGCGACGCCGGGACGCATCGATGCCGCTTCCCACCTGGCCTGCGTGGACCAGCCGCTTCCCTTCGTGAACCGCGACCACCAGCGAGCCAAGGTCCCGGTGGCTGCCCTGCCCTTCCAGCCATCCCGCGACGACCAGCTCCTGCTCCTCGCGGAGCTTGACCTTCAACCAGCTCGGCGAACGCTTGCCCGGCTCGTATGGCGCGTCGCTGCGCTTAGCGACAATTCCCTCCAGGTCCTGGTCGCGAGCTGCGGCCAGGAACGCTTCGCCATCGGCCTCGACGTGGCTCGCGTACTGCACGACCGGATGCGGACGGATGAGGCGACGCAGGAGCGCCTTCCGCTCCACGAGCGGCACGTTCAGCAACGAGCGGCCGTCCACGTACAGCAGGTCGAAGACCCAGTACACCAGCGGGATGGCGGACCGCTCCGCCACGGAACGGCGGGGCGTCTGGGGCCGTCGCCGGCCGGTGGCAATCTCCAGTCCTCGCAGCCCGGTCCGTTCCTGCAGCAGGCCAAACGACGGGCGGCCGCGTTCGTCGAGGGCCACGACCTCGCCGTCCACGATGGCTTCCTTCGCGGCGATCCACGGCGCTGGACCGGCCAGGTCCGGGAAGTACCGTGCGGCATCCGTGCGGTTGCGCGTCCAGAGGCGGGCGGATCCATCCCGAACCACCGCCTCCACCCGGTAGCCGTCCCACTTGACCTCGAAGAGCCAGTCCGGGGCGCTGAATGCGGCGTCCACCGGCGTCGCGAGCATCGGTGCAATGAAGTCCGGCATCGGCGCCGCTCGCGCGGCTGACAGGTCGGGTGGCGCGGGAAGGTCGCGCGGCGCGGCCTCGAACCGTGGCGGCACTCCCGCCGCCAGCTCGTCGTTGGTGCGGCCGCTGCGGACGCTGGTCGGATGCTGCTCTGGATCCCACCCCGCAACCGCCTCGTCGTCCCGCTTGTGGAGCAGCAGCCAGGCGTCCGGATCCGTCTTCCGGCCCGACGCGTCTCGCCGGCCTCCGGTATGCACCAGCGTGAACCGACCGCGGAGCTTCTCGCCGTGGATCGCGAATTTGAGCTCTCCCGCGGCCACGGCAGCCCCAGGATCGTCCGTCTCCTCCGGCTCATAGGTGCCCCAGTCCCAGACGATCATGTCGCCGCCCCCGTACTCGCCGCGCGGGATCACATCCTCGAAGGCGAGGTACTCGATCGGGTGATCCTCCGTGTGCTGCGCAAGGCGCCGCTGGTCCGGATCAAGCGTAGGCCCGCGCGGGATGGCCCAACTGGCCAGCACGCCGCCCATCTCGAGGCGCAGGTCGTAGTGCAGTCGGGTCGCCCTGTGGCGGTGAACAACGAATCGGCCGCTGGTGTCGAGCAGCGCGCCGGGAGCCGGCTCAGGGGTATGCCCGAAATCCCGTTTCCGGCGGTAGTGCTCCAGCGGCATGCGGCGATGGTAGCGACGCCGGGCGGCGGGCGCGCTCGCCACGCTCGTTTCCAATTGTTAACCGCCCGACGACCCCGGACGCAACCTGCGGCTCCCACGCTGGGCGGCAGTCCACTACGAGGCTCTGCTTTGGCGACCCGGCGCCCCACCCGATCCGAGTCACGCGCGACCAGCGGCACCGTCGCCACCGCCGCACTGGTCCCGCTGCGCATCTTCCTGGGCGGCACCTTTCTGTACGCGGGCCTTGTCAAGGTCCTGGACCCCACCTTCCTTGCCTCGACCGGTCCGGGTTCGATCGGTGACCAGCTGCACGCCTTCGCACGCAGCTCCCCCCTGGCCTTCCTGATCAATGGCGTGGCGCTGCACGCGCCCGTCCTGATTGGCCTCGCGATTGCGGTGGCGGAGATCGCGATTGGCCTGGGTACGCTGGCCGGCTGGCTCTTCCGCATGAGCACCGCCCTTGGCGCCACCCTGTCGATCCTGTTCTGGCTCACCGCCTCATGGTCCACCACGCCGTACTTCTACGGCCCCGACCTGCCCTACGCTGCCGGCTGGCTGACCCTGGCGCTGGCCGGGACCGGCGGCGCCTGGACGCTGCCGGCCTGGTTCGAGGCACGCGAAGCTCCGCGCAAACGCCCGGGGTTCGACCGCCGCGAGATGATCGCGGAACCGCCCTCCGAGGAGCGGCGCCGCTTCCTCCAGCTCATGGGTCTCTCGGCTGCCACGCTCGTCATCGCCGGACCGTCGCTCCTTGTGGGCAGGATCGCGGCCATGACCAGCAACGCCGGAGGCGACGACGGCAGCGCTGCCCTCGCCACGGCCACCCCCCAGGCGCCAGTGACGATAGGCGCGGGGCGCTCGGCGGCCGGCTCCACGCCGGCGCCCACCGCGACGCCCGCCGGCAGCGGCACCCTGCTCGCCCGCGGCAGCCAGCTGTCCTCGACGAACGCGGTCTCCACCTACGATCCGGCGACCGGCGATCCGGTGCTGGTCATCAAGCTGCCATCCGGCTCCGTGGTCGCCTACGACGCGGTCTGCACCCACGCGGGGTGCACTGTCCAGTACGACCCCGGCAGCGGCGTGATCTGGTGCCCGTGCCATGGCGCAGAGTTCGACCCGGCGCACAACGCGCAGGTACTCGGAGGACCAACCAATCGCGCCCTCGCCGCCATCCCCATCACGGTCGACAAGTCGAGCGGTGACGTGACGACCCGCGCCTAGGCCCGCTCTGCGCTCGACCCCCGCAGGCGAGCCGGGAACGCTGTCAGGCTCGGAAGGACCTCCTCCGCACCGGCGACACGAAGGGTCGCCGCGGTCGCGGCGCCGGTGGTCACCCCGATCGGGTACATGCCCGCCGCGACGGACGCCTGCATGTCGAAGGTCGAGTCACCCACGTACCACGCATCGGCGGCCGACACCCCAAGCTCCTTCGCCGCCAGGAGAAGCAGCTCCGGATCCGGCTTGCGCGCGCCGCACGTGCGTCCCGTCAACGATCACCGGCGGTCGCGCCAGGTCGAGGGCTGCCACGGATGTCGCGACCTGCGCCCGGCGGCTGGAGGTACCAATGGCCCACGGGATGCCAGCTCGGTCCAGAGCCTCCACGGCGGCGCGCGCGCCGGGCAGCGGTTGCGGATCCACGTTCGAGCGCCTCGTAGAGAGCACCGGCGCGCGCATCGATGGCCTCCGTGCGGTCATCGTCGAGGGCCATTCCCGACTCGGAGGCGACCAGGCGGGCGAGCATCCGACCGTCTGAGCCGATCAGCGCGGCCACGCGCGTCCGTGCGGCGGGGATGCCCTCCTCCGAGAAGACCGCCAGCCAGGCCTGGATCCGTCGCTCGACGGTGTCGACCAGCGTTCCGTCCAGGTCGAAGATGACGGCAGCGGGGCGCGGTGGCGGAGGCGGATCATTGCGGACGGGTTTGGAGCGCATGGGTCTACGATACCGGCCGATGCCGTCACCGTTTGCCGGGCACTGGACCCTGGATCCGGCCGTCCTGTTCCTCGACCACGGATCCTTTGGCGCGACGCCGCGACCGGTGCTCGCCGCACAGGACGCGTGGCGCGAGCGGATGGAGGCGGAGCCGGTGCGCTTCTTCGCACGCGACGTGGAGGCCGCCCTCGACGAGACCCGCGCCGCGCTGGCGGTGTTTCTGGGAGCCGGAGCCGACGACCTGGCCCTGGTGCCCAATGCGACGACCGGCGTCAACACCGTGCTCCGCTCCCTGCGCCTCGATCGGGCGACGAGCTCCTGACCACCGATCACGAGTACAACGCGGTGCGGAACGCCATGGACGCCGTTGCCCAGGCTGCGCAGGCCCGCGTCGTCACCGTGCCCATCCCGTTCCCGGGCACGGATCCGGATGCCGTCGTGGCGGCCGTCCTGGCGCATGCCACGCCCCGGACCCGCCTCGCGGTCATCGACCACGTCACCAGCGCCACGGCCCTGGTGCTCCCCATGGAGCGGATCATTGCCGGGCTGGCGCAGCGCGGCATCGACACGCTCGTGGACGGCGCGCACGCTCCCGGGATGCTCGCGCTCTCCCTGGAGCGCCTGGGCGCCGCGTACTACACGGGCAACCTCCACAAGTGGGTCTGCGCGCCCAAGGGCACGGCCTTCCTCTGGGTCCGGCGGGATCGCCAGTCCGGGGTCCGGCCCCTCGTGGTCAGCCACGGCGCGAACTCGCCGCGCACCGACCGCAGCCGATTCCGCCTGGAATTCGACTGGACCGGCACCACCGACGTCACCGGGTTCCTGGCGGTGCCGACCGCGCTGCGCTTTGGCGATGAACTGCTCGATGGCGGGTGGGACGCACTGCGCGCCAGGAACCACGCCCTCGTTCTCGAAGCACGCGATCGACTCTGCTCCGCACTGGCGGTGGAGCCACCCGCGCCCGACGGAATGCTTGGCTCAATGGCCGCTGTCCCGCTCCCCCTGGTGGACGCCCCGGGCGCCGTCCAGGGCGTGGACCTGTATGCGGACCCGGTGCATGCGGCGCTCATCGAAGCGGGCGTGCAGGTCATGGTGACCCCCTGGCCGCAACGTCCCTCCGCCGGCGCGTGGCGCCGGCTGATCCGGGTCAGCGCGGCGGCGTACAACGACGCCGCGCAGTTCACGCGCCTGGCGGAGATCCTGCCCGCCATCGTGGCAGCCACGCATGATGCGGCGGGCTCGTCCTGATGCCCATCGACCCGGGGTCGCTGGATGCCGACCCGCAGAGGCAGCTGGCCGCCTGGGTGGGCGAAGCGGCCCGGAGCGAGGAAGCGATGCCGGATGCCATGGCGCTCGCCACGGCGGGCACCGACGGGGCGCCATCGGTCCGGATGGTGCTCCTTCGCGGGATCGAGGCAGACGGACTTCGCTTCTACACCAACCGCAGCAGCCGCAAGGGCCACGACCTGGCGGCGAATCCGCGAGCGGCGGTCGTCCTGCACTGGCCCACGCTGCAACGCCAGGTCCGGGTGGTCGGCCGTGTGGAGGCTCTCAGCGACACCGAATCCGCCCCGTACTGGTCCAGCCGACCGCGTGGCAGCCAGCTGGCGGCCTGGGCATCGGTGCAGGGCGCTCCCATCTCGTCACGGCAGGACCTGGAAGCGCGCGTGGCCGAGATGAATGCCCTGTTTCCCGCCGATGCCGTCCCGCTTCCCCCGTTCTGGGGCGGCTATCGGCTCATTCCCGACGTCTACGAGTTCTGGGAGAGCCGTGAGGACCGGCTGCACGACCGGGTCGAGTACCTGCCCGATGCGGAGGGCGGCTGGCGTCGCCGCCGCCTCCAGCCGTGACGATGCCGCGGGTGGTGAACGGGACTGCTACTGGAGGTGGTGCTCGCGCCGGTGGATCCGCGCGATGAGCGCCTCCATGATGGGAACCGCGATCTGCGGATTCTCCTTGAGCAGCGCCGTGAACTCCCATGCGACGAAGAGCACGCACTCCGTGGGCTCCAGGGCCCGGACCGTCGCGCTGCGCGGATGCTCTTCGATCAGCGCCAGCTCACCAAAGAACTCGCCCGCGCCCATCTCGCCAACCTGCTCGGCGGACGCATTGCTGCCCCGCTCGACCGCCACCCGGCCGCTGAGGATGATGTAGAGCGCAGACGCGGGCGCGTCCTGTGTGACGATTGCCTCACCCGCGGCGTAGGAGCGACGCTTTGCATGTTCCGCAAGGCGCCCCAGGGTCTTCCTGTCGAGAGTCGCCAGCAGGGGAACGGTGGCCAACGTCGGTGCGAGATCCATGCGTTCGATCCTCTTGCGCCACGCCAGCGCTCGCCGGCCTGCGGTGCATCCTACCCCCAGTGTGCACAGTCGCGAAAGGGGCAACGCGCGCTCCGCGGTCACCCGTTCCGGGCCAATGGCGCTTCGTCTCCGTTCGTCTCGAGCTCGAGGACCACGCTCGCGTGCCGCGGCGAACGGTTGTAGACCGCCGCCAGCAGGGCGCCGATGACCCCACCGACCACCGCGGAGATCAGGCCCACCGCAACCGCGGTCATCGGAACCACCAGGTACCACGAGGCGCTCAGCCAGCGCAGGGCGGGGATCTGGTCACCGAACGGGAGCAGGGTCGCGGCCAGACCCAGGGTGTAGCCCAGCTCCCGCTGCCAATCGAGGAGGGCCCCCGCGAACCAGCTGATCAGCGCGCCGAACAGGGCACCGACGACCAGACCAAGGGCAAACCCCACCCACCCGCCGGCGCCGAACGAAGCGCGCACCGACACCGCGGCGAGACGCCCACGCGCGAAGCGGCCTGCGCGCCGCGTCATCGATCCGAGCCTGCCGTCGCGCGGCCGCCGCGATGGCTCAGCACCAGGACCAGCAGTCCCAGGGCCGCCAGTGAGATGGCCAGCGCGTAGACGAGATAGCCGACCAGCCGCCAGTCGCGGAGCGGATCCAGGTTCTGGCCGGTGGTGGCGCCGCGCACGATGGTTGACTGGATCTGCTGCTGGGCTCCGCGCCCGCTCCCGAGGCCAAAGAGATGCTCGGCGGCGGTTGCCGCGGGGCGAGCCGTTCCCTCGGGCGTGAAGAGCCCAAACGATTCCACCGTGATTCCCGGTCGCTCCGTGAGGAAGTCCTCCAACGTCCACCATACGGCGCCCGCCACGTAGCCGTCGCTGAGCAGGTCACTGCGCCGGCCGAACTCCGGGTAGGTCTGTGACAGGATGCGCCGCTGCGCCGATGGACCGTCGGCACCGCTTGACCAGCGGCCGAACTCCAGGGCGATGATGGGCTTGCCGGGGTTGGCCCGATGCGCCGCCGCCAGCGCGGCGGCGGTCCCCGCTGCGGGGTCGCTCCCGTAGAAGACGCCGTAGTAGAACGTGAAGCCAGCGACATCGAGCCGCGCCTGAGTGGTGTCCGTGGGCTGCGAGCCGTACGCGGCCTGACCCAGCAGGCGGGTCCCGTCCACGGACCGGTCGATGCCGGCCAGGGTCGCGAGGGCCTGCTCGCGCTCCGTGCCTCCGACCGACTCGTTGGCCAGGCCGTGGAAGAGGACCGACGGCCGGTTGAAGTCGCGAAGGGCCATCTCCCGTGAGCATCTGCTGCGGGATGCCCCGGTTCATGGACACGCCAAAGGTGAGGGGCGTGTCGTGGTAGAGCGGGATCTCCTCCCAGACCGCGAACCCCAGGCGATCCGCCAGCATGAGGAGAAGCGGATTTGCAGGCGTGTGGCCGGTGCGGATGAGATCCGCTCCCACGGTGCGCGCGTCGTCGAGCTGCGCGAGGAGCTGGTCGGCATCGCTCACCCGGTGCCCGGTGATGGGCTGCGCAGCGGTCCCCGGCACGATTGCCTCGTCGTGCAGGCCCACGCCCCGGAAGAAGACGGGCTCGCCGTTGAGCAGCACTCGGGGCGCCTTCGGATCCACGCTCACCCGACGCAGTCCGAAGGAGGTCCACAGCTCGTCGTGCAGGCCGTCGCCGGTGGTGGTGACCACGTGCAGGACGTACAGGGCGGGGAACGCGGGACTCCAGCGCTCGGCCCCGCCGAAGAGGAAGGACACGTGTCCCATTCCCGCGTCACCGGGGCCGGGCTCCACGACCGAAAGATCCGCGGTGGCGAGCGGTGCCGGGCGACCGGGCAGAAGGAGGCGAACGTCCGGGTCCGTCACGTTCTCGGGGTTCACCTGTGCCGGAAGGACCTCCACGTGCACCTGCACCACGCCGGGCGGGATGCCCGGCGTGGGCGTGGGGCCGGTTGATGCGGTCGGCTGCGTCACGGCTGAGCCAAAGGTCGGCGACCCACCCGAGGTGGGGGGCGGCGGCGTCGGGGACGGACTGGGCGTGGGTGAGGCGGTCGGCGTGGGCGTAGCCTCAGTCGTCGTGTGGCCGGCATTCCAGAGCACGAGCGCGACATCGGCTCCGTCGAGATGGGGCACGACATCCGCGCGGGCCACCTGCACGGAATCCCCCGCCTCGAGCCAGACCGGGCGGGTGATGCCACCATAGTTCCACCAGTCAGCGAGGCCCCACGGCACGATGTCGTTCCGCGTCCCCCAGGCCGGGTTGTCGACCCGCACCGCGATCAGGTTCTCTTCGCCCGGATGCAGGGATTGCGTCGCGTCGAACGCGAACGGCGTGTAGCCGCCCTCGTGATAGCCAAGGTACGTTCCGTTGACCCACACGTCCGCGACGTAGTTCACGGCGCCGAACTTGAGCGTCACGGCCAGGCCGTCCCACGCGGCGGGCACCACGAACGTGTGCCTATACCACGCCCCGGTCTCTCGGTTGGGAGGCGGGTTCACCGTCCCCGGCACGGCCGCCGTCTCCCAGCCGGAGTCGTCGTATCCGGGGCCGTCCCGCCCGGCGGCCTGGGCGGTGATCCGGTCGAGCGCCTGCCTGCGGTCGGTCAGCGACAGCTCGGAGTCGAAGATGGTGCGCTCAACCCTCCACGACCCGGAGAGGTCCAGGTTTGGACGCGGCTGCGGTTCGAAGGTCGGCACGGGGATGCCGTTCTGCATCGCCACGCGACCGCCGCCCACATCATCCATGGTGAGGGTGGGGGGCAGCGAGCCACCACGGGACGCCGGCGTGCAGGCGACGAGCAGCGTCGTCGACAGAAGCCATGTCACGGCCAGGGTCGCCGCTCCGCTGCGAGAGCGTCGGGCTCTCATTTCTCGATCACACCTTCGTCCTCGATCACGCCTTGACCCGCCCGCACCGCAGATGGGTGCGACGGCCGTTTCGTAGCATGCACCCAGCGCTGACTCGGGTCGAACCGGCCATGGGCGATCCTGCGCCCGGCCCTCTGTGGGTCGGCCCATTCGGCCCTGTTTCGCACAGCCGGCGCCGGGTACCGTGTGGGCATGACCGGCACCAACGCCTCCGTTGCCGGGTCGGCGCACGTTCCAGGGCCGTCTGTCCACGCCCTGCCGGCGGACGAGGTCCTGCGCCTGCTGGAGAGCGACAACCAGGGCCTCTCGAGCGCACAGGCCGCCTCCCTCGCCGCCCGCTATGGCCCCAACAGCCTGCGCGAGCAGCCGGGTATCCCCGCCTGGCGGCTCATGCTCGACGAGGTGCAGAACCCGTTGGTCCTCATCCTGATCGGTGCTGTGGCGGTGCTCGTTGCGATGAGCGTCCTGGAACCGGCCGAGAGCAGCTGGGGCGATGCACTCCTGATCCTGGCCATCGTGGTTCTCAACGGCGCGCTCGGCTTCGTCCAGAACTATCGCGCTCAACGCGGCATCGAGTCCCTACGACGCCTGGAGGTGCCGGAGGTCCGCGCACTGCGCGATGGGTCCCCGGCGATCGTCAGCGCCACGCAGCTCGTGCCCGGCGACGTGATTGTTCTGGAGGAGGGCGACCGCATCCCCGCCGACGCCCGACTCATCCGGGTCACCGATCTGCGGGTCGACGAGTCGTCCCTCACCGGTGAGAGCGTGCCAACGGACAAGTCGGTTGATCCCGTCCCGGAGGGCGCGCCGCTCGCGGAACGGACCGACATGGTCTACCTGGGCACTGCGGCCGTCGCCGGGCGAGGCCGAGCGGTGGTGACCCAGACCGGGATGGCGACCCAGGTGGGCGCCATTGCGCAGGCGGTCCAGGCGGTCGAGCAGGGACCAACGCCATTCCAGCGCGAGGTCGCGGCGCTGGGCAGCCGTATCACCCTGATCATCGGGGTGCTGATCATGATCATCGCGGCCCTGCAGCTAACGCTTGGCGGACTGGGTCTCCTGGAGACCTTCGTCGCGGCGGTGGCGCTGGCGGTCGCCGCCATCCCCGAAGGGCTCCCCGTGGTCATGACCCTGGCACTCGCCTTCGGGACCCGGCGCATGCTCGAGCGGCAGGCGCTGGTTCGGTCGCTTCCCGTGGTCGAGATCATCGGCGGAGCCGATGTCGTCTGCACCGACAAGACCGGCACCGTCACCGAAGGCCGCATGAGCCTGGGGCGCGTGTACGCCGATGGCGATTTCATCGAGATCAGCGGTGACCCGGCGAAACCCGATCTCGCGGCGGACATCGCGCTGGGGGCACTCTCCGGCAGCCCTGCCCTCCTGGCTGCGGGTCTCTGCAACAACGCCCATCGGCGCGACGACGGCACATTCCTGGGCGACCCCACCGAGGTTGCCCTCCTCCAGGGCGCCTTGCTCGCCGGGGTCAACCTCGACGGCTGGGAGCGCATCGAGGAGCTGCCCTTCTCGTCCGAACGCAAGCGGATGAGCGTCGCGGTCCGTGGCGAGGACGGGTCGACCCAGGTCCTCGCCAAGGGAGCCCCGGAGGTCCTCCTCCCCCGCTGTACCCGCATCGCGCGGGCCGGCGCAACACAGCCCATCACACCGGCGGACCGCGCAGCCATCGCGACGGCCCTGGCGGAGCTCACCGGTCAGGCATTCCGGGTGCTGGCCCTTGCCGGCCGCCTTGACGTGCCGGGGCAGCGAGAGGCCTTCGAGACAGACCTGGTCTTCTACGGCCTGGCTGCCCTGGCCGATCCACCTCGCGCCGCCGCCGGTCCCGCACTGCGGGCCACCGCAGATGCCGGGATCCGGGTGGTGATGATCACCGGCGACAACGCGCGCACGGCGGCAGCGATAGGCGCCGAGATCGGGCTCGTCGGACGCGCCATAGAGGGGCAGGAGCTCGCCGCCATGGGGGACGACGCGATCGTCGAAGAAGGCGGCATCTTCGCCAGGGTCGAGCCCGTGCACAAGCTGCGGATCCTGAATGCGTTCCGTGATCGCGGGCACGTGGTCGTGATGACCGGGGACGGCGTGAACGACGCTCCCGCTCTCAAGGGGGCCGATGTCGGAATCGCGATGGGGATCCGCGGGACCGACGTTGCTCGCGACGCATCGGACATGGTCCTTCTCGACGACAACTTCGCGACGATCGTGGCCGCCATCGAGGAAGGGCGGCGCATCGCGGCCAACATCCGCAAGTTCCTGAACTACCTGCTGAGCGGAAACCTCGCGGAAGTCCTGGTCATCCTGGTCGCCTCGCTCTTTGGGCTCCTCCCCATCACCGCGGTCCAGATCCTTTGGGTGAACCTGGTGACGGACAGCGGCCCGGCGGTGGCGCTCGCCATCGACCCGGCGCCGCCCGGGCTCATGGACCAGCCACCCCGCAGGGGTCCCATCATCGGCCGCGCGATGCTCGCCCTGGTGACCGGTGTGGGACTCGTCATCTCGGCCATCGTCCTCGCCACCTTCGCCGTCGGCCTATGGCTCTTCGACCTGGAGACCGCCCGGACCATGACGTTCACCGCGCTGGTCGCGCAGGAGTACCTGCGGCTCGTGGTGATCCGCGTCCACGAGCACTCGCCGCTCTTCTCGAACCCGTGGTTGGTGCTCTCCGTGGGCGTGAGCCTGGCGCTGCAGCTTGTCCTGCTCTACTCCCCACTGGGCGGGCTCTTCGACGCGGTGCCCCTTGGTCTCGCGAGCTGGGCCGTGATCGCCGGAGGCGTGCTGCTGGGATTCCCGGCGGCCCTGGGCATGACCCGTCTCGTCCGCCATCGGTTCGGCGCGCTGTAGCCATGGACGTGCCTCCGGTGATCATCGTGCGGCCCGCCAGAGCATCTGCACACGCCGGCTCGACCGGTGGCGTAGGCTCACCCGCATGGTCCCCGACCCCAGATCCGTGCTCGGCCACCTCCATGGCGGGCGCGTGCTCGACGTTGCGACCGGAGCCGGCGGCTTCGCGCGGTACCTCGACGAGGGCCTGGCCGACTACGACGAGATCATTGGCATCGACAGCGACGCGGCAAAGGCGGCGGCCTTCGCGGAGGGCATGGCGGATCTGCCGCGGACCCGCTTCGAGAACCGGGATGCGACGGCCACGGGCTACCCCGACGCCGCGTTCGACACGGTCGCCGTTTCCAACTCGCTGCACCACTTCTCGGACCCGGCCGTGGTCCTGGGCGAGATGGGCAGAGTGCTGCGCCCCGGCGGCTGGTTCGTCCTCTTCGAGATGTATCGGGATGGACAGGAGGCGCCTCAGACGACCCACGTGGAGCTCCACCACTGGTGGGCCGCCGTCGACACCCGGCGTGGCATCGTCCACCGGGAAACGTACACGCGCGGAGGGCTGCTCGAGCTGATCGCCCCGCTTGGCCTCTTGGACCTGGCAGTGACCGATGTCGCCAACCCGGAGGACGATCCACTCGACCCGGAGTCGATCGCCGAGATCGACGAGGTGATCGACCGCTACCTCACCTGGGCCGATGACGACCCTGCGCTCACCGCCACCGGTGGAGCGCTTCGCGTGCGCCTCCACGAAGTGGGCATCCGGGGAGCAACCTCGCTCGCGGTCGTTGGCCGCAAGCCCCAAGGCCCCGCCGCGGAGATCGCCTGAGCCGCCATACGGCGCGCGTGACGGCAGAGCGCAGCGTCAGACAGTCCCCGGACGGGGTTGGCGCCCGATGACGAGCCGTCATGACGCGAGTGGGCTGGTCACCGATCCTGAGCGTAGGCGGGTTTGCCCGTTACCACCCCGCCGCCCGTCCGATGGGCCACTCTCGAGCGGCTTCGTTTGGGGAAGTCGATGAGCGAGTATCGGAACAAGGGGTCGAGGCTGAGGGCAGACGAGAGCGAGACGAGCCCCGCAGAAGGATCTGCGGACGAACGAGCCGCAGCCGCAAGCCCCGACGAGGCGATCCAGCGAGTCGAGGTGCGGCGGTTCATCAGGCTTCTGATCGTCACGACCGTGGTCGGCGGCGCAATGGACACCATCGCGGCCATCGTCATCAACAATCCGCGGTGGTTCGGGACAACAATCCTGGCCGTCGCCACCTCCGTATGGCTCGCCGCCTACCCCCTCCGGGCCGTCGACCGCAAGAACATCGAGACGGTCGTCGGCCAGGTCGCGATCGTGCTCACCGGCACCCTCATCGCAGTGGCGGTTATCCAGCCGTTCCTCGCGCTGGTCCTTGCTCCTGCCACGATGCTGCCGGTCGCGCTGGGTCTGCCCTACCTTGCGGGGCGCTCGCTTCGCCACCTGATGCTTTCTGCCTGGGCGGCGACCGTTGTCGTCGCCCTTGCAAGCCTCTTGCCCGACGACGCGGCCCCAGCGGCGGTCGAGACGTTCGTGCGTCTCTGGGCACTTGCAACGGTGATCGGACTTGTCTTCTTCCTTCTCTACCGGTCGTCCGAGAGCCTCAAGGCCTCCGGTCGCGAGTTCCGCCGTCTTTTCAAGCTGTCATCCGACCTCGCCGAGGCGACCGACCCCGGGGTGCTCGGGGAGCTCGTCGCGCGGCACCTGGTCGAGGCGACCGGCTTCGACGACTGCGTCATCTATGCACTCGCGCCGGATACCGGGCGACCCGCCCCGTTCGGCTCGCATCCGATCGAACGTTCGCTGGCAACGGATCTCGAGTCGCTCGCGAAGCGGTCCGTCCTTGAACGCGTCACCAGCGATCGAGCGCCGATCCTCATCGACGCGTCCGACGAGCAGGCGGACCCATCTGAACGAGACCGCCTTCGGAGGCTTGGTCGAAGGACCATGCTGCTCTTGCCCCTCATCGCCCAAGAGCGGTCCGTCGGGATCGCCGAGCTGACCAGCGCCGCGCGCCACTCGATCGACGCGCGCCGCCTCGCCCTCGCCCGTACGCTGACGTTCGAAGCGGCCATGGCCATCGAGAATGGGCGGCTCTACCAGGCGCTCCGCCATCGGTCGCTCCACGACCCGCTCACCGGCCTCGCCAACCGGACCCTCTTCTACGATCGCGTCGACCATGCCCTCGCCCGGCTGGCTCGCAAGGAGGGGGCAGGCGTCGCGGTCCTGTTCATGGATCTTGACGGCTTCAAGGCCATCAACGACACGCTCGGCCATGCCCGGGGCGACCGGCTGCTGAGGCTCGTTGGAGAGCGGCTCCGCAAGGTGATCCGTGCGGGAGACTCCGCGGCCCGGCTCGGCGGCGACGAGTTCGCCTTGCTTCTCGAGGAGGTCGCGTCCACCCATGCTGCTCTCGCTGTCGCGGCGCGAACGATCACTGCCATCGCCGAACCGTTTGACCTTGCCGGCGCATTCGCGAGCACCTCGGTCTCGATTGGTGTCGCATGCCGGTCCGCGAAGGGCACCATCGGCGAGGACCTCATCGGAGATGCCGATGCCGCGATGTACGAGGCTAAACGAGCCGGTAAGGCCCAAGCAGTGCTCTCCCCCGGCAGCCACATCACCCAGAGCAAGGGGCCGAAGGTCCCGACGGCCAGGTGAGCGCGGACTCGGGCTACCCGCGTCCGCCGCTACGAGACGCCAGACACCCCTCGATGACCTCGACGACCAAGGCGTGGTCGTCCTCCTAGGTCGGGCCCGACACGATGACCACGCCTCCCGGCCTGAGCCTTGGACGACCAGCGGAAACCCGCTGTCGTGCGGTGCGCTCTCAGAAATCGGCGGCGCCGTCCCAGGCGCGGGACTCCAGCCCGAGGAAGCCACCGCTCGTTCATGCGCCCCGGCATAAGAGACAGACCTGTGTGTCGCCCGACACGACCATTGGCTGCGAGCGGCCTGTCTCCGGGTTGCGGTCGGACCATGGCCTGCCTAGGCTGTGCGAGTGGGTTCAACTCGGCAGACAGCACCGCCCGGGGTTGTGAGCCCGCACGCAGAGCACGTCGATCACCGCCGGGTGCATTGGGACGGCCGCAAGTGGCCCGATCTGCTGCACTGGCAGTTCGAGATGACGCTCTTGGGCTCCGACGGGCAGGGAACCTGGTTCTCCACTCGGCGCGGTGCCACGGCCCGGCGCGGAACGAACCCTCCGGTGCGTATCCCGCACTCATTCGTAACCCTCGTTCCACCGAATGCGTGGTGGGAGGTCGAGTTCTACGCTGCCCACCCGCTCTGGGAGCTGTACGTCAACATCGGCACTCCGTGCGAGTGGAAGGGCTCCGTCGTCCGCCAGGTGGACCTGGATCTCGACGTGGTGCGGACCCATGCGGGATCCATCGAGGTGCTCGACGAGGACGAGTTCGCCGATCACCAGCTCCGGTTCGGGTATCCGCCCGCTCTGATCGAGGGAGCGCGGCGCGCCACGACAGGGGTCATCGACCTTCTCACGCGTCGTGCGGAGCCGTTCGGCGCCGCAGCAGGGCGCTGGCTGGAGCCTGCCCGGCTCGGGACCCCGGACTGAGGCTTCCATGGCACCCGATCGCGCGACGGTGCGCCTGCCACCAGGCGCTCGCCTCGGTTTTTCAGGCGAGGTTGGCTTCTCGGCCGATTCGGGGCCGCTATGAGGTTGGGCCTGTCAAGGCAAAGCGAAAGACCGCCGTTAATGCGGTCTCTTCGTGCTCAGGGAGGGTGTGTGGTGGGCGACACTGGACTCGAACCAGTGACCTCTTGCATGTCAAGCAAGTGCTCTAACCAGCTGAGCTAGCCGCC
>CAVZAQ010000009.1:0-103583 GCA_963773405.1 uncultured Chloroflexia bacterium | reverse complement strand
CCCGAAGCGCGCCCAATTCTATAGCCGAGGATTGGCCGATAGGCAAACGCGCTCCGGAACGCCGTACCGCCCTCAGAACGGCAGATACAGCCCCGCAGGATCGGGAACCGTCTGCAGCGAGGGGCCTGCAACGTTGATCCCGAAGGCCCATGTCAGGACGAGCAGGAGACCGACGACGGCCGCCGCGATGACAAGCGCCCAGGCGAGATCGAGGTTCGAGTACGAGGAGATGCGGCCCGAGTGGGTCGTGCTTCGAAGCGTCATGATGCGCCTCCGTGGGCCGACGGATACAGATTTCCGCCAGAGGCTCCGCGCAGCTCGTCGACCCGTCCGGCTCGCGCGTGTACAAGCCGCTGGCGTCAACACCCTACCGACCGCATCGTCGCGCGCTCGGGCCGTCGGTTCAAGTGCCGTTCGGCCTCGGCGAAGGGGCCATGTCGCGGATGGAAACTCGTCGAGCTGCCCGCCTCGGAGCCGCGCCACGCCGCGCTCCAGCGCATCACTGCGACCGCCAGAATCGCGACAGGAGAGCTGTCGCGATTCCGGCCTATCTCTGCTCCCGTGAGAGCGCAGCCGCGAAACTCAGGGACCGAAGAACAGATCCAGCCACTGCTCCAGCAGCGACTTGGCGGCCGGCGCCGCCGGCTGGAGCGCTGCGGGCAGCTTGGCCGCCGAACCGGGCGGAATGATCAGCAGCTGATCACCGCTGTGCCCCAGGTTCGCGAGGCGGCGCGCCTCGGCACTCACGAACGCGTCGGACTGCAGGTAGCTGAGCTCCGCCCGGAGCTGATCGTTCTGACGCTCCATGGCCGTGATCTGATCCTGCAGCGCGGTGGCATGCTGGGTGATCGAGTAGTTGGCGTACACCTGCCGGCCCACCTGGATCGCGAGCAGGCCACCCACCACGAGCAGCACCACCAGCCAGGTTACTCCCACCCTGCTCGCGGGCAGCCGGATGCGCGGGCCGCGCGGTGTTGGCCGGCCGCCGCGCCCGCCGCGTTCGGCCGGCAGGTCGATGCCGGTCATCCTGACGGCAGTCTACGGGCGGGTTTTCCACAGCGTCAAGGAAACCTGCACGTGCCGGCCCGTATGTTCGGCGGGCGATCGCCGTCCGTGGGTGTTAGCCTATCGAACATGCGTTCTATTCGTCCGTCGCCATGCTGACCCAGCGTCCCGCGTCCACGGATGCCGCCATCGCTTCGCTGCTCGGCGACGATCGGTTCGCGTCCATCGTCGCCGCCCACCGCGAGCTGGAGCCGACGCCTCCGGACTATGCCCCCTGGCCGGAGGGCCTCGATCCCCGGCTGGTCAGCGCCCTCGGTGCTCGAGGCATCGAGGCGTTGTACACGCACCAGGCCCGGGCCGTACATGCCGTGCGCGCCGGCCGGAACGCCTGCGTCGTGACCCCTACCGCATCGGGCAAGACCCTCTGCTACAACCTGCCGGTGCTCGACGCGGTGGCCCGTGAGCCAACCGCGCGGGCGCTCTATCTCTTCCCCACCAAGGCGCTCGCCGCCGACCAGCTTGTCGAGCTGCAGGGCCTCGCCCAGGCAGCGGAGCTCGACCTGCGCACGAGCACGTACGACGGCGACACGCCGGCCAACGTGCGCAGCGTGGTCCGGTCGGCCGGACAGGTGGTCATCACCAACCCGGACATGCTCCACGCGGCGATCCTTCCCCACCACACCAAGTGGTTCAAGCTCTTCGAGAACCTCCAGTTCGTGGTGATCGACGAGCTGCACACGTACCGCGGGCTGTTCGGCAGTCACGTCGCGAACGTCATCCGTCGCCTGAGGAGGATCTGCCGCCACTACGGCGCGGATCCCATCTTCATCTGCGCATCGGCCACGATCGCGAACCCTTCCGAGCTGGCCGAGCGGCTGATCGAGGCGCCTGTCGAGCTCGTCGACGAGAGCGGCGCACCGCGCGGACGGCGCCACGTCGTCCTCGTCAACCCGCCCGTGGTCAACCCGCAGCTGGGGATTCGCGGATCGTCACTGCTCACCGCGCAGCGAATCGGTGAGCGCCTGATCCGTGACGGGGTGCAGACGATCCTGTTCGCACGCAGCCGCACCGCGGTCGAGGTCCTCACCACCTACCTGCGCGAGGCGATTCCGTCCCAGCCGGGGCATCCCTCCTCGATCCGCGGCTATCGCGGCGGCTACCTGCCCAACGAGCGACGGGAGATCGAGCGCGGGCTCCGGGACGGGCTGGTGCGCGGGGTCGTCACCACCAATGCGCTCGAGCTCGGGATCGACATCGGCGGCCTCGACGCTGCGATCAGCGTCGGGTACCCGGGCACCGTCGCCAGCACCTGGCAGCAGATGGGCCGGGCGGGCCGACGCTCGGGCACCAGCCTCTCGATCCTCGTCGCCTCGTCGGCGCCCATCGACCAGTTTCTCGTCACCCACCCGGACTACTTCTTCGATCGCTCCCCCGAGCACGGGCTGGTCAACCCGGACAACCTCCACCTGCTCCTCGATCACCTCAAGGCCTCTGCCTTCGAGCTGCCGGTCCCCGCGCAGGAGCGCTTCGGGATCCCGGAGACGGCCGCCGTGCTCGAGGCCCTCGAGGAGGACGGGATGCTTCGACGCGCCGGGGACGATCGCTACTACTGGAGCCACGAGAACTTCCCGGCGAGCGCGTTCAGCCTGCGCAGCGCCGCCCAGGAGAACGTCGTGATCATCGACACCGGCGGGGATCGGCGCCGGGTCATCGGCGAGGTGGATCTCTTCGCCGCTCCCATGCTGGTCCATGAGCAGGCGATCTACATCCACGAGGGCCGCCAGTTCCACGTGGACCGGCTCGACTGGGACGAGCGCAAGGCCTACGTCCGACCGGTCGACGTCGACTACTACACCGATGCCGACCTGGGCGTCACCCTCAAGGTTCTCGACGTTGCCGAGGAGGCGGGCATTGCCACCGATGGCGCACGCCAGCGTGGGGAGGTCATGGTTGCCTGGCACGCCACCCTCTTCAAGAAGATCAAGTTCCACACGCACGAGAACGTGGGCTGGGGTCCCATCACCCTGCCCGAGCAGCAGATGCACACCGCGGCCACCTGGATCGTCCTGCCCGAGCATGCGGTGGCGCGCTACGACCGCGACACGCTGGACGGCGGCCTGATCGGCCTCGCACGGCTGGCACGCAACACCGCCCCGCTGCTCCTCATGTGCGACAGCCGCGACCTCGGCGTCCTGGCGCAGGCCCAGGCACCGTTCACGGGCAGACCGACCCTGTTCTGCTACGACGCGGTGCCCGGCGGCGTCGGCCTCTCGGAACGGCTCTACACGCTCGTCGACGACCTGGTCCTCGCCTCGGCCGAGCTGGTCCGAGACTGCTCATGCTTGGAGGGCTGCCCGTCCTGCGTGGGTCCCGCTGCGGAGGTCGGGCCGCGTGGCAAGCAGACCGCTGCCGAGCTGCTCGCGGCCATGTCGTCCTGATGGCCGGGCCGTCAGACCCTGCGACGGCCGGCCTGGCCGCCAAGTTCGCCGCGATTCGCGCGGAACGCCCATCCGCGCCGTCGCCCGCCCTCCGTCGCCAACCGGATCGGGCGGATGCGCTCGCCCGCTGGTTCGGCGCCCGCCTCGAGGTCGCCAACGGATCCGCGACGGTCGTCCTCGAGCGAACGATCCGGCTCAGCCCGGATGAAGCGGGCGTCCTTTCGGGGTTCCCCGCTGCCGCCTACTTTGATACGGAGACCACGGGGCTCTCGACCGGGGCTGGCACCGTCCCGTTCCTCGCCGGGGTGGGCTTCCTTCGTGGGAACGACCTGGTCGTTCGCCAGCTTCTGCTCCCGGACTATCCGCACGAGCGCGAGCTTCTCCGGCGGCTCTGCGCAGATCTGGCCGCCGCCGAGCGGCTCGTGACCTACAACGGGCGTGGCTTTGATGTGCCGCTGCTGATTGCTCGGCTCACGGTCCATGGCTTTTTCGCGGAGCAGGCCCGCCTTCCTGCCATCCACGACGACCTCCTCCCAGTTGCGCGACGTCTCTGGCGGCGGCCCCTTGGCGGCGCACGGCTGGCCGACGTCGAGCGCGGGGTCCTGGGGGTGCGTCGGACCGGCGACTGTCCCAGCGCGGAGGTTCCACTGCGATATTTCGGCTACCTGCGGGGTGGGTCCCCGGAGCCGCTCGTCGCGGTCCTGGACCACAACCTCCAGGACATCGTTTCGCTGGCGCGCCTTGAGGCAGCGGTCGAGCTCTTGCGGCGCGGCGGTTGGCGCGCGGCCCCGGTCCTCGACCACCGCGGGTTCGCACTGGAGCTGCTCAGGGACCACGATTCCCGGCGTGCCACCGAGGTGCTCGAGCATGCGCTGGCGGCCGGTGGTCATGACGACGCGCTTCGGCTGCGCCGCCTCGCAGCGCGGCTCCTGGTCGCCGGGGGTGCGCCGGAGCGCGCGGAGGCGCTGTGGCTGCAGGAGACCCGCGCAGCATCGGTCTCCGCGGCATGGGCGTGGATCGAGATAGCGCGCCTCCGTGAGCGCCACCGATCCGATCTGCCCGGAGCCCTGGAGGCGGCCGCTGCCGCCAGCCGCGCACTCGACCTCGCCTTCGCGCTCGGGCGCGGAGGCGCTATCAGGGAGATCGGCGCGGCCCGACTGGTGGTCGAGCGCCGGTTGCGACGGCTACGTCGCTGGACCGCTGCCAGGGCACGCCGAAGCTACAGCGCAACCGCGAACTGACCTCCTCCGTGATCCTGACGACGCTGCTAGCCGGGTAGGCGCCGTCGACGGAGATACCCGACCGCGCCGGCCGCGGCGATCGCCGCGGCGCGCACCGGACCGTGGCCGGTGGCCAGCGCGTGCAGCAGCACCACGGCGAACGCATCACCGGCCCCGGTGGGATCGGTTCCGGTCACCACGCGCGGTGGCGGCACCCCGACGCGCTGACCGCGATCGTCGAGCCAGGCGCCGCGCGCGCCATCGGTGAGGACCACCAGCGGGCCTGGTCCCATCCTGGCCCGCACGAGGTCGAGCAGCGCTCCTGGCTCCGCGAACGACTCCGCGGCGAGATCCTCCATGCTGGCGCAGACGAGTCGCATGGCGGCCAGCCGTGCGACCAGCACCGGTTCCAGCGCCGCGAGCGGCAGCGGCCGCACCGGACGACCGGGCTCGAGCGTGCGCAGCCAGCCCTGGAGCGCAGCCCCGCAGACTGCGTCGGGGTATTCCTGGCCCGCCAGTCCGGAACCGAACTCTGCGGCCACCGGGGCGTACAGCACGGCGGCGGGTCGGAACGCCCTCGCCGGAGCGGCAAGCACGCCGCCGCCATCGAGCAGCTCCAGCGTTCGCACATCGTGGACGAGCCGATGCCGGAACGTGATCGTGGACGGCACGCGCTCGGCATGGACTTGGGCAAGACGGCCGAGCTCCGCCAGTCCGGCACGCGCCTCCGGCTCATCCCCCGCATTCGTCACCACGCCAACCCGCATGCCCCCGGCGGTCGCGGCGCGCGTGGCGTGCAGGACGGCGCCCCCGGGCTGCCTGCCGCCGCCCGCGAACACGTCGACCGTAAGGCTCCCGACGATCAGGACGTCCACCTCGACCGCGGGCATGCCGTCACCCGGCGGCGCGGGAATGGCCGATGGCGGAAGCATCGGTTTATGATCCGTCAATGCCGCTCTACTTCTACGAGCTCCACGAGGGAGCCACCGACCTCATGACCGACGCGCTGCTGGTATCCGATCAACGGCTCAGCCGTGAGGAGTTCGCCGCGCTGGTCGAGAAGGCACGTGCCGCGGTCGTCGACACGTTCGAGGAGGACACGCTCGTCGAGGCCATCGCGCGCGAGCTCGAGCGCAGCGCCGGGTTCACCTACATCGGTGATGAGAAGCTCACGGCCAGCATGAGCGTCGGGATGGACCCCGAGGACACCTACCTCGTCGACCAGAGTGACGAGTTCCGCAGCATGGTCGTCGAGCTCGAGCGCTCCTGACACGCGCTACCTGGCGACGTTGAACAGGACCTGAATCACGTCGCCGTCACGGACTTCGTACGACTTGCCCTCCGCGCGCAGGACCCCGTGTCTGCGCGCCTCGGCGATGGATCCGACTCGCATCAGGTCGTCGTAGGTGACCACCTCGGCGCGGATGAAGCCTCGCGCCAGATCCGAATGGATGGCGCCGGCCGCGTCCACTGCGGAGGAGCCGTGGCGCAGCGTCCATGCCCGGCACTCGTCCTCGCCCGCGGTGAAGAACGAGAAGAGCCCCAGCAGGCCGTAGGTCAGGCGAATCACACGGCCACGGGACGCCTCCGCGATGCCCAGGTCATCCATGAAGAGGCGCGCGTCGTCCTCCGGCAGCTGGGCTATCTCCGCCTCCAGCTTGCCGGCAATGGCGGCAGCGTCACTCTGCGGCTGGTCGTAGCGGGCGCGTGTCTCCGTCTCGAGCGCCGCGGCGCCGTCGAGGCTTCCCTCGTCGACGTTCAGAAGCAGGAGCACGGGCTTCTGGGTCAGGAAGCGGAACCCGCGCAGGCGGTGCTCCTCGTCGTCGTCGAGCGCGAGCGACCGAAGCGGCAGACCCTCCCCGAGGTGCGGCTCCAGCCGCTCGAGCAGGGACTCCTCGAGTGCGTTCGCCTCGCGCTCCGCAGCGGATCCGTGGCGACCCGAGGTGCGCAGCTTCTCAAGCCGCTTCTGGACCACGGTCAGGTCGGCCACCGTGAACTCCAGGTCGAGCTCCTCGATGTCGCGCATCGGATCGGAAGGTCTATCGCCGCCCTCGAAGGCGCGGGCCACGTGCAGCAGCGCATCGGCGTTGCGGATCTGGGCAAGGAGGTCCGCGGAGACGGTTCCTTCCCGGGTGGCTCCGGCGGGGATGGCCACGTCGACATACGTGACGTCTGCGGGCGTGGTCTTGCGCGGGTGAAACAGCTCCGAGAGCCGATCGAGGCGCTCGTCGGGCACCTTCACGACACCGATGTTGGGGGCCGCGCGCCCACCCGAGTAGCCGCCGGTCTCCGCCTGGACGCCGGTGAGGGCATTGAACACCGTGGTCTTGCCGCTGCCCGGCAGCCCGACGATGGTGACCTGCATCGGGCTAGTACCCCGCCTCCAGGTCGACGACGTTCTCCAGCGGCTCGCCCGCGAGGTAGAGACGCAGGTTGGCGATGAACAGCTCGATCCCGCGTTCGACCACGCGATCGCTCGACCACGAGGTGTGGGGAGTGACGATCAGGTTCGGCGTCGCGTACATGGGGGAATCGGGGGGAGCGGCTCCTCGTTGAACACGTCCAGCACCGCGCCCGCGATCCAGCCATGCTCCAGCGCACGACGCAGCGCCGTCTCGTCCACGAGCCGCCCTCGCGCGATGTTGATCATCCACGCGGATTCGCGCATCGCCTGCAACTGCGGAGCACCGATCATGCCCGCCGTGTCGTTGGTGAGCGGTGCCGTGAGGATCACGAAGTCCGACTCGCCAAGCACCCGCTCGGTGGCGTCCTCCCCGAAGATTTCGACGTTGGCGCGGCCCGGCGAGCCGAGCTGCGGACGGCGTCGCGTGGCGAGCACTCGCGTCCCGAACGGTTCAAGCATGCCTGCGATCGCCGAGCCAATGCTTCCATAGCCAAGGATGCCCACCGTGCGGCTCCCCAGCTCGGTTCCGCGCAGCGGCTGCCAGGTGCGTTCGCGCTGGAGCTCCAGGAGCTGCGGCAGCCGATGCGAGATGCTCAAACAGCATCATCACCACGTATTCGGCGATGGGCCGGCTGAAGACGCCGCGGGAGTTCGTGAGGGTGATGCCGCGGGATCGCACGCTGGGCGTTGCCACCTCGTCCACGCCGGCCGATGCAGAGTGGATCCAGCGCAGTCGCGGCGTGCGTGAGAGCACGTGGTCCAGGACGGAGCCGGGGACACCGCTGCGCAGGAGGACCTCGGCCGCATCGAGGGCCGCCTCGCCCTCAGCGTGGACCACTCCGTCGCGCGAGAGCGGCACCACGCGCACGCTGCCCACCGACTCGATGCGCTCCACGACCGCCGGCGGCAAGCCGACGCCATAGATGGGGGTGGCGAGGATAACGACCTCGCCGCTCATGCCTGGGGGTTCACCGTCTCGCCCGGCGCGGCACCGGAACCGCCTTCCATGCGGCGGATCCACGCATCGGGTGCCCGGATCTCGTCCATGGAGGGCAGTGCGTCGGGGCCGCTCCAGACCTGTTGCAGGAAGGCGCGGTCACGCCGAGTCAGCACCGCGTCCACGAATGCTTCGCCCGCCGCGTATTGCTCCATCTTCAGGTCGAGCCCGGTCACCCGCATGATCGCCCGCTCCACGGCCCCTCGGCGCTCGTTGCGACGCTCGAAACGATCGTGCAGCGTGACGAAGCCCGGCAGCAGCCGCTCTCCCGCGGCGTTCATCACGTGGTTCGAGTACCCCTCCAGCAGCGACATGAGCGCCTGGGTGCGCTGGAACGTCACGCGCTGACGATCGCTGAGGAGCCGCTCGATCCAGTGCCCCTTGCCGGCTCCGGAGAGGACCTCCCGCAACCGCCCGCCAAGCCCGCCCGCGTCTGTCGCCAGCTGCTCGACCGACTCGGAGACAAGGCCTGCGAAGTGATCGCGCAGCCAGGGGTGAGCCTCGAACTCGAAGGCATGCGTGGCCTCGTGCAGCGCGATGAAGAAGCGGAACTCGTCGAGCGGGACACGCAGATGTGCCGCGGTGGCCGTGATGTTGGGTTCGACGAAGTGCAGGCGGCCGCGCGGAATCGGCCCGGCGGCCAGCAGGCTGACGTCGTACTGGCCCAGGACCTTGCGGGCCAGAAAGCCGAGCAGGAAGCCGAGCTGCTGGTTGCCGATGGAGCGGTTCACGATGCGCGCCAGCGCGCGACCCGGGGTCTCGGCCGACCCTGCGGCCTCCGTCAGGAGTCCCTCCACGCGGCCGAAGAGTGACTGGAAGGTCGCGAGGTTGAGATCCACCCACTCGAGCCGGTCGATCACCGCCGGCAATTCCAGGGCAGTCGGGAGCGGCCGCCCGATCTCGGCCTCGACCGCCGGCTCGATCCGGGTCAGCGCCTCCCGGTAGAAGGCCTGTGCGTTCTCCCGTTCACGACGGCTGAGCGGCGCGGCGTGGGCGCCGAGCCGTCGCCGAGCGATGCCCCGCACCGCCTCCCAGTCGATGAGACGGGAACCGGCGCGCTTGACCAGCTCGCGCTGCGCGACGGTGGCGCCCATGGCCAGGAGACCTGCCACCACGATGCCCATCCCGATCCGGCTTGCATTGCGTGTCACGCCCGAAGTCTAGGGCCTCCGGGCCGGGGTTGCGTCTACCCGCACTCTCCTCGACGCCGGAGAGCCCTGCGCCGAAGACACGGCTCGCAACGGCGGTGAAGGCCTGCACGTCACCGGTGGTGGCGATTCGGTTTGTCCCCGGGGCCGGGCCGTCGGTCCGCGCATGGAGTGCATCCAGGAGATCCTCGACGGCGATGGCCGTGGTGAAGGCGGAATCGACGACCGCCACCGCGTTTCCCACGACCCGCTCGATCACCGGCCGCAGGAGCGGATAGTGGGTGCACCCCAGGAGGAGCGTGTCGATGCGGGCATCCGCGGCCAGCATCGGCTCCAGGTAGCCGCGCAGCGGCCCTTCGGCATCCGGGCCTTCGAGGACACCGGCCTCGACCAGCGGCACGAGCCCGGGGCATGCCTGCTGTGTGACGACGAGCCGGTCATCCGCCTCTTCGATCACATCCGGGTAGGCGCCCGATTCCACGGTCCCCGCGGTGGCGATGACGCCAATGTGACCGCTCCGCGTCGCGGCCGCCGCAGCAACCCCTCCGGGGCGGACCACGCCAACGACCGGGACAGCCGAACGATCACGAACCTGTGGCAGCGCGCGGGAGGTCGCCGTGTTGCAGGCGATGACGAGCAGCTTCACGTCCTGCCCGAGCAGCCAGGTCACGCACTCGTCGGTGAACGCGCGCACCTCATCCGCCGATCGCGGCCCGTACGGGGCACGTGCGTTGTCGCCGAGATAGAGGGTCGACTCGGCGGGGAGGCGGCGGCGAAGCTCGGAGAGGACGGTCAGACCCCCGACCCCGGAGTCGAAGACGCCAATGGGGCGCCGGTCCGGCGTCCTGGCCACCCCCGTCAGCGGCGTCCGGCGAGCGCCATGCCGCGCTCGGCCTGGAGCGCCACCAGGGCGGCGGCAATCTGGCGGACCCCCAGCGAAATGGGTGAATCCGGACTGGAGACCACGAACGGAACACCCTCGTTGTTCGCGTTGAGCACCAGTCGGCCATCGGACACGATCTCGAAGTCGATGGGATGTCCCAGCGTCTCCTCGAGGTCGGTCTTGACGATGCCACCCGAGGCGTCCGCGCGATTGAGGATGGTCGCCAGCTTCGACTGCGGGTAGCCGATGGCGGCGAACGCCTCTCCGGCCATGGCCAGGCTCCGGATCGCCATGGAGTCGTAGCTGAGGACCTGCAGGATGAGGTCCGAGGCATCCAGGAAGACCAGCACGTCGTCCGACAGCGCAGCGCGGGTGTCGACGATGACGAATTCGTAGACCTTGCGGATGATGCCCAGCACCTTCTCGATGTCGCGGGTGGTGACCATCTCCGCCATCTCCACGCGGGGTGGCGCCAGCAGGATGTCGATCCCGGATGGGTCCTTCCACAGCACTTCGGCCAGGTCCGACTCGCGAATCCTGTCGGTGGGCAGGTTCACCATCGAGGGGGCGACGGCCGGAACGCGCAGCAGGCCGCGCAGGTCACTGAACTGGAGCGTGCCGTCCACGAGGCAAACGCGGTGGCCGCTGCCGAGCGCCACGGCGAGGTTGTAGGCGAGCGTCGTGCGACCCACACCGCCCTTTGGCGAGAAGAGCGAGACCATCATGGACGCCGCACGGGACGACTCCACCGCACGCTCCTCGTGTGTCTTCCGGATGAGCGTGGTGAGATCGAAGCCCGTGAATGGCATCTTCAGGACCGCATCGATGCCGTTATCGGGGTCCTCTTGGACCGGGTTCTGCGGGACGGTAAGCATGACGACCGCCACGTTGGCGTCCGCCTCGCGAATGGCCCGTGCCACGTTGGGACCACTCATCCGGCCCTGCAGGAGCGCATCGACGATGACGATGTCGGGCCGCAGCTCGCCCACCGCCGTGATCGCCTTGTCCCCGCTCATCACGACGTCGAGCATCTTGATCTGCGTCTGGGCATTGAGAAGCGATCGCATGTGCGACGCCACCTGGGGAACGTCTTCGATTACCAGCAGTCTGATCTGCTCGCCAGCCAATTCCCTACCCCTTCCGACGCTCGTCGCGTCCGTCCGCACTGCCTCGCGCTGACCTGCCCGTCAGTCTCTGCGACGCGCGATGATGATGCGGCGCCCGCTCTCCCCACCCAGTGGTTCCAGATCGTGCGACCCGTAGGTCATCTCGGTCACGAATCCGCCCTCGACGAGGAGCTGCTCCAGAACGTCTTCTGAGGGATACCAGAGCCGGAAGCTTGCCGGAAGCCGCGCTATCGTACCATCGGCTCGTACAGCATCCGTAAGGGTCGAGTAGTCGACGTGCAGCCCTTCGGGGCTCTCGCGTCGAGCGAGTTGCGATCGTCGCGTGACCCGTCTCCCGTCCAGCTCACGCTCCCAGTCAAGGCTCATCGGCAGATCGCGCCACGGGAGCCCCGAGGGCCCGATGTCGTCCAGCACCAGCTGACCAGCGGGCTCGATCCGTTCGGCCGCGGCCACGAACGTGCGTACGGCATCCTCCGGTCCGGCCAGGTGAGGCAGGACCCCAACAGCCAGGGCCAGGGCGAAGGACCCGCGCACGGGTGGCCGGCGTACGTCCCCCGGCACCACCTCGAGCCTGCCGGCGGCATCCGCGGCGGTGAGCGCCGGGTCCGCGGCGATCCGTGCCCGCGCGCGCCGGAGCAGGGCCTCGGACCCGTCGACCCCCACGACGCGAGGAGCCTCGCCGTCCACCAGGGCCCGCAGCAGGCGCCCAGACCCACAGCCGAGATCCAGGACCGCCCCGCCCGCTCGACGGACAAGCTCGCGATAGAACACGAAGTCGTCGGCGATCTCGTTGTGCTCGAGGTCGTAGATCGCCGCCAGCAGGTCGGGATCTCCCGGCTGGTCCGCGAAGATGTCCGGCCCGCGGGGTTCGTTCACGGTGCATCGATGCGGCGGATCGCGAACCACTCCGCCAGCCCCGCCAGCAGGCTCACGAAGATCGCGACCGGCACCGACAGGGCGCCACCCAGCCTCAGGCCGGCAACGGCGGCCACGACGACCCCCGCGAGGACGCCGCGGCGGATGGCCCGCCGCCATGCTCCGCGGAACACGATCCGGCGTCGAAGGACGAACTCGGCAAGGAAGGCGAACGGGGTCACGAGAACGGCGACCGAGAATGACGCGATTCCCACCACCAGGACGCGGTTGCGTCCGGCATCCGGGCAGGGATTGCCGCTGGTCGACCCGGGGCAGGTGTTCGCGGCAACGGCGACGAGCGACACGGCGCCAAGGACGGCCGCCAGGACCAGCGCCAGGACCATGAATCGATGCCGACCACTCATCGCCTCACGCGCCGACCTCGCTCAGGCGCCGTCACGATCACCGCGCAGCATCTGGACAGATCTCGCGGAACGGGCAGAAGCCGCAGCGCGCGGCACCCGGGGTCGCGCGGAAACGGCCCGCGCGGATCCCCTCCGCCGCGTCGGTCACCTTCTCCTGAACGCGTGCCAGCCGACGCTCCGTCGGCTCGCTGCGCCCGATGAGTCCCGACTCGAGGAAGTGCAGCGCGAGCTCGTCCGGGAGCCGTCCGTGCTGCGCCTCCCAGGCAAGGGCGTAGATCCCGAGCTGCAACGACTCGCGAGCTCGCCGCTGTGCAGTGCCCGGATCGCGGACGTCGCTCGACTTGTAGTCGGTGATCACGACCCGGCCGTCCGGCTCCTGGTCGACCCGGTCGTATCGCCCGCGCACCCGGTCGCGGCCGAGGAGGAAGGCGAACTCCTGCTCGACCGCGGTGGGGCGCGCCGGATCCGTTGCTGCTCGGTCCAGAATCGGGCCAGGGCATCGCGCGCCGTCGAGAGGCGGGCCTCCTCGTGGTCGCGCGTGAGGAAGCCCACCGACTCCCAGCTCTGCATCAAGAGCCGTCTGCAGCTCCGGGAGGGCTCATGGGCCGGCCCTGCATCTGGCGGCGATGGTAGGCCTGCACCGCGGCATGGAGCGCCTTGCCATAGCTGAGCTGGTGGCTTGCCGGCGTGGGGATCCGGATCTGGTGCGCGTAACGGTATCGGGCAGGGCACTCGAGATAGTCGTTCACCTGGCCGAAGCTGAGCGACAACGGACGATCCGCCAACGAGGGCCGTCCGGCGCTACGGTGGCGGCAGCCGGTGGCTCCTGGTTGCGGGCGATCCGCTCGGCCTCGCTGGGCCGCACCGCAGTGACCGGGGTGGCGGGCGGCAGGTCGAGCGCCTCGTGCACGAACTGGCTCAGGCGGCGGGCCCTGCCCCCGCCGTAATCGGCAGCCCAGGTGAGGATCAGCTCCTCTGCCGCGCGGGTCATGCCCACGTAGAAGAGACGCCGCTCCTCGGCGAGGTGCTGGTCGCCCTCCGCAACCGGGTCGCGCAGGAGTTCCGCCGGGAAGGGCAGCGGATCGCGGCGGTCACGGCTGGGGAAGCGGTCCTCGACCAGCCCGACCATGAAGACCACCGGGGAACTCCAGGCCCTTCGCGCGGTGGTAGGTCAGCACGTGGACCGCATCGCCGTCGTCCGGCTCCGCCTCCGCGGTCGAGGGATCGTCACCGGCGGCCATGAGCGTGTCGAGCTGCTCGACGAGGAAGGGCAGCCGATCGTGGCGCAGCAGGGCGGATTGGCGACGGACGATCTCGAAGAAGCGTGCGACGTTGGCGATCCGTTCGTCGCCCGAATCCCGGGCCTCCTGGGCGAGGCGGCCAAGCCACCCGCTCGCCGAGACGAAGTGGTAGAGCAGCTCGCCGGTGGTGCGCTCCGCACTCATGGCACGATGCCGATCCAGCGTGGCAAGGAGCCGCTGCACCACCTCCCCTGCGCCGCGCGGGAATCGCGCCTGGTCGGGGCGGGCCGCCACCTCGCGCAGGGCCGCCTCGAGGCTGATCCGGCGCCGCGACGCCGCGTTGAGCGCGCGGGTGACGTCCTCCGCGGCCAGGCCGAAGATCTCGGAGGTTGCCAGGTCATAGCAGCTGACCGAATCGTCCGGGTTCGCAACGACCCGCAGGAAGCTCACCAGGACCCGCACCTCCGGCTGGTGATAGAGCCCCGCGGTCCCGCTGAATCGCCAGGGGATGCGGGCCATGTTGAGGCTCCGCAGGAATCGGGTCCGCATCGCGGTTCCCGCGGACGAGGATGGCGTGGTCCCCGGCGCGGCGCCCGGCTCGTATCGACGATCGCGATGCGGTCGGCGACGGCGTCGGCCTCGTCGGTGCCGGTCACGAAGGAGAGGAGCTCGATGGGGGCCGCCGCCGGCCGTGCGACCCCGGAAGGTGCCCCTGGCGCGCAGCCGCTTGTCGATCCCCTCACGAACCTCGAGGCGTTCCGGGTCGTTGTGGCTGATGAGCCGATGCGAGGCGTCCAGGATCTCCTGCCGGTTGCGGAAATTCTCCGTGAGCACGACGCTCGCGGACCGCGGATACGCCGCACGGAACCCCAGGATGTTCGAGAGTGCGGCGCCGCGGAAGCGGTAGATGCTCTGGTCGTCGTCTCCGACCACGGTGACGTTGCGCCCGAGGACCGCCGGCCAGCAGGTTCACGAGCTCGAACTGCGCGTGGTTGGTGTCCTGGAACTCGTCGACCAGGATGTAGCGGTATCGCCGCTCGCTCGGCCTGGAGGATGAGCGGATGCTCTCGAAGGAGGCGCAGGGCCAGGGAGACCTGGTCGCCGAAATCGAAGCGGTCGGACGCACGCATGAGCCGTTCGTAGGCCGCGTAGGCCGCCGCCAGCTCCACCTGCAGCGCGGCCTCCTCGGCAAGCGCCGCGTCGTCCGGGGCGGCGGCCGACCGTGCGACGAGCGCGGCCGCGGCCTCCCCGAACCGCGCCGGCGAGACGTCCTCGTCGCGCGCGCGGCTGAACAGGGTGGCGAGCGCACCCAGGAACCGCGTGGGATCCCCCAGAGGTCGGTAGCGGTCCAGCGGCAGCTCGAAGAGATGCTCACGCAAGAAGATCACCTGCTCCGCTCGCGAGAGCACCGTGGCGCGGTCGGAGAGCCCGGCCTCGAACGCGTGCTCGCGGAGGATTCGGTCGCCAAAGGCGTGGAACGTGCTGATCACCGAGTCGGTGTAGCCATAGGGCACCAGTCGATCGACCCGCTCCTGCATCTCGGCCGCGGCCTTCTCCGTGAAGGTGAGGGCCAGGATCTCGGCGGGCCGTGCGCGTTTCTCCGCGATCAGCCACGCGATGCGGCGCGTGAGGACCGTGGTCTTGCCGGTCCCGGCGCCGGCGACGATGAGAAGCGGCCCGTCGCCGTGGGTCACCGCTTTGCGCTGCCGCGCGGTGAGATCCGCGAGGAGCGGCGGCTGGAGCCGCAGGTGCGGTCGCGCGGGGCCGCGGCGGCGCTGGCGCGCTCAGCTCCTCGAAGATGGGGAGCTGGTCCGGGGACGGGACGACCGCTGGCACGAGCTCGATGGTACCGGACGCAGGATTCACCCCGTGGTTATCGCCCGCTTATCCGACACCTCGCCTGTCGCGCTGGCGGCCGGAAGGCCGGCCACCCCGGCCACGCTGCGCGCGGCGCCATGCCAGCAGCGCCTCCGCCGGACGCCGGCTGGTCCGCAGCCCGTCACGGACCTGGGCAACGCCCAGCGGCCCATGGCGCGCCATCTCGTTGATGCGACTCATGAGCTGGGCGAGGACATCAGGCGGAAAGTCGATCCCCTCGCCGACCGAGACCAGCTCGCCAGCCGCGCGCAGCTGGTCGACGACGCCGGGTGGAATCCCCAGGCGGCCGGCGAGCGAACTCACTCGAGGCGGATCCGCGCCGAGCTCGCGGAGGCCGGCCATCAGCCGCTCGACGCGCTCGCGCATGGCGTCGTCCGCGATCATCGGCTCGTGCGTCAGGAGGCGAACCCTGTGCCCCTGCTGCCCCACGGTTCCGCCTGCGACCAGCGCCTCGAGCTCGGCACGCAGCGCCGCATCGGAGAGGCCACGAAGCGATCCGCCACCGCGGTGTCCGCCGGGGCGTCGCTCCCCGGGATCCGCGCGAGCTTCGGCGATCACCGCATCCAGCCGGTGGTCGGCCTTCAGCGGCTCGCGCCGGTGCAGGCGCCCGAGGGCGGCCAGCAGACGCCGGCGGCCGAGGCGCAGCGCGGCCTCGGGCGGATCCTCGCTCACCCCGCGGTGGGGATCGGCGTGGTTCCGTCGACCGCGATGCGGATCGCCTCCCTCTCCTCGTCGGAGAGCTGGTGGCGCGAGGTACCGTTCTCGACCGGCTTGGCGAAGACGCGGGTGTTCGCGCGACCGTGAAGGCTGCTGATCACGACTCCGTCGCGGCGGTCGTCCAGCAGGGCGATGGCGAAGCTCTGGTCCGACCCGGTGTCGGCGAACGGGTTGAAACGGACGAGGCCGATGTGCTGCAGGCTGCCGCGCGTGCGCTGCTCGAGGTACTCGACCAGGCGGATCAGCTCCTTCAGGCTGCCCGAGACCTCCTCGACGCGGCCGATATGCCCGTCCAGAAGCTCCTGGAGCGAGCCGCCCTGCTCGCCGCTGACCAGGGCACGGTAGATGCCCGTGGCGCGACGGAGCCGGACCGACTGGACCACGCTCAGGACGAGCAGGAGCAGCACCAGCAGCCCGAGCACACCGAGCGCCAGGGCGAGGTTGTCGGAAAGGAAGCGGTTCAGGTCAGCCACGGACCGCCATCGAGGAATGCGCACGACGGCCGGTATAATACCGCCCCCACGGCATACGCCCCGGCCGATGGAACGTGCGGCCGCCAACGACAGGAGCAACAGACAAGCGCATGGCCCGATCCCGGAAGTCATCGAACCGCTCACGCCGGCGTCAGCAGCGGACCGCGACGCGCTCGCAGTCGCGGCCGGCGGCACCCTCGACGTCCGCCGCCGCGGGTAGCGAGGCATTGGGCGGTGACCCCATCTCGGTATCGTCGTCGGGTGCGGCGGCAACGAGCCGGTCTTCCACGTCGGCTGGGCCTGTCGGGTCTGCGCAGCGTGGCTCGCGCGCCAATCCACGCCTCACCGTGGCAGGCCCGTCTCGGCTCACGGAGCGAGCCATCGAGGAGTACCACTACGTCGGTCGCGACCTGCGGAACATCTTCACCCTGGTCGTCGTCATGGCCGTGCTGCTGGCAGTCGCATACGTCGCCTTCACGACGCTGGGAATCGGTCACACCGCCTGAGGGCGCCGGTCCCTTCGCATCAGTCCCGGGCCGCCCGCCTCGCGGCACGAAGGCGCGCCAGCCGATCGCCGATCTGCTGCTCGAGCCCCTGGTCTGACGGCTCGTAGTACACCTTGCCGGCCAGCGCATCCGGCAGGTACTGCTGGTCCACGTCTGCCCCGTCGAAATCGTGCGGGTAGCGGTATCCCTTGCCGTAGCCCTGCTCACGCGTGAGCCGCCGGTGCGAAGAGGGCCGCAGGTGCAGCGGGACGGGCAGGCGTCCGCGCTCCTCGACGTCGGCGACCGCGGAGAAGTACGCCGCACCGGCCCGGTTCGACTTCGGCGCCGATGCGATGTACGCCGCCGCCTGCGCCAGGGCGTACTGCGCCTCCGGGAGGCCGATCATCTCCACCGCCTGCATCGCCGCCACCGCCACCTGCAGGGCCCGCGGGTCGGCGTTGCCCACGTCCTCGCTCGCCGCGATCACGATCCGCCGCGCGATGAAGGTGGGATCCTCCCCTGCGGCGATCATGCTGGCGCACCAGTACAAGGCCGCGTCGGGGTCGTTGCCACGCATGCTCTTGATGAAGGCGGATGCGGCCTCGTAGTGCTGGTCTCCCACCCGGTCGTAGGCGAGCAACCGCTGCTGGGCGGCCTCGGCGACCCGCTCCGCGTCGATCACCCCGCCATCGGCCGTGACCGATGCTGCCGCCTCGAGGATGTTCAGGACCTGCCGCGCATCGCCGCCGGATAGGTCGAGCAGCGTCGTCCGCGCCTCGTCCGCGAGCCTGACCCGACCGGCCAGCCCGTGCTCGTCGGCGAGCGCCCGGTCCACGATCTCCCCCAGGTCTTCCACCGCGAGCGGTTCGAGACGGTAGACCCGCACGCGCGACAGGAGGGGCGAGTTGATCTCGTAGTACGGGTTCTCGGTGGTGGCCCCCACCAGCTCGATCGTCCCGTCCTCGACATGCGGCAGGAGCGCGTCCTGCTGCGCCTTGTTGAACCGATGCAGCTCGTCGATGAACACGACGGTGCGGCCGCCGGCCTCTCGCAGGCTGCGTGCCTCGGCGACGAGCTTGCGAATGTCCGCGACCCCGCTCGTCACCGCGGAGATCTGCTGCCACGTTCCCTCGGAGCGCTCGGCCAGGAGGCGGGCGAGCGTCGTCTTGCCGCTCCCCGGCGGCCCCCACAGCACCATCGAGGGCAGGTATCCCGGACGCACGACCCGGGTCAGGGCGCCATCGGCTCCGACGAGGTGCGGCTGGCCAACGAACTGTTCCAGCGTCCGCGGGCGCATCCGCGCGGCCAGCGGCGCGTCCCGCGGAACCTCGTCCGGAAAGAGCGGTGCGCTGGGGACCTCGGAACGGCGCGGCATACGGCACAGAGTCTACGTCCGCCTCCCGGCTCGCCATCAGGCCCTCCGGAGCAGCAGGTGGAGTGGGACACGGGGTACCACGTACCAATAGGTTATTCGGCCGGCACGCGGCTCGGCCGATACTCCGCCCATGGATGACTCGTTCCAGCTTGCCCTCGTGCTGGCGGGCCTCGTCGACGCCACCGCCCTCTACGCCCACCTCGTGGCGCGTCGGCGGCACGAGCGTCGGATCGAAGCGCGGATCCAGCAGTCGGCGCACCTGTACGGGCTCGTCCGGGTCGCCGTCGCCGATCGCCACCCGGCCTGACGCGCCGAGGCGCGCGCGATCCGGGTGCGCGACTGATCGGGTCGGGGCAACCCGCGCCCCAGTGCGCCCCGTATGATGCGGCGCATGCAGCAGAACCTCCGCATTCCGGGTCCCACGCCCATCCCCGACGCCGCCCGCGAGGCGCAGTCGATGCCGATGATCGACCATCGCGGCACGGAGTTCGCTGCCATGCTCCGCGAGATCACCGCCGGGATCGCGACCCTGATCGGCACCCAGGACGAGATCCTCCTGCTCACCGGCTCGGGCTCCGGCGCGCTCGAGGCGGCCGTCGTCAACACACTGTCTCCCGGTGATCGGGTCCTGTCCGTCATCACCGGTGGCTTCGGCGAGCGCTTCGCGGCGATCGCCGAAGCATTCGGCGCGTCCGTGGATCGATTCGGGTTCGAGTGGGGCGAGCCCGCCGACCCCGATGCCCTCGCGGCACACCTGGCCGCGCAATCCGCCGTACCGCGCGGTGCTGCTGACGCACAACGAGACCTCGACGGGTGTCACCAACCCGTTGCGGGAACTCGCGGCGGTGGTCCACGCTGCCCCGGAGCGAACCGCTCGTCCTGGTCGACGGAATCAGCGGCCTGGGAGCACTGCCGTTCGAGATGGACGCATGGGGCATCGACCTCGTGCTGAGCGCGAGCCAGAAGGCGTGGATGGCCTCACCGGGGATCGCCATTGCCGCGGTCGGCGCGCGGGCACGAGCCGCGGGCGCCGGGGCGCGCATGCCACGTTTCTACTGGGACTTCGGCACAGGCGCGGAGATGGGCCGAGAAGGGGCAGACGCCATGGACGCCCGGCGGTCAGCGTCCTCTTCGGCCTGCGCGTCGGAGTCAGCCGCCTTCTGCAGGAGGGACGCGAACGGACGTGGAAACGCCACGCGGCGATCGCCGCTGGGGCAGGACGCCGGGCTCGAGCGCGCGGGCCTTCGCCTGGTCGCAGCGCCGGGCGTTCGCTCGCGCACGTCACCGCCGCATGGCTTCCCGACGGCCTCGAGTGGGCGCCCTTCAACGCCGCGATGCGGGCGAAGGGGCTCGTCATCGCCGGCGGGCAGGGTCAATGGGCGGGACGGATCCTGCGATTCGGGCACATGGGCGACATCGGCTGGCCGCCCATCGGCGACGCGCTGCGCGTGCTCGCCAGCGACGCTCAGCGGAGTTCGGCGTTCCCGCAGACCCCGAAGCGGTGCGAGGCGGCCGGACGGGCCGCCTTCGAGCGGGCCGTGGCGGCGCCGTGAGCCGACGCCTGCTCTTTGTCCGCCACGGTGTCACGGCCTGGAATCTGCGAGGGCCGCTTTCAAGGACACCTCGATCCCCCGCTCTCGCCGAGGAAGGACACGGCGGAGGCGCGCCTCGTCGCCGAGCCGGCTCGCGGCAGACGGGTCGCTGCGGCCGGCGCGACTCGATCAGCTCCCCGCTGGCTCGCGCCAGCCAGACCGCCGAGGCGATCGCCGCCGCCTTGGGGGATGACGGAGCTCGAGCTGGAGCTCGATCCCCGGCTCATGGAGGTCGGGCAGGGCGAATGGGAGGGTCGCACGCACGCGGATCTCGCGATCGAGGACGCCACCCGGTACGAGGCCTGGCGTCAAGCCACCTGGGATCGGCAGCCGCCCGGCGGCGAGCCGGTCGACGTCGCGGTCGCCGCGGATCTCGGTCCGCCCTCGACGAGGCGATTCTCTCGCACCGACCGTGGGAGCGCATGGCCGCTGTGCATCACCGCGCACGGCGGGACGCTGCGCCTCGCCGCGCATGCGCTCCTCGAGATCCCGGTCGAGCGCGCCTGGCGGCTCGAATTCGACAATGCCGCACTCTCGCTGATGGACCAGGTCGAACGGCCGATGGCGGCTGGTGAGCTGGAACGACGGCTCGCACCTGCTGGGTCGCACGCCGGTGCACACCGATGAGGACGACGGCCGGCCACTGGCGCTCTGAGCGGATGAGCCGCCTCAGCTGTCCCGATGCGGGATCAACGACCGGAGGCGGCGACGGACCGCCAGCCAGATGAACGGCAGACGGAGGCGGCGCCAGGCGGCCTTCATGCGGTCGACGCTGTCCACGGTCATCCCCCGCCCCGAGTAGCTCCCCAACACCTTGGCGTGGGCGATGGTGTTGATCTCCGGGCGCCGCGCCGGTATCTGCTCCTCGAGCCATCCGGCGTACTCGTAGATCCGTCTCCGAGGCGCGCTGGCTGACCCCCGCTCGGTCGGCCGCCTGCAGGAGGAGCGCCCATTGCCGCTCTCCGGGCGCCAGGAAGCGAAGCCGGCGCCAGGAGCGTCGCATTCGCCACCCCACGGCCACGGCCACGGCGACCAGGATGAGGAGGATCACCAGCAGGTTGCCCGTACGCGCGTCGCCGGTAGCGGTCGGCTGGTCGCTCCCGCCGGCGACGGTGCCACCGGGGATCGGCCGCACGGAGGGCTGGGTGAACACGTTGCTCGGGTCCTGGCCCTCCAGGAGACGTTGGGTCGCGTCATCGGCGCCGTTCACCGGTGGCGGCAGGGTCTGATCCGTACCCGAGTCGCGGATGAACTGCGGATCGATGGACTTCGTCGCCTCGAAGGTCTGCCAGCCGTAGCCGGGGAAGAAGACCTGTGCCCACACGTGGGCATTCGACTCGCGGTACTCGTACTGAGAGGGTGCGATCAGGGTTCCCGGCGAGAAGCCCACCGCCACGCGTGCCGGCAGGCCCAGGCTGCGTGCCATGACCGCCATCGCGCTGGCGTAGTACTGGCAGTAGCCGCGCCGCCCGCTCTGCGCGTCGAAGAGGAAGAAGTCGACAAGGTCGCGATCTGCCGGAGGTGCCCCCACGTTCGTCGCGTACGAAAGGTCCGGGGAGGTCGTGAGGAAGTGGGCCAGGGCCTTCGCCATGTCATAGGGAGTCTTCGCGTTCGCGTCTTGAACGATCTGCTTCGCGAGAGCGCGCACTTCAGGTGTGACGTTGCTGTCGTCCAGGTAGAGGGCCCGCACGCTCGCGGGGTAGTCCTCGCCCGCGTTCTGCAGCTGCTTCTCGGTCACGCTGGAGATCGCCGCGTCGATGGAGTAGCCCTCGCCCGGTCCGATCCCGCTCTGGGACGAGAGCGCACCAAGGAAGGGCTGGCCGCCCGGCTCGCCAACGACCGCCGGGGTGCTGATCCGGAGCGGCACCCCCGGCGTGAAGAGGTTGCGCCCGATCGGCTCGATCAGCTTCACCGTGATCGTCTTGGCCTCGAACCCGTCGGTGGTGGCAGGCTTTTCCGGGCTGGGGCCGGGGAAGACGGGCTCATTGCGGGGGACTGCGCGGCTGTCGCCGCCGCTCGATGCCCAGCCATGGCCGGTGTAGACGTCGTAGCTGACGGTCTGCAGGTAGTAGGCGTGGTCCTCGGAGACCAGGCAGGACCGGCGAGTCGTTCGCGAACCAGCTGCCGGTGACCGTGAACCGTGTCCCGAACGAGTTGCCGCTGATGCGGGCATCCTTGTTGGTGAGGCCGCCAAAGACCCCATCGAGCCTATCGCGGACGCTCGTCCACACCACGTCCAGGTTCTGCCACGCGTTGGTCAGCGGGTTGGCGACCGCGACGCTGGTCAGCACCCACGAGATGGCAATGGTCCCGGCAATGAAGACGACCCCGGTGCGCATGATCGCGGCGGGAACCTCGACGTTCTCGTTGACCCGTCGCCGCCGCCATCCCTCCTCCCTGGTGGCGAGCGCGCCGCGCAGCCAGAGAAGAAGGGCTGCGAGCACGAACAGGACCAGGTAGCCGATCAGGTCGAGCAAGGTCGCGCTCATGTTCGCGATCATCGCGGCGCCGACCAGCACGATCGCGTCGAGGACCCGATGGTGGCGGTAGATCGTGTACGCGGCGATGAAGGCGGTGATCCACATCACCAGCCCCAGCCCGATCGCGTAGGGGGTGAGCTGCGTTGGATACCCGAAGGTCGCGACCGTGCGGGTGTAGTCAATGGCGTCCGTGCGCAGGGCGAGGAGGCGCCCGGCCTGGGACAGCGCCGGGTAGTACTCCCCGCCCACGGTCCACAGCACGACCCAGGTGCCCATGACCGCGGAGATCGGGAGGGTCGCGACCACGCTGAGGGGGCTCAGCCCAAGGATCGCCCCGAGCAGCGCGGCCCAGATCGCCACCGGAACCAGGTAGTCCGACTGGTCGAGCCATCCGGCCCGCTGGACGGCCCAACCCACGCTGAGGAGCATGACGAAGAGGAGGAAGAAGGAGAGCCAACCTTCCCGCGGACGCGCATACCGACGGAGCCACTCAGGCACGGCCACGGATCCTTCCGCCCAGATGCTGGCTCAGGTCGTCACCTGCATGCAGCAGGTGGGTCTCGATGTCGTACTCGGAGAGTGCGTGGCGGCAGGCGGCCACCGCTGCACGCTGTTCGGTGCGCTCCGCCTGCGCCGCGTCGTCCCCCTCCGCTGGCTCCGGCACGAACGAATACCGGTCGAGGAGCACCACGACCACGCCAACGCCCCGGCGACGCAGTCCGGCCAGTGCCCGCACCCAGTCGCGCTCCGTCGACCCGGTGACGATGCAGAGGGTCATCCCCCGACGGAGCTGCGGCAGCGTGGCGACCACGATCTCCGCGAGCGGCTGGGCGCCGTCCGCCTGCACGTTGGCGAGGAGATGCAGGATCTTCTGCTCGACCCGCGGACCGCGATCCGGCGTGAGCTGCTGGAGCCGGCGCGCCGAGGCGCTGATCCCCACCGCCCGGTTATCCGCAAGCGTCCGCAGGGCGATCGACGCTGCAGCGCTCACCGCCGTCTCGACCGACGCCGTCTCCCCGCTCCCTGCGCTGGACGTGCGCTCGAGGTCGAGGATCAGCCACAGGTCGGCCGCCTGCTCGAGGTCGAACTCCTTGACCTGGAGCTCTCCGTGACGGGCGCTCGAGAGCCAGTGCACGCGGTTGATCGCGTCGCCATGGACGTAGGGCCGAATGGTGCTCGCCAGCGGCGTGGCGGCCTCGAAGCGCCGCCGCGAGGGCGAGCTCCCGTCGACCGGTGACGGCGGGAGGCGCCAGTGGGGCAGCTCGAAGACCTTGGGAAACACGACGACCCCGGTCGGCTGTCCCACGACCATCTCCGAGCTGAAGAGCCCGAACGGATCGCCGGTCCGCACGCGCAGCGCGCCGAGCCGGTACGAGCCGCGGCGCATCAGGGTCACCTTGGCGAGCCATTGCCTCGACGCCCCCGCTCGAACCCCGATGGCACGTCCCGGGATCGTGGCGGGCAGGGTTGCGTCGTTCCAGACTTCGATCCACGGCTTGGTCCAACGCGTTCCGTTATCGATGCGATAGACCGCCTGAAGCACTTCGCCAACGTGCGCTCGCGGATTGAGCACGTGGTATCCGGCCCGCACGCCGCGGAGCCCGCTCCGCGCATAGAACCAGGCGCCCGCCAGGAGCGCGGCCCCCAGGTACATGAGGAAGAAGAGGAACGGAAGCCCGGTGCTGAAGGCCGCGACGACCAGCACCGTCCCCACGAAGACGAACCGGAGCTGCCGTGCCAGACCGCCCATGGCCGGACTCCTTCGGGCTCCGGCTAGCTGGCCGGGGCGCTGACCGGCGCGGTGACCGCGACGGAAGCCAGGATCTCCCGGACGATGCGGTCCGGGTCGACCTCGCGCAGCGACGCCTGGCTCTTCACGATGAGGCGGTGCGCCAGGACGGCCACCGCGAGGAACTTGACGTCATCGGGGATGACATAGTCACGGCCCTCCATCGCGGCAAAGGCCTGCGCGGCACGGTAGAGGTTGATCGATCCGCGGGGCGAGGCCCCCAGGTACACGTCCGGATGCTCGCGCGTCGCGGTCACCAGGCGGACGATGTACTCGGCGACCGCCTGGTCGACGTAGACCTCCTTGATGCCGCTCTGCATCAGTCGCAGCTCCTCGACATCGAGCACCTGTTCCACGGCCTCGATGGGGTGCGTACGCTTCTGCTCGTCCAGGATGACGATCTCCTCCATCGCCTTGGGATAGCCGATGCGAAGGCGCAGCATGAACCGGTCGAGCTGAGCCTCGGGCAGGGCGAACGTGCCCTCGTACTCGATCGGGTTCTGGGTGGCCATGACCAGGAACGGAGACGGCATCGGATAGGTCACGCCGTCAATCGTCGACTGGCGCTCCTCCATGCACTCGAGGAGCGCGCTCTGGGTCTTCGGCGTCGCGCGGTTGATCTCGTCGGCGAGCACCACCTGGGCCATGATCGGCCCGGGGCGGAACTCGAACTCCTGCGTCTTCTGGTTGAAGATGGAGAGCCCCGTCACGTCTGACGGGAGAAGGTCGGGCGTGAACTGGATGCGTCGGAAGCTGCACCCAACGCTGCGACTGATGGCCTTCGCGAGCATGGTCTTGCCGACCCCCGGGACGTCCTCGATGAGGATGTGACCCTCGCAGAGCAATGCCACGAGCGCCATCCTGACTTCGAGATGCTTGCCGACGATGACGCGCTCGACATTGGCGACGACCCGCTCTGCCGGCTCCTGGACGTTCTTCACCGTTCCCTCACTTCGGCTGGTTGAGGCGGTCTCGATGGCGTCGCGGCCGCGATCCCCTTGTGCAAGACAATACCCCAGCCCGTTACAGGACGGTTCATCCGGCCCAGTCGGTTCCCCTCGTCCGCGGCGTCAGCCGCCGGCCTGGAGCTTCAGCCATTCGGCCATCACCTTGCCGCCAATGGGCGCCGCCTTGCCGGATCCCGCGCCACCCCCCTCCACGATCACGGCGACCGCGATCGACGGGGTCGCCCCCTCCTGCGCGGGAGCGAAGCCGATGAACCACGAGTGCGGGGCCAGGTTGCCGGAACGCTGGGCCGTCCCCGTCTTGCCGGCCGTCGAGACGCCACTCACGCCGTAGAGCTGAACCGCTCCCGCCCCTGCGAAGATCCGGCCGATGGGACCCGACACGGCATCCACCATGGCCGAGCGGACCTGGGCCGCCGTCTCCGGCGAGACGACCTGCCGACCGGATTGAGGAGTGGTCCGTTCCAGGACGGTCGCCGCCGGACCCTTGGCCGGGTTGGCGGCATGCGACCGGATGGCGCTCACAACGTAGGGATTGGGCATCACGCCGCCGTTGGCGATGGTCGCCGCCACAAGAGCCATCTGCATCGGCGTCACGCTGACCTGCGCCTGGCCGAACGCGGCCGAGGCGACCTCCACGTCATCGGAGAACGAGCCGCAGCCACCGTCCGTTGCGGCCCGCGTCACCCGGGATGCCGCCACCGGCAGGCGCCGGTCTCCGGAACCGATGGCGAGCTGGGCGCAGAAACCGAAGCGCTTCGCGTACTCCAGGAAGCGGTCAGGACCGAGCGCCAGCCCCACGTGGGCGAAGAAGATGTTGCTGGAGACCTGCAGCGCCGGCGAGAGATCCCAGAGCGCGGGCTTGATGCTGCCCAGCTCGTGCTCGGTGATCGTGAATCCAGACACGGTGAATCCGCCCGTCTCCTCCTTGGGCTGGTCGGGGAAGGTCGTCTGGGGCGTGATCACCCCCGCGTCGAGTGCCGACGCCGCGGTCAGCACCTTCATGATCGAGCCCGGCGTGTAGAGGCCCTGGCGAACGCGGTCGATGAGCGGCTTGCCGGGATTGGCCTGGATGGCGGCCATGGGCTGTGCGGCGGTCGCCGGGTCTCCCGATATGGGTGTCGCGTCGAAGGTTGGCGTGGAGGTGCTGGCCAGGATGGCCCCGGTGACCGGGTCGATTGCCACCACCGCCCCGACGACCCCCTTCAGCTGCGCCGCTGCGAAGTCCTGTAGCCGCTGGTCAATCGTCAGCGACAGGTCCTTGGGCTGCGGCTGCCGGGCCAGGATGTCGTCGAGCAGGCCCCGGAGCGGATTCGGATCCGTCTGTCCGGTGAGCAGGTCGTCATAGGCTCGCTCGAGTCCGGTGGTCCCGAAGCGCAGGCTCGCATAGCCGATGACGTGGGTGAACGCCGGATCCGCGTAGGTACGACGCGCGACGCCATCCACGATGGCGGTCGAGGCGAGCACCTTCCCCGTGGCATCGAAGAGCGCGCCGCGAAGGGCGCTGCGGTGTGCCGCGATGACCTGGGGATTGTCGGGCCGCGTGGCGAGCTGGCGGGCATCGGCCACCTGCCACCAGGTCAGGCCGCCGGTGACGATCAGGAAGGAGAGGAGGAGATACCCGGCCAGCCGCCGGATGTTACCGCTCACGACGCGCCGCCGGATTCGACGGTGGAGCGATGGCTGATGGCGAGCAGCAGGCCCAGCACCACGAAGCTGGCCAGCAGGCTTGAACCGCCGTAGCTCACGAACGGGAAGGTGATACCCGTCAGCGGAATGAGCTTGGCGTTGCCGGCCACGATGATCAGCGTCTGGAGCCCGATGCTGGTGGTGAGCCCCACGGCGAGGAGGCTGCTGAAGTCGTCGCGCGCCAGGATGGCGATGCGCAGGCCGCGGGAGACGAGGGCGGCCATGAGCGCCAGGAGCGCGAAGGCCCCGATCAGGCCCAGCTCCTCGGCGATCGCCGTGAAGATGAAGTCAGTCTGGACGGCCGGAATTGGCATGTGGCCCGAAATGAGCGGCAGGCCCTGTCCGAGTCCCTCCCCGAAGAGCCCGCCCCGTCCAAAGGCGTAGATGGCCTGCACTGTCTGATAACCCGTGCCGGAGGGATCGGCCCACGGGTTGATCCAGTTGTCGACACGGACCCGGACGTGGGCGAACAGCTGGTAGGCCACGAAGGAGCCCGCGACGAAGAGGACCAGGCCCACGAGAACGTAGCTCCGCCGTCCGGTGGCGACGAAGAGCATGGTCAGGAAGATGCCGTAGAAGAGGAGTGCGGTGCCGAGGTCGTTGCTGATCACGACGATGCCCATCACGATGCCGAAGATGGCGAGCATCGGCAGGAAGTACGGCAGCGGCGGGATCTTGACCGGACCAATGCGCCGATGGGCACCGGCCAGCAGCGCCCGGTTCTCGCCGAGGTACCCGGCAATGAAGATGACCAGGACGATCTTGATCGCCTCGCCGGGCTGGAAGCCTATGGGGCCAAGGTGAATCCAGAGCCGTGCGCCGTTGACCTCCGCCCCGAACAGGAAGGTGATCACGAGCAGCGCGGCGCCCGCCGCCGCCCAGGTGTACTTGTAATGGCGCAGGGGTCCGTCGTCGCGGAATCCGATCGCGATCGCCACCATGGCCGCCAGGCCGACGACGAACCAGGCGAGCTGCGTCCCGGCCATCCCGATCTGGATCCCCAGCAGGTTCATCCCGGTGAGGTCCTGCGGAAGGCGGTTCAGCATCACCAGGCCCACGCCCCCGATGGTCGCCGCGAGCGGGAGGATGAGCTGGTCTCCCCGGTGCCCCAACGCGACGAGCACGAGGTGCGCCGCAAGCACCACGGCGACGTAGGCGATCGCCAGGCCCAGGGGTCCCGGGTCGAGCTCGTTCGTCACGGCGATATGGGTCACGGCAAATCCGAGCGGTACGAGCACCAGGAGCGGGATCAGGAGCCGCAGCTCTGTGCCCCGCCATGCGAGACGCATCGGCTCAGCGCTCCAGTCGCATGCGGACCCGCCCCACGCTGAACTCGTCGCCGAAGCTGAGCGCCACCGGTCGGTCGATGCGATGGCCGTTGACGTAGGTCCCGTTCGTGCTGCCCTGGTCTTCGATGTACCAGGCACGGCCGCGGAAGGTGAGCATGGCGTGCGCGGCGCTTGCGAAGTCGTCCTCCACGAAGACGGTGCTGTTGACGTTGCGCCCGATTGAGTTGATGGGTCCCAGCGCGATGGTGCGGCCCACCGGCGGCTCGTCCTCCGGTGACTCGAGGACGGTGAGACGGCCGATGCCCTGTCGGGCGGCTTCCTGCGTCCGCTCGGCGGTGCGAAGGTCGCGCAGCAGAGAACGGGCGAAGGCGAAGAGGACCAGGTAGAGGATGCCGACGAACGCGAACTGCGCGACCAGGATCAGGATCCGCAACGCATCCGCGGTCATCCGTGGACCCCGAACTCGATGGACGTGTTCCCCACCCGGATCAGGTCACCGGGTCCCAGGGCCACCTCCTGGACGGACTGCCCGTTCACGGTGGACCCGTTGCGGCTGCCCAGGTCAACGAACCCGTAGGCCCCGTGCTGGAGCTTGAGCTGGCAGTGGTGCCGGCTCACCAGCGGATCGTCGACGATCACGTCGTTGTCGCTCGCCCGCCCCACGGTGATGAGCGGACCCCCGAGGTCGAACTGCACCGCCGGCTGTCCGTCGGTCGCCACCAGCAGGTACGCCCGCTTCGCGGACTCCGGTGACTCCGGCTCGCGCGAACGAAGGACCACCGTGTCGGTGGTCACCGTCATGGGCCTGTCCGGGCGCAACCGCTCACCGCCGCCGTCCACCACCTTGGCCGCCACCCGGACGTCGCCACGCGACACACCCGTGTCGGCGATCAGGCGAACGTGCGGCCGGGCGACAAGCGTGTAGTGCTCATGGCGAGCCCTGGTCAGCACGCCGTGCGCGAGGTCATCCTCCAGCGCGGACCGATACGATTCAAAGGTCGCGAAGTCGGTCGGGTGCAGGTGGAGATCGAACTCGTTGGGGACAATGACGCCGTCCTCGCGGAACGACTTCGTGGTGTCCATGGCCCGCTCGATGCGCTTGGCCAGGCTCACCGGTTGTAGGCGCGCCCCCAGGCGACCCGCCGGGGCCTCGAAGAGACGTTCGAGAAACCCCTCGATGCGTTGCAGGATGCCCATCGGCGCCGATCCTAGCATGGGTCCCGGTTCGGAACCCGCACCGGACCATCGGGGACGGCTTCGGGGGCGGTGGGGTACTTCCGGCCGACCAGGGAAGACCCGAAGCGCCCATTCGGCGCATCGGCCCCCCGTCGCTATACTGGCGGCCCTGATCCCTGCCACCGGGATGCGAGACCTGATGCCCGAAACGTTGACCGAATCATTCTGCGAGCGTTGCGGGACGCGCTATGAATTCCAGGCGCCGACCGAGCTAAATCCCCTGCGCAAGACGCGGGGCCTCGTGGCAGGGCTCAAGAACTACATCATGAGCCAGGACGCCCTGGGTGACGCCATCGGCGACGCGATACGCGGCGAGGAGCAGGCGCTCGCCTCGCAGCAGCTCGAGGCGTTCCATAGCGCGTTCAACTTCTGCATCAACTGTCGCCAGTACGCCTGCACGAACTGCTGGAACGACGCCGCGGGCCGCTGCCGCAGCTGCGTGCCCATCCCGGGCAAAGACGACCTGGCTGACCGGCTCGAAGCGGCCTACCTGTCCGACCACGCGGCCATGCACGCCGCAGAGCCGGAGCTCGCGCTCGACCAGATCTCGCGCCGGCTGGGGGTCGATGCCTGGCCGCAGACCGACCTTCCTGAAGAGGACGACGACGCCTACGGCACCACGGAGGTCGCCTGGCCCGACGAGCCGATGCCCGAGCCGGCGCCTTCCTGGCAGTTCGCAGACGAGCAGCCGGAGCCGGTCGTCGGCGCGGAGCCGCTCGTCGGCGGAGGAGCCGACCGAGCCGTACCAGGAGCCACCGAGCCGGGTGCTTGCGTGGGAGGACGACGCTGAACTGACGCTGAGGACTCCCATCGAGGAGGCGCTCCCTGAACCCGAGCCGGTGGCCGCCGAGACCGCCTACGAGCCGATGCCCGAGCCGATGTTCGAGCCGGTGGCCGCCGAGACCGCCTACGAGCCGATGCCCGAGCCGATGCCCGAGCCGGTGGCCGCCGAGACCGCCTACGAGCCGATGCCCGAGCCGATGCACGAGCCGGAGCCCGAGCCGGTGGCCGCCGAGACCGCCTACGAGCCGATGCCCGAGGCGGAGCCCGAGCCGGTGGCCGCCGAGACCGCCTACGAGCCGGAGCCCGTCGCCCCGTGGCCGATCACCCCGGTCACCGAGACCATCCTCCATGTCCCGCCGCACGTGGTTGAGGCCCCGGCCCCTGTCAATGATGAAGCGCTCGCCGCCAGGAAGGCACAGCTGGACCTCCTGGGCCTGGACGACCCTGGTGTCGGCAGGGTGGCGGCGGAACGCACCAACGTGCTGCCGTACCGATCGAGCGGGGCCGCCATCCACGCCTCCGAGCTCGTCGCAGCGCACGGTCGGTTCGCCGAGCGCCCTCTGGGATGCCTCAGCGCGCGAGGTTGCGGCCGCGCGCAGCGCCGTGGCCGTGCAGAGCTGCGCATCGTGCGGGCTCTCGCTGTCGGCAAGCGCGCGGTTCTGCCGAAGATGTGGCACCCAGCAGGCCCGCTCTGCCTGATCGGCGCGGCTTCGCGCCGGCGTCAGGTCTTCGACTCTCCCGAGCTGGTTGAGTCCTTGGGTGGGGCGGCCTTCGGTTCGCCCGCGCTCGGCGTCGGACCGGGCGGCGTGCTCGCTTTGCCGCCTGCAGGATCGGTGCTCGAGGGTGCGGACGCGGGCCGACGGCTGCCGTTTCCCGAGGAACGCGAGTCAGTGCTGTAGAACCCGCTCCCCTTGAAGATGATCCCGGTGGGATACAGCACCCGTCGGAGGGAACCTCCGCAGCGTTCGCAGGTCGTGGGTCCGTCCTCGGTCATCGAGTGGACCACTTCGGTGATCTGGCCGCAGCTGCGGCACTGGTAGTCGTAGGTCGGCACGGTCTCGGTGGGTGCCCCGTCGCATGTCAGACGTGGATGGATTGGGTGGCATGCCGCGGCGCTCTCGCACACGGACGACCGCGCGAATGATGGCAGCCGATCTCCATCGGCGCAACGTGGCGCCGGTCAGGCGTTCGAGGTCCGGACTCCGAGGCGCGTCCACCAGGATCGGGCGGGCACGGGTGCGGCGGCCTCGACCGTGGGATGGGTCACCAGCCGCGCGACGGCGTGCAGGTCCTGGGCAATACGTTCCCTCGGGAACTTCGTGATGACGGGCTTGCCCTCGTTGGCCGCCATGACGGCCTTGGGGCCGCTCGAGACGATCGTCGCCGCGATGGGCAGGCCAAGCGAGCTCGAGATATCGGCCAAGGCGATCCCGTGGTTGGCTCGGTTCACGATGACCCGGATCATGTCGCCGAGGCCGACCTCGCGGGCCAGGTCCAGGAACTGGCTGCTGTTGCGGATCGCCCCAACCTCAGGGGTTACGACCAGGAAGATCTCGTTGGCGAGCGTGAGCATGGCCATCGTGCGGTCGTCGTAGCCGGGGTGGTTGTCGACCACAACGTAGGTGTGATGGGCCTTTGCCCAGCGGAGCGCGGCGAGCAGCAGGTCCACGGTGATCCGCTCCGAGTCGCCCGGTTCCTTGCCCCAGGTGAGCACGCGGACCCCGGTCGCCTCGTGCACCGTCGTGACGTGCTCGAATGCGGCGTCCGTCCATTCCGAGGGCGGGCTGTCGCTCAGGTCTGCGAGGCCCAGGCGGACCGGCACCTCCAGCACGGAGGTCACGTTGCCCACGCCCACATCGGCGTCGAAGAGGAGGACTCGCTCGCCGGTCTGCTCGCGCAGGGCCACGGCCATGTTGACGGCCACCGTGGTCTTGCCGACGCCACCCTTGGGCGCAAAGACACTGATCACGCGTCCAGCACCCATCAGCTCGGACGGCCCGGTCTCGGTTGCGGCCGTGACGGCATGTCCGGACCTGATCATGAGCGCCTGGAGGCGGTAGACCAGCGACTCGGGCGGGCACGGCTTCATCGCGTACTCGTCGGCGGCGGTCCCGTAGCTTGGCGGCTCCTTGGCGAACAGCAGGATCGTGGGAGTCGCCGATAGCGCTCCCGGCTTTCCTGTGAGCCACGCATGCAGGAGCTCCGCCTCCATGGGCTCATGGTCGACGTCGATGACGGCCAGGCTTGGCCGGTTAGGGTCATCGAGCTGGGCGATCTCGCCTGACGCCTGGACGGGATCAAACCCCGCAAGACGCAGGGCTTCCTCTGTCGAGGCGATCGCGGCGGGCTCGAGCGCGAGGAGGACGGTAGGTCGTTCCATGAAAATCCTTCACGGCTGGTACGGTTCCGGACCGCACAAGTGTCGGACGCACCCACCCGAACGACAATGGGACTGCGGCCTAACCCCCGCGCCCCCAAAGGTACTGCCCCCAACCGCCGCAGGATCAGGTGCGGTTCATCCGCATGCCGCACTTGGGGCAGTAGAAGGCGCTGTCCGTCTGCGCGGCGAAGCCGCAATGGGCACAGGTCAGCCCGCCACCGTGGTGTACCGGCTGCGACATGCGCGCCTGCTCGGCGGCCCCAAGGCTCAGGCCCGACGCCAGCACCTGCTGGTAGAGGGAGCTGAGGAGGCGCTGGCCGACGCGTTCCGTGTCGCCGCGCTGCCCTTTCCCGCCCCACCCGATCACGGATCGCACGATCAGCTCGCCGGAGAGCTCGTCGAAGTGGCTGGCCAGCCCACCCACGATCGCGTTGTAATCCGGGTACCCGCTGGTGTCCGTGACGCCGTGCAGCATGCCGCAGGCGAACGTGTCGACCGTCATGTCCAGCGCATCGGTGAGCTCCAGGACGTAGAGCGCGTGGCGTCCGATGGGGCCCAGGTCGCGCCTCGCGAGGACCCATTGCTGCATCTCGTTGAACCGCTCCATGGCGGGCGTGGCGTCCGAATATTCGAGTGGCAGTGGCGAGATCAGCTCCACGGGTGTCTGGCTCAGCGGCTCGACGATGCGCGGCAGGGCGCCCAGCACCGAAGGATCTGCCGCCAGGCGCAGCCCATCGCTACTGCGCCCCATGAAGGCGAGCTTGAGCGAATACTGCTGGCCGACCACCTCTTCGACCACCGGCCTCGGCGGTGGTGGCGGTGCGGGCTCGGCCTTCTTGCGCCTCAGGAATGACATTGGATCTGCGAAAACCCCCTTCGGGAGAGCGAGGCGAATTCTACCAGCCGAAGCCCTGCCGGCGGCGATAGCCCAATAGGGTCAGCCCCCGAGCTGCTGCAGCTGCGACCGAAGCTCCGCAAGCCGGGCCCGCTCCTTCTCCACAACGGCGGCCGGCGCCTTCGCGACGAATCCGGCGGTCCCCAGGAGCGCCTCGACTCGATCGATGCCCTCGCGCAGGTGGGCGATCTGGGCCTGCCGTCGCTCGGGCGCCTCGGGTGCCTCCTCGGCCACGTCGAGCCAGGTCGTTCCGAGCGTGATGACCGCGGCCGATTCCGGCGGCGCAACCGCATCGTCCGCCGCGTGGACGATATAGGGCGATACCCGTGCCAGCGCCTCCACGTAGGTGGCTGTCCCGGCCGCGAGCCCGGCCATGGTCGGCGACGCAGCTGCGAGCTCCAGCGGAATGCGCCGGCCAGCGGCGACTCCCGCGACCGTTCGGAGGTTCCGCGCTTCCCGGATCTGCTCCGCCATGGCCGCGAAGGTGCCTTCCACCTCCTCGTCGCGCCCGTCGGCCGTGGGCCAGGCGGCGGTGATCAGGCGCTGGTCGGGCGCGATCGTCGGCGCGGCTTCGTGGAGCGCCTCCCAGATCGCCTCGGTGATGAACGGCAGCATCGGATGCAGGAGCCTCAGCAGGCTGGCGAGCCCGCCAGCCGCCGACTCCCACACGCGCGCTCGTTCTCCGGGGCGGGCGTCCTCACGCCGCATCTCGACCTTGGCCGTCTCGAGGAACCAGTCGCAGTAGTCGCTCCAGGCGGCCTCGTGGACGGTGGCCGCGTACCCGGCCAGGTCGAGGGCGTCGAGCTGGCGGGTCGCGCGCTCCGTGGCATCGGCCAGCCTCGACCGGATCCATCGCTCAGGCAGGGCAGGGTCGCCCTCGGGCGCCGCCATCGGCTCCGGGCGGGAGGCGAGCACGAAGCGCGCGGCATTCCACAGCTTGTTCGTGAAGTTGCGGCCGCCGGTGATCTTGGACCCGGTGAGGCGCTGATCGACGCCGGGCGCGTTGCCGGAGACGAGGGCGAAGCGCAGGGCGTCTGCGCCGATCTCGTCGATCATCTCCAGCGGATTAACCACGTTGCCCTTCGTCTTGCTCATCTTCTGCCCGTACGGATCGCGCACGATGCCGTGCAGGTACACGGTGTGGAAGGGCTCCACGTCGGTGCAGAAGAGCCCCAGCATCATCATCCGCGCCACCCAGAAGAAGATGATCTCGTACGCGGTCTCCATGACCGAGGTCGGGTAGAAGCGCGCCAGGTCCGGCGTCTGGTCCGGCCAGCCCAGCGTGGAGAACGGCCACAGGCCGCTGCTGAACCAGGTGTCGAAGATATCGGTCTCCTGGGTCAGCTCCGTCGCCGATCGTCCGCACACATCGCAAGCATCCGGGCCATCCGTCGAGGTCGGAGACGCTGATGTGACCGTCGGGGCAGTACCAGGCCGGAATGCGGTGTCCCCACCACAGCTGACGGCCGACGGCCCAGTCGTGGATGTTCTCCATCCAGTGGGCGAAGACCTTCTCGAAATGCACGGGCGTGATGCGGGTCCGGCCTTCGCGCACGGAGGCCAGGGCGCGTTCGGCGAGCGGCTTGACGTGCACGAACCACTGCACGGAGAGGCGCGGCTCGACCACCGTCCCACAGCGATCGCAGCGGCCGATCACCATCGGGTGAGGCGTCTCGCCCTCCAGGTCGCCCGTCTCCGCGAGGCGGGCCACGATCGCAACGCGAGCCTCGCCGATCTGCAGGCCATCGAACTCGCCGGCGGCATCGTTGAGCTTCGCGTCCTCGTCGAGGACCGTGATCATGGGCAGGTCATGCCGCTTCGCGACCTCATAGTCGTCGAAGTCGTGGGCCGGGGTGATCTTCACGGCGCCCGTGCCGAACGCGGGGTCCACGTGCTCGTCCGCGATGATCGGCAGGCGCCGCCCCAGGAACGGCAGGATCGCCTCGCGACCAACCAGGGACCGGTAGCGCTCGTCGTCGGGGTGCACCGCGACGGCGGTGTCGCCGAAGAGGGTCTCCGGGCGGGTGGTTGCCACGCTGATCCACGCGTCCGGGTCGGGAGCGCCGTCAGGCCTCGCAAGGTGGTACCGGATGGTCCAGATCGTCCCGGCCTCATCACGCTTGATGTTCTCGAGGTCGCTGATGGTGGTCCGGCAGCGCGGGCACCAGTTCACAAGCGCCTCGCCCCGGTAGGCAAGGCCCGTGTCCCAGAGGCGCTTGAAGGCGACGCGCACCGCTCGAGCGCTGCCCTCGTCCATGGTGAAGCGAAGCCGGGTCCAGTCCAGGCTGGCACCCAGGCGCCGATGCTGGCGTCCCATCACATCGCGCGTCTCGTCCATGAAGCGCCACATGCGCTCCAGATACCGCTCGCGGCCGAGCGACTGCCGCGACTCCCCCTCTTCGGCCAGGATGCGGTCCAGGACGAACTGGGCGGCAATGCTCGCGTGATCCACGCCGGGCAGCCAGAGCGTGTCGTCGCCGCGCATCCGGTGGTACCGGATCAGGATGTCCTCGACGAACGCGGTCAGGGCATGGCCCAGGTGCAGCGCCCCGGTGACGTTCGGCGGTGGCTGAATGATCACGAAGCGCTCGGCCGCGGCAGGTTGCTCCGCGGAGGGCGTGAAGGCGCCGCTCGCCAGCCATCGTTCGTAGATCCCCGGCTCGACCGCGGCGGCGTCGTAGCGCGGCGCCAGCTCGCGGTTCATCGTCGTCGCCATTGGTCAGCTCCCTGGCTCGCGCTCGCAGCCCAACACAACACAAACCCGCTCGTCGAAGGACGAGCGGGTGCACGTGGTACCACCTTCGTTCGGCGCCAGGTGAGCGCCCTCGATCCCGCGCTATCGGGCGGACCCGTCCGGCTCGCGCGCGACGTTCCCCCTCTCGTGTCCGGGTGGGCTCGCAGCCTGGTCGACCCGCCCTCTCTGAAGGCCGATGGAGGGGTACTCCTCACGGTCATTGCCGTGCGGCGAGTCTAGCACAGGGCCATCGCGGGCCTGGGGTGCGACGGTCGCACGGCGGGGGCTCGTCCCGAACTCAGCGCGCTCGCTGGACGGTCACCCGCAGCGACCCGTCGGCCTGGCGGTCGACCTTGGCGGTTCCCCGCTCGATCTGCTCGATTGCGGCAGCCAGGTCGAAATCGGGCGCATGGGTTGCCCGATACACGAACTCTCCGGTCGGCCCCAGGCTCAGCGAGATCCCGTGCACGCCCTCGACCCGCTCGAGTGCCTGCTTGAAGGAGGTGATGGCGCCGAAGCTGCCGAGGCCGGCGACCATGATGGCCGTGGCAACCTCACCGGCGGATGCCGGTGCGGCGACCGTGGTAGGCGAGCTCTCGGGCGTCGACGGTCCGCTGATGCGGGCGTCGAGCTGCGCCAGCCGCGCAGCCAGGCCGCCCGCGTCCGGCCCGGTCTCTCGCGCCGGAGGAGCCGGCTCGCCGGCCGCCGCAGGGTCGCGGGAGATGCCCAGGGCATCCATCCGGTCGCGCAGCGTTTCGGCCGTCGGCGTGGCGTCGGCCGCATCGGCCGCTGCTCCCGTCGTTGACAGCTCCGTGGCCGCTTCGGGCGTTGGAACGTCGGCCTCCTCGGCACCGGCAGCCTGCTCGACGCTATCGGCGACGGGCGACTCGGTCGCAGCTTCGGTCGTTGCTTCGGTCGCAGCTTCGCGTCGTTGCTTCGGTCGCAGCTTCGGTCGCAGCTTCCGTCGTTGCCTCGGTCGCAGTTCTCGGTCGCAGCTTCCGTCGTTGCCTCGGTCGTTGCTTCGGTCGTAGCCTCGGCCATAGCCGGAGTGACCGCCGTCCCTTGGACGGCCGGCGTCTCCGCCGCCACGTCAAATGTGGGCGGTCGCGGCATTCGCTTGGCCGCCATGCCGAACGCAACGGGATCGGTGATCGCATACAGCTCAGCGAAGAACAACGAAAGCTTCTTCTCGTACTCGGCAAAGCGGTCCCGCATCGCCTCGATCTCCTGCTGCGCGCGCTCCTCATGCTCCGCGAGCTGGTCCGTGAGCTGCTGGCGTCGCGCCTCGGTCTTTGTGCCGCCTTCTGCTTCGATGCGCTGGATCTCGGCCCTCACCCAGTCGGCGATCCCCGCGACGTCGAGCTCCGCGCGGCTGCGGAGCTGCTCCGCCCCTTCGGCGGCGCGCGCCTGGAGACGCTCGACGGCTCCGTCAACGGTGGTCTTCACGCTCGCCACGCTCGAGGATCGCTCGCGCTCGGCGACCTCACGCATCGCGGTCACGAGGTCGGCGAGCATCGCGTTGTCCTCCTCCGCAACCGGGGGCTCACCCGCCGGAGTGCCTGCGGACGTCACTGGACCGGCATCGCGTACAGCGGCTGCCGGCTCGGCGGTCGAGGACTGGGTCGCACCCGTGGCGCCCGCCGCGGCGTCGCCGGCCAACGCCTCGTCGGCCGGTTGCTGCCCGCTCTCGAGCTCGTCCTCGTGCGACCACGGAAGGCGAATCCCGGGCTTGCGCGTCTGCGTCATGGGATGAGTGGCTCCTCAGAACAATGCGGTCGACTGCACGCGTCGGCCCCCATCCTAGCGCGCTGGTCTACAACACCCGCAGGCGACGGAAGTACCGTGCGCCATACCCGGACGTACTCCAGGATGGGTTAGCTACCCTATCGAGGTGAGCGCCATGCTGACCGATCTCGGCGTGCCCTCGGCGTGGGCAACCCCCCTGGAAACAGTGGGGTCCATCCTCCTCATCGTGATCGCGGCCCTCATCGCGATCTTCTTCGTCCGACTCGGAGCCGCTCAACTGGCCGAGCGCATCCTCGAGCGTGAGGCGGAGCACGCGTCGGCGGACCTTCCGCAGGTCGAGATGGAGCGGCGGGTGCGCACGCTCCAGCGCATCGTGGTGCGGGTGTTCGGAGCCATCATCATGCTCATCTCGGCCCTGACTGCGCTCGACAAGTTCGGGGTGAACATCGGCCCCGCCGTCGCTGGCCTCGGCGTCGCGGGCATCGCCGTCGGCCTTGGTGCCCAGACCCTCGTGCACGACTGGCTGGCCGGCATCTTCGTCATCCTGGAGAACCAGTACAACGTCGGCGACGTGATCGAGGTGGCGGGGATTGGCGGCGTGGTCGAGGAGTTCAGCCTCCGGCGCACGACGCTGCGCGACCTCGACGGCACCCTGCACTCGGTCCCGAACGGTCAAATCACCGTCGCCAGCAACATGACGCGGTCCTGGGCACGGGTGAACCTCGATGTCGAGGTCGCCTACGACACCGACATCGATCACGCCACCGCGGTTGTCAACGCCCTCGGCCTGGAGCTGCAGGAGGATCCCGCCTGGGGCGACAAGATGCTCGAGGCGCCAACCGTCGCCCGGGTCGACAGCCTGGGCGCGTCCGGTGTCGAGCTCAAGGTGCTCGGAAAGGTCCTGCCGGCACAGCAATGGGCAGTGACCGGCGAGCTGCGAAAGCGGATCCTGGTTCGCTTTGCCCGGGAGGGCATCGAGATCCCGTTCCCGCATCGGGTGGTCATCAGCCGCACGGGTGGAGGAGACGAGACCGACGACGGGGCTGGGGACGGGGCGAGCGCGAGCTGACCCGCAGGACGCGCCCGGACCAGATCAGGCGGACTCTTCCTCCCGCCGGTCGGACCGGCGGTCCTTGGATCCACGCCGCCGCGGCTCGGACTCCTCCGTCTCCGTGAGGAGCATGGGTGGCTGGCCGTGCTCGATCGTCTCGGTGGTGATGACCACCTTCTTCACGTCGGTGCGCTCGGGAATGTCGTACATGACCTCGAGCAGCGCCTCTTCGACGATGGTCCGCAGGGCGCGCGCGCCGGTCTTGCGCTGCAGGGCGAGCTCCGCCGTCGCGTCCAGCGCCTCCGGGGTGAAGACCAGCTCGACCCTGTCGAGCGAGAGGAACCGGCCGAACTGACGAGTCACCGCATTCCGTGGCTCGGTCAGGACCCTGACCAGATCGGCCTTCGTCAACGCGGCCAGACTCACGACCACGGGGAGGCGACCCACAAACTCGGGAATGAGGCCGTAGTGGAGCAGATCCTCCGGCATGAGCTGATCCATCAGCCGACGCCGCTCGTCCTTCGTCTGCTGCGCCTGAGAACCGAAGCCCATGCCCCGCTTGCCGACCCGCTCCTCCACGATCTTCTCCAGCCCTTCAAAGGCGCCGCCGCAGATGAAGAGGATGTTGGTCGTATCGATCTGGATGAAGTCCTGGTGCGGGTGCTTGCGTCCGCCCTGCGGCGGAACGTTGGCGATCGTCCCTTCCAGGATCTTGAGGAGCGCCTGCTGCACGCCCTCGCCGGACACGTCGCGGGTGATGGACGGGTTGTCGGTCTTGCGGGCGATCTTGTCGATCTCGTCGATGTAGATGATGCCGCGCTGGGCCCGCTGCACGTCGAAGTCGGCCGCCTGGATCAGCCGCAGGAGGATGTTCTCGACGTCCTCGCCGACGTAGCCGGCCTCCGTCAGGCTCGTCGCGTCGGCGATGCAGAACGGCATGTCGAGGATCTTGGCCAGCGTCTGGGCGAGGAGTGTCTTGCCGGAGCCGGTGGGACCAACCAGCAGGACGTTCGACTTGCCCAGCTCGACGTCGTCGACGCCCTGGCCGGCGTTGACGCGCTTGTAGTGGTTGTAAACCGCAACGGAGAGGACCTTCTTGGCCCGATCCTGGCTGATGACGTACTGGTCCAAGGCTTCCTTGATCTTCCGCGGGCTCGGAAGCACGGCCGGCGCGCTCTTCGCGCGCGGCGCCTCGAGCATCTCCTCTTCGATGATCTCCTGGCAGAGGTTGATGCACTCGTCGCAGATGTAGACGCCCTGGCCCGCGATCAGCTTGCGGACCTGCTCCTGGCTCTTGCCGCAGAACGAGCAGCGGTACGGGACCTTGGTCTTTCCGGTGGTCATGGGATCGCTTGGAGGCACCTCGAGCCGGTGGGGATCGCGGAGCGCAGGATAGCACGGGCCCCGCGGTCCGCCACCGCCTGCCATTCAAGCGTGTGGACCGCTGGCACCAGATCCCCCACACGTACCATCCCCACATGACCCCCAGGCTCGCCATCGGTTCGATCGAGACACCAATCGGGCGGCACTGGGTCGCCGTGTCCACGCGCGGCGTGCTGGCCGTCGACCGCGATGAGAGTCCGCTCCGGATGATCCACTGGCTTCGCCTTCGCTACCCCGGATCGGAACCCGGCGATGCCTCGCCGCTCCTCGACCGTGCCCTCGCCGCCATGGCCGCCTACTTCGCCACGGGCGCGGAGGATGCCGAGCTTCCCATCGACGCCGCATGGGCGACGCCCTTCGAGCGCGAGGTGTGGCGCGCGGTGCGTGCCGTCCCCTTCGGCACCACGACCTCCTACGGCGCCGTGGCCGCCCGCATCGGCCGGCCGCGTGGGGCACGCGCGGTCGGCTCCGCCCTGGCACGCTGCCCGCTCGGGCCGCTCGTCCCATGCCACCGCGTCATCGGTGCCGGTGGCGACATCGGCGGCTGGGGTGGCGAGATCACCACGAAGCGCTGGCTCCTCGACCTGGAGGCTACTTCTTCGCCTTCTCCGCATCCGCCGTCGGGACCGTTCCGCCGGTCTCCTGGGTCATTGAGATGAGGGAGCCGGGATGGCCCGTGAAGACCTCGTCGATGAGCCCGTAGGTCACCGCGTCCTCCGCGCTCATGAAGTAGTCGCGCTCCGAATCGGCCTTGACCTTCTCGAACGTTTGGCCGGTGTGCGTCGCCAGGATGTGCATGAGCCGATCCGTGAGGTGGAGCATCTCGCGCATCTGGATCTCGACGTCCGGGGTGTTCCCCCGGTAGCCGCCCGAGCCCTGGTGGATCATGATCCGGCTGTTGGGCAACGCATAGCGCTTGCCCTTCGCCCCGGCCGCCAGCAGTACGGCACCCATGCTTGCCGCCTGCCCCAGGCAGATGGTGCTGACCGGCGACTTCAGGTACTGCATGGTGTCGTAGATGGCCAGTCCGGCGGTTACGATCCCGCCGGGTGAGTTCACGTAGAGGCTGATGTCCTTGTCGGGATCCTCGCTCTCCAGAAACAGGAGCTGGGCGATGATGAGGTTCGCGACGTGGTCCTCGATGGGCTCGCCGAGGAAGACGATGCGCTCCTTGAGGAGCCGGGAGTAGATGTCGAAGGCGCGCTCGCCGCGAGCGCTGCTCTCGATGACCATCGGGACGAGCATGTGCATTACTCCGATTCGGTGTTGACGGTAGCGTCCGCAGCCGCCGCGGTCTCGTCGACCGCGGGCTCCGGCGTCGTGGGTGACTGGGTCTCGGTGACATCGGCGCCTGATGCGTCGTCGCCTGATGCGTCGTCGCCTGATGCGTCGTCGCCTGATGCGTCGTCAGTGCCGAGCGCCCGCTGGCCAAGGGTCTCGACCAGCTTCTGGTTGCGCAGCGTCATGCGCAGGTACGAGCGTCCACGGCGGGACTGGAGGTACTCGCGGAGCCGGGGCTCGTCGCCGTAGCTGGACAGCTGCCGGGCGACCTCGGCCTCGATCTCCTCGTCGGTCGCGTCGATCCCCTCCTTCTCGGCGATGGCGCTGAGCACGAGGAGCGTCTTGACGCGGCGTGCCGCGGGATCGCGCAGCTCCGTCACCAGCTCGTCGGGTGACTGCTTGGCGAGGGCCAGGTACTGCTCCAGGCCAATCTGCTGCTCCGCCAGCCGCGCGCGCAGCTCGTCGCGCATGATCTCGACCTCGTTTGCGACCATCACCTCCGGCAGCTCAACGCTGGCGTTGGCGGTCGCGTAGTCGATGATCCGGTCACCGAACGTGTGGTGCGCCTCGGCTTCGTTCCGCTTCTCGAGCGCCTCGCGGATCTCCGCGCGGAGCTCGTCCACGGTCTCGACCTCCCCGGACGCCTTGGCGAAATCGTCGTCGAGGTCCGGCAGGACGCGATCCCGCAGGTCGATCAGCTCGACCTCGAAGTGCGCCTCCTTGCCGCGGAGCTCCTCGACCCGGTAGTCGTCGGGAAAGGTGATGTCGAAGCCTCTCGTCCCACCGATCTCGAGGCCCATCAGCTGGTCCTCCCAGCCCGGAATCATCCGGCCCTCGCCGATGATGAGCGGCAACCGATCCGCGGAGCCGCCCTCGAACGGCTCCCCGTCGATGGTGCCGATGAACTTGACCGCAGCCACGTCGCCCTTCTGTGCGCCGCGCCCGTCGATCGGACGCAGCGTCGCCTGCGCATCCCGCAGCTCGCCGAGCACGGCGTCGACGTCCTCGTCGGTCACCGGCGTCACCTCGAGCCCGAACGGGTAGTCCGCGTAGTCACCCAGCTCGACCTCCGGACGGACCGAGACGGTGGCGGTGAAGCGGACCGTGCTGCCCTCCGCGACGCCCTCGGGGTCGATGTCGACCTGCGGCTGGTCGATGGGGATGATGTCAATCTGGTCGAACGCGGCGTCGACGCTGGCGGCGACCAGGTGGTCGATCGCCTCGGCGACCACCGACGCCCGGCCGGCGTATCGGTCGATCAGGTTGCGTGGCGCCTTCCCCGGGCGGAAGCCCGGGACGCGCGTGCGCTCGGCCATGTGCCGGTACGCGGTCGAGAAGTGCCGGTCGACCTCGGCCGGCGCGACCTCGATGTCGAGGGAGACTCGCGATCCGGGCTCCGGGCGGGTGGATACGGTGACCAATGGGAGCTCCTGCGTGTTGGTGGGCGAGGCGAGATTCGAACTCGCACGTCTTGCGACACCGGCTCCTAAAGCCGGCGCGTCTGCCGTTCCGCCACTCGCCCGGCTGCTGGCGGCTGGTGATGCAGCGAGTCTACCGTCCCGGAGCGCTGTCCGTGCCCCCGCCGTGCCGACCAGCCCGCATACGTCCTGCGGCCGCCGATCCCCGCGGTGGGTGCGGACCTCGCAGCCGGACCGGCGGCGTGGGCCGGTGACAGCTCGGCGGCCGCCTCGATGGGGCGGTCGCCGGAGAGGAACCGCTCGATGGCGCGCCGGGCAAGGGCGGCCGAGATCAGGGTGGCCGCCGTCTCCACGGCGCGCCAGGTCGCGCGGCCTGCGCCCGGGGGTCCGTCGGCTGCCTCCCTGGCCAGCGCGCGGGCCTGTTTCTTGTTGAGCGGCTCGTGCCGCCAGCGCTGGAGCTCCTCCGCGAGCACGCGGCGTGCCTCGTCGCCTCGCGGGCCGACGGCGCCCGCCATCGCGTCGACCCAGCGCTGCATGGCCTTGGGGAGGGCGTCATACGTCTGGTCTGCCCGCGACGGCATGGCTCGGCGACGGGCGGCCCGAAGCAGCCGCTTTGGACCGCCGGCAACGAGGAACACGGCGCCGGCGGCGAGGCCACCGTAGAGCAGCGGGTTCTCGCGCATCTTGGACGGGATATCGATGGCGCGCCGCACGCGTGCGCGCAGCTGGTCGACCGTCCGCTGGATCTCGGCGCGCTGACCGTCGACCTCTAGTCGCGTCTCAGCAAGCGTTTCGCCCATGCCACGTCCTCCTTGACGGAAGCGATCGTCTCCTCTGGCGGCCCCATCCGGATCTTGCGGATGCCGCGCCAGGCCAGGAAGACGGCGATAGCAGTCAGCACGATGGCAACCAGCAGCGCACTGAGCCAGCCGGGCAGCCCGGTGAGCGCCGCCAGGCCAAGGATCAGGAACACGACGAGGGCCACCAGGGCCAGGATGACGAGCCCGACGGCGATGGCGATGCGGATAACCCCGGAGAGGCTCTCCGAGACCATCTCGCCAATCTCCTGGCGCGCCCGGGTCGCCTCCAGCCGAGCAAGCTCGACGAAGCCGCGCACGACGCTGCGTGCGAGGCCGATCATGCTCTCGCGCTGGGGTTCGGTAGTCAAAGCACACTCCCTGGATGCCGGGGGGCCGATTCTACCAGCGGATCCCGCGCTCGCCCGGGACCAGCTGACCCGAACGCGCCGGGCCGCTGTGCTCTAGACTTCGCCGCCAATGGCGAAACGGCGCACCACACAATTCCAGCGACGGCCGCGCGCATCCGAGCAAGCCATGAACCGAAAGGTCTCCGTTGGTGGCGGCACGCTCGACTGGCGAATCGCGGCTGTCGGTGGCGCCATCGTCCTCGTCCTGGCCGTGGTCGTGGTGGCACGTAGTCTTCGCGGGCGGGACATCGGCGAACGCTGGCACCATCGAGCCCGATGGCGGGCGCACCCACATCGCCGACGGCACCTACGGTGGGCCGTACACGTCGATCCCGGCGACCTCCGGCCCCCACTGGGCCGACCCTGCCAACTGGGGCGTCTACACCAACGCAGATCCGCTCGCCGAATCGCAGTCGATCCACAACCTCGAGCACGGCGGCATCGTGATCTGGTACCAACCGGGCTCCATCTCGGCGGCGGACCTCGCCAGCCTGCAGGACTTCGTGTCCGTGCAGGTCACGACCTCCCGATTCAAGTTCATCCTGTCACCCTGGACCGGCCAGGACTTCGGGCACCCCATCGCTATCGTCGCCTGGCGCTGGCTGCTCTACCTCGACTCCGCCAACCTTGACGCCATCCGCGGTTTTTCCGACGCCCACTACGGCAACGCCCCCGAGCCGCTCGGCGGACCGGCGGCTCCGGGAGGCTGACGGTCCAGCCGCCAGTTGACCGCGCGCCATCGGTCGGGCACCATCCTCCTCGCGGGCGACTAGCTCAATTGGCAGAGCAAGAGACTCTTAATCTCTAGGTTCAGGGTTCGAGTCCCTGGTCGCTCACCACATCGCCTCCCCCAACGCCGCCCCGACGGTTCGCGAGTGACCTCCGTGTGGCCGCGATTCCGTCATCAGTGTCGCGCGCGTGATACCCTCGCCACCGACCGGGCAGCGGCTCCGAGGTTGTCGGACCGGGCCGGCTCCGGCGCCACAACCGTGTGCAGCAGCGAGGTCTGTCGTGCCCACCGTCCCCATCGAACGTCTCCGGCTGGAGAACGGCCTGCGCGTAATCCTCTCGCGCGACGATCGCGCCCCGGTCGTCGCGGTCAACCTGTGGTACGACGTCGGAAGCAAGCACGAGTCTCCCGGCAAGACCGGCTTCGCGCACCTGTTCGAGCACATGATGTTCCAGGGTTCGGAGCATGTCGGCAAATCGGATCATTTCTCCTACATCCAGGCTGCGGGCGGCACGCTGAACGGGACCACCTGGCTCGACCGCACCAACTACTTCGAGACGCTCCCCAGCCACGAGCTGGAGCTGGCCCTCTGGCTCGAGGCGGATCGCATGGCAAGCCTCCTGCCGGCCATGACCCAGGAGAAGCTGGACAACCAGCGCGACGTCGTGAAGAACGAGCGCCGCTTCTCCGTCGACAACCAGCCATACGGCGACTGGGACGAGAGGGCCCAGGCGCAGCTCTTTCCCGAGTGGCACCCATACCACCATCCGACCATTGGCTCCATGGAGGACCTCAGCGCGGCCTCCCTGGAAGACGTCCGGCACTTCTTTGCGACGTTCTACTGCCCCAACAACGCCGTCCTCTCCATCGTTGGTGACTTCGAGGCCGATGTCGCCATGGCCATGGTGAAGCGCCATTTCGACGCCATCCCCGCCAATCCGGACCTGCCGGCACCGCCACGCGTGGTCCTGAATCCGCTGGCCATGAACGGCGAGCGACGCGAGGTGGTTCATGACCAGGTCCCCCTTCCTCGCGTCTATCTCGCCTATCGCATACCAACCTTCGGCACGCCGGGCCACGACGCGGGTGAGGTGGCCGCCGACCTGCTGGGCAGCGGCCGGGCCAGCCGTCTCTACGCGACCCTCGTGCGGGAAAAGCAGCTCGCGCAGGACGTGGCCGTGTTCGTCTTCCCGATGGTCGGCGGTGCCGCGATCCTGTCCGCCTGGGCCACCGCTCGGCCCGGTGTCGGCCACGAGTCGCTCGAGGCGGCCCTGCTGACCGAGATCGATGCGCTCACCACCGACGGTCCCGCCGCGGAGGATCTGGAACGCGTGCGAAACCTCCACCACGCCGGAGCGGCAGCCGCCCTGGAGCGAATCGCCGAACGAGCCGATCGCCTCTCGATGTACACCTGCCTCTTCGATGAGCCGGAGCGAATCAACACCGAAATTGCGCAGTACGAGTCGGTCGACGCTGCCCGCGTCCAGGAGTTCCTGGCCACCTACGCGACCGCCGACAACCGGCTGGTTCTGACCTACCTCCCGGCCGAGCCCTCCGATGGGGGCGACGGCGCCGGGCCGTCCAGCGACGAGGAGAGCCAGCAATGAGCACGGCCAACGCGCTTCGACCCGCCGCGCAGGCTCCGCGTCCGTACCACTTCCCGACCTTCCGACGCCAGCAGCTCGGAAACGGCCTTACCGTGTGGCACGTCCCGCTTCCCGAGCGCGAGCTGATCAACGTCCATCTCCTCTTCGACGCCGGGGCCGCCGCCGAGGCGGAGCCGGTGGCCGGAGTGGCCGCGCTCACGGCGCGGCTCCTCGTCACCGGGACCCGGTCCCTGGACGCCGCCGCGTTCGCCGAGGCGACCGAACGGCTGGGCATCGAGGTGAGCAGCGAGTCCAGCTGGGACTCGGCGCGCGCCGCGTTCCAGGCACTCCCGCGCTTCTTCGGTGATGGACTCGCCCTCCTGGCCGAGATGGTGCGGGAGCCGCGGCTCGATCCCGCCGAGTTCGAGCGCCTCAAGGCGGAACGCCTGGCCGACATCCTCCAGGCACGCGCCGAGCCCGGCCGCCTGGCCGACGAGATGTTCCTGCGCTCCATGTACGGCCCGGACACCCCGTATCGACGGCCGAGCGCCGGCACGCCGGAGTCCGTGGGTGCCCTGACCCTGGACGACGTGCGGGACCACCACGCTACCCACGTCCTCCCCGGCCAGGCTCACCTCATCGTTGCGGGCGGCATCGACTTCGACACCGTGGTCGACGAGGTGGAACGCCGCTTCGCCAGCTGGTCAGGCGCCGGGTCGGGGCATCGGGTCATCGACCCACACGCCGTCGGCGGGCGCCGGCTGGTCCTGGTCGATCGCCCCGGCTCGGTCCAGAGCGAGCTGCGCGTCGGCCTCCCGGGGATCAGCCGCTTCGACCCGCGCTACTACAGCGCCAGCGTCATGGCCGCCATGCTCGGCGGCGTGTTCGGCAGCCGCCTCAACATGCGTCTCCGGGAGGACCTGGGCTACACGTACGGCGCCCACGCCGGCCTGGACATCCGGCGCGCGGCAGGGCCTATGAGCGCACGGAGCGCGGTCCAGACGGAGGTCACGGCGCCGGCGCTCACGGAGCTGCTGGCCCAGCTCGACCGGGTCCGCACGGAGGACGCACCCGAGGATGAGCTGCGCTCCGTGAAGGACTACCTGATCGGGGTCTTCCCGTTGCGCTTCGAGACAACGGGGGGCATCGCGGCCGCGATCGAGCCGCTCGCCGTCTATGGACTCGCCGACGACTACTGGCAGACGTATCGGGCAAACCTCGAATCCGTGACCGTGGCGGACGTGCGCCGCGCCGCGCAGGAGATCATCGATCCGGCTGAGCTGCTGTGCTTGGTGGTGGGTGACGCCGAGCGGATCCGTGGCGAGCTGGAAGCGACCGGCATCGGTCCCCTGGAGGTCCGAGAGGCGGGCTGAGGCCGATCAGGCTCCGGACAGCCCTTCCTCGACGGCGAGCTCGCGGACGGCCGAGAGTAGTCGGTCGTTCTCCGCCGGCGCGCGCGCCGTGACGCGCAGCCACGCGGCGAGAGGCGAGTCGCCGGGATACTCGCGGACGACCAGACCGCGGCGCAGCAGACCGCCGGCCACGACCGACGCCAGTCCGGCCGGCGGGCGGGCGAGCAGGAAGTTGGTGACCGACGGCAGGACGTGCCAGCCGAGCACCCCCAGGGATTCGCCGATGCGAGCCCGCTCCCCGACGATGAGCCGCCGCCGCGCTTGCGCAGTGGCCTCGTCGCCGAGGGCCGCGACGGCAAGGGCTTCGGTGTGCGACCCGACGGGGAGCGGCAGGCGCTCGGCGTTGACGCGGTCTCCGAGCCACTCCGGCACCACCAAGTACCCGATCCGCGCGCCGGCAAGGCCGTAGGCCTTGGCCATGGAGCGCAGCACGAGCAGGTTCGGCACCCGCGGCTGGAGGGCGACCGCGGAGAGCGACGAGACCTCGACGTCGAGCGCCGCCGCGGCGAACTCGATGTACGCCTCGTCCACGACCACCACGGCCTCGACCCCTGAGGCGATCGCCTCGATCTCGTCGAGCGGGACCGCATCGCCGGTGGGGTTGTTGGGGCTGCACAGCCAGAGCAGTCGTGCTCCGGACCTCCGCACGGCACCGCGAAGCTCGTCGACGCTCTGCCGGATACCCGGGTCCTGGCGCCTGACCTCGACCGTCTGCGCCCCGGCAAGGCCGGCCTCCACCGCAAACATCCCGAACGTCGGCGTTGGGACGACCACAACGTCATCGTCGCCCGCGACCAGGCGGGTGACCAGGCGGATCAGCTCGTCGGCCCCGGCTCCGACGGCGACACGCGCCGCCTCCACCGCCATCCTCGACGCCAGGAGGGAGCGTAGGGTGCGGTATTGCTGGTCGCCGTACTCCACGGCGCGGGAGACGTCGAAGGTGGCGCTCGCGGCGGCGACCGCCGGCAAGGGGCCACCGCCCAGGGTGTTCAGGTCGAAGCGGAGCACGTCCGCGACCGGCAGGCCAGCTGATACGGCGATCTCCTCGTCCGAAGGCTCGGTGGGGTACGCGGCCGGATCGGTCGGGCGGCGCAGGAGACGGCGCGGGTCAGCTGGCACCGGCCGCCTCGTCAGGCGCGCGGCGCAGTCGGAGCGCGAACACCGCCTCCGGGGTCCGTTCCTCGAGCTGCACCGAACCGCCCTGCGCTTCCATCATGGCGCGCACAAGGTACAGTCCCAACCCCAGCCCGCGGCCGACCGCCACGCGATCGCGGAAGAGACGCTCGGCCACGTTGTCCGCGATGCCCGGTCCGCCGTCACGCACCCGTACCACGATCCCGTCCGCGTCAACGATCTCGACGTCTATGGGCAAGCCCGGCGTCGAATAACGGTCGGCGTTGGTCAGCAGGTTGGTGATGGCCTGCTCGGTGAGGTGCCGGTCACCCAGCGCTCGGATTCCGACGCCCGACTTCACCCTGACTCGTCGCTCCGACCCGCGGGCGCGGAGCCGCTCGATGCCCGCGGCCAGGGCGGCGGGCACGTCGAACGGTGCCTCCTGAGCCTCCACGATGCCCGCATCCGCCCGCGAGAACATCTCCAGCCGCTCGAGAATGGCGATCGCCGCCTCCACCGATTCGAGTGCCCGCATCCCATGCGCGGCGGCACGGTCGGGGACCTCCGGCTCACGCTCCATGAGCTCGATCCGCGCCCGCGCCACCGCCAGCGGATTCCGCAGCTCGTGCGCCACGAAGCTCGCGAAGCGGCTGAGCCGCCGCCGTTCGTCCTCCTCGCGGCTCACGTCTCGGAGGAGGAGGACGCAGCCACCTCCGCGGATCGGCGTGCCATCGACGGCGACGAGCAGGTCGCGGCCGGACATCGGCAGGCGAACGAGAAGGCGGCGGCGGACCGCGGCGGTCTGCGCGGCGACCTGCGGCCACTCCGCACTTACCAGCGCGTTGCCGCGCTCGTCCCGTGGCTCGGCGGCACGCGCCCAGTCGTCCGGCGTCCGGTCAAAGAATGAGCGCCCCAGCAGGCTGAGCGCCGCGCGATTGGCATACGAGCCGACGCCAAGCGCGTCGTAGACGACCAGGGGTTCGGGAATGGCTTCGGCAACCTCCTCGAGGCGGCTGCGCTCCTGCTCTGCCCGGCGCAGTGCGAGATCGGTGTCGAGACGCGCCGCCACGGCCTCCTCGCGCTCGGCGTCGCTCCGTATCCGGGAGGCAGCGATCGCATCCCGCGCCTCCTGCATGGTCAGCTGCTGCCGGTCTGCGCGGAGAGCGAGCAGCACCACGAGCGGGGATCCGAGGACGAAGGCGCCGAAGCGAACGATGTCGACGAGGGTCAGGCCGCTCGACGTGGGGACCGTTGCCATCGCAATGGTGATCACCCCCGCCGCGGCATAGGCATACAGTGCCGACGCTGCGCCGAGCCCGAGGCCGACCATGGCGACCATCAGCACAAGGACCACGGTGAACGGGGTCGGCGTCCCGGCGGCTCGTGCCAGCAGCACGGCCGCGGCCGCGGCCGTGGCGCCCACCGCCGCGCCGGCCAGGGCGCGCCAGGTTGGCCACAGCGCCTTCACGTCGCGATCTGCTGCCTCAGCGCCTTGGCGGCCTCGCGCTGGCGCGCACGCGTCAGGCGCGCGCGCGCCGCGGCGAGACGGCGGATCGGGTCCCCGTGGATTCGCTTCCGGTTGAGGGCGTCCGGGTGCTCGCCGCGCGCGATCGAGGCCAGCAGCGCGGAGGCCCGGTCGAGCTGGCCGGCCTCGGTGAGAAGCTGAACGACGCTGTACCAGCGACCCGCATCGTGGACGGGGCCCTCGACCGCGCGTTCGACGAGCTCCGCGGCGCGGCCGTCGTGCCCGGCTCGCCGATGGGCGGCGACGGCGGCCCGGATGTCCGCGATGGACGGCTCGCCGCCGAGCGCCTCGAGGAAGTTGAGAAGCAGCTCCGCGTTCTCTGCGCGCTCCTCCGCTCGCCCGCGGCGGACGCGGGCGTCGCGAAACTCCCCGAGCAGCACCCGGATCTCCCGGTCGATCCACCGCCGCTGGCTGGTATCGGTGGACCATCGCTGACCAACGCGCTCGAAGAACGACGCCCCGCGCAGGTACATGCCCGCCGAGAGGTAGGCATCCCGCAGACCGGCACTCACCACCGTGTCGAACGTTGGTTCGAGATCGACGAGCCGCTCCAGCGCCCCGATCCAGTCGTCGATCCGGTTCCGCTCCCGGTAATGGCGGGCCGCGTAGCGCAGCCAGTAGCGCTCGTCATGCGATTGCCAGTCCTGGCCGGTGATGTGGTGCTCGATGATCCACTGGTCCTGCGCCGTGGGGCCCTGGATCCAGACCTCGACCGGGACGCGGAAGCCCGCCACGTTGCGCCACTGCGGCTGGTGCCATCGGCTGGGTGCGGCGACCTCGGGGAGGACGCGACGCAGGCGCGGGGCGGGGCGCACGCCGGCGTCCAGGGGCCAGTTGAGCGTGGCGGCCGTGCCTCGCTCGAGGTCCCGGTCGTAGTGCAGCCGGCGCAGTGGGTCGCGCAGCACGGCCCAGGCACGGTTAAGGATCGCCGTCCGCCGCGTCGCCAGCTCGGAGGTCGCGGCGCGATCCGGGTGATGACGAAGCACCGCCTCCCGGAAGGCGGATCGCAGCTCCGTACCGGTGGCGGACGGCTCAGCCCCCAGGATCGCGTAGAAGTCGCGCTCCTCGGTTACGAGCCGTTCGGGTTCCGTTTCGCCGCGCATCGGATGCTCCTATGTCAAGCCGCGGTCGCGAGGCCCGAAGGCGAGGCAGTTCGGGTGGCTTCATCATGGCGCATCCTCCGGAAGACCTCGTCGCTGATCCGCCGACGGAGGGCGCGGATGGCCTCGCTCTTGGTGTCGCCCAGGGTGCGCCGGTGTTCGAGGTACCGCCGGCCTGGACCTTCGCGCTGGAGCTGGGTGATGGCGATCCGGTGGAGCGCGACATTCAGCTGGCGGTTGCCGGTCCGGCTGAGGCGATGGCGCTCGGTGTTGCCCGACCAGACCGGCAGCGGGGCACTGCCGTTGTGGCGGGCGAAGGCGGCCCGCGACCGGAAGCGGCTGATGCCGGCCGCCTCGCCGACCAGCTTGGCCGCGGTCAATGGGCCGCAGCCGGTCAGGTCCAGCAGGGATGGGGCCAGATCGGCGACCAGGCGCTCGATCTCACCCTGAAGGTCGTTGATCGACACGGTCAGCTCGCGGATGCGGACCACGAGCTCGCGGGCAATCCGTCCGACGGTCCCGGGCGCATCGTCCAGGTCCCGCGCGAGGGCGGCCAGGACGACCCTCCGGTTGAGGCTGCGGGTTGGCGGCTCCGACCCTGGGTCGAGCTCGTGGAGGTGCCAGCGCAGACGGTTCTCGGCGCGGGTCCGCTCGGCGACCAGGTCCTCACGATGATCGACCAGAAGGCGGACCTCGCGGTCTGGTCCGTCCAAGGTCGCCACCGGGAGGTCCTCGCGGAGCGCTGCGCGGGCGACTGCCAGGGCGTCGATCGGATCGGACTTGCCGGGCTCCCGGCTCGAGCGACGAGCACCGGCCATCAGCTTGGGCGGCACCCGCACCACGGCCTCGCCGGCCCGCAACAGGTCGGCCGACAGACGGCGGCTCAGGTGCCGGCAATCTTCCAGCGCCCAGCGCCGTTCCTCGAACCTGGCGGCCCAGCGCACGAGCTCCAGATGGCCCGGGCTGGTGGCCGCCACCGTCTTCTCGGCGAGCCGCCGGCCGGTGCCGTCGGTGGCCACCGCGGTATGGGTGCGCTTGTGCGAATCGACGCCGATGACGATCATCTCCGGTGTTGCCTCCTGATCAGGGGTGACGCTCCGGACCGGCCGGTGGACACGCCTGAGTGGGGGCGGTTACCACGCTCCTATCAAGTCACACCGGTCGGTCCATTCCATGCTCGGCGGCCGGCACATCCGATGGCAGCCACACCCCTGCGGGCGGGCAACGAGTCCAGGAGCCAAGCCGCCGAGCTCCGCCAGCGTGACACTCAGGGCGAGTCTAGCGCCGCCCCGGGTCCGGCCCAAGCCGCTATGCTGCCCGCCATGGTCGAGACGCCCCGCCCGGCGCCTTCCCGCGCCGGCCACCTGCTCGTCATCGGCGGCGCTGAGGACAAGCTCCGGCAGCGCCAGATCCTCGCGCGCTTCGTGGCGCTCGCGGGGAATCAGGATGCGCGCATCGCGGTGATCAGCACCGCGTCTGCGCTGGGTGACGAGGCGACCGAGCTCTACCGCTCGCTCTTCGGTGCCATGGGCGTCCGAGACGTTCGCGGGCTGCGACCCCTGACCCGCGAGGAGGCCGATGATCCGCGTCTCTCCGAGGCGCTCGAGGACGCCACGGCGATCTTCATGACCGGCGGGAACCAGCTACGCCTGGCGAGCGTCATCGGCGGCACCAGGCTGGGCCGAGCCATCGCCGAGCGCCACGCGCATGGTGTCGTCGTGGCCGGCACGAGTGCGGGTGCCTCCGCGATGAGCGAGCACATGGTCTCGTTCGGGACCTCCGGCGCCACGCCCAAGCAGCGCATGACACAGATGAGCGCCGGGCTGGGCCTGCTGCCGGGCGTGATCATTGACCAGCATTTCGAGCAACGGACTCGGCTGGGCCGGCTGCTTGCCCTCCTGGCACAGTCGCCCTCGCTGCTGGGCATGGGCGTGGACGAGGACACCGCCGCGCTCATTCGGCCGTCCGGTGTGCTCGAGGTGATCGGCAAGGGATCGGTCACCATCCTAGACCCGGCCCACCTCCGGACCGACGCCTACGAGGTGAAGCGACATCGGCCGATCATGGTGAGCGGGATCGTCCTGCATTCGCTGCCGGCCGGCTACCGCTTCGATCTTCGCCGCCGACGGCTGATGGCACCCCTGCGACCGGTGACCGGGACAGCCCGAGGGGCGGCGAAGCTCGAGGCCGCAGGGCATGCGACCCGGCGGGTGATCCAGCGCGTTGCCAGCGAGGGAGCCGACAGCGAGGCGCCCGAGCGGGCTCGCCGCCGGGCGCTCAGGACGCGTCAGGGGGAGGAGGCGAGCGAGTGACCGATGGCGCCAGCGGCGCCCGCCGGACCCGTCGGCCGGCGCGCTCGTCGACCCCGCGCGCCGGCGGCGCGGACCTGGGCTCCCCACCCAGGAAGCGTCGAGCTGCCGCAGGCGCTCCTGCGGGGGCCAAGCCGCGCGGGTCGCTGACGATCGTCGAGACCCGTGTCTACCGCGGGCCGAACTACTGGAACTACGACCCCGCCATCAAGCTGGTCGTCGACCTGGGCGTGCTGGAGCAATTCCCGTCGAACCTGATCCCCGGCTTCGTCGACGGGCTGCTGGGGATCCTCCCGGGGATCGCCACCCATTCCTGCTCCACGGGAAAGGCGGGAGGCTTCGTCGATCGACTCCGGGCCGGGACCTGGGCCGGCCACATCGCGGAGCACATCGCCCTCCAGCTTCAACGTGATGCCGGGACCGAGGTCGGACGCGGGAAGACGCGCGGCACCGGGGAGCCCGGTCGCTACCACGTCGTCTACTCGTACGCCGAGGAGAGCGTAGGACTCGCCGCGGGCCGCCTCGCGGTCCGGCTCGTCAACCACCTCGTGGAGCCGGATCCAGACTTCCACTTCACCGACGAGTTCGAGAAGCTCGTACGCCTCGCGGAGCGGTCGGCCTTTGGTCCGTCCACGCAGGCGATCCTCGACGAAGGAGCGCTGCGGGACATCCCGTACATCCGCCTCAACGAGCAGTCACTCGTGCAGCTTGGGCACGGCGTGTACCAGAAGCGGATCCGCGCCACCATGACCAGCCAGACGAGCTCCCTGGGCGTGGATATCGCATCGGACAAGAAGCTCACCAACCGCCTGCTCTCGGCAACCGGGATCCCGGTCCCGCATTCTGAGGTTGCCTGGAGCGAGGACGAGGCGGCCGGTTCCGCGATCTCCCTTGGCCTGCCGGTCGCTGTGAAGCCGATCGACGGCAACCATGGCCGGGGCGTGATGCTGAACCTCAACGACGAGGCGGCGGTGCGAACCGCGTACCACGTCGCCCGTGGCGAGAGCCGCCGCGGCGGCGTCATCGTGGAGTCCTTCATCACCGGCAACGACTACCGGTGCCTCGTGATTGACGGGGAGCTGCGAGCGGTCGCCCAGCGTGTCCCGGCCCACGTCGAAGGCGACGGCGAGCACTCCGTGACCGAGCTGGTCGAGATCGCGAACCGCGATCCCCGACGCGGGATCGGCCACGAGAAGGTGCTCACCCGGATCACGGTCGACGATGAATCCGTGGCATACGCTCGCGAGCAGGGGTTCGACATGTCGGACGTGCCGCCGCGCAACGGCCGCGTCTACCTGAAGCGCACCGGCAACATGAGCACTGGCGGGATCAGCATCGACCGCACGGAGGAGATCCACCCCGAGAACGCGGAGATCGCGGAGCTCGCCGCCCGTGTCGTGGGACTCGACATCGCCGGCATCGACTTCATCTGCCCTGACATCAGCCTCCCGGTGAGCGAGGTCGGCGGGGGCATCGTGGAGGTGAATGCGGCACCCGGTTTCCGGATGCACACCAACCCGACCGAGGGGCAGGCCCAGTACGTGGCCAAGCCGGTGATCGACATGCTCTTCCCGCCGGGGCGCCCCTCGCGGATCCCGATCGTGGCGGTGACCGGCACCAACGGCAAGACCACGACGGCGCGGATGATTGCCCACATCCTCAAGGGGATGGGCCGCAAGGTGGGCCTCACCTCGACGGACGGGATCTTCGTCGACACCCGTCTCATCCGGAAGGGCGACATGAGCGGACCGCGCTCCGCGTCGACCGTTCTCCAGAACCCGAACGTCGACTTCGCGGTTTTCGAGGTCGCCCGTGGCGGCATCCTGCGCGAGGGGCTGGGCTATCAGCGCAACGACGTTGCGGTGGTCCTCAACGTCACCGGTGACCACCTCGGCATGGGCGGCATCAACTCGATCCGCCAGCTCGCCGCTGTGAAGCAGGTCATCGTTGAGGCGGTTCCCCGCAGCGGCACCGCGGTGCTCAATGCGGATGATCCGCTGGTCGCCGCCATGGCCCGCCGCTGCTCCGGTTCGGTGATCTACTTCAGCATGGATCCGGAGAATGAGATCCTGAAGCGCCAGGCCTCGCGCGGGCGGCGCTCGGCGACCATCGAGAACGGCCGCAACGGCGAGATGATCGTGTTCCGCAACGGGCGCAAGAGCATGGAGCTGGTCTGGACCCATCTCCTGCCGTCCACGTTCGAGGGACGGGCGCGGATGAACGTCGCCAACGCCCTGGCGGCGGCCGCGGCAGCCTGGGCGGCGGGCGCGCATCTCCACGACATCCGGCAGGGACTGCGCACGTTCACCACCAGCTACTTCATGGCGCCAGGCCGGCTCAACGTCATGGATCTCGACGGCTTCCGGGTCGTGGTCGACTATGCGCACAACCCGCCCGCCATGGATGCGCTCGGCGGATTCGTCGAGGCACCTGACGGTGCCATCCCCGGGTGGTGCCATGCCGTTGGTATCCGGCCGTCGCATCGCCGTGGTGGCCACCGCGGGCGACCGGCGTGACGAGGATATCCGCGAACTGGGGGAGACCGCGGCGCGTCACTTCGACCAGATCATCATCCGCGAGGACGACCGCCTGCGTGGCCGCCAGCCGGGAGAGACCGCAGCCCTCATCGAGGAAGGCGTCCGGCGAGCGATGGCTCACGGATCGCGCTGTGCCACGGTGACCACCGAGCTCGACGAGATGACGGCGACCCGCACAGCCCTCGACGCTGGCAGGCCGGGAGACGTGGTGGTCGTCTGCGTGGACCACGCCAACCATGTCTGGAAGGAGCTCCAGCGACGCCAGCACGGCGCCTCCAGCCTCGACAAGCCGATGCCGGACGAGCCGATGCCGGCCTAGGCTCCGGTCAATTCCCGCACCCGATCCACGCCGACCGGCCGATACCCCCGCGCCTCCAGCCAGTCGAAGATCTCGCTCCGCTCGACATGGCTCATCACGGCCGCAACGTCCCCGCGGCGGCTCCGCCGCAGGAGCACCTGCAGCGCCGCCAGCTCTGTCGGGAATGCGGGCACCGGGCGCTGGTAGCCCGCCCGCCTGAGCCCGTCGCGGAACAGCTCGTTCATCTGGTCCAGGTCGCGGCCGCGCAGATATCGCCGCTTCTCGCAGATGACGACGTCGTCGGCTCGTCCGGCGAGCGCTCCGAGGTTTCGCAGGATCTCGTCGGTCCGGTCGCCCGCCGTGCCCAGCGCGAGCCGGACCCGGCCGTGCCGGATCGGGTCGTCGCCGGATTCGGTCCCCGCCGACCAGGGCGCGGCAGACCTCCAGCAGGCCCGCCAGGCCCGCCTCGTTGTGGGCAAAATCGACCAGGGCCAGGATCCCGTTGCGTTCGAAGAGGTTCATGCGGCCCGGGTTGGCCTCTGCGTCCTGGGCGAACGAGCGCAGCGCTCGGCGGATCACCGGCAGACCGATCCCCAGGGCGTCGGCGGCGGCGGCGGCGGCGAGCGCATTTGCCACGTTGTACCGGGAGCGACCGCCGAGGGTGATGGGCAGCGCTGCAACCTGCACCAGCCGGGTTGGCCGACGCCCGGCGCGCCGAAGCACGATCCACCCCTTCTCGAGCACCGCCGCCCGTCCCCCCTGGTCCAGAGCCGCGGCGATCGCCGGCGAGGCGGGATCAAGCGTGAACGGGTACCACGTCGCCTTCGTCTCGTTGGCGCATCCGCCAGACCCGCGGATCGTCAGCGTTCAGGACCGCCCAGCCGCCACGACGGGTCACCCGCACCACGGCGCCCTTCACCTCGGCGAGCTCGTCGAGCGTGTCGATTCCCTGCAGCCCAAGGTGATCCGCGCTCACGTTGGTGACCACCGCGACGTCGTTGTGGTCGTAGCCGATGCCGCGAAGCAGGATCCCGCCACGGGCCGTCTCCAGGACCGCCACCTCGATCCCCGGGTTCGGCGAGGATGCGTCCCGCCCCGCCGAAGCCGGTCCAGTCCCCCGCCTCGACCAGCTCGCCGCGGAGGTAGATGCCGTCGGAGTTCGTCATTCCCACCACGCGGCCCGCACCGGCGACGACGTGCGCGATCAGCCGGGTGGTGGAGCTCTTGCCGTTCGTCCCCGTCACCGCGACCACGGGGATGCGCGGAACGGGAACGGAGGGCCGCGGGCCGGGTGCCATGGCTCGGAGCTGGGTCACCTCCCGCCGGCGGGTGCTCCGCCCCAGCGCGAGCCGCGCCGCTGCCGCGGCTATCGCCTGCGAGATGGCCCGCCGGCGCCAGGGAAACGCCACCACGGCACGCAGCCCATCGGCGGACGATCGGAACGTTCGACGCGGTGCGGGCATCCCGAGCGCGACGTGGAGATCGGCCACCCAGCGCCCGGCATCGCTCGCGATCGCGGCCGCCTGTCCAGGCTCCGTGCCCGCGAACTCGAGCTTCACCGCGGGGCGGACGAAGAAGCGGTTCGGGCCGTCGAGCACCCGCAGCTCGCCGAGATCGACGCCCGTGGCTGCCCCCGGCCGGCTCGGCATGGCCGGCAGTATACTCACGCGCCCATGCCCAGCGACCGTCCCGCGGCCCATCTCGCCCAGCTCCGCACCCGCGTCGCCGGGCGGGCTGGACCGCTACCTGGCAGAGCTCGAGGCGCTCGTTGCCATCGACAGCGGCTCCTACTCACCCGACGGCGTGAACCGGTGTCGCCGATCAGGTCGCCGCCGGCCTGGCCGAGCTGGGCGCCCGGATCGAGCGGCACCCGCACCGGCCGGGCGGCGGCGAGCCGGCCCTGGGGGATCTCGTGGTGGGTCACCTCGATGGCGATGGGGCTCGGATCCTGCTCATCGGGCACATGGACACCGTCTTCGAAGCGGGGACCGCCGCCCGGCGTCCATACCGGCGAGAGGGCGATCGCGCCACCGGCCCCGGGACGAGCGACATGAAGGGCGGGCTGCTCGCCGGACTGCTCGCGCTGCGGGCGCTCACGGACGGCGGCGCGCGACCCGCGGTGACCTTCGTCGCCAACCCGGACGAGGAGATCGGCTCTCCCTTCTCGACGCCGCACATCAGACGCCTGGCCCCCGGGCACGCAGCCGTCCTGGTGCTCGAATGCGCGCGCGCCAACGGCGACATCGTCAGCGCCCGGAAGGGGATCGCCGACCTGCAGCTGACCTACCACGGTCGCGCGGCCCATGCCGGCGTCGAGCCGGAAAAGGGTCGCAACGCGATCCTGGCCGCCGCGCGAGCGGTCCAGGCGCTCCACGCCCTGAACGGCCGCTGGCCCGAGCGTGACGGTGAACGCGGGCGTCATCGCGGGGCGGCACCCGCCCCAACGTCGTCGCCGCCGAGTGCCACCTGGAGGTTGACCTTCGCGCCGCGACCGCGACGGCATTCGAGGCGGCACGAGCGGCGGTCGACGAGATCGCGGCACACCCCGCGGTCCACGGCGTTCGCGGCGAGGTCAGGCAGCTCGCCAGCCACCCGCCCATGGAGCGCTCGGACGCGTCGGCCGGCCTCGTGACCGTGGCTCGCGGCATCGCCGTCCGAGCTGGGCTTCGACGATCGCGTGACGCGGCCACCGGGGGCGCCAGCGACGCCAACACCACCGCCGCCCTTGGGCTCCCGACCCTCGACGGGCTGGGGCCCATCGGCGGCGACGACCACTCCGACGACGAGTGGCTCGACCTGTCCAGCGTCGTCCCGCGCACGACGCTCCTCGCCGGCCTGATCGCCGCCATCGGCGCAGGAGGCTGACGGCGACCTCGCCTCGCGGGGCGCGGGCCATGCGGGCCGCCCGTGTAGAATCGGATTCCCGTGACAGACGAGTTCCGCCATCGCACTCGCGTCGAGGTGCGGTTCCGCGACCTGGATGCCTTCGGGCACGTCAACAACGCCGTCACCACGAGCTACGTGGAGCACGGTCGAATCTCCTACTTCCGCGACGTGCTGGAGGTCGATCCGGTGGGCGTGATGCCGCTGATCCTGGCCATGATCCAGGTCGACTACGAGACGCCCATCCTGTTCGGCGGCGTCGTGGAGATCAGCATCCCGCATGGACTGGATCGGCCGGACCAGCCTGACGATGTCGCATCAGCTGACCGACGCGGGCGACGGAAGCAAACGCTCGCGCGTGCACGCTCCGTGCTGGTGGCGTATGACTACGCGGCAGAGCAGCCAATGCCGGTCCCGGAGGATTGGCGGATGACCCTCGCGGCATACGAGGGCCGGGACCTGGCCAGAGCAGAAGGAGACGCATGACCGATACCGCCACGTTCGACCTCCTGATCCTGGGCGGCGGCATGAGCTACGTGGGCGCCATCCGCGCCGCGCAGCTGGGCCTGACCGTGGGGGTCGTCGAACGCGACGCCCTGGGCGGGACATGCCTGAACCGCGGATGCATCCCATCCAAGGCGCTCCTCGAGACGGCGGACCTGCTCCACCGGGTCTCGGAGCAGGGCGCGGAATTCGGGCTCAGCGGATCCGATGGCGTGGGCCTGGACTACTGCGCTCTCGCCGCACGCCGCGACGCGATCGTCGACAAGCACGTGCGCGGGGTCGAGTTCCTGCTCAAGAAGAACAAGGTCACCGTGCTCCACGGCAACGGCGTGCTCACCGGGCCCGACATCGGTCCACGTCTCCGGGTGGCGACTCCGGCGACGCTCGACGCAAGCGGCACGGACCTGATGCTCGCCACCGGATCCGCGCCGCGCTCGCTCCCTGGGCTGGAGCCCGACGGCGAGCGGATCATCACCTCCGACGAGGCGCTCAAGCGTGACGGCGTCCCGCGCTCGGTGACGATTGTCGGTGCGGGCGCCATTGGCGTCGAGTGGGCGAGCCTCTACCGCGACTTCGGAGCCGAGGTCACGCTCGTCGAGTTCCTCGACCGCATCGTGCCGCTCGAGGATCCCGACGTCAGCCGGGAGCTGAGCCGCATCTTCCGCAAGCGGGGCATCGCGACGCACACCGCCTCCACCATCGACCCCGGAGACGATCAGGCGTACGGACGATGGGCTCGCGTTCACGATCGCAGCCCGCGAGGGCGACGCGCGAACCGAGCACACCAGCGAGCTGATCCTCGTTGCGGTCGGCCGGCGCCCCCTGACGGATGGGATCGGCCTGGAGACTATCGACGGGCTCCGCACCGAGCGGGGCTACGTGATCGTGGACGACCACATGCGCACGGGCGTCCCCCACCTCTATGCGATTGGCGACATCGTGCCGGGGTTCGCGCTCGCCCATGTCGCCAGCCACGAAGCGGTGGTGGCCGCGGAGACGATGGCCGGCCACGATCCGGAGCCGGTCCGCATGAACCTGATGCCGCGGGTGACGTTCTGCCGCCCGCAGATCGCCTCGGTGGGCCTGACGGAGCTCGAGGCGACCGCCCAGGGCCACGAGGTCCGGGTAGGCTCCTTCCCGTTCCGCGCGCTCGGGAAAGCCACCATCGTCGGGGAGGTGGACGGCTTTGCGAAGATGGTCGCCGACGCCGAGACCGGCCTGCTGCTCGGCGCTCATCTCATCGGCCCGCACGCGGGCGACCTGCTCGCCGAGCCGACCCTGGCCCTCCTGGTCGAAGCGACCGCGGCCGAGATCGCGATGAGCGTGCATGCCCACCCAACCCTCACCGAAGTCCTCGTCGAAGCCGCACTCGCGGTTGACGGCGCGGCCATCCACGTCTAGAGAGCGGAGGTGTCACGCGTGACCAACGCCAACGTCGCCACCGAACCACGACACCATCAGCTTGGGCTCTCGGATGAGCAGGTGCTGGCCATGTACCGCCAGATGCTGCTCGCCCGTGCGGTCGACGAGCGGATGTGGCTGATGCAGCGGGCCGGCAAGATCGCCTTCATCATCTCCGGCCAGGGCCACGAGGGCGCCCAGGTCGGCGTGACCTGGCCCATGCGCCGCAACCAGGACTGGATGGCGCCCTTCTACCGATCCATCGCGGCGACCATGACCTTCGGGATGAGCGCGGAGGACATCATCACCGCCCACCTGGCCAAGGGCGATGACGTCAGCTCCGCCGGGCGGCAGATGCCGGGACACTACGGCGGCGCGCGGTACAACATCGTGAGCGTCAGCTCGCCGGTCGGCACCCAGGTGCTGCACGCGGTGGGCATCGCGATGGGCGCCTGGGTGCGCGGCGACGACGTGGTGGCCATCACCTACTTCGGAGAGGGCACCGCCAACCAGGGCGAGATCCACGAGGCCATGAACTTCGCCGGCGTCCACAAGCTGCCGGTGATCTTCGTCTGCGAGAACAACGGCTACGCGATCAGCGTCCCGCTGGACCAGCAGGTCGCCGGCCTCTCGATCGCGGCTCGGGCCCCGGGATACGGATTCCCCGGCGTGACCGTGGAGGGTGGAGACGTCCTGGGCTGCTATGCGGCCGCGCGGGATGCCCATGAGCGAGCACGTACCGGCGAGGGCCCCACGCTGATCGAGGCCCGCGTCGTGCGCCTGACCAGCCACTCGTCGGACGACGACCAGCGCCGCTATCGCGATCCTGAGGAGGTCGCGGGGCTCAAGGCACAGGACCCGCTGGCGCTCTTCGCCGACGAGCTGCGCACCCTTGGCGTGCTGACCGACGAGATCGAGGAGCGGCTCCGCGCCGAGATCAAGACAGAGATCAACGAGGCGAGCAAGCGCGCCGAGGCGCGGCCCGAGCCCGACCCGGCGACCGCCGAGATCGACGTCTACGCAGAGGAGGGTCCGCTGAGCCATGGCCGAGCTCAACATCCTCGAGGCGATCCGCCTCGCCATGGACGAAGAGATGGAGCGCGACGAGCGGGTGATGGTCCTGGGCGAGGACGTCGGCCGCAAGGGCGGCGTCTTTGGCGCGACCGATGGCCTGTGGGCCAAGTACGGCGACAAGCGCGTCCTCGACACGCCGCTGACCGAGGCCATGATCGCGGGCGCCGCGGCCGGGGCCGCCGTCTACGGCCTGCGGCCCATTGCCGAGATGCAGTTCGCCGACTTCGTCTACCCCGCGTTCAACCAGATCGTGAGCGAGATCAGCCGCATGCGGTACCGCTCCAACGGGACGTTCACGGTGCCCATGGTGATCCGCATGCCGTACGGCGGCGGCGTGCACGGCGCGCTCTACCACTCGCAGTCGAACGAGGCGTACTTCACCAGCACGGTCGGGCTCAAGGTGGTCGCACCCGGCACACCGGCGGACGCGCGGGGTCTGCTGAAGGCCGCCATCCGCGACCCGGACCCGGTGCTCTTCTTCGAGCACAAGAAGACGTACCGCCTCTTCAAGGCGGAGGTCCCGGAGGGCGACACCGTGGTCGAGATCGGGACGAGCCGATGTCGCCCGGGAGGGGAAGGACCTGTCCATCTTCTGCTACGGCTACATGCGCTACTGCGCGCTGGAGGCGGCCGAGACGCTGTCGCGCGAGGACGGCATCAGCGCCGAGGTCGTGGATCTGCGCAGCCTGCGGCCGCTTGACGTCGAGACGGTGCTCGGCTCGGTCGCGAAGACCGGCAAGGCACTGGTCGTGCACGAAGCGAACCGGTTCGGCGGCTTCGGGGCGGAGGTCGCGGCCACCATCGCGGAGCAGGCTTTCGAGCACCTCGACGGGCCGGTGACCCGCCTGGGAGCGCCGGAGGTACCCGGCGTCCCGTATCACCACAGCCTCGAGGACTGGTACATGGTGGGGCCCGAGAAGATCGTCGAGTCGGCGCGCGCGCTCGCGGCGTACTGATCGGGTACGCTCACCCGGACACGAACAGAGGAGCCACATGGCAACCACGATCAAGATGCCGCAGCTCGGCGAGTCCGTCACGGAGGGCACGATCGAGCGCTGGCTGGTGAAGGAGGGCGATCGGGTCGATCAGTACGACCCCCTCTTCGAGGTGGTGACCGACAAGGTCAACGCCGAGGTCCCCGCCGAGGTGGCGGGCACGGTCACCAGGATCATCGTCGGCGACGGTCAGACCGTGAAGGTCGGGACCCCGCTCGCCGAGATCGACGCCGGCGACGGCGCCGGAGCAGACGCTGCCGCCGCCGAGTCGGCGGACGGGTCGATGCCCGCCCAGCAGCCTGCCCCGCCGGTCGCACCCGAGCCCGCGCCCGAACCCGAGCCCGTCGCCGCGTCCGCGCCAGCGGCCGAGCCAGAGCCGGCGCAGCAGGCCGCCGCGGTGAGCAGCGGACCCGCGACGGACGCCTCGCTGCGCATGACGCCCGCGGTGCGCCGGCTGGTGCGCGAGCACGACCTGGACATCACCGCAGATCAGCGGCAGTGGCAGTGGCGGCCGCGTGACCCGCGACGACGTCCTCGAGTTCGTGGCCCGGGGCACCGACCAGGCGACGGCACAGCCGGCGCCCGCCGACGCTGCTCCGGCTCCCGCTGCTGCTTCGGTTCCATCTGCTCCGCCCGCACCCGTGCCGCGGCAGCCCGGCGCCTTCATCGGCAGCGCCCCCGGCGCCCGCCTTCACCCCGCCACCGGTCCCGGCGCCCACCGCCGGCGACCAGGAGATCGCCCTCTCGCCGATGCGCAAGGGGATCGCCGCCAAGATGACCCGGGTCAAGCAGACGGTTCCCCACGCGTACACCATCGTCGAGGTCGACATGGGCAATGTCGTCCGCTGGCGCGAGGCGAACACCGGCGCGTACAAGGCGCGCGAAGGGATCGGCATCAGCTACGTGGCGGTCGTCATCAAGGCCGTCACCGAGACGCTGCGGCAGCACCCCATGGTGAACAGCCAGTTCGCCGAGGACCGGGTGATCCTCAAGCAGGCCATGAACATCGGGATCGCGGTCGCCGTCGAGAACGGGCTCCTCGTCCCCGTCATCCACAACGCCGACCAGCTGTCGATCAGCGGCGTGAACCACCAGGTGCAGGACCTGGCGGCGCGCGCTCGGACCAACAAGCTCCGGCTCGAGGAGATCCAGGGCGGGACCTTCACGGTGAACAACACCGGCTGGTTCGGCTCGGTCAGCTCCATGCCCATCATCAATGCTCCCGGAGGTCGCCATCCTCTCGATGGAGGCGATCGTCAAGCGACCAGTCGTGATCGAGGTGGACGGGGCCGACGTGATCGCCATCCGGCCGATGATGAACATGACCTGCAGCTTTGATCACCGGGTCCTCGACGGCGCCCAGGTCGGCTACTTCATGGCGGATGTCCGAAAGCGGCTCGAGAGCTGGGACATCACGACGCAGATCGGCTGACGAAACCGGAGCCGTACCCCTGACGCCTTCCGAGCAGGCGGCAGCCCACGACGCCAATTTCGCGGGCTACCTTCGCGCTGATCGCCGGCGCATACCGCCGGCGGCTTCGCCGAACCCGTGGCCGGGGTTCCCGTCGCCAGCCTGGGCGTCCCCGTGGGCTTTTTCAACGCCGCCTGGCCATCGCCGGCGACGACCCAGAGGCACTGGTCCAGGTGGTCGCCCGGCTGCGGGCCACCACGCCTCCCTTCGTGGTCCACCTCCCCGTCTCGACATGCGCGCCTCGCGGCCGCCGCCGCGGAGGCCGGGTCTGGAGCCCGCCGGGCGGCTCCCCTGCTTCGCGCTCGAGCCCCGATGTGTCCCCGACCCTCCGGCCGACCTCGCGATCCTCCGGGTCGACGCGAGCAACATCGATGCCTTCTGGCGGGCCACCGAGGAGGGATTCGAGATGCCGCGCAGCCTCGTCGAGGTTCTGTACCCAGCCTCGCATCCTTGGCGGATCCGTCGGTTCGCGCCTTCGTGGGCTTCCTCGATGGCGTTCCGGTCGCGACCTCCGTTCGGTGCGCACCGGGGACACGGTTGGCATCTACAGCGTGGGGACCGCGCCGGCAGCGCGCGGCCGCGGCTTCGGGACCGCCATGACGTGGCATCTGCTTCGCGATGCGGACCCCGGCTGGTCCCTGGCCGTGCTCCAGGCCAGCGACATGGGTCGCCCGATCTACGAGCGAATGGGGTTCACGCTCGTCCGCGAGTTCGACGAGTACGTGGACGCTCCGGCCACCTGACGGTCGCAGCCCCCGTTGGGTCGTGGCGCTCGAGGCGACACGCGGTCGCGACCGATACAGGGCCATCAGCCGCTCGGCATCCTCGGCGGGCAGGTACTTCACCGCCTCGCGCATGGTGACCCCGCTGGCCTCGGCTCGCGCGCGGCGTGAGCCAGGCGACCACCTGGTCGGGTCGGCGCTTGCCCGCCTCGCGAAGCACCCAGCCGATGGCCTTGCGCACGAAGAACTCCGTCTCCGGGAGCATCGGGTCCGCGCGCGCTGCGAACGGCTCGAACGGGGCGCCGCCCTTCAGCGGCAGGATCTCGGCGAGGAGCGAGGCGCGCCGCATCCAGAAGTCGGCGTCGCCGGCCCATCGGTCGAGGGTTGGCCGAACCGCATCCGGCGCCCCGAGCGCAATGCCGCCCACGACGTTGACGGCGAGGCCGTCCACGAGCGCCCAGGTCGCCGACTCACGGAGCAGCCGCTCGAGCAGCGGGAGATCGTCCGCGCCGAGCCGTGCAGCGCACGCCTCCAGGATCGCGACCGCCGCTGCGCGCCGTTCGAAGACCGGCGGCGCCCACAGGCCCCGGGCGAGTGCCACCGTCGCGTCATGGTCGAGCCGCTCGCGCTTCGCGACCCTGCGCGCGATCCTGCCGGTCTCCCCGTGCGAAGCGCCCAGGAAGTAGAGGTCGCTCTTGAGGTATCGCCGTTCCTGCTCCGCCCGTCCCGGCGTGCCGGCCGAGGCGAGGAGGGCGACGATCTCGTCCACGAGAGGCGTGACCGATGGAGCCATCGTCGGTATTGTGGCGCCGTCGGCCAACGGAATGCGCCGCCAAGTCGTCGAGGTGCGATCGGTCGCCCCCTTCGGTAGACTGGCCGCATGTCCCTCGACCCGGCCGATCAGCGCGACTTCTCGACCCTCGGCGAGCTTTCCGTGCTCGACGCCGGGGAGACGCCCCATCACGGCCACACCTCGCCGTCCGAGATCATGTATCCGGGCGGACCATCCGTCGACGGAGGGCTCCTGGCGGCGGGCGACCCGGTACCGGAGAACGCCGGCCCCGGCGGCCGCCGGCCGGAATGGCTCAAGGTCCGGGTGGGAGCCGGCGACACCTACGCCGGCGTGAAGCGCCTGATCCGTGCGGAGGCGCTGAACACGGTCTGCGAAGAGGCACACTGCCCGAACATCGGCGAGTGCTGGGCGCTCGGGACCGCGACCTTCATGATCGGTGGCTCGGTCTGCACCCGGAACTGCGGCTTCTGCGCCATCGACACCGGACGGCCGCCAATCACGGATCTCGAGGAGCCGCGACGCGTGGCGGAGGCGACCCGGGGCATGAACCTGCGCCACGTGGTGGTGACCATGGTCGCCCGGGACGACCTGCCCGACGGCGGCGCCGGCCTCATGGCCGACACGATTCGGGCTATCCGCCTGGCGACCCCGGGGACGAGCGTCGAGGTCCTCATCAGCGACCTGAACGGTCGCGAGCGCGACATCCGCACCGTGGTCGAGGCGCAGCCGGAGATCCTGGGCCATAACGTGGAGACGGTTCCTCGGTTGCAGCGCCCCGTGCGGCGACGGGCCCGCTGGGACCGCAGCGTTGGGGTCCTGACCGCGGGTCGCGGCATCGCCAGCGAGATCGGCTTCGACACGCATGGTCACCAAGACCGGGATCATGCTGGGCTTGGGCGAGACGCTGGGACGAGGTGCTCGACGCCATGCGCCTGCTGCGCGAGGCCGATGTGGACGTCCTGACCATAGGCCAGTACCTGCGCCCCAGCCGTCAGCACCTCCCGCTGCTGAAGTACTACACCCCCGCCGAGTTCGCGACCCTGCGCCGCCTGGGCCTGGAGATGGGCTTCCGGCACGTGCAGTCGGGACCACTCGTGCGATCCAGCTACCACGCCGCCGAGCAGGTCCCGGATCGGGTCCGCGCCGCAGCCGTCTGATGGACTGCGCACCGGGCGCAACGTCATGAGCATGCGCGACATCTCGCTGCGACCCGCCACCCCCGAAGCCGCGCCGCGTCCTCGCCGGCCGAGCGCTGACCAACCATTCGTCCCCGCCAGCGCCGAGCGGCCGCTCCTCGCACGCGCACGGCGGCCTGCTCACCGTCGAGCGACTGGGTACGGTCCCGTACGAACCAACCTGGGAGCTCCAGGACGAGCTGGCGCGACAGCGTCGAGAGCGTCGCATCGGGCGACAGGCTGCTTCTCCTCGAGCATTTCCCGGTGTACACCATCGGGCGCGGCGGCGACGAAGCCAACCTCCTTGCGGGGCCCGAGCGGCTGCGCACGTTGGGCGCCACGTACCTGCGGATCGACCGTGGCGGAGACATCACCTTCCACGGACCGGGGCAGCTGGTCGCCTACCCCATCGTCGAGCTGCGCGACCCGCTCGACCTGCGCCGCTACGTGCGGACGCTGGAGGCCGCGATCATTGCCACCGCGGCGCGCTTCGACGTGCGCGCGGGCCGCGTGGACGGCCTCGCCGGAGTCTGGGTCGACGACGAGCGCAAGCTCGCCGCCATCGGCGTCCGGGTCCGGCGCGGCGTGACCACCCACGGCCTGGCTCTGAACGTGAACACCGACCTCCGCTGGTTCGACGAGATGATCCCGTGCGGCATCCGCGGCAAGGGCGTGACCAGCCTGCAGCGCGAGCTCGGGCGCTCCGTCCCCATGGAGCAGGTGGACGAGGCGCTCGCGGCCGAGCTGGCCGTCGCCCTCGGCCTGCGCCTGGCGGAAGGCGCACCCTCGCTCGCCGGTCCGGCCGGTGCCAGCGAGCAGTGAGCGAGCCCATCGTCGAGCGCGCCTCGGGCCCGGCGGCGCATCCTCCGCGCATCGAGACCGGCGTCTTCGGCCCGTGGGCCACGAACGCCTACCTGGTCTGGGACGGCCGCTCGCCGGATGCGCTGGTCGCTCGACCCGGGGATGGGCGCCGCCGCACCGCTCATGGAGCGTGTGGCGGCAACGGCGCTGCGGCTGCAGGTGATCGGCAACAGCCACGGCCACATCGACCATGTCTTCGACAACGCCCCGCTTCGACGGGCGTCGCACGCGCCCATCGCCATCCATCCCGACGACGCGTACCGGCTTGCGGGGCAGAACTCCTATGGCTTCGAGGTGGAGCCCAGCACGGCCGATCGCGAGCTGCGCGAGGGTGACCAGCTGACGGTTGGGGACCTCGTCTTTGACGTCCTGCACACGCCCGGCCATACGGAAGGATCGATCTGCCTGTACGAGGAGCGACACGCCATCCTGCTCGCCGGGCGACACGCTCTTCGCCGGCAGCTATGGACGGACCGACCTGCCCGGAGGCGACGACGCGGCCATGGTCGCGAGCCTCGCCAGGCTCGCCACCCTCCCCATGACCGTCCGCGTCCTGCCCGGCCACGGTCCGGAGACGACCGTCGAGCGCGAGCTGCCCTGGATGCGACGGATCGCGCAGGCGGGCAGGCTGCTCATCCCGGGGTGAGTGCCGGCACGTCCGGGTCGGGCTAGGATTGGAGGGCAACGAAAGGAGACGACACCACATGTCCACCCTGCGCATCACCCGGCTCGGTCACGGGGGTGTCCTCTACCGATCTCCGAACGACGCCTGGCTCTGGGTCGACCGCTGGACCGGGGCGCCCACCTACGCCGACGCGTATCGGAAGGCCGAGAAGGTCGACCTCGTGGCGCCCACGCACGGGCATTTCGACCACATCGGCAATGACGCGGCGGACGTCGTGGAGCTCGGCATCGGGCGGTGCCACCGTCGTCGGCAGCCATGAGCTCCAGATCTACCTCGCGTCACGCGGCGTGGAAGCCATCGGCATGAACACCGGCGGGACCGTGGAGGCGGCGGGGATCAAGCTCACCATGGTCCACGCGGTTCACACCGGCGGGGTGACGATCACGGGGGATGGCCCCGACGTGACCCGCGAGGTGGGCTGCTGGGGCTGGCTGATCGAGTTCGAGGACGGCACGCGGGTCTACCACTCGGGCGACACCGATCTCTTCGGCGACATGGCGCTCGTCCGCGAGTGGAGGCCGAGCATCGGCGTCTTCCCGATCGGCGGGCACTACACCATGGGACCGGCAGGGCGCGGCTCGGGCGGTCGAGCTGACCGGTGTGCAGGCCGTCATACCCGTCCACTACGGAACATTCCCGATCCTGGCAGGCACGCCGGCAGAGCTCGCGGGTCTTACGACCGCGCGGGTCATCGAGCTGGAGCCGGGTGAGACATTGGAGGCAGGGTCATGATCATCTCCACCATCGCCGCCCTTCTCGGCAGCGGGCTCGGCGGCGCCGTGCGCGCCGGCGTCACGATCGTCGAGCGCCAGCTCGGCACCGCGGAGCCGTCAGAGGCTCCGATCAGGGTCTCCGGGTCGCTCGTCGCGGCGCTCACCGCCGGCATCGTGTGCAGCATCCTCGGCCGGGGGCCCAGCCTGGCCTTCTGGTTCGGGGCACTGCTCGCCGCCGCCGGCACCGAGCGCATCGACTGGTGGGTCCTTCGGCGTCTCGGCGTCGATCCCGGAGCGGCTCATGGAGCAGGCGCGCGCCGTCGCGGCGTGCGAGCGACATCGCGGCTCAGCCGCGAAGGCGGAGCCGCCTAGCGGGTCAGCGCCAGACGGGCGCGTATGGGTGCTCGCCGCGGACCGGATCGTCCTCGGCGAAGCGCTCGAAGCGATACGGCCGCAGATCCGCGGTCGTCGCCTTCCCGTCCAGGATCAGCTCCGCCAGGCTGCAGCCGGTGGCCGGGGCGATCTTGAAGCCGGTGCCCGAGAACCCGCAGTCGAGGTAGAAGCCATCCGGTCCGGCCGGACCGATGATCGGGTGCTGGTCGGGCGTGATGCCGTCCTGGCCGGAGTGGGCGCTGTGGAAGCCGGCCGTGCTGCGAATTCCGGCAGCCGCAGGCAGATCCGCTCCGCTGCGCGCTCCACGAACCCCGGAGCGGCCGCGTCGACCGGATCGGTCCGGGTCGTCGCCGAACTCGTTGCCGTCCTCGAGCCCGATGAGGGTGAGGTTCGTTCCCTCGGGGCGAACGTAGAACGCGTTGGCGAAGTCGATCATCGCCGGGTGCGCCGCGATCGTCGTCCGGGCGCCGGACGTATGCCACGTCGTGGCGCCACACCTCGAGCGGAAGGCGAAGGCCGACCATGGCCGCGATCGCGACCGGCCCAGGCACCGGCGGCATCGACGACGATGGCGGCGTCCCACGAGCCGCGTGGCGTGTCGACCCCGATGACGCGGTCACCGTCGACCCGGATCGCCGTCACCGGTGCGCGCTGGACGAGCCGCGCACCGCGGGCGGCGGCCGCGGCCATGAGCGTCGAGGTCGTCGCCGTCGGGATCGGCGTAGCCGGATTCCGGCTCCCAGGCGGCGAGGGTGAAGGTGTCCATGGCGACGCCCGGGCAGGAGCTCGGCGAGCTGCTCGGTCTCCAGGAGCTCGGTGACGATCCCCACCCGCGACAGCATCGCGACGTTCGCGCGCAGCGCCTCCTGCTCCTCCGCCGGGACCAGCTGGAGGAACCCGGTGCGCACGAAGCCGGCGTCACCGCCGACGCGCTCCGCCCACTCGACCGGAAATAGGCGTGCGAGCGCCATGCGAGTCGGGCATCCGACTCGACGTCGTAGTGCATCCGCACCAGGCCCGACGAGCGCCCGGTCGCGCCGGAGGCGATGGTGTTCCGCCTCCAGAACCACCGGCCGAAGCCCGCGCTCGGCGAGGTGGAAGGCGAGGCTGGCGCCGTGGACGCCTGCCCCGATGATGATTGCGTCGGCCACGTCAACCATGCCGGCGCATGCTTGTCGGGCCCGCTGCCATTCGCGGCGAGGGCCTTCTGGCCCCATTCAGGCGGTCCGTTCGGTCCTTGCCGAGCCAGGCACGACGTGGTCAGCGGCCGAGGTAGCCGATGTCGAATGGACGCGGGATGACCCCGAAGGCCCGCTCGAACGAGTCGAGCTCGGTGAAATTCGGCGTGCGCAGCGATCGGACCTGGTCGTGGCTGACCGGGAAGATGGGCAGGACCCGGTCGGTCACCGCCGTCAGCGCGCTGATGAGCGGGATCGGCATGCTCACCTTCAAGCCGACGCTTCCCGGTCACGCGCATCACCTCGTCGACGATCTGGCGATAGGTCAGGTACGTCGGGTCCCCCCAGCTCGTACACCTGCTCCCGGACGCGCGCGGGTTCCACGAGGGAGCGCTCCACGGCCATGGCCAGATCGTCGACCGAGAGCGGCTGGAAGCGGGCGGAGCCGTCGCCGGGAATGGCCACCACCCCGGGTGACCACCAGGTCAGCGTGGTCCGGATCAGCGCGAAGAAACCGTCCCCCTCCCCGAAGAGGAGCGACGGTCGCAGCACGACCCACTCGAGCCCCGAACCGCGGACGATCTGCTCGCCCCGCCATTTGCTGTGCAGGTAGGCGAGCCCGGGGTCGTCGACGGCGCCCAGCACCGAGAGGTGGACGATCGACGCACACCGGCCGCCGTGGCGGCATCCACAACGCGCTCGCACGCCGGCAACGTTCACCGCTCGAATGTCCGACTCCGCGTCCCGCGGGGGATGGCGACCAGGTGAACGACCGCCTCCGCACCATCCAGGGCTCGGTCAGGCCCGCGCCGGTCTCGATGTCGACGGCCAGCGTGCGCACGCGCTGATCGCGGGCCAGCCCGGCCAGGCGCTCGCCGCCACGCGACAGCGCGCGCACCGCGTGACCGGCCTCGAGCAGATGCGCAACGACGTGGCGGCCCACGAAGCCTGTGGCCCCTACGACCGCAACGTCCATTGGCACTGCTCCTTCCCACCATTGGCACGCCTGGCGTCCCCAGGCGGCCCGCATTACATGCTACCCCTGTGGCGCAAATATTGCCTGCTTCGGGGCGTCGTTCAAAAACGACCCTTCCACGCGACTACGCATGCGAGGCGGGCGCGGATCACCGCGCGCCGCCCGATCACCGCTCGCCGCCCGATCACGGAGCCCGTACCTGACGGGCCTCGTCAGGCATCGGTAGAATCATGCGTCCATGCCCTCCCTTCTCCGACGGGCCGCTCGTCCGCGCCCGGAACCTGACCAAGCGCTTCAGTGGCTTCACCGCGGTGGATGCCGTCGACTTCGACGTGCTCCCCGCGCGGGCGTTCGGCTTCCTGGGCCCCAACGGCGCGGGCAAGACCTCGACCATGCGGATGATCGCGTGCTCGTCGCCGGTCACCGATGGCGAGCTGAGCGTGATCGGCATGGATCCGCGCACCCAGGCTCGCCAGATCAAGGCCCGCCTGGGCGTCGTGCCGCAGATCGACAACCTGGACCAGGAGCTCACCGTCCGCGAGAACCTGGAGATGTACGCCCGCTACTTCGACATCCCGCGCGACGTTGCCCGCCGCCGCGCCGACGAGCTCCTGGAGTTCGTGCAGCTGTCCGAGCGCGCCACCGACCAGGTCGAGCCGCTCTCGGGCGGGATGAAGCGGCGGCTCACCATCGCACGGGCGCTCATCAACGAGCCGGACCTCATCATCCTCGACGAGCCGACCACCGGCCTGGATCCGCAGGCGCGTCATCTCCTCTGGGAGCGGCTCTACCAGCTCAAGCGACGGGGCGCGACGCTGATCATCACCACCCACTACATGGACGAGGCGGAGCAGCTCTGCGATCGGCTCGTCGTGATGGACAAGGCGAAGATCGTCGCCGAGGGCTCCCCTCGCGAGCTGATCGACCACTACAGCACCCGGGAGGTGCTGGAGCTGCGCCTTCCCGATGCCGCCCGTGACTCCCTCGATGGGCGCCTCGATGGCCTGGCCGACCGGGTGGAGCACCTGCCGGACCGGCTCCTCCTCTATACCGATGACGGCGAGCGCTCGCTCGAAGAGATCCATCGCCGCGAGATCACCGTGGAGAGTGCCCTCGTGCGGCGTTCGACCCTCGAGGATGTCTTCCTGCGCCTCACGGGGCGCACCCTGGTCGAATGACCGCGCTCGCCCGCCCCACCTTCCGCGTCTTCCAGCGCAACTTCCTGGTCTACAAGCGGGTCTGGCACCGCAGCATGTTCTTCGGCTTCCTGCAGCCGTTCATGTTCCTGACCGCAATGGGGCTGGGGCTGAGCCAGCTGATCGGTGCGAACTCGACGCAGGCGCTCGGCGGCGTCACGTACACCGCCTTCCTGGGTCCCGGGCTGATGGCCGCCATGGCCATGAATACATCGACCTTCGAGTCGACCTACCCGATCATGAACAAGATCATGTGGGGACGGAACTACGAGGCCATGCTGGCCACGCCCCTGCGAACACGTCATCTCCTGCTCGGCGAGCTCTCCTGGATCAGCTTCCGCGTCCTCACCCTGGCCGGTCGTCTTCATGATCGTCCTGGCCATCTTCGGCATCGCGCGCACGCCGCTCGCCCTGCTGGCCATCCCGGTCGCCGTTCTCACCGGCTTTGGCTTCTCGAGCTGCATCATGGCCTTCACCGCGCGGCAGAAGCGCAACGACACCGGGTTCACCTGGCTCTTCCGGTTCGTCATCAACCCGCTCTTCTTCCTCTCCGGGACGTTCTTCCCGCTGAGCGCGATCTCCGGGCCGGTGCAGGTGATCGCCTGGGCGACACCGCTCTACCACGGAGTGGAGCTGATCCGTGGGCTGGTCCTCGACCGGCTCGACATGGCCACCGCCCCGTGGCACCTGCTCTACCTGGTCGCCTTCGCGGCCATCGGCCTATGGCTGGCGGACATGAGCTTCTACCGACGGCTGGCGGTCTGAGCATGGCGGTGCAGACACGCATCGATCCGCGCACCGGGGCCGGTGGCCGCCGCCTTCGAACAGGTCTGGCGCGCCCGGCGCCTGGTCGAGCGCAACATCATGGTCTACCGCCACCAGTGGATCGTCATCGTCTCCGGCATCTTCGAGCCGGTCCTGTACCTGGTGGGGATCGGCCTTGGCGTCGGCGGATTCATCGACCGGCGTGGAGCTCGCCGACGGTCGCTTCGTCTCCTATGCCGCGTACGTCGCGCCGGCCCTGCTGGCGACCGCTGCCATGAACGGTGCCGTGATGGAGACCATCTTCAACGTCTTCTTCAAGCTCAATTACGCCAAGACCTACGACGGGATCCTGGCGACCCCCATGGGGATCAACGAGATCGCCCTGGGGGAGATGCTGTGGGCGTTGATGCGCGCCGTCCTCTACTCGGTCGCCATGCTGGTGATCATGGTCGCCAGCGGCCTGGTGCTCTCACCATGGGTGGTGCTGACCCTCCCCGCCGCCCTGCTGGTCTCCGCCGCCTTCAGCGCCGCCGGCCTGGCGGGCACCTCGTTCCTGCGCACGGTGCAGGACTTCGACATCCCCATGGGCCTGATCGTGCAGCCGATGTTCCTCTTCTCGGGGACCTTCTTCCCGATCACGGTCTATCCGCTCTTCATCCAGGTCTTCATGCAGGCGACGCCGCTCTACCACTCGATCAGCCTGATCCGAGGCCTGGCGACCGGGATCCTGGGATGGCAGCAGGCGTGGGACCTGGCCTACCTGCTGGCGTTCTTCGCGCTCGCCATGTGGATCGCCACGCGCCAGATGCAGCGCAAGCTGATCAAGTAGCGTCCGCGACGCCTCGCAGCGCATCGAAGCGTGCGCGCGCGTCCGCCGCCCGCTCAGCACCCATGGCGGCCGCCAGCCGCCTCCGCCAGCTGCGCCCGCGTTGCCGATTGCGAGCGCCCGCTTCACGCCGCCGAACCCGCCGGCATCCATGGACAGCTCGTCGACGCCCAGAGCGACCAGCGCCATGGCACCGCTCGGATCACCGGCCATCTCGCCGCAGACCGCAACGGGAATATCGTGGGCGTGGCCGCCCTCCACGACCCGGGAGATCGTGCGCAGCACCGCGGGGTGCATGGGGTCCTGGCGATCGGCGAGGGCCGGGTTGGTGCGATCGGCCGCAAGCAGATACTGGGTCAGGTCGTTGGTGCCAATGCTGAAGAAGTCGACCTCGGAGGCCACCAGGTCGGCGATCAGCGCCACCGACGGGATCTCGACCATGATGCCCGACCTTCGGCTTGACGCCCAGGTCGCGGCCGAAGGCCGCCATGGCGACCAGCTCGTGGAGCCGATACACGTCGCCGAGGTCGGCGACCATGGGCGCCATGATCCACGGCACGCGACCCGGTCTTCTCCCCCGCCGTCAGGATCGCGCGCAGCTGCGTCACGATCAGGTCCATGTGGCCGGCATCGGCAAGGCGCAGGGCGCGCACGCCGAGGAACGGATTCTCCTCGGGCGGGAGCGGCAGGTAGGAAAGCGCCCTTATCCCCGCCAAGGTCGATGAGGCGGATCACCACCGGCCGTTCGCCGAACGCCGTGAGCACCGACGCGTAGGCCGCCGCCTGCGTCGCCTCGTCCGGGGCGGTGGCGCGGCCCATGAACATGAACTCGGTGCGGAAGAGGCCCACCCCCTCCGCACCCGCCTCGATGGCCCGCGCCGACTCCTCCGGGCCGCCGATGTTCGCCGCGAGCATCACGCGCCAGCCGTCCGCGGTCACGAGCGGCTGGTCGTGCATCGCCGCGTCAGCCGCGCGGCGTTGGGTGTCAACTGCGGCCCTCCGATCGATCTCCGCCAGCTGGCCGGCGTCCGGATCGCAGAAGATCTCGCCGCGTTCCCCGTCCATGGCCAGCTCGGTGACTCCCTCGATCGCGGCGAGCAGCCCGGAGGTGCCCACCACGGCGGGAATCCCCAGGGCCCGGGCCAGGATGGCGGCATGGGCGGTTCGCGATCCCGCCTCCAGCGCGATGCCGACCAGGAGCGCGGGATCCAGCTCCGCGGTCACCGACGGAGGAAGGTCGACCGCCACCGCGATGGATCGCCGGTCGAGGCGAGGCGGCGCCTGGCCGCGCATGATCCGCGCGATTCGCGCCGCAACGTCGCGTACGTCTGCGGCACGGGCCGCGAGCACCTCGTCGTCAATCGCGGCGAGCACCGCCGCCGCCTGCTCCCCGGCCGCCAGGATCGCGGCATCGGCGGCCGTACCTTCCGCCTCCAGCGCCGCCGCGCCATCGAGCAGCCCCGGATCAGCGGCCATCATGGCCTGCGCCTCGAAGATCTCTGCCTCCTCGGGACGGCCCGCGCTGCGGAGCCGCTCGCAGAGTTCCGAGAGCTCCTCCGCCGCCTGCGCTGCCGACTCGGACAACCCCAGCAGCGGTCGATCGGGACGCTGCGGCACTGTCTCCGGCGGCCGCCAGGGCGGTGCGACGGCCACGCCGGGCGCGGCCGGCACGCCGCGCAGGGTCAGCTGGGCTCATGGCTTCTCGATTGTCTCCCCGAGGCCGGTCTCCACAAGCCCCACCAGCGTTGCCACGGCCTGGCTCCGCATCGTCGCCCTCGGCCCGGATTTGGATCGTGTGACCGGTCGAGACACCGAGCCCCATGACGAAGACAATGCTCTTGGCGCTGACGGACTTCTCGGGGTTGCGCGTCACGTTCGTGACGCGGATCTCCGACGCGAAGGCGGCCGCAGCCTTGACGAAGGTGGCCGCCGGCCGGGCATGGAGCCCGGAAGGATTGTGGACCGCTACCGTCGCCTCCGCCATCGACATGCGTCGTCTCCTTCACCTTGCCGCGACGTTTCGGCCGCGCCGGCCCAGCTGCGCGGACGTCACCGTCCGCGACCGGGAGGCCGGGCCCGTTCACGGGGCTCGCGGTGCCGTCGTCAGCGTCGCGGAGCCGGGCCTCCCGCCTGAGCGGACCGCTCACCGAGGCGCGCCCGCCGGCGCCACCACGCGAATCCGAGTGTAATGGCCAGCCACCCGATCCCCGCCGCGGCGCCGATCAGCAGGGCGAGCTGGGGGCCGTTGCTCCAGGCGAGGGAGAGTCCGAGCAGGAACGCGGCGGCTGCGCCGCCGAAGACCCACCACAACGCCCGCCCGCCCAGCAGGCGCCCTGGATCCGATGTCTGCTGGGCGGCGACACGTCGAGCCCGCTGCCGCTCCATCCGCACCTTCGCGGCCCCGGCGACGGGCGGTGGCGCGTACGGATCCTGGTTCTTCGTCATGCGCTGGTAGGCGCGTCGTTCCGCACGGGACATGGCGCTGGTGAGTCTAGCGGCTCTCGTCGGCCCCGTCGCGCTTTGGCGGCCGGCGGCGACCCGTGGATCCCAGTGCACTGGAGGCATCCTCGACCTTGAGCTGGACCGAGTCCGCGCCGAAGAGCGCCGTGAGCCCCCAGTCGATCGCGACCCGGACCTTGCGGTTGAAGCCGGGAACCCGGGACCAGTAGTAGCCGCGCCACATGAACCAGGCGAGCCAACCCCGCACCTGGATCCCGAAGACGACACCAACCCCGGTGCGGTGCCCGATGGAGGCCAGGGTGCCAATGGTCTCGTATCGGAATGGCGCGAGCGGACGCCGGTCGATACGCGCGATGATGTTGGATGCGAGGCGCTTCGCCTCGCGCACGGCGTTCTGCGCCGTGGGCGCGAAGGCAGCGCCGTCCTTCCCGTCCACGTTCGGAATCCAGGCGCAGTCCCCAATGGCGAACACGCCGGGGCGGCTGGTCTCCATGGTCGGCGCCGTGGTCGCACGCCCGGCATGGTCCACCTCGACGCCCGACTCGGCGACGACCGGCGCCGGGCGGACGCCGCCGGTCCAGACCACGGTCCGGGTCGGGATCATCTCGCCATCACCGATCGTGACCGCCGTCTCGGTCACCGCCTTGATGGGCGTCCCGAGCCGGATCTCGTACCCGCGCTCGGTCAGCCGCCGGCGGGCGTAGGCCCCCATCTGCGGCGGCAGATCGGCCAGCACCTCGTCCTTCAGCTCGACCAGCACCAGGCGAATCTCATCCTCGGCAATCTTCGCGTAGTAGCGGCGCCGAACCCGATGGGCGAAATCCTCGATCTCGCCGGCTGTCTCGAGCCCGGAGCTGCCGCCGCCCCCGACCACGAAGGTGAGATCCGCGCGCCGCTGAGCCTCGTCGTCCTCGAGCTCGGCCCGCTCGAACATCTCGATGATCCGGTTGCGGAGGCTGAAGGCGTCGGCCAGGGTCTTCATCCCGGCGGCGTGCTCGGCAAGGCCTGGGATGCCGAAGGTGTGGGTGATCCCTCCGAGCGCCAGGACGAGGGTGTCGTAGTGCAGCCGATGGCGATCCCCGTCACCGCCGATCACGCGCACCACGGCCTCCTCGGTGTCGATCGCCTCGACCTCCGCGGTGATGCACCAGGTCGATCCGTGACGCACCATGCCGCGCAGCGGGCTGACGACGTGGCGCGGCTCCAGGCTCCCCGAGCAGACCTCCGGGAGGAGCGGGGTGAAGAGGAGAAAGTTGTCGCGGCTCACCAGCCATATCTCGACGTCCGCGCGCGACCCGAGCCGGCGCTCCAGGGCCTGCGCGGTCATCGCCCCGGCGAACCCTCCGCCCAGGATCAGGATGCGGTGCGGCACCCGCGTCGCGCTGGCAGTCACGGTGATCATGGTGACAGCATCGGCGACGAGGACGAAACCGGTGGCCGACCCCGGCCAGCCAGACCCGCGGCAGGCGGCTACCATACGGACCGTGCACGAGATCTTCGACCAGTTCAAGCAGCAGCTCCCGGACATCGATCCCACTGAGACGCAGGAATGGATCGACTCTCTCGACGCGGTCGTCGAGCAGGCCGGGCCGGAGCGCGCGCGCTTCATCATCTTCAAGCTCCTGAAGCGGGCCCGCATGCTCCAGGTCGGCCTGCCGCCCCTGGTGCAGACGCGCTACATCAACACGATCAGCCCCGAGCAGGAGCCGTACTTCCCCGGCGACGAGCAGATCGAGCACCGTGTCCGCCGCATGATCCGCTGGAACGCGCTGGTCATGGTCCTGCGCGCCAACACCCGATTCGATGGCATCGGCGGCCATCTCTCGACCTATGCGTCCGCCGCCAGCCTCTACGAAGTGGGCTTCAACCACTTCTTCCGCGGTGGCCCCGACGGGGACATGGTCTTCTTCCAGGGCCACGCGGCGCCGGGGATCTACGCCCGCGCCTTCCTCGAGGGGCGAATCACCGAGGAGCAGCTGGACCATTTCCGCCGCGAGGCGCTGTGGCCGGGCGGCCTGTCCTCCTATCCGCACCCCCGGACCATGCCCGACTTCTGGCAATTCCCGACGGTCAGCATGGGCCTCGGGCCGCTGAGCGCCGTCTACCAGGCGCGATTCAACCGCTACCTGCACGCGCGCGGCATCAAGGACACCAGCCAGAAGCGCGTCTGGGCCTTCCTCGGCGACGGGGAGATGGACGAGCCGGAGGCGCTCGCCGGCCTGTCGCTGGCGGCACGGGACGGCCTGGACAACCTCACCTTCGTGGTGAACTGCAACCTGCAGCGGCTGGACGGCCCGGTTCGCGGCAACGGCAAGATCATCCAGGAGCTCGAGTCCGTATTCCGCGGGGCCGGCTGGAACGTGATCAAGGTCATCTGGGGCCGCGAGTGGGACGACCTGCTCGCCCGCGACGTCGACGGCATCCTCGTCAACAAGATGAACGAGACGCTCGACGGCGACTTCCAGCGGCTCTCCATTGCCGATGGCGCCTACATCCGGGAGCACTTCTTTGGACCTGACCCCCGCCTGCGCGCCATGGTCGAGCACGTCCCCGACGAAGAGCTCCCCAAGCTGCGGCGCGGGGGCCACGACTACCGCAAGCTCTTCGCCGCCTATGCGGCGGCGGTGGCCCACACCGGGACCCCCACGGTGATCCTGGCCAAGACGGTGAAGGGCTGGACCCTTGGACCCGGCATCGAGGGCCGCAACGTCACCCACCAGGCAAAGAAGCTGACCGAGGCCGAGCTCAAGGTGTTCCGCGACCGCCTGGAGCTTCCGATTCCCGGACGAGGCCCTCAGGGAGGCGCCGTACTACAACCCGGGACCTGACTCGCCGGAGATCCAGTACATGCTCGAGCGGAGGCGGACGCTGGGGGGCGTCCTGCCCCAGCGGACCGTCCGCCCCACGGCGCTCCCGGAGGTGCAGCCCTCCGCCTTCGACGAGCTCTTCACGGGATCGGAGCGCCCGGCCAGCACGACCATGGCCTTCAGCCGCCTGATCCGGAACCTGGTTCGCGATCCGGGCGTGGGGCGACGGATCGTGCCCATCATCCCCGACGAGGCACGCACCTTCGGCATGGATCCGCTCTTCAAGGAGGTGGGTATCTACTCGGCCCTCGGCCAGCGCTACACGCCGGTCGACAAGGAGCTGCTCCTCAGCTACGTCGAGGCGACCGACGGCCAGATCCTGGAGGAGGGCATCACGGAGGCGGGGGCCACCGCGTCGTTCACGGCCGCGGGCACGAGCTACGCCGTCCACGGCGAGCCCATGATCCCCTTCTACACGTTCTACTCGATGTTCGGCTTCCAGCGCACCGGCGACCAGATGTGGGCCTTCGGCGACTCCCGTGGCCGGGGGTTCCTGATGGGTGCGACCGCGGGACGGACCACGCTCCACGGCGAGGGTCTGCAGCACGACGACGGTCACTCACACCTGCTCGCCTCGGTCCTGCCCAACGTACGAGCGTACGACCCCGCCTTCGCCTACGAGCTGGCGGTCGTGGTGCGCGATGGGATCCGGCGGATGACCATCGAGAACGAGGACATCTTCTACTACATCACCATCTACAACGAGAACTGGACGCAGCCCGCCCGACCGGATGGGGTCGACGAGGGGATCCTTCGCGGCCTGTATCGGTACCGCCCTGCGCAGGTCGACGGTCGCCGGGTCCAGATCCTGGCATCGGGATCCATCCTCCACCAGGCCCTTCGAGCCCAGGAGATCCTGGCCGCGCACAACGTCGCGGCGGACGTCTGGAGCGCAACGAGCTTCCAGCAGCTGCGCGTCGATGCGCTCGACGTGGAGCGCTGGAATCGGCTCCACCCCACTGCGGAGCCTCGGGTGCCGTACGTCACCCAGGCCCTTGCCGGCGCGCAGGGCCCGGTCATCGCGGCAACCGACTACCTCAAGGCCATCCCGGACATGATCTCGCGCTGGATCGAGCCTCCGTACACCATCCTGGGGACCGACGGATTCGGCCGGAGCGACACCCGCGAGGCACTGCGCACCCACTTCGAGGTCTCGCCCGAGCACATCGCCTACGCTTCGCTGCACGGCCTGTGCCTCACGGGGGAGGCGGATCGCACGGAGCTCACGGAGGCCCTCGGCGCGCTGGGCATCGACACGGAGCGGGTGAACCCGCAGTTCGCCTAGCGGCGGGCCTGCTCGAAGTCGGCCAGCGCACCGCAGACGCCGCAGACCCGGTCCCGGCGGCCCATGGCTGCGGCGCAATCCGGGCAACGAGCAGGCGTCAGCTCAATGGCAAAGGCGCGCACGCCGGCTCCCACGGCGAGGGCCACCCGCTCCACCCCGGAGCGTGGCACCGGTGCGCGATCGGCGCCGGGTCGCGTGCTCCCGCCCTGGCCCTTCGCCCGCGCCGCCTGACCCGCCAGCCAGCGCTGACGCTCACGGTCGTAGCGCGCCCGAGCGTCCGGGTCGTCAATCAGCTGCCGCAGCGCATTGACGACCTGCATCTCCTCGTGTGAGCGCTCCGAGTCGTTGCGGTCCGGGTGGAAGGTCCTCGCCAGCCGTCGCCAGGCCTCCATGAGCTCTCCGGGGCTCGCATCCGGGTCAACCCGCAAGAGTCGGTACACGTCGCGCTCGGGCGCGTACGGCAGAAAGTTCTCGGTCATGAGGCGCGCCGATCGTAGCGCACTGCTGCGACGGGCGCCAAAACCATCCTGCAGCACACCGGGCCCTGCCTATGTGGTAAGCCGATATACGGATTCGTAAGGCGCACCTAACGATTTCGTATCCATGGTATTGACAGACGCACCTAAAGGAAGATAGACTGCGCACATCGGTTGATAAACAAGCACTTCGAGATCCACTTCTCGACGAGGAGAACCACAATGCTGGACTACCGCCTTCACTTTGCACAGATGGCCGCGGAAGATCGGCTGCGCGAAGTGCGCAACCACGCCATCGCGGGGCAGAACACGAAGCGCGTGTTCCAGCTCTCTGGCCGTCGGTCCGACCGGAAGGGAAACGCGCGCTGATGGCACACGACGTCATCTCCACCTGCCCGGTCTGCCAGGGGGAGCTCACGATCACCCGGCTCCAGTGCCGCCACTGCGGCACGGGGCTCGAGGGCGAATTCGGAGTCGGCCGTTTCGGCCGCCTCGAGCGGGAGCAGCTCGCATTCCTGGAGAGCTTCCTCCGGTCACGAGGCAACCTCAAGGAGATGGAGCGGGAGCTCGGGATCTCGTACCCCACCGTGCGCAGCCGCCTCGAGGCGCTCCTCCGCGCCATCGGGCTCGGCGGCGATGAGACTCCGTCGGAGAGCGAGCCCGAGACCGAGCCGCAGCCCGCAGCGGCGGAACGCCCCGAACCGCTTGCCGCAGAGCGCCGGGCCATCCTGGAGCAACTGAAGAACCGGGAGCTCACCGCCGATGAGGCGGCCGCCCAGCTCAAGAGCCTGGGCAGGAGTTGAGGGCATGCCAACCTTCGTTCGCCAGCAGGAGATCAGCCACCACATCGGCGCAGAGGGGCGGCTTCAGGTCCGGGTGACCGATGCCGACCTTCGACTGCGGGCTTCCGACGACGAGGATGTCCGCCTGCGGGCAACGTTCGAGATCCGCGCTGGGTCGGACGAGGAGGCGGATCGCCTCTTCGAGGGGGCCCGTCTCGAGGTCGTCGCCGAGGACGGCTCCCTGGAGGTCGCCGACCTGAGCGGGCGCGGGGACCTGGGCTCCGCCATCCGCCGCCTGATGTCTGGCCGCGGCCACCTGGAACTCTCCGTCGAAGGGTCCGCTCCTCGTGGCGCATCCGTGCGCATCGACGGCGTGTCCGGAGACCTCGTGGTCGAGGGCATGCGCGGGGAGCAGCGCTATACGACGGTCTCCGGCGACATCTATGCAACGGACCTGGGCGGCAGCCTGCAGGTCACGACCGTCTCAGGCGACGCCAGCCTCCGCTCCGTTGAGCCGATCTCGCTGCGTGGCCAGACCGTGTCCGGAGACCTCTCGGCAATCGCTCCAGTCCTCCGGGAGGCCCGGATGAACACCGTGAGCGGAGACATGGAGCTCGAGGGCCGGCTCGACCTCTCGGGCGAGTTTCGCGCCGAGTCCGTCAGCGGCGACCTGGCAATCGGGCTGCTCGGAGCGGCCACCGTCGAGGTGCGCGGCATTTCGAGCAGCCTCCACGTCGAGCTGGATCACCGGCTGGAGGGAAGCAGCGACCGGCGGCGCGCCATCATCGGCGACGGGTCGCCACGCTTCGTCTTCAGCTCCATGTCCGGGGACGTCGTGGTACGCAGACCGCGCCGGCTCGACGGCGGGACGCCGTCCGACGATGTCGCGCATTCCGCGGCTCCGGTTTCGGCGGTGACCGAGGAGGACTCGCTCGAAATCCTGCGCGCGCTCGAGCGCGGTGAGATCGACGTCGACGAGGCGTCCCGCCGCCTCGCAGGAGGCACTGACAATGCGTGACGAGCTCTCCACCATCCTCCGCCTCGTGTCGGACGGCACGCTCTCCCCCGAGGAGGCGGCACCGATCATCGAGGCCCTCAGCCGTGCTCCGGGTGGCAGCACCCCATCCGGTCTCCAGCCGGGCGATCACCCGGAGCGCGGCCCCCAGGACGAGCCCGGCGGCTCGAACCCGGTGGGGACGGGGACGGCAGGTGAGGGCCGCCAGATGCGGATCCGGGTCCTGGAGCATGGCCGCCAGGTCGTGAACCTGCGTATCCCGATCGCGTTCGCCGACATGGCGCTGCGGATGGTTCCCGGCATCACCTCGGACCGCGGGGAGCAGATCCGCCAGGCGATCCGGGCGCACGTAACCGGCCCCATCGTCGACGTTGAAGACGAGGACGGCGACGGCGTCCTCATCACCGTCGAGTAGCCGACATGCAACCCGAGACCACGATGACCGCGGCCGACATCGAGAGCAGCGCAGCCCCCGCGCCGACGCAAAGCGGGGAGTCCGGGCCAGCGCTGTTGCAGCCCCTGCGCGTCCGCGACTTTCGGCTCGTCTTCTCCGGCGAGACGGTCTCGCTGCTGGGAGACCAGTTCCATTTCGTGGCGCTGGCATGGTTGGCGCTTCAGCTGACCGGCTCCGGCCTGGCGCTGGGAACGGTCCTCATGACGGCGGCCATACCGCGCGCGGTCTTCATGCTGATTGGCGGTGCCTTCAGCGACCGCCTGTCACCGCGAAACCTGATGCTCGCATCGAACGCCGTTCGCGCGGTCGTGGTGGGCATCGTGGCGATCCTGGTCATCACCGGCAACGCGCAGCTGTGGCAGCTCTACATCCTTGCCGCCATCTTCGGCCTGGTGGATGCCTTCTTCTACCCGGCGCTCAACACCATGGTGCCCATGATGGTCTCCCAAGCGCGCCTGCCCGCCGCGAACGCCCTGATGCAGGGCACGCAGCAGCTGACCGGCCTGCTCGGACCTGCCATCGCGGGGCTCGTGATCGCGGCCGTGCAGACCGGTCCGGCCTTCGCCGTCGACGCCGTGTCCTTCGCGGTGGCGGCCGTGGTGCTGGTCGCCGTGCGCGGTGGCCGGAGGACACCGGCATCTCCGCCCGAAGCTGGCACCACGGCAACCGGCCCCGTCGATGCTGGCCACCATCGGCGAGGGAATCTCCTATGCGTGGCGGGATCCGGCGATCCGGTCCCTGCTGGTGCTGGTCGCCGCGTTCAACTTCGCCTTCACCGGACCGGTAACGTGGGGATCGCCTGGATCGCCGACAACCGCTTCGGCGGCTCGGCCGACTTCGGCATCCTCCTCTCGTCCTGGGGCGCGGGCGCCCTGGTGGGCGCCGTGGTGGCCGGCTCGATCCGGCACGTTCCGAACCTGGGCTGGATCACCATGGGCATCGGGGCCGTCCTCGGCGTCGGCCTTGCGGCCATTGGCGTGGCGCCCTCCATGCCCGTCACGCTGGCCGTGCTGGTCACCATTGGGCTCGGCGTGGGCTTCATCAACGTGCGGGTCATCGCCTGGGTCCAGGCTCGCGTGCCGGACACCATGATCGGCCGCGTCATGAGCCTGGTCACCTTCGGGTCGCAGGCCCTCGCGCCCGTCTCGCTGGCGCTTGCCGGGGCGGTCATCGACTTCGGTGCGGTCTCGGCCATGTTCGCCGTCGCCGGCGGCATCGTGGTGGCCGCCGTCGTGGCCGGCGTGGCCTGGGGCGTTCCCAGCAGGATGGTCGAGGCGGCGTGAGCACTCCGGCCATCGAGGCCACGGGCCTCATCAAGGAGTTCGAACGCGGGCGACGGACGGCCTGGCAGCGGCTGCGGCGTGAGCCCGACCGCCGCGAGCGGTTCCGCGCGGTGGACGGCATTGACCTCCACGTCGAGCGCGGCGAGATCTTTGGCCTGCTCGGCCCCAACGGAGCCGGCAAGACGACGACCCAGCGGATGCTGGCGACCCTGCTCGAGCCGACCGCCGGGACGGCGCGCGTGCTCGGATTGGACGTCGTCACCGAGGCGCGCGAGGTGCGCCGCCGCATGGGCGCCGTTCTCTCCGACGGGCGGAGCCTGTACTGGAAGCTCACCGCGCGCGAGAACCTGGAGTACTTCGCCGCGCTCTACCACGTCCCGCCTCACGAGGCGCGCGCGCGGATCAACGGGGTCCTGGATGCGGTCCACCTCGACGACCGCGCGGACGACTACGTCGAGCGCTTCAGCACGGGGATGCGCCAACGGCTGGTCCTCGCCCGGGCCCTCCTCCCCGACCCGGAGCTGCTCCTGCTCGACGAGCCCACCGTGGGCCTCGACCCACAGAGCGCGCGCGACCTCCGCGACCGCGTCGTCGCGTTGCGTGCCGAGGGCCGCACCATCGTCCTCACCACCCACTACATGGAGGAGGCGGACCAGCTCTGCGACCGGATCGCCATCGTCGACCACGGCCGGATCGTGGCCCTGGACAGTCCGGGCGCGCTGAAACGCACGATCGCCGCGACCGAGGTCGTGCGCCTGGAGCTGGTGGCCAACGGCCGCGGCCCGGCTGTCGACGGATCGCTGGACCGCATGGCGCCCCTGCTGGAGCGCCTGGGCAGCGCCGGCAGCATCGCGCACCGTGAGCAGGAAGATGGCGTCCTCGCCCTCACCGTCCATTGCCGAAGCGCCCGCGACTTCGTTCCCGCCGCCTTCGACGCCGCCGTTCGCGAGGGCGCCGTGATCAGGCACGTGGAGGTGGTCCCGGTGACGCTCGAGGACGTCTTCCTCTCGCTGACGGGGCGGGCACTCCGCGAATGAGCGAGACCCACGGGCACCCTCACGATACCCTGGCCGACCTGCGCGCCTTCTGGGCCGCGGGGCGCAAGGAGTGGCGGCTGTTGCGCCGATACCCGACCCTCTTCGTCGGTTTCCTCTTCTGGCCCATCGCGCTGCCGCTCGCCTATGTCTTCCAGGCACGCGGCTATGCCGGGGATTCCCAGGCATCGATTGATGCGTTCGCCGCGCGCACGGGCACCGTCGAGATCGCCGGATTCCTCTTCCTGGGGTGGGCCGCGTACATGTGGATCAGCATGATCCTGTGGGGTCCGGGCACAGCCCTGCGGACCGAGCAGGTGCGAGGTTCGCTGGAAGCGCTCTTCATGACGCCCGCCTCGCGGCTGGTGATCCTCTTTGGGCCGGTTGTCAGCCAGATCGTCTGGGCGGTCTGGATGTTCATGGTGGTGGGCCTGACGCTCGTGGTCTTCTTCGGCCTGCGGATTGGCCCGGTCGAAGCCCTCCGCGCCCTCGCGGTCATCGGGGTAGCGGTCCCGGCGCTCTACGGCCTCGGCGCGCTCTTCGCTTCGGTTGTGCTCCGCTTCGGTGAGGTGAGCGCCATGGTCCAGGGCGTGCGAGGCGTGTTCACCATCTTCTGCGGGATGACCTTCCCGATCGTGATCCTGCCCGAGTGGGCGCGCGGCGTGGCGCTCGCGCTGCCGCCGACCTACCTGATCGGCGACCTGCGGAACGTGCTCCTAAACGGAGCGGACCTCGCGCAGCTGGTGCCGGACCTGGCCGTGCTGCTCACGATGGGGCTGTTGCTGTGCGCCCTGGCCGTGGTCGCCTTCCGGCGCACCGAGCGCTACGCGCGACGCGGTGGCAGCCTGGCGCAGTACTGAGGAGCGCACCACTGATGATCCCCCACCCGCGCCCCAGCGCCGGTCTCGCGGCGGAACTCCGCGCCGCGCTGGCGATCGCGGTGAAGGAGCTGCGAATGGCCCGCCGCTATCCGTTGAACCTCGCCAACGAGGTGCTCCAGCCGCTCTACCAGTTCCTGCTGCCGTCGCTCCTGCTGGGTGCCACCTTCTTCGTGGGCGGTCGCGCGCTGGGGCTCGAGGAGAGCGCAGGAACCACGGACCTCGCGGCATACCTCTTCCTGGGCATGCTGGTCGCCGGAATCATCGCGACCGGCTTCTGGGAGCTGGCCTTCAGCTTCAAGCGCGAGATGGACACCGGCACGCTCGAGCCGCTCTTCCTGACCCCCACCCAGCCAAGCACGCTCGTCCTGGGCCGCGCGATGAGCGGCATGCTCATCGCTCTCGTTGCGAGCGGCGTGCTGCTGGCCATCGCGAGCGTCTTCTTTGGGGCGTCCATCTCGGCTGCGGTCCTGGGTGCGGTGCCTGCGCTGCTCCTCGGAGCGCTGAGCATGGTTGGCATCGGATTCGCCGTCGCGGCGGCGGTGCTGCTGATCCGCGAGCCCAACTTCTTTGTCGACTCCACGAACTTCGTGTTCGCGATGCTCTGCGGGACCGCCTTCCCGGTGGTCGTCCTGCCCGGGTTCCTGCGGTGGATCTCCTACCTGCTGCCGCCAACCTACGCGCTCGACCTCATTCGGGTCGAGGGCATCGGCACCCGCCCGCTGCTGCCGCTGCCCCTCGAGTGGATCGTGCTCGCCGCCCTGGCAGTGGGGGTCACCATCCTTGGGCACTGGGTCTTCAGACGCACGGAGCACCGCATGCGGATCCGGGGAACGCTGGGGCAGCACTGATCGGGAAGCGCGCTGGAAGGAAATCGTCGCCCGGCCGAGCGTGCTGTAATAGGCGACCGCATGACCGCCCGCAACAACAACGAACGCCCGAACACCGAACGCCCGAAAGGGGAGGGCTCCCGAAAGGTTGATCCCTTCCTCGAGGTGCGCGAGACACACCTCGGCAAGCGCCCGGGAGACCGGCGCGTCAAGATCGTCCGGCCCTTCGAGGAAGAGTTTGGCCGCGGCGAGGAGGGTCACCTGGTCGCCTCCGAGCGAACCGTCCTCCAACGCACCGGCTGGACCGCGGCGCTGCGATCGATCCGCACCGTCCTGATCGGGCGCCCCATCAGCTCCGAGCGCGAACACACCGAGCGGCTGACCAAGCTCAAGGCGCTGGCCATCTTCAGCTCGGACAACATCAGCTCCTCCGCCTACGGGCCCGAGGAGATCATGCGGGTCATCGCCTTCGCCAGCATCGGCGCGCTGAGCCTCACCCTGCCGCTGGCGGCGCTGATCGTGGTCATGCTCCTGATCGTCACCGCGTCGTATCGGCAGACGATCCGCGCCTACCCCAACGGCGCATCGAGCTACATCGTGGCCAGCGACAACCTGGGTGACCGGCTGGGGGTGCTGGCGGCATCGGCCCTGCTCATCGGCTACGTGGTCACCGTCGCCGTCTCGATCTCGGCCGGGGTGCTGGCCCTGACCTCGATCGCGCCCGCCCTCTTCCCGGTCGAGGGTGGAGCTCACGGTGGGCCTGGTCGCGCTGCTGATGATCGGCAACCTGCGAGGGATCCGCGAGTCCGGGACGATCTTCATGGTGCCCACCTACCTCTACCTGGCGGTGATGCTCTCGCTCCTCGCCTACGGGCTGTTCCGATTCTTCAGCGGGGATCTTCCAGCCTACGTTCCGCCCGCCGACTGGGAGGCGACGTTCAATGCCAGCACAGGAGCGCTTGGCCTGTTCGTCATCCTGCGTGCCTTCTCCCAGGGCGCCGTGGCGCTCACCGGCGTCGAGGCGATATCCGACGGGGTGCCGGCATTCAAGCCGCCGGAGTGGCGGAACGCTCGGACGACGCTCACCTGGGCGACCTCGATCTTCGCCGTGCTCTTCGTGGGCATCAGTTTCCTCGTGGTACAGATCGGGATCATTCCGGATCCCGATCAGCAGCAGACGGTGCTGAGCCAGCTGGTCCGTGCACTGGTGGGCGACAGCTGGATCCTGGTCCTGGCCCAGGTGTCGACCGCCCTGCTGCTGGCGCTTGCCGCGAACACGAGCTTCGCGGACTTCCCGCGTCTCTCCAGCTTTCTGGCGCGCGACGGCTTCATGCCACGCCAGTTCGCGTTTCGGGGCGAGCGTCTCGCCTTCACCACGGGGATCGTGGCGCTGTCGGCCATGGCGATCTTCCTGCTCTTCCTGTTCCAGGCGAGCGTTGCCGGTCTGATCCCTCTCTACACCCTGGGCGTCTTCCTGGCCTTCACCCTGTCACAGGCAGGGATGTTCATGCGCTGGCGGAGGCGCCACGAGGCGGGGTGGCGCCGCGGGATGGTCATCAACGGCACCGGTGCCGTGACCACCGGCGTCGTGGCCGTGATCGTGGGCGTCAGCAACTTCACGTCCGGGGCCTGGGTGGTCGTCATCCTGGTCCCCCTGCTCATGGCACTGCTGATGAGCATCCGGCGCCACTACCAGCACCTCCAGCGTTCGGTGAGCGTGGTGCGAATCCCCGAGGGGGACGAGGTGGCGGCGCCGCCCACGGTCGTGGTGCCGATCGCGCGCCTGGACGCGCCGGCGCGCCAGGCCATCGCCTTCGCCAACTCGATCTCCGGCGACGCCGTGGCGGTGCACGTGACAAACGATCCGGAGGAGGCCGCCGAGCTGCGATCACGGTGGCCCGAGTGGGCGGGAACCACGCAGCTGGTGATCGTCGAGTCGCCATATCGCGCGCTGGTTGGTCCCCTGCTCTCCTACCTCGACGCCCTCGACCGGCAGGATCCCGATCGGCCGGTGCTGGTGGTACTCTCCGAGGTCGTGCCGCGCCATTGGTGGGAAAACCTCCTGCATAACCAGACGACCCTGCGCCTGAAGCTTCGCCTCTTCTTCCGGCGCAACACGATCGTCGCGGACGTCCCGTACCACCTCCCCCGCGATGGAGGACCGGGTTCCCCCGCCGCCTCCCATTGAGCATCCGTGCCTGATACCGATCCCCCGCGACCCATCGACCCGCTCCTGGAGGTTCGGGAGCGGCGTCGGGGTGCGCGCCCCGGGGACACCTACGTCCGCATCGTGCGGCCCTTCGAGGGAGAGTTCGAGCGCGGCGAGGGCGGCCTGATCGCGACCGAGCGGACCGTGCTCGACCGCGCCGGCTGGACCGGCCGCGTCCTGCGCGGGCTCCGCACCGTCCTCATCGGAAGGCCGATCTCGACGCACCGCGAGCAGAGCGAGCGCCTCACAAAGCTCAAGGCCCTCGCGATCTTCAGCTCCGACAACATCAGCTCGTCGGCCTACGCGACCGAGGAGATGATGCGGATCCTGGTCCTGGCCGGGATCACGAGCTTCTCCCTGGTGATGCCCATCACCCTCGTGATTGCCGCCATCCTCGCCATCGTCGCGACCAGCTACCGCCAGACGATCAAGGCGTACCCCGAGGGCGCATCGAGCTACATCGTGGCCAGCGACAACCTGGGAGCCGTCTCGGGGCTCATCGCGGCATCGGCGCTGCTCATCGACTACGTCCTCACCGTGGCGGTCTCCGTCTCGGCCGGGGTTGCCGCCATCACCTCGATCGCGCCATCGCTCTTCGGGGATCGGGTGCTGATCGCCATCGGCATCGTCGTCCTCCTGATGCTCGGCAACCTGCGTGGCATCCGCGAGTCGGGCACCATCTTCATGGCGCCCACCTACCTCTACGTCGCCGCCATCGTGGGGCTGATTGGCTGGGGATTGATCCGTGCCTATCTCTTCCACGATCTCGGCACCTTCGCGGCCCCCGCCGGCTGGCTCAACGCCGAGGAGGCGACCTCCGCGCTGACACTCTTCCTGATCCTGCGCGCCTTCAGCTCCGGGGCCGCAGCCCTCACCGGGGTCGAGGCCATCTCGGACGGCGTGCCGGCCTTCAAGGCGCCCGAGTGGCGGAACGCCCGGACCACGCTGACCTGGGCGGCGATCATCTTCGGCAGCCTCTTCGTGGGCATCAGCGTGCTCGCCAGCGTCATCCACGTGGTCCCCGATCCCACCGAGCGACAGACGGTGCTCTCCCTGATCACCCGCCAGGTGATGGGCGACGGGCCCTACCTGATCGTGCTCCAGGTGGCCACCACGCTGATCCTGGCGCTCGCGGCGAACACCAGCTTCGCCGACTTCCCTCGGCTCGCCTCGTTCCTGGCCCGCGACGGCTTCATGCCGCGCCAGTTCGGTTTTCGCGGGGAGCGGCTGGCGTTCACCACCGGCATCGTGGCCCTCTCCGGCCTGGCGACCCTCCTGCTCATCGCCTTCCAGGCCTCGGTCACCGCGCTCATCCCGCTGTACACCCTGGGGGTCTTCGTGGCGTTCACGCTCTCACAGAGCGGGATGGTCGTCCGCTGGTGGCGGCGCCGCGACCCCGGCTGGCGCCGCGGCCTGCTGATCAACGGCCTGGGGGCCGCCACGACCGGGGTGATCGCCCTGATCGTGGCGTCGACGAAGTTCCTCTCGGGCGCCTGGCTGGTGATCGTCATGGCGCCGATCCTGATCACCATCATGCTCGGCATCCGCCATCACTACCGCGGGATCAGCGAGGCGCTCGAGCTCGACCACATCGCCGAAGGACGCGAGGTGGCAACCGAGCCGATCGTGATCGTGCCCATTGCCCGCCTCGATCGGCCGGCACGCCAGGCGATCGCGTTCGCGAACTCCATCTCCGATCACCCCACCGCGGTCCACGTCACCAACGACCCGGCGACCGCCATGGAGCTGCGAGAGCGCTGGCCGACCTGGGCCGGCGCCACCGAGCTGGTGGTGGTCGAGTCGCCGTACCGTGCCCTCATCGGCCCGCTGCTGGCCTACATGGACGCGCTCTCGAAGCAGGATCCCTCGCGGCCAATCCTCGTGGTCCTCACCGAGTTCGTCCCCCGTCACTGGTGGGAGAATCTGCTGCACAACCAGACCGCCCTGCGGCTGAAGCTGCGGCTCTTCGCGCGCCGAAACACCATCGTCGCCGATGTCCCGTACCACCTGCCGACCCGCCGAGGGCCGTAGGGCCAACGACGGCCGCGGGCCCCGGAGGCGCCATGCACACCCAGATCCTCACCCACCCCAACCCCGGCGGTCGGCCGCCGGTCGAGGCGGCCACCCGTCCCGCGCCGGAGCCCGGCCCCCGCGAGATCGTGATCGCGGTGCTGGCCTGTGCCTGCTGCCGGACCGATCTGCAGCTGGTGCGCGGCGACCTGCCCGCGCACCGTCTTCCGGTGATTCCCGGTCACCAGGTCGTGGGCCGGGTGGTCGCCGTGGGACCCGGGGTGGACGAGTGGGTGGAGGGGGACGTCGCAGGCGCGTTCTGGCTGGCATCCGCGTGCGGCCGGTGCGGCTACTGCGAGAGTGGACGCGAGAACCTGTGCGCGGATGCCCGCTTCACCGGCTGGGACGTGGACGGCGGCTACGCGGACCGGATGGTCGTACGGGCGGACTTCGCGGTGCGTCTGCCCGACGGCGAACCGACGGCGCTGGCTCCCCTGCTCTGCGGCGGAGTGATCGGCTACCGGGCTCTCCGACGGTCGGGGATTCGTCCAGGCGGCCGCCTTGGCCTCTACGGCTTCGGCGCATCCGCCTCGCTCGCGATCCAGGTCGCCCGCCACTGGGACTGCGAGGTCTACGCTGTGAGCCGCTCGGAGGAGGATCGCGGCCGGGCCCTGGCCATGGGCGCCGCCTGGGCCGGGGGCTCGGGCGAGCGTCCGCCGGTGCCGCTCGACGCGGCCGTGACATTCGCGCCGGTCGGCTCGGTGGTGCTCGATGCGCTGCGGGCGCTCGACCGCGGCGGAACGGTGGCGATCAACGCCATCCACCTCGATGGGATCCCCGCCTTCGACTACGACGACCTGTGGTGGGAGCGATCCATCGTGTCGGTCGCCAACGTGACCCGGGCCGACGCGCGGGAGTTCCTGCAGATAGCAGGCGAGATCGGAATCGTCACCAACCCGACGCCCTACCCGCTCGACCAGGGGTCAGCGGCGCTCGCCGACCTTGAGTCCGGCCTGATCGGTGCCGGCGCCGCCGTGCTGGTCCCGGATCGCCGCTGACGGAGCGTCTGTCGTCGCTGCGACGACGGTGGTCCGTTACACGCGCCCCTTCGGGACCGTGTGCCAGTAGGTCTTGTTGAAGACGATCTTGCCCAGGTGCCAGAGCCGGTTGGGCGTCGGCGGCTTGGGCGGATGGTCGTAGTCGAACTGGAGCAGCGTTCCCTTGCCATCCCCCACCTCGAAGAAGCACATCACCTTCCCGGTGTACGAGCCCTTCTCCGCGTGCGGCTCCCGCCCCGTGACGGCGGCGGCGATGCGCTCGGTCACGATGGGCGCCTCGAAGTGCGCCGTCGATCCGGCCTTCGAGAGCGGCAGGTCGGTCGCGTCCCCCAGGGCATGGATGTTGGCCTTGCCACCGACCTCGAGGGTGTGCTTGTCCGTCGGAAGCCAGCCGCCGGGCGCCGGCGCCAGCCCCGAGTCGATCAGGAACTGCGCGCCGCGGTGTGGCGGCACCAGGATCAGCAGGTCGTAGGGCAGCTCCTCCCCCTCCAGGCTGATCACCTTCTTGGCCTCGCGGTCGATGGACTCGACGTTGAAGAAGGTGTGCAGCTCGATCCCCTTTTCGGCGAGGATCGGCGTGGCCATCTCGCTCACGCTCTCGATCGTGAAGGCGCGGCCGATGGGCGAGCAGAAATGGATCTCGCTCTTCTCGCGCAGCCCGCGCTCGCGGAGCTCGGACTCGATGAGGAACGAGACCTCCAGCGGGGCCGGCGGGCACTTGTAGGGCATGCCCGCGATCCCGATCACGATCTTCCCGCCGGTGAATGCGTCGAGCGCTTCGCGCAGGCGTTGCGCGGGCTCCACGCCGTAGAAGTGATGGGCCTCCTCGACGAGCCCCGGAATCAGCTCCGGCACGATCCGCGACCCGCTGGCCAGCACCAGCTGGTCATACGCGATCCGCGACCCGCTGGCCAGCTCGACGAGCTGCCCTTCGGTGTCGATACGAGTGACCTCGCCCACCTCGAGCCGGACCCGCTTGTCGAGCAGGCTACGCTCGGACCGGACCAGGCCCTCCGGCTTCTGGTTCCCCATGGCGATGTACATGAACCCTGGCTGGTAGACATGCTCGCCCTCGAGGTCGACCACGGTCAGGCTGACCTCGCCGCGGTCGACCTGCCGGCCCAGCTCGCGGGCCAGCAGGTTGGCGGTCAGGGTCCCACCGACCCCGCCGCCGACAATGACAATGCGCTGCATGGGCGCGCGCCTCCTCAGCGCAGCTTCTCGACCACGATCTCGTCGTGGCCGTCGTCAGCGGTCGTGATGCCGACGAGCCGATGGCCCGCCTTCTCGACCCACTTGGGGATATCGATCTTGGACCCGGAGTCCGACGAGAGGACGGCGATCACGTCGCCCACGGCTCCCTCGCGGATGGCCCGGATCAGCTCCATCAGCGGCCCCGGGCAGTAGCTGCCGCGCGCGTCGATGGTGCGGGTGATGGAGACGCTCGGATTCTCGAGCATGTCGGTACGTCCTTTCGGATCAGATGAAGAGGGCCGGGGTGCCCTCGGCGATCATGGCCAGCACGCTGGCTGCGCCCACGGGCTCCTCGATGCCGTCCACCAGGTCTTCGCGCTTCAGCCCGAACATGTCCATGCTCATCTGGCAGGGCAGGATCTTGACGCCCATGGCCATGGCCATCTCCAGGAGCTCGCCTGGCTTGGCTACGCCATACTGCTTGGCGAGCTTGCCCATCATCCAGGGGCCCATGCCCATGAAGTTCATGCGGCTGAGCTTGAGATGGTCGATGCCGGGCCGATTCATGACCGACATCATCTTCTGCATCCAGTTCTCGCCGAAGGTGCGCTTCTCCGGCTTCACGAGGGCCATGAAGCCCCAGAAGGTGAAGAAGATGGAGACGTCCATTCCGGACGCTGCGGCGGTCGAGGCCAGGATGGTGGTGGCCCAGGTCTTCTCCAGGTCGCCGCTCTCGGCGATCAGGATGATCGAGTTGGTCTTCTTGGGAGCCTCTGCCTCGGTTGCTGGCTCCGTTGCGGGTCCGGCGATGAGCGACTCGTCGTGGAGCAGCTCCTCGACCGCGTCGGGCTTGGTCGTGACGGTCATTGGTGGGTCCTCACTTCTTGCGGAGGACGAAGCGATAGACCCCGTCCTCGACACTCTGCTCGACGAGCACGTTGCCGGTCGTCTGGCTCCAGGCGGCGAAGTCCTTCGTCGAGCCCGGGTCGGTCGCCACCACCTCCAGCAGCGCGCCGGAGGCAAGCCCCTTGATGGCAATCGCGGTCTTCACGATCGGCATTGGGCAGGAGAGGTTTCGCGCGTCGACGCGCTGGGCGATCTCCATGGTCATGTCCGTGGATCCTTTCGCGCTAGATGAAGACGACCTGGCCCTCGGAGGCGGCGAGCCAGAAGGCGGTGACGCCCTCCACGCCGTCCACCAGGGGATCGAGGTCGTCGGGGGTGAGATGCAGGAGGTCCATGGAGAGCGAGCAGGCCTCGATGTCGACCTGGCCGATCTCCTTGGCCTGGGCAAGGGTCTCGCGCCAGCCCGCCTGTCCGGCGGCGGCCAGCGCCTCGACCGCCGCACGGCCCGCCTCACCAGCCTCCGGTGCGAGCGTGCGTGCCCGCTCCGAAGCGTTGAAGCGGAAGGCGTCGAGGGCCCAGTACTGGAGGAAGACGTGCACCGGCCGTCCGATGGCAGCCGCCCCGGCGATCAGCACGGCCGCCGCGGTGAGCTTGTCGTCGGTGCCGGAGAAGAGGGTGATGGCGAGAGGCTCGTCCATCGGAATGCGTACCTCGTAGGGCCGCGTTAGCGGCCGGTTCCCTTGGCGACACGTGGCCGCGCAGAACGGCCGTTCGCGTCGAGCTGATACAGGTCGGCGAGACGCTGCAGGCGTCGCTCGAGCACACCGCGCATCAGACCGCACGCGGTCACGATGGCGGTATCGGTGAGCCGATAGCGCACGCCGCGCCCCACCCGGTCGCCTTCGACGATCCCGGCGGCGCGCATCAGCGCGAGATGCTGGCTCAGGTTGGGTTGCGCAATGCCCATCTCCGTGGCGAGCTGTCCGACCTCATTCGGTCCTTCAGCCAGCCGGTGGACGATCTCCAGGCGACGGGGGTTGGCGAGCGTCTTGAGGACCTCGGCCTGCAGCTCATAGATCGCGTCCATGACGCAACCATCCCATCTATTCGCAGGTGCGCATACGTGCTGAACGGCCGAGTCGGGCGGGCCGAGATGCCCCATCGATGGGTCCAGAGGACCCGTGCCATTTCGGCATCGGACCGCCACGCTGCCGTGAGCATCGCCGGCTGCGGCGCTGCCGGCCCGGACGCCTCAGGTGCCCTGGTCGAGCAGCGCCCGCACCTGGCGGGCAATCTCGAGATCCTCGCGTGCCGCGACGACGAAGCTCCTGACCGTGGCGTCCGCCCCGGTCAGCTCGCGGTCCTGCGGCTCGGCCGCGGCGTTTCGCTCCGCAGCCACACCCACGCCCAGGAATCCCAGGGCCTCGGCGGCGCGCGACCGGATCTCCGCCGCGTGCTCCCCGACGCCGCCGGTGAAAACCAGCACGTCCAGCCCGTCCATGGCCGCCGCCATGGACGCGATTCCCGCGCGGAGCCGGTGCAGGTAGACCTCGACCGCGAGGTGTGCCTCGTCGTCACCCTCTGCCTCTGACGCCAGCACCGTGCGCATGTCGGCCGATCCCGCCAGCCCCAGGAGCCCGGAGCGGCCCTCCAGGGTCGCCGCCAGCTCAGCCGGAGGGGTGCCCACGTGCTCCTGCAGCCAGAGGACCAGCCCCGGGTCCACCGTCCCGGAGCGGGTCGCCATCACCAGGCCCTCGAGCGGCGTGAAGCCCATGGTGGTGTCAACCGAGCGGCCGTGGGCGACAGCGGCAAGCGAAGCGCCCGCACCGAGGTGGCAGGTCACGATCCGCAGCGCCTGCAGCGGCCTGGCGGTCAGCTCCGCGGCACGGCGGGATGCGTAGGCGTGCGAGAGCCCATGGAAGCCGAAGCGGCGCAGCGGCCAGCGGCGGCGCCATTCGCGGGGTATGGCGTACGTGGCGGCAGCCGCAGGCAGGGTGGCGTGGAAGGCGGTGTCGAAGCAGGCGAATGCCGGCGTGTCCGGCAGCACCTCCCCGACCGCGTCGAGCGCCGCGAGCGCCTTGGGCTGGTGCAGCGGCGCCAGGTCGGTGAGAGCGCGCAGGCGCTCGACGACACCGGGGTCCAGGCGCACCGCGTCCCGGAAGTCGACGCCACCGTGGACGATGCGATGCCCGACCGCATCCACCACACCGAGCGAGCCGATGGCGGCCGATACCTGTTCCCGCGGTGCCAGCCCGCCAGGTGCCGGCAGGTCGACACTGCCGGCGACGACATCGTCAGCGTCGAGCAGCCGCAGCTTCAGGCTGCTCGAACCCGCGTTGACGACCAGGATCTGCATCGGTCCGCCGGTCAGTGCGGCCAGGTCCAGTCGCGGATCTCCGGCATGTCCTCGCCGTGCTCGCGTGTGTACTGCCGCGCCTCCAGGCGCCGGTCGCTCATCTCCTGGCGGATGTGCCCGGCCCGCGAGGCAAGCCCCGGGATGCGGTCGATGACGTCCATCACCATGTGGAAGCGGTCCAGGTCATTGAGCATGACCATGTCGAACGGCGTGGTCGTGGTCCCCTCCTCCTTGTAGCCGCGCACGTGGAAGTTCAGGTGGTTCGCGCGCCGATAGGTGAGCCGATGGATCAGCCACGGGTAGCCGTGGTACGCGAAGATCACCGGACGGCTCGTGGTGAAGAGGGCGTCGAACTCCGGATCCGACATACCGTGCGGATGCTCCGACTCCGGCTGCAACCGCATCAGGTCAACCACGTTCACGACGCGGACCTTCAGATCTGGGAGGTGCTGCCGCAGCAGGTCAGCGGCGGCCAGAGTCTCGAGGGTGGGGACGTCACCACAGCAGCCCAGGACCACGTCCGGCTCGCCGTCATGGTCGCTTGACGCAAAGTCCCAGATGCCGGCTCCGCGCGTGGCGTGGACGATCGCATCCTCCATGGAGAGCCAGTTGAGCTCCGGCTGCTTGCCGGCCACGATGACGTTGACGTAGTTCCGGCTCCGGAGGCAGTGATCGGCAACCGAGAGAAGCGTGTTCGCGTCCGGCGGCAGGTAGACCCGGATCACCTCCGCCTTCTTGTTCACGACATGGTCGATGAACCCCGGGTCCTGGTGCGTGAAGCCGTTGTGGTCCTGGCGCCAGACGTGGCTCGAGAGCAGGTAGTTCAGTGATGCGATAGGTCGCCGCCAGGGAATCCCGCGTGTCACCTTCAGCCACTTGGCATGCTGGTTGAACATGGAGTCGACGATGTGGATGAAGGCCTCGTAGCAGTTGAAGAGCCCGTGGCGACCGGTGAGCAGGTAGCCCTCCAGCCATCCCTGGCACATATGCTCGCTGAGGACCTCCATCACCCGTCCATCCGGCGCCAGCTCGACATCTCTGGGGATCAGCTCCGCGTCCCAGGTCCGGGATGTGGCCTCGAAGACCGATGAGAGCCGGTTGGACGCCGTCTCGTCGGGCCCAAACAGTCGGAACGAGTCGAGGTTGTCGCGGATGACGTCGCGCAGGAAGCCGCCCAGGACGCGGGTCGCCTCGCTGAACGTGGTGCCCGGCTTCGTGACCGCGACCGCGTAGTCGCGGAAATCCGGCAGGCGCAGGTCAACCAGCAGCTCGCCCCCGTTCGCGTGCGGGTTCGCGCTCATGCGTCGATGCCCCTTGGGCGGAAGAGCCGCCAGTGGCTCCACTAGGGTGCCGCTTGCGTCGAACAGCTCCTCGGGACGGTAGCTCCGCATCCACGACTCGAGCATGGCCAGGTGCTCCGGGTTGGTCCGCACCTCGCTCAGCGGAACCTGGTGTGCGCGGAAGGTTCCCTCAACCGGAAGGCCGTCCACGACCTTGGGTCCGGTCCAGCCCTTCGGCGTGCGCAGCACGATCATCGGCCAGCGCGGACGGTCATTGCCAGATGCCCGGTGGCCGGCGCGTGCGGCCTTCTGGATCCCCGCGATCTCATCCACGACGGTGTCGAGCGTTGCGGCCAGCTGCTGATGCACCGTGGCCGGGTCGTCGCCGGCGACGGTGTACACGCGGTACCCGTATCCCTCGAGCAGCGCGACCAGCTCCTGGTCGGGGATCCGCGCCAGGACGGTGGGGCTGGCGATCTTGTAGCCGTTCAGGTGCAGGATGGGCAGGACAGCGCCATCGCGTGCCGGGTCCACGAACTTGTTCGCGTGCCAGCTGGCGGCGAGCGGCCCCGTCTCCGCCTCGCCGTCGCCGATCACGCAGCAGACGACCAGGTCCGGGTTGTCGAACGCAGCCCCGTAGGCGTGGGTCAGGGAGTAGCCCAGCTCACCGCCCTCATGGATGGAACCGGGCGTCTCCGGGGCCACGTGGCTGGGAATCCCGCCCGGGAAGCTGAACTGCCGGAACAGTCGGCGCAGCCCCTCCTCATCCCGGGTGATGGTCGAATAGCGCTCCGTGTAGGTGCCTTCCAGGTAGGCGTTGGCCACGAGGCCGGGGCCCCCGTGGCCGGGGCCGGTCACGTAGATGGCGTTCAGGTCCCAGTTGCGGATCACCCGGTTCATGTGGGCGTAGATCAGGTTCAGCCCCGGCGTGGTGCCCCAGTGCCCCAGGAGCCGTGGCTTGGTGTGGTCCGCGGTCAGCGGATCGCGGAGCAGCGGGTTGTCGAGGAGGTAGATCTGCCCCACGGACAGGTAGTTCGCCGCCCGCCAGTAGGCGTCGATGAGCTGGAGCTCGTCCTCCGAGAGGGGGCCCGCAGGGGTCGCGGTGGTGGTCGTCATGCCGCCATTGTCCACCAGGCCGCCAGCCTGAAGGCGGGCGCCGCCTAGCCGATGGCGCGGCCGATGAGCGAGCCGATGCCAAACGTCACCGCTGCCGCCGCCAGGCCGAAGGCGACCTGGCGTGCCCCGGAGCGGAGCGCCGACTGCCCGGTCACGATCGTGATCGCAGCACCCACCGCGAAGAGCACGATCCCGGCAAAGGCCGCGGAGGCGGCAATCCCGGCCAGGCCGTGCAGGAAGACGAACGGCAGGAGCGGAACCAGGGCACCCAGGCTGAAGAGCACGAAGGACGTGCCGGCGGCGACCCAGGCGGACCCGCCCAACTCATCGGGATCGATCCCCAGCTCCTCGCGCGAGAGCGTATCGAGGGCAGATGCCCGGTCGCCGGTCATGATCCGGTGGGCAAGCTGGCGGGCGGCATCCGGCTCCAGGCCCTTCGCCTCGTAGATGAGGCGAAGCTCTTCCTCCTCCTCCTCGGGGATCTCCGCTATCTCGTTGGCCTCAATCCGGATCTGGTTCGCGTACAGCTCGCGAGCGCTCTGGACGCTCAGCCACTCCCCCAGGGCCATCGAGAGCGCGCCGGCGAGCAGGCCGGCGAAGCCGGCGATCAGGATGGCGTTGCCGGAGCTGTCCGCCCCGGCGACGCCCATCACGAGGCTGAAGTTGCTCACGAGCCCGTCGTTGGCTCCCAGCACCGCGGCGCGCAAGGCGTTGCCGCCGATTGCGCGGTGGCGGCCCTCGAATCGGGCCAGCGAACCGCCTTCCATGCCGCGAGACACCTCGCGGAGGACACGCGCGTGGGAGCGCTCGTCGCTGGGGAGGCTGGTGCCGACCGCCTCCGGCTGATCGTCGTACATCCCGCGCGAGGCGGCTTCCTGGCTGGCCATGGTGGATGCGACCAGGCCCGGCCCGAAGCGTCGGGCGATCCCTGCCAGCACGCGCGCCCGCCACGACGGCGCGACCTCGACGGAACCGGCCGCATTCAGGATCTGCTCACGCCACAGCGCGCCGTGTCGCTCCTCTGTCTCAGCGAGCCGGTTGTACAGCTCGCGCAGCCGCTCGTCCTTGCACCCGGTGGCCATGCCCCGGTATACGGTGGCACCGTCGACCTCCCCCTGGAGGTTGGCGCGCCATCGCGCAAGGTCGGACGAACTAGCCCCGTTCATGCGCGCTCAGAGTAGTCCGGCGAGCTCCTCAAGGCTATGCCAGTTCGCGAACCGCAGGTTGCGTGGCGCGCTGCTCGACCACATGGGTGGTCTGCGATAGGCGTGGTTCAGGTGTCCCGGCGCGGTCTGGGCCGCGTACACGCAGCCATGTGCCCAAGAGTCATCGAGGCTCCTGGCCGTCGACCAGCGCGCGGACCAGGTCCATGGTGGAGAGGACGCCCGTGGGGCGACCGCCGGTCTGTACGACCAGGCGGTGCACGTGGTGACGCTCCATGACCGCGGCCGCCTCCGCGATGGGGGCATCGGCTTCGATCATCAGCGCCGGGGAGGTCATCAGGTGCCGAACCGCGAGGCCCGGCCAGCGCGCCCAGTGATCGTCGACCACGTGCGCTCGCAGCAGATCGGTCTGGCTGATTACGCCGACCAGCTTACCGGCCGCGTCGACCACGGGCAGTCCCGTGACGCCCTGCTGCTGCATCAGCCTCTCGGCCTCGCCAAGCGAGGCGCCGTCGAAGATCGTCACGGGTTCAATCGACATCAGGTCCGCTACGCGGAGGGTGGCCAGCTGCGCGTTCATTACCTAGTCTCCACCAGTTCGCGGGCCAGAGTGGTATCCGGGTCCTGCCCGCGGGTCAGTTCCCCGGTGACGTCGATCAAGCCGTCGTACGCCTCGATGACGACGGCGAGGTTGGCTTCGACGGTGGCCCGGCCACGCTTCCGGTAGAAGCGGATCAGCTGGTCGTCGACCGAAGTCTGTGCCTTCATGACCTCCCGAGACTGCGGTCGACGCCTGCCGTCGGGGCAGGGGCACGCGGCAGGTTCCTCCGTGCCGATCGGCCCGAGGTTGGAGGGACCATGGGTCGCCTGGCCGACGTTGGCGCGTCACCGGCTGCCGGGCCGGCTAGCAGCCCCACTGTTCAGGCGGCACCGATGACCACCCGCCCGCCGACCCTGAGCAGCCCCACTGTTCAGGCGGCGCCGATGACCACCCGCCCGCCGACCCTGAGCAGCCCCACTGTTCAGGCGGCGCCGATGACCACCCGATGAGCCTGCCGGGCGTCGCGGAATGACGCGGGCGCCATGGACTGGCACTCGCCTTGCCCGATGAGTTTGTTGTGGCGCGCCCGGCAGGAGTGCGCGCCGGCCGGAACATAACCTCGCGCGTTCGCGTCAT
>CAVZAQ010000008.1:0-382195 GCA_963773405.1 uncultured Chloroflexia bacterium | reverse complement strand
CAGGGGAGTCGACCACGTCCAGCTGGGCCTCCACGTCCTTGACGGCGCGCAGGACGCCCATCCGCATGCCGTCCAGGGTGTCGCTGACCTCACCCGCCGCCTTCGAGATGGAGGTCAGGCGGGACTTCATGCCCTGCACCTCGCCCACCTGGCGGATGATCTCGGCCAGGGCCTCCTGCACGGCCGGCACGTCGAGCTGGACCGATGACTCGCGCAGGCTGGCCAGCGCCAGCGCCCGGGCCAGGCGCACGGCGGCCTCCAGGGCAATGGCCTCGTCTGCCTCCGGGTCGTACACGCAGTAGACGTCCGAGCCGATGAGGGCCAGCGGCGCGATGCCGGCCGGCGCGCTGGCGGGCGTGAAGACGGCCAGGGCCACGCGGGCGCGGCGGTTCTCCTTCGCCTCGGCCAGCTCGGCGGCGAAGCGGCGCATGGGCACGGAGCGGTCCTTGGCCTCGATGACGATGCGCAGGTCCACCCCGCGCGTCCGGCTGGGATCGATGCCCAGCACGAAGTCGCCCTTCTTGCTGCGCAGCGCGTCGCCGGCCGTCGTTGTTCGTCCGCTCCAGCAGGTCGCCGGTCACGCGGGCAAGCTCGCCCAGGCGTGCCTCGAGCGCGTCCTCGAAGTCGGCGCCCTTGGCGGTGCCCCGGGCGCGCTCCTCGGCACGGGCCTTCTCGCCCGCCTCGAGCGCGGTCAGCCGTTCCTGGAGGGCGCGGAACTCACCGGTCACCTCGTTGCGGAACTGGTGGAGCGGCGAGCCCTCGCGGGTCGGGTCCAGCAGGCGGGCGAGCTGGGAGGCGTCGCCGTCGAAGTAGCGGCCCAGCAGCTCGCGCAGCTGGCCCATGGCGCCCTCGCGGCGGTTCGGGTCGAACAGCTCGCCCACCAGGCGGCGCAGCTTGCCCTCGTCGCCCAGGAACGCCTCCAGGGTGCGGGGCAGGCGGCCGTCGCCATCGGCGAAGTTGGCGCGCAGCTGCTGCTCCAGCGCCTCGGCAGCCCGGGCGTTCGTCTCCTCCAGGCGCTCGGTGAGGCGCGCGAACTCGGTGCGGACGACATCGGTCGTGAGGCTGACGCCGGCGTTGCAGATGGTCTCCAGGCCGATGCGCAGCGCACGCTCCACCAGCCCCGCCCGCTCATTGGGGGCGCGGTCCGCGACGAAGGCGGCCAGCTGCGGGTCGTGGAGCTCCAGATGCTCGACGACGATGCGGTCCGCCCGGATGGTTACGCTGCTAGTGCTTATCCCCTTGTCTCAGCATCGACCTCGATGCGGAGTTGGCGGGCAAGACCATCCACTCGGCTCTTGACGCCCGGTTGTGCGAACGCGTCCCATGAGCGACGCCGAATCCCCGCAACAGAGTGGATCGGGAGGAGGGCTCGATGCGACACGGATCGACCGCCATCGGCTGCGCATTGCTCATCGTCATCGCCCTAACTGCATGCATGGCGTCGCCCACCCCGCAGCCTGCCCCGGCCCGGCCGCCGGCACCACTGCCATCGGGCGCCACGGCCCTGACCCTGCCCACCGCGGCGCCGGAGGCCGTCATCCCGGTCCAGTGGGCCTGCCCAGGGAACACCGTCGTCCACGCGCAGGTGGTCCGCCAGGGAGTCGCCGTGATCTTCGTCTCGCAGGACACCGGCCAGACCATCGACCTCGTCGTGGCCGCGTGGCTTCTCAGCCTGGCTGCGGAATGACGAGGCCGAGGTGGTGGCTCCGGACGGCACGGTCGTCCTCAACGAGGGCCAGGTCTTCACCGGCGTCATCAGCGGCGTGCCGAACATCTGCGAGGTCGACGGCGTGGGCTATCCCCCGGCGTCGTAGGCGCACGGTCAGCGCTACGCCACTCGGTGTGCTGAAACAAGGGGATAAGCATTACGCTGCTTTCCATGGGGGGAGTGTCTGTACCCCTCGTGACACGTTGTGTGTCGCGATTCGCGCGGCGTGGCCACCCCCTCGGGGATTTGTGGGGGGTGACTGTTGTGGCCAAGCAGGGCCCGATTGCGGGGCAGCTGCGGGTGCTGCGTGGCCGAAATGGTCATGGGGTGCAAGGATCGGCCAGGAAGAGGGGCTCGCAGGGCCGCCAGCAGGGCTTGCTTGGCCACAACGATCACGTGGTGCAAACCGGGGTGGGAGCGAGCACCGCTTTCAGGAGCCCGAAATTGTCGGGGATCCCGGGATGCCGCAGGGGTGGGGGAGAGCCACCGTGGTACCCGTGAACGAATCGAAGGCCACGCCGAAGCCAGTGTTCATGGTGGAGTGTTACGCAGCGGCATCGGGTGCAGACGCCTCGGCCGCGGTGGTCGACCGCGTGCGGGCAGCCTGTGCGGACCTGCGCACAGCGGAGGCCGATGTCGCCTACCTGGGCGCGCTCGTGGTGCCCGATGACGAGCTCGCCTTCCACGTGTTCACCGCGACCAACGCCGACGACGTGCTCGAGGTGAGCCGCCGAGCGGGTCTCCGCGTCGAGCGGGTCATGGAATCGGTCGCCATCGGCTTTGGGAAGGCGTCGCCGGCCCGCCGGCAGGCGCTACCCGTCGGTGATGAGAGTGAGCGACCCGTCGCTCACGCGCCGGGCGAGATCGGTCCGTGAGCGGACCCCCAGCTTGGAGTAGATCCGCGTCAGGTGCGCCTCCACGGTCGCGATGGTCGTGAACTGCTGCGCGGCGATCTCCCGGTTGGTCAGCCCCTGCGCGACAAGGGCCGCCACCTGTGTCTCGGCGGCCGTGAGGGTGTCGTCGTGCCGTTGCCGGGGTCGCGCCCGGCGCAGCTCATCGCGCGCCCGCGCAGCGGACGGTGCGGCACCAAGCGCGTCGAAGATCGCGATGGCTTCATCGAGGAGCGCGCCGGCGTCCCGCCGACGTCCCAGCCGGCGCAGCACGCTCCCCTGGGCGAGAAGGGTCTGCCCGAGCTCCCACCGAGCGTCGAGCCGCCTGAACTCCGTCTGCGCCCCGGCCAGGCGTGCCTGCGCCTCCTCCAGGCGTCCCGCCCCGTGCGCCACCAGGCCCAGGCAGAGGGACGCTGCCGCGTCACTCCATGGCGCCAGCTGGTTCGTCCGCGCCGCGAGCGCCTTGCCCAGCGATGCAGCCTCGTCGAGCCGGCCCGCCTCGACCAGGACGGCGACGATCTCCGGAATGACCATGGCGAATTCGGTGGATCGCGACCCTGCCAGCGCGGGGCCGTTCACGAGGAGCGCGACGCGTGTCCGCCGCCTCGTCGATGCGTCCAGCGGCGTAGTCGAGCAGGCCCATGGCGAATTCGGCCGCGGCCGACATCAGCGGATCGGTCGACGCCGCCGGGGAGGCGCGTATCTCGTCCGCGTCCTCCACGGCACGTGCATCGCCACGCCGGGCCCGCAGGATGGCGCGAAGCACCAGGTTCCTGGCTCGCCAGTAGTCCACCGCCTCGATCAGCACCTCCTCGAGCAGGCGCGCAGCGTCGTCCCAGCGCCCGCGTCGCAGGGCGAGATCCGCGCTCCACTCCTGCAGGCGCATCAGGGCTCGCTCGTCGCCTTCCTCCTCCGCCGCTCGCCGTGCCTCTGCCAGCAGGTCCTCGCTGGTGGCGAAGTCACCGCGCCACCCTCGTTCGATGGCGAAGGCCACGTGCGGTCGCGGATCGCCGGGTGCGGGCGGGTCCGGCACGGTGATCTCCAGCGCGCGCCGGAAGCGCTCGGCGGCGCCGGGCTGGTCGCTCAGCGACAGGACAAGCCCGGCGGTGGTGAGCGCCGAGACCAGCGTCCGCGGATCACCGGCCGCCTCGGCCATGGCCACGGCGGCGAGCGCCTCGCGCACCGCGGGCTCAACGTCACCCAACCACGCCCCGCGCTGCCAGGCCAGCCGGGAGAGCGTCCGAGCCGCGAGGACCGGGTCATCGTGCGGCTCCGCCACCGCGGCCTCCAGGCTCTGGACCGCGACCCGTGGATCAAGCGTGGTGAGGGCTCGCAGGGCGAGGGCGCGGCAGCGCGTCGTACCGCGGACGTCTCCTGTGAGCAGCTTGTCCACGAGCTCTCGAACCACCGCCTCGTCGCCAGCGAGGTGGAGGTACTCGGCCTGGTCGACCATCCGGCGACCGATGCCCGCAGCGTCTTCCGGCGGCGTCAGCGCGGCCCGCCTGGGCGGCCAGCTCGGCGGCTGCCTCGGGTGCGCCTCGCGCCCTTGCCGATCGAGCGGCATCGTCAAGGACCAGTGCGACGTCCGGGTCGGGGCCGGTGGCCGCCAGCGCCAGGTGCCGCGCCCGCCGCTCGAGAGCATCGGCCGATGCCGCGGCATGCCGGTGCAGCTCCCGACGGCGCGCCGGTGGAATCCGCTCGTACGCCCCGGCGGCGAGGAGCGGGTGGGCGAACCGGACCTCGCCGTCGCGCTCGACCAGCACGCCATCGGTCACCGCGGCATCGAGGGCGGCAGGATCCGGGAACGCGCTCACCGGCATCGGCCCCAGGACGGCGAGCAGCTCGATGGCCGGCAGACCCGGGCGCGCCGATTCCAGCCGGCGCTGCACCAGCTCGCGAAGCGTTGTTGGCAACCGGTCGCCCTCTGGCGTGGCGCGGGCGATCTCCAGAGCGAAGAACGGATTTCCCGCGGCTCGCTCGTGGATCCTGCGCAGGTCGCGGTGGGGGATCGGCTGGGGATTCCGTGCGCGGAGCAGGTGGCGGGTGGCGCCCAGGCTCAGTCCGGCGAGCCTGATCTGCACGCAACGCTCGCCCAGCGCGGCCGCCGTCTGCAGCGGGTCATCGTGGCCGTCCCGAAGGGCGATCACGAAGGCCGATGCGCGCATCACCCAGGCGTCGCGCGGCGAACGCCAGCGCCCGCGCGGACGATGGGTCGAGCCACTGGACGTCGTCGATCGCGACCACCAGGCCGGAGCCGGCGGCAAGAAGGCGGAGGGCGCCGAGCGTCGCGCGTCCCACCAGCAGCGGGTTGCCCGGTTGCGCGTCTGTCGCCAGGGAGAGCGCGGCCGACAGCGCCGTCGCCTGCGGTCCCGGAAGTCGCGGGAATCACCTCGTCGACGGCTCCTTGCAGCAGGTCGCCCAGCGCGGCATAGCCGAGGGCCAGCTCTGCCTCCACCGGTCGTGCGATGAGCACGCGCAGGCCCCGCTCCCTCGCCATGCCGATGGCGCTCGACCAGACGCTGGTCTTGCCGATGCCCGCCTCGCCCTGGACGACGATGCCGGCCGGACCGGTCTCCAGCAGATCGAGGCTGCGCCTGACGACCGCCAGCTCCGCGTCGCGTCCCACCAGCTCGGCGGCATCGGTCCGAAGCTCCATGCGCGGACAGTACAACGCGTGCCGGCCGACGAGCCATGTTGTAGGGGTTTCCGCGACGCCGGGTGGGGGCCTGCGGCCGCAGTCTCAGCCAAACGGCATTCCTCATGGAGATCAATCGATGAAACGCGCTCTCGGGCTGCAGCTGTCACTGGTCGCAGTCCTCTCCCTTGTCGTGGCGATGACCGGACCGGTCGCCGCGGCGGACCAGGTGCCCTTCCGGGGCCGCCTGGACGGAACGGTGACGGTGACGGTGACCGCGCCCCCGTTCGCATCGGTCCTCATCGAGGCGAGTGGCACCGCAACGCACCTGGGTCACTTCACGCTGGAGGTTCCGCATCACGTCAACCAGGCCACCCGCGTTGGCGCCGGGACGTACATGTTCACCGCGGCGAACGGGGACACGCTGACGGCTGATTTCACCGGACTGGCAACCCTGGTGCAGCCCGGCGTCCTCAGCATCCATGAAACGGCGACCATCACGGGTGGAACCGGCCGGTTTGCAGGTGCGACGGGATCCTTCGTGACCGACCGGACGTTCTATCCCGCCACGGGCGTGACCTTCGGCTCCTTCGAAGGGACAGTCTCCTCGCCGGGCGCAAGCTGACGGCGGCAACTCCCCGTTGCACCCGAAGGCCGGCTGTCGGAACAGCCGGCCTTCGTCTTGGGCGCGCAATGCGGGGACATCGGTCTCCGCAAGATGCGATGTGCTACAGTTGTGCGTCATGAGCGCCGGGCAGCCGAAGTCGGAACGGGTCGGGATCAGGGAGCTCCGCCAGAACCTGTCGGTCTACGTGAAGCGCGTCCGCGAGGAGGGTCGCGCCTACGAGGTCACCGAGCGGGGTGAGCCCGTGGCGCGGCTGACGCCACTGGAAGGGGAGCCGATGTCGCGGATCGGGCGGATGATTGCCGATGGTCGGATCACGCCTGCAAGAGGCAGCATGGACCAGCTGCCGCCGGCGGTTCAGCTGCCCCCCGGGCGCCCGCTGTCCGAGATCCTGGAGGAGATGCGCGACGAGGACGACGGGTGAGCGCGTGCTACCTGGACGCCTCCGCGATCGTGAAGCTGGCGATGGCCGAGGCCGAGACCCCGGCGCTGCGGGCGCACCTCGCCAAGCATGAACATCTCATCAGCAGCCGGCTGGCGACCATTGAGGTGCCGCGTGCCCTCAGGCGCCGCGGTCCTGAGAGCGAGGCGGCCGGCGCCGAGGCGTTGCGCGCCGTCCTCGATCTGCTGGAGCTCGTCGAGCTGGACGAGGGCGTTGCGCAGCAGGCTGCCACGCTTGCGCCGCCCACGCTGCGCTCGCTGGACGCCATTCACCTGGCCTCTGCGCTCGCCATCGGCGAGGAGCTGACGGAGTTCATCACCTACGACGCCCGGCTTGCGGCGGCCGCTCGAGGTGCCGGCCTGGAGGTACGCGCGCCAGCCGCTCCCACAGCGCGCTGAAGGACACCCCTACTGGGTGTGCGACCTTCAGCGCCGCCGAGCATTGGTCCGTTTAAGGGTCTCGTAAGCCGCCGATACGCACTGACTTCCTACCGTGCGAGCCGTGGAGTTCGACTGGGATCCGGGGAAGGCGGAGCGAAATCGGCGGAAGCACGGCATCGGCTTCGACGAGGCGGCCTCCGTGTTCAGCGATCCGAACGAGCTCACAATCTACGACCCGGATCACTCGATACGGGAGGAGCGGTTCGTAAGCGTCGGACAGTCGGCTGCTGGGAGACTACTGGTGGTGGGCTACACGGAGCGGGGGAGTAAGATCCGGATCATCTTCGCCAGGCGGGCGACACCCGTCGAACGACTTGACTATGAAGAAGCGTGACGACGAGCCGCGGGAGGAATACGACTTCCGCGGGGGCAGCCGGGGCCGGCACCGTAGGCGTCTGCAGGAGCAGGGGGCCGTGGTCCATCTCGACCCGGACGTCGCTGAGCGGTTTCCCACCTCGGAATCAGTGAATCGCGCTCTCCGGGCAATTCCGGACGACGGGGACGAATGACGCGCTACGCCATCGGCTAGGGCGGCTCAGGCGCTCAGCGCGGGTGCATCGGTCCCGGCAGGGGAGTCGACCACCTCGAGCTGGGCCTCCACGTCCTTGACGGCGCGCAGGACGCCCATCCGCATGCCGTCCAGGGTGTCGCTGACCTCACCCGCCGCCTTCGAGATGGAGGTCAGGCGGGACTTCATGCCCTGCACCTCGCCCACCCCGCGGATGATCTCGGCCAGGGCCTCCTGCACGGCCGGCACGTCGAGCTGGACCGATGACTCGCGCAGGCTGGCCAGCGCCAGCGCCCGGGCCAGGCGCACGGCGGCCTCCAGGGCAATGGCCTCGTCCGCCTCCGGGTCGTACACGCAGTAGACGTCCGAGCCGATGAGGGCCAGCGGCGCGATGGCAGCCGGCGCGCTGGCGGGCGTGAAGACGGCCAGGGCCACGCGGGCGCGGCGGTTCTCCTTCGCCTCGGCCAGCTCGGCGGCGAAGCGGCGCATGGGCACGGAGCGGTCCTTGGCCTCGATGACGATGCGCAGGTCCACCCCGCGCGTCCGGCTGGGATCGATGCCCAGCACGAAGTCGCCCTTCTTGCTGCGCAGCGCGTCGCCGGCCTCGTTGTTCGTGCGCTCCAGCAGGTCGCCGGTCACGCGGGCGAGCTCGCCCAGGCGTGCCTCGAGCGCGTCCTCGAAGTCGCGCGCCCTTGGCGGTGCCCCGGGCGCGCTCCTCGGCGCGGGCCTTCTCGCCCGCCTCGAGCGCGGTCAGCCGTTCCTGGAGGGCGCGGAACTCACCGGTCACCTCGTTGCGGAACTGGTGGAGCGGCGAGCCCTCGCGGGTCGGGTCCAGGAGCCGGGCGAGCTGTGAGGCGTCGCCGTCGAAGTAGCGGCCCAGCAGCTCGCGCAGCTGGCCCATGGCGCCCTCGCGGCGGTTCGGGTCGAACAGCTCGCCCACCAGGCGGCGCAGCTTGCCCTCGTCGCCCAGGAACGCCTCCAGGGTGCGGGGCAGGCGGCCGTCGCCATCGGCGAAGTTGGCGCGCAGCTGCTGCTCCAGCGCCTCGGCAGCCCGGGCGTTCGTCTCCTCCAGGCGCTCGGTGAGGCGCGCGAACTCGGTGCGCACGACATCCGTCGTGAGGCTGACGCCGGCGTTGCAGATGGTCATCAGGCCGATGCGCAGCGCACGCTCGACCAGCCCCGCCCGCTCATTGGGGGCGCGGTCCGCGACGAAGGCGGCCAGCTGCGGGTCGTGGAGCTCCAGATGCTCGACGACGATGCGGTCCGCCCGGATGGTTACGCTGCTTTCCATGGGGGGAGTGTCTGTACCCCTCGTGACACGTTGTGTGTCGCGATTCGCAGATTCGTGACGCGTGGTCATCGGCTCGTCATCGCCGGCTGAGTTCCCGGCGGCCTCCGCGGTCGACGGGATTCTGGTCAGGCTAGCCCTGCGGCCCCCCGGCGCCGCGGGACCCACCCTCCGGACGTTGCTTGGCTAGCCTGGCTAGCACCGCGGCTCGGGAAGACGTGCTCGTGCGCCGTACCGCTAGCACGGCTGGAATCCGCCGCGGGCTTTCACGTCTCGTCGCAACGCGTGGGCTTCGGGTCGTCAGCGCACACCACGAACACGACGTCGATGCCCTCGCCGACTCGTTCGGGCCCACCATTGATGCGGTAGTGGAGGCGGACGTTGTCCAGCTGATACCGGCCTGGGCGCTGGGCGGTGATCTCGGCGACGATCCCGACCGTGTTGTCGGGGCTGTCGGTCCCCGTCGTGCTGGAGAAGGTTGCCCCAGCCAGATCGCGCAACTCCTCGCCGATCAGGTGGGTGCCATCCGGCTTCAGGACTGATGGCGAGAAGTAGAAGCGAACGGTGGCGCCGTCTCCGACGCCGATGGGTTCCGCCGCGAGTAGTTGGATCTCGTCCCCTGGTCGAGGTGTCAGGAAGAGCACTGTCGTCGGTGCTGCCTCTCCGAGCGCAGCCGGGACGCCCGCGCCAGAGTGAGGAGGCATGGTCGGGAGAGGATAGGGATCCGTAGGCTGGGTACCACATGCCACGAGCAGCATCGCCAGTGCCGCCAGCGCCGCGACAGTTCTCACGTCGAATCCCCTCTATCGTCGCTCCAGGTCGTGAGCGACTGCGCCGGAAGACTGGGCCGCGGTGGCCGCTGCGTCAAGCACCATGTTCTCAAAGCAAGACGACTCACAAGCCCTGCCGCATGCCACGCATCAGGGGGGGACTGGGACACCGCCCGGCAAGGTCAATCCGCCATCCCTTCTCCCTCTACCGCGCGCCGAGGCGCGTATGCTGGGCGACGTGATCGACCATCGGCGGACCGCCTGGTTGCCGCTGCTTGCGCTGGCCACATTGGTCGTGACGGCCTGCGCGGGGCCGACGCCGAGCCCCGCCGTCTCTGGCCCCGTGACGACACCGGTCCCGACCGCGACATCGGTCCCGACCGCGACATCGGTCCCGTCCCTCGCGGCCAGCGGCGTCGAGTTGTTCCAGCCGGTTGAACACGGGCACTGGGTGATCATCTCGCGGGAGGACAACCTGAGCGGCGTTACCGAGAGCGCCGTGTTGCTCCCAGCCGGGGATACGGTGGAAGTGCATACCGCCTGCGCGGGCGAGGGCATCGTGCACGTGCGCGTCAGCGCGAGCCGACCGGCCACGGAGTCGATTGACCCCGGGGAGACGCCCTTCAGCGTCTTCGAGTCGGAAGTCCACTGCCCGCAGGTTGGAGGCCACTCGATCGACCTGGTCGGCACGGTGGAGCCGGGCTCGTTCATCAGCGTCGACGCTGCACCAAGTGACCCGTCGATCCGCTACCAGGTCCTCGTCGGCACCATCGTCGACTGATGGAGCGCCTGAGGACCGGCCGATGCGCAGCGTGACCTATTCGATGGGCGTCTCGCTTGACGGCTACATCGTCGGACCCGACGGCGACATCACTGCGCCGCCGCCCGACGAGGAGGTCTGGCGATTGGTCACCGACGAGATCCGAGGGGTCGGCGTTCACCTGATGGGACGACGGCTGTACGAGACGATGCTGTACTGGGAGACCGCCGACCAGGATCCATCCCTCGACGACGCGGAGCTCGAGTGGGCCGCACTGTGGAAGCCGCTCCCGAAGGTGGTGTTCTCCACCACGCTGTCGGCGGTGCAGGGCAATGCCCGCCTGGCCTCCGGCGGCCTCGCGGAGGAGATCAAGCGGTTGCGAGCCGAGCCGGGAGAGGGCGACATCGCGATCGGCGGCGCAACGCTCGCCGCCGAGGCCGCCGCGTTGGGTCTGATCGACGAGTACCGGCTCAGGGTCTACCCGATGCTGGTTGGCGGTGGTATCCCGTACTTTCCACAGCACGAGCGCCGGGTGGATCTCGAACTCGTCGAGACCCGCACCTTCAGCTCGAGAGTCGTCTACCTCCGCTACCGCGTGGCGAGCCAGCAGGCTCCGCACTGAATCGCGGGGCTCAGGCTTGACCGCTGCGCACGACAGTGCGAAAGTGCGACTCTCGTACAGGGAGACCAGCCACGTGACGCTCACGCGAGTTCGGGGGAAGGGGCAGCTCACGCTGCCGGAGGAGGTCCGCCGCGCCGCACGGGTTGGCGAGGGCGACTACCTTGAGGTCTCCGTGCGCGAAGGTGAGATCGTCATGCGCCCCAAGAAGCTGGTGGACGCACACCAGGCCTGGTTCTGGACCGATGCCTGGCAGGCAGGCGAGCGAGAGGCGAGCGAGGACATCGCCGCCGGGCGCACGCGACGCGCCGGGAGCGCGGCGGAGTTCGTCGACACCCTCGACGAGTAGCGGCGTCCTGTGCCCTCCCACGAACGCACACGGCGGTTCGAGCGCGATGTCGCCGCGCTCACAGCTGCCCAGCGCCGGCGCTTCCGCACCGCGTTCCTCCGGTTCGACGAGGACCTGGGCACGGGGACGTTCCGGGCGGGACTGCGGGTGAAGCGCGTCGAGGGCGCGGACGGGATCTTCGAGATGACCTGGGCGCCGGACGGCCGCGCGACCTTCCAGTACGGAGAATCACAGGGAGCGGGCGCGCACGTCATCTGGCGGCGTATCGGCACCCACGAGGTCTTCCGGCAGCCATGAGCTCCGGCGGGGGAGGAGCGCATCGGTCGCGGCGCCGGGCCACCAGGACTGCCCAGTCATAGGCGCAGCTGTACGGGCCGGTGCCCAGCGCACCGGCCCCTGTCGCTGTTGGACGGCTCCGCCCCACTGGCGGGTTACTGAGTCCAGGCACGCTCGGATCTCAGCCAGGCTCAGCAGCTCCTATTGCGGTCGCCTGATCAGACGCAGGCGGTCGAGCTGGGCGGCACCAGAGCCTGGCCCCACCTGGTGGTCATCGGCTCGTCATCGCCGGCTGAGTCCCTGGCGGCCTCTCCGGTCGGCGGATTCTAGTCCGGCTAGCCCTGCGGCCCCCCGGCGCCGCGGAACGCCACCTTCCGGACGTCGGTTGGCCAGCCTGGCTAGCACGGCGGCTCCCGAAGACACTCTCGGACGTCGTACCGCTAGCACGGCTGGAATCCCTCCGGATCGGGTGCGGCGCACCGACGGCTTGGCACGGGCATGCGACGGGGCCGCCTCGGCGAGGCGGCCCCGTGTGTGGCTTGGTGGGGGAGCGGCTTACTTGGGAGGTGGCGGCACCAGGCAGCTCGCCGTGGCTGAGACGTTGCCGGAGCCGTCCACCGCGTAGACCGCGGCGTCACCGGTTCCCTGGATGATCCAGTCCACCGCCCCGGCCCCCGCCTTCTGGTTCGGGGTCACGCCGGGTGCCTGGATGTACTTGACGTCCGTGCCGCTGTCGAACGGGCCGAAGACGGTCCCCGAGCCGGTGTCCACCAGGTACAGCTGCACGCTGGGATCCACGATATCGGTGGCGTTGAGGAAGTAGAACCCGTCCTCGTTCTGGCCGGGGGAGTGCTGGCCGGCGCGCGGCGTGTGGCCGGCCGGGTTGACGCCCTCGTCACACGAGGCCGTGGGCGGCGTGGTGTCGACCCACTCCTTGGTGGCGGTCCGGGTTTCCGACCCCGCGGCGATGGTGGCTGTGGCCGAGATGGTATCGGTGCCCAGGCTGCCCGGCGCAACAGGCACCGAGTAGGTGAAGGTCACCGCGCCGCTGGCATCGGTCAGGCAGGAAACCGGGCTGCAGACGCCCGTTGCGCCCGCATTCTGGCCGCTGACCGTGAAGAGCACCGGGATGCCCGCAACCTGGCTCGGGTCACCGGAGACCGTGGCGGTCACGGTGTGGCTGCTGGTCGTGCTCAGCTCGTTCGTGGCGGTTGCCGGGCTGAGGCCCAGGTCAACCACTCCCAGCGTCGTGTCGGCGGTGACCTCCGTCCCGTCCTCCGCCGCGGCGGTGGCCTCGACGGAGTTGATGCCAACCGTCAGCCCAGGGGTGATGTCCACGCCTGAGAGCGACATCGAGACTGGCTCGGAGCCGCTGGTGCTCCCCATCGAGACACCGTTGGCCTTGATCTCGAGGCTGGCGATGTTGGTGAGGGTTGCGGGCAGGACGGTGTTGAGCGTGCTGGGATCCGCGACCTCCGTACAGGTCCCGCCGGTGCCATCGGCGATCTGCCGCAGCGCATGGCCCGCATCGCAGGCGTTGGCTGCGCCGCCGCCGATCCCGAAGGTATAGATGACGGTTCCGGCGTCGATCGCATCCTGCAGCGGAGATCCCGCGCCGGTGCTGAAGGTAGTGGGCGTGCCGTCGGATACGAAGAAGGCGGTGTTGACGTCCGCCGGTTGCCCCGCGATGGCGGTGTTCATGGCTGCCAGGCCCGCGTTGTAGTCGGTGGCGAGCGGGAACCCGGCGGTGATGTCAGAGGTGAACTGGCCGATGCCGCCCAGGGCGCCGGACCCGCCGAACTCCGTCTGCAGGGAGTGGATGACCTGGTTTGCGTCCGGTCCGCCGATGCCATCGTTATCGACGTTCGGCGGCGTGGTGAAGTCCTGGCTCCCGGCGGCCGGGTCCATGTCGGCCGTCTTGGCTCCGTCCGCGAACGCCACGAGACTCACGCTGACGTTGCTGGCGTCGCCCAGGCTGTCGTTCAGGGCGATGAGACCGACACATGCCGCGTCGAGGGCCGTTCCGACGAGTCCATCTCCGTCACAGTCGCCCACGGAGGGCTGGAACGGGTTGAAGCTCGGGTTCTCCATGCTGCCGGAGATATCCACGACGGAGACGACGTTGGCGGTGTCTCCCGCGCCGAGGTTGGCGGTTGCGCTGGCGGAGACCGGGGTACCCAGCCAGACCGGGTCGTTGCTGGTATCGAGGGTCAGCTGGACACTCAGGTCCTGGTTGGTGGTGGTGGTGGCCGATGCCGGATTGGCAGCTGACGCAAGGCCGCTCATCCACAGCGTGAGCGTCAGGGCGGACAGCACTGCCGCTGGCCGCCAGAGCATTGGTCGTGGGCGCGTCATCGCGGATCGCACCTGGGGTCCCTCCTTTGGACTTCACGCAACGGAGGGCGAAGGACGCCGGGCCGGCGTCGATGTCGCGTCGATCCTCCCCTGCTCCGCAGGGTATAGAGCCGGGCGACGCCACCGACAATCGCCCGCCTGTACCGAGACGGGGATACTTTGGTCCCCGAGGTTGACCGGGTGCACCACAAAGGCGGTCAGGGGTGGGCTTGCACGTGCCCGGTGGTAGGGTGCGACACCATGAGGTGGATCGTCGTCCCGCTCGTGGTCTTCGTCCTGGTTGCTCGGTCCGATATCGGCCACGCCGGCCTGCCTCTCCCATCGCTTGATCAGGCGCCGGTGGTAAACGTCGAGTATCGGGTCGAACCGTACTGTGCCATCCCGTTCCAGGTCGGCAATACGTGGTGGGGGTGGGACGGCGTTGTCGAGTGGCCGCCGCCAATCCTCGACCCCTTCGTTCCGTATGCCGTTCCGGGACGCCTGGTCGTCTTCTCGGACGATCGCGCGCTGTTCACCGCCGATGTCAACGGAGCGCGGTTGTGGCTGACGCGCCTCCATGGGGAACGGACTGCCGGGGGCTGCGCATGAGCCGACGAGCGCCGGTATGAGCTCCGTAGGGGAGGACCGGCTCGGGACGGCGTTGGAGCAGCAGCTTCCGGAGGCCTTCGTGGTCTACCGCAACGCCGCCTGGCTCACCAAGCGACCGGGCGAGGAGCCGCGCGACGGGGAGGCGGACTTCGTGGTGGCCCATCCCGAGCTGGGGATCATGGTCATCGAGGTCAAGGGCGGCGGCCTCCGCCGCGTCGGCGGGGAGTGGGAGTCCGTGGATCGCAACGGTGCCGCCCACCGGATCAAGGACCCGTTCCGGCAGGTCACCGGTGAGATGCACACCCTCAAGCGCATTGCGGAGGCACGGCCGGACTGGCCGGCACACAGCGTGCGCTTCTGCCGGGCCGTCGCCTTCCCGGACACGACGTACGACCAGGCGCTGACGCCGGACGGGCCGCCGGAGATCGTCATCGACGCGGACGACCTGGACCGCCTCCAGCCCCGCCTCGAACAGATCTTCGACTGGTGGTCCGCCCACGCGGAGCCGGAGTACCGGGGCGGAGCCCCGGGCGCCATCGGCCTGGAAGGGCTGCAAACCCTGCTGGCGCGCGACTTCGAGATTGCCTCGCCCCTCCAGCTCCACCTGGCCGAGGACGAGCGCGAGATCATCCGCCTCTCCGCGCAGCAGTTCGCCATCCTGGACGCCCTCCGCGCCCAGCGCCGCGCCCTGATTCTGGGCGTCGCCGGCTCCGGTAAAACGCTCCTGGCCGCGGAGCAGACCCGGCGCATGGCGGAGGCCGGGCATCGGGTCCTGCTGACCTGCTTCAACCGACCGCTGGCGGAGTTCCTGCGCGCCAGCATCGGCACCCTGCCCGGCGTGGACGTCTTCACCTTCCACGGCCTGGCGGAGGAGATGGCCGCCCGGGCGGGGATTCAGACCAGCAAGCACCGCGACCAGCCCGCCTACTGGGACACCGAGCTGCCGCAGGCGCTGTCCGACGCCGCCGCGGCCATGCCGGAGCACCGGTATGACGCCATCGTGGTCGACGAGGCCCAGGACATCGACAGCGTCTGGTGGCTGCCGCTCCTGGAGCTGCTGGCCGACCAGTCGCAGGGACCGTTGTTCGTTTTCGGCGACGCGAACCAGGATCTTTACCACGCGGAGCCCGACGAGATTGGCGTGGTCATGCCGGAGCGTCCGCCCGTCTACCCGCTGGACGAGAACCGCCGCACCACGCGCGCCATCCACGACTGGGCTTCACGCTGGGTGCGCTCAGCTCCCATCCAGACCGATGGCGGCGCCATCACCATCCATCCGCGCGCCATCGGCCCCCAGGGCACCCCGGTGGAGCTCGTCACCTACGCCGATGGCGACGCCACCGCGTGTCAGCGCGAGCTCGGCCGGGTGCTGCACGCCATCATCGAGACCGGCCGCGTCTCCCCCAGTGACGTGGTGGTGCTGACACCGCGGTCCCCGCGGACCTCGTGGTTGATGGGGGAGGGCGGTGCGCCCGTGACGGTTGGCCGATTCCGGCTGATGCCCGAGTACGGGCCGGAGGGCTCGGTGCTGCCGCCGCCCACCGCGGCGGGGGAGGTTCGGGTGGCCACTATCCACAGGTACAAGGGGCTGGAGTCGCCGGTTGTGGTGCTGGCGGAGATTGACTCCCGGATCGCGGCTGAGGACCTGGCCGGGCTCCTCTACGTGGGCGCCACCCGCGCCCGGATCCACCTTGTGGTCATCGGCGCATCCTCGGTGGCTGATTCGCTGGCGTCCCGCTCGTAAGCCAGGCGAACCGTACGACCGGCGGGACGCCGCGGACCAGTGCCTCCGCGGTCACATGGTCAGCTGGACGAGCAACACGCCCGCCGAGGCGATCCTCCGAGTGGATCCGGCGGTTGTAAGGCTCGCCACGCTAACCAATGCCACGCCGTGAGATCCGCGGGCGCCGGCGGACCTGGACGGCCTCCTCTACGTGGGCGCCACCCCGGCCCGGACGCACCTGGTGGTCATCGGCTCCGCATCCTCGGGGGAGTCGCTGGCGTCCTCTGCGCGTGCTCCTCGTCGAACCTCTGGGTGAAGTCGATGGTCGCGGGGGCGAGGGTGGACGCTCCGGCAAGAGCCGGAAGGGCCGTCGGCAGTATGGCGCTCGTGAGCAAGCTGAGACCGAATCGCCGGGACATGTCTGTGCACCTCCAAGTCGCCTGCGCGCTTTCGCAGATCGCGCGGATCGTGGAGCCCGGGTCTCTAGATTGGCTCTAGCACGTCATCCCGGGGGGCGCCGGCGGGCGCGGGGGGCTCAGGACCATCGGGTGCACCGGCGCTGGCACGGGCGCTGGCACGTCCGCTGGCACGTCCGCTGGCGCCAGAATGGCGCCATGAGTTCACAACAGACGCGCCCCACGGTGACGGTGATGGCGGAGTATCGGGCCCATCCCGGGAAGGGCGACGAGGTGGCGTTGATCCTGCCCGCCCACATCGCCGCCACTCGGCGAGAGCCTGGCTGCATCACGTTCGTGGCCTACCGGGACCACGACGACCCTGATCACTTCATGCTCCACGAGCAGTACGTCGATGAGCAGGCACACCAGGCGCACCGCGAGAGCCCGCTTTTCCGCGCCTACGACGGCAGGATCGCACCCCTGCTTGAGCTCCGGGCGGCGCATCGGTATGAGGAGGTCCCGCCAGGGGCCGGGTAAGACGCCGCTGGCCGCGCTAGTTCACGGGCGGCGCTGAACAGGCACCGGCGTTAGCCAGGCGAGCCGTACGACCGGCGGGCTGCTGGTCGACGGTTGCATGGTCCGTTGGGCCAGCCAGGTGACCGCTGAGTGGCTGTTCGGGCGGGTTCGGCAGGGCTTCGGCGGTCACAGGGTTCGTCAGACGAACCAAGGAGCGAAAGCAGAAGGGACAAGACCGATGCACCCGCAGCCCTCCGTCCCCACGCAGGCTCGGGAGCGTGCGGGAGCATCGGCATTCGCTGATGCGCGGAGGTCGACATCGGCGTAGATGCAGGGTATGGTGCCGGCGCTCACGTGGACGGCCCCCGTTGGCTTTCATGAACGTCCACCGAGCGCCCCTAGGAGAGGTCCCGCGTGCAACAGACCAACGCCCCTGATCCGGCCGGCAATGCCTGGGCGAAGCGCGTCTTCGCCGTCACGCTGTTCGTCGACGACATCGCAGCGTCCGCGCGCTTCTATCGCGACGTGTTCGCCATGCCGGTCCTGCACGAGGACGCGGTGAGCACCGCCTTCCAGTTCCCGGGAATGGTCGTCAACCTGCTGGCCTCGACCTCCGCGCCGGAGCTGATCGACCCCGCCCCGGTGGGGCAGCGCGGGACCCACGCCCGCATGATGCTCACCCTGGCGGTCGACGACGTCGACGCGGTCTGCGCACGTCTGCAGGCGGGCGGCGTCGCCTTCCTGAACGGGCCGATGGATCGTCCGTGGGGGCCTCGAACGGCCACCTTCGCGGATCCAAACGGCCATTGCTGGGAGCTGTCCAGCTAGCCCACCCGCGGCGTCATCGGCACGTCATCGGTCGCATAACGGGCGGTGGGTGACTTCTAGTCAGGCTAGGGTTACGGCTCTCGGGCGCCGCTGGGCCCGCCTCACGGACGTCGGTTGGCCAGCCTGGCTAGCGCGGCGGCTCGGGAAGACGCGTTCGGGGGTCGTACCGCCAGCAAGGTTAGAACCCCCGGCGGTCATCGGGGTTCATTCGGGCTGAAGCACTGGTGCGATCCGTGAGGCGGCAGCGTTGCGGGCTGGCAGGAAGACACCCGCACAACCGGGCGCAGGCGGTGGTCGTCGCGTACGAGTCCGGGTTGCTCCGCGCCAGCGGAGCTGCGACATCGGTCCCGCGCAGGCAGGGCCCAACGCATGACGGCCGCGGCGCAGCAGCAGCAGCAGCAGTGCCGAGGTCAGAGGGTCAGGACGACGTTGCCGGCCTTGTGCCAGGCCTCGACGTAGCGGTGTGCCTCCACCACCTGCTCCATCGGAAAGGTGCGATCGATGACCGGCCGGAAGGCGCCTGCCTCGATCAGCTCCTTCATGTACCGCACGTCGGCTTTGGACCGCCGGCCCGCCGCGAACTGCAGCCTTCGGGTGCCGATCCAGCGCGAGGTCAGCGCCATGGCCACGGTCTCCAGCTTGTGAGGCCCCAGGTCGGTCTCGACGTAGATCCCACCCCGCTTCACGGCGCGCTTGCCCCAGTGGAACGCGTACTTGCCCACCGCGTCGATCACAACGTCGAAGATCGGACCGCGCCGGGTCAGGTCCTCGCGGGTGTAGTCGATGACCTCGTCCGCGCCCAGCGATCGCACCAACTCCATGTGCTTTGTGCTCGTGACGCCGGTGACGTGGGCACCCAGGTGCTTCGCGAGCTGGACCGCGGCCGTCCCGAGCGACCCGGACGCACCGTAGATGGCGATCCGGCTGCCCGCCCGAACCCGCCCGCCGCGGAGGGTGGCGAGCGCCTGCATGGCACCGTCACAGACCGATGCCGCCTCTTCCAGGCTGAGGTTGGCGGGCTTGTGCGCTATCCATCCGCTCTCCGGCAGCCGCACGTACTCGGCGTGAGCGCCCTGCGACCACGGCATGAGCCCAAAGACCTCGTCGCCCACGGTGAACTCTCTCACCTGCGGGCCGACCTCCTCGACGACCCCGGCGAGATCCACTCCCAGGGTTCGCCACCTGGGGCGCTGCCACCCGGCGATCAGTCGCCACAACGGCGGGTGGGCGCCGCGGATGTGGGTGTCCGTCTGGCTGACCGTGGACGCCCGCACCCGGATGAGGACATCGCCATCACCGGGAACGGGCCGTTCGAGCTCCTCGATGTGCAGGACCTCCGGAGGACCATACCGATCCTGCACGATGGCCCGCATCGTTTGCGGTGCGTGAGCTGACTCGACACCCTGCGTCACCCGGTGAGCGTACGGCGCCACGGGCCGGAGTGGCTAGTGCTACGGCTCCCGGGCGGCGCGGATCATCGGCTGGTCGTCCCTGGTGGCCCCTCCCGCCGAACGGATTCCAGTCAGCCTAGCGTTACGGCCCCCGGGTGGCGCGGAGCTCGCCTTCCAGGCGTCGGTTGGCAAGCCTGGCTAGCGCGGCGGCACTCGAGAGCGTGCTGGCGGGTCGTACCGCTAACCCCGCTGGAACCTCGGAGGTTGGGTGGGCGAGCCCAGTGAGTGAGCCCGCCCACCCCTGGCGGTTACTTGGCCTGGAGGCTGAAGGTCGCGGAGTCGGCGCTGCCCGCGTAGCGGTTCGCATCGGCTCCCGATGGCGTCCAGGTGGCGGTCAACAGGTACATCGCGTTCTTCTGCTTGAGCTTCAGGTCGGTTGAGGCCAGCCCCGACGCGTCGGTGACCGCGGCCGCTGTCTGACTGCCCAGCACGAACATGATGGTCCGGCCGGCAAGCGCCTTGCCGGTGGCGTCCTTCAGCACGGCGCTGAGGGTGATGGTCTTGTTCGGCTTGCTCGAGAGCGCACCGGTGTACGTCACCGATGTCGCCTTCACGCCGATGGCGATGCTGCTCGATCCGCCTCCCGCCTCGTAGAGGCTGTCGCCGGCGAACGAAGCGCCGGTGGCGTGGGTGCCGGCATCGACCAGCGGCGTGTAAGCCACCGAGCCGGTGCCCAACGCATTCGTGACGGCCGAGCCCGCGGCTGAGCCATCCACCGAGAAGTCGATGGTTCGTCCACTCACCGTCTCGCCGAACTCGTCGACGAGCGAGGCGCTGAGCGTCCCGGGCGTGTCGTACGTCCCGGCGGTGTCGCCCAGATCACCAACGGTGACGGTCCGCTTCCGGACGTGGACCGTCCGGGTGTCGGAGGCGCAGGCGGACCATCGGTCGCAGACGGTCAGGGTCGCGACGTAGTCGCCCGGGAACGAGTAGGCGTGGAACGTGCTGCCACCGCCGCTCGCGGACGGCGACCCATCGCCGAAGCTCCACGAATAGGTCAGGGTCGACTGGTCATCGGCCCCTGGATCGGTGGCGCTCCCATTGAACGCCACGAGGCGTCCCCATGCCGCGGTGGTGTCCGGCCCGGCCTCGACCACCGGGGCCAGGTTGGCGATGGTCACGGAGAAGGTCGTCGTGGAGCTGAGCCCCGTGGGGTCGGTTGCGGTCAGGAGGCCGCTGAAGGTGCCCGGTGCCTGGAAGGTGTGCTGCGGCATGGGGCCGAAGGCGACGCCGCCGTCGGAGAAGTCCCATCGGAGAGTCGGGAAGCCGCAGATGGACGAGGATGCCGAGCCGTCGAAGGTGACCGGACTCCCCTCGGCACCGCTGTACGGGCCGCCGGCAACGACCGTCGGCGGGATGTTGTTGGCCTGGACCGCACCCATGTCGACCGTCGCGCCCGCACCGGAGACCGTGATGTCACCGGCGGTCGAGCCCAGGTCGATGGTGGGCGAGGCGAAGGTGATGTAGATGACCGGGTCCACGGGATCCGGGACTGGGAAGAGGGGATTGGGAATGGACGTGCCGACGTCGAACTCCAGCCCGGTGTCGACGCTGATGCCCGCCGTGGTCGAGAGGCCGCCCAGGTCGTACGTCATGTCGTCGCCCGCCCCGGCGGTGCACGGGATGGACAGGCTGTCGGTGATGGGCGATTCGCCCAGGGACAGGTTGGCCGTACCGTCCGCGACGCCGCCGAAGGAGGCGCTGCGCAGGGTGGCGATCCCGTCCGGCGTAACGGTCACGTCGGAGACGAGCCGCAGCTTGACGAAGGGGCCGGGGAGCGGCGTGGGGTCGAGGAGCGTGATCTGGTCGCTCTCGAGATGGCAGGCATAGTCGGACCCGCCGGCCATGAGGTCGCACGTGCCCGTGGTGGTGTAGGTCGGGCGAGCCCACGTCGAACGGCCCCAGGCCGTCCCAGGAGACCTGCAGGTTGGCGATGGTGTAGTCCACCGACATGCTGCCTGACCCGGAGCGGGTGTAGGCGTCAGTGGGATCCAGGGCCCGGCCCTGGCGGACGAGGTTCGGGTCGAAGGTTGTATCGATCGACGCCGCTTGCGTCCAGTGCACGGTGATCTCGGCCGTGCCGGTGGCGGTGACGCCCGCCACCGCTGGCGGTGAAGCCCACCGCGGTGAGGGTGGAGTCTCCGGAGAGCGACGTCGCGTTCGAAACGGTGCTGGTTGCGGCCAGGGCGGCGACCGGCCCAATGGCGAGCAGGGTGACTGCTGCCGTGCAGACCGCGGCCAGGACCCTGTTGGTGAGTGGTGAAAGGAAGCTGACGGCCCCTGAACGAGGCGCTCGGAACATGGTTCTTCCTCCATGAGTGGGCAGCGCTCAGGCTGCGATTGGAACCAGGGCGACCTGCCGCCGGGCAGGCCGGTATCGCCTAGCGACGGCTCGTCATGGACATCCACCTCCCCGGCGTGGCGGCCGCTTGGGGCTCGGATTGCCCCCCGAGGTGCCCCTCGGCCGCAACGGTTCGGGCGAATCTAGCTGTGCATTTGCCGCACGGATAGCCGGTCCGGGGTCGCTCGGGACCTTTGCTCGGTGCGCTGCGACACCGGCTAGCCCAGTGGTACCTGCCGGTCGCTGGGCGTGCCACCGGCGGGGGCATCGGTTCCATCACGGTCGCTGCGGGACAGCCCTGCGTTAGCCACGCAAGCCGTACGACCGGCGGGCTCCTCGTGGGCGGTCGCATCGGCCGTGGTGCGAGCGAGGCGACCGCTGAGTGGCGGTCCGGGCGGGTTCGGGAAGGCTTCGGCGGTCACAAGGTTCGTCAGACGAACCAAGAGGGTCAGCCGAACGACAAGCCGATACACCCTCAGATCTCCGTCCGCGCGGCGGTTCAGGGGCAGGGGAGGTAGACGACCTCGTGAGGGCCATGCTCGCTTCGGCGCCCAGCAGAGAGCCGAAGTCGTACCGGTTGCCGCTGACAAACGCGTTCCCCCTCCGGAGCTCGTCCGTAGCGGTATCGACAGCGTGCGCTAGGCTGGAGACGGAGGGTGCACCTGTGACCGCGCGCGACCCCGAGACCAGCCGCGACCCCGAGACCAGCCGCGACCCCGAGACCAGCCGCGACCCCGAGACCAGCCGCGACCCCGAGACCAGCCGCGACCCAGAGCGGTACGACGAGGCGTTCTGGCACGACTTCCTGACCCACGGAAGTCCACAGGAGCGCACCCAGCGCCGCGTTCTCCGGTTGATTCCATCGTCGCCCCGCTGCCGGCTCTGCGCGGCCCCGTTCGGCGGGCTGGGCGCACCCCTCATGCGATTCATCGGGAAGTCGCAGTCCGGCGAGAACCCCACGATGTGCAACGCCTGCAACGTCTTCCTGCTGCAGCATCACGGTGGCGCGGAGGTGGAGGGCAGCATGCTGTTCGCCGATATCCGGGGCTCCACCACCATCGCCGAATCCATCTCCCCCGCGGCATACCACGACCTCATCAACCGCTTCTACGCGACCGCCAGCGAGGTGGTGTTCGCCCATGACGGGATGGTGGACAAGTTCGTAGGGGATGAGCTGGTGGCGTTCTTCATCCCGCTCATGAGCGGGGAGCGTCACGCGACGCAGGCTGTCGCAGCTGCGAAAAGCCTCCTGGAAGCGACGGGGCATGGAAACAACGGTGGGCCGTGGGTGCCGGTCGGGGCGGGGGTGTCGACGGGGACGGTCTGGTTCGGCGCTGTGGGGGAGGGGTCGCACGTGGAGATGACCGCCCTGGGCGACGAGGTCAACGTGGCCGCGCGGCTGGCATCGGCGGCTGCTGCAGGTGAGATCCTGATCACAGCGGCAACGGCCGAGGCCGCCGGCGTATCGGTTCACGGCGCGGATCGGCGACGCATGGCGCTCAAGGGAAAGCGGGAGGCTACCGAGGTCCTGTCGCTGCGGGTCGGTCCCGCGGCGCGCACCCCCTAGGGCAGCACCCCCTGGGGCGGCACCGCCTTCCGCCTACCGCTTGCCGCCGGAGCGCCCCGCCCGGAAGAACCCGCCGAAGAGGATGCCGGCTCCCAGGACGAAGCCGAAGTCGTACCAGTTGCCGCTGTTGTGCACCTCGTAGACGCTGACCGACTCGGTGAACAGCGAGATGATGAAGGTGATCGGTGAGATGAACCCGTGCCAGAGGCCCAGCCAGAACCCGGCGGAGCTGCCGTTGGCGGCTGCGGTCCCCACATCCGGGTTGGGACCCGCCGCGCAGGCGGCCAGCACGAGCACGATTCCAATGAGCACAGCAACGAGCTGCGGGCGGTAGCGAATCACGTGCGTTAACCCTCCAGTGCTCCTCCGCCCCATTATCGGTCGGTACCATCAACTGCCATGAGCGACCCCCGCAAGGAAACTGTTTCGTCGGCGTATGACCGCATAGCGCTGCGATATCTCGCATGGGGACAGGGCGTTGGCGCGGATCCTCGCGATCGAATGACGGCCGCCTTCATGCACCTCCTCCCGGAGGGTGCGCGGGTGCTGGAGCTGGGATGCGGCGCCGGCGTGCCGTCCACGCGGCAGCTGGCCCGCCGATTCCAGTTGGTTGGCGTGGATATCTCCTCCTCCCAGATTGCCCTCGCGCGGAACAATGTTCCGGACGCGGAGTTCATCCACGCTGACCTTACGGAGCTTCACCTCCCCGACACGTCGTTCGATGGTGTGGTGGCCCTGTATGCCATCTCTCATGTGCCCCGCGAGCAGCACGCCCGCCTGTTCGCCGACGTCGCGCGCTGGCTGAAGCCTGGTGGCCTCTTCCTGGCGACGCTCGGGTCCGCGGACAGCCCGGACTGGACCGGGGAATGGCTCGGCGAGGAGATGTTCTTCAGCAGCTTCGACGCTGACGAGAACCGCCGCCTGCTCCGCGAAGCCGGGTTCGCGCTGCTCGTGGACGAGGTCGCGATTACCCAGGAGCCCGAAGCCGACGCCGAGTTCCTGTGGGTTCTGGCATCCGCGGAGAATGTCGCTGGCGCGCGTGAAGACCCTCCCGAGCTCCCCCGTCCATGATCGGGCCGGGCGGGATCGGCGTCAGTTGAGCCGCACGGGGGCGGGCGCGTAGCCAGTCGACTGGAGGACCACAGCGGCCACCAAGCCGATCACCAGGAGAGCCACGGCGATCCAGCTCACCGTCCGCAGACTGATTCCCGCGATCCGGGAGCCGATGAGGTAGCCGGCCACCCCCAGCTGCACGGTCTCGCCGGCCCACCAGCCCATGAGCAGGACCGGATCCGCGGCGGTAATGGACCACATGCCCAGCAGGAGCGTTCCCCACAGCACGCCGCCGCCCACGCCCGCCAGCCGAACCCCGTCCCAGGCGCTCCGCACGCCAAGGCGGGGGAGCAACCAGACGAGCGCCGCGGCCAGAATCCCAAACGCCAGGTAACCGGCGGGGATCCGGATGAAGGCCTCCTGCGGCGACAGGAGGAACCCGCTCTCCCAGTCGTAGAGCGGCGCCAGCAGGCCACCGTGCAGGAAGAGGTCAACGCCCAGCGTGGCCACCCAGGCAGCCAGGGCCGTTCCGACCGGTCGGTCGATGCCGATGGTGGCGCCAGATGGCGTGCCGGACGGGACCTGCATGGATGCCAGCCTCACCGACCGTCGCCCCACCGCTCAAGGGCCGAACGTCACGACCGGTGCGGCCGGCCGATTCCTCCGATCACGGGTGCAGCGCACGCTCCATGCGACGGTCCGGAATGATCCAGATGACGGCGACCAGCGCATAGATCGCGATGGCTAGGACGGGGAGGACCAGGGCGATCGGGATGGCGATCAGGTAGAGGATGGGCGAGATCATGCCCTTGATGTCGCGACCCAGGGCGGCCGCCAGGTCCGGAGCCTGGCCCGGCGAGTGGACGAGCGCCTGGACCAGGATGTAGTACGCGAACGCCGCCAGCAGGAGGGCCAGGCCGTACGTGGCCACCGGCACCGGCCCAAAGCTGGACTGGCCCACCCAGGCGGTGCCGAACGGGAAGAGGGAGAGCCAGAAGAGCAGGTGCAGGTTCGCCCACAGGACGGTCCCGTTGACGGTTCTGGCCACCTGCAGCAGGTGATGGTGGTTGTTCCAGTAGATCCCGAGCATGATGAAGCTCAGCAGGTAGCTGGCGAAGTGGGGCCACAGCGTCATCAGGTCCGAGAAGGTCGAGCCTGATGGCGGCACCAGCTCGAGCACCATGATGGTGATGATGATGGCGATCACGCCGTCGCTGAATGCCTCCAGGCGCCCTTTGCTCACCGGCTCTCCTTCATCGTCCCGCCTGCTATGGCGCCGGCGCAGCCACCCGGCGGTACACGGCAGACTGCCACACCAGGCCCCGCCGGTTGTGGATCCGCTCGAAACCGGCGGCGCGGATCGTGGCGTCGATCTCGCGATCGGGATGGATGTAGATGCGGAAGCTCCGGCGGGTCAGCCAGAAGATGGGGTCCGCGATCATGGCCGCCAGCCGCAGCCACCATCGGCTCACCGGGAAGACCAGGCCGTACAGACGCAGCGTCCTCGCTGTGGATGCCTCCACCAGCGCACGCCAGTCCGCGTAGCAGCAGACCACCCGGCCCAGGGTCACCACCTCCGCGGGGCCGATCTCGTCCGCAAGCGCAACGTAGTCGCCCTCCCGGAACTCCCAGCGCTCAAGCGTACCGAGGCGCCCCGCCTCTTCCCGGGCGGCCGCGAGGTAGGCCGGGGACCCGTCGACATCGGTCAGGTGGCTCACGCCGGCGGCCACCAGCGCATGGCCAATGGTGCCCACCCCGGAGCCGATGTCCACGGCGCGCGCACCCGCAATCCCCTCGCGAGCCAGGACGTCGACCAGGTCGCGCGACTCGTCATCCGGGCCCTCGTCGCGATAGGCATCCAGATCCTCGCGGGCGATGCTGTCGTCGAAGATGGAGTACCGCGGCGGGCAGCAGCCGGGCTCGTGTCGTGTCACCCCGGCACCATACGACAGCGAGCGTCGCTGCCGTAGGATTCCTGCATGTCCAAGCCGATCCGGGTGATGCTGGAGCAGGGCAAGAACCGCAAGAAGGTGGTCGCCTCCGCCTTCGACTGGCCGGGCTGGGACCGGGGCGCGAAGACGGAGGCGGACGCGCTCGCGGTCCTGGAGACGTATCGGGCTCGATACGCGGGGGTGGCCGCCGGTGCCGGCCTCGCCGAGGAGTTCGCCGCTGCCGGGGAGCTGGCGGTCGTCGAGCACGTCGAGGGCACGGGGATGACGGATTTCTACACGCTCTCCATGAAGTCCGCGAAACCGGAGTACGAGCAGATGAGCGCCGCCGAGTGCGACCGCAAGCTCGCCCTGCTGCGCGCCTGCTGGGCGTACTTCGACGATGTCGGCTCGCGTGTATCTGCGGAGCTCCGGAAGGGACCGCGCGGTGGCGGGCGCGATCGCGACGCGATCATTGGTCACGTCAACCGGGTCGAGTTCGGCGAATTCGCCAGGAAGGTGGGCATGGCGGAGGACATGAACAGCTGGCAGGATCCCGACGCCCTGCGTGCGCACCGCGGGGCGTTCAGCGCGGCGATCCGCGACCACAACGCGCGGGGAGTGCCGGCGCGCAGCTGGACGGTCCAGTTCCTGATCCGGCACTCCGCGTACCACGTGATGGACCACGCCTGGGAGATGGAGGACCGGGACCTGTCCTGAGTCGGGGTCCCTGGGCGGCACTGCCCACCGGCCGGCGCTCGTTGTTAGCCACGCGAGCCGTACAACCGCCGGCAGGAACCCACTCTGGCTCCCAACGGTCATTTGGTCACCCACGCGAGCCATACGACCGCCGAACCGGCGTTTCGGCCCGGCCGGCGTGGTCCCGGCGGCCATAGGGTTCGCCACGCTAACGGCCAAAGCGTTGGCGCGGGAGCAGCGCCATGGGGCCAACGTCCATCGCATCGCGGTGCGGTGCTGGCCCGGGTGCCGGCTAGGGGCGCGCCTCATGGTCGCGGTGCTTGATCTCTCGCTCGAGCTGATCGGCTCGGCGTCGCGTCTCGAGGTCGTTGGGCGCCTCGGCGCGGATCTTGTCGTTGGTATCGAGCGCCCCGGCATCGCGTTCGTCGCGGTCCCGGTTTGCGGGGCCGGCGTCGGCGGGCTGCTCCGTTCCGCTACGGCGCCACGCGCGTCGCAGGCTCAGGATGCGCCGTAGTCGGCTTCCGTCGTCGGGCTGCTCGCTCATCGGCTCATCCATCCGTCACCGCGTCCTTGGAGTCCGCGGTGATGTAGCACGACGCCCGGCCGTTGCCGACCGGGCGCCGCGTGAGCGGCAACTAGGCGGAGCGGACGTCGATGGCGCGCGGGCCCTTGGGTCCTGCTTCGACATCAAAGCTGACCGACTCGCCGCCAACGAGGCGATCGAAGTCGAGTGAGCCGGTAAGGCCGTCCTTGTGGAAGAAGTAGTCCTTGCCGTCTTCGGCGGTGATGAAGCCAAAGCCGCGCTCGGATACGAGCTTCTTGATGGTGCCGGTGGTCATTGTGAAACCTCTGTCTTCTTCTCGAACGAATCTGCGGCGCACGGCCGGTTCGAGAAGAACCCAACGACCAGGCGAAGTCTGCCGAGAGCCGGCAGGCACCAAGCATACGTCCTTTTGCGCCGCAGCGGGCGCGGGTCACAGAAGCACGACCCCATTTGCCCGCGGCAGATGGTGCTGTCGGAGGCTCCCCAGGGTCGCACGGGAGTCGAGTGGAAAGGCCGGGCGGAGGGTGGGATCGGCTCCAGCGGCCACTGCTCGACGATTGTGGCGCGTGTCTGCCAGCACCAGCACCATCCGGTCCAATCCGGCCGCCGCCTGCTTCAGGAGCGCGGCACGCACCTGGGCCTGGGCATCGGTCAGCCGGCTCATGACCTCAAGTCCGATGCGCACACCACCGCGGCTGATGACCGCATCCAGGGCTCTGCGGTCCCGGGGGTCCCGGCTAACCGGCACCTCCGTTCCCCATGTCCACTGGCCACCAATGACGCGCCTGGCGCGGGCGATGATCCGTAGCTGCGCCGCGTCGCGCAGCGGGGAGGGACCGGGGTAGCCGCGCAGCGGAATGTCCAGGCCCACGGTGGCGCCCCACCGAGCAAGGCTCAGCGGGTCCGGGACTGCCATGTCGAGCTCCCACTGGGTCAGCCGTGCGCGTGAGCGACCGATGGCACGCGCCACCACGGCCTGGCTCAGTCCCGCCGCGAGTCGTGCCGCACGGAGATCGCGGACGAGCGCGCGCAGCTGATACCGCGCCCGGCGCTCCGCCTCATCGACCGGGTCCACGCGTGCGGGCATGCCGGCAATGCTGATGGTCCGCTCGTATCGCGTGCTTATCAGGCGCTTACTGGACTCCGACGCCCGACGCCCGACGCCCGACGCTCGACGCCCGACGCTCGGCGCTGCGACGCCCGACGTCAGCACTGGTTAGTGTGGCGAGCCCTACGACCGCCGGGAGCGTGCTGGCCAGCCCGAAACCGCGGTTCGGCGGTCATCAGGTTCGCGAGGATGACCGTGTGACCGTCCGGACGGGGGTTGGGCATAGGCCGCCGGTCGTACGGCTCGTTCGGCTAACCAAGCCCAAGAAACCGACCGCCGGCTTCGGGGTGTCCCGAGCCTAGCGCATAGCGACCACGTTGCTGGCCAGGACCGGACGGGTGAGCCCCTTGAGCGTCAGTTCGCCAACCGACTCCGATTCCACGAGCTCCTCGATCATGGTCTGCGCCCGCGGGCTGAGCAGGATCTGCCCCGCCTGGGCCTGGCTGCAGAGGCGCGAGGCGAGGATGGTGACGTTGCCGATGGCGCCGTAGTCGTGCCGCCCCTCAAAGCCGATCCGGCCCAGGGTGGCGTAGCCAACCGCGATCCCCACACCCAGCCCCAGCTCGTAGCCGCGCTTGTGCCACGCCGTGGCCAGTTCTGCGAACTGCTCTCGCATGGTCACCGCCATGCGTACCGCTCGCTCGACGTGATCCTCCTGGGCAATGGGATCGTTGAAGAAGACCATCACCCCGTCGCCGGCGAAGTGCTCGAGCGTGCCTCCCTGTTCGGTGATGGCCTGCCCCAGCATCCCGTGGTACTCCGCCAGGAGCCCAAACAGCGCCTCCGGGTCCGCCTGCTCCGCGAACGAGGTGAAGCCGCGCAGGTCGCAGAAGACCACCGTGATCTCGCGCCGATGCCCGCCCAGCAGCTGCTCGCCCTCCGGGGACGAAACGAGCGCGGCGATCTGCGGCGAGAGGAAACGGCTCAGCTCCTGCTTCTGACGCTCGATCGTCTGGTTGAGCGCTGTCTGCCGTGCCAGCGACTCCTTCTCCAGGTCCATGAGCCGCTTGGCCGCCAGCGAGGCGTTGATCCGCGCCGCGAGGATGGATGCGTTGATGGGCTTGGTCAGGTAGTCCGTGGCGCCCAGCTCGATGCAGCGCACCACGCTGTCCTGCTCCTCCACGCTGGAGACCACCAGGACCGGGATGTGCTGGGTTGCCTCGTCGCTCTTCATTGCAGCGAGCGTCTCGTAGCCGTCGAGCTCCGGCATGATCACGTCCAGCAGGACCACGTCGACCATTCCCGGCTTGGCGCCCAGTACCTCCAGGGCCTGCATCCCGTTTTCCGCCTGCAGCACCTCGAGGTCCAGCCCCTCCAGCCGCTTCACGAGGACCAGGCGGTTGACGGGGGAGTCGTCGACGACGAGCGCGATGCCCTTGGCCATCAGCGGACCTTCGCTTCGAGCCAGGCGGCCATCGCCTGCGCCGCTGCATCGGCCTCTGCGCGCGCGGCCTCCAGGCCCTGGCGCGCAGTGTCGTCGAGCGCCCCGGATCTGCCCGCGAACTCGAGCTCGCGGGCGACCGAGGAGAGCCGCATGGCGCCGACCGTGGCGCTCCCGGACTTGAGGGTGTGCGCGGGCCGGACCAGGGCAGCGGCGTCGTCTGCCTCGACGGCGGCCGCGATCCCTTCCAGCTGGACGGGCACATCGGCCAGGTAGGTGTCGATCAGCTCGCGGACGAACGCCGCGTCGTCTCCGGTGGAGCTCAGCAGCTCGGCGAGGACGGACTCGTCGAGCACGGGAGGTTCGTCAGGCACGTGCGCTCCTCTCTTGGCCTTGGGTTTCGGTGATCGTTTGCGGGGCCGATGGCGACCGTTCGAGGTCCCGTTGGCAGGCACCCGTTCCAGCGCTGCAGTGAGCTCCGCGACGCGAATGGGCTTGCTGATGTAGTCGTCCATGCCGGCCGCCAGGCACGCCTCGCGGTCGCCCGCCATGGCGTTGGCGGTCATGGCCACGATCCGCAATGGGCGATCCGCCCAGCGGGCGCGGATGCGGCGGGTCGCCTCCATCCCGTCGAGCTCCGGCATCTGGACGTCCATCAGGACCACGTCGAAGTCGCCGCCCTCCAGCGCGGCGATCGCCTGCAGTCCGTCGCCGACAACCTGGGGGGTGTACGCGAGCTGGGCGAGCAGCCGAAGGGCAAGCTTCTGGTTCACCGCGTTGTCCTCCGCGAGCAGGATGCGCAGCGGATGCCGCTCCCCGAGCGGCTTTGCCGAATCCGCGGCGGAGGTCGCGAGGGGGGCCGGCTGTGCAACGACGCCGCCCAGCAGGATGGTTGCGATGGTGTCGTGCAGCGCCGAGGGCTTGACCGGCTTGGCGAGCCAGCCGGCGACCTGGCCCTCGTCGCGATCCCGGAGCCCAATGGACGAGAGGATCACGACCGGGGGCGCGGTGGCGTCGCCATCGGCCTCGCTCAGGTGGTGGGCGAGCTCCAGGCCATCCATCTCCGGCATGAGCAGGTCGGAGAGCACGATGTCGAAGCGGTCGCCGTGCTGCAGCCAGCCCAGCGCCTCGGTGGGGGAGCCGGTCTCGCGCGGGACCATGCCCCAGCGCGCGGTCTGCGCCACCAGGATCCGGCGATTCGTGGCGTTGTCGTCGACGACCAGGACGCTCCTGCCGCTCAGGTCGGCCTCGATGCGTGGCGCCCGGGTGGAGGCCACCGCATCTGCCCGGCCCTCGGGAATGCGCGCGACGAAATGGAAGGTGCTGCCCTCTCCGGGAACGCCGCTGCTCTCCGCGGTCAGCGACCCTCCCATCAGCTCCGCCAGGCGGCGGCTGATGGCGAGGCCCAGGCCGGTGCCGCCGTATCGGCGGGCAATGGACGCGTCCACCTGGCTGAAGGACTGGAAGAGCCGGTCCATGGCCGCTATGGGTATCCCGATGCCGGTGTCACGGACGTCGACCCGGATCTCCCAGGCGGCCGGGACGCGACGAGTTGCCGCTCGAACCTGCGAGCCACCCACGGTGACCAGCACCTCGCCCTGCTCTGTGAACTTCACGGAGTTTGAGAGGAGGTTGAGCACGACCTGGCGGAGGCGTCCACCGTCGCCCACCAGGACAACGGGCAGTTCCTCGTCAATGGCGTAGACCAGCTCCAGGCCCTTCTTTGCGGCGGTGGGCGCCAGGATGTCGAGGGAGGCCTCGATGGCCTCGCGAAGCACGAACGGCCGTGCCTCGAGCTCCACGCGCCCGGCCTCGATCTTCGAGAAGTCCAGGACGTCGTTGATGATGGTCAGCAGCGCGTCGCCGGAGGTGCGGATCGTCTCCGCGTAGTCGCGCTGCTCGTCGTCGAGCGGGGTGTCGATCAGGAGCCCGCTCATCCCGATCACGGCGTTCAACGGGGTCCGGATCTCGTGGCTCATGGCCGCCAGGAAGGAGCTCTTGGCTTCGTTGGCCTGCTCCGCCGCCTGCCGCGCCTCCCCGGCGTCCTCAAAGAGGTGCGCGTTCTGCACCGCGATGGCCGCCTGCTGCGAGAGACCGACCAGGAAGTCCAGGTCCAGGGTGGTGAATGGCGATTGCGCGCTGCCGCGCCATACGGCGAGCACGCCGCCGACCTCACCTCGAACGATGAGGGGAGCGCCCATGAGCCGATCTTCCTCGTCCTCCTCGGTCCCCGGTATCGTGATCGCCCGTGTATCGCCCCTGGCGTCGTTCACCATCTCGGCGTGGCCGGTGACGATGACGTCACCCATGATCCCCACGCCCCGCTGGAGCGGGAAGGTCTGCACGGTATCCGCCAGCTGCCCCAGGGCGACCTCAGCTTGGAATACATCGGGGTCTTCGCCTGCGAGGTACACGACGCTGGAATCGGCGTCGAGCATCGTGCGGGCGCGCTGGACGATCATCTCCAGGACCGCGCGTCGCTCCAGGGTGGCGGAGATCTCGCGTCCCACGTCCGCAAGGGCCGCCATCTGGTTCGCGCGCTGCCGCGTCTCGTCGTAAAGGCGGGCGTTCTGGACCGCGACGCCGATGTTGGCGGCAATGGTGGCGAGGAGGCGCACATCGGTCTCGCCGAATCGGTTCTCCTGGGTGGTGGACTGGACGCTGATCGCGCCGATCGCCCGCTCCCCGGCGAGGATCGGCACGCCAAGGAACGACCGGGCCGGCGTCCCCACCAGGGGCATGTCCTCGAGCTCCGAACCGCGGGTGCCCAGGATCGCTTCGCGCTTCTCGATGATGCGTGAAGTGATCCCGTGGCCGAGGGCCAAGGGCTCCTGCGGCTCGTGCGTGCCGCCCTCGACGTAGTACGGGAACTCGATCATGCCGGTCGCGTCGTTGAGGAGCGCGATGTAGGCGAGATCGGCCTCGAAGGCATCCTGCAGCTTCTCGCCAACGAGCGAGAGCAGGGGAGTGATCTCGATCTGGGAGGCAAGGGCCTCGCCCACGCTGTTGATGGTGGCGAGCTCCGTCACCCGCTTGCGCATCTCGTCGAGGAGACGTCCGGTGCGCAGGGCCACGCTGAGGCTGGCGGCAAGCGTGGTGAGGAGCGACACGTCGTGCTCGGTGAAGGCGTGTTCTCGATCGAGGTTCTGGAGCGAGATGACGCCGGCAACCTCGTCGCCGACGATCAGCGGCACGAAGATCGCCGACTGCGCGGGCTCTCCCTTGATCTGCGCTCCCTGCCCGTACTTGCGGCCCACCCCCCGTAGGTCCTCGGCGATGAGCATGGGCTCGCGAGTCTCGAGGACATGCTGCCGGAAGCCCATGATCGGCCGCTCCTCGAACGGGAACCGCTTGCCGCGCTCGACCGAGAACGGGAAGCGCATGGTGCCCGCCTCGTTGTCGAAGACGGCGATGTCCACGACCTGGGTGTCGAAGACGTCGCTGGCCCGTTCGCCCACGAGCTCATACATGGCCTGCGGATCGAGCTGGGCCGCCAACCCGCGCTGGACGTCGTTGACGATCGCTAGCTCCGCGGCGCGACGATCCGTCTCCGCAAGAAGCCGCCTGGTCTCGTCGAAGAGCCGCGCGTTCTCGAGGGCGACCGACAGGCTTCCAGCAAGCGTGGTCAGCAGCCGCACGTCGGATTCCGAGAACGAATCCTCGTGATCCAGGTTCTGGAGCGAGAAGTAGCCTCGAACCTCTTCGCCAACGATGAGCGGGGCAAACAACATGGCGAGCGGCTGCTCACCGCGAACTGGGGCACTGGGCAGACCGTGAGATTCGTACCAGTCGTTGACACCACGGTTGATCAGCAGGGGCTTGCGCTCTGCGAGCACGATTCCGCCTGCGCCGCCGGAAAGGGCCCCCTTCACGTCCCGCAGCCGTTCCCCACGCTCCATTGCATACGGGAACGTGATGGCGTCGGCGGGAACGTCGAAGGTGCCGATAGCCACCACGTGCGCGTCGAAGATCGCCTGGAGCTTATCGCCCACCAGGTCGTACATGGCCTGCATGTCGAGGTTGCTGGCCAGGCCCTGCTGGACCTCGTTGACGAGGGCAAGCTCCGCGGCGCGCTCGTCCGCCTCTGCGAGGAGGCGTCTCGTCTCTGCGAAGAGGCGTGCGTTCTCCAACGCAACGCTGAGGCTGGAGGCGAGCGTCATCAGCAGACGGACATCTGACTCGGAGAAGGCGTTCTCGCGGTCGAGGTTCTGGAGGGAGACGACCCCGCGCGCCTGCCCACCGCTGATCATTGGGGCGTACACCGCGGACTTGGGCGCCTCGCCGGAAATGACCGAGCTCTGGCCGTGGCGCTTGACAGCCGCCATGAGGTCCTCGTTGAAGACCAGCGGCTCCGATGTTTCAACGACATGATGGCGCGGGCCAATGTTCGGCATGGACTCGTTGGGGAACCGGACGCCGCGCTCGATCGTGTACGTGAAGTCGAACTGATCCGCGTCACGGTTGAAGATGCCGATGTCCACCACCTGGGCGTCGAAGATCTGCTGGATCTTGTCGCCCACGAGGTCGTACATGGCCTGCATGTCGAGGTTGGCGGCGAGGCCCTGCTGGACGCTGTTGATGATTGCCAGCTCGGCGGCACGCTCGTCCGTCTCCGCGAGGAGGCTCTTCGATTCTCCAAAGAGGCGGGCATTCTCGAGCGCCACGCCCATGCTGGCGGCAACTGTGGAGACAACCCGCTCGTCGCGCTCTGTGAAGGCATCCGGGCGGTGATCGGAAAAGACGAGAGCGCCAATCGCCTTGCCCCCCGCAAGGATCGGCACGCCGAGCCAGGACTCACCAATGCTGCCCGAATCCTCGGCGTAGGTGCCGATGACCGCTCCGTGGCCGAGCTGATCGGCGGCGGATCCATATCGAAGCGAGGCGCGACTGTCCAGGAGCACGGACGTGAGGCCCTCGTCGCGCTGGATCGGCGTTCCGTGCATCCGGCGCCCCTGGTCGAGCTCGTACGGGAAGGTGATCAGGCCCTGCTCCTCGTCGACCAGGGCGATGAACATGTCCCTCGAGCTGAACATCCCCGCAAGACGGTCGCCGACCAGCTCGATGATGGCGTCATAGTCGAGCTGCTTCGCCAGGGCCGCTCCGATCTCGTTCACGATGCCAAGCTCCGCGGCGCGCTCATCGGTCTCGGCAAGCAACCGCTTGGTCTCGTCGAAGAGCCGGGCGTTCTCGAGGGCCACGCCCATGCTCGATGCAAGGGTCGTCAGCAGGCGCTCATCGGCCTCGCCATAGGCGTTCAACTCCGCGCTCTCGAGACCAATGACGCCAATTACCCGGGAGGCGCTCAGGATCGGCACCCCGAGCCAGGACTCGGTAAGCACATCGCCGACGCTGATCGCCCCTGCGGCGCTGGATTCCGCGGTGGAGCCCAGGCGCATGGAGGACCGGGAGCGGATCACCTGTGACGTCAGCCCGTCGTTGAGCGGCATCGGCTCGGTGTGCATCCGAAGGCCCTCGCCGATCTCGTACGGGAAGCGAATCATCCCGGCAGCCTCGTCGTAGAGCGCCACGAATACGGATGAGGCGGAGAAGATCGCCCGTACCCGCTCTCCCACCAGCTCGGTGATGGCGTCGAAGTCGAGCTGCTTGGCCAATGCCGAGCCGATCTCGTTGATGACGGCCAGCTGGGCGTTGCGCTGCTCCGTCTCTGCCAGCAGGCGCTTGGTCTCCTCGAACAGGCGGGCGTTCTCGAGCGCGACCCCCATGCTGGAGGCGAGCGTGGAGAGGAGGCGTTCATCGGACTCGCTGAATGCATGGGCAGCCATCCGCTCCAGACCAATGGCGCCCAGCACCCGGTCACCGGCGAGAATGGGCACGCCAAGCCACGACTCCGCGTCATTGGAGCCGTAGACGATCGCTCCGTGCGCCTCCGCCTCGGTGTTGGTATTGAGGCGCATGGGGGCCTTGGTGGTGATGACCTCCGACAGGAGGCCCGGCCCAAGGGCCTGTGACCGGGATGCCAACCGCTCGCCGTGGTCGATGGAGTAGGGCAGAGTGAGGGTGCCGGTCGCCTCGTCGTACAGGCCGATGTTCCCGGTGTCGACCTCGAAGATGGCCCGGATGCGGTCGCCCACCAGGTCGATGATGGCTGCGAAATCCAGCTGCTTTGCGAGCGCCAGCCCCACCTCGTTGACGATTGCCAGCTCGGCGTTGCGCTCCCTTGTCTCCTCGATGGCACGGGCACGAGTCAGCGCAGAGGCGACGTGCTGCCCGACGAAGACGAGCAGGTCACGATCATCTTCCGTGTATCGATGCTCGGCTGTGTAGCTCTGGACCACGAGGAGGCCCAAGGTCAGGTCGTCAGCCCGAAGCGGCACCCCGACCCACGTGCTCTCCTCCTTCACGACCCCGACCGCCTCGATCTCCCCTGCGGCGAGCAGCTCCTGGTAGAGGGCGTTGTCCACGAGGAGCGGCTGATCCGTCCGAAGCGCGTAGGCCGTGATCCCGCGTGCCTGGCCCTCGCCGAAGGGCTCCCAGGCAGCTGGATCGGGCCAATCCTGATCGAAAAGGTCGACGAAGTAGGGGTAGTTCAGGCGGCCGCGCTCCGCGTCGTACAGCGCGATGTAGAAATTCTCCGCGTACATGATGCTGCCCACGATCTCGTGGATCGCGGCATAGAAGGACGGCAGGTCCTTCGCGACGCTCGCCGTCTCGGCGATGCGGTAGAGGGTGGCCTGGATCCGCGACGCGCGCTCATGCGCAGCCTCGCGGGACTCGAGCTCCGCGATCCGCTTGTGCGCAGCTGCCAACTCGGCAGTTGGGGACTGTTTCGTCATATGCCGGATTGCGGACGGGCGCTGCGCGACGCCAACTCGGGACCCTCGACCTTCCTGCCGTTCGCCGGATGCGAACGCTCGGTCCATTCTGCGCGATCCAGCGGAAGGCGTCGAGAGATCGACGCAGGCACGAGCCGCGGCTCGGTTAGCGTGACGAACCATGTGACCGGCGACGGCGCGCCCCGGGCCCCGAACGCCCGGCTCGGCGGTCGTCTGGCTCGCATCGGTGGCCATGTGACCGGCGGAATGCGGGGTCGGCCGACGCCGGCGGTCGTACGGCTCGCCTGGCTAACCCGGCCACGCTGCGACGAGCGCAGGCCGACGAGCGCAGTCCGACGAGCGAAGTCCGACGAGCGCAGTCCGACGAGCGCAGTCCGTGACGAATGCGCGGTAGACTCCGCGCCAGCGCTTGCGGCGGCCGCGACGCCCAGCCGCACCAAACCGAGAGGAACGAACACGCCCATGACCGCGAGCAACGCTGCGCTGACCAGCGCGGCGCCGGACTACGACCGAGCGCCAATCGAGCTGCCCCATCGGACCCGGATGGAGATCCTGGTTGCCGTGCTGCTGGGCATCTTCCTGGCCGCGCTGGACCAGACCGTGGTAGGCACCGCCCTGCCCAAGATCGTCACCGATCTCCACGGCAACGACGTGTACACGTGGGCCTTCACCAGCTACCTGGTGACCGCCACCATCAGCGGCCCGTTGTACGGAAAGCTGTCCGACATCTACGGACGGCGGCCGTTCTTCCTGATTGGGGTGGCCATCTTCCTGCTCGGCTCCATCCTCGCTGGCCTGTCCGGGGAGATGTGGCAGTTCATCGTGTTCCGCGGAATCCAGGGACTGGGCGCCGGCGCGCTCTTCCCGGTGGCGCTGGCGATCATTGGCGACATCTTCGCGCCGTCGGAGCGCGGCAAGTACCAGGGCTTCTTTGGTGCGGTCTTCGGGCTGGCAAGCCTCATTGGCCCGGCCATCGGCGGCATCATCACCGACACCGTGGGCTGGCACTGGGTCTTCTACGTCAACGTGCCCCTGGGGGCCATCAGCCTGGTCGTGATCTGGCGCACGCTGCCCACGCACCACGAAGCAGACGCGGACCGGCACATCGATTACCTGGGCGCCTCCGTCCTGGTGGCGGCCCTGGTCCCGGCGCTGATTGGCTTCACCAACAAGCAGAGCGGCGACTGGACCGATCCGGCCGTGGGCGGCCTGATCGCGGTGGGTGCCCTCTTCCTGGCGGCCTTCGTGTGGGTCGAGTCTCGCGCCAGGGAGCCCATCCTCCCGCTGGAGCTGTTCCGAATCCGCGCATTCACCGCCAGCGTGACCGCCTTCTTCCTGGCCTCCATGGGCTTCTTCGCCGCGATCGTCTTCCTGCCGCGCTGGTACCAGGTCGTGCAGGGCTCGTCAGCCACGGAGGCGGGTTACCAGATCCTGCCCCTGCTGCTGGGCCTGATCGTGGCCGCCGTCGGCTCCGGCCAGCTCGTGGCACGCACCGGCCGATACAAGACACTGATCGTCGCGGCGCTGCTGACCACCGCGGCCGGCCTCTTCCTGCTGACGAACCTGCGGCCGGACTCTTCGAACCTGCTGATCTGGGTCTGGATGCTGGTGGCCGGACTGGGAATTGGGCCCGCGTTCGCGGTCTTCACGCTGGTCGTGCAGAACGTCGTGCCGGTGCGCGAGCTTGGCACCGCCACCTCCAGCCTGACCCTCTTCCAGCAGGTCGGCGGGACGGTGGGCCTCGCGATCGTTGGCTCCATCTTCGCCACGACCTTCACCGATGAGGTCCCACGCCAGATGGCCGCCGCAGGCGTCCCGCAGCAGCTGGCCGACGGATTCAGCTCCGGTGGCAGCGCCACGCTGAACAACATCCAGGGCGTGGGAGACCTGGGGGCATCAATCCTGGCGCAGCTGCCGGCTGCGATGCGTCCCCAGGTTGAGCCCATCATCCCGGCCATGGTCTCGGGCATCCACCAGGCCTTCTCTCTGGCGACCGCATCCACCTTCCTGATCGGCATCATCGCCACGGTGCTGGCGGCCCTGGTCGTCGTGGTCGTTATGCCTGCCGGCCGGATGGGGGAGACCCCGCAGATTGCTTCGGCTCCGGTGCAGCCGGAGGCGGTTCCGGTCAGCGCGGACGAATAGCCGGCGTCAGGACCCCGTCCACCAGCCGCCCCGACCGGACCACGGCCTGCACCTGGAGCGGGGCCAGCCTCGGATCGTGGGTGAGGACGGCGAGGTCTGCCGGGCCGCCCACCTCCAGCGTGGCGTCCGTGGGCCACACCGGCTCCGAGCCCGCGGCGAGCGGGATCACCGTTGCCCCGCGCAGGTCGACGAAGTGCGAGTCGCCGCGCGAGATCGCCCGCACCTCGGCATCCTCGCCTATGGCCAGGATCGTGTCGCCCGCCCAGGCCATGGCCGTCGTCTCGTGCAGGTCCGCGCCGGGGAGGATGAGACCCCCGGTGAGGACGGTGTATTCGTGCGTCACGGCGCAAGCGTACGCCGCGCACCGATCCGCTTGTTGCCTAGGACTTCCGTAACCTCGACCGCCCATGACGACGGGCCTACTCTGCCGATCGGCTATGACAGGAACCTCCTTTGGTCCGAACCAGATTGCGGTGATGGTTGCCGCCCTGCGCGCCCGCGAGGCGTCGCTGTGGCACGGCTGCCAGCTGACCGATTTCGCCGGCTACCTGCGGCTCGGCGGCGTCGGCTCACCAGCTGATCTGCAACGCGCCGGCCAGGCCTTCGCCGGCGATGACCTGGATCCGAATGATGACGCGCACGCCGAACCCGAACGCGTGCTGCTCGACCTGGACGATGTCGGACAGGCGTTCGCCCGCGGCTGGAGGATGCTGCCCAACCTGCGCGGCCCCATTGCGCTCCAGCTGCACCCACGGGTGCTGGAGCGTGCCGCCGCGGTCGAGGTCGCCGTCCGCCCGTTCTCCGCGCTGGACCACGATCCCACCACCGACCTCCTCTCGGATCCGACCGACCTGGACCGATGCTTCCTGCGGCCCGCATCCGACTCCTTCCCGTGGAGCGAGCGAATGCGGGTCGGCCACGACCTGGCGCTGGCTCTCGACCGACCGCGCGCCAGGAGCGTGGAGATGGCGCTCAGCGTGCGCCAGCCGCTCCGCTTCGAGGACGTCACCGCCGTCTGGGTGGAGCCCGTCAGCGCGGGAGACTCGCAGCTCATTGATCGAGTCGACGGTCTCGTCGAGGCTGCCGGCCTGCCGTTGCGTATTCGCCGTCGCACCATGCTCGAACCGGAGCGCGAGGCCGTGTGGCGTGACCTGCTCCACGTCCTGGAGGACGGGGAGAAGCCGCTGCTCCAGGTCTGGCAGCGGGCGGACACTTCGCCGGCATTCCGGGCCTGGACCGGCCTGCTGCGCGCCGGCGGGCTGGATGCCCAGTTCGCACGTTTCGGCCGATCCCTGCACTCGCACACGCTGGTTCCCCTGGCGGCGTCGTCCGGGGTCCCCACGGATGCGACCGGCGTGCCCGTGATGGTGGCGGTCGGCGCTCGCCCCTCGTTCCCGCCCCGGGAGCGGCCCGCCTCGCGCTATGCCTGCGGCCATCTTCGCCAGCCGTGGGACGGCGGGACCTGCTACGCCTGTGCCCGCGAGTACCGGTCCGCCTGGCGTTACCCGGACTGACGTCGCCCGGGTCCTGGTCCTGGTTCTGCTCCAGGGTCCACTCCGGGTTCTGCTCCCGGGCCGCTGCCGCCCTGCTCCAGGTTCTGGCCGCTGTAACGTAACGTCGGCGGATCGGCCCATTTCAGCTCGCCACCGACGCCACGTTACGGTGGGGTGGCCACGGCGTCGGCGAGGGCGCCCCCCAGGCGCCTTCCTCGACGTTATGTTCTGGTGGACCGAACACGGGACACCGAACGCCGAACACGTACCCCTAGGCGTGCCGCGCGGCGTTGGCCAGGATCGCGTCGTGGACGTACTGCGCCAGCCCCGGCGCGACCTTCTCGTAGTTGGCCGTGAACCGCGGATCGGAGATGTACATCTCCGCCAGCCCCCGGTGCATCTCGTACGAGCACTCGTAGAAGTCGCGCGAGATCTGCTGCCGATGTGCCTCCACCGCGTCCATGGCCTCCGGCGAGTCCGCCGGCAGCCCCGCGGCCAGGGCGTCCGCCGCGCGCCGGGTGATGGCATCCATCTCGCCGCGGATCCGGATCCAGTCCGCCTTGGTGTAGGACGCGGTGCGCCGAGCAGACTCGCGGTACGCGTCCGTGTCGCCCCAGCGCTCCTGCACCTCCCCGGCGTGCTCGTCCGGGTCGAAGTCGCCGAACACCTCCAGGCGCTCCTCCGGCGTGAGTGAGATTCCCATGGTTCGTGCCTCCATTGCCTTCTCGACGGCCGTGGCCATCCGCTTCAGTCGCGCTATCCGGTCCAGCAGCAGGGCATGCTGGCGCCGGAGATGATCGGACGGGGTGGCGCCGCCATCGGCCTCAGCCATCAGCGAGCCGATCTGGTCCAGCGCGAACCCGAGCTCGCGGTAGAAGAGGATCTGCTGCAGGCGCTCGAGGTCGGCATCGGTGTAGCGCCGATAGCCTGACGACGTCCGCGCGTCCGGCCTCAGCAGACCAATCTGGTCGTAGTGATGCAGGGTCCGCACCGTGATGCCGGCCATGCGGGCGACGGCTCCAACGTTGAGCCCTTCCGCCACCGCGATTCCGTCCATGGGCGGCACTATGCACCCTTACGTAACGTCAGAGTCAAGGGGCACTGTTGCGTGCACGCGGCCAGTCAGCGCGCCGTACTGTCTTCGACGAACGAATGCTGGAGCGGGGGAATGGGACGACGTCTTGGCGCAATCGGCCTGGCGCTCGCCATCCTGGTCGTGGCCGGAGCCGCCTGGCTCCAGATCACCGGGACCAGCCTCTGGGTGCCGCCCGCCGTGCACCAGGCACAATCCGGCGACGGCTGGCGGCTCCTGGCGTCAGGCGACTGGGGCACGCCCTACAGCGTCGAGTTCATCGATGACGGGCGAGCGTTGGCGATTGACGAGCGGCTCTACGGTCTCACGGACCTGGGAGCGGGTGGACTTTGATCGGAGGCTGTTGTTCTCCTAACCCCCGCGGTCAGTGGCTCCTGCCCATGGGTCCGGTTCGATGGTCTGGGGCGTGACGCCAGCCTCGTCTACGGGAGGATCGCGGACCAGCAGCAGCTCGTCATCGGTCCGCGCGCCTGCACCGCGGACGCGAATCCGCACAGCTTCCTCGTGGCCGTGCGCCGGTCGTGGCTCCCGGCTCGTCCGTTCACCCTGCGGCTGACGAGGCAGATCCGGTGCGTGGGGTGCGGTGGCTCCGAGGAGGTCACGGTCCACTGAAGCCCCGGGGGGCTCGGAAGCGGGCTACCGCCACTCCACGGCGACGACATCCATTGGCTCCGAGAGCCCCTTGAGCATCACGCTGCGTGGGGCCGAGGTGGGGACGGCGCTCTCCGCCACGGTGGCCACGCTGGCCAGGATCTCGCCGCCCGGAGGCCAGCGCGGCAATCCGCGCGGCCTCGTGGACGCCCTTGCCGCTGAACGAACCGCCGGCCTGGGTCGCGTCCGAGACGTGGATCCCGATCCGGACCTGCGGGGCGAACCCGTTCTTGGCCCGATGCTCTGCCAGCCGCTGCTGGATGGCGATGGCCGTCGCGAGCGCCAGGTCCGGGGAGTCGAAGCCCACGAAGAACCCGTCACCGGTGGAGGAGACCTCCTCGCCCTGGTGCGCCGCGAAGACCTCGCGCAGGGTGTTGTCGTGCCAGCGCAGGAGCGTCTCCCAGGCCTCGTCACCCAGCGCTTCCACCAGGTTGGTGGAACCCACGATGTCGGTGAACATGAAGGTCTTGAGGACCCGGCGCGACGGTCCCGCCTTCCCACGCAGCTGCCACGGCAGCAGCTCCTCCACGTCCTCGATGATGATCGCCGCGGTCGGACAGGCGTCCGCGGCGGCGCGCAGCAGCTCCTCCTCGACAGAGCCCGGCCCCACGACATCGGCCTTGCCGAAGTCTCCCTTCAGCCAGTCGAACGCGGTGGGCGCAATGGTGATGCAGTTGCCGGCACCGATGCACTTGTGTCGGTCGACCCGCGCTCGAAGCATCAGTCGTGGCTCATCAGGCTGCCACGCTGCGGAAGGCGAGCGAGGTCGCCTGGGCACGCGTGGAGGCGCCGATGGTGGCCAGCAGCCTGGCGAGGCGCTGCGACACCTCGTTCTCGTCCAGGGAGAGCTCCTCGGCGATCTCGCGGTTGGTGCTGCCCTGGGTCAGGAGATGGAGGAGCTGCCGGTCGGCCGCGTCCAACGTGTCGGCCTTGTCTGCGCTCTTCCCGGCCGGCGCCGATGCCGGCTCGTCCATGGGCCCGGCCAGCTCGGCAAGCTCGCGGCCAAGCGGACCGCGCATCCACCGAACGCGCATCTCGTCGTCGACGATGCCCTGCACGATGCCCGAGAGCTTCAGCTGCAGCCACCAGCGCGCCATCCCCTGGGCTTCCGGTGGACCACCGGCAAAGATGGCGCGCGCCGCGGGCAGCAGGATCTCGAGGTTCACGTCCTCCTGGAGCGCCTCCTGAAGGGCGTGGATGGCCGCACCGCCGGCCTCCGCTGCGCGGTCCGTCTCGCCGCGCGCGAGGGCCGCGGTGGCATGGGCCGCATGGGAGCGGGCCCCCCATGGCGCATGGCCCGGCAGCAGGCCGGCGAGCTCCAGCGACTCATGGGCTGAATGCTCTGCGAGGTCCAGGAGCTCCGTGTCGTTGGTGGATGCACCCAGGCGGGCTGCGGCCAGCGCCAGCTGCGAGAGGACTTCGCAGCGGGCTGCAGGCCTGCCCACGTCGGTTGCCATCTTCACCGCCTGCCCGAAATGCTCGCGCAGCCCGGCGGCGTCGCCCGACGCGGCACTGCACAGGCCGCGCCACGTCGCCAGCTGTCGCGCCCGGAACGGCGTGGGAGAGGCGGCGACGGCCGTGGCGGCACGACCGACCCATTCCTCACCCTGCGCCAGCTCACCCATCTCCAGGTGGCTGAGCGCAACGCCGCCCGCAGCCAGGAACTCGATGGATCGGTCGCCCAGGATGCGCGCCAGGCGGTGTGCCTCCACGCCCCGCTCGATCATGAGGTCGGGGACCACCTTGGCTCGCGCGAACACGTGGACCCCGTACAGCATCTGCAGCTCCTGCCGGGAGCGCTCGCTCTCGGTGACCAGGGCCGAGAGGCGCGATGTGACGCGCCGGATCTCCTCCAGGTGGCGGGCCGAGGAGCTGAGGTGGATGGTGGGCGCGTAGTTCACGTAGGCCATGGCGATCACGGTCGACATCACGCCGCTCCGGTCGCCCAGCTCCTCGTAGATGGCCAGGGCGCGCTCCAGCGAGGCCTTGGTCTCCACGACCATGGGTGCCACCACCGTGGTCGCCAGTACGGCATCCACCGCCTCGCCCGCAAGGACCCGTTGACTGAGGGCGAAGGCCTCGCCTGACTGGACCTGGGACGTGAACCAGCCTCGAATGCGGGTCAGCAGGATCATGCCCAGCTCGCGGAGCGATCCCGCCAGGCTCCGCTGGTCACCCAGGCGCTCGGCGAGCTCAATGGCGGCCCGATAGGCGGCCTCCGCGCCGTCCAGGTCCACCTCGACTCCCGATGCGCCGAACGACTCACCCAGGGCACTGCGCATGAGCGCCTGGCCCAGCTCCAGGTCCGCCCGCAGCTCGGCGCGCGAGTCACCATGCTCAACTGCGCGGGCCTGGACGCGGCGGGCAAGGTCCGCAGCCCCGTCCTCGTCGTGCGCCAGCCGCAGCGCGGCTGCGCGCCGCAGCTGGACGTCGAGCTCCAGGCTGGGATCGCCCATCGCCTCGGCCAGCGCCGCCAGCTCGGCCAGGCCCTCCAGCCGGTCCACGGGGTTGCGCAGGTTGGCGTACGCGTCATCGCGGGCGACGAGCAGCTGGCGGCGGTCCTGGGAGGTGGCCACGTTGGGGAGGGCCTGCTCCACGAGGCGCAGCGCCTCCTCGGGGGCGTTGGCCTGCAGCGCCGCCTGGGCGGCGTCGATGGAGAGCCGCGCCGCCCGTTCCGAGTCGCCGCCGGCCAGGGCGTGATGGGCGATGAGGGGCAGCGCGGCGGGCGTCGGTTCACCCGCCTCGAGGAGCAGGTCGACGATGCTCCGATGCACCGCACGCCGGCGTGCCTGGGATAGCTCGCTGGTGGCAAACTCGCGCACCTGCTCGTGGGTGAACGTGTAGTCGGCGGGCGCGCCTTCGGGGTGTCGGAGGAGCAGGCCGGCATCGGTCGCTGGAGTCAGCGCATCCGCCAGTGCGCCCGGTGCGGGAGCCTCGTTGTCCAGGCGGGAGCGGATCTCGCGCAGGTCCCGCAAGCTGAAGCTGCGCCCAAGGACCGCGGCGTCGGACAGGATCGAGCGGGTCTCCTCCGGAAGCCGTGCGGCTCGTCGCGAGATGAGCGTCCTGACAGCAGAGGGCACGAGCTTCGCCGCGTTGCGGCCCAGGGTCCAGGCGCCGTCGATCTGCTGGATCATCCCGGCTTCGCGGTAGGTGCGGACCAGCTCTTCGATGATGAACGGCACGCCCTCCGACTGGCTATGGATGGCGGCCACCGACGCCGGGTCGATGCTGCCGCCCAGCACCTGCCGCGCCAGCTCGCCGCTCTCCAGCTGGCCGAAGCGGCCCGGTCGCATGCGCTGCACCAGGCCCATCCGCTCCATGTCGGCCACGAAGTTCACCGCCTCGGTCACCGTGGCGAACTCGTTGGGCCGAATGGTGAGCAGCAGGAAGATTGGTCGGTCGGCATCGGCGCGGACGACGTAGCGCAGGAGGCGCAGGGTGTCATCGTCCGCCCATTGCGCATCGTCGATCAGGAGGGCGAGCGGTCGCTTGGAGGTGGCCGCGCTGATCGCCATCCCGGCCAGGTCGAAGGCGCGCAGGACCTTGGAGTCCGCGCCCAGGTCTTCGAGGCCTGCCTCGTTGCGCCCCGAGATTGCCTCGATCACGCGCTGCACGGCGGCCTCTGCCGGGGTGCCGCTGATCGCGTCGCGAAGGGCTGGCGCTGCGAAAATGCTCTGCGCGAGGAGGAACGGCCCGCGGATCTCCTCGTCAGCGGTGACCGCGATCACCGTGAAGCCGGAGCTGGTCGCCATCTCGGCCGCGGCGAGCAGGAGGCGCGTCTTGCCGACACCCGGCTCTCCCTCGAGGGTCAGCGCGCACAGACGGCCGCTCGCTTCCTTGAGCTCCTTGGTGATGGCGGCGAGCTCGCTCGCGCGCCCAACCAGGGAACCGGTGACGCGCCGCATCTGGACCACGAGCGAGCACTGCGGCTGGACGCGCGGGTCCAGCGCGCTGCCGCCCAGGGTCTGGACCCAGGGAGCATCGGTGGGCGTGCCGGTCTCCCCGTGGTCTTGCGTGGAGTCGGTGAGGGCCATCCCCGCGATTATCGCTCGCAAGCGCGGGAGACGTTGCCGGCCTCAACGAGGCCGGTAGATGCTCGTGGCGATCACCATCCGGAACCGTCGTCCCACGGCGGGGCCCTGGTCGGCGGGGTGATCAGGATTCGGCAGTCTCCTCCGGTGTTGCGTCGGCTGGGCCGAAGCCCTCGGCACGATGCGGGGACAACGGACGGATCAGGCGAAGAACTCGTTGATGGCCGCGGTGTCGTCCGAGAAGGCCCAGCGGGCGGTGACCTTCCCGTCCTTGACGTGGAGGATCTCCGCAGTTCTGTACGACAGATGCTTTCCGTTGCGATCCACCTCTGCGTTGACCAGGGCGACCACGTGATCGTCATTGCCGACCACATCGTGCGTTGTCGCGGTGATGGTGAAGTCCGTCATGCCGGACGCGTACCGCTCGGCGAGAGCCTGTGCCCCGCGAATCGGCTCCGTGGCACCAATCTCGTGCCACTCGACGTCCGGCGCGATCAGCGCCATGACGGTCTCGTTGTCGCCGCCGTTCATGGCGTCCATGAGCCTGCGGACGAGGGCGGCGTTCAGATGCTCGGCCATTGCTTCCTTCCTCCTTTGTGCTCCCACCTGCGGTGGTGCCACCATCATGGCATTGCCCGCCAAGAGGAACCGATGGCGCCGAGGGCCCGCAGTCGCCTACGGTTCGCCGTCCTTCGCCGCCTCCCGCTCCACCTCCGCGCGAAGGTCGCGGCGCAGGACCTTGCCGATCATGGTCTTGGGCAGCGACGGGCGCAGCTCGATGGTGCGCGGCACCTTGAAGCGAGCGAGGTTCGCCTCGCAGTGCTGCACGAGCTCCTCCGGCGTAACCGATGCGCCCGGCTTGAGCGCCACGAAGGCCCGCGGCACCTCGCCGTGGCGCTCCTCCGGCACGCCGATCACCGCCGCCTCGGCGACAGCAGGGTGCGCGAGCAGGACCTCCTCGACCTCGCGCGGGTAGACGTTCATGCCTCCCACGATGACCAGGTCCTTCTTGCGGTCGACAATCGTGAAGTACCCGTCCGGTGACATGCGCGCCATGTCCCCGGTGCACAGCCACCCGTTGCGGAGCGCTGCCGCGGTCTCCTCCGGGCGCTCCCAGTAGCCGGCCATCACCTGCGGCCCGCGGACCTCCAGCTCGCCGACCTCCCCGACCGGCAGCGGCTCCCCGGAGCCGGGCTCGACGATCCGCGCATCCGTGCCCGGGAAGGGCAGGCCAATGGTGCCGTTGCGGCGATCGCCCATCACCGGATTGCAGTGGGTCACCGGGGCCGCCTCGGTGAGGCCGTATCCCTCCACCACGCGACCGCCGGTTGCGCTCTCGAACCCGTCCTGGACCTCGGGCGCCAGGGGCGCGGCGCCGCTGATGCAGGCACGGATGGAACGCAGGTCGTACTTGCCGGCGTCGGGGTGGTTGGCGAGCGTCTGGTACATGATCGGTGCGCCGGGAAAGAGGCTGGGACGGTGCCTGACGATTGCCGCGAAGACCTGGTGGGGGTCGAAGCGGGGGAGCAGGATCAGGGTCCCGGCCGCCAGCATCGCGTAGTTCAGGTCCACGGTCAGCCCGTAGATGTGGAAGAACGGGAGCGGGGCCAGCACCACCGGGAACTCCTCCGCACCCGGGAACCAGACGGCAACCTGCTCCGCGTTGGCCACCAGGTTGCGGTGGGTGAGCATTGCCGCCTTGGGGGTGCCGGTGGTGCCGCCGGTCGGTTGCAGCACCGCCAGGTCCTCCGGCGCAGCCGCCGAGCCAAACGGAGCCGATGGCGCTCCGCGCAGCAGCCGGAACAGGTTCGGCGTCTCCGGGGTGTGCGGCAACGGATGCCAGGTTCCGTCCCGCCGCGCCTTGATCGGGTACAGCCAACGCAGCGGGATGGGAAGCGAGTCCTGGATCCCGGTCACGATCATCCGGTCCGGCACGCCGGCGTCACCGCTGAGGTGCCGGACGCGTGGGACCAGGGCGTCCAGGACCACCGCGACGCTTGGCCGGGTCTGCGCGAACAGGACCCCCAGCTCGCGCTCCACGTAGAGCGGCGACATCGGCACCACCACCGCACCGGTGCGCAGGGCGCCCATGAAGGCGATCACGAAGGCCGGCGAGGTCGGCAGGTGCAGGCTGACGCGGTCACCGGGTTGAATTCCCATGCCTCGCAGAACGTGCGCGAAGCGGTCCACGGCGGCATCGAGCTGCCGATAGGTTGTCGTGGCACCGAAGAAGACGAGCGCCGTCCGCCCCGGATGCTGCTCCGCCGCCCGACGCACCAGGCCGTCCACGGTCAGCTGCGGGACGTCGACGTCGGCCGGGACGCCGGCCTCGTAGTGGGCCAGCCACGGCCGCTCCGCGCTGGCAGGCTGCATCGTTGACGGGCTGGCAGTCATGGTGTCCTCGCTCGCTAGACCGGATACCCTCCGCGCGCCACCACCGCCGCCGCGATCCGCCGGCCAATGGCGATGGCATCCACCGGATCCGCGCGGAGGAGGCGACGAATGCCGGCGACCAGCGTGCGCGCCTCGTCCCCGCTGGCCACCGCCGCGGCGAGCACCTTGGCGCGGCGCTCGACGCTCACCCAGTCGGTCCACGACGTTGAGGCGCGCCAGGTCCGCGTGGACGGATGCGAACGGTGCATCGACGGCCGCCGCCTGCCGGGCTCGCTCGACGACGCTCTCCATCGCGAACAGGTCAATGGCGAGATCCGCCAGCCCGGCGAGCAGCTCCTGCTCATCCTCGAGGGCGGTCGCGTAGCGCTGGACGGCCGCCCCCGCAAGCAGGAGGGTCACCGTTCGGGTGGCGAAGACCGCCGCGTCGTCCGTGGCAAACGCGCCCTCGAAGGAGGGCAGCTCGCCACCCATCAGCAGATCGGACGAGCGCTGCGCCGGGCCTAGCAGATCCAGGCGACCGGTCATCGCCCGCTTCAGCAGCGTGCCGGGGATCAGGAGCCGGTTGATCTCGCTGGTGCCTTCCCAGATGCGGTGGATCCGCGCGTCGCGGTAGAAGCCCGCCGCGGGGTACTCCTCGATGTAGCCGTACCCGCCGTGGATCTGGACCACCTCGTCCACCACGTAGCCCAGCTCCTCGCTGGCGAGGACCTTGGCGACGCTGCACTCGACGGCGTACTCCTCGAGCGCACTGCGGACCGCATCGGGCGAGGTGGCGTCCTCCGCTGCCGCCAGGCTTCCCTCCAGGAGCCCGGCGATGCGATAGACAGATGACTCGACCGCGTAGATGCGCGCCGCGATCCCGGCCAGCTTGGCGCCCATGAGCGGGAAGTCCGCCAGCTTGCGGCCGAATGCGGATCGGTCCTTCGCGTACTGCGTGGCCACCGCAGCGCCGGGCGCATCCCGCCCAGGCAGGCGGCGCCCAGCTTGAACCGGCCGACGTTCAGGACGTTGAAGGCAACCCTATGGCCCTTTCCGGCCTCGCCCAGGAGGTTGCCGGCCGGAACCACGACCCCGTCCAGGATGACCGGGCAGGTCGAGGCGCCGTGGAGGCCCATCTTCTCCTCCTCGCGGCCAATGGTCAGGCCCGGCGTGTCGCGCTCGACGAGGAAGGCGCTGAAGGCCTCACCGTCGATCTTGGCGTACACGGTGAAGAGGTCTGCGAACGCGGCGTTGGTGATGAACTGCTTGCCCCCATCCAGGCGCCACGAGCCATCCGGCTGACGAGTGGCCCGGGTGCGGATCCCCATCGCGTCCGAGCCGGCGCCGGGCTCCGTGAGCGCATAGGCGCCGACGAGCGAGCCGTCGGCGAGCCCGGGAAGGTAGCGCTGCTTCTGCTCATCGGTGCCGAAGAAGACGGTCGGCAGGGTGCCGATCCCGGTATGCGCCGCGTACGTCACCGCGAACGACCCGGCGCCGGCCATGGCCTCGTTGACGACCAGGGAGCTGATCCGGTCCAGCCCGGCACCGCCGTACGCCTCCGGCACGTCGATCCCCAGGTATCCGTCGCGGCCGAGCCGCGCCAGGAGCGCCCGGTGTGCGGCGTAGTCCTTCCCGTTCTTTCCCTCTACCGCCTCACGGCGGGGGACGACCTCCTTCTCGACGAAGTCGCCGACCGCATCGCGAATCGCGCAGTGCTCCTCGGAGAGCTGCTCCGGGGTGAAGACGCTTCCCGCGGGCGTCGGGCCGGTCATGAAGGTCCCGCCCCTGGCGGCCAACGGGGTTGTCGGGGTCTCGGTGGTCATGCCGCCTCCTCCGCCCGCGCGGGCTGACGCCCGCCGAGCCACTCGATCACACCCGCGGCGCCCTGCCCGCCGCCCACGCACATGGTCACCAGGCCGTACTTCGCGCCACGCCGCGCGAGCTCGGCGAGCGTCTGCACGCTCAGCTTTGCGCCGGTCGCGCCCAGGGGATGGCCCAGGGCTATGGCCCCGCCGTTGACGTTCGTGGTCTCCTCGTTGAGCCCCAGCTGGCGGACCACCGCCACGACCTGCGCAGCGAACGCCTCGTTGAGCTCGGTGACCGCGATGTCGTCGAGGGTCAATGCCCGCCTTGGCGAGCGCCTTCGGCACGGCATCCACGGGACCGATTCCCATGATCGCGGGGTCGACCCCGGCGGTTGCGAAGCTCACCAGTCGCCCGAGCGGCTCCAGCCCCAGGGCCGCGGCGCGTTCACCGGTCATCACCAGCAGCGCCGCGGCGCCGTCGCTCATCTGGCTGGAGTTGCCGGCGGTCACCGTGCCACCGGTGGCGAAGACCGGGCGCAGGGCCGCCATCCTGGCTGCATCGGAGTCATGGCGAATCCCCTCGTCCGCGTCGAACGAGACGTCTCCAGCGGAGGGCCGCCCATCGGCATCCACCTCGGTGATGCGGGCGGCGACCGGGGTGATCTCGTCACGGAACCGCCCCTCTCGCTGCGCGGCGGAGGCGCGCTGGTGGGAGCGGAGGCCCCACGCGTCCTGGTCCTCGCGGCTCACGCCGAATTGCTCCGACACGTTCTCCGCGGTGAGCCCCATCGAGAGGTACACCTGCGGCCGGGTGTCGGCGAGGAGCGGATCCGGCGTGAACCGGTGGCCGATCATGGGCACGAAGCTCATGGACTCCATCCCGCCGGCCATCACCACGTCGTGGACGCCGGCCTGGACGGACTGGGTGGCGAGCGCCAGCGCCTGCAGCCCCGAGGCGCAGAAGCGGTTGATGGTCATGGCACTCGCGCTGATCGGCAGCCCGGCGCCCAGGGCCACCTGCCGCGCGATGTTCAGTCCCTGGGCACCCTCGGGCATGGCGCAGCCCAGGACCAGGTCCTCGACCTCGGCGGGATCGAAGCCGGGAGCACGCTCGAGGGCCGCACGGATGGCGGCCACGGCCAGCTCCTCGGGCGGCGTTTCCCGCAGCGTGCCGCGCGGCGCCTTGCCGACCGCGGTCCGGGCGGCAGAGACGATGACGGCGTCACGCATGAATCGTTCCTCTTCTAGTTGCGGAGTGGCTTGCCGGTCTTGAGGGTGTGCCGGATGCGGTCCCGCGTGAGCCGCTCACCCAGCAGTCGCAGGAACGCCTCGCGCTCCAGGCCCAGCAGGTAGTCCTCGCTCACCTGCGTCCCCTCGGCAACGTCGCCCCCGCTCATGACCCGGGCCAGCTCCAGGGTGATCAGCCGGTCGTGCTCGCTCATCTGGCGCGCCACGAGTTGGTTGTAGGTGAGCGACTCGGCCGCGGCGATGCCGCGCCGTCCCAGCACCGGAATCCTTGTCTCGCCGGGGGCGCGGTAGCCGTTCGCGGCCAGGTCGCGGGCGGTACGGGCGGCATCGGCCCACTGGCGGTCGGGGTCGGCGGTCACCGGATCCGCATCCCGGAGGAGCAGATACTCGCGCGCATCGGCCGCGCCCATCGCGACCCGCGCGGTGGCGATGCCGGTGAAGACGTGCTGGAAGACGGGGAAGAGGTCCCCGCGCGCTCCGTTGGGGAAGCTGTTCGGCCGCGCGACGCGCCATGGCGGTGGACCCGCCGCCGGCCGGGATGAGCCCCACGCCCACCTCCACCAGGCCGATGTAGGTCTCCAGGAGGGCCTGGGCTCGATCCGCGGCCAGCACGAACTCCGTGCCGCCACCCAGCGTTCGTCCTCGTGGGGCCACCACGACCGGGATGGGGGAGTGGCGGATGGCGGCCGTCGCGGCCTGGAACGCGTGGATGGCGCGCTCCAGCTCGTCCCACTCGCCCTCCTCGGCCTCGATCAGCATGAGGGCCAGGTTCGCGCCGGCGGAGAAGTCCGGGGCGTTCGTGCCGATCACCAGCCCGTCATAGCGGTCCACGGCCAGCTCCACGGCCCGCCGCACCATGGCGATCGTCTCGGGGCCGATGATGTTCAGCTTGCCGTGCAGCTCCAGGCCCAGGATGCCGTCCGGCAGCTCCAGCATCGATGCGGACGCCGACGCCGGAAGGCCGGTGCCGGCGGCGCGCTCCCGTGCGGCCGGCAGGTCGAGCGCTCCCGGGCGTGCGGGCATGGGCCGCAGCTCGCCGTCGGTGAAGCTCCAGCCGGAGCCGTTGGCGTAGTACGCGACCGGAGCCGCCGCCGGCGGCCTCGCCGAGGAGGGCGGCGCGCGTTTCCGTGCCGAGCGCGTCGAGCAGCTGCAGCGGTCCCAGCTCCCAGCCGAATCCCCAGCGCATGGCGTCGTCGATGCTGCGGGCGTCATCCGCGATCTGCGGCGCCGTGGCGACGGCATAGCCCAGGGTGGCGCTGAACGTCCGGCGCAGGAACTCCCCGGGAACGTCCTGCGCGGCGAGCAGCATCGCCATGCGGCGCGAGCAGGTCCTGCTCGTTGCGGGCCATGGCCACCGCGCCAGACTCGACCCGACGCCGCGGTCGGTAGTCACCACTCGCGAAGTCCAGCGCCAGGATCTCGCCCTTCTCCTTGCGGAAGAAGCCGGCCCCGCTCTTCTCGCCCAGCGCACCCCGCTCCACGAGCGAGCGCAGCAGGGGCGGAACCGCGAAGTCGTCGCGCCGCGGGTCGTCGGGGAGATCCGCGTGGCAGTGGTCCGCAACCGCCACGGCCACGTCGATCCCCACCAGGTCAAGGGTGCGGAAGGTGGCGCTCTTTGGCCGGCCAATCAGGGTTCCTGTCAGCTCGTCGACCTCGTCGGGGCCCAGGCCCAGCTCCTGCGCGAGCTGCAGGCTGACCATCAGGCCGTGGACTCCCAGCCGGTTGGCGATGAACGCCGGCGTGTCGCGGGCCACGACGGTGCCCTTGCCCAGAAGGCGTGAGCCGATGTCGGCCACCTGGCGGACCACCGCGGGGTCCGTCTCCGCGACCGGGATGAGCTCCAGAAGCCGGGTGTATCGCGGCGGGTTGAAGAAGTGGGTGCCGAGGAACCGCCTGCGGAAGGCCTCGCCCCGTCCGGCGAGCAGGGCGCTGATCGAGATCCCGCTGGTGTTGGTCGAGACCACGGGCGGGCGCTCCCGCTCCGCGATCGCCTCCTCGACGCGGGCGAGCAGCTCGCGCTTGGGCTCGAGCTGCTCCACGATGGCCTCCACGATCCAGTCGGCATCGGCGACGGCATCGGCGAGGTGGTCCAGACCGTCCGTCCGAATGTTCCTGCGATCGCCCGGGAGGTAGAACGGCATCGGGCGCAGCTTGGCCGCGCGGTCCAGCCCCGCGCGGGCGACATCGGCGTCGAGGTCGAGGAGGCTCACGCGCACCCCGTTCCCGGCCAGCAGCGCCGCAATCTGGGCTCCCATGGTCCCGGCACCCAGGACGGCGACGCTGCGCAGGCGCGCAATCTGGCTCATCGGGCGCCCACCCGTGGCGCGAGGCCCTGGACGAACAGGCTCACGAAAGCATCGGCGATCTCGTCCACCGCGAGCGCGCCCCCGGGGCGGTACCACTGCGTGAACCAGTTGCAGACCGAGAGGATGCCGATGCCGGCCAAACGCACGTCCACGTCGCGAATGGCGCCGCTGTCGACCGCCTCGCCAATGGTCCGGCGCCAGGCAGCCTCGTACGCGTCGCGTCGCTCGATGAGCAGCGAGCGGCGTTCCGGGCTCAACGAGCGGAGCTCGATCTGGATCAGGCTCATCTCGTCCGCGTGGTCGGCCGCGACGCGGAGATGGGCGTGTATGGCGGCGGTCAGGCGGTCCAGCGGGGGAGCGTCAGCGTCCGAGCAGCCCGACCACCTGCTCCTCGAGGAGGTCGAAGGTGCGGTCCAGGATCGACCACAGCAGGTCGTCCTTCGAGTCGATGTAGTGGTAGAGGCAGCCGCGGTTCATGCCCAGCGCCTCGGCCAGGTCCTGCATCGAGGTCGCGTGGTAGCCACGCTGCCGGAAGAGGCGGGTGGCGGCGGCCCACAGCTCGGTCTCGCGGGGACGGGTGATGGTCGTCATGGGCCGGTCGCGGCGCTCCATCTCCTGTGTACCAAACGAACGTTTGGTTGAGAGACGAATCGTAGCCCAGCCGTCAAGGACAGCATCGGGCCTGCGGCGTCCGCCCCGGGGACGAGTCGAGTATCGTCGCGCGATGGTTGTTCTGCGGCCCCTCGGACGCATCTGGCGTTTCGTCAGGTCATTCGGCGCGTACCCGGGTGAGACCGATGTTCACCGAGGGAAGCGGCAGATCGTCGTCGTGGTACTTCTTCTTCGGTGTGCTGGCACGGGTCCCGTTTGCCGCCGGGGAGTTCGCCTCAGGGACACCGTGGGCGGGGCCGTTGACATCGGGGCGGCGCTCGTGGGCCTTGTCGCGCTCGGCGCGCTGCGATTCCGGCTCGGCTGGTTCACGTGGATCGTCAACGCAGGGCTGTTCTTCCTGCTCGCGGAGGTCCTCGCAGCGACGCTCGTCGTGGGCGGGCTGGTTCCGTCGACGCTGGTGATCCTGTTCGGGCTGATCGCGGTGGTCGGCGCCCTGATCGTCCTCGACACCTGGGCCGCGTTCGCATGGTTCGTGGCCTTCCTGCTCACACTCGTACTGGCGGTGGTCCTTCCCGGCGTGGTCCCGCCGATCTACGTGGTGGAGCCAACTGCGGGCGACATCGCCTTCACCATCTTTGGCGTGGCCGCCTTCGTGTTCGCGGCAATGGCGTACTTCGTGCGCCAGCGGGATCGGTTGCAGACGGAGTCGGACGCCCTCCTCCACAACATCCTCCCCGACGAGATCGCCCGCAGGCTCAAGGCCAGCCAGGCCATGATCGCCGACGACTACGGGTCGGCCTCCGTCCTGTTCGCCGACGTGGTCGACTTCACGCCGATGTCCGCCGAGATGTCGCCGCCCGAGCTGGTGGGGCTGCTGAACGCGGTGTTCACGACCTTCGACGGCCTCGTGAACGAGCTGGGGCTGGAGAAGATCAAGACAATCGGAGACGCCTACATGGTCGCGGCCGGCGTGCCGCGGGTGCGGCCCGACCATGCGGACGCCATTGCCGACCTGGCGCTGCGGATCCGCCACTGCGTGCAGACCACCGCGTTCGCCGGACACACGATCAGCCTGCGGATCGGCATCAACTCGGGACCGGTCGTTGCCGGGATCGTGGGCACCCACAAGTTCGCCTACGACCTGTGGGGTGACGTGGTCAACACCGCCAGCCGCATGGAATCAGAGGGCGTCCCGGGGTCGATCCAGGTGAGCCAGGCAACCTACGAGCTGATCCGGGATCGATTCCTGTGCGAGCCCCGCGGCGGCATCCGCGTCAAGGGGAAGGGGGAGATGAACACGTTCTTCCTCGTTTCGAAGCGAGACGACGAGGCAACCGCGGCCGGCATCGCCCGGTAGCCTCGCGGTCCGCGGAGGGTCAGGCGGGAGCAGCCAGCAGCTCGCGGATCACCTGCTCGGAGCCGGCGTAGTCCCCCTCGCCCCAGTGGGTGTGACGGATCTGCCCCTGCCTGTCGACGAAGTAGAGCGCCGGCCAGTAGGTGTTGTGGTAGGCGTTCCAGGTCGCATACCGGGGGTCGAAGGCGACGGGGAAGGTGACCCCGTCATCGGCCACCGCCTTGCGCACGTTGGCGATCTCCCGCTCGAAGCTCAGCTCGGGCGTGTGCACGCCTATGACAACGAAGCCGTGGGAGGCGTATCGGTCGTACCAGGCCTTCACGTAGGGCTGGACGTGGATGCAGTTGATGCAGGCGAAGGTCCAGAACTGCACCAGCACGACCTTGCCGCGCAGCGAGGCGAGGGTCACCGGGTCGGAGTTGATCCAGTCGGTGATCCCGGTCAGCTCCGGGGCAGGCCCCAGATCCTGCAGGCGCACCGATCCGGGCAAAGTCGACGCCACGGGCGTCGGCAGGGGATTGCCGTCCGCGTCAGTCATGGGTGTCACGGCAACGCCGGCCTCCGTTCCCATCTGCCCCAGCTCGTCCTGCACCGCCGGTTGCTGCTCGACCGAGAGCAGCGCGGTGCCCCAACCCGCCGGCAGCAGGTTGCTCACCGAGGTCTGCAGCGGCAGGTCGAGTCCGCTCGCGACGATCAGCGCGGCCACGACCATGACCCCGCCGAAGATCCGCTGCAGGCGAGCCCGACGCTCCGGCCGCCCCAGGCTGTCGACTGCGGCGCGACCGGCTCCGGCGATCATGGCCAGCGGCACCGCCGCCCCCGCGACGTAGGCAAGCGCAATGGCCAGCGCCTGCAGCGACGGGCCGGTGGTCACCGCCACGGCGATCACCCCGGCCATGATCGGACCCACGCAGGGAGCCCAGATGAGACCGATGGCGGCGCCCAGGACGACCCCGCCCCCGAAGCCGGAGCGGCTCGTCCCCCCGGACGGCCCGGCTCCCACCAGCAATGCCCCCATTCGGGTCAGGGGCGCGGTGCGGGCCTCGAGCCAGCGACCCAGTGCCGGAACCAGGAGCACCGCCCCGAACGCGCCGAGGAGCAGGGCGCTCGCGAGGCGCAGGCGGTCCGTCGTGAGACCGGCGGCCGCAAGGGTCGACGCCAGGAGCACGGTCACCGCCACGAACATCGCAGCGAACCCGACGACGAGGCCGACGACCCGTCGGCGACCGCCGGCGCTGGCGCTGCCGAGCAGGAGCGGCACAACGGGCAGGGTGCATGGCGACAGGATCGTCAGGACCCCGGCAATGAACGCGAAGGCGATGACCAGGCCCATGCGCTACGGCTACTCCGTGCTCGTACCCGAGCGAGGATGCCGTCCGCGTGTGACGGGGCTATGACGCTGCGGTTCGTGCTGCGCCGCGTGGCGTGGCGCAGCCGGGCGTGGCGCTACGGAAGGCCGTCCCTGCCGTAGTTGTCGACGATGGCGCTCAGGCTCGAGTTGAGCGCGCGTTCCTCCGCGTGCCGGCGCCGAAGCAGGGCCGCATACAGGTACGTCGCGATCGACAGTGCCGCGAGCAGGAGCGCTGCTGTCGCGGGGTCGTTGGCGAGCGGGTCAGCAGGCATGGCGTTCCTCCGGATCGTGTTGGAAGAGTCTGAGGGCGCGCGGGCCGGCCCCGCAAGAGACGAAATGGGACTGGTACCCAGCGCCGCCAGAGCGCGAATCCGTGCGTGCAACCGCCTCATGTGGTGCCGGGAAGCACCACGTTTTCCGAAGACGTTGACGGCAATTTCACGAACGCGAGCGCATGGACATGCGTGCTACGCTGCCGGGCATCATGACGCGCTGGAACCCTCACTGGTCCACCATGGCGATGCCCGGGCGGTTCCGCTGCCCGGGTGAGGGTTCCTGACCGGCCGACATCGGCCCACCTCCATCCACAGCGGACCGCCGCGCTGCCGCATCCAGTTCACCTGCGACAGGCCGATGGAGGCACCACCATGACCACCCGCGCCGCCCATCTCGTGGGCAGCACCCCATTCAGCAACGCGGACGAGGCGATCGAGATTGCCCTGGACCGCCTAGGCGGACATCTGCACAGCGTCCCGGACGGCGAGACCGGTGACCGCCGGAACTGGATCATCCACATCATCGAGGCGCTGCGCGCGCACCCGGACCTGGAGGTCGCCCGCGAGGGCGACTGGTCCGACTACGATCGGACCCCGGTGTTCCGGGTCCGCAAAGGGCACCGGCTGACGGGTGCCTCGCTGGACCTGCAGCACGTTGCGCCGTTCGAGGTCGCGTATCCGGAATTCACCCGCAGACGGGCCGATGCCGTCGCGGCGGGCGTCCCGGGCGCTGGCGACCTCGCCTTCCAGGTGGGCATTCCGGGCGACTTCGACATGGCGCTCTTCACCTTCGGACCGACCGGGCCGTTCCTTCAGCGCCGCCCGTTCACGGACGCAACGGTGGGGGAGATCGAGCGCATCAGCGCCCTGGCCGGGCGGGACGCATCCGGCCGGCCTGACGTCGTCTTCCAGCTCGAGATCCCGGCCGAGCTCATCTTCGTGGCGCGCTTCCCCGGACCGCTGCAACCTCTGATTGCCGGCTGGCTGGCCCGCGGCGTGGCGCGCCTGGCTGCCAGTTCCCCAGAAGGGACGCGCTTCGGGATCCATCTGTGCGTTGGCGACATGAACCACCGGGCGCTGGCGAAGCTCACGGACGTGACGCCGCTGGTACGCCTGGCCAATGCCATCGCGCACGCCTGGCCGACGGGCCGCCCCCTCGAGTTCGTGCACGCCCCGTTCGCCGCCGCCGTGCTGCCTCCGCCGGCACCGGCCACGGACGTGGGGGCTCGCTTTTACGCCCCCCTGAGCGGCCTGCGGCTCCCGGCGGCCACCCGTTTCATCGCGGGTTTCATCCATGAGACGCGGCCCATCGCCGAGCAGCGCGAAACATTGGCGCTCATCGAGTCGCTCGTGGGGCGCCGCGTGGACGTCGCCACCTCGTGTGGCCTCGGCCGGCGGGACCGGGATGCCGCGCTCGCCACCATCGATCGGGCGAGGGAGCTGGTGGGGGAGACGACATCGGCGACAATCTCGCCATGACCACCGATGACCATCACCCGCACAAGGAGATCGCGGGGCTGCCCGTTGCAGAGTTCGCGTTTCCCGGCCCGCTCCGCGAGGAGCTGATCGCCGCCATCCTTCGCGGGGAGAAGACCGCCACGGCCGGGCTGCTCAGCGACTTCGAACGAGAGGGTGACGCGATTCCGCAGCCGGGGGAGCGGCAGGTGGTGATCGACTCCGCGGAGCGCCCGGTCGCGATCATCGAGACGGTCGAGGCGCGGGTCATCCGGGCCGGCGACGTGGACGAAGCGTTCGCGCGCGAGGAGGGGGAAGGGTTCGAGTCGGTGGCCGATTGGCGCGCAGCCCACGAGCGGTTCTGGCACGGCTACGCGGACGAGACGCGCGCCTTTCTGAATGATCCCGATTGGCACGTCACCGATGACACGCTCATCGTTGCCGAGCGCTTCCGCCTCATCCGGCGAGTCTCGATCTAGGGCAGCGCTCGGGAGGGCCCGCGCCGACGCTATCGCCTCGGATGGTTCGTCCAGCAAGCCCTGTGACCGCCGGGGCCCCTGGAGACGGCCCCGGGCGGTCGGATGGATCGTTCAGCAACCCTGGTGACCGCCGAGGCCCCCTGGGGACGCCCCGGGCGGTTGGATGGTTCGCCCAGCAAGCCAGCGCAGCGGCGAATCCTCAGACGGGTGGGCCGGGGAGGTGGCGGATCGCACCCCGGTCGCCAATCCAGAGCGCCGGCGGCGTGACCCAGTAGAGGGCCATCTCGTTCAGACGCGCGGCGTACCCCGACCGCAGGGTGACGAAGCGGTCCCATGCGGCATCGGCGTCGTGGAGGGTCCAGCCGGCGTCGGCCAGCCGGGTGCGCGCCTGGTCGAACTCATCGCGCTCGACGAGGGCCAGCGGCAGCTGCTGCCACCCGAAGAAGTTCGACAGGTCCTCGACCACATGGCCGCCAAGGCGCTGGACCATGGTTGCCTCTCCGGTCGGACCACCCTCGACGCATGTCAGCACCAGCGCCGAGGCATCGAGCACCGCGCCCAGCGCGGATACCCACGACGCGTTGTCGTGCGAGGAGCGGAAGTAGGGAAGGATCGGGTACGCCACGTGCGTATCGAGCACCTCCGCCGCCCACACCTCCCACTCCAGGAAGAACGCGGGCAGGGCGGCGCGCATGTCCTGCGCGCCGTAGGCCTCGAGGAGCGCCACGCCGGACGGCGGCGCACCGGCGCGAGGCTCCAGGCGCACCACGAGCGTCTCGCGACGCTGAAACGAGGCATACAGGCTGAACAGGTACGTGATCCCCAGCGCCAGGACGCCAAGGCCCAGCCCGCCGGCCACGATCGCGGCAAGCCGCGACAGCCCGCCCGTCGCGCTGAAGTCTCCAAAGCCGATGGTCAGCACGGACTCGCCGGCGAAGTACAGGGCGCTGCCGAAATCCGGCATCGGGGTGAGCTCGTCACGCACGGCATACACGATCATCCCGAAGCCCAGGATCATCAGCGTCATCCACGTCATCAGCAGGATCACGACCATGGCGGGCGCGTAGGAGCCCAGGATCTTCTCCTGGTCGACGTTCGTGACCTTGCGCACGGCGCGGCCGCGCCACAGCGGCCAGGTCACCCGCACCAGGCTGCGCGCCAAGCGGATCCGAGTGTGCGCCGGGCGGGGGAGCACCACGGTCTGGAAGATGTCCCACAGCACCAGGGCAATGAGGAACAGCCCAGCCAGGGACTGGACGATGCCCGCCAGCCAACCCATCAGGTGGCCTCTCGAGCGCGAACGGCGGGATGGTGCATGGGCGTCGTGGACAGCTCCTCAAGAATCGCGGTTCGGATCATGGCAGACGGGCTGGTTGTCGGTGAGGCGTCTCCTGACGTGTCGCCTGAGCGACTGAAGGGTGCCGCTCGTGCCGCTACCGTCCCGTGAGGACCCACCGAGTTGGTGCGCGGATGCACCACGGTACACGCTCGAAGACTGGTACTTTCGAGCATGATCCAGTAGTACCAATGGCGGCAACACGCTACACTCCGCCAACCTCCAGGGGCCGCGACTGGCCACCGGTGGTTCACGCCCAGACCCGAGCTTGAGGCTGAAGGAAGCAATGCAGCACCGTATTCCGCGCATCGTTGGAGCGCTTGGACTTGCCATCTCCCTCACCATTGGCACGCTGGCCGGCTCCGCGGTTGCGGCGCCCGCGCCGCTTGGACTCTCCGGACAGGACCTGTCGCCGGCGTTCGTCTCCAACGGCGGCCTCGCCGCATTCACCGTGTCGGCCACGAATAACGGGCCGAGCAACATTTCACAGCTGTACCTGACCGGTCCAGCCGACGCCCCCGTGTACGGAGTCCAGGCGTATGCCACCGTCAGCGGTGCGAACGTTCCGTTGTCTGGGGTCTGCACGACGTCGGGCCAGCTGCTCTGCACGTTCGGCGCCGTCAATGCACTCGATTCGGTCACCGTCACTGTCGCCGTTACCGCGCCCTCCAGTGGAACGTCGTGGATGGCGGATTTCGAATGGAGCACCACCGGATACGTCACGGCGCAGAAGGGCCACAACAACAGCCACGGCGACGCATTCCCATTCACCTTCCTCGTCACGCTCTCGAGCGACAAGGACCACGCGGGCACCTACGTCTGGGATGCCAATCAGACCCAGATCCAGGACTCGGCGATTGATCGTCGCAACCCCCAGTCCACAAAGGTAAACGTCAACGTCACCAAGATCCCACTGTCCGTCGAGGATGGCTCGTCCATCGCGTGTGTCGGCTACGACGTGACTTGTCCGACCACCCTCTTTGGTGAGACATCTGTCGTCAACGTGGATAACGACCACTTCCAGGACAACCTGTTCGTGATCGTCATCCAGATCTACCACGGTCCCAACGCCAACCAGGTCAATGGGGTCTACCACAGTTGGACGGCTGGCGGGAACCACGACGAGAGCATCGGCCTTTGCACGACCTCCACCCCGACCTCACCGTGCGTCCAGCCCCAGAACATCGGCGGCGGAAACCTGCAGCTGACGATCTACACCTATCACAACGGAAACTATCGCGGCTACTAACCAGCTGACCGCGATTCGCATCCAAAGACGTCGGGCCCGGTTCGGGCCCGACGTCTCACATTCCGGGGTCTGATCACCCGAACGGCGCCACCGCTCTCAGGGCCGGGCCGACGCAAGGATGGCCTCCCGCCGAGCCCGCAGTCGGCGCGCCGTAACCGCGTCACCCTTGCGAGCAACCAAGCTGAGGGCCTGCTCCAGCGCCACCGTGCAGGCATCGGCATGGGCGCTGGCAAGCTGAACCTCCGCCAGGTCGATGAGCGCCTCCGCCTGAAGGATCGGTGAGTCGGTCGTCTTCCGCAATGCCACGGCCTGGTTTGCCAGCTCGAGCGCCTCGGCGGCGTGACCCCGCCGGGCGAGGATGCGTGCACGGACGCCGCGCCAGATCGCCTGCGCATCGACGTCGTCCTCGGCCGCGATCGCTTCCGCGGCGCGCGTCATCTCCTCCGCCTCGTCGAGATGGCCCTGGGCCTCGAGGACCCGGGCCAGGAGACCATCGATGGTCGAAAGAAGGAAGCGTTCGCCAATGGCGCTCAGTGCGTCATGGTCGCGACGAAGCTCCCCCTCGGCTGCCGCATAGTCCTCCGCAAGCATCTCGACGCGGGATGAGTCGATCGAGGTCGAGTCGGCAAGGACGCGGACTCCCAGGTCGTCCAGGGTTGCCTTGGTCTCCCGATACAGCTGGCGCGCCGCGTCGAACTCCCCGCGCATCGCATGCAGCTGCGCGAGCTGCGCATTGATGAGCGCAACCGTCCGGCGGTCGGAGCTGGCCCGGGTGGCGAGCTCGACGCAGCGGGAGATGGCCTCGGGCACGGGGGTTGGCCCGTATACCAGAGAAATGGAGAGGCCCGCGGCCGCTCGTGTCTCGGCGCGGCGGTTCCCCGTTCGCTCGACGTGGCGGATCACCTCTTCCTGCGCCCGCGCAGCCTCGCCGTAGCGGCCGGCCGTCCCGGAGAGGCCGGCACGCAGCCGCCAGGCGAGCGCCATGCCTGCGTCGTCGTCCGTGCGCTCGAAGACCCCAAGCGCGCGCTCCACCTCCTCGGTCACGCGTCCGCTCCAGTCATCGCTCCCGCCGGAATACGACTGCACCAGAAGCCGAACCAGGTTCGCCGCCGCGCCAAGCTCCTCGTCAGAAGTTTCAGCAGCGGCGGCGGCCGCCTCGCGAAGGACGGCGTCCGCGTCGTCGAACTCGCCGGACTCCATCAGTGCCTCGCCCAGGTCCGGGAGGAGCGCCAGGCGATCTGGATCCAGGGGCGACCGGGTCGATGCGGCCCGCCGCAGCAGGCTCACGGCCGCCGGCATGTCGCCACGGGCCTGGGCGCGCCGGCCGGCACTCGCCAGCTTCTCGGAGGCGCGTCCGCCGACACGCCTGGCATGGTCATCGAGGGTCCCCAGCTCGGTGAGGTACCGGTACGCCTGTTCGAGGTGGTAGCCGTGGATCTCCTCGAACTCGTGGCCGGCGCGACCCTGGCGGCGGTTGAGCTCCTCCGCCCAGTCGACGAACCGCTCGTGGAAATCGGCCCGCGCTCGCTTCAGGAGGCCGTTGTAGGCAGCATCGCGGACCAGGATGTGCGCGAAGCGGAACGCCTGCTCCTCGGCCGCACTCCCCGGGGCTGCCATGATCAGCTCGCGGCGTGCAATGGTCTGCAGCTCCTGCGGGACCTGGCCCGACCGCTCCGGGGGCACAAGCTCTGCGACCGCGGCCTGCGCGAAGGTCTGGCCAATCACCGATGCGGGCTCGATGACGCTGCGCTCCGGCGGCTCCAGCAGGTCGAGGCGCGCGGCGAGCAGTGCCTGGATGGTGGGCGGAACGGTCATGGCGGTCAGGTTGCGCACCTGCTCCCATCGGCCGTCCGTCAGTCGCAGCGATCCGTCGTCGATCAGCATCGAGAGCAGCTGTTCCACGAAGAGCGGGTTGCCCGCCGCCGCCTCCACGATCCTTGCCTGCACGGCCTCCGGCAGTCCCGTCCCGCCCAGGAGGCCCGCCACCACCTGGCCGGCATCGGCGTCGGTGAGCGGTCGCAGGACGAGGCGCAGGGCGCCGTCGTCCTCGCCCCACTCCGGATTCCGATCGAGGAGCTCGTGACGGCTCGTGCACAGGAGAAGGACGGGCGCGCCCTCCACGGTCTGCACCAGGTGCTGGAGCAGCTCCAGGAACGTCGTCTCTGCCCAGTGGATGTCCTCGATCACCATCAGGACCGGGCGGTCTCTCGCGATGTGCTCGAGGAACTTGCGCGCACCCCAGTAGATCTCCGTGACCGGGAACGGTGTCTCGGAGAGCCCCATCACCGAGGCGAGCCGATCGACCACCTCGTCCGCCTCGAAGGCGATCTTGAGCTTGGCGAGGGCAGATTCGGCACCCTCGTCGACGCCGATGCCGGCCGCGTCACGCGCGGCTTCACGCAGGGGCCAGAAGGTGATGCCGTCGCCGTACGGCAGGCAGCGACCCCGGATCACCCGGGCCTGCTCAGCGCCGCGTTCGGTGAACTCGGCAATGAGACGCGACTTGCCCACGCCCGCGTCGCCGACCACGGTTGCCAGCCGGCATGATCGGTCCTGGACCGCGGTGGCGTAGAGCTGTGTCAGGTTGGCGAGCTCCGTGTCTCGCCCGACCATGGGCGCATCCTGCCGGCTGCGCACGACCTGGTCCATGGCCATCACGCTCACCAGCCGATACGCGGGAACCGGTTCGGCCTTGCCCTTGAGGGTGAGCGGCTCGACAGGCTCAACCTGCACCGCGTCGCGGACCAGGCGATAGGTGAGGTCACCCAGCAGCACCTCCCGCGCACGGGCCGCCTGCTCCAGGCGCGCGGCGGTGTTCACCGCGTCGCCGGTCACCAGTCGCTGGCCCTGGGTGGCATCACCGGCAATCACCTCGCCGGTGTTGACGCCGACGTGGTTCTCGAGCGTGACGCCCCAGTCAGATTCGAGCGCCTTGTTGAGGTCGGGCAGCGCGTTCTGCATATCGAGCGCAGCCCGGGTGGCGCGCAGGGCATCGTCCTCATGAAGGACCGGCAGGCCGAAGACGGCCATCATCGCGTCGCCAATGAACTTCTCGACCGTCCCTCCATGGCGTTCCAGGATCGGGTGCACGGTCTCGAAGTACCGGGACATCACGGCCCGCAGCGCCTCGGGGCTGGGTCGCTCGCCGGTGGTCGTCGTCGGGCGGGGATCGGCGAAGACAAGCGTCACGGTCTTGCGCCGTTCGGCGGCCGGCGCGGCACGGTCGAGCACTCCACCGCAGGTGCCGCAGGTGGTGAAATCGGCCGGGTTCTCATCACCGCAATTCGGGCAGACCCGCGCGTCGGGGTTGGCCTGCGCTGTTGTCTCGCGCAGCTGCTCCTCGGCCTCGCTGGAGAGTGAAATCAGCCGATAGCCGTCGACCGGAGTGGCGAGGCCCTTGACGGCGACACCCGGGAGCCGTTCCGCCTGGATCTGCTCGACGACGAGCTCGTAGGTCGACGACGCCAGCAGCACCTCGAGGGGCGGCGAGTTCTGCTCCATGACGGTCGCCATCGTGACGGTGTCGCCGGTCAGCACGTGCTGCCCCTCGCTCGCCTCACCGACGACCACCTCGCCACTCGCGATGCCGGTCCGGTTCACGAGCTGCACGCCATACGCTCGCTCGAACTTCTCGTTCAGCACGTTGAGTGTGCGGAGGCTCTCGGCGGCGGCCGCCACGCCGCGCAGCGCGTCGTCATCGCGACGGGTCGGCAGCCCGAATGCGACCACGATCGCATCGCCGATGATCTTCTCGATGGTGCCGCCGTAGGATTCGAAGACGAGGCGCATCTCGTCGAAGTAGTGGGTCAGCAGCTCGCGGAGTGATTCCGGGTCGAGGCGCTCACCCAGGCTCGTCGAGCCCTTCAGGTCGGAGGTGACGATGGTCGCGGTTCGACGGATCTCCTCCGGAAGCCGCGCAGGGTCGAGGACGGTTCCGCAGTAGCCGCAGCGCCGGTACCGGTTCGAGACCGACTTCCCACAGCTCGGACATGGGATCGAGGCGGCCGTAGTCATGTGGCGCGAGTGTAGAGTCTCGGACCGAATCTGCCCACGTCCTACGCGTGCCCGCTACCCGTCGAGGCCCGCGACCCACGCTGCGATCCTGTCCATGGCATCCGCCAGCACGGGTGTCACGCCGTGGCGGACGCGCGGGTAGGTGACCAGGCTCGCGTGTCGAGCAGACGCGCCACCGCGATACGGAGAAGGTCGAGGCGCGCGAATGGGTCCGATTCCCCGGAGAGGAGCAGCACCGGGCAGGCGATGCGGTCCCAGTGGGCCGTTCGCTCCTCCCACTGATCCGGATGCCCGGGCCGGTGGAGCGGGTACGAGAGCAGGAGCAGCCCGGCAACGGTCTCGTCCGCCGCGAGGAGGCTGGCCACCCGCCCACCGAATGAATGCCCGCCGATGATGGCTGCGGCTGGCTCGGCCACGGCGTCCCGGTAGGTGCCCACCGCCCGCTGCGCCAGGCCCCTCGGAAGGCCGACGGCCCTCGCGTCCAGACCGCGAGCCTGCAGGCCGCGCAGCTGCGGCTCCAGTCCGGCGACCGATCCGCTCGCTCCGGGCGCGAGATAGATGAGGGGCGGCATCCGCTGACGATACCCGCCGACGGGGACCTTCGCCCGGATTTCACACGACCGTCATACAGAACGGGTTGAATGCGGGCATGCACCGACCCTCACGCATTGCCGGCGCCCTCGCCGGGCTGCTCGCCGGGGGCGCCGCCCTGGGCGTCGCCGAGCTCCTGGCCGGGCTGGTCGACGGGGTTCCGTCGCCCCTCAACGCCGTCGGCTCGCTGGTCATTGCCCTGCAGCCGCCGGGAGCCAAGCAGATCGTGGCCGACCTGTTCGGAACCAACGACAAGCTGCTGCTGACCCTGGCGGTCCTCGTCGTGGCCCTGGTCCTGTCCGCCGGCCTGGGGATCCTGGCGAGATCCGGGCGCGGCGACGAAGGGCCAAACCCGGGCCGCTTCCGGATGGCGGTGGCCGGCTTCGTCGGGGTGGGCGTCGTGGCGGTCGTGGCCTCGCTCACCAATCCGCCGGTCAATCCGGTCCTCGCCGTCGTCTCCGTTGCCTTCGCGATCGTCGTCGCCTGGCAGGTGCTCGCGCTGCTGCTGCGCCGGGCAGCGGAACGGGCCGGACGCGAGCCGGTCGCGGAGATGCCCGACTGGTCCCGGCGCCGGTTCCTGGGAACCAGCCTGGTCGTGGGAGCCGGGGCCGTCGCCGGAGGCACCATTGGCCGGCTCCTCATCAACTACCGCAACGCGGCGGCCGTGCCCATCGCCGACGTCCCGGCGCCGGCCGCTTCCGTGCCTCCCGTCCCGTCGGACGCCCGGCTGGACGTCTCGGGCATCTCGCCGCTCGTCACGCCGAACAAGGATTTCTACCGGATCGATACCCAGCTGATCACCCCGCACGTCGACGCAGGCACCTGGAAGCTGACGGTGACCGGCATGGTCAACAACGAGCTGAGCTTCACCTACGACGACCTGCTGGCCATGCCCCTCTACGAGCAGTACGTCACGATCCAGTGCGTGTCGAACGACGTTGGCGGCGACCTGGTGGGGAACGCGCTGTGGCGCGGGGTTCGCCTTCGCGACGTCCTCGACCGCGCCGGCGTCCAGCAGGGCGCAACCCAGGTCGTGGGCCGCGCTGTCGACGGCTGGACGTGTGGCTTCCCGACCGCGTGGCTCACCGAATCGGACCGCGAGGCGCTCATCGCGGTCGCCATGAATGGGGACCCGCTGCCGGCGGCGCACGGCTTCCCGGCCCGCCTGATCGTCCCCGGCCTGTACGGGTACGTGTCCGCCACGAAGTGGCTCACGAACATCGAGCTCACCACGCTCGAGGCGTTCGACGCCTACTGGGTACCCCTGGGCTGGTCGAAGCTGGGGCCCATCAAGACCACCTCGCGGATCGACACGCCGCGCTCCGGCTCCTCACCGCAGGCCGGCGTCGTCCCGGTGGGAGGCGTCGCGTGGGCACCGGACCGGGGGATCAGCAAGGTCGAGGTGCAGGTCGACGATGGTGCCTGGCAGGCTGCCGACCTGGCCACCGCCATCTCGGACGCGACATGGGTGCAATGGGTCTACCGATGGCAGGCGACAACCGGACGCCACACCCTTCGCGTGCGCGCGACCGATGGCGACGGAAACCCGCAGGTCGCTGCGCCCCACGATCCGGCGCCCAACGGGGCGACGGGTTACCACGAGGTGAGCCTCCAGATCTCCTGAGCATCTCCCGGTAGAGACGACACCGCCGCCGGTCTGTCCGGCGGCGGTGTTCGTTCGTCGGGCTGCCGCCGGAGGAGCAGCAGCCCTGCAGCTACGGGCGGTGTGCCAGCCCGTCGGTGGCCTGCGCCGGCTCCTCCGGGCTCGGGACCGCGCTGGCGGTCGCGGCCGCGTTCTGCTGGCCCTGGCCCCTCGCAATGGAGCTGACGTAGGCACCGTGGTTTGCCCAGCCGCCATCACTCGGCGTGGGTCCCTTGGCGGCCTGCGACACGGTGTATCCGTGTGTGTCGGTTGGCTGCCCCGCGGGATCCGCCGGAGCCGCGGCAGGCGCGGGATCCGTGAACGAGCCGTCGACCCCCATGGGGACGTCCTGACCGGACGCGTTGCGTGCGGTGCTCAGGCCCTGGTCCGACGCGGTCGGCATGAGATGCGCGGTCGCGATGCCCGCGGTGAGCGCAAGCGCTGCCACGGCGGCAACCGCGCTGAAGATTCTGAATCGATGCATGCGGTGTCGTTGTCCTCTTGCTGGAGGGCGGGTTAGCTCGGTCTTCTCCCTGTCTTCCAACGAACGACGCGGGCATGCGTTAGCGGACATCCGACCCTGACCCACCGGTACGAACGTCCCGCCGAGCGCCTCGCCGGGCACGCACCAGCGTGCACAATCTGCGCCATGCCCGTCTCGTCGGCCCCGCTCCTGATCGTGAACCCGGTCGCCGGTGACGGCCGTGCGTTGCACCTCGAACCGTGGTTGCGGCGTCGGCTGGGCGATGCCGCGATCCGCCGCCCGGCTTGTCGAGACGGAGGCTCCCGGCCATGCGCGCGAGCTCGCCCGCCAGGCGGCCGCGCAGGGGCACGACCGCGTCGTGGCGGTGGGTGGCGATGGGACGGTGCAGGAGATCGTGAACGGCATCATCGAGGCCGGCTCGAACCTTTCCCTGGGTATCCTGGCGGGCGGCAGCGGGAACGACCTGGCTCGCAGCCTGGGCCTGCCGCACCGGGGCGAGGATGCCCTCGCCATGGCGCTCGGCGACGGTCTGCTCCGCATCGACGTGGGCGTGGCAACCCGCGGCGATGGACCAACGGCGACGCGGCGGTACTTCGCCGCGGCGGGTGGCGCCGGCTTCGACGCCCAGGTGGCGGCGGCCATGGCGCGGCGCGCCTGGTGGCAGCACGGCCGCATCGGCTACCTGCTCTCGACCCTCTGGGAGCTCCAACGCTTCCACAACCAGACCCTGCGGCTGACCCTGGAGACCCCTGACGGCCCGCAACGCCTGGAACGGACGGCGCTGTTCGTGGCCTTCGCCAACGGGATGTACTACGGCGGTGGCATGCAGATCTGCCCGGAGGCCACCGTCACCGACGGCTGGATGGACCTCTGCATCGTGGGAAACATCTCCCGGCTGGAGGCGATTCGTCAGTTGCCCGGCATGTATCGCGGCGCGCATGCATCCCACCCGGCGGTCGAGTTTGTCCGCGCCCGATCCGTGACGCTCGAGGGCGAAGGAGAGACGCGGGTACACCTGGACGGGGAGCCCTTTGGCACGATCCCGCTGCGGCTCGAGGTGGCCCATGCCGCGCTCGACGTGGCTGCGCCGGCTGCCCGGCCTGGGAGGGGCGGATCGGGTACGGTAGCCGCAGCATGAACGTCCGTCCGATTCCATCGATCGCGGTGGGCGCCAGCGTCTTCGGCTCGGACGGCCGCCTCATTGGGCGCGTGGACGCGGTCTTCGCGGATTACCTCCTGGTTCGCACCTCCGCGCTGGTTCCGGTGGACCTGTACGTCCCGCTCCGTGCCGTGGCCGGCGTCGGCGGCGATCGCGTGGCCCTGGGCGAACCGTCAAGCGGCGCGTACGAGCGCTGGCACCGGCCGCTGCGCCGCTCCCTGCACGACTGACCCGCCCCCGGCAGACGAACCAACCCCTCGGGCGACGAACCGAAACCGTCCGGCCCGCCTGCTAGGCTTGCTGCATGCCCGACCGTTTTCCGACCGATCACCTGGCCCTGCTGCGGCAGACGCCGGAGATCCGCATCGAGACCGTCTCGGCTGGAGGCGCCGTCCACAGCACCATCATCTGGGTCGTGGTCGACCACAAGGACCGTGCCCTGATCCGGTCCTACCGCGGTCCCTCCGCTCGCTGGTACCGGGAGGCGCTCGCGCGCTCATCGGTCACGCTGGTGGTCGGAAGCCGGCGCATCACCGCCACGGCGCAGGTGGCGACCGACGAGGAGCGCATCGATGCCGCCAGCCGCGGGTTCCTCGAGAAGTACGCGGGCGATTCGGCCACGCCGGCGATGGTCGCCGATGCGGTGCTTCCCACCACCCTGGAGCTCGTCCCGCGCTGAGGCAACGGCATCGGCCATGCGCTACCCTACGGGCGAGACCCAGGAGGTGCATTCGTGACCGCGACGACCGATGAGCAGGCCCGCTACGACGCGTTCTACGCGCACGTCTCAGGCGGGGTCGAAGGTGGAGGCGCATGACTGCATGCCCGACGACTACCGGGCCGCGGTCCTGCGGTTCGTCGAGATGCACGCCAACTCCGAGCTGATGGGCGTCCTGCCGGAGCGCGAGTGGATCATGCGCGCGCCCACGCTCAAGCGGAAGCTGGCGCTGACGGCCAAGGTCCAGGACGAGGCGGGCCACGCGCAGCTGCTGTATCGCGTCGCGGAGGACCTGGGCAAGCCGCGCGAGCAGATGTTACCAGGACCTGCTCGCCGGCAAGACCAAGTTCCACAACGTCTTCCACTACCCGACGAAGTCGTGGGCCGACGTCGGCATCATCGCCTGGCTGGTGGACGCCGCGGCGATCGTCGCCCAGCAGGCGCTGCGCGACTCGTCGTACGGCCCGTACAGCCGCACGATGAAGAAGATCTGCTGGGAGGAGTCCGTCCACATCATGCACGGCCGCGACGTGGTCGTGACGATGATGAACGGCTCGCAGAAGCAGCGCGCCATGGTCCAGGAAGCGCTGGATCGCTGGTGGGGCCCGCTGATGCAGATGCACGGGCCGCGAACCGATCCGGCGAAGGACCGCGACCTCTTCTGGCGCATCAAGGAGAAGACCGGCGAGCAGCTGCGCCAGGAGTTCCTCTCCATCTACGTGCCGCGGATGTGGGAGATCGGCCTGACCCGCCGGATCCGGAGCTGCGCCTCGACGAGCCCAGGGACGCTGGCGGTACACCGAGCCCGACTGGAACGAGCTGCGCACGGTCGTCACCGGCCACGGACCGAAGTCACAGGAGCGGCTCGCGTTCCGGCGCCTCAACCACGCGCGACCCAGTGGGTATCGCGACGCTGTCGCTGGGCCGGCTCGCGGGAACGGCGCGCCGCCTGACCGCCGGCTCCGTTCGCTGGCACCCCGAGCGTTCCGCCGCGGAGGCGACGCCATGACCGCGCGGTACCCTTCCCCGCATGGGCCAGCAGTCGGGGAGCCACGACCGGGTCTGGGAGGTCTTTCGCCAGGAGAAGGACGGCGATCCGATGCGCCACGCGGGCAACGTCCGCGCGCCCGACCGCGAGCTGGCGATGCACTACGCGCGCGAGTTCTACGGCCGACGCCAGGAGAGCGTCCGGCTGTGGGTCGTGGACCGCGACGCAGATCGCGGACCTCTCCGACCCGGACCTGCTCCAGCCGCCCCTCGATCGGAGCTTCAAGAAGCCGGGCGGCTACGTGATGCAGCGACAAGCTCGAGGTGGCCAAGGCCCGCGCCGGCGGAGCGCCGTGCGAGGCAGCGACCCGGATGCCGGCGTGCGAGCTGGTCCATCCCGACGCGCCGGCCTTCGGAGCTCACGCTCGCCGCGCGCCGGCGCTGGCGGAGCTGCTGCTGACCATTGCCGACGACGAGTTCGTGATCGGCTTCTGGGACTCGGAGTGGACCGGCATCGCGCCGATGCTCGAGGAGGACGTCGCCTTCAGCTCGCTCAGCCAGGACGAGATCGGCCACGCCGGCGCTCTACGAGATGCTGGCCGAGTTGACCGGCGAAGATGCGGACCGCGATGGCCTTCGGACGCCACGCCGAAGAGTACCGGCATGCCGCGCCTGCTCGACCAGCCGCGCACGGACTGGGCCTTCACCATCGCCCGCCGCTGGCTGTACGAGACGGCTGACGCGGTGCGCCTGGCGGCGCTCGCGCGATCGTCGTTTGCGCCGCTCGCCGAGCTCGTCGGCAAGGTGCGGCGCGAGGAGCGCTACCACCTGATGCACCTCGACGCCTGGCTGCACCGGCTCGCCGAGGGCGGGACCGCGGCGCGGCAGCGGCTCGTCGAGCGCTCGACCACGCTGTGGCCGGACGCGCAGACGCATCTTCGCGCCGCTCCCCGGCGAGACGGCTGCTGGTCGAGGCCGGCATCCTGACCGGCACCGATGGCGACGCTTCGCGCAGCTGGGCCGGGCGGTGGGGGAGACGCTGCGCTCGCTGGGCCTGCCGGCTGCCGGATCTCGCGGGCCCCCGCGGCGGATGGTCGCACCCGGCGCACCGACGACTTCCGCTGGCTGTGGCGAGTTCACGTCGGTCGCCCGGCTCGAGGAGGCGACGTGGTAGCGCCAGCGCAGACGCGCGCGAGTCGGCCGTCTGGGCTGCCCTCCACGACGTCGCCGACCCGGAGATCCCGACGATCTCGGTCGTCGATCTGGGCGTCGTCGCGTTCAGCGTCGACGACCGCCAGACGGGGCAGAGCGTCGCGCGTGGAGCTGCTGCCGACGTTCGTGGGCTGCCCGGCGATCGAGTGATGCGCGAGCCGGTGGCGGAGCGGCTGCGATCGCTCGACTTTGCCGACGAGGTTCGCGTCGAGCTCAGCTTCGCCGAGCCGTGGACCACCGAACGCATCAGCGCGGAGGGACGCGAGAAGCTGCGCGCCAGCGGCTTCGCGCCGCCGGCACTCGAACCACCAGGCCGACAGTCTGCTCACCATGCTGGACGCCGCCCTGCCCATACTGCGGCTCACACAACACGACGCTGGAGAACGCGTTCGGGCCAACCCTCTGCCGCGCGATCTACCACTGCGACGACTGCCGCCAGCCGTTCGAGCAGTTCAAGGAGGTCTGAGGAGAGCGCCGTGGCTGTGCGGATGATCCATCTTGCCGCGCTATCCGTATCACGAGCATGAGCCAGATCACCACGCCTCTCCCCGGCGGAGCTGCCGTCCCCGACGCAGCGGCGCTCGAGCGCCGTATCGGGCGGCTCCGCATCTACAACATCGTCATGGGCCTGCTGCACCTGGCGCAGGGGGCCGCCATCCTGGTGCTGGCCAACGACTTCGCCCTGCCGGTGACCGCAACCTTCATGGCGGGGCCGCCCGGTTCCGGGCTGGTTCGCAACGCGACGCTCTTCGACCTCCGCTTCGGATGGGCCATCGCGGCCTTCCTGTTCCTCTCCGCCGCAGCCCACTTCCTGGTGGCGAGCCCGGGAATCTTCGGCTGGTATCGGTCCAACCTGCTCCGCGGACGGAACTACGCGCGCTGGATCGAGTACGCCTTCAGCTCGTCGCTGATGGTGGTGCTGATCGCCATGCTGCCGGGGATCAGTGACGTGGCCGCCCTGGGGGCGATCTTCGGGGTGAACGCGGCCATGATCCTCTTTGGCCTGCTGATGGAGCACTACGAGCAGCCCGGACGGCCCAACTGGATGAGCTATTGGTTCGGGGTTCTCGCCGGTGCCGTGCCGTGGGTCCTCATTGGGATCTACCTCTGGAACCCCGGATCCGAGGTCGCCGCGCCCGCGTTCGTCTACGCGATCTTCGTGTCGCTCTTCGTCTTCTTCAACAGCTTCGCGCTGAATATGGTGCTGCAGTACCGTCGCGTCGGGCCGTGGCGCGACTACCTGTTCGGCGAAGCGGTGTACATCGCCCTGTCGCTGCTCGCCAAGTCGGCGCTGGCCTGGCAGGTCTTCGCGGGGACGCTCGCGCCGCGCTGACGCAGGGCCGGGGCGGGCTTGCGCCGCCGACCATAATCGGGTTCGAGCCCTCGCCACCGCGGCTACACCTCGGCGTGGGATCAGACGAGGGAGGGAACGGCGGCGGTGGAGTGCCCCACCCATGGCGCCATTGAGCGATCACCGTGGCTATCGGCGACCGTTCCGTCGAGCCTGCGGGCCGGCATGCACCGCTGAGGCCGTCGGGCGTGCGTCGGTCAAGTCCCCATCTCATCGGCAGAGAGGCGGAGCTCGCCGCCGCGAGCGACCACCTCGCCCGCGCGCCCTTCCCGACCGCCATCCTCATCGGCGGGGAGGCGGGGATCGGCAAGAGCCGGCTCGCGGCCGCCGTCGCGGCGCGTGCCGGGGCCGACGGTTGCAGGATACTGTCCGGCGCCTGTCTCGAGCTCGCGGGTGGCGCCAGCGCCTTCCACCCGCTGTTCAACGCCTTCCGCGCGCTGACCACGAACGAACGCCGGCGCGCCCTCCGGCTCGCGCCACATGCAGGTCCGCTGTTGGGGGCGCCTGTCCGTAATCCCGAGCTGATCGACCCGGTCGCCATGCTCGCGGAGCTTATCGGAACGCTCGATGCCATCGGCAATGGGAAGCCGTTGCTCCTTCTGCTCGAGGACGTGCAATGGAGCGACCGGTCCACTCGAGGCCTGGTGAGCTTCCTGCTTCGATCCGGCCAATCGGCGCGGATTGCGGTGATTGCAACGTACCGCCGCGGTGGCAGGAGCGTGGACCGTGACGTCGCCCCCTGGATCGCGGAGCTGACCCGCCTGTCGAGCGTCGAGCATCTCGTGCTCGAGCCGCTGACCCCCGACGAGACCGTTGAGCAGGTCGAGGCCATCACCGGTCGGCGGCTGGACAACGAGGACGCTGCCATGATCTACCGACGATCGGGCGGCAACCCGTACTACACCGAAGAGCTGGTGGCTGCGCTGGCCGGCACCGAGACGGGCCGCCTCCCACCATCCCTTGCTGACCTGCTGCTGGTGCAGATCGCGGAGCTGCCTCCGCGCGTGCAGCAGCTCTTGCGGGTCACCGCCGTGGGCGGGTCCGAGGTGGATCGCGAACTTCTGCGCAGCGTCACTCGCCAGACCCAGGTGGTGTTCACCGAATCATTGCGGTTCGCCACCGAGCGGGCGCTGCTGGTCGGCGATGGCGGCCATCCGGAACAGTATCGGTTCCGCCATGCGCTCCTTCAGGAAGCCATCCTTGGCGACCTCGACCCTGCGGATCGCGTGGAGCTGCATCGGCGGTATGCCCGCAGGTTGGCTCGGGCCAACCTCCGCGGAGGGGGTCGGTCTGCCCGGCTTGCCGAGCTGGCTCGCCACTGGGACGAAGCAGGCGACTACCGGGCCGTGGCCGCTCACGTGGCCGCGGCATCGGCTGCGGAGGCCCTGTTTGCCTACCCCGACGCCCTGGCCCATTACCTCCTGGCGGTGGAGGTAGCCGAGTTGGCCGAGAACGTCGATCGTGGGCAGGTCGCCGATCTGCTCGCGACGGCCACTCGGGTCGCCCTGATCGCGGTCGAGCCCGCCGAGGCCGCCGGGCTGGCCAGGCATGGCCTGGCCTTGCTCGACGGCCGCGGGCAGCCGGGGCGCGCCGCCACCCTGGAGCAGCAGTTGTCCACCGCGCTGTGGCAGATCGGAGAGCACGAGGCCGCCTTTGCGGCGAGCCGCCGAAGCCTGCAGCTCGCCGTTCAAGGTGCGCCACCCCGTGACCTGGCTCGTGCCCTGGGCTCCTGGGCGACCGTCGAGGGCGTGCTTGGCCGCCTGACCGCCGCGCGCCGCGCCGCGGATGACGCGCTGTCACTGGCCGACCAAAAGGCGGCCGGGACCGTGCGCCTGATGGCGCTCGGGACGCTGGCCTGCGTCAACGCCGAGCTCGGCCTGCCCGACGAGGCGATCGCTTGCGTTGAGGAGGAGCTGAACCTGGCGCTCCGCCCCGATGACGACCCACTGGGAGCGTGGACGTACGCTCGCATCGATGCAATCTGGGTCCGTGACGTCATCGGGCAGATCGAGGAAGCCGGCGACCGCGTGACCGACCTGGCCGAGGAGCTCGTGCAGCGAGGCCGCCAGTCGTGGTTGGCCACCGCGCTCGGGCAGAAGGCGAACCAGCTCTGGCGGCTCGGCCGCTGGGACGAGGGTCTGACGGTGGTCGACGAGGCGCTCGGCGGGCGTCCGATCAGTGTCGCCGGCGTGGAGCTGATCAGTGTCTCGGCCGCAATCCACCTTGGCCGTGGCGATCTTGCGGCTGCCCGAGACCTGGTGACCACGTTGGATCGGAGCCCGCCACCAGCGCATCAGGTCCAGCTGATCGGAGAGATCGCGTATCCGCGCGCGGAGCTGCGCCGCCTGGAAGGGAACCTCACGGAGGCGCTCGAGGTCGTGGAGGGTGCCTTCGATGACCTCGATCCGGAGAACGAATCCTGGTTCTACCTGATGCGTCTTCTGCGGGTGGGCGCGCGAACCGCGGCTGACCTGGTGCTCGCCAACCGGTCGCGCCGCGACGAGGGGCATCGCCGGCCGGCGAGGCCTTCACCGCATCCTCGCAGAGGCGGGCCGCTACCTCAGGCGACGCAACGGGTGGATTACCGACGAGGCGGCAACCCAGCGCGGCCATCGTCCGCGGTGAAGCCTCCCGGGCAGATGGGGTGAGCACCGTCGAGCCATGGGACGCGGCCCATGCGGCAGCCGTGCACGGACACCTGGTGCCGCTGCAGGCCTACAGCGTCATTCCGGCTCGGAGAGGCGCTGCTCGTTGCCGGAGACCGGCACGCGGCAGGTATCGCGCTGGCGGAGGCCCTCGCCCTGGGACGGCGGTCGCCGCGCGGCCCCTGCTCGACGATATCCGCGCAGGTCGAGGTCCGCGCGCGGCTCCGACCCGCCCCAGCCGCGCCGCTGTTGGATCGGGGGCGGGGCCTGGACGAGCTCAGCGCCCGCGAGCACGAGGTGCTGACCCTGGTTGCCGACGGCATGTCGAACCGGCGGATCGCCGGCGCGTTGTTCATCACTGAGAAAACCGTGGCGACCCACGTCTCGAGCATCCTCGCCAAGCTCGGAGCGTCAAGCCGGGCGGAGGCCGCGATCGTGGCCATCCGCTCCGGACGGCTCGACACTGGCACACGGTATGCACTTCCGTCGGGCGAATAGGTGTTCCTGCCGATGCGCTGACTTCGCGGCGCGCCATACCGTGACCTGGTTCGACGAACGCGGCGCGTGGCGCGGCAAGGAGGTCGGGTGGCGCAGGCTGTGCGACAGGAGGTCCTTCCTCAGCTGCTGGCCGTTCGCCCGGCGCGCGTCGGCGAACCCGTCCGGCTGCGCGTCAGGCTGTCGGTGACCGAACCGTTCTGTGGGGGACGATGGTCGTTCGGCGATGGCCACACGGCGGTCGCAGCCGTCCGTTCGGGTCCCCGCGGGTCGTGGAGCCACGTCGTGCACACGTACCGCCGAGCGGGGGTCCATGTCATCACCCTCGTGCTGGAGGACGACAGCACCCCGGTGGTGGAGGGGCTGATCGCCGTGGTTCGGGCGGACCGGAGCGGATATGCCGCGAGTGGGGTGGCGACCGCGGCGGGCGGGTACGGCGACCTGGCGTTCGCCTTCGTCTTGAGCGAAGCCGTCCACCCGCAGGGCGCCACTGGCGCATTGCGCCTGCGATCGAAGGACAGCGAGTATCGATCTACGCGGATCGGCTGGTGGATAGCGACGTCGGACGGCTGGCTCCACATGGGAGCTCCCGCGCGCAGCCGATCCTCCGCCGCCGATGCCTGGGGACGGCCGCGCGACCTGCGCATCAGCCTGCGCCTGGCCGCCACGCCGAGCGCGCGGCCCCGCTTGTCGATCCACATCTACCCGCCGGGTTCACAGGCCGGCCGGTCCACGCCCGAGCTCTCACTGGAACGCCCTGTGCGACGCAGCGACGTGACCAGGTTCGGGGCCGGATGGCGCGACTAAGGGTGCAATGCGGGTCGAAGGCTCGAGTAGCCGAGGACGACCGCGACGCATCAGGCGCAGGTGTCCGAGGCGCGCTTCGCGAGGCCCAGCGCCGTCCGCGCCGCATCGGCCGCCGACCCCGTCAGAGCAACGCTCGGGTTGTACTGCTGCTCAATCGCATCGTTGAGCTCCGCGTCCGTCGTGGCTGCGACGATCGCCTCAGCGGCCGTTTCGCGCTTGTCCAGAGCGGCCGCGACAGAATCGAGCGTCGCCTGGATTTCGGGCGGCGCACCAAGCGCGCGGATGCTGCCACTCGCGTCCTTGAGGGCCGGAATCAAGATTGTCATCGCCTGTTTCCAGCTCGCCGTGGTCGGATTGGCATTGATGATCGTGGCCGCCTGGCAGTCCGCGGAGGCGAATGCAGACGCAGACGCCTCATAGGCCTGGCCGATGGCGGCAAGGTCCGGGTCGGGATGGCAGTCGGCGTGGCTGTCGCCGTTGGTGACGCGGTGGCCGCTGGGGTCGGCTTCACCGTCGGCGTCGCCGCGTTGCCCTGGCCGGCGCTGCAAGCGGCGAGCACGATGAGCGCAAGGATGCTCGAGCGGGGAGTGTCCATCGTCCTTCTCTCCTCTGTGTCGGTGCGTGGTGCTTGACGGTCGGATCAGCCGCCGGCCGGTATCGCGGGGAGCGCCGCCTCGATGGCCGCAGCGCTGGTCACCGCATCGGCGTAGGCCCCGTCCAGCATCGCCTGGGTGATCGTGCCGCTGGGCTGAACCACCTGGGCGACCGAGAACCGCAAGACTCCCCCGACGCGGACGACGACAAACGCCCGCTCCGCGCCCTCCATCCCGCAGATCGTCGCCTCGACGTGCTCACCCTTCACCGAAGCTGGGACCGTCTGAGACTTGCAGAAGTCGGCCGGCAGGGTATAGGCGAGCCAGCTGTCGGCTCCCGCGGCGTCGGGAAACACCCAGGTGCGCGTATACCCAACAAAGTCCTGCGCGGCCGTGGTAAGCGTGGTGGCGCAGTAGTCGAGGAGCCCGAACTGCGAGAGCCGATCGGCATCGTCCTGGAGCGCCTTCTTCAGCGAGGCATCGGTCTCGTTGGCGGCCTTTTGCTGAAAGTCGGCAAGCGTCTGATGACTCGTGTCACTCGCGGTGAGCCCGGCGGAGGTCGGCGGCACGGCCAGGTCGCACGCTGCAAGCGGCGCTGGGGTGGGGGACGGAGATGCGCTCGGTTGCCCGATGACGGTCCGCAACCTCCGATCCTGAGGCGGACGCCGTGGATCCGGCGGATTCTCCGGCCTGCCCCGCCGCGCAGGCGGTCAGGATCACAAGGATCCCGATGCTCACATACCGAATACGCACCGTGTTCCTCCTCTGGCTCGACGGCTGTGGGCGGCTGATTCCTCCCTGCCTTGCGCTCGACGGTACGAGCCACACCAGATCCGCCGCATCGGGAGGAATGCTGATTCTCAAAGACTGCCTGCGCCTGCCCGGCGGGCCGCCTGCCAATTGCCTGGGAATGTCGTCCAGCTTGCTCGTCCCCCGGATGAGCCGTGCGGCCAAGACCGCCGGCACAATGCGCTACGCTTGCGCGCACCATGGCCATCGACTCTGACGAGATCCGCTCCGCCGCGGACGAGCTCCTCGACGCGGGTGCGCACGAGCCGCTCGACACGATGCGGCACTCCGCGGCGCACATCATGGCGTCCGCCGTCCTGCAGCTGTTTCCCGAAGCGAAGCTGGGCATTGGACCGGCCATCCGGGACGGGTTCTACTACGACTTCGACCTGCCCCGGTCACTGACGCCGGCGGACCTCGAGGCAATCGAGGAGAGGATGCGCGAGCAGGTGGCGAGCGACCTCGCCTTCGAGCGCACAGAGCTGGACCGCGACGGGGCCCTGGCGGCACTGGACGAGGAGGGCCAGCCGTTCAAGGTCGAGATCGTGCGCGAGCTTCCCGAGGAAGAGGCGCGTGTCGTGAGCTTCTACCGGCACGGCGACTTCAAGGACCTGTGCCGCGGCCCGCACCTGGCGTCGACCGGTCGCCTTGGTCCCTTCAAGCTCCTCAACAGCGCCGCCGCCTACTGGCGCGGCGACGAGAACCGGCCCATGCTCCAGCGCATCTACGGGACGGTGTGGGAGACGCAGGAGGCGCTGGACCAGTACCTGTGGCGCCTGGAGCAGGCGAAGGCGCGCGACCATCGGCGGCTGGGCCGGGACCTGGACCTGTTCACCTTCCACCCCGAATCGCCGGCGGCGCCCTTCTGGCACCCCAAGGGGATGGCGCTCTGGCGCGTCCTGGAAGCGTGGTCGCTGCAGGTCCGCACGGAGGGCGGCTTCGCCGAGGTGCGAACGCCATCCCTGGTGCGCAGGGAGCTCTGGGAGCAGTCAGGGCACTGGGACCTGTACCAGGACAACATGTTCATCCTGGACGACTCCGACCATCCTTCAGGCCTGAAGCCCATGAACTGCCCGCAGGAGATCCTGGTCTACAAGACCCGATCACGCTCCTACCGGGACCTCCCCATGCGGTTCGCGGACTACTCGACCCTCTTCCGCAAGGAACGCACCGGCGCCCTTGCCGGGATGTTCCGGGTCCGCCAGCTGACCCAGGACGACTCCCACGTCTTCTGCCGCGACGATCAGGTGGCCGATGAGCTCCGCCTGGCGCTCGCCCTTGTCCTCCGCCAGTACGAGCCGTTCGGCTTTGAGCCGCGCTTCAAGCTCGCCACTCGCCCGGAGAAGAAGCTGGGCTCCGACGAGTTCTGGGACATGGCGGAGGGTCGCCTCAAGGAAGCGCTCGAGGCGGAGGACCTGACCTACAGCGTGGATCCTGGTGGGGCGGCCTTCTACGCTCCCGAAGATCGACGTCTTCATCGAGGACGCGCTGGGCCGCGAGTGGCAGATGGCGACGGTGCAGCTCGACTACCAGCTCCCGCAGCGCTTCGATCTCGAGTACCGCACCGGCGAGGGCGGCTTCGAGCGCCCGGTCATGATCCACTACGCCATCTACGGCACCTTCGAACGCTTCGTTGGCGTCATCGTCGAGCACTTCGGGGGCGCCTTCCCGCTCTGGCTGGCGCCCGCTCCAGGCGATCGTGATTCCCATCGCCGATCGGCATATCGAGTACGCGGCCTCCGTGCGCGATGCGCTCGCCGCGGCGGGGATCCGCGCGGAGGTCGACGACCGCTCGGAGCGGATGCAGGCGAAGCTGCGCGACGCGCAGGAGCAGCAGATCCCCGTGATGCTGGTGGTCGGCGACCGAGACCAGGAGGCGCAGCGGTGAGCCCGCGGCTGCGCACCGGCCGATCGCGCCAGGGCGTGCCACTCGACGAGTTCGTGGAGCAGCTGGCCGGCCGCAACGCGCGGCGCGAGCTGTGGCCGTACGAAGACAACGCGCCCGCAGACTGAGCGACCAGCAATGAGGAAGATGAGGGGCGTTGGCCAGCTGGCGCTCCGCTCGACCAACCCGATGCGCTGCGCCGAGTTCTACGAGCATGCCTTTGGCTTCCGTCTGCGGGCCGGAAACGATGGCGGCGTGGACCTGGAGCTGGGCGGCTTCGAGCTCTCGTTCCGGCGAGCCGAGGCGGCGACCCGCGACGGGATCCAGATCGGGTTTCGGGTCGACACCGCCGCAGAGGTGGACGGCTGGGCACAGGAGCTCGCGCAGCGCGGGTTCGCCCTTGTCGCGCCACCCTCGGGCGACCGCTGGGAGGGCAGCCGCTCCTTCCGCGTGGCGGACCCCGATGGACGTCAGGTGGCCATCTTCTTCGACTGGCCGACGTAGGGCGCCATCGGTCCCGGTCCGAGGCCGCCGCGCGTTGACTGAGAACGTCCGTTCGAGGTATAGTCTCGCGGCGTTTTCGCGTTGGATGTAGGCCTCCGACCCTAGCGGCCGGTGGCCTGTTTGTTGAAGGAGCTGGACGAAGATCGCACGGGACCTCAGAGTCAACGAAATGATCCGGATCCGCGAGGTGCGGGTCATTGACGACGAAGGGCAGCAGCTTGGTGTGATGCCAACCGCCGAGGCGTTTGCCCTGGCACAGGAGAAGGGGCTCGACCTCGTGGAGGTGGCGCCCACCGCGGCCCCGCCGGTCTGCAGGATCCTCGACTACGGCCAGTACAAGTACGAGCTGCAGAAGCGCGATCGCGAAGCGAAGAAGAAGCAGAAGTCTCAGACCTTCAAGGAGATCCGTCTCCGGGTCAAGATCGACACCAACGACCTGCGGACCAAGACCCGCCGGGCGGCGGAGTTCCTCGACGACGGGGACCGCGTGAAGGTGACGGTCCAGTTCCGTGGACGGGAGATGACGCACGCGAACCTCGGGCGTGATCTCCTCCAGCGCGCGGCCGCTGAGATGCTCGCCGAGAGCGGGAGCATCGAGCGCCAGCCGCTCCTCGAGGGCCGGAGCATGTACATCGTCATGGCGCCGCTCGACAAGCGCGCCGAGAAGAAGAGTGAAAAGGCAGACGGCGAGGCGGCCGAATGCGTCCAACGGCAACGGAGGGACGATCGGTGAGGCGCTGGCGGCGAAGGGGATGACCCCGTCTTTGCCCGCGCAGGACGCCCCGGCGGAAGCGCCATCAACGCCACCCGTGGAGCAATAGAACTGTGCCAAAGATGAAGACCCACAAGGGGACGGCCAAGCGCTTCAAGAAGACCGGATCCGGGAAGTGGGTTCGGCCCAAGGCGTGGCGTGGTCACCACCTCGAGATCAAGTCGAGCCGTCGCACGCGCCGATACGCGGGCAAGGCAATCGTGAGCAAGGTGCATGAGGCCCAGCTGAAGCGCCTCATGCCGTACGAGTAGGGCTGAAATGGCACGAGTCAAGCGCGGCGTCACCGCACACAAGCGCCACAAGCGTCTTCTCGCCCAGGCATCCGGTCGGCGGGGCACGCGCTCCACGCTGGTCCGCCCGGCGCGCGAGGCGCTCTTCCACGCCCTGGTCTACGCCTACCGGGACCGTCGCAACCGGAAGCGGCAGATGCGCCGCCTCTGGATCCAGCGCATCAACGCCGCGTCGCGCAGCCTCGGGCTGCCGTACGGCCGCCTGATCGCGGGACTCCGGATCGCGGGCGTGGCCGTCGACCGCAAGGTTCTCGCCGACCTCGCCATCCGGGACCAGGCCGCATTCGGCAAGATCGTCGAAACGGCCAAGGCCTCCTTTACCAGCTAGCCGGCGTCGCTCACGCCGGCCACCGGCCCTGCTCCGTTCGCGGAGCGGGGTCGTTTGTTTTCGCGCGACAATCCCAGCAGCACCGATGACCGACCGAACAGGAGACGAGCCGATGGAGGCAAGCGAGCTGCGGACACGCCTGGAGCAGGTCCGCGCGGACGCGGCCACGGGTATCCGCGCCGCGACCGACGAGGCGGCCGTCGATGCCCTGCGCACCGAGCTCCTTGGGCGCTCCGGGACGCTGACCGGCCTCCTCCGCAGCCTGGGCACCATCGATCCGGCGGAGCGACCGGCGCTGGGCGTCCTGGCCAACGAGGTCCGGACCGCGGTGGAGTCGGCCATTGGCGACCGACTCGCGGCGTTGCGGGGCGCGGGCCTCGTCGCCCGCCTGGATGCGGAACGGCTCGACATGACCGCGCCCGGCCGTCCGGTCAGGACCGGAGCGCTGCATCCCGAGCATGACCGTGGAGCGTGACCTGCGCGAGATCTTCCACGCATTCGGGTTCGAGGTAATCGAAGGACCCGAGATCGAGGACGACTGGTGGAACTTCGAGGCGCTCAACATTCCGCCCGACCACCCGTCGCGAGACCTGTGGGACACGCTCTACGTGGCGGAGCCGGGGAGCTGGAAGGCCGGCGGCCTGCGCCCGGCCGACGACGGGAGCATCCTGCGCACCCACACCAGCCCGGTGCAGATCCGTGCCATGCGCGCCCTCGAGCCGCCAATCCGCGCCATCATGCCCGGGCGCTGCTTCCGATACGAGGCGGTCGACGCCAGCCACGGCTTCGAGTTCTTCCAGGTGGAGGGCATCGTCGTCGACCGCGACACGTCGCTGGCAGACCTCAAGGGCATGCTCCAGGAGTACGCACGCGCCATCTACGGCCCGCAGACCGCAACCCGCTTCCGGCCCGGCTACTACCCGTTCACGGAGCCGTCCGTCGCCTTCGACGTCGCGTGCCTGGTCTGCGGCGGACCCGGCTGCCCGGCCTGCAAACGAACCGGCTGGATCACGATCCTGGGCGCGGGGATGGTCCACCCGGTCGTGCTTCGCAGCGGGGGACTTGATCCCGACGAGTACCAGGGCTACGCATTCGGCATGGGCCTCGATCGCATGACACTCCTCCGCTACGGGATCCCCGACCTGCGCCTGCTGATGGACGCCGACCTGCGGTTCCTCGAGCAGTTCAGGGAGGGCCGCTGACGATGCGCGTCCCGCTCTCATGGCTGCGCGACTACGTGAGCTTCGAACTCTCCCCACGCGAGCTGGCGGACCAGCTGACCATGCGCGGCATGGAGGTGAGCAGCATCGAGATCACCGGCGCCGAGTGGAGCGACGTCGTGGTCGGCCGCCTGCTCGAGGTCCGTCGCCATCCGAATGCCGACACCCTGTGGCTGACCCGCGTCCTGACCGCGGAGGGCGGCGAGCCCATGGAGGTCGTCTGCGGTGCGCAGAACCTCGAGGTCGGCCAGCTCGTCCCCGTTGCGCTGCCGGGCGCCGTGCTGCCGGGAGATCGGCGCATCGAGCGCAGCAAGATCCGTGGCGTGGTGAGCAACGGCATGCTCTGCTCGGCCCGCGAGCTGGAGCTGGGGACCGATGCCGACGGGATCCACATCCTGGGCACCGGCGAGGAGTACCCGCTCGGGACCGACCTGCGCACGATCGTTGGCGAGGTGGTCCTGGACGTCGACGTCAAGCCGAACCGAGGAGACGCGCTCTCGATGGTGGGCCTGGCGCGCGAGATCGCCGCCTTCACCGGGGGTGAGGTGCGGACGCCATCGGCGAGCGTCGTCGAAACCAACGATCCCGCCGCGGGCCACGTGAGCGTCACGATCGAGGACCCCGACCTGTGCCCGCGCTTCACGGCCCGTTGGTTCGACGGGGTCCACAACGGAGATTCGCCCGAATGGATGCAGCTCCGCCTGCTGGCCGCGGGGATGCGGCCCATCAGCGCGGTGGTGGACGTCACCAACTACGTGATGCATGAGCTGGGGCAGCCGATGCACGCCTACGACGGGGACACCGATCCCGGACGGCAGGATCGTGGTGCGGCGGGCACGAACCGGCGAGCGGCTGGTGACCATTGATCACGAGGATCGCGCGCTCGACGAGCGGATGCTGGTGATCGCGGACGCGTCGCAGCCGATTGGCCTGGCGGGGATCATGGGCGGCGAGGCGACGGAGGTGGGGGAGTCCACGACCCGCGTCATCCTCGAGTCCGCCGTCTTCCACGGGCCCACCATCCGCAACACGGCGCGGCGCCTGGCCCTGCGCTCGGAGGCGAGCATGCGGCACGAGAAGGGGATCGGCTGGGACCTGCCGCGGGTCGCGCTGGACCGTGCCGCGCAGCTCATCGCCGAGATCACCGGGGCACAGGTCGCCTCGGGCATCGTGGACAACGACCCGGAGCCCAAGCCGCTGGTGCAGGTGGCGGTCGACCTGCCACGGACCGAGCGACTGCTGGGAATCACGCTCAGCGCACCCCGGGTGCAGGAGCTCCTGGAGCCACTGGGCTTTGCGGTCACCGACGAGGGTGGCGGCGCGCTGCACCGTGACCGTGCCGCCCCACCGCCTCGACGTCGTGCTCGCCGCCGATGCCGCCGAGGAGATCGCCCGCGCCCACGGCTACGACCGCATCCCGAGCACACTGCCCGCCACCGTCCTGCCGCCGTTCCGGCCGGATCCATCGGAGCCCCGGCATCGGGTCCGGCGCATCCTGGCGGGCCTGGGGCTCGACGAGACCATCACCCATGCGCTCATAGGTCGCGGAAGACCTGCGCCGATCCGGCTACGACGCCGCAATGACGACCAGATCGTCCGGGTCGCGAACCCGCTCTCCGAGGAGCACGCGCTCCTGCGCCCGGTCCTGTATCCGTCCCTGCTCGCCTCGCTGGCCGAGAACGTCCGGCAGCGACGTCTCGATGCCTGGATCTTCGAGGTCGGCAAGACGTACCACTACGACCCCGGGCCGAGGCGGGCCCGGCCGGCGCGGAGACCGCGGGCAAGGGTCGCTACGAGGTCTGGCACGTGGGGATTGCGCTGATGGGCCCCCGGCACGCCGCGGATTCCCCGGCGGCCAGGCGCCGGACGCCGACGTGGCCGAGCTCAAGGGCATCCTCGAGGCGCTCCACGAGGCGCTGGGAGCGCACGCTGCCGGCCTACGCGCCCGAGGATGGGGACGAACGCCATCCCCACCTGCACCCCGGGCGCGCCGCGCGACTGGTGGACCCCGCGGTCAGCCGTACGGGAGCGTGGGCGAGGTCCACCCGGCCATAGCCGAAGCGTGGGGCATTCCCGGCCGCCCGGTCATGGCGGCCCTGAGCCTTCCGCAGCTGCTGGCGCTGGTCCCCGACCAGCTGCGGGCGAAGCCCATCCCCGTCCGCGCAGCCGGCGGATCGCGATCTTGCCGTGATCGTCGACGAGACGACTTCCGGTCGGCGAGCTGCTGCGGATCGTGCGCATGGCCGCCGGGACCAATCCTGGCCGATGCCCGCCTCTTCGACGAATACCGCGGTGCCCAGGTCGGCGCCGGCCGTGTCTCGTACGCCATAGCCCTGCGATTCCAGCCGGAGGCTGCCGGCGACGAGAAGACGGTCGAGAAGGCCATGAACCGAATCCGCGGCTCAGTGCGCCACCACCTGGGCGCCGAGATCCGCTGAGCCGGCGAGACCATCGTCTCCCTTGTCCCCGCGGGAAGGTCCCTGCTACGCTTCGCGCGCCCGAGCGACGATTGCCTCGCTCGGGGCGCCAATCATGAGGGGCTGGCCGTGCTCGATTTCATTCAGAGTCTCAACTGGGTCGACTTTGCGCTGATCATCGTGCTGGCCGCCGGCGCCTTCTTCGGTTTCCAGCAGGGACTGATTCGGTACGTTCTCAGCTGGGTCTCGCTGGTCGTGGCGTTCGTCCTGGCCGCCCAGCTCAAGGGTCCCATCACCGACGCCCTCTCCACCTTCTGGACCGCCTTCGCACCGCCCGTCCGCGAGTTCTGGGTCTTCGTGGTGCTCTTCATCGGCTTCTCGGTGGCGGGCTGGTTCATCGTGCGCGTGTTCTACCGGACCACCCGCCTTCCCATCGCAAAGGAGCTCGACGAGGTGGGCGGGGCCCTGCTGGGCATCACCTTCGCCGCGACATCGATCGTCCTGCTGCTGGTGGTCTTCGACACCCTGTTCAAGGGCGCTGCGACCCTGCCGGGCGGACCCGGCCTGCCGGATACGGGCTGGCTCAAGAGCTTCTACCAGTCCATGAACGACTCTGTCCTGGTCGGCGTCTTCAACCGGACCGTGATCCCCATCGCCGGCACGCTTGCCCGGCCCTTCGTCCCGACCGAGATCGCGCAATTCCTGAAGCTGTGACCGGTTCCGCCACGGTGGCGTCGGCCGATGCCATGCCGATGGGTGCCTCCGGCAGTCGTGGTATCGCGCGACAGGGCCTGGTTCGACCGATCGGCTCTCGAGGTCGCGCCCGACCTCCTGGGCAAGCGCCTCGTCCACGACACTCACGCCGGGGTGGTGGGCGGCACCATCGTCGAGACGGAGGCGTACACCGGGCCGGAGGACCTCGCCGCGCACTCCGCTCGCGGACGCACGCCGCGGACGCGGACCATGTTCGGCCCGCCGGGCCATCTGTACGTGTACCTCGTCTACGGCATCCACCACTGCATCAACGTCGTCTGCGGACCGGGCGCCAAGCCGGAGGCGGTGCTGATTCGCGCGGTCGCCATCGACGAGGGCGTGCCCCTGGCACAGGCGCGGCGAGGACCGACGGTTGCCGCCGCGCGGCTCGCCGCAGGTCCCGGCAACGTTGCGGCCGCGTTCGGCATCGACCGCACCCTGGACGGCGCGGACCTGCTCAGTGGACCGGTTCGGCTGCTGGATGGACCTCGTCCGGCGTCGGTGACGAGCCGGCCGCGCGTCGGGGTCGCGTACGCCGGTGACTGGGCGACCCTCCCGTATCGATTCCTGATCACCGATGACCCCCACGTCTCCCGCCGCTGAGGCGGATCACGCTCCGGCGCCCGGGGCGGCCGCGGATCCCGGCACCCTGCGAGCCCTGGAGTTCGGCGCGATCGTGGAGCGTCTCGCGGCGCGCACCGCCTTCCCGCCGTCCCGCGAGCTCGCGGAGGCGACGCTCCCGGTGGCCAATGCCCGGCACGTGGCGCTCTTGCAGGAGCAGACCGACGAGGCAGCGCAGCTCCTGGACGAGCAGGCGCAGGCCACGCTGGGCGGGGCGCGCGACATCCGCGCCGCCCTGGAGCGCGCGCGGCGCGGTGGGCGGCTCGCCGCATCGGAGCTCCTCGAGATTGCCGACACCCTGCGGGCCACCACGCTCTTCTCGGCGCGGCTGGGATCATGGCGAGGGCGCCATCTCGCGGAGCTGCGCGACCTGCTCGACGATGCGCCGCCGCTGCGCGAGCGGATCGAACGCAGCGTGGATGACTCCGGCGAGGTGCTCGACAGCGCATCGAGCGAGCTGGCCACGATCCGCAGGCGTCTGCGCACCGCCCAGGATCGGGTACGAGAGCGGCTGAACGCCATGCTGCGCTCGACCGATCTCGCCAACGTCATTGGCGAGGCGATCGTCACGGTGCGGGCGGGGAGATACGTGATTCCCATCCGCGCCGAGGCGAAGGCGCGGGTCAAGGGCATCGTCCACGACCAGAGCCAGTCCGGTGCCACGCTCTTCGTGGAGCCGCTGAGCGTGGTGGAGCTCAATAACACCTGGACCCGGGCCACGCTCGACGAGGCGCAGGAGGTCGAGCGGATCCTGGACGCGATCTCCCGCGACGTCGAGGCGCGCGGCGAGGCACTCCGCACCTCGCTGGACGCGCTGGCGCGCGCGGACCTGTGGATGGCCCGTGCCCGCCTGGGCGCGGAGCTCGACGGCGTCCGACCGGCGGTCGCAGCCGATGCGGTGGAGCTCCTCTCGGCCCGCCATCCGATGCTCGGGGCGGACGCGGTGCCCATCGACCTGCGCCTCGGCGAGCGCTTCGGCTACCGGGCCATGGTCATCACCGGGCCGAACACCGGTGGGAAGACGGTCTCGCTCAAGACGCTGGGTCTGCTGGCCCTGATGCACCAGTCCGGCCTGCGCGTGCCCGCCGCCGAGGGGGCCCGCCTGCCGGTCTTCGACCGGGTGATGGCCGACATCGGCGACGAGCAGAGCATCGCCCAGTCCCTCTCCACCTTCTCCAGCCACCTGCGCAACGTCGTGCGCTTCGTGGCCGTCGCAGGCCCCGGGACGCTGGTCCTCCTCGACGAGATCGGCGCCGGCACGGATCCGACGGAAGGTTCGGCCCTGGCCATGGCCGTCGTGGAGCGACTGCTGGAGGCGGGCGCCACGCGTGGCCGCCACCACCCACTACGCCGAGCTCAAGACCTTCGCCAGCGACCATCCCAACGTCACGAACGCATCGGTCGAGTTCGACGTCGCCTCGCTGCGGCCGACCTACCGGCTGTCGATTGGGCTGCCCGGCAAGAGCCAGGCCTTCGCGATTGCCGAACGGCTGGGGCTTCCGGGGGACGTCCTGGAGGACGCGCGTCGCAGGCTCTCCGCCGAGCACCTCTCCATGGAGGAGACCCTGGCCGCCATCCAGCGCGCGGAGCTCGCCCGCGGCGAAGAGCTCGATCAGGCGCGAGAAGAACGTGAACGGGCGCAAGGCGAGCACGAGCGGGCCCGGTCCGGCGTGGCGCGCGCACGACGCGAGGCGGGGGAGATCCTGGCCGATGCACGGCACGCCGCCGACGAGCTCCTCGCTCGCGCGGAGCGCGAGGTCGCGGAGGTGCGGCGCGAGGTGCACCGCCTCGAGAACCTGACTCGGGGCCGGACGCGAGGTCGCGGACCTGCCGAGGTGGGCCTGGATGCGCTGGAACGCCGCGCGGCCGCGGCTCGGGAAGCGGCCCGGGAAGTGGCCGCCCCGCCAACCTCCCCCGGCGGCGAGCCGGCACCCAGCGAGGATGCGATCGGCGAGGAGGGTGCCGCCCAGCCGATCCAGCCGCGGGTCGGCCTCTGGGGCCATAGTCGAACCCTGGGACAAACGGGCCGCATCGTTGAGCGATCGGGGAGGACCGGGCGCCTCACCCTCGAGACGGAGGGCGCCCGTCTGGTCGTCCCGGCGGACGACGTGGAGGTCGTGCCCGAACCGGTCAGCGGCCCGCCGCCGCGCGACGCGGGTGCCGACGAGCTTCGTCGACGCGCGGCCGCCCGGGTCTCGCCGACCCTCGATCTCCACGGTGAGCGGGTCGCGGCGGCGCTCGAACGCCTCGACGAGTACCTCAACGACGCCCTGCTGGCCGGGATGGACAGCGTGGCGATCATTCACGGCGCCGGCACCGGCGCGCTGCGTCGCGCGGTGCGGGAGCATCTCGCGGTGCATCCGCGGGTGCGGAGCTCGCGGCCCGGCCGCCGCGAGGAGGGCGGCGACGGGGCGACCATCGCCGAGCTCTAGGGCAAGGCTGCCGCTGCCCCCGCGGTCGGGGTGGCGGTTGCGCTCGGCGTGGGCGTCGGCGCGGGGGTCGGCGATCCCTTGGGGGTGCGCGTGGGCGCCGGGGTCAGGCTTGGTCCGGGGGTGAGCGTCGCCTCCGGCGTCGGCGACGGCGTTGGAGACGGCGACGGCGTCGGGGTGGAGGTCGGCACCTCGCCGGGCGTGCAGACCTGCGTCGGTCCCAGCGGTGCGTCCAGAACGGGGAGCGGGAAGCGGGGCACGCTCTTCTCCTTGCCGCGCCACGTGTCGATCCACTTCCTGTTGGCGGTCACCCACGTCGGGTGATCAGCGTTCCAGGTCGACAGATCCAGGTAGATCGTGCCGCTCCCCGGTGACGGCGCCGGTTGCGGCGCCACGGATGCGGAGGCATTCGGCACGGGCGTGGCCCCTGCCACATCGCCGCAGCCGGGCTGCCAGATCTTGCCGGTCGCCGCCTCGATCGTCAGCGGGACATGGGTCGTGTCCTGCTGGGTCGGGACGTCGTCCGCCTTGAAGACCTCGGTGACGGTGCTGACCGTGTTCGGCCCGGGAAGCTGACCACTGATGGCATCGATCTTCTTCTCCACGATGCCGTCCGGTCGGGCGAAGTCATTGACCGGGAGGCTGTTGTGCTTGGCGACATCGGCCATGTAGTCGTGCCAGATGAACGTGGGACCGTCTGCCGCGAAGACGCTCTTGATGGCCGTGAAGTCGCTGTTCCCAACCCACACTCCGGTCACGATGGCGCCGGTGCTGTCGGCAGGATCCTTGCTGGCTGCGAGATAACCGAACGCCTGGAGGTCGCGGAAGTCGTTCGTGGTACCTGTCTTGAGGGTCGCCGGCCTGCGACCGCCGTCTGCGCCGGGAAGCTGGAAGCGGGGGCCCCACCACGGGTTCGTCCGCGGATTCGTGTTGTCGGCCAGGATATTGGTGGTGAGGAAGGCGGCCTGCTGGGACAGGACACGCTTCGGCTTGGGGCCATCCGTCGCATGGTCGTAGATGACGGTACCGGTGCGATCCGTGATCTTGTCGATGAGGTATGGCGTCGCCAGCTCGCCGCCGTTTGCGATGGCCCCGTAGGCGCCGGCCAGGTCGAGCATGTGAACGCCAATGGTGCCCAGCGTGAGCGACGGCACCGCCACCTCGTTCTGCTGGCGCGGGTCCCAGCGAAGCCCCATCTTCGCGGCCTCGTCGACCACGTTCTGGGTTCCGATGACCTGCTGCGCCTTGACCGCGGGGATGTTGAGCGAGTACTTCAGCGCATCGCGGATGCGAACCGGACCGCGCTCCCGGTTGTCGGCGTCGGGAACGGAGTATCCGTTGACGATGTCGCCGCGTGCGTCCATGAACATGGTGGCGGGCGTGATCTTGTTGAGCTCGAACCCGGTGGAGTAGGTGATTGGCTTGAAGGCCGATCCGGCCTGACGGTAGGCGGTGCCCACCACGTCGTAGTTCGGCTGGAACGCGGGCGTCGCCTCCCCGTAGTAGTTCGCGCTCCCGACGTAGGCGAGCACAGCGCCGGTGCGGTAGTTGATGGTGACCAGGGCGTCGTTGTTGATGTTGCGGTTCAGCAGCTGGCGGATCCAGGACATGGCCGGCTTGCCGTACTTGGTCTGCAGCTCTGCGGCGGTCATGTGGTTCATGTCGTAGGCAATGGCGGCCCATTTCTCCGCGTAGGCCTGGTAGCCGTTGTAGTCGAGCGTGGTGGTGATGGTCAGCCCGCCGGAGTCGAGCAGCTGCTCGCCGCCCAGCAGGTCGTTGGCGGCTGCCCGCACCGCGTACACGAAGTGCGGGGCCTTGTAGCGATCCGTCCTGGGCGGCGCAAGCACGATGGGCTCCTGTGCGGCCTGGTCGCGCTGTGCCTGGGTGATGAAGCCCGCGGCGAGCATGTTGTCGAGGACGAAACCCTGGACCCGGACGGCGTCCGCGGTGGGTGGGACGACGAGGATCATGTTGCCGTCGGCATCGGTCTGCTGCACCGCTGCCGCGGTGGGGTCCAGCGCCGAAGGCGCGCGGACCAGCCCGGCCAGCATGGCCGCCTCACCCACGGTCAGGGTGTTGGCCTCGTCGGTCTTGGTGATGTCCTTGCCGAAGTACGCGTTCGCGGCCGCCCAGATCCATAGGCATTGTTGCCGTAGTAGATCTGGTTCATGTACATCTCGAGGATCTTCTGCTTCCCGGCGTCGCCGCTGTAGTGGTCGCCAAGGCGCAGGGCCAGGATGGCCTCCTTGAGCTTGCGCTCGACCTGGCGGCCGGGATCCGCCAGCAGCTCCGCGCTGAAGAGACGCATGCGGACCAGCTGCTGGCAGATGGTCGAGGCGCCGGAGACCTCGCGACCGGAGGTCACGTTCTGGAGGAAGGCGCGCACGATGCCGCGGAAGTCGACGCAGGGGTTCGTCCAGAAGGTCCCATCCTCGGCCGCGACCTGTGCGTCCACCATCACCTGCGGGATCTGGTCGAAGCTGATCGACCGGCGCTCCTCGGCCGCGAAGGTCGCCAGCTGCACCCCGTCGGCGGAGAGCACGTGCGACCCCTCCGAGAGCTGGAAGTCCTCCACGTTGGCAACGTTCGGGAGTCCGGTCGTGTACGAGGCGTAGACCGCCATCACGCCCACGAAGAGAAGGGCGGCCACGACGGAGAAGACGCCCAGGACCAACGCCGGGACGGTCGCGAACGAGCCGGGACGGCGAGGGCGCGCCGGACGGCGCGGGGCTGCGGCGCGGTGTGGCCGCGGCGGAGTGCGTCGGGTCATCGGGTCCGCAGAGTAGCACGGAGCGTGCCGGGTATACTCGACCGCCCATGAGCGGCTCCCTGTACGACGACCTCACCTGGCGTGGCCTGATCGCCCACAGCACCGACCCCGACGCGCTGCGCAGCGTGTTGGACGGGCCGCCGCTCGCCTTCTACTGCGGGTTCGACCCGACCGCGCCCAGCCTGCACTTCGGGAACCTGGTCCAGCTGGTGACCATGCGGCGCCTGCAGCTGGCGGGCCATCACCCAATTGGCGTGGTTGGCGGCGCCACGGGGCTGATAGGCGACCCCAGCGGGCGCAGCACCGAGCGGGCGCTCAACGCCGAGGAGGTCGTCGAGGAATGGGTGGAGCGGATCCGGAGCCAGGTCGAGCGTTACCTCTCGTTCGACGGTGACAACGCGGCCCGCATCGTGAACAACCTGGACTGGACCCGGGACCTGGATGCGATCGAGTTCCTTCGCGACATCGGCAAGCATTTCAGCGTGAACCGCATGCTGGACAAGGAGGTCGTCAGCGCTCGGCTGGAGGCCGGCGGGATCAGCTACACGGAGTTCAGCTACCAGATCCTCCAGGCCCTCGACTACCTGGAGCTGCACCGGCGCCACGGGGCGATCCTGCAGACCGGTGGCAGCGACCAGTGGGGGAACCTCACCGCGGGCGTCGACCTCATCCGCCGGGTGGACGGGGACACGGTCCACGCCCTGGCGACCCCGCTCATCACCAAGGCGGACGGAACCAAGTACGGCAAGACCGCCGAGGGCTCGCTGTGGCTGGATCCGGAGATGACCAGCCCGTACGCCTTCTACCAGTATTTCCTCAACCAGGCCGATGCCGACGTCGGCACGCTCCTGCGCACGTTCAGCTTCCGTTCGCACGAGGAGATCGAGGAGATCGGGCGAGCGACGGCCGAACGGCCCGAGGAGCGGGTTGCCCAGCACGCGCTCGCCGGGGAGCTCACCGCACTGGTCCATGGCGAGGAGGATGTCGATCGGGCGGTCGCCGCCTCGCGGGCGCTGTTCGGCCAGGGTGACCTGGCGGCGCTCGACGCCGCCACCCTGGCGGCCGCCACCGCAGAGCTGCCGCGGAGCGAGGCAGCGGCCGGCGTCCTGCCCTCCATCGTGGACCTCCTGGTGTCCACCGGCCTGTGCGAGAGTCGCGGCGCCGCGAAGCGGGCCGTGGCGGAGGGCGGGGTCTACCTGAACAACGCCCGCGTCAGCGACCCGGCCGCCGTGCCCACGGACGCGGACCTGCTCACCGGGCGCTGGCTCATCCTGCGGCGCGGCAAGCGCTCGCTCGCCGCCATCGAGGTGCGCTGACCGCCTGGGCGCTGACAGCCTGTGTGATGCTCGGGGAGATCAGCCGAGCAGCTCGTCCACCAGCTGGGTCGCAACCTCGTCTGCCCGACCGGGATAGGGGAGCTCCAGCCTGATCGCGAGGTCGGTCGCCTGGTGACGGAAGAGGGCCATGGTGGCCCGCAGGCCGCGCACGATGTCCTTGGCGTCGTAGTGGGCGAACGTATCCCGCAGTCCCGCGACCGCCTCCGGATCCGCCCACTGCTCCAGGAAGCGGCCACCGAACCACGCATCCGCATCCCCGCCGTCCCGGCTGCGTGCCTGCCACTCCAGGACGGTGAGCAGGCGGCGCTTCATATAGCCGTCCAGGCAGTCGAGCGCCACCCACAGCTCGCCACGCCGCAGCTTGCGTGCCGCCCACACCGCGTGGTACCAGAAGTCCGAGACGAGGTTCTCGAAGGCCACGACCTGCGGCGGCCACTCGTCGTCTATCGGGCGGTTCGCGACCCACTCCGGGAGGTCCGCGAGAATCCCCTCGCGGTCATGCAGGACCCGGAACCCGCGCCGCAGGATCTCCAGGCCGATCATCGCCGAAGGCCCGCCCCGGACCTCCTCTACGGAGATGGGCACAAGGTCGAGGTCCGTGCCATCCACGTACAGCACGCGTCGCTCGCGCCGGCCATGGCCGGTCTCCTCCAGGAAGGTGATGGCCACCGCCCCGAGGTGCGCGGGCCAGCCGGCATCGGCCAGGAAGGCGTCCGGATCGTCCACGACCAGGAGGAGGTCCGTGTCGGACCATTCGTCGGCGGGGCGATGCCCCCGCGCGCGCGAGCCAAGCAGGACGATGGCGTGGATGGCCGAATCCGTCCTGGCCTGATCGACAATTCTCTCCAGCATCCCACCCGGGTCCGGCGCGAACCGGACTCCGGTGGCGACGTGGAATGCTGCGCGCGGGGTCATGAGTTCCTCCTCAGTGCTTGTCGCCGGCGGCCACCTTCGCCTGATGGTCGGTGATCACTCGTTCAGCGATGTTGTGCGGAACCTCTGCGTAATGGTCGAGTTGCCAGGTGAACCGACCGCGGCCCTGCGTGATGCTCCGCAGCTCCGTGGCGTAGTGGAACATCTCCGCCTGCGGGACCTGGGCGCGCAGCTGCTGGATCCCATTCGCGGAGTCCATCCCCAGCACGTGCCCGCGCTTGCCGGTCAGCTGACCCATCACGTCACCCATGTACTCGTCGGGCACCGTCACCTCGATCTCGAGGACCGGTTCGAGCAGGATCGGATCCGCATCCGTGAAGGCGCGCTTGAGGGCCTGGGAGGCAGCGATCTTGAAGGCCATCTCTGAGCTGTCGACCGTATGGTACGACCCGTCCACCAGGGTCGCCTTGATGTCAACGATGGGAAAGCCAGCCAGCGCCCCCTCGTCGAGCCCCTCCCGGAGGCCCTTCTCGACCGCGGGAATGTACTGCTTGGGAACCGAGCCGCCCACGATCCGGTCGCCGAACTCGAAGCCGCTCCCGGTATCCAGCGGCTCGAATTCGATCACGACGTGGCCGTACTGGCCGTGGCCGCCGGTCTGTCGCTTGAACTTGTTGTCGACCCTCGCCCCGCGCCGAATGGTCTCGCGGTACGGGACCTGCGGGTTCCCGATCTTCACCGATGCGCCGAACTTGCGCTTCAGTCGCTCGACGATGACGTCCACATGCGCGTCGCCCATGGCGGTGAGCAACGTCTCGCCGGTGCCGTCCTGGCGGTGCACCCGCGCCGACGGCTCCTCCTCGAGCATGCGCCCCAGAGCCTGGCCGAGCTTGTCCAGGTCCGCCTTGGACTCGGGCTCGATGCTGACCTGGAGGCTGGGGGCCGGGAAGGAGAACCCGGGCAGCTCGACCGCCTGCGAGCGATCCGCGACGAGCGTGTCGCCGGCCTGCGTGCTGGTGAGCTTGGCGACCGCCACAATGTCGCCGGGGCCCACCTGCGACAGCGTCTCCTGCTCCTTGCCAAGCACGGCCAGCAGGTTGCCGATGCGCTCCTCCTCCTTGCGTGTGGCGTTGAAGAGGTGCCCCTGGGAGCTGAGCGTCCCGGAGAACACGCGCAGGTAGCTGAGCCGGCCCACGAACGGGTCGGACGTGGTCTTGAAGACCTGCGCCACGAACGGCCCCTTGGGATCCGCGGCCAGCGGCTTGCCGTCCACGGTCGTCCGCGAAGCGACCTCCGCGGGAGACGGCACGTGCTTGACGATCATCTCCAGGAGCTCCCGCACGCCGATGTTCTTGAGCGCCGAGCCCACGAAGACCGGCACCACGGAGCCTTCGCGGGTTCCCTTGTGGACGGCGGCGCCCACCTCCGCGTCGCCGATCTCCTCGCCCTCGAGGTACTTCATCATCAGCTCGTCGCTGGCCTCGGCGGCCGCCTCCACCAGGGCGTCACGCCGGGAGTGCTCCGTCCCCTCCATATCGGCGGGGATGGGCACCTCCCTGGGCTTCCCGTCCTCGTAGACGTTGGCGTGCTCCTCGATCACGTCGATGTAGCCACGGAACGCGTCCGCGGATCCGATGGGCAGGTAGACCGGGGCGATCTTGGGTCCGAAGCGTGCCTTCAGCGCCTCGAGGACCGCGTCGTAGTTGGCGTTCTCGCGGTCCATCTTGTTCACGAACACGAAGCGCGGCAGGCTCCGCTGGTCGGCGAGCTTCCAGACCTCCTCGGTGCCCACCTCGACGCCGGCACTGGCGTCGACCACCACGATCACCGCGTCCACCGCCGCAAGGGCCTCGACGACGTCGGCCTGGAAGTCCGCGTAGCCGGGCGTGTCCACCAGGGTCACGCGCACCCCGTCGTGCTCGAGCGAGCCGATCGCCAGGTTGACGCTCTGCTGGCGCTTCTGCTCGTCGGGATCCCAGTCGAGCGTGGCCGTTCCGGCGTCCACGCTCCCAAGTCGCTGGATCGCGCCGGCATCGAACAGCATCGCCTCCGCGAGGCTGGTCTTGCCGGCGCCACCGTGGGAGATGAGGGCGACGTTCCGAATCCTGTCGGGGGAGGTGGGCTTCATCAATGCTCCTTGTGGTCGCTATGAAGCGAGCGCCGCCCACCGGTCGGAAAATGCCGCGGGGCGGCGCATCATCGAGCCTCGGAATGGGTGTCCATTATAGGTGCGCCGAACCGAAGGTCTCGGCCAGCCACTGGCTCTCGAGGCGGTCGAATCTGCCGAAGTACCAGCCCCGGCCGAACTCGGCGGCGAGGTCGAGGGTGCGGCCAAGCGAGCGGTATGTATGCACCGTCTCGTACCCCGCCTCCTGCGCCGCGAGCAGCCCGTCCCCGACCAGGCGGAGGGCGTACTGGGTTCCGAGCGCGGCAGCCAGGATGAGGCCCGTTTCCGGGTGGACCAGCGCGGCGCCGCCCGCGACCAGGCTCCGGGCGTCGCTCGGCAGGGTCGCATTCAGGTTCTGCCACAGCCATTCGACGATGTCCGGGTGCGCACCGAGGTGATGGGTGTCGACCTTCTCCGGCAGCGCCGTAACCGACACGGATTCGAGATCCGCCCCCTGACCCAGGTACCCGAGCACGCCGCGGTTCTCCACAAGCTGCTGCGCACGGCTCATTGATCCATGCTAGAGCGGAGGGACAACGAGTCAACGCCTCAGGTCCCCGGCGTCCGGGGTGCGCGGCGCTGTTGGTAGAATCGGCGCACACGAACGTCCACGAGGCCCGCGCCGTCTGCGCCATCGGTCGCATCGGTCGGGCAGCCCACGAAGGAGGACCGATGTCCGGCCACAGCAAGTGGTCGCAGATCAAGCGACAGAAGGGCGCCAACGACGCGAAGCGCGGCGCGCTCTTCACCAAGCTGACGCGCGAAATCATCACCGCCGCTCGCCAGGGCGGGGGTGACGTGGATGCCAACTACCGCCTCCGCATGGCGGTGGACAAGGCGCGCGCCAGCTCCATGCCCGCGGACAACATCAAGCGCGCCGTCGAGCGCGCCACGGGCAGCGGTGCGGATGCCGAGCAGTACGAGGAGATCACGTACGAGGGCTTCGGCCCCAACAACGTGGCGGTCATCGTCGCGACCATGACCGACAACCGCAATCGCACCGCCTCGGAGATCCGATCGACCTTCAACAAGATCGGCGGCTCGCTGAGCCCGGTTGCCTGGCAGTTCGAGCAGAAGGGCCTCATCAGCATCCCCCTCAACGGCCGTGATCCCGACGAGGTCACGCTGGCCGCCATCGACGCCGGGGCGACCGACGTGGGCACGCCCGAGGGTGGCTCCATCACGATCACCACCGAACCCACCGAGCTCGAGCAGGTGCGGACCGGCCTCGCACAGGCCGGCTACGACGCGGAGTCCGCGGAGCTTTCCGATGGAGCCCACGACCTGGGTCGAGATCGGCGACGAGAAGACCGCCAGGGCGGTGCTGGGGTTCGTGGAGCGGCTCGAGGACCTCGACGACGTCCAGAACGTGTACGCCAACTTCGACATCCCCACCGAGCTCATGGAGCAGCTCGAAGCTTCCCTGGCCTGAATCATGACCGGACCGATGGCGCGCGCCTCCCGCGCGGTGCTGCCGGTCCTGCTCGCGGGGACCCTCGTCGCCTGCAGCGCGGCGCCGTCCTCCTCGCCGATCGGCACAGGCTCGGTGCGGCCCAGCGCCGCGCCGACGCTCGACGTCGGGACCGTCGATCCCTGCTCGGCGATCGACCCGGAGCAGCTCGCGAGCGACACCGGTCTCTCGGTGCAGAGCCCGACACCCGTCGATACCCCGCTTGGAACGGGAAGCGGGTGCCGCTACGACCTTCCGGCCAACCAGTCCATCACGGTGATCGTCAGCCCCGACCCCATTGGCCCCCGTGACGGCGAGGCGTACCTGGACTCCCTGCCGCCCGACCCGGACTCCGAGGTCCACGGCTTCGGAGACGTTGCCTGGTTCGGCCACTGCGACGCCTGCCCGGCGGGCACGACCACCTCGCTCACCGTCGCCGCCTCGCCCCTGCAGTTCACCATCGCCATGACCCTGGCGTCGCCGATCGCGTCGCAGCACGTGCTCGCGGACCAGCTTGGCAGGCAGATCGTCGACCGGCTGGGGCTCTGACCGGCGCGGCTGACGGCTACGATACGGCGGTGATCGTCCTCGGCATCGATCCCGGCACCGCCCGCCTCGGCTTCGGCGTGGTCGCCCTCGAGGCGAACAAGCTGCGGATGCTGGACGCCGGCGTGGTACGCACCGGCCCCGAGCACACCGATGCGGAACGCCTGGCGGAGCTGGAGGCCGCGCTGCGCTCGCTCGTGGCGGAGTACCGGCCGGAGCGCATGGCGGTCGAGCGGCTCTTCTTCCAGCGCAACGTGCAGACGGCGATGGCGGTGGGCCAGGCGCGTGGCGTGGCGCTGCTGGTCGGCGCCCACGCCGGCGTGCCCGATCGACGAGCCCACGCCGAACGAGGTGAAGCAGGCCGTCTGCGGTAACGGCGCGGCCGACAAGCGCCAGGTGGCGACCATGGTGGAACGGCTGCTGGGCGTGCACCTGGTCGGCGCTGCCGACGACGCCACGGACGCGCTGGCCTGCGCCATTGGCAGTCTCTATCGCGCGCGCGCCGAGCGCAGCGTGGCGGCGGCCCCGTGATCGGCTCGCTCCGGGGCAGGTCACGCACCTCGGGACCGACTTCGCCCTCCTGGAGGTGAGCGGTATTGGCTACCGCGTGATCGCCGGCCCTTCGCTGCTGGCCAGGCTGCGGCCCGGGGCGGAGGCATCGGTCTTTACCCATCACCTGGTCCGGGAGGACCAGCAGGCCCTCTTCGGCTTCGCGACCCTCGACGAGCTCGGCTTCTTCGAGCTGCTGCTGACCGTTTCGCAGGTCGGGCCCGCGGGTGGCCCTGGCGATCACCTCCGCACACGCCGGTGACCAAGCTGCAGCTTGCCATCCTCAACGACGACGTGGATGTCTTCACCTCCGTCTCGGGCGTGGGGCGCAAGACGGCGCAGCGCATCATCCTGGAGCTCAAGGAGAAGGTCCACGCCGCAGGCCTGGCGGCCGGCGGCGGTGGGCACGAGCACGGACTCCGATGTCGTCGCCGCCCTCGAGTCGCTGGGTTACACCCTGTCGGAGGCGCGGCGCGCGGCATCGGCCGTCGCAGGCGGGGAGGGCGCCCTCGATAGCCGGATCAAGGCGGCGCTCCAGGAGCTTTCCCGGTCCCGGTGAACGTGCAGCCGTACGCCGAACCTGCTGACGTGGAGGCTGTCCTGCGCGACGACCCGCACCTGGGCGGTCGTAGGCTGCAGCGCCAACCCGATGAGGCCCAGCCATGGCGTCTCGCGCACCCTCCTGCGCTTCGGATACGAGGTGATTCCGGTGAATCCGCGCGAGACGGCGGTCCACGAGCTGCCGGCGTACCCGGACCTGCGAACCGCAGCGGCCGCCGCCGCGGCAACGGGGCCGGCCGATCGAGGTGGTCGACATCTTTCGCCGGGCCTCCGAGGCGGGATGCACGTGTGACGAGGCGATCGAGATCGGTGCGCGGGCCGTCTGGATGCAGCTGGGCGTCATCGACGAGGCGGCGGCGCAGCGGGCGCGCAGGGCGGGCCTGCTGGTCGTCATGGATCGCTGCCCCGCCATCGAGCTGCCGCGCCTGACGCCACCCCTGGAGCGAGACCGACCTGCCCGCGCCCCATGACCCCTAGGCGGATGCGCCCCGGGGCGATATCCTGTCGCGCAATGGCCGCCGACAACAAGATCGACCAGCTGCGGGCCGTTCCCCTCTTCGCGGGGCTCGGCAAGCGCGAGCTCGCCGAGCTGGGCACCCTCGCCGACGAGATCGAGGTCGCGGACGGCCGGGCGCTCACCCGCGAGGGCGCAGTCGGGGCACGAGTTCTTCATCGTGCTCGACGGCCACGTCTCGGTGGACGTCGGCGGCAGGATCGTCGCCGAGCTGGGCCCGGGCGACTTCCTCGGCGAGATCGCCCTGGTCGACGGCAAGACGCGCACCGCCACCACGCGGGCCGTGGGCACCACGAAGCTGCTCGTGGTGGGCCATCGCGAGTTCCACCAGCTCATGGCCGACTTCCCGACGGTCCAGACCGCCGTCCTGCAGGCCCTCGCCGCACGGGTCCGGCGCAACGAGCAGCTCGGCTAGCCATCCGTCTCGTCCGCCGCGCCCGGCCCGACGAGGCCGCCGATCTGCGGGAGCTCGCACATCGCTCCAAGGCCCACTGGCCCTACAGCACCGAGTTCCTGGAGGCGGTCCGACCCCTCCTGGTGCTCGAACCCGCCGACATCCGCCGTGACGAGGTCCACGTTCTCGAGTCTGGGCGGCACCCGCGTCGGTTGGCACCGGGTACGCTTCGACGGGGAACGCGCCGAGCTCGAGGACCTGTGGGTGGAGCCCACGTTCATCGGCCAGGGGCATGGCCGAACGCTGTTCGAGCACGCCGTCGAGGTCGCGCGGTGCGGCGGTGCGAACCGCCTAGAGTGGGACGCGGAGCCGTTCGCGGCAGGGTTCTACACCGCCATGGGAGGACGCGAGTTCGCTCGGTCGCCCTCGACCGTGGTCCCGGGTCGCACGCTGCCGCGGATGCGGCTGCGGTTCGCGCCCGATGCCTGAGATGGCTCAGGGCACGCGGAACAGATAGATCCCGAATCCCAGGCAGTCGCGGCCGCCGCGCAGGTACCGGTCGCGACCCAGCCGTGCCTGCGCCATGAACGCCTCGCGATCCGGGTCATCCGGATGCGCTGCGACCCAGCGATCCACCGTCGCGAAGTAGCCGAACTCATAGCGATCCCAGTCCTGCTGGGTCGCGGAGCCGCTCCACAGCGGCTGCATGCCCAGGTCGACGCCCGCCATGCTGTTCAGGTCATGGGTCGCCATCTCGTCCCGGCGGGCACCCAGCAGACCCAGGTACTCCGCGCTCGGCTCCGCACGCCAGTACCCGTCCCCGACGAGGAGCTGCCCGTCGGGTGCCACGTGGGGCTCCAGGAACTCGAGCAGAGCGCGGAATCCGGCATGCTTCCAGCCCGGTCCGATGCACGCCACCAGGTCGAACGGCTCCGCAGACGCATAGGTGCGCGCGTCGCCGTCGACGACCTCGACCTCTCCGGCGGCCAGCTGAGAGACCCGTTCCCGAGCGGCGGGCAGAAGATGCGGCGACTGCTCCACGCCCACCCCGCGGGCGTCGTAGCGTTCCGCCAGGCGCGCCAGCAGCTCCGCCTTCCCGCACCCGAGATCCAGGATCCGGGCACCCTTCGGCAGGTCCACCGCCTCGATGGCGCGCTCGATGGTGTCGGGGGATAGGGGATTCATGAGGGCCATCTCCCCATGGGCAATCGCCGAGAAGCGCTGGCGGAGCGCCTCGTCCATGCTCAGTCCCGCCGCAGCACCAGGCCAATGCGCCCAAAGGGCGGGCGAGGATCCACGTAGACGCGCACCCGTTCGTCCTTGGTGGACTCGGCGCCCACATCCCACAGACGGTTCTGCCCGTCGAAGCTGACGCTCTCCAGCTGTGGCCAGCGCGCCAGCATCCGTTGCCCGATCTCGTGCAGGAGGTGCTGGATCGAGAGGCTGACGAACTCGTGGAAGACCGATGCCGCCAGATCCGCGACCTGCTCACCGGCGACGTAGCGCGCCGGATCGGAGCCCAGTGCATCGGCTGGGTCGGTATAGGACCAGCCGACGTCGCACCAGATGTAGAGCGGGCGGTCGGAACGTTCGGGGAGGGTCGTGTACTTGTCGCGCGCAAACGCGGCGAACGCCGATCCGGTGGTCTTGATGAGCTGCAGCTCCACCCGTGCGGACGCGTGCTCGGTGACGCGCACCCCGCCGCCCTCGGTCCGCTCCAGGTCCATGCGGGCGGTCGAGTGATCGCATCGGTCCCGGCTGAAGAGAACCTCCGAGAGCGCGAACGATCCGGGCTCGTCGCCGGGGACCACGGCCGCCGGGAAGAGGAGCTCGCGCCCCAGCATGGTGACCGACTCCATCTGGGGGTAGGTCGCAAGGAAGCGGCTGCCCACGTCGTGAATCCAGCCCTCCAGGGTCGCGGCCGTTGTCTCGAGCGAGACGGACGTGATGAAGTTCTTCATCGTGTCCGTGGCAACCACCATCTGGTTGTCGCCGTCCGTGTAGGCCTCCCAGAACGCGTCCCCGTGGACGATCACCTCGATCTCCGCGGCCATCAGCGCGTTCTCGCGCCCGGTGAAGGCGGACTCGCGGATGGACGTCACGCCCGCGCAGAGGCGTGCCCCGCGTGCGATAGACGCGGACCTGAGCCTTGCCATATCGAATCTCGTGCCTCACGCCCATTCCTCCGGCTCCGGTGGCGGTCCGCCGCGCAGTGTGAGCAGTCGGTCTGCCGCGATGCGGACACAGTCGTCGAGCGCGCGCCGCAGTTCCGCTTCCGGGCTCGTTGCGCAGCGCGGTCTCGATGAGGGGGATGATCGCAGAGCGAGGGCGGCCGGCGACGAAGACGGCGAACCGGAACCCGAACCGCGCCTCGTAGATTTCGTTGAGCCCCGCGAGCTCCTCGACGATCCAGGGGGGCTCCACCGTCGGGTCCTCGTCGTACCCCTGCTCGGCGTAGCTCATCTCGGAGACGGACGCCGGGTCTGCGCCGATAGGCGGATGCGCGTTCACCAGCTCCATCGCCTCCTCGACCGGGAGCGCACGCGCCGTCTCGACGGCGGCGGTCACGAGCCCTTCGTCGCTGCCGAACGGGCGCGCCGCCACCAGCCGGGCGAGGAAACGCGGCGCCCCCTCGAAGAGGGGAGCCAGCTCAGCCATTGCCGCCTCAGCCGGGAGCGCGTCCAGGTCCCCGATCGCGGGGAATCCCGGGCGGACACTCGGCCCCTCGGCCACGACCAGGGCGAGCTCCACGAGATCACGGACCGGGATCCCGTTCTCCGGGTTCACAGCGGGGATCTCCGGCTTGAGGGCCCGATCCGCTTCAACGGCGCCCGCATGCACCTGCGTCACGTGGAAGCCTCGCCGCAGGTAGAACCCGATCGCCGGAAGGTTGTCGTTGGTGGTGACCAGCCAGAGCCGATGGTGGCCGCTCGCCGCGGCCACCTGCCGCGCCACCTCGAGCAGCGCCGTCCCGGCCCCAACACCGCGCGGATCCGCATGGAGCGTCACCACCTCCAGGCCCCGCTCGGGGTGCTCGTGGACCGTGGCCAGTCCGATCGGCTGCCCGTGGCGCTCCGCCACCAGGCCGTCGAGGGCGAGCGGGTCGATGAGCTCGCCCAGCCGCGCCACGGTGCGTACGCCGCCGCCCGCGTTGACCAGCAGGCGCTCGGCCCAGGGACGATCTCCGGGCGTCAAGTCCCGCACCTCGACGCCGCCGAGCACCAACGCGTCCATCCGGGGGCTAGCTCCCGCGGTACGTCGAGAGCCCGAAGGCGGTCAGCAGCAGCGGCACGTGGTAGCTGCGTTCCGGGTCGTCGACGCGAAAGCCGACGGCCATGTTCTCGAAGAAGCCGTCACGGTCCTCCGCGTCGAGCCAGGCGGCCACGTCGAAGATGAGTTGGTAGCTCCCGACGGTGAGCGGCGTCCGCAACAGGGAGCGGACGCGACCGTCGCCATCGGTCTCCAGCTCCGCAAGCAGCTCTGGTTGGCCGTCGTCGCCCAGGCGGAAGAGGGCGACCGGGAATCCGGCCGCCGGGTCGCCTGTCTCGAGGTCCAGGACGTGGGTCGAGATGGTCGGGCGCTCGTCGGCCACGCTATCCTCCGCATATGGGTGCGCTGCAGATCCGGGTTGGCGACCTCCACTTTACCGCCCGATGGGAGGCGGATGCTCCGCGGACCATCGAGGCGGTGCGTGGCCTGCTGCCCATCAACAACCGGCTGATCCACTGCCGCTGGAGCGGGGAGTCCACCTGGATCCCCTTCGGCGACCTGCGGGTGGGCGTGGGCTACGAGCACCACACCTCGCATCCCGCACCGGGTGAGCTCCTGATCTACACCGGGGACCTTTCCGAATGCGAGATCCTCTTCCCGTACGGCGCCTGTGCCTTCTCCTCCAAGCTGGGGCAACTGGCGGGGAACCACTTCGCCACCGTGGACCCTGACGACGGCTGGCGGGCACGCCTGGCGGAGATTGGGCGACGAACCCTGTGGGAAGGGGCACAGGAGATCGAGATCACGGAGTTGACCTGACGCAGTGACCGATCTCGTCGTCGCGGGCGGCACCGTCGTGACCGCGTCGCGCTCCTTCGCGGCCGACGTCGCGATCACCGATGGCCGGATCGAGGCCGTGGCGGCAGGCCTCGCCAACCAGTATCGCAACGTCGAAACGATGAATGCGGGCGGCCTGCTGGTCCTCCCGGGCGCCGTGGACGTCCATACCCACACCCGGCTGCCCACCGATGCACGCCCGGATCGCTTCTTCGACGACTCGGTCGCTGCGGCGTTCGGCGGCACCACCACGTTCCTTTCCTTCAACAACCCCGGGACCGGCATCAGCGAGGCAGGGGCCGGCTCCCTGCTGCGCGGCCTCGCCGAGTTTCGATCACGGACGGAGGGGGAGTCCGCCGTTGACTTCTCGCTGTCGTCGGTGATCACCGGTCAACAGCCGGACCCAGCGGGAGAGCTGCCCGCGCTCATCGACTCCGGGGTGCCGACGTTCAAGGCGTTCATGATCTATGACTTCCGCCTCAGCGACGACCGTCTGTTCGAGATCCTGCGCGTATCCGGACGCCACGGCGGGATGCTCCAGGTCCACTGCGAGAACGCGACCATCATCGACGCGCTCACCGCCGACGCGGTTGAGGCCGGCCACGTCGCCTGCCGATACCACGCCCAGACCCGCCCTGCCTACGCGGAGGCGGAGGCCACCCATCGGGCCATCGCGCTCGCCCGCGCAGCGGGCGCATCGGTCTACATCGTCCACCTCTCCTGCGCCGATGCCCTCGCCGAGGTCGCAGCCGCCAAGGCGCGCGGCTGGCCCGTCTACGCCGAGACGACCCCGCCCTACCTGGTCTACACCGATGACCGCTATGACTCCGATGACGAGGCGGAGCTGATCCGCTCCGTCATCTCGCCGCCGTACCGATCGGACGCCGACCGTTCCGCCCTGTGGCTTGGCCTGCGGGCCGGCGGACTCGACCTGATCGCGACCGACCACGTGCCGGACCGGCTCGACACGGACAAGCGGCTGCCCGCGCCGCCCTTCCCGCAGATCAGCAACGGGGCTCCCGGGATCGAGACGCTCATGGCGGTCGCATACGGGGAGGGCGTCGCCAATGGCCGGATCACGGTCGAGCGGATGGTGGACCTCCTCTCGACCACGCCCGCGCGCCTCTTCGGCATGTCAACCAAGGGTGCGATCGAGGTCGGTCGCGACGCGGATCTCGTCCTTTTCGATCCGGACGCCTCGCGGACCATCCGTCAGGCGGATCTCCACCACAGCTCCGACTTCACGCCCTTCGAGGGGTTGCACGTCCGGGGGGCGATCCGGTCGGTCGTGCAGCGAGGGCGGGCGGTGGTGAGGGACGGCGTCTTCGTGGGGCGGAGGGGCGCCGGCCGCTTCCTCGAACGAACGCTCCAGTGAGGCGAGTCTCGCGCATGGCAACATCCCCTTTCGAACAACCCGAAATGGAGACCGAGCATGGCGCACGAGCCAACGGGATCGGGTCAGGCCGTCCAGATCCGCAACCAGCGGACATACGAAGGCCAGCAGGGACTGACCTACGGCGAAGGGATCTTCGCCGAGAACTCCGGGGCGGAGCACCTGTCCCTCCACACGCTGAGAATGCCGCCGGGCGCGCGCGCCAGGGTGCACCTCCACGCGAGCCACGAGACCGCCATCTACCTCGTCGCCGGCACCGTGTCTGTCTTCCATGGTCCGGAGCTGCAGCACCGGACCGAGATGGCGGCAGGCGACTACATCTACATCCCGGCCGACTGCCCGCATCTCCCAGTCAACACCGGGACGGTTGAAGCGTTCGCCGTGCTCGCGCGGACCGACCCGAATGAGCAGGAGAGCGTGGTCCTGCTCCCGTCACTCGAAGCCGGAATCGAAGGTCGTCTCGCGGATGGCCCGGCAGATCAGCGCTCTCCGACAGTCGGCTGAGACTCTGCCGTGGCGCACGCCTTGGACGGAGTCGCGTTACTGGTCAGCGTTCAGTCGCGGGGTGTGATGACTTCAGCCTGCCGGTTGGCCAACTGGCGATCGTGGATCAATCTCGAAACCCAGGAAACCCCGAAACAGGAGGATCTACGTGACTGGCGAGGTATCCGTTCTGGGAAGTCTCCGCGCAGTGGATGGCGAGGGTGTCGTGCGGATGGAGGATCGCCTCGACGCTGCTGTCGACGACGTCTGGGGAGCTCTCACCGATCCGGATCGACTTGCACACTGGTACGGCGAGGTGGAGGGCGAGCTTTCTCAGGGCGGCGAGTTCCGGGTGCGCATCACCCTCGCAGGAGAGCGCACGGGGCGGGTAGAGGCGTGCGAGCCTAGGCAGCGCCTGCTCCTGACGATGCGCGATCCCCATGCGGAGCCCGGCCAGCCGAAGCAGACCGTGAACGAGGCCTGGCTGATTGCCGAGGGCGTCCAGACGAGGCTGGTCTGGGAAGTGCGAGGCCTTCCCGTCAAGCTGCTCCCAGCCTACGGCGCCGGGATCCAAATTCACGTCGAGCATATGGCCGACTACATCTGCGGTCGCGAGCTTCGCAAGGTCGAGACCCGCTGGAACGAGCTCTTCGCGGCATACGAAGCACAGGGAATCACCTAGCCTGGCAGACAACTCCGCACACACTGGGCTCACGCTCGCGTGACACAAGCTCCCGTGTCACTGCCGAGCACTGGCACCCGCGAGTCGCCTCTGCTCCGCGGCGCCGCTCAGGAAAGCACGCGCTCGAGCGCCGCGCGATCCGTCGGCATACCGTGTGCGGGCAGCACGAGTTCGATCGGCAGGTCGAGCAACGGACGGAGCCGTCGGACGACATCGTCGCGCGTCACGTGTGTGCGTCCACCGAGCTGGATTTCCAGCCCGTCGCTGAAGTCCGAGAGCGAGTCGCCCGTGACGATCGCGTTGATGGACGGCAGCCAGAAGATGAGATCGTTGGCTTCCCGGCCGGCGTACGCGTGGATGCCGAACGGCCAGGCTCCGGGACCATGGAAGTGTCCTTCGCCTTCGCCCGCGCGCAGCCACGCGAGGTCCTCGCTCTCCATGCCACGCACCCGCTCGGGTTCGACGCCGAACTTCTCGACCCAATCCTGCCAGGTGTCTGCCGGCGGCGTGTGCACCGGGAGGCCGAGCCGGCGGGCGTCCCGCTCGTGGTATGGCGCGGTCAGGACGACAGCGGTCGCGCGCTCGCGCAGCGCATCGGGAACCGAGAGCGGGTCGAACAACAGGAAGTCGTCGCCCAACTCGATCGCGTACGACGAAACGAGCTCCGGCCACCACTGCTCCTCGTCCCAGTCGGGATGCGGAGATTGCCAATGCCAGACACCGGTGCGCAGCTCACGCATGGGCGCGATGCCATATCCGCGGGCATCGGGATGCCATCCGCCTGCCGGCAGATTCCGCGATGGGTCCCTCGCAGCTCGCAGCGTCCACGCTCAGGCGGCGAGCACGGCGTCGAGCTTGCTGAATGCCTCGGACCAGCCGTTCTTGGTCGGGGGCACCAGGTGCTCGGGCAGCCACTGCCGGACCTCGAGTCGTGTCCGTCCGTCGGCCTCGTCGTGGAACTCGACTCGCATTCTCGTCTCGAACGGCTGGAAGCCCCCCGGCAGCTGGCCGGTGATGTGCATGATGCCATCGAGCAGCTCGCCGTCGACAAGCTCCGTGAGGTCGATGCTGCCGCGGGTCCACGTCGCCGGATCGGCCGGGAAGACCTCCTTCCATCGCAGGTAGCCGCCGGGGCGCAGGTCGAACTCGATCCCGTCGCGAGGCAGGGAGTTGCCGACAGGGCCCCACCATGCTGCGAACTGATCAGGGTCCGTGAACGCCCGGTAGACGTGCGCGCGGGGCGCGTTGACGATGCGCGTAAGGGTCAGCTGTGGTGGGGTCGTCGCGGTCATGGCCTTCCTCTCCTGGTCTTCGTGTCGGCTGGGGTCTCGGGTGGCTGTGCGGTGAGTCCGGCGAGGTGGTCGTCGAGCCGATCGAATCTCTCGGCCCACTGCCGCTCCTGTGCCGTGAGCCACGTCGCCGCGCTGGCGAGCGAGGTGGGGGAGAGACGCGCGCTGCGCCACCTGCCCCGTTGGCTCCGGGTGATGAGCGACGCCCGCTCGAGCACCTTGAGGTGCCGGGAGATCGCCGGAAGGCTGATCGAGAAGGGGGCGGCCAGCTCCGTGACGGTCGCCTCACCCTCTGCGAGCCGCTCCACGATGCCCCTGCGGGTGCCGTCGGCCAGCGCGCCGAACAGCAGATCGAGATCCTCGCTGGTTCGTTCCGGGATGACACTTAACATGTTGGTTAACTATATGCCCCACGCCAACGCATTGCAAGCGGGGGAGGCACCAGATTCGGGGCGAGTCCAGTCGGCGGTGGGGGTTCGCCGTGTGGCGAGAGGTAGTGCGCTGCGGTGAGCCGCTCGCGACGCTTCGGGCCGATACCGGTCCCGCTCTCTACACTGGCGCAACACGTGCCCACCACCTGCTCATCGACATAGCCCTGGGAGGCTCCGCATGCTTCGCGACCATCCCGTCTTCCCGATCCTCCTCTCCACGGACCTGGCCATGAGTCGGACCTTCTACCGCGACACCCTGGGCCTCGAGCTGGTCCGGGAGGATCCCGACCGGCTCGTGTTTCGCGCCGGCGGCGCGACGACGTTCATCGTCAGCCTCAGCACGGTCGGTACGTCCGACACCCAGACCCAGATGGCCTGGCGCGTCCCGGACATCAGGGCGGCAATCACGGACCTGCGGTCGCGCGGGATCCGCATCGAGGAGTACCAGGCGCCGGATCCGGTGACCACCGACGGGGTCGGCGACATGGGCCACTCCTGGGCGGCATGGTTTGTCGATCCGAGTCGAAACGTGCTGGCGGTCGTGGAACCCAAGAGCTGAGCAAGTGGACGGCATCGACCCCGCCAACCCGATCGTTCACCTGCTGGGCCAGGCGGCATCCCGTGAGCACGTGGATCCGGAGGGCGCCGCGGCGGTGTATCGGCGCGCGTGGGACGAGGCCAGCGACGACTACGAGGCCTGCATGGCGGCCCACTACATGGCACGCATCCAGCCATCGGCCGAGGAGCGCTACCAATGGAATGCCGTCGCCCTGGAGCGCGCCACCGCGGTCGCCGACGAACGGGTCATCGGGTTTCTGCCGTCACTGCACCTCAACCTCGGTCGGTCGCTCGAGGACCTCGGGCAGCTGGAGGAGGCGCGTCTCGCGTATGCGGCCGCGGCGTCGGCGCTTGCGAAGCTCGAAGAGGGCGCCTATCGGTCCAGCATCCAAGATGCGCTGCGGCGCGCCCGCGAGCGCATCGGTCAGTAGATTTCGGGCACGAAGTTCTGGTCGGACAGGGGTGGGCGGATGTATCCGATATCCGGCTCACGCGGAGGCAGGACGATCTTCTTGGGCGTGAGGTCGGTGTAGGGGACCAGGCTCAGCAGGTGGGCGATGACGTTGAGGCGGGCCCGCTTCTTGTTGTCCGCGTTCACGACGTACCACGGCGCCTGCTTGATGTCGGTGAAGGCGAACATGGTGTCCTTGGCCTTCGAGTACTCCACCCATTTCGCGCGTGACTGGAGGTCCATGGGGGAGAGCTTCCAGCGCTTCGTCGGATCATCGATCCGTGCCTGGAATCGCCGCTCCTGCTCCTCGTCGCTCACGCTGAACCAGTATTTGATGAGCTTGATCCCGGAGCGCACCAGCATCCGCTCGAACTCCGGGCAGGAGCGCAGGAACTCCTGGTACTCCTCCTCCGTGCAGAAGCCCATCACCCGCTCGACGCCCGCGCGGTTGTACCAGCTGCGATCGAAGACCACCATCTCGCCGGCTGCCGGCAGGTGTGGCACGTAGCGCTGGAAGTACCACTCCGTCTTTTCGCGCTCGGTTGGCGTGCCCAGGGCCACAACGCGGGCGTAGCGCGGGTTCAGGCTCATGGTCATACGTTTGATGGCGCCACCCTTCCCGGCGGCATCGCGACCCTCGAAGATCAGCACCAGGCGCATACCCTCGTGGCGGATCCACTCCTGCATCTTTACCAGCTCGATCTGCAGCTTCGCCAGCTCGCGCTCGTAGACCTTGGTCTTGATCCCGGGGATCGGCTCCTCTGCGCTCTCGGCGATCGGTGCCGGGCTGGGAGGCGTCCCACTGGCATCACCGGCCTTCTGCTTTGCCATTCAGCGCCTCCTTTCGAGTGGCAGGGACACGCGGCCCGTCAGATGGAGCCTCCATTGTGCCCCCGCGTCCAAGCAGGTGTGTCCAGACGGCCGCCTACGTTTGGTCCAGCGCCCGAAGCACCGGCCCCATCGCCTCCACCGCGGCCATGGTCTGCGGCCAGGTCATGACCTCCACGCTCGTCACGCCCATTGCCGCGAAGCGGCGCAGCTCGTCCGCGATCTCGGTGGCGGAGCCACGGATGGGCTCGCCCAGGTCCCATTCGGCCGTGCCCGTCTCATTCGTGGGCTCGACGAAGACACCGATCGAGCGGCCGATGCGCCGCGGATCCCGACCGACCTCGACGCAGGCCGTGTCGAGGTCCGCCAGGGCTTCCACAAACGCGTCGGGATGGCTGCTCTCGGTGGCGAACCAGCTCCAGATGTCGGCGTGGCGGGCTGCCAGGCGCATCATCTTCGGCCCGCGGGCGCCCAGGAGCAGGGGCACGCCGCCCGGCCGAGGGCCGCGGGGCCGCAGCCCCAGGTCGGCGGCGCGGTAGTACGCGCCTTCGTGATCCGCGTGCCCGGTCTTCAGGAGGGTCAGGATCAGATCGAATGCCTCCTCGAACCGGGCGAAGACGTGGTCCTGCGCATACCCGAAGGCGGCCATCTCGTCGCCGCCGTTGCCGGCCCCCAGACCAAAGACCAACCGCCCGCCGGCGATCTCGTCAAGGGTGTCCACGATCTTCGCGGTGAGGGTCGGGTTGCGGTGCGGGTTGGAGAGCGTCCAGGTCCCGACCTTGATCCGGCTCGTGGCTTCGGCTACCGCCGCGGTGATCGCGACGCATTCCCACCACCCGCGCGGACCGGGCCAGGCCGGAACGCGCCAGTAGAGCTCATCAGGAACCCAGACCGTGTCGAACCCCAGCTCCTCGGCGCGCAGCGCCATGGCCCGCAGCGTGTCCCACGAGCGAGCCTCCCCTGTGACGACGTCCTCATACGTCGGCAGCACCAGCCCAACATCGAGTGGTCGCATCCTCGCCTCCGCGCAGCAACTTGCCACGCATAGGATGACACTCGTGCGCGCACGCAGACCACCCGACGTGCGCGACCGACCGTGATGTCCGCACCGGTCCGATCGCGGGCTAGAAGCGAAGCACCTCGAGCGGTTGGTTCCGGCCAGCGATCGCAACTGTGCTGACCGCACCGTCACCGATCGCGAGCCCCGCAGCGCGCGCCGCATCCACCGAGACGAGGAGCTCGCCGGCTGCCGCCTGGCTGCCGAGGCGTGCCGCGACGTTGACGACGTCCCCCAGCGCGGAGAAATCCTTCTCCTGGTCTACACCGACCACGCCGACGTAGGCGAGCCCGCTGTGCACGCCGGCTCCGATGGGCAGCCGCGGCTCAGGCCCCTCGTTCACCATCCGCATCAACGCGCGGCCCGCCTCCACGGCTCGACCTATGAACCCCTCGCCACCGAAGGCCGGAATGAAGAGGGCCATCACGCCGTCGCCGAGGAACTTGTCGACGATCCCGTCGTGGTCGGTGATCGCGCGGCTCGCCGCCCGGTAGAAGCCCTGGAGCAGGCGGTGGAACTCGACCGGAGTCATGCTCTCTGCCAGTCCCGTCGACCCGCGCACGTCGGCGAAAAGCACGCCGACGTCGATCTGGGCTCCACCCGGGTGCTTGACCACGTCCTTGTGGCAGGCGCGGCACAGCAGCGGATTGCGCGGCATCGGCGCATGCCAGAGCGCCCGCAGCGCGTGGCCGGCGAGGCCCCCGAATGGGGACCCGCACATCTTGCAGCGGGGCTCGCTCGGGAGGCGGCGGAGGATGCTGCGGATGCGGCGCAGGCTGGGGTCGGTGCCGGTCAGGACACCTCGCCATATCGCATCGTTCTGCGGGTCCGATTCCACGACGGCAAGCCTACCCGCCGGCGCAAGACCCCAGGCCTCGATCGATGGGTATCCTCGGCGCGCGCTCGCCGGGATTGCACTGGAGGATCCATGGTCCAATGACGGCATGACCGGATGGGTTGCGCTGCTGCGCGGGATCAACGTCGGCGGGCGCCACCGGGTGCCGATGGGCGAGCTTCGCGCGGTCGCCGAGCGACTCGCGTACCGCGACGTCGCGACCTATGTCCAGAGCGGAAACCTGGTGTTCACCGCGGGAGACGAGGCCGTCGGCATCGGGACCGAGTTGCAGGCGGCGCTCGAGACGCGGTTCGGATTCGGGATCCCGGTCGTCCTTCGGTCGCGAGAGGAGATTGAGCGGATCGCGGCGCGGCACCCCTTCGAGGACCGCGAGAGCGACCCTGCCCGGCTGCACGTCTTCTTCCTCGCCGGCGACCCGGATGCAGGCAAGGTGGCGAGCTGGCATCCCGAGCGGTTCGCCCCGGACGAGGTGCGGATTCAGGGCCGCGAGGTGTATGCGCACCTCCCCAACGGGATGGGTCGCTCGAAGCTCACGGTGGAGCTGGGAACCCCGGCGACTGCGCGCAACTGGCGCACGGTGCAGGCCATCCGTGACCTCATCGCCTCGGTCGACGCGGGCTAGCTCACGCGATGCGGGGATAGGCCAGCAGCGTCAGAAATTCGGGGAACGACTCCGCGAGCACCAGCTCGTCGAGCAGGGCGGCGGCATCGTTCCAGAGCGCGTCGGGGAAGGCCTCGCGAAGCCGCGCCAGCTCCTCGTCGCGCATCGCTGCGTACAGCTCGGCCGACATCGGCCTGCCGTCGTTGAGCTCCGCCGCGTGGGTCCGCCACTGCCAGAGCTGCGAGCGGCTGATCTCGGCGGTCGCGGCGTCCTCCATGAGGTTGCGGATCGCCGCCGCACCGTTGCCGGCCAGCCAGCTGGCCAGGTAGGCCAGCCCCACGCTCACGTTGGTCCGCACCCCGCGCTCCGTCACCCGGCCACCGGGGATGCGCATGTCGAGCAGATCTCGCCCGGTGACCGTGACGTCCGGGCGCTGCTTGCTCTTCTGGTTGGGCTGGTCGCCCAGGACCCGGTCGAAGACCTCCTGGGCCACGGGCACCAGGTCGGGGTGGGCGACCCAGGTGCCGTCTGACCCGTCGCCCGCCTCGCGTTCCTTGTCCTCGCGCACCGCGGCCAGGGCACGCTCCGTCACCTCCGGCTCGCGCCGGTTCGGGATGAAGGCGCTCATGCCGCCGATGGCGTGGGCACCACGGGCGTGGCAGGTCTTGACCAGGAGCTGCTGGTAGGCGCGCATGAAGGGGACCGCCATGGTGACCTGGCCGCGATCCGGGAGGACCATCTCCCTGCGGGACCCGAACTTCTTGATGAGGCTGAAGATGTAGTCCCAGCGCCCGGCGTTCAGGCCGGCCGCGTGCTCACGAAGCTCCCAGAGGATCTCGTCCATCTCGAAGGCGGCCAGGATCGTCTCGATCAGGACCGTGGCCCGGATCGAGCCGCGGGGGACCCCCGCCGCGGCCTGGGCGGCCACGAAGACTTCGTTCCAGAGCCGCGCCTCCGTGTGCGACTCCAGCTTCGGCAGGTAGAAGTACGGACCCGATCCGCGCTCGAGCTGCTCCCGGGCGTTGTGGAAGAGGACAAGACCCAGGTCGAAGAGGCTTGCCGAGATGGGGGAGCCGTCCACGAGCACGTGGGCCTCGTCGAGATGCCAGCCCCGCGGCCGGACCACGAGCGTTGCCAGCGAGTCGTTGAGCCGATACTGCTTGTCCGGGGCGTCGAACTCCAGCCGATGGCGCACCGCCTCACGGATCGCCCGCTGACCGGTGACCACGTTCTCCCAGGTGGGGGAGAGCGCGTCCTCGAAATCGGCCATGAAGACCTTCGCGCCGGAGTTGAGCGCATTGATCATCATCTTGGGCTCCGCCGGCCCGGTGATCTCCACCCGGCGGTCCGCGAGGGCCGGTGGCGTGGCGGCGACCTGCCATGACGGGTCATCCCGGATCTCCGCCCATTCGGGGAGGAAGTCGGGGAGCTCGCCCGCATCGAACGCTGCCTGGCGCTCATGGCGAGCGGCGAGCAACCGTTGCCGTTGCGGGTCGAAGGTGCGGTGGAGCCGGGCGACGAAGGCGAGCGCCTCCGGCGTGAGGACATCGTCGAGGTGGGGGAGATCGCGGCGCGTGACCTGGATCCCCGGCGGCAGATCGGTCATGCGCTCAACCTTAGCGACTCAGGATTCGTCCAGGCGGCGGCGGCCGTAGGTGAGCGGCTTGATCATCCGCCCCGCCGCGCAGTCGGCCACGAGCGTGCCCAGGCGCCGATCGCGCGTCGTCTGCTGCTTCGCACTGACCACCCACCAGGTGGCGGTTCGCCGGTACCCGGGCGTCTGCGCCTGCCACCAGTCCCAGGCGGCGGCATCGCCTCTGAGCACCGCGAGGTACTCCGCCGGCAGGTCGGCGGGTCGGTTCTCATAGGAGTAGACGCCCGTCCGGTCGACGGTCCTCGCCTCGAATGCAGCAAGGCCGGCGGAATGCATCCGTCCGCGCAGCGCGCAGCTCGCCCACGCGCCGGACGTTCGTGCTGCTCCACGTGCTGCGCGTTCTGCCGGGGCGTGAAGCGGTTGGTGGTGACCTCGTCATCCACGCGGTAGCCGATGCCGTCGATCCAGCCGAAGCAGAGCGCCTCGTCGACGCCTCGGGGTACCGGATGCTGGTCTTCGGGACTCCCTTGCGGTAGTAGCCGACCCAGACCTCGGTCGAATCGGCGTGGTGCTCCTCCAGCCAGGCGCGAAAGGCCGCGGCGCATCGGGAAAGACGATCACCTGGTCGCGCGTGGGACGCTTCACCAGCCTCCCTCGTCGCGAATGATGCGATGCAGGACGCGACCCGCCACCGCGCGCCGGTACGCCGCCGTGGAGCGAACGTCGTCGATGGGATGAATCTCCGCCTCCAGCGCGGCCGCGGCGCGGTCCGCCGTCTCCGGTGTGGGGGAGGCGCCATCCAGGACGGCCTCCGCCGCGGAGGCGCGGACCGGCACCGCCGCGACCGAGCCCAGCGCCAGGCGGACGTCACGCCAGCGCGCGGAGCCTCCCGCTGCCCTCCGCCACCCACGCAGAGCGCCATGACCACCTTGCTGATCGCCTGCGCGCGTCGCGTGCCCACCTTCCGGAAGCGCACCTGCCGCGCGGCGTCAACGGGAAGCCGGACCCGCAGCACCAGCTCGTCGGCGCGCCCGCGCGGTTCGGCGGTAGGCCGCAAAGAACTCGACGCGGCCATGCACCGTCCGCTCGCCCCGGCGCGCCGCCGACCTCGATCTGCGCATCCACGCCAGCAGCAGCGGCAACGTGTCCCCAGCCGGCGAGGCATTGGCGATATTGCCGCCAATGGTGCCGCGGTTCTGGATCTGGGCTGCACCGATGGTGGCCGCGACCTCGGCCAGGACGGGCAGGTGCTCGCGCACCAGAGCGGATTCGCGCAGCTGCGTGAATGTCGTCAGCGCCCCGATCACCAGCGCCCCGCCCTTGACCCGGATCCCGCGCAGCTCGTCCACGGCCCAGAGGTCCACGACCCGCTCCGGCGGCTCGCCGAGCTCCCCGGTGATCTGCACCATCAGGTCCGTGCCCCCGGCCAGGGGCCGTACGCGTCCGTCCTGCGCGCCGCCGAGCAGGGCATATGCCTCATCGAGCGAGCGCGGAGAGTCGACGGGGGGCTCGAAGGATCGTGGCACGTCGGGTCAGCTCCCGCCCGGCGCCGCGTCGCTCCGCGGCCAGCGCGATCGCCTCGACGATCTTGGTGTAGCCGGTGCAGCGGCACAGGTTGCCCGCGATGGCCGTTCGAATCGCCTCATCGTCCGCCGCAGCGCCGGGCTCCAGGGTCTCGAGATACGCGTGCCCCGCCATCAGCATCCCCGGCGTGCAGATGCCGCACTGGGCGCCGCCGGTCTCCAGGAAGGCAGCCTGCAGCAGGTCCAGCTGCGCGCCGTCTGCGAGGGCCTCGACGGTCCGCACCGCGGCGCCATCGACCTGGCAGAGGGGCACCAGGCACGCGTCGACCACGGCACCGTCGACGAGCACGGAGCACGCCCCGCACTCGCCCTCCCCGCACCCTTCCTTGGTCCCGGTCAGGGCCAGGTCCTCGCGGAGCACGTCGAGGAGGCGTCGCATCCCGGGCGCCTCCACCTCGACCGGCTCGCCGTTGACGGTCAGGCGGTAGGTCATGCCGTCCCTCCCGCTGGCGCGCTCACGCCGGGCGGGGGTGGCGGCTCGGTCCCGGCGAGCGCCGCCAGGATGCGCTCCGGCGTCGCCGGCAGATCCGTGATCCAGACCCCGGTCGCATCGTGGATGGCGTCGACCACCGCCGGCGCACCCAGGTCCATGGGCAGCTCGCCGACCCCCTTGGCACCGTGCGGGGAGCCTGAGTACGGCTTCTCGATCAGGATGGCGTGGATGCGCGGCGCATCAAGGGCGGTGGGGATCAGGTAGGTCGCCAGGCGATCGTTGACGTAGCCGCCATCGGTCAGCTTGATCTCCTCGATGGTGGCGTAGCCCACCGCCTGCAGCGTCCCGCCCTCGACCTGGCCCTCGCAGAGGACCGGGTGGATCACGCGGCCCACGTCGTCCGCGGCGGTGACGTTCTTCACCGTCACCTCGCCGGTGTCGAGGTCCACGTCGACCTCCGCCACGCACGCAGCCCAGCCAAAGCAGGGGTAGGCGTCGCCGGTGTAGGTCTCCTCGTCGAACGGCTCGCCGGCGAACGGCGTGAACTGCTCGTCCACGCGCAGCCCACCATGCTCTCGCACGTAGTCGGCGAAGCCTGACGCGAACGTCGCGCCGGTCGCCTCCTCGACCTGCGCCCGCAGCCGGCGCGCCGCCCGGATCAGCAGCCCACCCACGATCATCGCCGTGCGAGACGCGACCGTTGGCCCCGAGTCCGGCACCACCGAGGTGTCCGTCGGCGCGACCTCGACCAGGTCGGGATCCACGCCCGAGCGCGTCAGCCACCAGCTGCGGGAAGATCGTCTTCGTCCCCTGGCCCATCTCCGTCGAGGCGGTGAGGACCCGGATCCGGCCGTCATCGGTCAGCTCCACGGACGCCACGCTGGCGAGGTGAACCTCGCCGGCCCCGGTGAAGCCGGCGCCGTGCCAGGCCATGGCCAGCCCGATGCCGGAGGCGACCCGGGCGCCGCTGGTCCGCTGCGCCCGCGCCTGGGCGGTCTGGCGCCGCTGGCGCTCGTACCCGGCCGATTCCGTCGCGGCCTCGAGCACCTCGTGTGCCGCCACGCTCTCGCGCAGCACCTGCCCGGTGGGCGTCACGCTGCCCTCGCGATAGGCCCAGCGGCGGCGCAGCTCGAGCGGTGAGACGGCCCAGCTGCTCCGCGACTCGGTTCACCTGCATCTCGGCCGCGAACTCCGCCTGCGGCGCGCCGAACCCGCGGAAGGCGCCGTTCGGCGGCGTGTTGGTGGCCACGGCCTTCCCGGTGATCAGGACGTCCGCGCAGGCGTACGGACCACCGGCATGGAGAACCCCGCGGGAGAGCACCACCGGGGAGAGCGTGCAATAGGCGCCGGCATCCATCAGGACCTCGATGACCTGGGCGACCAGCGCACCGTCCCGGCCTACGCCGGTGCGGTAGCGCACGACCGCCGGGTGACGCTTGGTGGTGGCGCTGATGTCCTCGTGACGGTCGTAGATCATGCGAACCGGCCGGCCCGCCTTCAGCGAGAGGAGGGCCGCATGCAGCGCGATCATGGAGGGGTACTCCTCCTTGCCGCCGAATCCGCCGCCGGTCTCCGACTGGATGATGACCACCTGCTCCGCGGTCATGTCCAGGGCACGCGTCATGGCGGCGTGGATGTAGTACGGACACTGGCAGGAGCCGTGGATCGTCACGCCGCCGTCCTCTCTCGGGACGGCGATCATGGCCTGGTTCTCGATGTAGAGCTGCTCCTGGTGCCCCACCCGGTAGGTGCCTTCTATGACAAGGTCGGCACGCGCCAGGGCCGCTTCTGCGTCACCCCGCGCAATGCGGTAGCTCGCGAAGCTGTGCTCCGATTCGGCCGGGTCGAAGACGGGCGGGAGCGGCTCCGTGCGCAGCGTGACGTGACGTCGCGCCTCCCGGAGACGGTCACGATCCGCGGACGCCAGCAGGCAGACCGGCTCCTCGCGGTGCTGGATCTCGCCGCCAAGCGGGACGAGCACCGGCTGGTCGTCGGTGATGAGGCTGACGACGTTGACCCCGGGGATGTCGTCCGCGGTGACCACCGCAATGTCGCCCCAGTCGAAGGCGGGGTCCAGCTCGATGGCCAGCAGCCGGGCTCGCGGCTCGTGCGACCGCACCGTGGCACCGAACCAGGCTCCGGGGAAGACCAGGTCGTCCGCGTAGCGGGCCAGACCGGTGAGCTTCTCCGGACCCTCACGACGGAGTGGAAGGCCGCGCTCCGCTCGCCCCGGGGTCGGGACGCCCGGCGGAACAATCACGGGAGCCGGCGCCGCGCCGCCGGGCATGGTTCGAATCGTCATCTGGAGCTTCCGCGCACCTCCTCCGGCGGGACGATAACACCCGACGACGCCCGGACGCCCGCAGTATCCCGCTTCAGCGAGCCTCACTGATCTCCAGCAGGTGCCCGTCCGGATCGCGGAAGAAGCAGCGAATCTCCGCACCCCAGTCGTAGGGCGGTGTCAGGAACTCGGCGCCGCGCTCGCGGAGCGTCTCGTAGGCGGCCCGGCAGTCCGGGACGCGGATCGTGAGCTCGGTCGAGACGGTGTCCGGGTCCGATGGCGTCGCAAAGCGAACCGACGGCTTGTCCGGCGTGGGGTCGCCCCCGGTGACGAGCAGGAGCCAGGCGCCCGCGAACGAGAAGACGGCGGAGCTGCCGCCGTACTCCCGGTAGAGCGATGCACCCAGCACATCGCGATAGAAGTGGACGGCGCGGTCCAGGTCCGCGACGACGCGCAGGACGGTCACCGCCATCCCGTCGGTCGGGAACTCGTTGGTCATCTCAATCGGCTCCTCGCCTGAGGGAGCGCCCCGGGAGCGCCCCAGTATGGTTGCCGTCGCGGACCACGGGGATCCCGTTCACGACGACGTGATCGATTCCCACGGGGTAGCGCCGCGGCGCGTCCATGGTCGCGAGGGATGCCACCCGGTCGGCATCGAAGACGACGAGATCGGCGACCATCCCGTCGCGGAGGAGGCCACGGTTCCGCAGACCCAGGCGCGCCGCCGGCGCCGAGGTGAGCTTGCGGACCGCCTCCTCGAGGCCCAGCACCCGTCGCTCGCGAACGAACTCGCCCAGGACGCGGGGGAACGAGCCATACGTGCGCGGCGAAGGCCTGGCGCCAAGGAAGGTCGAGTCAGTGCCGATCATGGCGGCCGGGTGCGCGAAATAGCGGGGGAGCGTCTCCGTCTCCGGCCCGGACGTCACCTGGGCGACGCGCAGGTCCTCGGATACCAGGAGGTCGCAGATGGCGTCGACGGCATCGGCCCCGGTCTCGGTCATCACCTCCGCAAGGGTCCGCCCCTCCCACCGCGCGTTGCGCGGATCGGAGAAGTAGCCCAGGCGAACGTCGCTCCATCCCGCGTCGCTGGTGTACGCGGCGCCGCGTGCGGCCGTCTCGTCGCGCAGCCGGGCACGGATGACCGGGTCGGCAATGCGCTCCAGCAGCGCATCGGGGCCACCCGCCTGCGTCCATTGCGGGAGCTGGATGAGAAGGCGCGTGGCTGCCCACTCGTAGGGGTACATGTCGAACGTGACGTCCAGGCCTTCGGCGCGCGCGCCGTCGACGAGGTCCAGCAGCTGCTCCGGTCCGCCGGGATAGGTGGGGCGGTGATACAGGTGGGTGATGTGCACCGGGCCGCCTCCGACGCGACCGATCTCGATCGCCTCGCGGAAGGGATCCAGGAACCGGTCGCCCAGCGGGTAGCGCACGTGGGTGTGGTAGAAGCCGCCGAGCCGGGCGGCCTGGGCGGTGAGCGCCGCCAGCTCCTCGGTCGACGCGAACGAGCCGGGCGGATAGTCCAGGCCGCTCGAGAGCCCATAGGCGCCGTCCTCCATGGCCTCGCGCAGCACGACCCGCATCCGGTCGAGCGTAGTAGGCGTCGCCGCCTCGTCATCCCAGCCGATGGCGTCGATCCGCAGGGCGCTGTTCCCGACCACGAGGGCCACGTTGACGGCGACCCCCGCGTCGAACCGCGCCAGGTAGCTGGCCGCGCCGAGCCAGTCCAGCGCCACGTCCGGCCGGCCGTCAAGACCACCATTGAGGCGCGCGAATGCCTGCAGGTCCGCGGAGCTCCGGAACGGGGCGTACGCGTTGCCGTCCACGCCGACCACCTCGGTCGTCACGCCCTGGCGCACCTTGGGCTCGTGCCGGGGCTCGGCCAGTATCCAGAGCCCGGAATGGCTGTGCAGGTCGATGAATCCCGGTGCGACGATGCGCCCGGTGGCATCCAGCACGTCCCCGGCCGTCAGCTCCGCCGAAGCAGCGGGATCGCGCAGGAGCCTGACCCGGCCCGCGGTCACCACCACGTCGGCGCGAAACCGGGCGCTGCCGCTGCCGTCGACCACCGTGCCGCCCCTGATGAGCAGGTCGGCGGTGACCCCCATCAGGCGACGTGCCGGTCCGTCCAGCCGACGACCTCGCACCCATGCCGCGCGGACCATGCCCGGGTGGGAGCGGAAGATCAGCCGGCTCGCGAGCTCCTCGTCCTCGTCGGCGTCGAGCCCGGGAAGCGGCAGGGTCATGGTCGGGTCGACGGCGATGAGGTCCGCCTCCTTGCCGGCCTCGACCGATCCGATCACCGCGTCGAGGCCGAGCGCCGCGGCGCCCCCCAGCGAACCGATCCGCAGCCACTCGATGGGGGAGAGCGGTGGGTGCTGATCCCCGCGCATGGCCCGCAGGCCGCTCTGGGTATAAGCACCGGCCTGCATCACCCCGAAGAGGGAGAGGTTGGGCCCGGCCGAGACGTCCGACCCCAGCCCCACGACGAGCCCGGCCTCGAGGTACCGGCCCAGCGGCATCGTTCCGCTCGCCAGGAAGAGGTTCGACGCCGGGCAGTGGGCGATCCGGGTATTGGTCTCGGCGAGCCGGTCGATCTCGCGATCGACGAGATGAATCGCGTGGGCCATGATGCTGCGCGGTCCCAGTCCGCCGGCCCGGTCGTAGACGTCGGTGTAGTCCGCCGCGTCGGGAAAGAGCCGGTACACCTCAGTGCACTCGTTGCGGTCCTCCGCCAGGTGGGTCTGCCAGTAGGTCCCCGTCGCGGCTGCCAGGCTCGCCGACTCGCGGAGCATCTCCGCTGAGCAGCTGACCGCGAAGCGCGGGGTGACCGCATACCGCAGCCGCCCGCCGTCACGTCCATCCCAGCGTGCGATGAGGTCAGCGGTCTGGCGCAGGCTCGTCTCCAGCACCACTGCCTCCGGCAGCGTGGCGTCATACCGGAGCCGGTCCATCATCACCTTGCCCATCACCGTCCGCAGACCGTGCGCCTCCGCCGCCTGGAACGCCGCTTCGAGGCTCTCTTCGTATACGGCGCCGTACATGACCGCGGTGGTGGTGCCGGCTGCCGCAAAGGCACGCAGGGCCGCGGGCGCCAGGCGCTCCGCCATGGACCGGTCGAAGCTGCGCTCGAGGGGGAAGACATAGCGCTCAAGCCAGGTCAGCAGGTCCAGCCCCGCCCCCAGCCCGGCGCTCGGGAGCTGGGGAAGGTGGGCATGCAGATCGACCATGCCCGGCAGCAGGACCCAGGGCCGCAGATCCACGGCGGGGGAGGGGTTGGCGGTGTCCTGCCAGGCAGTCACCGACGTGATGCGCCCGTTGGCGTCCACCTCGACACGTCCATCGCGCTCGAAGCGATGGCCCCCGGCGACGAGCGGAGTCAGGACGCCGGCGCGGAGGACGAACGGCGGCCGCTCGGGGATGGGCGGAGTGCGCACGGACTGATCCTACCTTCCCGCGACCTACGCCACGGCGCTCGCGTCCGCCGGGCGCAGGGCGGCGAGCTCGCGCTGGAACGTGCGCCGCAGCGCGGCCTTCTCGGCATCGTCGAGCCAGGTCGCCTCGACCCCGTCGAGCGCCGCAGCCTCGACCTCCGTCCAGGGCATCCGCAGGGCCCTGGCCACGCTGCGGTACTCCCTGCCCAGGTCGAGATCGGTCATGGCCGGGTCGTCGGTGTTCAAGGTCGCCAGCAACCCGGCCTGGCGCATGCGACGGAACGGATGGTCCTCCAGGCGGTCATAGCGGTTGGCGATGACGATGTTCGAGTTGGGACAGACGGTGAGCGGAATGCGTGCGTCGGCGACTCGCCGGGTGAGCGCCTTGTCCCCCAGGATCGCCAGGCCATGGTCGATCCGCTCGATCCCCAGCGCGTCGAGGGCGATGGCGATGTTGTCGGGGCCGGTGTCCTCGCCGGCGTGCGAGGTCAGCCGCAATCCGAGCGAGCGGCCCAGCCGAAAGGCGGCCGCGAAGTCACGCGGGTCCACGCCGCGCTCGGTCGAGTCCATCCCCATGCCGATGACACGCTCCGCCCGCCCGGCACGCCGTAGCGGGGCCAGCCGCTCGATCAGCTCGAGACCCGCGGCGCCGCCGTAGGCGCGATCGATGTCGCAGACGAGCATGCAGCGCGCTCCGGTCTCCGCCTCCGCGCGCTCGATCCCCTCCGAGAGGCCCGCGATGATCTCGCCAAGGTCCTGGCCGGCTGAGAGGTGCCGCGCCGGCGTGAAGAACATCTCGCGGTAGCGGAGGCCGTGGGCCGCAGCGTCGATCATGGATTCGTAGGCCGCGCGTGCCCAGTCGTCACGATCGGCGAGGAGCTCCTGCACGAGCCAGAAGATGGCGAGGAACGAGTTCAGGGAGCTGTAGCGATAGAGCTCCGTGGGGTCGTCCGTGGGGAGCGTTCGCCCGTTCTTTCGCGCGAGCTCCACGACGGTGGAGGGCCGGACGGTTCCCTCCACGTGACAATGCAGCTCGACCTTCGGGATCGCGTCGTAGATGTCGCCCTCGGTCACGCGGCCATGCTCCGTGCGCGTTTGGGCCAGTATATGGACCGATGTCATCCGAGCCGTTCGATCCCGGCGCCGTCGCTGCCATCGTCCTCGCCGCCGGGCGGTCCCGACGATTCGGCAGCGCAAAGCAGCTCGCGCTCCTCGAGGGCCGGACACTGCTCGAGCACGTGCTGGATCTTGCCTGGGCCGCGGGCCTGCGGCCGGTGGTGGCCGTGGTCCCCGTCTGGCTGAGCCGGCCCGCCTCGGGCGACGCCGACCTGCTCTGGGTCCGCAACCCGTACCCGGCACGGGGGATGAGCCATTCCCTGCGGCTGGGCCTCGGCGCGCTGCCGGAGCGGAGCGCCGCCGCCGTGATCCTCCTGGGGGATCAGCCCACCATCGACCCTGCGACCATCCGCGCGGTGGTCGCTGCACGGGGGGCCAGCCCTGTTGTCGCCGCCTTCGCGGACGGGCACGTGGCGCCGCCGGTGCTCGTCGAGCGCAGCGCCTTCCCGCTCGCCGACGCGCTGCGCGGCGACGTCGGGCTGCGCTTCCTGGCCGATGCCCGCCCGGATCTCGTGACCCGGGTTCCTGTGCCCAGGCACGCCCCCGACGTGGACCGCGTCTCGGACCTGGCCGGGCTCGAGCCGCCGAACGCATGACCGGGCCGCGCGCCGGATGCGGCGGGTAGAATCGGTCACATGTTCGATTCGGCGGTGTCCATGCGCCACACCCCGGAGGCGGCATGACCATCGAGCGGGTGACCACCGCCGAGGTTGCGCCAGAGGAGCTCGCTCTCGAGTCCACCGTCCGACCCCGGCGCCTCGACGAGTTCGCCGGGCAGGAGCGGGTCAAGGAAAACCTGGCGATCCTCATCGACGCCGCACGGCATCGCTCCGAACCGGTCGACCACATCCTGCTCTACGGCCCCCCGGGTCTTGGAAAGACGACGCTCGCCAACATCGTCGCGGCGGAGCTGGGCGCGCAGATCCGCACCACCTCTGGCCCGGCCATCGAACGCGCGGGGGACCTCGCGGCGGTGCTCACCAGCCTGGGCAAGGGCGACGTCCTCTTCATCGACGAGATCCACAGGCTCAGCCACGCCGTGGAGGAGATCCTGTACCCGGCCATGGAGGACTTCGCCCTCGACGTGGTCCTTGGCAAGGGCCCGGGCGCCCAGACCGTCCGGCTGCAGATCGAGCACGTCACGGTGATTGGCGCCACGACCCGGGTCGGGTCCATCACCGGCCCGCTGCGCGAGCGGTTCGGGGCGACCTACCGGCTCGACTACTACGCGCAGGCGGAGCTGGATCAGATCGTTCGGCGCAGTGCCGGGATCCTGGGGATCGACCTGGCGCCGGACGCGGCGGTGGTCGTCGCGCAGCGGAGCCGCGGCACGCCGCGGATCGCGAACCGGCTCCTCAAGCGCGTGCGCGACTTCGCGCAGGTGCGCGGGAGCGGCGACGGTCACGTCACGCTGGAGCTGGCACACGCCGCCCTGGACCTGATGGAGATCGACGATCGCGGCCTGGACGCCATGGACCGCCAGCTGCTGCGGGCCATCGCGGAGCATCACGGCGGGGGCCCTGTGGGCCTGCAGACCATGGCCGCGACCATCAGCGAACCCGTCGAGACGCTCGAGGACGTGATCGAGCCCTACCTGATGCAGATCGGCCTGCTGTCGCGCACGCCGCGCGGCCGCCAGCTGACCGCTGGCGCCTGGGAGCACCTGGGCCTGACGCCACCGCCATCGGCCCAGCCCCAGCAGCCGGGCCTCTTCGACTAGCGGACCGATGTCGCCAGAGATCGGGCGCCTGGTCCTCGTCGTGGGAATCGTGCTGGTCGTGGTCGGCGGACTCGCCGTTCTCGGCGTCCGACTGCCCATTGGCCGCCTGCCCGGCGACATCGCCATCACCGGCAAGAACGGCGGCGTCTACTTCCCGATCACGACCATGATCCTTGCCTCGATCGTCCTGACCCTGCTCTGGAACCTGTTCACGCGGCGATAACCGCGCGGCCGCCGCGCCCGCGAAATCGGCCGTTGTGGGCTTGCGCCTAGCGGTACGATCCGCGCGGGTCGCGCCGCGGGACGGAACGCGGCACAGCAAGCGGCCGCAGTCAGGCAGCGGAGGGTTCCTGATCGGTGGACGCCATAGCCGCATTTTTCAAGTTCAAGGAGCGGGGGACTGATCTCGCAACCGAGGCGCGCGCCGGCCTGACCACATTCATGGTCATGGCCTACATCATCTTCGTCAACGGATCGATCCTGACCGCCGGCTTCGGCGACAAGGATCCGGCCTTCACGGCAGTCGCTCTCGCCGCGGGCACCGCGCTCGTCGCCGGGATCATGACCATCGCGATGGGCGTGGTCGGCAACTACCCATTCGCCCTCGCCGCGGGTCTGGGGATCAATGCCATCGTGGCGTTCACCCTCACCGGCAAGGGGCTGAGCCCGGCGGGCGCCATGGGCGTCATCGTCCTGGAGGGCCTGGCCGTTACCGCGTTCGTGCTGGTCGGCCTGCGGGAGGCGATCATGAACGCGGTGCCGATCGCGCTGAAGCGCGCCATCGGCGTCGGCATTGGCCTCTTCATCCTGTTCATCGGCTTCGCCAACGGCGGACTCATCGGCGGACAGGCGTCGACCTATGGCAGCGTGCCGGCGGTCTTCTTCCGATTCCCGACCGAGGCCGCCCAGTGGGTCTTCCTGGCGGGCCTGTTGATCACGGCAGTCCTCTACGTGATGAAGATCAAGGGATCGCTCGTCATCAGCATCCTGCTCACCACCGTCATTGCGCTCATCGTGGGAGTCACCAAGGTTCCCGACGGCGGGCTCATCGCGACGCCGAGCTTCGACACCCTTGGCAAGTTCGACCTGGGCCAGGTCTTCAGCCAGCTGCCGCTGATCACCGCGCTCCTGACGATCTTCGCCATCATGCTCACCGACTTCTTCGACACGATGGGCACCGTCACCGGCGTCGCCGCTGAGGCGGGCCTGGCGAAGGAAGACGGGACCGTGCCAGGCGTTGGACGGGTCCTGCTGATCGACAGCCTGGCGGCCGTGGCCGGTGGCGCCGCAGGCGTCAGCTCGAACACCACCTACATCGAGAGCGCGGCGGGCGTGGCCGATGGCGGCCGCACCGGGTTCACCTCCGTGGTGACCGGCGTCCTCTTCCTGCTGGCGGTCTTTCTCTCGCCCATCGCCGGGATCGTGCCCGGCGTCGCGACGGCGCCGGCGCTGGTCCTCGTGGGCTTCCTGATGTTCACCATCGTCAAGGACATCCCGGTGGCGGACATCGAGGAAGGCTTCCCGGCACTGCTGACCATGATCCTGATGCCGCTGACGTACGACATCACCGTGGGCATAGGCGCAGGCTTCATCACCTGGGTCGTGATCAAGGTGGTGCGCGGCAAGATGGACCAGATCCACTGGCTCATGTGGCTCGTCTCGGCTGCGTTCGTCGTCTTCTTCGCACAGGACTGGATCAACCTCCTGATCAAGTAGGGTCCGTTTTCGACCGATGGCGCCCGGCCGGGGAACCCGGCCGGGCGCTAGTCTTGCCCCATGCCCACCAATGACCCGGGCGCGTCGCCGCGGCTGCGCGTCGACGACTTCGACTACCCGCTGCCGGAGTCGGCGATCGCCCAGACCCCGGCGGAACCGCGCGACGCCTCCCGCCTCCTCGTGCTGGATCGCGCCCGATCCCTCGCCTCTTCGCCGCACGTGGAGCACGCGACGTTCCGCGAGATCGGGGACTGGCTGCATTCCGGCGACCTCCTGGTGGTCAACGACTCCCGCGTGATCCCGGCACGGCTGCGCGGAACCCGCCCCGGAGGCGGCGCTGCCGAGCTGCTCCTGCTGCGCGACATGGGCGACGACCGTTGGGAGGCGCTGGTCCGCCCCTCACGCCGTGTTCGAGCCGGCGAGGTCCTGCGTCTGGCCAGCGACGACGAGGTCGAGGTGGGGGAGCGGGTCGCGGAGGGCACGCGCGCAGTGGCATTCCGTCGCGATCCCTCGCTGGTCATGGCCGCCGCGGGCGAGACGCCCCTTCCCCCGTACATCCGCGACCACTCGAGCTCGCCGGACCGCTACCAGACGGTCTACGCGCGCCCGCCCGGTTCCGCGGCAGCACCCACCGCCGGCCTCCATTTCACGCCCGAGCTGCTGGCATCGCTCGAGGCCCGCGGCATTGGCCGCGCAACGGTGACGCTGCACGTCGGGCTGGACACCTTCCGTCCGCTCGAGGGCGAGTTCGTGGACGAGCACCGTATCCACACCGAGTGGTACGAGATCCCGCCGGCCGCCCGCCGGGCGATGGAGGCAACCCGTGCCGCCGGCGGGAGGATCGTGGCGGTCGGGACGACCAGCGTCCGGGTCCTGGAGACTGCCGCCCGCCACGGAACGGCGACATCGGGCTGGACCGACCTCTACATCACGCCGCCACATGCATTCGCGTCGGTGGACGCCCTGGTCACCAACTTCCACCTGCCGCAGAGCTCCCTCCTGCTGCTGGTGACGGCCTTCGTGCAGCACGGTGCAGACGTGCAGGACCCCTACACGGCCCGCGATCTGGTGCTGGCCACCTATCGATTGGCGCTCGAAACGGGGTATCGGTTCTTCAGCTTCGGCGACGCCATGCTCATCGTCTGACCGCCCATCTCCTCGTCGGGGCGGCCTCCGTACTTGCCACGAACCTCTATGGTTGTTGTACGTACCGCATTGGACAGGAGACACCTTTGAACGAGCGCGACATCGGAGCAAGGGTCAAGGACAGCATCATCGGCACGATCCGGGGGACGGGGGAGATCACCGAGGCGGCGGTGGGAACCGTCGCATCTGCGATCCAGCGCGCCATCAAGGAGACCGGGGCTACCGGCGGGGCCGCCGCTGACCTGGCGGTCGGGGCCGCGAAGGGCGCGATCCGCACCGTTGGGGACGTCGTCGGCCTCTCTGCGCTGACCGCCGCCGACTCGGTGAGCACGACCGCTGCCGCTGCGTCCCAGGCTGCCTCCTCCATCGGCAACGCCGCCAAGGCCGCCGTGGTGGGTGCCGTCCGGGGGTCATCCGAGGCGGGGGTCGAGACACTGGAGGCGATCAGCAAGACAAGCCGCAGCGCCGTCAGCGAGGCGTCCGCCGTGGGCGCCGATATCACCTCGGCCGCGGTTGGCGCGGTTGAGGGTGCCATCGAGGTCGCGAAGGGCACCTCGGTGAGCGCAGAAGATGCCGCCGCGGCGGCTGCCAACGGTGCGGTCGCTGCCGCCTCGAGCATCGGCAGCGGCGCCGCGGAGCGGGTGAAGGCCGCCCTGCAGGGCACCATTCGGGGCGTCAAGGTGGTGCTGAAGACCGCGGTCGAGTAGGCGGGATCGCGGGGCAACGAGCCCCGTTCAGCGTTCAGGGGGCGGCGGGGTCGCGCGCGGCGGGGTCGCGCGCGGCGCGCCCGCAGCATCGCGAACCTGGGCCGGCCGATTCTCGCGGGGAGCGGGGCCGGGCTCGCTGCCCGCCTGCGCACCCTCGTCGCCCGCCGGCGGCCAGCCGGAGGGCTCGGCCATGATCACCGCCACCTTCGCGAAATCGGCGAGCGCCTGGCCCAGGTCGCGATCCTCGGTCCCGGCGCGGAACCGCGGCCGGGCGATGCTCAGGGACCACCGGGTGGAATGCTCCAGCGCCCAGAGCCGAAAGGTCTCGACGCGCAGGTCGACCCCGCGCACCGCCTGCCAGGGGAGGATCCGACCGGCGATCGCGAAGCGAGCCGTCGAGGCTCGCGGTCCGTACCGATAGTCGAGGAGGCCCACCTCGGTCGCCACCAGGACCCGGCGACTATCGTCGTCCCGGCCATCCTCGATGGCGTAGACCGCCAGATCCTCGACGCCCAGGGTCGTGAGATGCTCATTGATCCAGGCGCAGAGCTCGTCGCTGAGGAACGGCATCCGGGGCCATTCGGACAGACGCACGCGTCACCTCCGCGGCAACGGTAGCCGATCCGCACCCACGTCGCACCATGCCGGCTCCGCGTCCTTCTTCGCGCCGCGAGGACGCCAGCAGCCCTATCCTCATCGCCCCATGGACCCGCCGATCCGCTTCTCGTCCCGGAGCCCGGGCATCGGCCGCGCGCGGCTCGGACGCCTGGAGACGGCGCACGGCACCATCGACACCCCTCAGTTCATGCCGGTCGGGACCCAGGCCAGCGTCAAGAGCCTCACGCCGGGCGACCTGCGGGTTGCTGGGGGCACAGGTCATCCTGGGCAACACCTACCACCTGAGCCTGCGGCCCGGCGCGGAACGCATCGCGCGGCTGGGCGGACTGCATCGGTTCATGAGCTGGGACGGGCCCATCCTGACCGATTCCGGCGGCTTCCAGGTCTTCAGCCTCGGACACCTGGGCCGCATCGATGAGGATGGCATCACCTTCACCAGCCATCTCGACGGGTCGCCCCAACGGCTCACCCCGGAGCGCGCCATGGAGATCCAGGGGCTGCTGGGCAGCGACATCGCCATGGCTTTCGACCAGCTCGTGGACCCGACCCGACCGCATGCCGCGATCCTCGACGCCATGGAGCGAACGCACCGCTGGGCCGAACGGTCCCTCGAGGCACGTGCCCGGCCCGACCAGGCCGTGTTCGGCATCCTGCAGGGAGGTGTCGACCCGGAGCTTCGGAGGCGGTCCGCGGCGGCCATCGCCGGCCTTCCCTTCGACGGGATCGCCATCGGCGGCCTGTCGGTGGGGGAGTCGAAGGCGCAGATGGCGGACACCCTCGACACCGTGGCCGTCGCCCTGGACGGCGACCCGCGAGTTCGCTACCTGATGGGTGTCGGCGCCCCCCTGGACTTCTTCACCGCGGTCGAGCGCGGTGTCGACCTGTTCGACAGCGTGCTGCCCACGAGGGTGGCCCGCAACGGGCAGATGTGGACCTCCGAGGGCCGTCTGAACCTGCGCAACGCGCGCTTCGCGGACGACCCCGGGCCGGTGGATCCGGCCTGCCGCTGCGAGACCTGCGCAAACCACTCGCGGGCCTATCTGGCGCACCTCTTCCGGGCGCGGGAGTTGCTCGCCTATCGCCTCGCCACGGTCCACAACCTCACCTATACTCTGGACTTGATGCGGGCAATCCGCGCCGCGCTTGCGGACGGGTCGTACGCATCGCTTCGGGACGCCGTCGAGGCGCGATACGGAACAGCCGGCAGCGACGAAGAGCCAGCGATAACGGGCCCGTAAGGGGACCCGCGCAACCTTTGCGTCAACGACCGGCTCGGATCGGAGGTTCCTCAGACCAATGGCCAAGGGACGAGATCGACCGCGCCACCAGGAGAAGCGCAAGCCGAAGGAGAAGGCTCCCAAGAACCTGCCGACCGCGGCCTACGAGGCCCCGCCGATGTCGGTCGAGCTGATCAAGAAGAAGCGCAAGCCGCGCAGCGAGCCCGAGCAGAGCGAGTGACCTCCAGCGCCCGCCGGGAGCCATGAGAGGGAAGGAGTCCCAGACGACAATGGATGCCCCGGTGGCACAGAAGAACCCCGAGCGTAACGGCGAGCGCGGCCGCGCGGTCGACGCCGCCATCCTGCAGATCGAGAAGCAGTTCGGCCGCGGGGCCATCATGCGGCTCGGCGACCGAGGCGTCGTGGCCGTGGAGGTGATTCCGACCGGCTCGGTCGCGCTGGACCTGGCCCTGGGAGTGGGCGGCGTGCCACGCGGCCGGATCACGGAGATCTACGGCCCGGAGTCGAGCGGCAAGACCACGCTCTCCTACCACATCATGGGCAACGCCCAGCGCAACGGTGGCGTCGCGGCCTTCATCGACGCCGAGCACGCACTCGACCCCGGCTACGCCAAGAACGTCGGCGTCAACGTCGACGATCTCCTCGTCAGCCAGCCGGATACCGGCGAGCAGGCCCTCGAGATCGCCGAGACCCTGATCCGCAGCAACGGGGTCGACGTGGTGGTCGTGGACTCGGTCGCGGCGCTCGTCCCGCGGGCCGAGATCGAGGGCGAGATGGGGGACAGCTTCATGGGCCTCCAGGCCCGGCTCATGAGCCAGGCTCTCCGCAAGCTGACCGGCGCAATCAACCGTTCCAACACGGCGCTCGTCTTCACGAACCAGCTCCGCGAGAAGATCGGCGTGATGTTCGGGAACCCCGAAACGACCCCCGGCGGTCGAGCGCTGAAGTTCTACGCGAGCGTGCGGCTGGACATCCGCCGGATCGAGACGCTCAAGACCGGGACCGACGCGGTCGGCTCGCGCACCCGGGTCAAGGTCGTGAAGAACAAGGTCGCTTCGCCGTTCCGCGTCGCCGAGTTCGACATCATGTACAACGAGGGCATCAGCGTCGAGGGCGGCCTCCTCGACGTGGGGATCGCCGCCGGCATCCTGTCCAAGACCGGTGCGTGGTTCAACTACGGTGACACCCGCCTCGGGCAGGGCCGCGAGAACGCCCGGGAGTTCCTCAGGTCCAATCCCGAGATCGCGAACAAGATCGACGATGAGATCCGCGGCAAGGTCGCGTCCATCGAGGTCGGCGTCGAGGGGATCAGCGAGGCGAAGTAAGCGCACGTATGCCTGAGCGCCGGCGCAACACTCGCGGCGGGACGCGGGAGCCGCCCGGTCCGGAGGCCGCGCTCGAGCTCGCGGCCGGCTATCTCGGGACCCGGCCGCGCAGCCGATGGGAGGTGGTGCGCCGCCTCCGGCGCGCAGGCACGGACCCCACCGTCGTGGAGCGGACCCTCGTCCGCCTCGGGGAGCTGGGCCTGGTCGACGACCTCGCCTTCGCTCACTGGTGGCTGGAGCAGCGGGACCGTCACGCGCCTCGGGGACACCGGATGCTCGAGGCGGAGCTCCGGCAGCACGGCGTCGATCGCGAGGTGATTGCGGCGCTCCGCGAGGAGATGCGCTCGGCGGAGGAGTCGGAGGGCGCACAGGCGATCTGGGAGGGTCCGCTTGAGGACCGCGACCTGCCGCAGACGGAGGCTGATCGAGCCCAGACGGCCCTGCGCCAGCACCTGCGCGGACGACCCATCCCGGAAGAGCCGCGTGCCCGCCAGCGCCTCGGGATGTACCTCGTGCGACGCGGATTCGATCCGGAGACCGCCCGCGCCGCGATCCGGGCGGCGGGGAGCGAGATTGACGAGACCGGGACCGCAGACGCCAACGCCTGAGGCGCCGCGGGCTACCATCTGGCAATGCGCTTCGCACTCATGCTCGAGCCCCAGCAGGGGCTGAGCTACACCGAGATCCTGGCGGCCGCGCGTGCCGCCGAGGATGCGGGCATCGAAGCGTTCTTCCGCTCAGATCACTACACCTCGTTCCCCGGAGAATCCGGGCTCCCCACCACGGATGCCTGGGCCACGCTTGCCGGCCTGGCGCGCGAGACGCGGCGCATCCGGCTCGGCGCGCTCGTCTCGCCGGTGACCTTCCGGATCCCGGGCAGCTTCGCGAAGCAGGTCGTCACCGTCGACGAGATGAGCGGCGGACGCATCGAGGTTGGGATGGGAGCCGGCTGGAACGAGCAGGAGCATCGTGAGCTGGGCATCCCCTTCCCGTCACTCCGCGAGCGCTATGACCGCCTCGAGGAGTCGCTCGCCGTGATCCACGGCCTGTGGACCGAGCCGGATGGCTGGAGCTACCGCGGGCAGGCACTGGCAGGTGATGAATGCCCGACTTTCGGCCGCGGCCGACCCGCGGCGGCGGCCTTCATCCCGCACCTCATCCTGGGCGGTGACGGCGGCCCGCGCCTCTCTCGCCTGGTGGCGACCTACGCCGATGAATACAACCGCGGGTCCGCCACACCGGAGCGGGTTACGGCCGCCTACGCCAATGTGCGCGACGCATGCCGCACCATTGGCCGCGACGCAGATTCGCTGGTCTACTCGGCGATGGTGGGCGTGCTCGCTCGGCGAGACCGAGCGCGAGGTGACGATCGCATCCGGGAGCAGCTTGCCTTCACCGGTGCCGAAGACGATGCCGAGTCCTGGCTCGCCGAGCGGCGGACGCGCTGGATCATGGGCACGCCGGACCAGGCATGGGAGCGTATCGGCGCCCTGGAGGCCGCCGGCGTGCAGCGCATCATGCTCCAGGACTTCCTGCCCCGCGACCTCGAGATGGTGGGGCTCGTGGGTCGGCTCATCCACAGTTGACGTCGCGTGCCGTCGTCCAAACGTGCCGGGTTGAGCCGCGGCGGAGCGCCATCCGGCAGTTGGGGTACACTCGGCCCGAGAATTTGACCGTCCGTTAACCATCCGAGTCCGGTTGACGTGACGTCGACGAGCAACGAAGTGGGCGCCCGCGACACGCGGGTGCAGAGTGCCCAGCTGGGGCTCCACCGACGGAGGGAGCCAAGGATGCCGGAGTCTATCCTCGTCCCCGTGGTGGCGGTTGTGGCGACCGCCGTCGGGGCCGCGCTGGGCTATCTCGCCCGCCGCCTCCTCGCGGCGAGCAAGGTTCGGCACGCCGACTCGTACGCGGAACGCATCGTGGCCGAGGCGCGTGCCAAGCAGAAGGATCTCGTCCTCGAGGGCAAGGACGAGGCGCTCAAGCTCCAGCGTGCCGCCGAGGACGAGGCGCGCGAGATGCGCGCCGACCTGCAGCGGCAGGAACGGCTGCTGCTCGACCGCTCCGAGGGCATTGAGCGCAAGACCGAGGCGATCGAGCGGCGGGAGGGCATGGTCGAGACGCGCCTCGCGGACCTGGAGGCCGAGCGCAACGCGGTCGCCGAGCTCCGCGAGCAGCAGCTGACCGCGCTCGAGCGGGTCAGCGGCCTCACGGCCGCCGAGGCGCGCCAGACCCTCATCCAGCAGATCGTGGACGAGGCCCAGGCGGAGGCGCAGCAGCGCGTTCGGGAGATCGAGCGCGCGCGCGACCGAGGATGGCGAGGAGCGCGCTCGACGGATCCTCACCACCGTGATGCAGCGCATGGCCGCCGATCACACGTCGGAGACCACCGTCACCGTCGTCAGCCTGCCGTCCGAGGAGATGAAGGGCCGGATCATCGGCCGCGAAGGCCGCAACATCCGGGCGCTCGAGCAGGCGACCGGGGTGGACCTGATCATCGACGACACGCCGGAGGCGGTCGTGCTCTCCGGCTTCGACCCGGTCCGGCGGGAGGTGGCGCGCATGGCGCTCACCAAGCTCATCTCCGACGGCCGCATTCACCCCGGCCGGATCGAGGAGACGGTCGCCAAGTGCCGCGCCGAGATCGAGGTCGTCATGCGCCAGGCGGGCGAGCAGGCGGCCTACGACGCCGGCGTTCCCGGCCTCCATCCCGAGCTCATCAAGCTCATCGGCCGGCTCAAGTACCGCACCAGCTACGGGCAGAACGTCCTGAACCACTGCGTCGAGACGGCGCGCCTGGCGGGCATGCTCGCCGCGGAGATCGGCGCCAACGTCGCCGAGTCGAAGAAGGGCGGGCTGCTCCACGACATCGGCAAGGCGGTCGACCACGAAGTGGAGGGTCCACACGCCCTGATCGGCGGCGAGATCGCGCAGCGCTACGGCATCAACCCGGTCGTCTGCAACGCGATCGCCGCGCACCACCAGGAGGTGGAGCAGGCGAGCATCGAGGCGGTCGTGGTCCAGATCGCGGATGCCATCAGCGCCTCCCGTCCCGGCGCGCGCGGCGAGAGCCTCGACAACTACGTGAAGCGCCTCGACGACCTCCAGCAGATCGCGGAGAGCTTCCCGGGCGTGGAGCGCAGCTTCGCCATCCAGGCCGGACGCGAGATCCGGATCATCGTGCGGCCCGAGGAGATCGACGACATCGCGTCGAGCCGGCTGGCGCGCGACGTCGTGAAGCGGATCGAGGAGCAGCTCCAGTACCCGGGCCAGATCAAGGTGACCGTGATCCGCGAGACGCGGGCGGTCGACTTCGCGCGATGACCGACCGCGCCGGCCTGGTGCGGGCGCTGCTCATCGGCGACATCATCGGGAAGCCCGGCCGGCTGGCGGTCCGCCACGTCCTCCCCGAACTGCGCGCAGCGAGCTTGACATCGACCTCGTGGTCGCCAACGGCGAGAACGTGGCCGCCGGGATGGGCCTCACCCCGTCACTCGCCGAGGAGCTGCTGGGCGCCGGAATCGACGTCATCACCTCGCGGCAACCACATCTGGGACAAGCGCGAGATCTACGCCTACCTCGAGGACGACCGCCCGGTGCTGCGACCGCTCAACTACCCCGACGAGGTGCCCGGCCGCGGCTGGCTGGTCCATCACCTGCCCCGATGGCGGCGAGGTGGCGGTCATCAACGTCATGGGCCGCGTCTTCATGAACCAGCTCGACTCGCCGTTCACCGCCATGGACGCGCTCCTCGACGAGGCCGCCGAGCCGCTCCCGCCGGTCCGGCTGGTCGACTTCCACTGCGAGATCACCTCGGAGAAGAACGCCATGGGCTGGTACCTCGACGGCCGGGTGAGCGCGCGTGGTCGGGCACCCACACCCACGTCCCGACCGCTGACGCGCGACTCCTGCCCAAGGGAACGGCCTACATCAGCGACATCGGGATGACCGGGCCACGCGATTCGATCATCGGCTTCAAGATCGAGACCGTGCTGCCACGCTTCGTCCGCCACCTGCCGACCCGCTTCGAGGTGGGGGAGGGGCCGGTCAGCCTGAACGCGGTCGTCGTCGAGGCCGACAGCGGCCACCGGGCGAGCCATCTCGATCGAGCAGGTCCAGCGGCTCGTCGAGGTCGGCTAGGCCCATGTCGCCGGCCGCCGGCCGGATCACGCGCGGCGCTCCACCGCTGGTCGCCATCGTGGGTCCCACGGCGACGGGCAAGTCCGCGCTCGCCATGGCGCTCGCCGCGCCGCCTGCCGATCGAGATCCTGGTCGCCGACTCACGCCAGGTGTATCGCGGGATGGATATCGGCACCGCCAAGCCGTCGCGCCGCAGATCGGGCGGTGGTTCCGCACCACCTCCTCGACCTCGTGGCCCCCGACGCAGCCGTTCACCGTGGCGCAGTGGGTCGCGCAGCGCCCGATCAGCCGTCGACGAGGTCGCCGGGCCGGGGCAGCGTGGCCGGTCGCTCGTGGGCGGGACGGGGCTGTACGTGAGCGCCCTGGTCGACGGCTTCGACTTCGCGTCGCAGCCGTGGTCGCCGGAGATCCGCGAGCGCCTGGCGGCCGAGCTCGAAACGGATGGCCTTGCCGTCCTGGCAGCGAGCCTCGCCGCCCTCGATCCTGATGCGGCCGCTCGCACCGACCTCCACAATCCGCGCCGCGTCCTGCGCGCCCTGGAACGGGTCCGGGCCGGCGGAGTGGGGGAGCGGCCGCGGACCGAGCCGTACCCCAGGCCGGCTCGCTCTCATCGGCCTGACCCGGCCCCGGGAGGTGCTGTACCGGCGCATCGACGACCGCGCTGCCGCGATCTTCGCGCGCGGGGCTCCTCGACGAGGTTCGGGCGCTCGGCGACGCCGGCTATGGGCCGCAGCTCGCGCCCATGACGGGCCACGGCTATCGCGAGGCTGCCGGCCACCTGGCGGGGGAGTGGTCCCTCGACGAGGCGATCGCACGCACGGCGCGCCGCACGCGACAGTACGCGAAGCGACAGCTCAGCTGGTTCCGGCGTGACCCCCGGATCGTGTGGCTGCCCGCAGGCGAGGGGCCGGCGGACGACCCGCGCCTCGTCGATCGGGCCGCGGAGCTGGTCTCCGCGCCTCGCCGCGCAGTGATGCGGTGGGCCCTGATGCCTGCCTAGCCCCCGACGGGGATCGGCAGACCGATGGACTGGCGCCAGGCCGCCATGGGTGCCGGGAACTCCGCCGAGCATCCGGGGACCGGAAGCCCGACCAGCGGATCACCCGCCAGCAACGGTCCCGGTCGCCCGAAGAAGTAGCCCTGGCCGGCTCCCACGCCCAGCGCCGCCAGCCGTGCCGCCGTCCTGCGGCTCCTCGACGCCCTCGCCCACGACCAGCGCCCCGGTGCGGCCGGCGAAGGCGACCACCGAGCCCACCACGGCCTCCGACGGCGCGCCCGGCGCCGAGCGCTGGACCAGGCTGAGGTCCACCTTGAGGACATCGAAGCGCAGCTCGGAGAGGAGCCGGAGCCCGGAGTTGCCGGCGCCCAGATCGTCGGCGGCAAGCCGGACGCCGGCACGCCGGCAGGTCTCGAGCTTGGCGCGCACCCGGTCAACGTCGCCTATCTCCTCGCGCTCGGTGAGCTCGAGCATGATGCGATCCGGACGGAATCCGTGCCGGGCCAGGAGGCTCAGCAACGCGGCGCCGCTGAACTCGGGGGCCTCGATGGTGCGCGGCGAGACGTTCACGCTCAGGAACTGGTTCGCCGGGAGGGCCGCCGCCCCGCCGACGATCGTCTCGATGCAGGTCATGTCCAGGGCCACGAGGTGGCCGCTGGCCGCGGCCGCGGCGAAAAGGGCGCCCGGGTCGGCGAAGGGCGCCGGCGGCAACGGGACGGATCAGCCCCTCGTGGCCCAGGACGGTCAGCCGCGTCGAGATCGACGATCGGCTGGTACACCGGGCGCAGCTGCCCGCGGGCGATCACCTCGACGATGCGGCCCCGGCGGCGCTCGTCGGCTCCGCGACCGTCGCCGACGGATCGAAGAGCACGACATCGGTCCGCCCGCCGCGCTTCGCCGCGTACAGGGCCGCATCTGCCTGGGAGTAGAGCTGCTCGCGCGTGGTCCCCAGCTCCGGCAGCGAGGACACCCCGGCGGAGAACGAGATGGCCGTGGTGCCCTGGTCGCTGCAGCGGCGGTTGGAGCGCTGTGGCCAGCAGACGGCGCCCCACGATCCAGGCCCCCTCCGCGTCGGTATGCGGGAGAAGCACGGCGAACTCGTCCCCGCCGATGCGGAACGGGCGGTCCACCCGCCGCAGGCTCGAGACGAGGACAGCGGCCGAAGTCCGCGAGGGCGCGATCGCCGGCCGCGTGACCGTGGCTGGTCGTTGATCGACTTGAACTCGTCGATGTCGAGGAGCATCAGCGAGACGGGCACGCCGTAGCGGTGCGCCTGCTCGACCTGGCGATCGAGCTCCTCCTGGAAGGCGCGGTGGTTGCCGATGCCGGTCAGCGGATCGGTCAGCGAGTCTGCCACGGCCGCCTCGTAGCGGTCATGCAGCTCGGCGCTGTCCGCGACCAGGGGGCGCACCACGGCGATACAGCAGGACGCTGCCCGCGGCCCCCACGGCGATGGCGGTGGCGAGCACCGCGCGCAGGGCGAGATCGGGCACCACGAAGGCGAGCAGCCAGTAGGCCACCGACCGCCACGAAGGCGCTCCCGGCCAGTGCGAGCACGAACCGACCGGTCGAGATAGTGCCGCAGCGTGGGCTTCCGTGCGGTCGCGGTCGGATCGGTCCACTGCTCGTCGGGCATGCGCGCCTCCAGTTTCCCCCGAGATCAGTGCGGATAGGTATCGCACGGTGGGGTATGCGCGCGCAGTAGGCTGAAAGTACCGGGTCGCCCGGCGCCGGTCGAGCCGGACGCCCACGCGGCATCGGCTACCATCAAACTGCACGATGACGAACCGCTCCCGCTTGATCGACCTCACCACGCCGGAGGACCGCGCCTTCCTGATTGGCCTCGACAGCCACGACGGCTGGCCCGTGGCGCGCTCCATGGCGGAGCTCGCCGCCCTCGCGGAGACGGCCGGGGCCGTCGTGGTCGGCAGCGCCTTCCAGCGTCGGCAGAAGGCGGATGCGGTCTGGTACTTCGGCAAGGGCCGCGCCGCCGAGCTCGTGGAGGAGAAGGCGGTCAGCGACTTCAACGTGCTCATCGTGGACGACGAGATCACGCCCGCGCAGCAGCGCTCCCTCGAGAAGCTGGTCGACTGCAAGGTCGTCGACCGCTCGGCGCTGATCATCGACATCTTCGCGCGCCACGCACGCACCCACGAGGGTCGCCTCCAGGTCGAGCTGGCCCAGCTCGAGTACAACCTTCCGCGGCTGACCCGGATGTGGACCCACCTGTCGCGCACCGGCGGCGGGATCGGGACAAGCGGACCCGGCGAGAGCCAGCTCGAGACGGACCGCCGCCTCATCCGCGAGCGCATCCGCAAGCTTCGCGGCGAGCTGGCCGAGGTGAAGCGCCAGCGCGCCACCGCCGCCCGCCAGCGCGAACGCGGCGAGGTGGCCACCGTGGCCCTGGTGGGGTACACGAACGCCGGCAAGAGCACCCTCCTCAACCGCCTCGCCGATGCCGACGTCTACGTCGCCGACATGCTCTTCGCCACCCTGGACCCGACCTCCCGCCAGGTCACCCTGCCGAGCGGCAACCGGGTGGTGATGACCGATACGGTCGGATTCATCAACAAGCTGCCCCATGACCTCGTCGATGCGTTCCGTGCCACCCTCGAGGAGGTCCTCCGGGCGGATCTGCTGCTGGAGGTGGTGGACGCCGTCGACCCCGACTTCATGGCCCAGCAGGCGGCCGTCCAGTCGGTCCTCGACGAGCTGGGCGCGGGACGGCACGCCGCGGATCACGGTCTTCAACAAGATCGACCTCCTCGACGCCGACCTCCGCGACGCGGCCGCCCCCATCTCCGATCACGCCGTCTTCGTCTCGTCCACGACGGGGGAGGGGATTCCCGCGCTCCTGGCGCTGGTCGCCGACGCGCTGCGCGCCCAGATGGTGCCGGTCGACGCGGTCGTCCCGTATGCACGCGGTGAGCTCGTGAGCCGGGCGCGGACCAGCGGAGAGGTCTCCGAGGCGTACACCGAGGGCGGAGTCCGGATCAGTGGCCATCTGCCCGAGGCGGTTGCCGCCGAGATCACCGCGGCCGGAGAACCCCGCGCGCCGAGCCCAAGCGGCGCCGGCGCGGCTGATCGGCTGGCCATGCCCATCGCCAGGCTCGCGCGAACCACCGACGCGCCCGTCGTCCTCGAGGGACGGGTCTCCATCGAGGCTGCGCTGACGGGGGGCGTGCGGCAGGTCACCGAGATCCTGGCGGTCACGCCCGGCGATCGTCGTCTCGCCTACCTGCGACGCCTGGCGGCCGAGCACGAGGTTCCCATCCGACGGGTCGCTCCCGGCGTCCTGCGCGGCCTGGTCACCGGCCAGACCCACGGCGGCGTCGTGGCCCTGGCGGGGGAGCGAACCTACCAGGCGCTCCCCGACCTGCTCCGGGACGCCGGGCCGGACGCGTTTCGTCGTCATGCTCGACGGCATCGAGGACCCCTACAACTTCGGCCAGGCCGTGCGCTCCCTGTACGCCTGCGGCGCCGACTGGCCTCGTCCTGCGCCCCCGTTCATGGGAATCCGCAACCTCGACCGTGACGCGCGCCTCTGCGGGTGCCTCAGAGCTGCTGCCCACGGCGGTGGCCGACACGCCGGAGGAAGCGGCGGCCGCCTGTCGGTCGGCCGGCATGCAGGTCGCGTGCGCCTCCACGCGTCCTGACGGAACGTGGATCCACGACGCAGATCTGGTACGGGGCACGTTCCTGCTGGTCGGCGGCGAGCGGCGGGGGATCACCCGCTCCTTCGTCGACCAGGCCGATCTTCTGCTCCGAATCCCCTACGGACGGCGTGGGGCGCACGCGCTCGGCGCAGCCGTCTCGGCCGCCCTCATCGGGTTCGAGGCGCTCAGGCAGCGTCGCGCGGCCGGAACCCTCGCGGATCCCGGCCCGGATCACCCCGGCGGAATCGGACTAGCGCTGCCCGCCGTAGACGGGAACCTGGCGCACCGTTCGGGCGCGACGTCGAATGCGATCGCGGATGGCCAGGCCGGCCAGCAGGTACGCGGCGCTCACGAGGACGAGGACGCCGTACCCGGCCAGCATGCTGCCGAGCTCACCGGTCATCGGGCCGACAACCAGGGCCGCCAGGCCAATCACCATGCCGCCCACACCGATCGATCGCAGGATCTTCTCTCTGTGCATGCATCAAGCCTAGGAAGCAGCACCCTGCGCCGATAGAGACCCGTTCGTCATGGACACGACGTGGTACTCCGTCCCTCCTACCACTTCCGCAAATAGAAGTTATGTTGCGTTAGGCAAGCCAACGGCGCGTTGAGCCCAGCCGGCCGTCGAGCATCGCGACGCGCGAGGAGATGATCGAGAGCGGGTCGAGCGCCAGGACCCCGGACGCCACCGCCGCGGCCAGCCAGGACCCGGTCAGGCGGCGCGCCAGCAGGTAGACGAGCGCCACGGTCAGGGTGCCCGCCAGGGCCGACATCACTCGCCAGCCGAGCGGGTTGTTGCCGAAGGCCCAGATCCCCGCGGCGATCAGCCACTTCCCGACCGGTGGGTGCACCCACGAAACCTCGGTGGCGATGCCGCAGACGCTCGATCCCCAGCTCAGGTAGGTGCACGCGTCCTGGGCGTAGTAGATCTCGTCGAAGACAAACGTGCCCGGAGAGCCGAGCTGGACCACGCGGACGCCCGCTCCCACCAGCACGACTCCGGCGAAGAGCGCCCATTCCCGCCAAGGAACCCCTGGGCCTCCGAACCGCGCTGTGTCGCCTGCCGCCCGTCTCACGACGCCGATCATCGTCGTTCGAGAGCCGCCCCGCCCGTGCTTTCCGCGTGGGCGTGTGGGCGGTCACGGCCATTGGACGCCCCGGGGGTCACGCGCTTACGCGACGGACGAACGTGAACAGCCGCTGCCCTGATCGAAGTGCTTGTGGTTCTCCAGCGAACCGGCCGACCCAGACCGAGTAGAGCTCGTCGGCCGGCGCGATGAACCTGACCTCCTCGACGCCGGCGCGGGTGAACCAGCCCCTGATTGCGAGCGTCAGGTCCGGCGGACGGCGGCTGCGCGTCCAGATCACGGTCGCACCGGCAGCGCAGAGCATGGGCGTGGCCTGCGCCGTGCGCTCGATGTCCGCGTCCCGGACGTTGCCGAAGATCCCGGCGAGGAGCAGCAGTCGGCCGGCACGATGCCGGCGGCGGCATCCGTCGTCCCAGCGTCGCCCTCCACGATCTCGATCCGTGCACCACCGATGGCCGCTGCTGAGGCGCGCGCCACGGCGACCAGGCGTGGATCGAGCTCAACCAGCCGCGCCGACACATCGGCTCGCCTCGGATGGTCGCGCACCACTTCGAGCAGGTCGCGGCCCTGGCCGGCACACAGGCTGAGCACCCGAATGGGACCGGCCGGCGCTGCGTCGAGCATCAGGCCAATCTGCTGCTGGACGAGCCTCAGGCGTCGCGTCTGTGCTGATCTGGGGTCGTCGTAGGCGTCGTGCCAGCGCACCCAGCGGTCGTCGGGCTCGCTCATCGGTCCATGGTGGCACGGACCAGTGGCGTGCCGCTGTCAGGACTCGATGACGGTCGTGGGCGCGTTGTGGACCGCGGGAATCTGACCCAGGCGCCCGGCCTGGTAGTCGGTGAAGGCCTGGACGACCTCGTCGCGGGTGTTCATGACGAATGGGCCCATCCAGGCGACCGGCTCGCGGATCGGCTGTCCGCCCAGGATCAGCACGTCCAGGTTCGGGCTGCGGCTCTCCTGGACTCGCGCTCCGCTTACGGTCAAGGCATCTCCGGGGCCCAGGACCGCCAGCTGTCCGGCCTGGATGGGCCAGCCTTCGGTCCCAACCGTGCCATGCCCGGAGAGCACGTAGACCAGGGCGTTGTAGTCCGGCCGCCACGGGATCTCGAGGCGCGCATCCGGGCTGATCGTGGCGTGCACGAACGTCATGGGCGTGTAGGTCGAGCCGGGTCCGCTGTGGTCCCCCACCTCGCCGGCGATCACCCGCAGGAGGGCGCCGCCATCAGCAGATGCCAGAAGTGCGACCTCGCTGGCGCGCAGGTCCTGGTAGCGAGGCGGAGCCCATTTCTGGGCCCGCGGCAGGTTCACCCACAATTGGATGCCGTGGAAGAGCCCCCCGCTGACGACGAGCGCCTCCGGCGGCTTCTCGATGTGCAGGATCCCGGCGCCGGCCGTCATCCACTGGGTGTCCCCGTTGGTGATCACTCCCCCACCCCCGTTGGAGTCGCTGTGCTCGAACACCCCGTCCATCATGTAGGTCACGGTCTCGAAGCCGCGATGCGGGTGCCACGGCGTTCCCTTGGCCTCGCCAGGGGCATACTCGACCTCCCCCATCTGGTCCATGTGCACGAACGGGTCGAGGTCGGTCAGGTCGACGCCGGCGAAGGCACGGCGGACCGGAAAGCCCTCTCCTTCGAACCCCCGCGGCGCCTCGGTGACGCCCTTGACGGGTCGCTGACGGGCGGAGACGGGATCAGGTCGCGGAATGCGGGGGAGGACGGTGATGTCCTCGACGGTCACGGCAGGCATGCCCGCATCATACCACTGATGATTGCACGAGCAACGATGCTGCCCACGGATCTGAACCGCGCACGCCCAACGGCAGCAGGACCACCATCAACGTCACCCTCGCGAGGTGACGAGCTGACGACCCGCGGTTTCAGCGATCGGCCGGGACTCCCAGGGTGATCGCGGCGGCGATCGTGGCGACGGCCAGGGCGAGCGCCTGGTTGGTCTCGAGCGCCGCGCCGCCGGCGAAGAGATCCGTCGCCGCGCTGGGGATCGCCGCCAGGACGGGCGGGACGATGATCCAGCCGAGCACCAGGGCTGTCGGCGCCGTGGCGCCCGGCAGCCGGAGCATGCGGGTGATCACCGCGGTGAGCACGCCCAGGAATGCGGCGAGCAGGAGGACCAGGAGCAGGGCCGGCTGATCCTTCGCACCCGACGCATCCACGAGACGCACGAGTCCCTGCTCACAGATCGCCACGGCTACTGCCAGGACGAGCGCCGAGGAGGCCGGCCCGCACCCCCATCAGGCTTCTCCGTCCATCTGGCCGATCGATCGCTGCCGCGCCAGGACGCCGCCGGCAAGCTCCGCGGCCAGGCCGCCGCGCGATCCGGTACGACTTGCCGGCACCCATGACCAGCACCGCGTCGCCCTCGCGCAGGTGCTCCGCGACGTAGGTGGTGGTGGCGTCGACGTCCCCGGTTGCAATGGCGGGAGTGCCGGTTGCGCGCTCGATGGCATCCGCCAGGTCCGCCGCGCTGATGGCGCGCATCGCCTCCGCAGTGTCTCGGCTGGCGAAGATGTCCGCGATCACGACCTCGTCGGCATCCGGTGAATGCATGCGAGAACGCGTCGGCGAAGAGCGCGGTCCGCGAGAACATGTGCGGCTCGAAGACCGCCCACAGCCGCCGGTCGCCCACCTTCTGGCGGGCCGCGGCCAGGGCGGCGCGTACCTCGGTCGGATGATGGCCGTAGTCGTCGTAGACGCGCACGCCGGCAGTATCGGCGATCAGCTCCATCCGGCGCCCGGCACCGGGGAAGGTCCGCAGGCCCTCCACGAGCGCCGCAGCGGGCGCGCCCAGCTCCCGGGCCAGTGCCAGCGCCGCCGTGGCGTTGAGGACGTTGTGCGCGCCCGCCAGGCTCGTCTCGAACCGTTCGCCGAAGAGCGTGAAGCGGGTCACGTCCGGCAGGAGCGCCACGTCGGTCGCCGCGATCTCGCCGCCCGGCCCGTATCCCACGATCCGGCCCTCCCAGCCGGCGAGACGATCGCGCAGCTCTCTGGTCCCCGGGTCCGCGGCCGTGACCAGGAGCAAGCGGCCGCCGAGCGCGGAGCTCTCCCCCATCCCGCGCACGAATCGCTCGAAGGAGTCCAGCACCGCGGCGCGGTCGGCGAAGTAGTCGGGGTGATCCATCTCGATGTTCGTGACGATCACGCCGGCCGGGTGGTAGTGCAGGAAGTTGTCGCCGAACTCGTCGGCCTCGACCACGAACGGCGCTCCCCCGCCGGGCCGCACCGTGGCACCCCAGGCCTCGATGAAGGCGCCGACCTCGACCGTTGGGTCCAGGCCGGCCGCGATGAGCAGGTGCCCGAGCAGTGCGGTGGTGGTCGACTTGCCGTGCGTACCGGTCACCGCCAGGCCGACGTGCCCGGCGGATGCCTGCAGCTCGCCCAGCAGCGCCTGCCACGGCACCACGGGCAGACCGGCCGCTTCAGCGGCGGCCAGCTCGGCGTGCTCCGGTCGTGGCCCGTACAGCGGGACTGATCGCCACCCGGTCGACCCCGGCCAGGTGCGCCGGATCGTGGCCGGTCGCGACCGCGATCCCTGCGGCGTCCAGCGGGGCCGTGTACGGCGATGGCGCATCCGCGTCGCAGCCATCGACGCGGGCCCCCGCCTGGCGCGCGAGCAGCGCGACTCCCGCCGCTCCGGAGCCGGCGATGCCGATGACGTGGATCCGCTCGCCGGCGCGGACCATGAACCTAGGCCGCCGCCTCCCGGATGGCCAGCTCGAGCGCAGCCGCCGCTGCCGCAGCACGGTTTCCGTCACGGGCGAACCCGAACTCGTGACGCTCGACGACGGGCGGGTGGCCCGTTCGCGCGACGGCCACGAAGTGCAGGCCCTATCGGCTTGCCCGGCCCTGCGCCCTCGGGGCCCGCGATCCCGGTGACCGCGATCCCCATCTCCACGCCGAATCGATGCCAGGCTCCCTCAGCCATGGCTGCCGCGACCTCGGAGCTCACCGCCCCGCAGTCCTCGATGAGTGTGGCCTCGACGGCGAGCTCACGCTCCTTGGCCTGCGTTCGAGTAGCAGATCACTCCGCCGACGTAGTACGCGCTCGCGCCGGGGACCATGGTGATCGCATGACCGATCAGCCCGCCGGTCGACGACTCTGCGGTCGCCACCCGCCAGCCGTGCGGCTTGAGCACCTCCCCGAGCTGCGCCGCAAGTCCTGCCAGCGCGACGTCGTTGGGCGCCATCATGACCGACATCGGTGCATTCTCCTCAACGGTAGTTCGTGAACTGCAGGGCGACGGGATAGTCCAGACCGCGGAGGTGTCCGATCACCGCCTGCAGCTCGTCCCGGCTCTTCGCGGAGACGCGCACGGCGTCGCCCTGAATGACCGGCTTGACCTTCGGGAACTGCTCCCGCACCAGCTTGGCGATCTCCTTGGCCTGCTCCGAGGTGAGTCCCCGTTTCAGGCCGATCTGCTGCCGAACCGTGCCGCCTGCGGCCGGCTCGACCTTGCCCCAGTCAAAGATCTTGAGCGAAAGGTTGCGCCGAACCGCCTTCGATTCGACCAGGTCCCGCACCGCCTTGGCCCGGAACTCGTCGTCGGCGAGGAGCGTGATCGCTTCCTTGCCGAGCTCGAGCGAGCACCGGCTCCCCTTGAAGTCGTAGCGCGTGCCGATCTCTCGGCGCACCTGGTCGAGCGCATTCACCAGCTCCTGCTGGTCGAACTCGCTCACGACGTCGAACGTGGAATCGGCTGCCATCTGCTCCTCGCTACCTCGCTCCCGCGCGCCGTATCTTCCAACATCGGCGCCGGCGAGTCTTGTGCCGAAGGGCCCAATCCGCCTAGCGGGCGGCCTGAATGTGCCACTCGATGACCGCACCGGAGCCGCCCATGGTGCCAATCGTGACCCCGTTGATGATCATGGTCACGGCACCCGCGTTGCCGGCCCGCACGACCAGCGTCTGCTTGGCCGTCAAGCGCGACCGACTTCCCGGCGGCGAGGATAGAGCCCGGAGACGCCAGCCAGCGGCACGTTGTCCTGCAGCACGAGGAGGTACGAAGGGCCGCCGGCAATGCGCAGTGTGCCCACCAGGCCGGCGCTGGGCTTGACGGTCACCTGGACCGACGATTCGGATGCCGCTGCGGTCGCGGTGGGAGCCCGGACTGCCGGTGGGCGCCGCCGCGCCGGGAAGCGCGGACAGCTGCCAGGTCCCCGGCGCCAGCTGCAGCACCGCCTTGAAGGTTCCGTCGCTGCCGGCGGTGGCATCCACGTCGACCACGGTGCCTGCCGCGAGCGCCGGCACCCTGACCGGCTGTCCGGAGAAGGTCGTGATCGTGAATCCCGGGGCCGCGGCCGTGCCCAGCGCCGCCTCGACGTGGAGCACCATCCCGGCGGGCGCGGTTCCCGTGACGGTCAGGGCGCCGGTCACCGTGGCGCCCGCCTGCGGACCGGTCAGGGCAATGGTCACGCCCGGCGTCGGCGAACCGCTGGAGAGGTTCACGTCGATTGTCCGCGTCTGCTGGGCCGAATCACGCTGCGTCACCTTGTCGGTGGCGACGATCGTGAACACGTTCGAGCCGGGGACCAGCTGCACCTTGACGCTGAACTGGCCCTGGGCATCGGCCACCGCGTCCTGGCTGACGCGCGGCCCATCCACCGTGACCGTGGCATTCGGCTCGGTCGTGCCGGTGATGGTGAACGAGAGCTGGTCGGTCGAAACGTCGCCAACCGGGCTGGTGATCTGCAGATCCGGCGTACGGGCGAAGGTCACGAACTCGTAGACGAGGTAGCTGACGAAGGCCACCACTGCGACGGTGAGGACCGCGGCCGCGATGGCACCCGGGGTAACGACGAACGCGCGGGCGCGTCGCACGTTCATGGGGCGCGGCGGCGCGGGCGAGGGCCGTTCAGCCGCCCCGTTGCCGGCCGTTTCGAGCCGGTACAGATCAACGAGGTACTCGGGATCAAGGCCCAGGAAGGTCCCGTAGTTGCGCAGGAAGCCTTTCGTGTACACCGCGCCGGGCAGCTCGGCGTATTCGCCGTGCTCCAGCGCGGTGAGATATCGGGTCCGGATCTTCGTCTCGCGCTCGATGCGCACCAGGTCGACGCCCTTCGCCTCGCGCGCCGTGCGCAGCACCTCGCCGAGCTTGTGCAGCGGCTCCGTCACCGCTCCTCCTCGTCGGGCTCAGCCTCGGCGCCCCAGCCATCGCTGGTCACGAGCACCTCCCGGAATCGGCTGCCGTCGGCGGCCCCCACGATCCCGCGATCCTCCATCTGGTCCAGGATGCGGGCGGCACGCGCATACCCGATCCGCAGCCTGCGCTGGAGCAGCGAGGCGGAGGCCTTGTCCGATCGCCGCACGATGTCGACGGCCTGGTGCAGGAGCGGATCTGCGCCGTCATCGGCGTCGTCGTCCCCGGGATGGCCACCCCCCTTGCCATCACGCTTGGGCGCGGTGATCTCCGGGCGATAGCGTGGCCCGCCCTGGCCACGCCAGTGCCGGGCCAGCGCCTCGATCTCTTCGTCGGTCACCAGGACGCCCTGCAGGCGAACCGCGCGCGGCGCGTCGATGGGCTGGTAGAGCATGTCTCCCCGACCCAGCAGGTCCTCGGCGCCGGTCGTGTCCAGGATCGTGCGGCTGTCGACTCCGGAGGTCATGGCGAAGGCGATTCGGCTCGGGATGTTGGCCTTGATCAGCCCGGTGATGACCTGGACCGATGGGCGCTGGGTGGCGACCACCAGGTGGATCCCCGTCGCCCGGGCCAGCTGAGCGATGCGGGTGATGGTGGCCTCGACCTCGTACGCGCTCACCATCATCAGGTCGGCGAGCTCGTCGATGATGACCACGATGTACGGCATCCGCGGCTCGCCCGGACGCAGCGCCTCGTTGTAGCCGGCAATGTTCCGTACGCCGCGCTTGGCGAACTCGTGGTACCGGCCCTCCATGGTGCCAACCGTCCACTTCAGGGCATTGACCGCCTTCTCGGTCTCGACGATGACCTCGCAGAGCAGGTGCGGCAACCCCTTGTACTGCGCCATCTCGACCCGCTTGGGATCGACGAGGATCAGCTTCACCTCGGTCGGGTCCGACGCGCATGAGCAGCGAGCAGATGATGGCGTTGACGCACACGCTCTTGCCGGATCCGGTGGCGCCGGCAATGAGGACGTGCGGCATCTTGGCCAGGTCGGCGCTGAACGGCTGCCCGGCCACGTCCTGGCCGAGGGCGAAGGCGAGCTTGCTGCGCGAGCCGATCTCATCGAAGTTCGGCGAGGCGAGGACCTCCTTGAGGGTCACCAGATCGAAGGCCGAGTTCGGAATCTCGATCCCGACGTAAGGCTCGCCCGGGATGGGCGCCTGGATCCGGATCGAGCGCGCCGCGAGCGCGAGTGCCAGGTTGTCGGCGAGCCCCTCGATCCGCGACAGCTTGATCCCGGGCTCCACGTCCAGCGCGTACTGGGTTACGACAGGCCCTTCCTGGATCCGGGCCACCTTCACGCCGATACCGAAATGCGCCAGCGTCTCCCGGATCCGGAGACCCTTGCCGGCAAGGTCCATCTGGGCGGCGGATGAGGGCGGGGCCTCGTTGAGCAGCTCGAGCGCGGGAAGGTCCCACGTCCGCTCCGCCTCCTCGAGGGCCGCGTCGTTGCCCCCGCTCGCGGCGGCCGCGGCGAGCTGCTCGGACTCCGCCGCATCGGGCTCCTCCCGTTCGAGGAGCCCTCCGCCTCGACGCGCGGCGGCGCCACGGCCACGGGGGCGAGACTCCCCTCCACGGCGGGGCGCGGCATCGCGGGAGTCCCCGTCTCCGGGGGTCGCTGGCGACGAACGATCAACGGCGGCTCATCGTCCTCCGAGGCACCCATCAGCGCGTCGCGCACCCTGCCCAGGATCCCCGGCCGATCCGGTTCCACGGCCGGCTCCGGGTCAGCCCGCCGCGACACGGCTGCCGGCGCGCGCGGGGCCGGTTGGGCGTCTGCCCGTCGCTCCTCCCGCTCCTGCAGGTATGCGGCGACCAGGTCGCCCACGGTCATGTTGAAGTAGAGGAGCAGTCCAACCACCAGCAGCAGGGAGAGCACGGCCCATGCGCCCGGGATGCCCAGCGCCCCGCGAAGGGCGACGCTCACGCCGTAGCCCACCACTCCCCCACCCTCGTAGTTGTCGGCGGTCTGGATCCCCCCGCCGGCCGCGAGGTGGAACGCGCCCAGCAGCGCAAGCGCCACGAGCGCCGCTCCGCTCGCGGCCATCCAGCGCTCGGCGGGCATGGTCTTCATCCACAGCATCAGCGCGAATCCGGCCAGGAGGGGCGGCGCGAAGGCGATCCCCCACCCCAGCAGATAGCCCAGCAGGTCGTGCCATGGCCGCACGATCGCCCCGGCGTTCGGCGCGAAGAGGGCGATCGTGCTGACGATGGCGAAGAAGACGAGGACGAGCGCCAGCAGCTCGCGCGCCACTCGCCCGCTGACGCGGACCGTGGTCGTCGCGCGGCGTCGTCGCGGTGAGCGGCGGCGGCGGCTCGTGCGGCGCGTGCTCACTCGGCCGTCAGACCTCCATCACCACCGGCATGATCATGGGCCGGCGCTTGGTCCGCTGATAGAAGAAGCGGGAGAGCGTGTCCCGGATCTTCGCCTTGAGGTATCCCGCCTCCGCGCTGTGCTCCTCGCCAAGCGGCTGGGCGAGTGCCTCTGCGAGGTGGATGCGCGCCTGCTCCATCACCGGATCGTCCGGGTCGGACAGGAAGCCCCGACCGACGAGGTCGGGCCCGCTGATCGGCCGGCCGGTCGACTGCTCCACGGTGAGCGCCACCATGACCACGCCATCGGCGGCGAGCGCTCGCCGATCGCGCAGGATGACGCCATCCACACCGTCGATGGCGGCGATCCCGTCCACGAGCACGGCACCGGCCGTCACGCTGCCGGCGATCCGCGCCCGCGTTCCGTCGTACTCCACGACCTGTCCGTTCTCCAGCACGAAGATGCCATTGGGGCTCACCCCCACGTCCTCGGCAAGCAGCCCATGCTGGACGAGCATGCGGTACTCGCCGTGGATCGGGATGAAGTTGCGCGGGCGAACGAGCGAGAGCATGAGCTTGAGCTCCTCGCGCGACCCGTGCCCCGAGACGTGGCAGTGCTTCAGCGGCTCGTAGTGGACCATCGCGCCCTCCTTGAAGAGGTTGTCGATGGTCCTGGCCACCGCCTCCTCGTTGCCCGGAATGGGCGACGCGGAGATGATGACGGTGTCGCCGGGCTCGATCGTGATGGACCGATGGTCGCGGTTGCTCATCCGCGTCAGCCCGGACATCGGCTCACCCTGCGAGCCGGTGGTCATCACCACCAGCTGGTCGCCGGGGATCTTGTTGAGCTGGTCCTTGCGCGCCAGCGTGCCCCCCCGGTCGGTGAGGTACCCGAGGTCGAGGGCGATCGTGGAGTTCTGCTCCATGCTCCGACCCAGGACCACCATGCGGCGCCCGAAGGCGGCCGCGGCGTCGAGCACCTGCTGGACGCGGCCGATGTTGCTTGCGAAGGTCGCGACGATGACCCGTCCGGGTGCGTCGCCGATCAGCTGGGTGAGCGACTCCCCTACCGTCCGTTCCGAGAGGGTGTAGCCCTCCTTCTCGGCGCGCGTCGAGTCGCTGAGGAGGAAGTCCACGCCCTGGTTGCCGATCTCCGCGAGTAGCCCAAGGTCGGCTCGGCGCCCGTCGGGGGGCGTCAGGTCGATCTTGAAGTCACCGGTGTGGACCACCGTCCCGACCGGGGTCCGAATCCTGTAGCCGATCCCGTCAGGGATCGAGTGGTTGACCCGGAAGCCCTTGATCGCGGACGAGCCCACCTGGAACTCCACCCCCGGCTCGATGGTGTGGATCGTGGTGGCGTCGAGGAGCTTGTGCTCCCTGAGCTTGCCCGTGATCAGGCCCACCGTCAGCCGGGTGGCGTAGATGGGCACGCCCGGCAGCAGCGGCAGCACGTAGGGCAGCGCACCGGTGTGGTCCTCGTGACCGTGGGTGATCAGGATTCCGCGAACCCGGTCGCGGTTCTCGGAGAGGTAGGTCGCGTCGGGGATGACCAGGTCGATCCCGAGCATCTCCGGCTCCGGGAAGGCCAGGCCGCAATCGACGACCAGGATCTCCCCGGCCGCCTCGATGACCGTGATGTTCTTGCCGACCTCGCCCACGCCGCCGAGCGGAATGATGCGCAGGATATCTGTCATTTCGTTCTCGTTAGAAGAGGGTGAGCTGATCGTCGTGGACGGTGCCGGTCGCCGCCGGATCCGGCTCCACCGGCTCCGCCGACTCGGCCGGTGATTCGTCCGCCTGGGCCGATGCCGTGCGTTCCTCCTCGATCGCCTTGCGGGCGGCCAGCAACGCGGCCGGCAGTCCGCGGATGTCCCGGAAGAGCGTCTCCCGCAGCGACGACTGGTGCAGTGCCGCTGCTGGATGGTACATCGGGAAGACGAAGTGACCACCGCTGCGGCGCAGGTGGCCGTGCGCCTCGCCGATGCGGGCACCGGGGAGGTAGCGCTGGAGGGAGTAGCGACCAAGGGTCACGATGACCGCCGGTTCGAGCGCCTGTTCCTGCCGGGTGAGATACGCGCCACACGCGCTGATCTCCTCCGGCTGCGGGTCGCGGTTGGCCGGCGGGCGGCATTTCACGACGTTGGTGATGAAGACGTCCTGCCGCTCCCAGCCAATCGCCTGCAGCAGCTCGGTGAGCAGCTGCCCGGCCGGCCCGACGAACGGCCGCCCGGTCGCGTCCTCGCGTCCTCCCGGGCCCTCGCCAACCAGCAGGACGTCGGTGGCCGGGCTCCCCTCCCCCGGCACCGCCAGGGTCCGGCCGGCTGCGAGCGGACAGCGCGTGCAGCCGCGGACCTCGGTGGCGACCTCGCTCAGCAGCGCTTCGGTGCCCATCGGCTGCGCTCAAGGACCTCCCGTCGTCTTCAGTTGGGGCCGGATGGCTCGCTGCCGCTACGACTCCTCGCCGGCATCGGACCCGGCTCCGGTATGCGCCATGTGCCGCTCCATCGCCGCGCGGCGGCTCAGGTTGATGCGACCCATGCGGTCGATCTCGGTGACGATCACCATCAGCTCGTCGCCAATGGCGACCACGTCCTCGACTCGCGGCACGCGGTAGTCGGCAAGCTGGCTGATGTGGACCAGCCCCTCCTTGCCGGGCAGGATCTCGACAAAGGCTCCGAAGTTCATGATCCGGGTCACCTTGCCGAGGTACTCCTTACCGACCTCGACGTCCTTGGTCAGGCCCTCGATCCACTTGATCGCCTTCTCCGCCGCCTCACCGGAGGTGGCAGCGATCTGGATGGTCCCGTCGTCCTCGACGTTGATCTGGGTGCCCGTCTCAGCGGTGATCTGGCGGATCACCTTGCCACCGGCACCAATGACGTCGCGGATCTTGTCGACCGGAATCTTCAGCGTGTGGATCCGGGGAGCGTACGGCGACAGCTCGCTGCGGCTGGCACTGATCACTGCGGTCATCTTGTCGAGGATGAAGAGGCGCGCGATGCGGGCCTGCTCCAGCGCGTCGCGCATGATCTCCGGAGTGATCCCGCCGACCTTGATGTCCATCTGCAGGGCGGTGACCCCCTCCGCGGTGCCGGTCACCTTGAAGTCCATGTCGCCGTACGCGTCCTCCTTGCCGGTGATGTCGGTGAGGACCGCGTAGCGACCGGTCGTCGGATCGGTGATCAGGCCCATCGCAACGCCGCCGACCGGCGCGGAGATCGGTACACCGGCATCCATCAGGGCCAGCGTGCTGCCGCACGTCGAGGCCATGGAGGTCGAGCCGTTCGAGCTGACCACCTCGGAAACGACGCGGATCGCATACGGGAACTCATCGGCCGGCGGCAGGACCGGGACCAGGGCGCGCTCGGCGAGCGCGCCGTGGCCGATCTCGCGACGCCCGGGGCCGCGCATCGGTCGGGTCTCCCCCACCGAGTACGGAGGCATGTTGTAGTGGTGCAGGTAGCGCTTCTCCGTCTCCGGGGAGATGGTGTCGAGGCGCTGGACGTTGCTCGAGGGACCCAGGGTCGCGATCGAGAGCGCCTGCGTCTGACCACGGGTGAAGAGTCCGGACCCGTGCGTGCGCGGCAGGATGCCCACCTCGACGCTGATGTGGCGGATGGTCTTGGTGTCGCGGCCGTCGATGCGGACGTTCTCGCTGAGCACCAGCTCGCGGGAGGTCGCCTTGGTGAGGACGTCCATCAGCCCGGAGCCGATGCCGTGCCGGCGCCGGATATCCTCCAGGCGCTCGCCCTGCTCGCTGCGGTTGTAGCCCTCTCGCCCCCGACGGATCTCGTCGGCGATGTCGGCACGCACCGCGTCCAGCTGCTGGGCAAGCCCGCCGGTCATCTCTATGAACAGCTCAGCGGTCGCCTCGGCGTCGGGCATGGCGCGGTGGGCACTCACGTGGTCCCTTCCGAAAGCGAAGCGGATGAGGTCGCCCAGCTTCCAGCTGCCCGCGTCGGGGTACAGCTGGTACGCCATCTCCAACGTGTCGTAGACGGCCTTCGGCTCCCACTTGACGTCGTTCGGCAGGTGCCGGAGCACGAACGGAAGGTCGAAGCTGATGTTGTGGGCCACGACCGGCGCATCGCCGACCCATTCCGCGAACTTTGGGAGAATATCGGCGGCCGTCGGCGCGGAGGCGACGTCGGCATCGGAGAGGCCATGGACCTGGTGCCCCACGATGGAGCGGCCCGGGTTCACGAGCGAGTCGAAGCGATCGACCACCTGGCCACCGCGAACGCGCAGCGCCGCCAGGTCGACGATGTAGCCGTTCTCCGGCTTCAGGGCGGTGGTCTCGATGTCGAAGATGACGAACTCAGCGTCGCCGCGCGCCAGCGCCTGCCCCAGCTTGACGACCGAATCGGCCTTGGGGCCAGCGAAGGGCATCTTCTTGGGGCTCCCCGCGGTCGCGACCAGCTTGTCCTGCAGCTCGATGCTCTTCTGCAGCTCCGCCTGGCCATAGGCGATGGCATCGGCCATCACCGACTCGGGCAGGATCTTGGCGCCGGCCTCGACCATCATCACCGCGTCGCGCGTTCCCGCCACGACCAGGTCCATCTCGCTCTCGTCGAGCTGGCTGTTCGTGGGATTCGTGACGAACTGGCCGTCGATGCGACCGACGCGCACCGCGCCGATGGGCCCCGCGAACGGGATCGAGCTGATCGACAACGCCGCCGAAGCGCCGTTGATGGCCAGGATGTCCGGGTCGTTCTCCTGGTCTGCGGAGAGGACCGTGAGGACCACCTGGACGTCGTTGCGGAAGCCCTTGGGGAAGAGCGGACGGAGCGGACGGTCCGTGAGGCGCATGGCCAGGATGGCCGCCTCGGACGGGCGTGACTCGCGCTTGATGAATCCGCCCGGGATCTTGCCCGCGGCGTACATCCGCTCCTCGTAGTCGATGGTGAGCGGGAAGAAGTCGACGCCCTCGCGGGGCGACTTGCTGGCGGTCGCCGTGGCCAGCACCACGGAATCGCCGTAGCGCACGATGACGGCGCCGTCGGCCTGCTCGGCGAGCTTCCCGGCTTCGAGCGAGAAGCCCTGGCCGCCGATCTCGGCCTCAACCTTGATTGCCACTGATTCCTCCGATGATCTGTTCATGGTTGCGTGCGTCCGTTGGGCGGACCGGGAGCCGACCCGTGCGGCTCAGCCGCGGTCCGCGGCACGTGGGTGGGACGCAACATTGCGATTCGGCGCGAGCGCGAAGCGGCCCGGCCACTGGCGCCATTGCGCCGGATGTGCGAGACCCAGGGCCCAAAGGCTCCTGGGTCGATCGCGGGTGTTCGATTAGCGCCGCAGCCCCAGCCGTCCGATCACTTCGCGGTAGCGGTCGACGTCGTTGCGGACCAGGTAGGCCAGCAGACGTCGCCGCTGCCCGACCAGCTTGAGCAGGCCGCGCCGCGAGTGGTTGTCGTTGGGGAAGGAGCGCAGGTGGTCAGTCAGCGACTTGATCCGCTCGGTGAGAAGCGCGATCTGCACTTCGGGTGACCCCGTATCGCCCTCGTGGGTGGCGTAGTCCTCGACGATCGCGCTCTTCGCGTCCTTGGCGAGCGGCACAGATTCCTCCACAATCACATTCCAATTTCCCGCGCATCGTACCAGATCCGGCCCCGCGCCGTGGCCCGATGGCTTTCCGTACACTCCCCCATCCGGGGTCCGTCAGCGCTCCTCGGGCAGCTCGATCGTGACCAATCCCGGCACGAATCCGTCGCCCGTCAGGTGAAGCCCCGCGCCGTCAACCTCCAGCTCGGCCGGACGGGTTAAGCGGTGGTCGGCGGTGGCCACGGCAACGCTGTACCGCCCGGGTCCCGGGAGCGCCGCGGGGTAGTCGAGGCGCACCGTGAAGCGGTGTTCATCGGTCGCCATCGAGGCGAGCCTCGATGCGCATCGGGTGACCGAGAAGGCGGCGTGCGAGGGCAACGTCGCCGGCGGCCAGCGCCGCGCGCACGCGCGCCGAGGAGATGGTCTCGCCGTCCTCCTGCACGATGCCGTCGGCGAGGACCAGATCGAAGCCCATGCGTCGCCCCAGCTCCCGCATTGCCGCCGGCGTGCCCGCGCGGTTGCGGCCGAATCCGGATTCCGGCGTCATCACCAGGGCGCGCAGCTCGAGCGCGGGCGACATTGCGGCCAGGAACACCTCGGGCGCCAGCGCGCGCAGGGCGTCGTCGAAGCGCACCGCCACGGGGTGGTCGATGCCCGCATCCGCCAGGCGTCGCAGGTTCTGGGTGAGGGACGCCAGCCGCGGCACCACGGTGCCGGGCCGTACCACCTCGTCGGGATGCGGCGCGAAGACGAGCGCGACGCTCGCGGCATCACGGGCACGGGCCGCTCGTGTGGTCACCTCCGCCAGCGCGACGTGACCGCGGTGCACGCCGTCGAAGGCGCCCATGCACACCACCGCGGGCCCGATGCTCGGCAGCGCGTCAATGGCATGCACCGTCGGCGGCCCGCTCACGAGGCAGCCTCGGCGATCACCTTCTCCGGCTGCAGCACGCCTGCCTCCAGGTGGCCGATCCCGAGCAGCCTGTCATCAGCGAGCACGGCGTGACGTCCGTCATCCGCCCCGTGCGCCCGGGGCCGGAGCGACGAACCGTGCTGAAAGAGGGTCGCCTCGTCGCTGGTCAGCGCCAGGCGCGGCAGGGGAAGCAGGTCGACCACCGGCAGCAGCGCCTCGTCGAGCCGATCCGCCGCCGCGAGCGCCTCGAGCCGATCCGGCGTCACGGCCGTGCCGGCGCGCAGACCGGCTGCCTCCGTCCGGCGCAGTGCGGCGAGGTATCCCCCGCAGCCGAGCCGCTCGCCAAGGTCCCGGGCAAGCGACCGGACGTACGTCCCGGCGCCGCAGCGCAGGTCGATGCGCAGGTCGACGGCGTCGGGCAGCACCTCCCAGCCGAGCAGGTCGATCCGCTCGATGACGACCTGTCGCGTCGGGAGGTCGAGCTGGGCGCCCGCGCGGGCCGCGCGGTGCGCCGTCTGCCCGCCGACCTTGCGCGCCGAGAATGCCGGCGGTCGCTGGTCCTGCGGACCCACGAATCGCCTGGAGGGCGTCACGCGCCGTCTCGGGGGCAGGAAGCGGCGGCGCACCGCGCTCCAGCGGACCCTCGCCGTCGTCGGTCGCCGACCGCCAGCCCAGCCGAATCGTCGCCTCGTATCGCTTGTGCCCCCCGGTCAGCTCCTCGCTGAACCGGGTCGCGGGACCGATGAGGATGGGCAGCACGCCCGACGCAAGCGGATCGAGAGTGCCCGCGTGCCCGATCCGCCGCATGCGGGTCAGCCGCCGGATCAGCCCGACCATGTCGTGCGATGTCGGCCCGACCGGCTTGTCGAGGTTAATGACTCCCATCATCGCCGGAATCGCCTTCGGCGAGCTCCCGCTCGCACGCGCCCAGCACCAGCGCTCGTGCCTCTTCGAGGGATCCCTGCACCGTGCAGCCGGCTGCCCGCGCATGCCCTCCACCACCGAACTGGCGGGTGATCGCAACCGCATCGGCCCGCGCTGTGGTGCGCACGCTGACGCGGACCCGGCCGGGCTCGGCCTCCTTGAAGAGGACGTTGATGGCCGCCTCGCGCGTCGAGCCCAGCAGGTCGACGAACCCCTCGCTGGCGCTGGGCTCGCAGCCGGTCTGCTCCAGCATCGCCGTCGTCATTGCAGCGTGGACGATCTCGCCGTCGCGACGCTCCGCAATGCCGGCAAGCATCAAGCCCCAGAGGCGCAGCACGGAAAAAGGCTTGTCCGCGTAGATCGCCCGGTTGATCGCGGACAGGGCGGCACCCGCCTCCACCAGGTCGGCCGAGATCCGGAGCGTGCGTGGCGTTGCGTTCGGATGGGCGAACGTGTGGGTGTCCTGCACGATCCCGGCCATGAGGAACGTTGCGAGCTCCTCATCGAGGGGGACCCCCAGCTCCGGCAGCAGGAGCGCCACCATCTCGCAGGTGGCGGCTGCGCTCGAGTCGATGAGCGCGGCTTCGCCGAATCCGGGATTGCTCACATGGTGGTCGATGTTCACGATCCGGGCCCGCTCGAGCCAGTCGGCATGGTCTCGCGCCACGCTTCCCGTCCGCGCCAGGTCGCCGTCGAGCACAACCGCCACATCCGGCTCCAGCTCCGGGGCACGGCGCACTCGCTCCACGCCCGGCAGGAAGAGGAGGAAGGGCGGGACCGCGTCGCCGGAAACGACCTCTGCCTGCTTCCCGAGCCGTTCCATGGCGCCGGCGACGGCCATCGCCGCTCCCAGCGTGTCGGCGTCGGGGCTCTCGTGGCAGATGGTGGTGACGCGCCTCGCGCTGAGCAGGATGCGCACGACGTCGCGGGTCGCGGTCGTCATTCGCCGCGCTCCTCCTCCAGCTGGGCAAGGAGGCGCAGCACGCGGTCCCCGCGTTCGATGGAGTCGTCGCGACGGATGGCGAGCACCGGGACGTGGCGCAGCCGAATCCGCTCCCCCAGCTTGCGCCGCAGCCACGGCGTCGCGTCGCCCAGGGCCGCCATGGTCGCGGCACGCTCCTCTTCGGTGCCCAGCACCGAGACCCACGCCGTCACGTGGCCCATGTCGCGCGCGGTCTCGACCCGCGTCACGGTGGCGAAGCCCAGGCGAGGATCCTTCATCTCGCGTTGGAACAGCGTCATCAGCTCCTGCTGGATCTGGCTGTCGAGCCGGTCGGTGCGCTTGGCTCGTTCGTCAGGCGCCATCGGCGTCATGTCACCCGGGCTGCTCGGAGACCATCTGGAAGCACTCGACCACGTCGCCCTCCTCCAGCTCCGGTGAGCCGGAGAGGCCGATACCGCACTCGAAGCCGGTCGCCACCTCGCGGACGTCGTCCTTGAAGCGCTTCAGCGACTCGATGCGTCCCTCGGCGACCACCTTCCCGCCACGCAACAGCCGATAGCCGCCTCCGCGCACCATGCGCCCATCGATGACGTACGAGCCGGCGACGTTGCCCGCCTTCCCGGCCTTGATCACCATCCGGACCTCCGCATGGCCCTCGACGTGCTCGATCAGCTTTGGCGTCAGCATGCCCTGCAGGGCGGCGCCGATGTCGTCCGTCAGCTTGTAGATCACGTCGTAGAGCCGCACGTCCACCCCGGTCACATCGACCGAGCGCTGGGCACCCGGATCGAGCTTCGTGTTGAAGCCGATGACGACCGCGTCCGAGGCCGAGGCCAGGTTCACGTCGCTCTCGTTGATGTCTCCGGCCGACTCGCGGATCACGTTGATCCGAACCTCGCTGCTGTTGAGCTTCTCGAGCGCGTTGCGAATGGCGCCCAGCGACCCCTGAACGTCGGTCTTGAGCACCACGCGCAGCTCCTTGACCTCGGACGCCTGGATCTGCGCGCTGATGTCCTCCAGCGAGAACGCGCCCCGGCCGTCACCCGGCGCCGCTTGGCGCTCCACCGCTTCGGCCGCATCGCGCGCGGCCTTCTCGTCGGCGACCACGCGCAGGATGTCGCCCGCCTGCGGGAGGTCCTGCAGCCCGATGATCTCGACCGCGGTGGCGGGCTCCGCCACCTTGACCCGCTTGCCGGCCGCGTTCTGCAGTGCACGCGCGCGACCCCAGGTGCGTCCGACGGTGACGATGTCGCCCACGTGCAGGGTCCCGGTCTGGACCAGCACGGTCGCCACGTTGCCGCGCCCCTTCTCGACCTTCGACTCGATGATCGTCCCCACCGCGGGGCGCTTCGGGTTGGCCTTGAGGTCCTGCAGGTCCGCCACGAGCAGGACCATCTCCATCAGGTTGTCGATGCCGGTGCGCTGCTTGGCGCTCACCGGGACGGCGATCACGTCACCGCCGTACTCCTCGATGAGAACGCCGATGTCCGCGAGCTCCTGCTTCACCCGGTCGGGGTTCGCGTCCGCCTTGTCGACCTTGTTGATCGCCACGATCATCGGCACCCGGGCGGCGCGGACGTGGTCGATCGCTTCGCGCGTCTGCGGCATCACGCCGTCGTCTGCCGCCACCACGATGATGGCGATGTCGGTTACCTGCGCTCCGCGGGCGCGCATGGCGGTGAACGCCTCGTGACCCGGGGTGTCGAGGAAGACGATCCTGCGTTCCTTGTGCTCGACCTCGCTGGCGCCGATGTGCTGCGTGATCCCGCCCGCCTCGCCAGCCGCCACGCGGGTGCTGCGGGCCGCATCGAGGAGGCTCGTCTTGCCGTGGTCGACGTGCCCCATGATCGTCACGATGGGCGCCCGGGTGACGAGATCCGCGGCGTCGTCCTCGGTCCAGAGGACGGGCTTGCCGGCGCCCTCCTCGTCAGATCCCGGCGCCACGATCTCAACCGGCCCGGCCGCCTCCGCGGCCGCGCGCTCGGCCGCTCCGAGCTCGACCGCCTCGAACCCGAGCTCGCCGGCGACCAGCGACGCGGTGTCGAAGTCGATGGCCTGGTTGATGGTGGCGAAGATGCCGTTGCGGATCAGCTCCTTGATGATCTCCGCATGGCTCACGGCGAGCGTCGTGGCGAGGTCGTTGACGGTGATCGACGACGGCAGCTCGACCGGACCGGTCGGGCGCGCGGCAACGGCCGACGCCGCCTCGGCAATCGCCGAGGCGGACGGACCGCGACGGCGCTGCGGGCGGGGCCCACGGCGTGGACGGTATCTACGTGGCGGCATGCTTCTCCTCGAGCTCGAGCGCGTCCGGCACGATCGTCACGTCCAGCGCCCGTTTGATTCCCTCCGCGAGCCGAGCCGGTTCCCGGCAGGCAGGGTTGTCACAGATATATGTTCCTCGACCGGCGGCCCTGCCGCCGGGATCGAGGGCGATGGTCCCATCCGGTCCACGGACCACCCGCGTCATCGATCGCTTGGCGCGAACCGTGCGGCAGACCGCGCAGGTTCGCATCGGAATGTGATCAGGTCGTCGCTTCGGCATCGGCCGGCGCCTCCGCCTCGGTGGCATCGGGCTCGCTCCCGTCCCCACCGGCGGCTGCCGCCACGCCCGCGTCCGATCGGATGTCGATGCGCCATCCGGTCAGCTTGGCGGCGAGGCGAGCGTTCTGCCCTTCCTTGCCGATCGCCAGGCTCAGCTGACGCTCCGGCACGACGACGTTGGCGATCTTGTGCTCCTCGTCGATGCGGACATTGAGCACCTCCGCAGGCGAGAGCGCCTCCGCGACGAACTGTCCCGCGTCCTCGTGCCAGAGAACGACGTCGACCTTCTCGCCGTTGAGCTCGGCCACGATGGCCTGGATCCGTGCGCCGCGCTGGCCCACCGCTGCGCCCTTGGCGTCGACCCCGGGCTGTCGCGACTCGACCGCCACCTTCGAGCGGCTGCCGGCCTCCCGGGCGATGCCACGGATCACGACCGTGCCGTTGTAGATCTCCGGGATCTCCATCTCCATCAGGCGGCGGAGGAATCCGCGGTGGGTGCGGCTGGCGACGATCACCGGGCCTCGCGTGGTGCGGCGCACCTCGAGGACGTACGCCTTCAGGTGCTGCCCAATGCGGTAGTGCTCGCCGGGCAGCTGCTCGGTGACGGCCAGGACCGCCTCCACGCCCTTCCCCATGTCCAGGATCACGGCCGACTCCGTGGTGCGGTGCACCACGCCGGTCATGATCTCGCCCTCGCGACTTGCGTACTGCTGGAAGACGACGTCCCGCTCCGCCTCGCGCAGCCGCTGGCGGTAGACCTGGCCGGCGGTCTGCGCGGCGATGCGGCCCAGCTGCGCCTGCGTCACGTTCTCGGGCACGCGGACCTTGCTTCCGACCCCGGTCGAGTCATCGATCTTCTGCGCGTCCTGGACGACCATCTGGAGGTTGGCATCCTCCACCTCTTCTGGGGTGGCCACCACGTCGTACTCGCGGTACACGCTGATCTGCCCGTTGTCGGGATCGACCTTGACGACCACGTTCTCGGGGGCATCCGCGTTCCGCCGATACGCAGACTCGATCGCCTGCTCGAGGGTCTCGATGAGAACCTCTTTCGGCACGCCTTTCTCGGCGTTCAGCTGGAGCAGCGCTCCGATGAAGTCTCGATTCACGGCGCTCCATGCCTCCGCGGGACAAAAAGACAGGACGTGGGATGGCGAACCGACCCACGTCCTCGTCAGCTCGATATCAATTCGGTCCGCCGAACGGCCGGCGAAACCGCACGAAGTATAGCATTCGGCACCCAGACCTGCCACCGGCGGGCAGGCCGGAGCAGGCCCGTGGAGGACGCGAGGAACCGCATCGCCCGGGACTCCGCACGTGCCCCGGCTACCGGTTCCGGAGCACGGCGCGCCTATAGTTGGCGATCGCAGATGTTGCGAACCATAGCCGGTATTCCGGAGGAATCATGCCGTCAGCCGCGCAGCCCACATGCTTCCTGATCGCCGACATTTCCGGGTACACCGGCTACCTGGCCGATGTCGAGCTGGACCACGCCCAGGACATCCTGGCGGACCTCATCGGCGCCGTGGTCACGGCGCTGCGGCCGAACTTCCGGCTGGCCAAGCTCGAGGGCGATGCCGCGTTCACGTACGCGACGGTCGACCGGATCGATGGGTCGATGCTCCTCGACACGATCGAGCGCTGCTACTTCGGGTTCCGCCGCCGCCGCCGGGACGTTCGTCAGGCGACCACGTGCGAGTGCAACGCGTGCAGCCGGATACCCGATCTCGACCTCAAGTTCGTCGTCCATCACGGCGAGGCCATCGTCCAGAAGGTGGCGGGACGGCAGGAGCTCCTCGGATCGGACGTCATCGTGGTGCATCGGCTGCTCAAGAACAGGGTCGTCGAGGAGCTGAAAATCCCTGCCTATGCCCTCTTCACGCAGGCATGTATGGACGTCTCCGACGTCGATCCCGCCGCGCTCGGCATGCGCCCGCACTCCGACGCGTACGAGAGGATCGGCGACGTGCCGGCGTGGGTGCATGACCTGGGGCGTCGCTGGAAGGAGGAAGAGGGTCGCTCGCGCGTCTTCGTCTCCCCCGCGGATTCGATCCTAACCGTCTCCGTGCCCAGCAGCGTGCCCCCGCAGGTCGCCTGGGAGTTTCTGACCAAGCCCGGGCAGCGCATGTCCTGGCAACCGTGGGTGACGGAGGTCACGATCAAGGGGGCGCCGGGAGGACGCCGCGGCCTCGGGTCAGCCAACCACTGCCGGCATGGCAAGGACGCGGTCATCGAGGAGATCCTCGATTGGCGTCCCTATGACTACGTCACCGACCGAACGATCCTCGACACGCCCGCTGGTCCGTTGAAGCTGCTCCACACCATCGAGCTCGAGCCGACCACCTCGGGAACGCTCATCCACTTCCGGTTCGCGGCGCCCAGGGCCAGGCGCGAGCTTGCGCTCGCGAAGGAGGTCGGCTCTGCCTACGGGGAGGCGCTGCGATCGAGCCTCCCGGCGCTCGTGGAACAGCTGGATGCGGCGCTGGTGGCTCGTGTCGCGGATCGCGGCCCCGAGCCACAGCTGGGGACACCCCGGCCGGATGGTCCGCTATCGGGCCTTCAGCCGCTGATCATGGTCGACTGAAGGTCAGCTCCCGGGCAGCCGGGCGATGTCCTGGATCGAGATCAGGATCACCAGCGCCATGAGCACGACGAAGCCGGTAAGGTAGATCAGCGCCTCCCGCTCGGCCGGCAACCGTCGGCGGCGGAACGCCTCGATGACCACGACCAGGATCCGTCCCCCGTCGAGCGGCGGGAAGGGCAGGACGTTGAGAACCGCAAGGTTGACCGAGAGAAGGCCCATGAACGCAAGCTGCGTGACGAGCGGCTCCTGGATCACCTCGCCGGTCACCTGCGCGATGCCAATGGGACCGCGCGCATCGCCGGTGTTGGGGGCAAGGCCCACCAGGCCCGCGACGGTGCTGGCCAGCGCGCCGGGGATCTGGACCGCGATCTCGCCGGTCTGCTGGACCCCCAGCGCCACCGCCTCGACCGGGTTTGCCGCTCGGGGCGCGACCTGCACGGTATCGGCGGTCCATCCGAAGCCAACCGGGCCCAGCCCGTCCTGCAGCTGGGCTGCCGTGAGGACACGCGGCGTGACCGTCACGTCGACCGTCTGCGAACTCCGCTCCACGCTGAGCGTCACAGGCTTGCCCGCGCGGGAGGTGACGTACGTTGTCAGGTCGCTCGAGAAGTGAAAATCGTTCGTCCCATCTCCGAACGTGTGGCCGTCGGCGCCCACGATCCGGTCACCGGTTGCGAGAACCCCCACCGCGGGTGAGCCGGTCTGGATGGAGGTGACCGTCAACGGGCCCACTCGCGCGGGTGCCGGGAGGCTGAGCGCCGCGGCGAAGAGCACTACCGCCAGCAGGGCGTTCATGGCCACGCCCGCCAGCAGAACGAGCAGGCGGATCAAGATTGGCTTGCGGTTGAATGCCCCCGCCATGGCTCGATCGATGGCGGCCTCGCTCATGCCTCGCTCACGCATGCGATCCGCCTCGATGTCACCGTCCTCGCCCAGCATCTTGACGAATCCGCCGAGCGGGATGGCGTTCACCGAGTAGCGGGTCCCGCGCCAGGTCACCGAGGCCAGGCGCGGCGGGAAGCCGACGCCGAACTCCTGGACGGTGATCCCCGAGAGCTTGGCCGCGACGAAATGCCCCAGCTCGTGCACGAGCACCAGGACGATGATCACCACCAGGAAGGCGAGGATCGTGCCTACGACGCCCACCTCAGCGGCCCGCCGCGACGAGCGCGCGGTCCAGCTCTCGCCGCACCTCGGCGTCGAGGTCCATGATTCCAGCGAGGTCGGGCTCGGCCTCGCTACCCCAGCGCGCGACGGCGTCCTCCAGCGTGCCGGCGATGCGATCGAAGCCGATCCTGCCGTCGAGGAAGGCCGCGACGGCCACCTCGTCGGCAGCGTTGAGCACGGTTCCGCGGTTTCCGCCTGCAGCCGCCGCCGCCCGGGTCACACGGTACGCGGGGAACCGGGCTTCGTCGAGATCGCGGAACTCGAGGCTTCCCCACGCCGTGGGCTCCGACGGGGACGCCGGCGAGGGCAGGCGTCCGGGGTAGGTCAGCGCGTACTGGATGGGTAGGCGCATGTCGGGGAACCCGAGCTGCGCCTTGTAGGAGCCGTCCACGAACTCCACGAGCGAGTGCACCACGCTCCGGGGATGGATCACGGCAGCGATTCTAGAGTACGGGAGCCGATACAGCCATCTGTGCCTCGATCGCCTCGAACGCCTTGTTCACCATGGTCGCCGAGTCGATCGTGATCTTGTCTCCCATCCGCCAGGTCGGGTGCGCCAGCGCGTCCGCCACGCTGACGCTGCCCAGCTCCCCGGGGTCCCGCTCCAGGAACGGCCCCCCGGACGCGGTCAGGATCAGGCGGGCGACGTCCTCCGGTCGCTCGCCGCGCAGGCATTGCCAGATTGCCGAGTGCTCGCTGTCGACCGGTCGCAGCCGCGCCAGCGCATCGCCTCCCAGGTCGTCGAGCAGCGCCGCGACAAGATGCCCGCCGGCGACCAACGTCTCCTTGTTGGCGAGCGCCACGGCACGACCGCTGCCGAGCGCAGCCAGCACGGCGGGCAGGGCGGTCATTCCGGTGGTGGCCACCACGACGACCTCGGCATCGGCCGCGACCGCCAGCGCTTCGAGACTCACCCCCCAGCGGTCCCGTGGAAGCCAGCCCGGCCGGCCGTCACGACAGTGGATCCGGGCGGCCGGCCATTCGGCGGCCTGGGCCTCCAGCTGCGCGCTTCCTCGCCCCGCGGCGAGCGCCACGACGCGGAACCGGTCCGGGTGCGCTCGCACCACGTCGAGCGTCTGGGTGCCGATCGATCCGGTCGAGCCCAGGATCGCCACCCCGGTCGTGTTCGCGCTCACACCACGAAGCCCGCGACGAGCAGCGCCCAGCCGGCCAGCACCGGGGCTGCGAACAGCAGGGAGTCGATGCGATCGAGGATCCCGCCATGACCGGGGATCAGGAATCCGGACTCCTTCCGGTCGGCGGCCCGCTTGAGCATCGATTCCGCGAGGTCCCCCGCCTGCGCGGAGAGGCCCACCAGCGGTCCGAGCACGAGCGGGTGCCAGGCGGGCAGGCCCACAAGCCACGCCCCGATGCCCGCGGCGAACGTCGCTGCGACCAGCCCGCCGGCCAGCCCCTCGACCGTCTTGGACGGGCTGATGTGGTCAATGAGTCGCGTCCTGCCGAGCCATCGGCCGGTCAGGTAGGCGCCGCTGTCATACCCCCACACGATGAGGAGCAGCATCAGGCCCCACGCGGTGCCGCTGTGCAGCGAGAGCGCGCCTATCTCGGCTGTGGCGGACCCACCCTGCGGCGCCAGGTGGGCGACCAGGACGATGGTGGGCGCCAGGATGCCGATGTAGGCGATCCCGAAGCTGGTGACCGCCCAGGTCACAAAGCCCTTGCGCGGATCGACGCGGGTGAACCCGGAGAACCCGACCAGCAGGAGCGTCACGGCGAAGACGGCGGTGACCAGGCCTATCGGCTGCGTGAGCCGGAGCAGGTCGGCCGGCAGCCCGGAAACGTTCGCGGTGTTCGCGGCGATCAGGCCGGCGCCCGCGACCGCCACGCCGCCGAGCAATGCCAGCACCTGGGGCGGATCGAACCCGCCGGCGTCGAGGAGGCTGATCAGCTCCGTCAGCGCCAGGAAGATGATGACGGCGACCACGATCGTCACCCACGGCTCGCCGACGAGGACCACCCCGATGACGATCGGGGCGAGGATGACGGCGGTGAGCAGGCGCGTGCGGAGCATCGGTCCCTCGCAGTTACGAGCCGAATCGGCGCTGGCGGCTCGCGAATTCGTCCAGGGCTGCATCGAGATCGGCCTCGGTGAAGTCCGGCCAGAGTACAGGGCTGAAGACGAGCTCTGCGTAGGCACTCTGCCAGAGCAGGAAGTTGCTGGTTCGCTGCTCTCCGCCGGTGCGGATCAACAGGTCGACGTCCGGCTGGCCCGCCGTGTAGAGGTGGGCATCCACCGTCTCCTCGTCGATCTCGACCGGCAGCGCCTTCGCGGCGCGCAGCGAGCGGAACGCGTCGATGATCTCGGTCCTGCCGGAGTAGTTGAAGGCAATGTTCAGCGCCATACGAGTACCGCCACGGGTGCGCACCTCCGCGTCGACGGATCGAGCGCTGGATCTCCGCGGGCGCCTCGTGGAGCCGGCCGATGACGTGGACCTGCACTCCCTCGGCAATGAGCTCCTCGGTGTTCTGGCGCACAGCCCCATCGATCAGGGCGAAGAGCCCGGCCACCTCGTCCTCCGTGCGCCGCCAGTTCTCCTGGCTGAACACGTAGAGGCTGAGGACCTCGATCCCCCGCTCCGGAGCCACCCGCACGACCGGCTTGATCGCCTCGACGCCCTGCATGTGGCCGGCGATGCTCGGCAGCCCATGGGACGCTGCCCATCGACGATTCCCGTCCATGATGATCGCGACGTGTCGCGGGTGGTCACGGACAGGCAGGACGTCAGACCTCCATCACGTCGGCTTCCTTGTGCTCACTCCGAGCATCGATCATCTCGATGAACCGGTCGTGAACACGCTGGAGCCCATCCAGCTCGCGGTACTCCTCGTCCTCGGAGATCTCGCCGTCGCGGAGCGCCTTCTTGAGCTGGTCCGCCGCCTCGCGACGGTGATGCCGCACCTCAACCCGCCCCTCTTCGGCCCGCTTGCGAACCTGCTTCACCATCTCCCGACGGCGGTCCTCGGTGAGCGGCGGCACGTTGAGGCGAACGACTGCGCCGTCCACGTTGGGCATGATGCCGATATCGCTCTTGGTGATGGCCTTCTCAATGGCGGACAGGACCGATCTGTCCCAGGGCTGTATGACGATGAGGTGCGGATCCGGGACGCTGATCCCCGCCAGCTGGTTGAGCGGCGTGGATGCCCCGTAGTAGTCGACCGTGATGCGCTCGACCAACGCGGTCGACGCGCGGCCGGTACGGATCCCGGCGAAATCGCGCTCCATGGCCTCGACGGCGCGCTGCATCTTCGGTTCGACTGCGAGGACCGCTTCGTGGGTCATCGGGTCACCTCCCCACTGATCAGCGTTCCGATCTGCTCGCCCCGGATGGCGCGGCCGATGTTCCCGTCCTGGGTCATGTCGAACACCACGATCGGCATCTCGTTATCCATTGCCAGGCTGACCGCGGTGGCGTCCAGGGCGCCGAGCCGCTTGGCGAGCAGATCCGTGTAACCGATCTGGCTGTAGCGGGTCGCGTCCGGGTGCAACTCCGGATCGGCATCGTACACCCCGTCCACCCGGGTCGCCTTGAGGATCACGTCCGCGCCGATCTCGACGGCACGCAGTGTCGCCGCGGTGTCCGTGGTGAAGTACGGGTTGCCCGTCCCGGCAACCAGGATGATGACCCGGCCACGCTCGAGGTGCCGGATCGCACGGCGCCTGATGTATGGCTCGCAGATCTCGTTCATGGCGATCGCGCTCATGACGCGCGTGGGGCAGCTCGCCTGCTCCAGGGCATCCTGGAGCGCCAGGCCGTTCATCACCGTCGCCAGCATGCCCATGTAGTCGGCCGTGGCACGGTCCATGCCGCGCGCCGCGGCAGTCATGCCTCGGAAGATGTTGCCGCCGCCAACGACGATCGCGACCTCGAACCCGCCGCCGATTGCGTCCGACACCTGCGTCGCAATCGCGCGCGCGACCTCCGGATCGACCCCGTACTGCCGGTCGCCCATCAGGGCCTCTCCCGAGAGCTTGAGCAGCACCCGGTGGTAGCGACCGGTCCTCGGGGTGGAATCCGTCATGCGGTCGATGGTTCCTCCGTCAGTCCGCGTTCTCGCCGACCGCCATGCGGGCGAAGCGCGCCACCTTGATGTTCTCGCCGAGCAGGGCGATCTTCTCGGTGATCAGCTCGCCGATCCGGCGATCCGTGTCGCGGTACGGGAGGTCCACCAGGCAGGCCGTCTCGTACCACTTGTTGAGCTTGCCGTCGACGATCATGGAAACCACGTCGCCGTGCTTGCCCTCGGCCTCGGCCTCGGCGGCAAAGTCGCGGCGCAACGCCTCGATCACGTCCGCCGGGACCTGGTCGCGGGACACGTAGGCCGGACCATGGCCGGCCACGGCCAGGGCCAGGTCGCGGGCCAGCTGCTGGAAGTCGTCCGTCCGCGCGACGAAGTCCGTCTCGCAATTGAGCTCGAGGAGGACGCCGAGTCGGCTCCCGTGGTGGATGTAGCTCGTGATGATGCCCTCGCGAGCCTCGCGATCCGCCTTCTTCGCGGCGGTCGAGAGCCCGTTCTCGCGCAGCCACGCCGTGGCCCGCTCGACGTCGCCGTCACTCTCGGTGAGCGCGCGCTTGCAGTCCATGATCCCGGCGCCGGTAAGCGAGCGGAGCTGCTTGACATCCTCCGCCTTGATAGTGGTCGTGGTCATTCGTTCCTTCCTGGGACTTCGCCCCGGCGATCCTTCACCGCCAGGGCCATTGCATGCCTACTCGGACTCGCCGTCCGATTCCGTGTCGTCGCCGCTCTCGGCGCCGCTCTCGTCGTCATTCTCCTCGCCCCGGGACTCCGCGGTCCGTCGGGCACGTGCTCGACGCTCCTCGTCCTCGTCCTCCTCCGGCTCGGGCTCGAAGACGAGCGCCTCGCCGGCGGCGAGCGCCGCGCTGTAGTTCGGCTCCTCGGCGAGCGTGGTCTCATCGACCGGTGGCAGCGCCTCCGCCTGCTGGAACTCCTCGTCAAGCTGGGCCTGGCGCTCACTCTGCGCCTCCAGGGCGGCATCGGCCACCTTGGATGCAATGAGCTTCACGGATCGGATGGCGTCGTCGTTGGCGGGGATCACCCAGTCGATCAGGTCCGGGTCGCAGTTCGTGTCGGTCATCGCCACGATCGGGATCTCGAGCCGCCGAGCCTCGGCGACCGCAATGGTCTCCCGATGCGGATCCACGATGAAGACCGCCCCCGGCAGCCGCCGCATGCGGCGAATGCCGCCGAGCGCGTTGTTCAGGCGGACGATCTCCTCGCTCAGCTTCGACGCCTCCTTCTTCGTGAGGCGCTCGAATTCACCGGAATCCCGTCGTGCCTCGAGAGCCTCGAGGCGCTGGATCCGTCGCTTGATGGTCGTGAAGTTGGTGAGCATGCCGCCCAGCCATCGGGTGTTCACGAAGTGCTGGCCGGAGCGCTGCGCCTCGAAGGCGACCGCCTCCTGCGCCTGCTTCTTGGTGCCCACGAACAGGATGCTGTCACCGTGACGGATCGTCTCGCGCACGAATTCGAGCGCGGCGTCGAGACGGGACACGGTCTGGGCGAGGTCGATGATATGGATCCCGTTGCGCTCGGCGAAGATGTACTCGCGCATCTTGGGATTCCAGCGGCGGGTCTGGTGTCCGAAGTGGACGCCCGCCTCCAGCAGCTGCTTCATGCTGGTGGCCGTCATGAGATTCCTCCGGTTGTTCCTCCGCCCGTGGTCATCTCCGACGGATCGACCCGTCGCGGCCTGCGACGGGCACCTCGATCCAGCGAATCGACGGGCGTGTGTGATGGGACAGCTCGGCAACCGCGCGGCGCGGTCGGCCGCATGGGCACAGAGCCGGCGCGGAGTATAGCACGAGCACGCTCGAGCCTCCTCGGCCGCACCCTGGCCGCGATCGCCGCCGAATCTGACCCACCAGACGCCACCGGACGGCACCAGACGGGTACGAAGGTACCACCACCCCTCCCCTTCGTACCTTTGACCGCGACCATGCCGCCGGGGACGATCCGGACCGGGACCCACGCAAACCAGCACGCAAACCCGGAGGATCGATGCACGGCCGAATGGTCGCCCTGGCCACAGCCGCCGGCGTTCTCACCCTTGCGATCGTCGGCGCCGCAGCGCGCGTCCCGGCCGTCCGCGGCGGGGACACGGTCATCACCGTGCGGGCGGGCGACACGCTGAGCGGGATCGCGTTCCTGCATCGCACCACCGTGGCCAAGCTCGTCGCGCTCAACGGCCTGGCCACGCCGGACCGCATCTACACGGGGCAGCGCCTCCGCATCGCGCCGGCCGCCGGCTCCTCCCCCGTCGCCCCCGGCAAGACGGTACCAGCCGCAACCACCGTCGAGTACGTCGTCCGGGGCGACGAGAACCTCACCGTCATCGCCGCCCGGTACGGAACCACGGTCGACGCCATCGTGCAGCTGAACCGCATCGCCAACCCGAACCGGATCTTCGCCGGCCAACGGCTCCGTATCCCGGGCCAGGCCGCGGGGGCCGGCGCAGTGGCGCAGCCCAGCGCCACGGTGACCCACCTCGTCGCGCCCGGCGAGAACCTCACCGTCATCGCCGCCCGGTACGGGACGACCATCTCGACCATCGTCGCGCTCAACGGCCTCGCGGATGCCAGCTACATTCGCGCGGGGGCCGTCCTGCGCATTCCCGCCCGGAGCCATTCGGCCACGTCCGTCACGGTTTCCCTGCGCGCCCTCCCAGCCGACGTCGCCCGCCGGATGGCCCTGCGCACCGGGGTTCGCGACCTCATCGTCGCCGAGGCGCGCCGTGCCGGCGTCCCGACGACCTTCGCCCTCGCCGTCGCCTGGCAGGAGTCCGGCTGGCAGCAGAGCGTGGTCAGCGGCGCGGGCGCCATCGGCGTCATGCAGCTCCTGCCCGCCACTGCGGACTGGGTTGCCGGCTCCATGCTGCACGCCCCGGTACGCCTGACGAGACACCCGGCAGAACGTCCGGGCCGGGCGTGACCCTCCTGGCGCATTACCTGGCGCGGTACAACGGAAGCCGCAGCCTGGCCCTCGCCGCCTACTACCAGGGTCAGCGCTCCGTGGACGAGCACGGCATCTATCCCGTCAGCCGCCCGTATATCGCGTCGATCCTCGCTCTCGAGGCGGCCTTCGGCGGCTGACCGCTACCATTCGTCGACGCCCGGGATGCGGATCGCGCGCCATCGGCCCGCCGTCCGCTCGACTGAGACGAGATCGATGCGCAATCCATGGTGCCGATTCGGCTCCGCGCTCGCGTAGCGCGCCAGGGCTCGGCGCACGCGCGCGAGGTGCGCCGGACTCACCGACTCTGTCGGACCACCGGTGCGAGGCGAACGACGCGCCCGAACCTCGACCGCGACGAGCACGCCCCCCGGATCGAGGCAGACGAGGTCGATCTCCCCTTCCCGCACACGCCAGCGGCGAGCGAGGATGCGCCAGCCGGAACCCTCGAGCGCGAGCGCGACGGCCGCCTCCGCAGTGGTGCCGAGCTGATGACGCGGATCGGGCACGGGCTGCCTCCTGGTCCGGAGGCGAGGGTGGTTGTGACGACCTGTCAGGGTCGGCGACCGGCGAGCTCCTCGCGCAGCGCGACCTCCTCCTGGTCGTCTTCCTCGTGGTCCTCGACTGCGACGGCGGGATCGATCTCCTCCTCGAGCAGGAGCGGTAGGTCGTCGAATACGAGGTCCAGCGGGAGCTGCGTGCCGGCAAGCAGCATGCGAACCGGCGCGAACGACCGACGGTGCCAGGCGCACGGGCCCTCGACCATCAGCGCATCGTAGTGCCGCCGGGTGCCGTATCCCTTGTTCACCGCAAATCCGTACGCTGGATACCGGGCGTCGTACTCCGCGCAGATCCGGTCACGGGTCACCTTGGCGACGATGCTCGCTGCGGCGATCGAGGCGCTGATCGCGTCCCCGTCGATGATCGACCGCTGTGGGAGGTCCACGAATGGCAGGCTCAGGGCGTCGATCACCAGGTGATCCGGCGGTGGGCTGATACGGGAGACCGCCTGGCCCATCGCCAGCTTGGTCGCCTGGAGGATGTTGACCCGATCGATCACCTCGACCTCCATCACGCCAAGCCCGACCCCTTCCGCCCGATCAAGGATCTGCTCGTACAGCGCCTCACGGCGGCGCCGGGTGAGCACCTTCGAGTCGCGAATGCCCTTGATCCGATGCCGTTCGGGAAGGATCACCGCGGCCGCAACCACCGGTCCGGCAAGTGATCCTCGGCCGACCTCGTCGATCCCGGCAACCCGCTGGAATCCGGCCAGCCACAGCTCGCGCTCGTGGCGCATGTGGGCATCCCTGGGCCGAGAGGACCGTCGCCGTGCTCGTGCCGCCGGCGTCATTCGCAGAGTCTGGACCAGCGCAACCTGGCGATCAGCTGTTGACGCGCCGCTCCCGGAGCGTGGCCGCCTTGCCGACCCGATGCCGGAGGAAGGTGAGCTGCTTGCGTCGCGCGACACCATGCCGGACCACCTCGATCTTATCGATCCGAGGCGCGTGGATCATGAAGGTCCGCTCCACGCCCACGCCGCTCGCGATGCGGCGGACCGTGATCGACTGGTTCAGGCCGCCGCCGCGCATGCGCATCACGGTTCCCTCGAAGACCTGCACGCGCTCGCGGCTGCCCTCGACGACCTTCACGAAGACCCGCACCGTGTCACCGGGGGCGATGGTCGGCAGATCGGTGCGGAGCTGCTCGCGCTCGAGATCGGCGATGACGTTCATTGTCGGGAATCCTCGTTACTGCCGAGTGCGCCGCGGCTTATCGGGGCGGGGCGCGCGGTGTGCGACATGCGAACGCGACCGCCCGCAGCGGCCGCGACCGGCGGAGTATAGCAGCGGCCGGCGGCGCCCAGCAACCACTGGTGCCACCGGCCAGACTGCCGTGCGAGTCGGCGAAGGCGATCGGGCCTCCCAACCCGTTCAGTGCGGGAGAATGCTCCCCCACGCTTCGTTGATAATGTTCTGCGCCGAGGCATACCAGGCAGCGATGGCGGTCAGGAGGCCGACGTAGCCGCCGATCTGCGTGAGCCCTGCGCCCGGCGCGTCCCCACCGAAGGCACCGACCGCCAGCAGAACGAAGGTGACCCACAGCAGCAGGAAGGTGACCATCACGGGCCACGCATGCTTGAGGGTCGCGATCCACATGTAGAAGGTGAAGAATCCCCACGCCAGCAGGTACCAGCCCACCTCCGGACCGGCGTCCTTCCCGGCGAAGACGATGACGAACACGGCGAAGCTCAGCCAGAACCCGCCGTAGCTGCTGAACGCGGTCGCCCCGAAGGTGTTGCCGTTCCGGAACTCCCACAGCCCCGCGATGATCTGCCCGAGGCCGCCATAGGCAAGGGCGCAGCCGATGACCAGCGCGAGCGAGCTCTCCTTCACGAAGCCCGCGTTGATGACCGACAGGAGCAGCGTCGTGAGGGCAAAGCCAGCCAGGCCGAGTGGCGCCGGATCCGCGCGCGGCGCCGCCTTGGCCGCCGCCTGAGCCTCCTCCCGCTCAGCCGGCGCCACGCCGACTCCCGGGATCGCCTGCGCTTGGGACATGGTCAACTCCTTTCGATTGCGGTTTCCCTCGTCGTCCCTCGACGAGGTGCCCGGTACCTCGGCCCGGGCCGGGTACCGCATGAGCGCCCTACTCGACTTGCCCGAACGCCTCGATCTCCTTCTAGCTCCTGCTCGGACAGCGTCCGCGGCGTCTCCCCGTGGGCGACCTTCTCGGACTGCACCTGACGGCGGATGCCATCCACGATGTCCGGGTTCGCCAGGGTCGTGATGTCGCCGATGTCGGCGAAGTTCGAGATGGAGGCGATCACGCGGCGCATGATCTTCCCCGAGCGCGTCTTGGGCATGTCCGGCACGATCCAGACGTTCTTGGGGCGCGCGATCTTGCCGATGTCCTTCTCGATCTGCTGCGAGACCTTCTGCGCGATACCGTCGGCCTTGATCCCGGGCTTGAGCGAGACGTACATCTCCACCGCCCGGCCGCGAATCTCATCGATCACCGGCACCGCGGCAGCTTCCGCCACCTCGTCGACCTCGATCGCGGCCGACTCCAGCTCCTTTGTCCCCAGCCGGTGCCCGGCGACGTTGATGACGTCGTCGATCCGGCCGAGGATCCGGTAGTAGCCGTCCGCGGCCTGGACGGCGCCATCGCCGCACAGGAACGGCCAGTCGTGCCAGTCGGTGCTCTTCGGGTCCCGGTTGTATCTCCGGTAGTAGGTGTCGACGAACCGGTCGTCCTGCCCCCAGATGGTGAGCATGCGGCCCGGCCACGGGTTGCGCACGCAGATGTTGCCCGCCTTGCCGGAGCCCTTCGCCACCTCCTCGCGGTTCTCGTCGTAGAGCGTCAGGTAGACGCCGAGCACCGCGGGACCACAGCTCCCCGGCTTCATCTTCTCGAGCCCCGGCAGGGTCGACCCAAGGAAGCCACCCGTCTCGGTCATCCACCAGGTATCGGTGACCGCGGCCTCACCTTTGCCGACGACGTTGAAGTACCACCGCCAGACGTCGGGCTCGATCGGCTCGCCCACCGTCGTCATCGTCTTGAAGTGGTAGTCGTACTTCGCGGGCTCATCCGGGCCGAGCTTGCGCAGCATCCGGATCGTCGTCGGCGCGGTGTGGAAGATGTCGACCCCCAGCTTCTCCGCGATCCGCCACGGTCGCCCGGGATCCGGATAGGTCGGCACGCCCTCGTACATGACACTCGTCGTCCCGAGCGCGAGCGGACCGTAGACGATGTACGAGTGACCGGTGATCCAGCCGATGTCGGCGAAGCACCAGTACGTGTCATCGGGATGGATGTCCTGGTAATACTTCGAGGTGCCCGTGACGTACGAGAGATAGCCGCCGATCGAGTGCTGGGCGCCCTTCGGACGACCCGTGGTGCCGCTCGTGTACATGAGGAACAGCGTGTCCTCGGCGGCCATCGAGACCGGCTCCACCGACTGTCCGGCGTAGCGCTCGAGGAGCTCGTCCGCAAAGAAGTCGCGGCCCTCGACCATGGGGCTCTCGGAGTGGTACTCGCCGGGGACGCGTCGGAAGACGAGCACCTTGTCGATCTCGTGCCCCTCCTTGCGCGCGGCCTCGACGGCCTCATCGGCCTTGACCTTGTGGTCGACCAGCGAGCCATTGCGGTAGTACGAGTCGATGGTGACCAGGACCGTGCTCTGCGCATCGGCCATTCGCTGGCCGCAGGCAGTGCCGGAGAAGCCGCCGAACACCTCCGAATGCGGAGCACCCAGCCTCGCGCACGCCAGCATGGCGACGGGCAGCTCCGGGACCATCGGCAGATGGAAGGTCACCCGGTCGCCGGTCTTCACTCCTGCGAAGTCACGAAGGAGCGCCGCGAACTCGTTCACGCGCCGGTGCAGGTCGCGGTAGGTGATCTCCTGGGTGGCGTCCTCCTCGAGCTCGGGCACCCAGACGATCGCGTTCTTGTCGCCGCGTGTCTCCAGGTGCCGGTCAACACAGTTGACGGAAGCGTTGAGCTTGCCGCCCACCCACCACTTGAAGAACGGCGGCTTCGACGTGTCCAGGATCGTGTCCCACTTGCGATCCCAGGTCAGAAGATCTGCGTACTCGACGAAGCAATCGGGGAAATGCTCCTCGGAGAAGCGCTCCAGGATCGCCGGGTCTTTGGCGTTGGCCACCTCCCGGATGCGCGGAGGTGGGTCGAAGTACTCCTCCTCCCGCCAATGGACGGCGATCTGCGCCTCGGATACCTGGGCTCCGGCTGCCTCGGTCTCTGCTTCCATCAATCAACCTCCTGCCTGTCCGCGACACGCCACGCGATAGCGATTCAGAGATGGCATGGAGGAGAAAAGAGGCGACGGGCGACGGGGCAACGCGCCGTTCGCAGCGTAGCGCGTCGAGATCCGGGTCGTCCCCGGATCGGGTTCGGATGGCGAATCCGGCGCCACAGCTTCTCCTCCACGCGTCCGTCCCTGGGAGGCGTACGGGATTACTGGCACTGTGGGCGATGTCGAAGAGGCGCGGCCTGGGACGGCGAGGCCGTTTCCAGTCGACCGGTGTCAGTCCAGACTCTACTTCGCAATGTGCGAATGTCAAGACTTGTTGCGGTACGACAACCGCTCGTCAACCTTCGGTTGGGTCCGGTTCCTCGGCGAGGATCGCGCGATCCTCACCGCTCAGGCTTGCCCGCTCCAGGAGGTCGGGGCGGCGCTCGCTCGTCCTGCGCAGCGCCTGGGCGCGACGCCAGCGTCCCACCGCGCCGTGGTCACCGCTGAGCAGCACCGGCGGCACGCGCATGCCGCGGAAGTCCTCCGGGCGGGTGTACTGCGGATATTCGAGGAGGCCGGTCGCGAACGAGTCATCCTCGTGTGACTCCGCCTCGATGACACCGGGCACCAGACGCACCACCGCATCGATCAGGACGAGCGCCGGAAGCTCCCCGCCGGTGAGGACGTAGTCGCCGATGCTCACCTCGCGATCGGCGAGGGCTTTCGCGCGTTCGTCGACGCCCTCGTACCGGCCGCAGACAAGCGCCAGGTGCGGGTCGCGAGCGAGCTCGCGGGCAAGCCCGTCGGTGAGCCGCTCCCCCGCCGGATCCAGGAGCACCACCGTTGCGCCGGACGCCCGGAGCGGTTCGATGGCCGCGAACAGCGGCTCCGGTCGGAGCACCATGCCCGCTCCACCGCCGTACGGGTAGTCGTCGACGGACCGGTGCCGGCCCAGGCCGTGCTCGCGGAGATCGTGCAGCGTGACCTCGAGGAGACCACGCTCCCGGGCACGTCCGATCACGCTGGTGTCGAGCGGCGCGACGAACAGCTCCGGGAACAGCGTGACGACGTCGATCCGCATCTGGGTCAGCCGCTCTCCTCGGGCTCGTACCGGACGATCATGGTCCGTGCGTCGAGGTCGATGGCGCGCACGAACTCCCGAATGGCTGGGATCAGGAGCTCGCCGCCACCGGAGCGCTCGATGAGGTAGACCTCGGCCTCGCCGGCACGGAACACCTCCCGCACGGTGCCGAGCTCGACGCCCGCCTCGTCCCGCACCTGCAGGCCTTCGAGCTGGTGCCAGTAGTAGTGACCTTTGGGCAGCGGCGCCGGAACCACCTCGAGATAGCGTCCCATGACGGCCTCGGCGCTCGTCCCGCGACCCGATTCCGTCCAGGAGCAACGCCGGCACCCGCCCTCCACGCTCGGACCTGACGATCCGGCGCGGGCGATCCTCCCCTTCGAGGTACACCTCGGCATCGGCGTCCAGGTGCTCGGGCCAGTCGGTGAGCGTCTCCACCTTCACGGCACCGGCCAGGCCCTTGGCGCCGATGATCCGAGCGACCGCCACGCGCTCAGTCGTTTGCGACGATCTCCAGCTCGATGTGCACGCCGGCGCGGCTCGCCATCACGCGGAGAAGGCTGCGGATGGCGTTCGCGATGCGACCGTCCCGACCAATGACGCGGCCCATGTCCCCCTCGTCGACTGCGAGGGTCAGCGCAACCTCGTCCCCATCCTGGTCCAGTTCCACGGTGACCGCATCGGGGTTGTCGACGAGCGAGCGAGCGACGTACTCGAGGAACTCCTTCACGCGGACGCCTTGGCGCCGCTCTTGGCGGTCGCCTTGCGTGTCCGTGGCTTGGGTGCCGGCGCCTGGGCCGCCTCTGCGGGTCGCCCGTGCGCGTCCAGGCCGGCCTGGCGAAGCAGCTTCACCACCGTCTCCGAGGGCTGGGCGCCCTTCCCGATCCACTCGCGGATCCGCTCGTCCTCGAGCCGGACCGTGGCCGGCTCGGTGAGCGGGTCGTAGAAGCCGAGAATCTCGAGCGCGCGGCCATCGCGGGGCTTCCTGCCGTCGATGGCGACGACCCGGTATGACGGGCGTTTCGTGGCCCCGACTCGGGCCAACCGGATGCGAACTGCCAAAGGTACGTTCCTGCCTTCCTCGTGTGTCTGCCTGCGCGATGCGGCCTAGTGGACCGTCACCGTCGCGTGAATCCTGATCTCGCTTTGCGCCGCGGGAACCGTGAGGGCGACCGCGTCGATGTGGCTGAGAATATCGCGGATGTCTGCCGGGAAGGGCGTCCGAGCGGCTGTCCAAGCATCCCCAGGATGAAGTCCGCAGCCCGTGATCCCTCGAGGTAGAGCTCGTTGCCGCCACGCCCGCCCGCAACCTCGAATGCCGCACGATACCCCGCGGAGGCACCCAGCGTCTTCCCGGAGCGTGGGCCGTGAGGGCCGCCACGACGTCGTCGCCGCTGAGCCCTGCCACGACGACCCCTTCGCTGACCGCGTACGCGAACTGACCGACCTGCGGAATCGCCAGGATCGTCACCGTTGTTCCCGCCTGGTCCTGCTGCCGTCACGCCGGCGTTCCGCGAGCGGAGCGCATCGGTCATCCGGCCGAGGCGTCTGCCGCCGCTGCGGAGTCGCTGGGGCGCAGGAGGAGCACCCCGCGCGGCGTGCTCCCGTTGAGTCCGGTGAGCGCGACCGCGGCTTCGCGATCGAAGAGGGGCAACACGTCTCGGTCGAGGTCGATCCCCAGCCCCAGCGCTGCGAGAGCCCGAAGCTGGGTGAGAGCCTGGGCCACGTCCTGGCCACCCGGCACCGACCCGAGCTGCGCGGCAACCGTGCTGAAGGCCTGCTGGGCGCCGAAGAAGACGAGCTCCGCCTCGGTATCCGTCGGCATCCAGTCCGGGAGGCTCGACGGCTCGCTGGCGAGGGCATAGCTCTCCCTGGTCGCCGCATCGGCGAGCGCTGCATCGAACGGAGCGCTGCCGACCAGCTGGAGCCCGTCGCCTTTCGCGACGATGGCGAGACCGGCGCCACTGTAGCCATTGGTGCCGAGCAGCTGCCCGGCCGAGGCTGCGGCGCCGGAGACGTCCAGGTAGATCGACGCGAGCCGATCCGCGGGCAGCGTTCGCATGGCGCGGCGGAAGGCACTCGAATCGGAGAGCCGCTGCCCCGTGCCCTGGGCGGCGTCGATCACCGCGCGCATGGTGCCGGCGTCCTGGGTCGCGACAAGCGTGCCGTCCACGATGGCGACCCGCGCGCCGATCGACGACCCGCCGGTGAGGACCTCCACGGTCAGCCCGCCGTATGACTCGGTGCTGAGTGTCGCCCCATCGGCCTGGGCAATGCGCCCTACCGCGGCCTCCGCAGCGGCCTGGTCGCGCACGGCAATGAGCGCCACCGGCACGCTGGACCCGATGCCCTGGGCGTCGCTGCCCGGAACCACGGCCACTGCCAGCTGGTCACCGAGCCACGGCTTCACGTTCGCGCGGTAGTCGAGGCTCGCGCTCGACAGCGCCTGCTGGACGAGCTCGTCGATCTTGTCCCCCAGCGCCGACCGGTCCGAGAGCCCGGGGAGCCGCGTCAACAGGTCCGCGAGGCTCACCTCCTGACCCGTGGAGGGGTTCAGGTAGACCGTCACGTAGGCGAGCGTGTTCGCAGGCGCCAGGGTGGCTGCCTTGTCGACCGCGGGGGCGAACACGAAGAGGTATCCGACCACGACGGCAACGCCGATGAGCGTCAGCAGGCTGGTGAGGGCGATGACGAGACGACGCATGGACTCGGGCTAGCGGCCCCCCAGGATGCCACGCAGCGGTCCGGGGATCCGGCCGCTGCCGAGCGAGCGCATCAGGCGCTGCATCTCGCCGAACTGCTTCAGCACCCGGTTGACGTCCGCCGTCGTGGTCCCGCTGCCCGCCGCTATCCTTCGGCGCCGGCTGGCCTTGATCACCTCGGGGTGCTGGCGCTCGTGCGCCGTCATGGAGTCGATGATCGCCTCGACCCGCTTCAGCTCGCCCCCGTCAACGGCCTGCTGCGCCGCGCCGGCGATCTGCCCGGCGCCCGGAATCATCTGCAGGACCTGGCCAATGGGGCCCATCTTCTTGATCTGCGCGAGCTGGCTGCGGAAGTCGTCGAGCGTGAAGCGCGACTCCATCATCCGTCTGGCGACCCGCTCCGCCTCGTCCTGGTCGACCGTCTCCTGCACGCGTTCCACGAGCGAGAGCACGTCGCCCATCCCCAGGATCCGCTGCGCCAGGCGATCGGGGTGGAACGGCTCGAGGCCGTCGGGTCGCTCGCCGGTCCCGATGTAGGCGATCGGCAACCCGGTGGCGCTCCGGATCGAGAGCGCCGCGCCACCCCGCGCGTCGCCGTCCATCTTGGTCAGGACGAGACCGGTGACGGGGAGGCGCGCATGGAATGCCTCGGCAACGCGCACCGCCTCCTGTCCGGTCATGGCATCCACGATCAGCAGCGTCTCCGCGGGCGTGACGGCGCCGGCGATCCGCACCAGCTCGTCCATCATCGCCTCGTCCACGTGCAGGCGGCCGGCGGTGTCGAGGAGCACCACGTCCAGGTTCCGCTGTCGCGCGGTCTCGAGGCCGGAGCGGGCGACCTCCAGCGCCGGCGTGCCTACCGAGCGTGAGTGGACCTCGACCCCGATCTGGTCGCCGAGCTGCACCAGCTGGTCCACCGCCGCCGGGCGGTAGACGTCGGCGGCAACCAGCAGCGGGCGGTGATTCTCCTTGCGCAGCCGGACCGCGAGCTTCGCGGCGGTGGTCGTCTTTCCCGACCCCTGGAGCCCCACCAGCATGACCACCGCCGGCGTCTTCTCGAGGGTCAGGTGATGCCGCTCCCCGCCCAGCGTCGCCACGAGCTCGTCGTGCACGACCTTGACGACCTGCTGCCCGGGATGCAGGCCGGTGAGCAGGTCCATGCCGAGCGCCTGCTCGCGGACGTGAGCCACGAACTGTTTGACGACGCGGAAGTTCACGTCCGCCTCGAGCAGGGCGAGACGGATCTCCCGGAGGGCGACGTCCAGGTCTGGCTCGGTGATCTTGGCCTTGCCGCGCAGGCGTTCGGCCACGCCCTGCAGGCGGCTCGAGAGGGATTCGAACATGGTGCTCGCTAGCTGTTGCGGTCGCCGCCGCCGGGCTGGCGGCAGGCGCGCCGGCAGCGAGAAGCCGCCGGCGCGAAGCGGCTGCACATGCTACTACCCGCCCCGCCGAGCGGCAACGATCCGCCGGCCGGCCTCAGCCGGCCAGCAGCCACTCGACGTAGGCAGCCGGATCGAATGGCGCGAGATCCCCAAGCTCCTCGCCCACCCCCACGAACTGGAGCGGGACGCCGAGCCGATCGGCGACCGCCACGGCAACCCCGCCCTTGGCGGTCCCGTCCAGCTTGGTCAGGACGATGCCCGTCACGCCGGCCTCGCGGCTGAACGCCTCCGCCTGGACGAGCCCGTTCTGCCCTGTCGTCGCGTCGAGGACCAGGAGCACGTGGCGCGGCTGGTCCGGCATCCGCCGCTCGATCACGCGACGGATCTTGGACAGCTCCGCCATCAACTGGGTCTTGTTCTGGAGGCGCCCGGCGGTGTCGACCAGGACGGCGTCCAGGCCGCGCGATTCGGCTGCGGCCAGGGCGTCGAAGGCCACCGCGCCCGGATCTGCGCCGGTTCGCTGTGCGATGACGGGAACCCCCAGCTGCTCGCCCCAGATCCGCAGCTGCTCAATAGCCGCCGCCCGGAAGGTGTCGGCCGCCGCGAGAGCCAGCGTGTGGCCGGCCGACTGCAGGCGCGCCGCCAGCTTGGCGATGGTCGTGGTCTTGCCGGTCCCGTTGACCCCCACGAAGAGGATCACCGATGGGGCGGGTCCGAGAACGAATGGCCCCGAGCCGGCTCGCGCCAACCGCTCCCGGATCTCCTCGGCAAGCGCGGCGCGCACGTCCTCGCCACTCCGTCCGCCGCTTCCCCGATAGCGTTCGCGGGCAGCGTCGACGAGCGCCAGGGTCGTCTCTGCGCCCACATCGCCGGCGATGAGTGCCTCCTCCACCTCCTCCCAGGTCTGATCCGTGGCCGAACCACCCGCGAGAATCGCGCGGAGGCGCGCCCCGAGCCCGGACGGGCGGCTCCGCAGGCCCAGGCCTCCGAGACCCGATGCAGCGCGTGCGGGTCGGGCCATCGTGGCGGGGGGAAGCTCCGCATCCTCCGTCACGGGCTCCTCCACGGTCGTCGGCTCCGTCGCCGCGAGTGTCCGCCGTCTCCGTCGTCGCGGTCGCGGCGCCGCCAGAGCATCAGGCGCCGACCTCGACCGGGACATCCGACAGGCGGAGGGACAGCACCCGGGAGACGGCGGCATCGGTCATGGTGACTCCGTAGATCGTGTCGGCGACCTCGATGGTGGCCCGGTTGTGCGTGATCACCACGAAGTCGATCTGCTCCGCGAGCTGTCGGAGCGCTTCCGCGAAGCGGCCGATGTTCGCCTCGTCGAGGGCGGCATCCACCTCGTCAAGGATGCAGAACGGAACAGGATTCACGCTCAGCATGGCGAAGAGCAGGGCCACGCCCGTCAGTGCGCGCTCCCCTCCCGAGAGCATCGCCAGCCGCTGCAGGCGCTTGCCGGGCGGTCGCACCACGATCTCGATGCCGCCCGGCGCCTCCCCCTCCTCGGCCTCGCCGAGCTGCAGCGCTGCGGAGCCCCCGGCGAACAGGAGGCGGACGAACTCGTCGAACTTCTGGCCAATGGCATCGAAGGCGGCGCCGAACCGCTCCGCGATCTCCCCGTCCAGGCGCGCGATCAGCTGCGTCGTGGACTCGATGGCAGCGCGCAGATCCGCCTCCTGGCCGCTCAGGTCGTCCAGCCTGGTGGAGAGCTCCTCGTGCTCCTCGACTGCGAAGGGGTTGACCGAGCCGATCTGCGCCAGGGTGCGCCGCACGCGTCGCTGCTCCGCGTCGAGGGTTTCGTCGTCCATCGCGTCGGCCTCCGCCATGAGGTCGGCCGGCAGGTCCTCCGCCGCACCGTGGTCCGCGCGCTCATCGCCGGCGCCCTCATCGCCGTCCTGGACCAGGGTGTGGCTGAATGCTTCGAGGGCCATCTCGCGCTCTCGCGCGAGGGCGGCGAGCGCCTCCTCGTGCCGTGACGCGTCCACCGCCGCGCCCTGTGCCGCACGATCAAGCTCCGCGAGCCTGCCGCCGGCCCCCGACTGGTCTCGCTCCAGCTTCAGCAGCGTGGCTCGCTGCTCGTCCCGGGCGGTATCCGCCACGCGCCGCTGCTCCGCGGCTCCCGTGTCGGCAGCGCGCGCACGATCGACCTCGGCCGAGTTGGCCGCCAGCTCCGCCGCCAGGCGCTCGACAGCGGCCGAGGTCGTGTCCCGAACGGCGACGAGCTGGGCTTTTCGCGCCTCGAGCTCCGCCTGACGGCGACGTGCCCCGCCCATGGCTTGCTCCACCGCCTCCGCGCGCCCGCGGGCAACCTGCCAGTCCGCCTGCGCACGGTCGCGCGCCGCGGATGCCTCCTCACGAGCGGCTCGAGCCGCGCCGACCCGCGCTTCGAGCGCGGCATGGTCGACCGTGCCGAGATCCGGGTGTGGTGCCGCGTGCTCGAACACGCTCCCGCGCGCGGCGTCGAGCGCGGGGCGAAGGTCCGCCATCGCTCGCTCGGCGCGGGCGAGCCGAGCCTCGGCCTCGGTCGCCTCCCCCGCCGCGTGGCGGGATGCCGTCTCGGCCGTATCGGCCGCATCACGCAGCTCCATGTGCCGCCGCTGTCGCGCTGCGGCCTCGGCCACCGCGTGCGCGGCGGCATCGGTCCGGGTGGCGTGCGCCCGGTCGAGCTCGTGGAGCTGCGCGGCCAGGTCTTTGCGCCGTCGCCTGCTGGCGGGCGGCCGCCCCACCGGGCGGATCGTCGCGACCGCGAAGCGCGAGGATGCCGCGGCCGTCGGCGAGATCGCCTCCTTCGGTCACCGCGCACCATCCCGCAGGCAGCGATCGCCATCCGCGCAGCAGCGTCTCCAGATCCGGCGCAAGGGCGACCCGCGAGAAGAGCGCGGGCACGTCTGAGGCACCGATCCACTCGGCGAGCGTTCGCTGCCCCCCGACCGCGGCCAGGGCCTCACGTCGCTCGTCGGCTGCCGGCCCGCTCCGTCCGTCGAGGAGGCGCGCGGTGCCGCGCGTGCCGCGCGTCGCTTCAACCGGGCTCGCGTCGCGCCAGAGCAGCGCGTCGCCGACCTCACCGCCGACGACCGCCTCGATGGCGGGCCAGGCCGCGTCCGGCGGCGAAAGCGTATCGAGCAGGGAAGCCCAGCCCGCGGTTGCGAGCCGGTGCCCAAGTCGCCCCCCGATCGTGGCACGCTCGTCGAGGGCGTCGAGCTCTGCCTGCGCCGCCGCGGCCCGTTCTGCCGCTGCGGTCGCCTCCCGCCGCGCCTCGTCCGCCGCGCGCCGTGTCTCCTCCATCCGCCCTCGCGCCACCCCCGCCGCATCACGCGCCGCTTTCGCCGCGGTCTCGCGCTCAGATGCGATCCGGCGCAGCGGCTCCACCGTCTCGCGCAGCCCGGCCACCGCTGTCTCGGTCGAGGCAAGCTCCGATTCAAGTCGTTCGACACGGGCCTGCGCGGCCGCCGATGCCTCCGCCCGACGCGCCTCGCCGGCGATCAGGTCCGCGTCCTGGCGCCGGGCATCCGCGAGCTGCTCTTCGGCGTCGACCAGCTCGCGATCGGCCGCCGCCAACCGTGCCAGCGCCTCCTCCCACGCGTGCTCCGCGCCGGTCGCGGCGGCGAGGGTCGCCTCCGCCTCGGGGGCCGCGACCTCGACCGGCGCCTTGCTGGCAGCGATGGTCTCCGCCAGGTCTCGCGCTGCGCCTGCGACGGTCGCCTCCAGCTCCGTATGGCGCGTCCGCAGCGCCTCGAGGCGGCTCTCCGCGCGGATCAGCGCCTCGCGCGTCTGCTCGCGGGCCTCGCCGGCAGCCCGGGCCGCCGCCTCCGCCTCCCAGTAGCGCGACTCGGACGCTTCGAGTGCGGCGCGAGCGGTCGCCTGCTCCGCGCGGAACGCCTCCGCTGCGGCCTCCGCGGCGGCGGCATTGCGGCGGGCATCGCCCAGCGCCTCGCGAAGCGTGCGCTCTCGCCGGCGATGCGAAACGGCGACGAGCACGCGACCGCGATTCCGCAGGGCGTCGTGCTCCTGCTGATGCCTGGCCTGCAGCGCCAGGCGCCGAACCTGCGGCCGCAGCTCGCCCAGCACGTCCGCGACCCGGGTCAGGTTCTCGTCCGCCCGGGCAAGGCGCGAGAGGGCCTCGTTCTTCCGGACCTGGAGGCTCTTGACGCCGGCCGCCTCCTCGAAGAGCTGGCGTCGCTCCTCTGGACGCAGCGAGAGCGCAGCATCCACGGTGCCCTGGCCCACCACCACGAGGGAGTTGGCTCCGAGCTGTCCGGCACCCAGCAGCTCCACGATATCGCGCAGTCGAGCCCGCGCCCCGTTGATCAGGTACTCGTTCTCGCCCGAACGGTACGAGCGCCTGCCGATCGTCACCTCGGCGAACTCGATCGGGAGCCAGCCATCCTCGTTGTCGAGGGTCAGGACCACCTCGGCCATCCCCGTCGGGCGTCGCTGCTCGCTCCCCGCGAATATGACGTCATCGGCGCGTTTGGTGCGAAGCGAGCGATTCGACTGCTCCCCCAGCACCCAGCGGACTGCATCGGCCATGTTCGACTTGCCGCTGCCGTTGGGGCCAATCACCGCGTTCACCCCGGGCTGGAAGACGAACCGGGTGGCATCCGCGAAGGTCTTGAAGCCGTGCAGGCGCAGCTCCCGCAGCCGGCTCACGAGCCGGCTCCCGCTGATGCCGCGGTCACGCTCCGACCTGCTCGCCGCCGTGCGAGGCCGGATCGGGAGCAGCCGTATCGGGAGCAGCCGTATCGGGAGCAGCCGTATCGGGAGCAGCCGTATCGGGAGCAGCCGTATCGGGAGCAGCCACGTCCGGATCCGCCGGCCTCCGCGCCCTCGAGTTCAGGTTTTCGAGGGCGAACTCGGCGGCCCGCTCCTCGGCCCGCTGCCGGCTCGATCCCTCTCCAACCGCCAGCTGGTGGCCGTCCACGACCGCGGCCACGGTGAACGTCTGATCGTGTGGGGGCCCGGCCGTGGTCAGCAGGGCATAGAAGGGCTTGGTGTGGCGTTGTCGCTGGGTCCACTCCTGGAGCCGGCTCTTGGCGGACTTCAGGGGGACGGACTCCTTCCCTGGCGCATCCATGCGCGCCGCGAAGAGGTCCCGGAGCATGGTGCGTGTCGCTTCGCCGCCCTCGCTGAGGAAGATGGCACCGGCAACCGCCTCCATGGTCCCCGCCAGGAGCGCCGGTCGGGTCGCACCCCCCGCCTCGGCCTCCCCGCGACCAAGCCGCAGGTGCCGGTCCAGGCCCAGGTCGAGGGCCAGCGCGGCAAGGGCGTTGCGATTGACGAGGGCGGCGCGGCGCGCGGTGAGGAATCCCTCGTCCTCATCGGGGTAGCGCTCGTAGAGGAGGCGGCTCACGACGAGACCGATGACGGCATCACCGAGGAACTCGAGGCGTTCGTTGTGGCCTTTCGCGGCGGTGGGATTCTCGTTGTAGTACGAGCTATGGACGAACGCCTGCTCGATGGCCTCCGGGTCTCGCAGAACGATGCCGAGCCGCTCGCCCAGCTCGTCGACGGTTGGATCGGCCATCGGCTGAATTCGCTACTGCTGGTGCTCCTCGATGTACTCCGCGGCGTCCGACACCTTCTGGATCTTCTCGGCATCCTCGTCCGAGATCTCCATGCCGAACTCCTCTTCGAGGCTCATGATCAGCTCGACGAGGTCCAGCGAGTCGGCGTTCAGATCCTCGACGAATGACGCCTGGGGCGTGACTTCATCCTCGTCGACGCCGAGCTGCTCGACGATGAGCTTCTTGAGACGCTCGAACGTAGTGCCTTCGGCCACCAGTCTCTAACCTCCTCCACCCGATGATCGCGCGACGCTGCCCAGCACCCCGTTCACGAGGCGCCTGGCCGCGTCTCCGGCGTAGATCCGGGCGAGTGAAACGGCGTCCTCGATCGTCTCCCCGCTCGGGGTCGCGGCGGAGTATAGCACCTCGTACAGCGCGCTCCGGAGGATCGTGCGCTCGACCCGCCCGAGCTCCGAAACGGGGATCGCGGGTGCGAAGGCGGCGATCCGTTCGTCGAGCGCTGCGCGGTGCTCGAGCACCCCGGCAACGATGCTCGCTTGCGTGGGCGGTGACGCTCGCCGTCGCGCCCCGTTCGGCGGCCAGCCGATCGAGGGCCTCGAGCGCCTGGCGCGGGCGGAACTCCTCCTCGAAGAGGGCCATCAGTGCCAGCCGGCGCGCAATGCGCCCGGGGCCCTGCCGGCCGGAGCGCCGGCTGCCGGCGCGCGGTGGTGTCCCGGTGGGCATCGGCTCAGTCTCGCTCGGCACGTCCGAGCCGTGCGGCCAGCCGCGCCCGCAGCTCGCCCCGCAGCCGGGCCGGATGTCGCTTCATCCATTGCGAGATCAGCTCCGGAATGCGCGCGGCGGCCGCGTCAGAGGCCGCCTCCATCGCGAAGCGCACCATGCGGGCCTTGGCACGGCCGTGGGTCACGATGCTCACGCCTCGCACGCCGAGCAGGGGGGTGCCGCCGTACCGCTCGTAGTCGAACCGACTCGCGGATCCGGTTGAAGCCGGGGCGCAGGGCGAGGAGCGCGAGCGGAGCAATCGGCCCCTGCTGGAGATCCTCGCGCACCGACCGGAAGATGTAGGACGTGAGGCCCTCGAAGAACTTGAGGATCACGTTGCCGATGAAGCCGTCACAGACGACCACGTCGGCGAGATGGGCGACGAGGTCGTTTCCCTCGATGTTGCCCACGAAGTTCAGGCTCGACGCATGGAAGCGGTGGTTCGCCTCCTGCGCCAGCCGATTCCCCTTCTGCGCCTCCTCCCCGATGTTCAGCAGCGCCACCCGAGGCTCCGACACGTGCAGGACGTGCTCCGCATAGATGGAGCCCATCACCCCGAACTGGAGAAGATTGTCGGCATCGCAGTCGACGTTCGCGCCGACGTCGAGGAGCATGATCGGGCCCTCGGCGGTGACGAGGTGGGCGCCGAGCGCCGGCCGGTCGATCCCCTCGATGCGTCCCAGCCGGAAGACCGCGGCCGCCATCGTCGCGCCGGTCGAGCCGGCGGAGACGACGGCGTCGGCATGGCCATCGCGCACCAGCTCGGTGGCGACCACCACCGACGCGCGCTTCTTCGACCCGAAGGGCGGCCGCAGGGTGATCGACCATCGTGATGACGTCCGGCGCGTCGACGAGGGAGATGCCCGTCGGATGGCCCTTTCCGTACTCGGCGATCTCTCGCTCGATGCGCGGGACGTCTCCGACGAGGATCACCTCGTCGTTGCGGGTCATGGCGTAATCGATGGCGCCGCGCACGGTCTCACGCGGTGCGAGGTCGCCGCCCATCGCATCCAGCGCGATGCGCATCGGTACCCTACCGGCGGGCGGCGGTCGGGTGGATCAGCGTGTCCCCTCGGCCGGGGTGACCGTCTCCACCGACACCGCTTCGCGGCCGTCGTAGTAACCGCACGTCGGACAGACGTGGTGGGCGCGCTTCAGCTCGTGGCAGTGGTCGCACTCCACGAGCGGCGGCACGCTGAGGGCAAGGTGCGCACGGCGCTCGCCCTGGCGAGCCTTCGAAACCTTTCGCTTGGGAACGCCCACGCGAACAACTCCTGTTCAGTGACGAATTCGGGACGCCGCAGTATAGCGGTCCAGCCGCCGATGCTGACGAGCCGCCGGTCCGCCGGCTACTCGCGAGCGTCGTCCGGGAGCAGTCGGGCCAGGGCGGCCAGCCGCGGGTCGATCTCGTCGGTCTCGTGCACGTGGGGACCGGCCGACAGGCTGTCGCCGCAGACGCAGCACAGGCCCGGGCAATCCGGGCGGCAGAGCGGGTGCATTGGCTCGGTGAGGCTCAGCTCGTCACGGAAGACCGGGGCAAGGTCGATCTCGTGGTGCTCGTCGATGAGCGATGACGTCATCGCCGCCGTCGGGGAACCATGGGCTCGCCGGTCGTCGGGTCAAGGGTCGGCAGGAACTCCTCGGCAATGGGAACCTCGACCTCCTCGACGAACGGCTCCAGGCACCGGGCGCAGGTTCGACGCAGCGGCGCGGTCAGGGCACCGCGAACCAGGATGCCCCGGTTCGTGCGCTGAAGCCGCAGCGTTCCGTCGATGGGTCCCGCCAGCTCGACGTCCGGACCCAGGGCGACGTAGTGATCACGAAGCCGCAGGTCGCGCGTGGCCCCCGGCACCTCGTGGAGGAGCCCGGCGACGTTGACGGCGGTCATGGTCGGGCAGGGGCGCCGGCCTGCTCCTCGGGTGCATGACCGGGTCGGCGTCCCCAGCGGCAGGACGGCTGCCCCACGGTGCCGCTCGTCGAGCATGTCGATGCCCCGCTTGATGCTCGTCAGCGCCTTGATGCACTCACCCTCGAGACGAATCAGGACGCCGGCCGCATATTCGTCCGCACCGCGGCGAATCTCGACCGCCTCGTCATTGGCCTGGTCGATGAGCTCTCCCGCGCGCTGCTGGGCCAGCTTGACCAGCTCGCGCTCCTCCAGCATCTGCGCAGCCTGCTCCTGCGCACGGCCGATGACCTGGTCCGCCTCGTCGCGCGGCGCGCTCGGTGATCCGGCTCGCGTCATCGGTGATCCGCTTTGCCTGGCGCACCTCGTCCGGCACCGCGACGCGCAGCTGGTCGATCAGCTCGAGCACCGCCGACTGATCGAGCACGACGTTGTTGGTGAGGGGAAGTTTCTTGCCGGTCGCCACGAGGGATTCGAGACGCTCGACGAGGAAAAGGATATCCGTGGTCACCGCCCTCCAGCGACGCGGGGAGAAGGACCCGGGTCGGGTTGCCGCAGATTATAGCCGGGCGGTCAGCAAGCTCCCGCCCGCCGCCGTCCGCGGCTCAGACCTCGCGGGCGCGAGCCACCAGTGCGTCGAGGACCTGCGCCGGAACCATCCCGGACGCATCGCCGCCGAAGCGGGCCACCTCCTTGGCCAGCGTCGACGAGATGTAGCCGAACTCCAGGGTGGTCATCAGGAAGACGGCGTCGACCCCGGGTGCCAGGCGACGGTTCGTGTGCGCCAGCTGCAGCTCGAACTCGAAATCGCTCACCGCGCGCAGGCCGCGCACCACGAAGCCCGCATCGTGCCGATCGCGCGAATTCGACGGTGAGGCCCTCGAACGCCTCGACGGTGACCCCGACACCCAGTTCGCCGACGCAGGCGCGGATCAGATCCACGCGCTCCTGACGCTGAAGAGCGCGCGCTTGGCGGGATTGTCGAGGACGCCGATGACGAGACTGTCGAAGAGGCCCGCCGCACGGCGCGCCACGTCGAGGTGCGCGTTCGTGATGGGGTCGAACGATCCGGGAAAGACCGCGGTTCGGCTCATCGGTCGCCTCCTTCACGCTCCACGGTCACCGCGTCGATGCTCTGCAGAAAGGTCAGCATCGTCTCGCCGAACCGACGCTGCCGGACGATCCCGATGCCCGCAGGCGTCGGGACCGGCGTCCGCCAGAAGGTGCGGACCACGATCGTGGCGCCGGGCGCGAGGAGCGAGACGAGGGCCTGGAGCGGCGCGAGGATAGCATGCTCCGCGAAGGGCGGATCGACCATCACCAGGTCGAGCCGCGATCGGGTGCGGCGGCCAGAAATCGTTCGACCGGCCCGGTCGACGACGACCGCCCGATCCGCGAGCCCCGTCTGCTCGAGATTTCGCCGAATGCACGTCAAGCGCCTCGCGGCCCTGCTCGACGAACGTGCACCTCCGACGGCGCCCGCGGGAGAGCGCTTCGATCCCGATGGCGCCGCTGCCGGCGTACAGGTCCAGGAATGTCGCGCCCGGGACCCGCTCACCGAGGATTCCGAACAGGGATTCCTTGACCCGGTCCGTGATCGGGCGCGTCGCCGTCGTGCGCGGCGCCAGGAGGGTCCGTCCACCGGCCGAGCCGGCGATCACCCGCACGCGGCGCCCCTCCCGCTCCGTGCGCCGCAGCACCGGGACGCCGGATCCGCGTCAGGCCGCATCATCGGTCTCCCTTGGCGCGAAGTCGTCGCGCAGGCGGATCGAGGTCCGGTCGCGAAGTGAGCGCCGGGTCCGCTGCCACCAGCCGCCCGGCGAGGTCCCTGGCCCGCTCCGCCAGCGCGAGGTGACGAGGGTCGAAGAGCGACGCCACGCGAAGGGGAGGAAGCCCGCTCTGGCGGGTTCCGAGCAGGTTGCCGGCCCCCCGCAGCCGGAGATCGGCCTCCGCGATCACGAAGCCGTCGCTCGAGCCGCGCACGACCTCGAGGCGCTCGCGCGCCACGGGATCGGTCGCATCCGAGACGAGGATGCAGAAGGAACGGTGCGGCCCGCGACCCACCCGTCCACGCAGCTGGTGGAGCTGGGCCAGGCCAAACCGCTCGGCGTCCTCCACGAGCATCACGGAGGCGTTGGGGATGTCGATGCCGACCTCGATCACGGTGGTCGCCACGAGCACGTCCACCTCACCGGCCGCGAAGCGCGCCATGGTGGCAGTCGCGGAGCTCCGACTTCTGCTGGCCGTGGACGAGGTCGATGCGCAGGCCGGGCAGGGCTGCCGCCAGGCGCTGCACCTCCGCCTCGGCGGAGGCGACGGTCATGGCCTCGCCCTCCGCAACGAGAGGAACCACCACGAAGGACTGGCGGCCGGCGGCCGCCTCCGAAGCGATGAACGATTCGATGCGGCGCATGCTGCTGCGGTCGCGGATCTCGGTGCGGATCGGCTGGCGGCCGGGCGGCAGCTCGCGCAGGGTGCTGATCGAGAGGTCGGCGTAGAAGGTCAGGGCGAGCGTACGCGGGATGGGCGTCGCGGTCAGGGCCAGCAGGTGCGGCTCACCATGCTCCCCCTTCGCCTGCAGGGCGGCCCGTTGCTCAACGCCGAAGCGATGCTGCTCATCGACCACCGCCAGGGCCAGCCGGCGGAAGACGACCGCATCGCTGATGACCGCATGCGTGCCGATCACGACCTCGATCTCACCCGCGCCGATGGCGGCGTGAACGGCGCGCTTGCGCGCCGCGGAGAGGCTCCCCGAGAGGAACTCGGCCCGGACCCCCAGCGCCTCGAGGAGAGGCGCGATCCCGATGAAGTGCTGGCGCGCCAGGATCTCGGTGGGCGCCATGAGTGCCCCCTGCCAGCCCGCGCGGCACGCGGCGGCCAGCGCAATAGCGGCCACCGCGGTCTTCCCAGAGCCCACGTCCCCCTGCAGCAGCCGACGCATGGGGGTCTCCGCGGCCAGGTCGGCGATCACCTCGCTCCACCGCGCGCTGCTGATCGGCGGTGAGCGTGAAGGGCAACGCCTCGACGAGTGTCGCCAGCTCCGCCGGCTCCACGGCGATGCGCGGCGCCCGGAGCTCCGCGCGGGCCATCCGCGCCTGCGCCAGGACCAGCTGCAGCGCGAGGAGCTCGTCGTGGGCCAGGCGGTCGAGCGCCGGCATGAGATCGGCAAGCTCGCCGGGGAAGTGGACGCTGCGCAGCGCGTCGGGGAGGGCGGGCAGCCCCGCCCGCTCATCGGGTTGGAGCGGGTCACGGACCAGCGAGACGCACTTGTCCAGCACGCGAGCGAGCAGCTCACGCACGCGCCGCTGGGTGAGGCCTGCGGCGAGCGGATAGACGGGCACGACACGACCGGTATGCAGGGAGTCACTGCCGGCCGGGCTGAAGTCCGGGGAGGTGAACTGCGGCCGCCATCCGCGGAGGGCGACCTTGCCGCTCACCACGATCTCGTCTCCGGGGTGCAACCGGCGCTCAACGAATCGGCGGCCGAACCAGATCGCCTCCGCGCTCCCGGTATCGTCCGCGAGCTGGGCAATGACCCGCTGCGGACGCCGTCCGAAGCCCGGCTCGATGCGCACATCGGTCACGCGGACCCGCGCTGACTGTTTCTCGTCCGGCACGAGCTCGCCGAGCGCCCGCTGCTCGCTGAAGTCGTCATAGCGGAACGGGAAGTGGAAGAGCGCCTGCCGCGCCGATGCGAGACCCAGGCGACCCAGCGCCGCCGCGCCGCGTCCGAGCTCCGGCACGGCCTGGCGCAGGGGCAGGTCGAGCGGATCGAGCTCCACCTCGCTCGCCGCCCGGCCGGGGCTCATGATGCCTCGGTCACGCGCGGCGCGAGAACGGTCTTCCCGCGCGCTGGAGCACCCGGGACGGGGAAGTGGGGCGGGGCAGCGCCGCCGGCGCGTTGCATGGCGCGATCGTAGCGTGCTACCATCCGCGCGTTCCGGCGCCGCCGTCCGGCGGGCCGGTTCGTTCATGCATGGAGTCCGCTCAAGCTCATGGCACGAGAGTGCGACATCTGCGGGAAGAAGCCAATCACCGGCTGGAACCCGCAATCAGTTGGAATGAACCGCAAGCGCGCGCTGCGCCGCTGGCTGCCGAACCTGCAGCCCATGGTCATCGAACGCGATGGCCGGCAGCAGCGGATCCGCGCATGCTCGCGATGCCGGCGGACCGCGCAGAAGATCTAGGCTTCACCCTCCCCGCACGAACGCCCGCGTCACGGACGCGGGCGTTGTCGTACCCGGGTGCCGCGGCTAAGGCGGCAGTTCGCTAGCCCTCCCCACCGGCGAGGCCCGTCGCCGAGTCGAGGAACAGCGTGAACGGCCCCTCGTTCACCAGCTCCACATCCATCTCTGCGCCGAATCGGCCCGTCTCCACCGGCGCACCCAGGGCGCGGAGGCGCGCGACGAACCGCTCGACCAGCGGCTCGGCGACGGCGGGGTCGCCGGCCTCGCTGAAGCCCGGTCGACGGCCGCGTCGCAGGTCCGCGTAGAGCGTGAACTGGCTGACCACCAGCAGGGACCCGCCGCTGTCGTGCAGGTCACGGTTCGTTCGGCCCTCGGCGTCCTCGAAGTAGCGGAGGCCCACCAGCTTCTCGGCCATCGCGTCGACGACCGCCGGTGTGTCCGACGAGCCGATCCCGGTCAGCACCAGCGCGCCCGCGCCGATCTCGCCCACGACGCTCCCCCCGACGCGGACCGACGCGCGTCGGACCCGCTGGACGACGAGGCGCATGCTCGCCCTACGGAGTTGCAGCCGGCGAGGAGGATGGGGCCCCGGTCGCGGGAGACGGGGTCGCGCTGGCCGACGGCACCGGCGTGATCACCGGGACCGGCGCCGCGCTGGTCACCGGAGCGGATGCCTCGTCCGGCTGCGGCGGGCCGAGGGCCGCGACGGTGAAGCGGGCGGCCGCGTTCCAGATCATGAAGCCCGTGGCGCCGTTGTCGGCGAGCGCCTGCATCTCCTTGTGGATGTCGGCGGCCGTGTACGCGCGGTACTGTCCAAACCCGAAGTCCTGGATCCAGGGCCGGATCACCATCGGCAGACCCTTCGCCTCGGGGATCATCTTCTGCAGCGACTTCGAGATGATCTCGTACGGATGCTCGTTGGGGTTCGCGTAGCCCCAGGTGTACGGCGCGTAGTGGCTGGGATAGACCATGGGGTCGAAGTAGTCGACGTAGGGCATGATCACCTCCGGCCGCTGGCCGATCCCCTGGTCGTCCGCCGCGATGAAGCTGATCGGGAAGACGTCGGCTCCCAGGAACGCGTGGGTTGGCGCGAGGGCCGTCGAGACGATGCGGAAGAGGCGCCGGATGGCCGGCAGCCGGAAGGACTGCGTGTTCGGCAGGATCGTCCGCGCGGTGCTGTAGTCGCCGTCGCTGAAGAACCGCACGTAGTCGAGCTGGACCTCGTCGAAGCCCTTCTCCGCCAGGTCTCTCGCGATCGACGCAATGTAGGTCGCCACCTCGGGCCTGTTCGGGTCGAGCCAGATGTCGCCGCGGTAGTCCGTCCAGGGCTTGCCGGTCTTGTTGTTCTGGACCGCAAGCTGCGGCTCCGCGGACCCCAGCGTGTCGTCCTTCATGACCACCATCCGGGCGATGGTGTAGATCCCCTTCGACTTCAGCATCGGCAGCAGCGTGTCGAGGTGCAGGAGCGGTGACGCCATCACCGCTCCTGCCGTCTTGGCCTGGGGCAGATCGGTCGCGTAGTACAGGTTCCCGGTCCCCTCCTTGACGTCGATCACCATGGCGTTCATCTCGGTGTCGGCGATCGTCTTGAGCATGGCGTCCAGCCCGCCGGTCCGTTCGAAGACCGATGCCGGCGCGTAGAGGGCCCGGACCGTGAACGGCTGCATCGCCAGGTCGCGGGTCGTCGACCCGTCGATCGGCAGCTCCGCGAGGCGGTAGCCGGCCCGCTTGTAGATCAGCGTCCCCGTGGTCGGGACGTCCGGCAGCGCATACCGGCCCGACGCATCGGTGAGGACCACGGCGTCCTGTCCGTCGACGTAGACCTTCACCCCGTTCAGCGGCTTGCCGGCCTCGTCGGTCACGGTCCCGCTCACCACGTTCGGCCGGAGCTTCACGGTGAGGTCGCCGCCGTCGGGGATGGTGCCGCTCGCGTCGTCGTGGCCCACCGCCGTGACGGACACCTTCGTGCCGCGCATCGACCATGATCGTGGCGAGCCCGTTCTCGTCGGTGGTCGCCGTGACGGCGCCATCGGTCACCGTGGCTCCCGGCACCGCTGATCCATCGGTGGTCGTCACTGCATGCAGGGTCACCTGTCGCGGCTGCTCCGGCGTCGGCGAGCCCCCGAAGGGGATCCCGGTGTCACCGCAGGCCGCAAGGAGCAGGGCAACGACGAGCAGGACCGCGGTCCCGCGCATGGCGCGTGCTGCGGTCATGCGGATGCCTCCTCGGCAGCGGTCGAGCCCAGCGGCCCCCGGAGCGCGGCCTCGCGCAGCGCTGCCACGACGCCATGCAGCTCACCGTCGTGGCGGTACAGGCCCGATCCGACCACCAGCACGTCACCGCCGGCGTGGTATGCGGAGCCGATGGTCTCCTCGTTGACGCCCCCGTCGACGCCGATGGGCAGGTCGAGCGCTCGGCGCTCCGCCTCGGCGCGAAGGGCGACGAGCTTGGGCAGGACGTCGGCGATGAACGCCTGTCCGCCGAATCCGGGATGGACGGTCATGACCAGCAGCAGGTCGATCTCCTCCAGGTACGGGTGAGCCGCCTCCGCGGGCGTCTCCGGGTTGAGGGCCAGTCCGGCGGCCCGGCCGGTGCGATGGATGCGGTCGATCACGGTTGACGGGTCGTCCTCCGCCTCCACGTGGAACACGATGAGGTCGCTCCCGGCGTTGGCAAACGCCTCCACGTAGCGCAGCGGCTGGCTGATCATGAGGTGGCTGTGGAACGGGAGCGGCGTCCGCGCCCTGAGCGCCTCCACGACGACCGGGCCGATGGTCAGGTTCGGCACGAAGTGGCCGTCCATCACGTCGAGGTGGATTGAGTCCGCCCCGCCGCGCGCGGCGCGTTCCACGTCGGCTCCCAGCACGGCAAAGTCGGCGTTCAGGATGCTCGCGCTGACCTGGGGCGGTCGCGACGTGGCCGCCGTCATTCGACGGCCACCGGCACCCCGGCGAAGGTGGGCACCGTCGGCCTCGGGAGCTCGCGGCCCGCCAGCTGGGCATGCAGCTGTCCGCAGGCCGCGTCGATCTCGCGCCCCCGCGTGTCGCGGACGGTGAGCGGCACCCCTCGGGCGCGGACGATGGCCGAGAATGCGTCGATCCGCGCGCGGGAGGAGCCGCTCCATCGCGAGCCCGGCGTCGGGTTGAGCGGGATCAGGTTCACATGGCTCAGCCAGCCGGTGGCCAGCTCTCCCAGCGCCGCGGCCAGCTCGGGTGTGTCGTTCAGGCCGTCGATCATCACGTACTCGAGGCTCACCCGGCGGCCCGTCCGCTCCGAGAAGCGACGCCCCGCGTCGATGAGCTCGGCCACCTTCCACTTGCGGTTGAGCGGCACCAGCTCGTCGCGCAGCGTGTCGATGGGCGCGTGCAGGCTGATTGCCAGGTTGACCTGCGGCAGCTCGGCGACCATGCGGTCGATGCCCGGAATCACGCCCGAGGTCGAGACGGTGATGTGCCTGGCGCCGACGCCGAGCCGCTGCGGGTCGTTGAGCAGCCGCACCGCCTCGAAGACGCGATCGGCGTTGGCGAGCGGCTCCCCCATCCCCATGAAGACGATGTTGTAGTGCCCCGCGTGCTCGCCGGGCCGCCAGTCCCGCCCCAGCGCCAGCCATGGATCGCGGTGCCAGTGCAGCACCTGGTCCACGATCTCCCCGGGGGTGAGCTGGCGTCCAAATCCGGCCTGGCCCGTGGCACAGAAGGGACAGCCGACCGCGCATCCCGCCTGGCTTGAGATGCAGATCGTGGTCCGCTGCGCGCGGCGACCGCGTGTGGGCGTGCGCATCAGGACCGATTCCACCCGCTGGCCGTCGTGCAGCTCGTGGACCGCCTTGGCGGTCAGTCCCCCATCGGCCCCGATCACGTGCGTGGCGCCAATGGAGGAGAAACCGAAGCCGTCCGCCAGCGCCCCTCGCAGGCTCTGGGGAAGGTCGGTGAGGTCGTCGAAGCCTGTCACCTCCGGCCGATGGATCCCGGTCAGCACCTGCCGCGCCCGGTACGCGGGCTCGCCGCGGGCGGCGAGCCACGCGGCGAGCTGCGGCGGGGCGACGGCACTGATCGTCGGACGCGGTCCAACGATGGTCAGCTCAGTCACGACGCCCCATGATCAGCATCAGGTAGTAGAGGAACGTGAGCAGCGCGGTGAGCGCCGCCGCCACGTACGTCCAGGCCGCAGCCTTCAGGACGTCGCGTGCGCCGGTCTCCCGCTCGCCGACCATGCCCAGGCTCGAGACGAAGGCGAGCGCCTTGCCCGAGGCACCGATCTCGACCGGCAGCGTCACGAAGGTGAAGATCACGGCCGCGCCGAACGCGACGAGCCCCACCCAGGCCAGGCCCATGAGGCCCATCCACAGCCCAGCGATGATGAGCCAGGGCGCCACGCCGGAGCCGAACTGCACCGCCGGCACGATGGCCATCCGCACGGTCATCCACGGATCGCGCTCGCGGTCCTGGAGAGCGTGGCCGACCTCGTGAGCGATCACCGCCGCAGCGGCGACCGAGAGCCGCGGAGCGCCCTGCGCGGGCATGGCGACCGCCGCGCGGCGCGGGTCGTACGAGCCCAGCTGGGCCGTGCCGGCGACCGCCTGCGAGACCCGGAGGACCTTGCCGCGCGGGTCGTAGTGGTCGGTGAGCTGGCCGGGCGTCGGCTCGATGCGTTACGTTGTTCAGGCCCTGGCGGTCGAGCAGCCGCCGAGCGAAATCGAAGGGATCCATTGCGATGCCCGAATCCACCTTCGACCACTTGCCATAGGTGGACCGGACGCGAAGGGCTGCCCATCCGGTGAGCGCGAGGCTCGGGAGCAGGACGAGCAGGATGTAGGTCAAGAAGTTGCCGCCAAAGAACATGTCGTGCTTCCACCTCCTCGAGGGAAGTGGGCCGAGTATACCCGGGAGTTCCTTACGGTTCGATGACGGGCTCCGGCGGCGCAGCGCGCCTCACGGACGGACCGCGCCGAGCAGGATGTGGTCGCGCTGCAGCCCGCGTCGCCAGTCCTCGGCCGGCATCACCGGGCGGCCCTCCGGCTGGACCAGCTCCAGCGCCAGCGCACCCGATCCACAGGCCACCCGCGGTTCGTCTCCGGGCAGCAGTGATCCCGACGGCGGGCCGTCGACGCCGGGGACGGGGTGCGCCCGCCGCACGTGCAGGCGCCGGCCGTCCAGGGTCGTCCATGCACCCGGCCAGGGTTGCAGCGCCCGCACCTGGCGGTCGATGATCATTGCCTCCGCGGTCCAGTCGATCCAGCCATCGTCGCGGGTGAAGGCGTGGACCACGGTCGCCATCGACTCGTCCTGCGGGACGCCGTCCAGGACTCCATCCCGCCAGCGCTCGAGCAGGCGCGGCACCTCCCGGGCGGCGATCCCGGCGAGGCGAGCCTCGAGCCCGGGCGCCTCCTCGCGGCCCTCCAGCGGGATCTGCCACTGGGCGACCACGGGACCCGCGTCGAGCGCCGGCGTCATGATCATCAGGGTCACGCCGGTCTGCGTGTCGCCCGCCAGGATCGCCCCGGCGACCGGGGCCGCGCCACGGTGCCGCGGGAGCAATGATGGGTGCACGTTCAGGGGTGGACGCTCGGCCATTGCCAGGAGGTCGGCCGGGACGAGCTGGCCGTAGGCGGCCAGCAGAAGCCCGTCCGGTGCAAAGGCGCGGAGTGCCTCGCGGCCTTCGTCGGAGCGCAGCCGCGCGGGCGTAACCAGCGTCATCCCCCGCTCGCGGGCGAGCGCCGACACGGGCGAAGGTCGCGACTTGAGGCGGCGCCCCGCGGGCCGGTCGGGGGCCGAGATGACGAGGAGGTCGCCGGAGATCTCCTCCAGGCGGGCGAGCAGGGGGACGGCGAAAGTTCCCGTTCCGAGGAAGGCGATGCGGCCGATGGTGGCCACTAGATGCCCGCGGTCTGCCCTTCCTCCACCTCGCTCGGGTGCTCGCTGACTCGGACGAGCTCCTCGAGCGACTCGAGGTGATCGATGTACAGCACGCCGTTGAGGTGGTCGATCTCGTGCTGCAGCGCGCGGGCGAAGAGCTCCTCGCCCTTGACCCGGAACGGCTTGCCATGGCGGTCCTGGGCCTTCACGGTCACCTTCGCCGCGCGTGTGACCTCCGCCACGAAGCCCGGGATCGAGAGGCAGCCCTCCCAGTCGACGATCTCGCCGGAGGACTTGACGATCTGCGGGTTCACGAGCTCGGTGATCTGCTCCTCGAGCTCGATGACGGCGACCCGCAGCGGCACGCCGACCTGGTTCGCCGCGAGGCCGATCCCCGGCGCGTCGCGCATCGTCTCGAGCATGTCGTCGAGCAGCCGGTGCAGCGATGCGTCGAAGGTCGAGACCTTCTTCGTCTTCTCGCGGAGGATTGGCTCCTCGGCGGTCAGGATGCGGCGGATCACCATGCCGCCATTGTACCGATGGCGACCGGTCGGCGAACGTGCCTGGCTCAGAGCAGTGCCTCCGGGTCGACGTCGATGGCGACCCCGCCAGGCACGCGCTCCAGCGCCGCGGCTCGGCGACCGGGAGCCTCCGCGCGCAGGACCACCTGCATCCGCCAGCGACCCGCCCGTCGCGGGACGTAGGCAGGCAGCGGCCCCAGCACCTCGACCCCCGGAACCGCGACCGCCTCGGCGGCCGCTCGTCCCCGCGCCTCGGCGTGCTCCCGGTCCGCATCGGCAACCAGCAGCCGTGCCAGGTAGCCGGACGGGGGGTAGCCGAGCAGCCGCCGCCTGGCAAGCTCCTCGTCGGCGAAGCCGTCGACGTCGAGTCGCGCCGCGGCCCGGATCGCGAAGTGGTCGGGCGCGTAGGTCTGGAAGATGACCTGTCCCGGCCGCGGGCCGCGCCCGGCACGACCGGCGACCTGGGCGAGAAGCTGGAAGGTGCGCTCCGCGGCGCGGTAGTCGGGAAGGTTCAGGGTGACGTCGGCGGCCACCACGGCGGCCAGCACCACGTCGGGCAGGTCAAGGCCCTTGGCCGCCAGCTGGGTGCCGACCAGGACGTCCGTGCGGCCCTCGCGGAAGTCGTCGTACACCGACTCGAAGGCCCGACGTTCCGCGAGGGCGTCACTGTCCAGGCGTCCGATGCGCAGTCGCGGGAAGCGCGCACGCAGCTCTGCCTCGACCCGCTGGGTGCCTGCCCCGAAATAGCGAATGCGCCGCGAACCACACCGCGGGCAGCGCTCCGGCACCGGGGCGTTTCGCCCGCAGTGGTGGCAGCGCAGCTGACCGCCGGAGAGATGGAAGACGTACGGCAGATCGCAGTCCGGGCAGCGCAGGCTCTCGCCACAGTCGCGGCACAGTACGAAGGTGGCCGCCCCACGCCGGTTGATGAGCAGGATTCCCTGTCCCCGACCCTCGCCGAGGCGTGCGACGCCCTCGGAAAGGAGCGCGGAAAGCACCGACCGATTGCCGGTCGCGAGCTCCGCGCGCATGTCGACCACCTCCACGACAGGCGCCCGACCCACGCGTCGCTCCACGAGCCTCGTCCGCTCCGCGTGGCCGCCGCGAACGCTCGCCAGGGTCACCAGGTCGGGCGTCGCGCTGCCCATCACGAGCCGCGCGCCGCTCAGCCCGGCGCGTTCCCGGACGACCCAGCGCGCGTCGAAGCGAGGGGTCCGATCTGACTTGTAGGCGCCCTCGTGCTCCTCGTCGACGACGATCAGCCCCAGGTCGCGCAACGGCGCAAAGGCGGCCATGCGCGTCCCCAGCACCACGCGCGCCTCGCCGCGGAGGATGCGCCACCACGAATCGTGGCGCTCGCCCGCCGAGAGCCCCGAGTGCATGACGACCAGGCCGCTCCCCACGAGCGCGGTGAGACGGTCGCCCAGCTGGGGGATGAGCGTCACCTCCGGGACGAGGACCAGCGCCGCGCGGCCCGCGGCCACGGTCGTTTCGATGGCCGCCAGGTAGACCTCCGTCTTGCCCGATGCCGCCACCCCTTCCAGCAGCAGCTCGCCGCCCGCCGGAAGCGACTCGATCGCCGCGAGCGCTGCCAGCTGCTCCCCGGCCAGCTCGTCGCGAAGCGGCGCCCCTGCCGCGCGGTGCGCCAGCGGGTCGCGGAGCGCGTCGCGCCACGCGAGGACGACCCGGCCGGCCGACTCGAGCCGTCGCGCCGGCCCAAGGAGCGAGGTCGGCGCCACGTCCATCCGGGCCGCGAGATCCGGCAGGTCCTCCACGCCGTCTCCGAGCAGCTCCAGGATCGTTCGCTGGACAGGCGCTCGGCGGGGCGGCTCACCACTCCCGGGCAGGCGGCGAATGGTGCGGACGCGACGCGCGCGCAGCTGGGGTGCCTGCAGCGACCAGACCGCGGCCAGCGCGCCCCTGCGACGCAGGCCCTGGAGCCAGGCCGATGGCGAGCGCACCGGGCCGAAGCGCAGCAGCTCGCTGTCGTCGAGGAGCCCGTCGGCATCGCGTTCCGCGGTCTCGACCACGCCGGGGGGGAGTATCGATGGGTCGGTGATGCGCCAGCGCCTGCGCAGCCCGGACTCCAGGCCGGGCGGCAGCATGGCCGCGATGGTGGTGCCGATCGGAGCGCGGTAGTAGTCCGCGATCCGGCGCGCCACCTCGAGCAGGTCCGGCGTGAGCATCGGCTCGGAGACGACCGCCGCCACGTCGCGCAGCCCGGCAGCGTCGCGTTCGGGGTCGGCTACCCGCAGTGGACCCTCGACAGGTAGCCGAGTGCCTCGCGACGCCCGTACGGCACGAGCAGCAACGATCCGGGACGCGGTTCGCCCATCTCCGCGGGCAGGCGGTAGCTGAAGGTGCGCTCGGGTCGGTCGGCGATCGCGTCGACCGCGACCCGGACGACCCGATCGCCCGCCTCAGACCTGGGGCCGGCGCGGCGGCTCACGGCGCGCCTCCGCCTGGATGATCTCCCAGATCCGCTCCGCGGCTTCCGCGGGGCGGTCCGTCTCGTTCACGATCACGTAGTCGTAGTCCTCCGAGGAGGCCATCTCGTGCTCGGCGTTGCGGCGGCGGATGGCGAGTGACTCCTCCGACTCCGAGCCCCGGGCGGCGAGCCGCGCATCGAGGTCCTCGAGCGAGGGCGGCATGACGAAGATGAGCAGCGCGTCGGGGACGAGCTGCCGCACCGATCGGGCTCCCTGCGGGTCGATGGTCAGGATCGCGTCGCGGCCGGCGGCCAGGATGCCGCGCACCTGCTGGACCGGGGTGCCGTACCAGTGACCATGCACCTTCGCGGACTCCAGCAGCCCGCCATCGGCCCGCAGCAGCTCGAACTCGGCGGTGGTGAGGAAGTGGTAGTGGACATCGTCGATCTCGCCATCCCGTCGCGGACGGGTGGTCGCCGTCACGATGGGCACGACCTGCGGATGATCACGGCCGAGCTCGGCCACGATGGTGCTCTTCCCAACGCCGGACGGCCCCGAGACCACCACCAGCAGTGGGTTCGGGAAGGTCATCCGCTTCCCCGCCGATTCCTCCGGCGTCGCGCTCTCGGCGCTCGCGCCAGCGGCAGATTGCAGGGGATCGAGCATCACGAGGGCATCTCCTCGCCGTCGAGCGACGCCCCGACGCCGACGGGAAGTCCGGCCGACTCGAGCCCCGCCGACTCGAGCGAGGCGCGCAGGTCGGTGGGGAGCTCGCTCCAGGCGTGCAGGAGCCGGCCGTCGAGCGGGCGGTGCAGGGCCAGGCGGGCAGCGTGCAGGAACTGGCGCCCGAGGCCGCCAGGTCCGGTGCCGCCGCCGTAGCGCAGGTCGCCGACGATCGGAAGCCGCAGGTAGGCGAGGTGAGCGCGGATCTGGTGCGTGCGGCCGGTGCGAGGGTGGAGCTGCAGGAGCGTGAGGCCGGCATCGGAGGCAAGGACCTCGTACTCGGTCACCGCGTCCCGTCCGGCCGCCACGACCGCCATCCGCTGGCGGTCCCGCGGGTCGCGGCCGACGGGCGCCTCGATCCGTCCCCGGCGCGAAGGAGGCTCGCCGCGCACCAGGGCCAGGTAGGTCTTCTCGATCGACCGATCGCCCAGCTGCCGCATGAGGCTGGCCTGCGCATCGTCCGACTTCGCGACCATCAGGAGCCCGGAGGTGTCCTTGTCCAGCCGATGCACGATCCCGGGTCGCTCGACGCCCGCCACCGAGCCGAGTGGCTCGCCCAGCGCACGAGCCCGGCCCAGCAGGGCATGGACAAGCGTCCCCGTCGCGTGCCCGACGCTGGGGTGGACCACCATCCCCGCCGGCTTGTCGACGATCAGCATGCTGTCGTCCTCGTAGGCCACCGTCAGCGGGATCGCCTCCGGGACCAGGGTCGGATCGGGCGGTGCGCTCAGCTCGACGCTGATCCGCTCCCCGCCGCGCAGGCGATCGCTGGAACGGGCGCGGCCACCGTCCACCAGCGCACGACCGTCGCCGATCAGCCGCTGGGCGTGTGCACGGCTGATCCCGGCCACGGCCGCAACCGACAGATCAAAGCGGCCCGGCGCAGCCGGACCGCTCATCGTTCGCTCGCCCACCGCCGCGCGTACCCGGCGGGATCCGGGCGCGAGGCTCTCCCGTGCCGGATCGGTCACCCCGCACCCCCGCCCGCGGAGTCCCCCGGCCCGGCCTGTGGCGCCGGCAGCGACTCGCCGGCATTGGTCCGGGCGGCCCGGGCCTTCTCGCGAGCTTCGCGCCGATCGAACCACCACAGGAAGACCACGAGCGCCCCAATGCCCACGTCCAGGGAGCTGTCCGCGACGTTGAAGGTCGGCCAGCGGAGGTTGCCCATGCCAACCGACAGGAAGTCGATCACGCGTCCACCGCGGGCCAGGCGGTCCACGAGGTTGCCGAGCGTGCCGCCGAGGAGCAGGCCCAGGACGGCAAAGACCCACAAGGTCCGGTCCCGGAACGACCACGCGAAATACGCGACAAGGCCCAGGGCCACCACGCTGACGATGAGGAAGAGGGGCAGCCCGCCCTGGAAGAGGCTGAATGCCGCACCGTTGTTCTCCGCATGCCAGATCTGGACCGTGGTTCCGAGCACGTCCACGTGCTCGCCGAGCGCCAGGTTCGCGGCGACCACGGCCTTGCTGAGCTGGTCCGCGAGCAGCACCACCCCGGCGACGCCCAGGAGCGTCACGAACTCGCCGAGGCGGCGACGTGTGGGTCGGGGCTCGCTCATGTGGATGAGAGCCTACACCGCGCGACGAATGAACAGGTCGAGCCGCTCACCGCCGATCTCCGCGGATTCGGTCCGGTCCGGATCTGCCAGCCGAGCTCCGGGCCCGACCTCGACGGTGGTCGCCAGCAGCTCGCCCGCGAGCCAGTCGCGGTGAACCACCAGCGCCTCGACGAGCGTCGACGCACCATCCACGGCGATCTCGACCCGATCGCTGATCTCGTAGCCCGCCTCCTTGCGAAGTCCCTGCAGCCGATGCGCGACCTCGCGGGCGAGGCCTTCGGCCTCCAGCGCCGGGGTGAGCGACGTGTCGAGCGCGACGAGCAGGTCGCCCTCCTCCGCGACTGCGTGGCCAGGGCGCGCTCGAGCGACGAGCTCGAACTCGTCCGGCTCCAGCACCACGCCACCCGCCTCGACCCGCCCGTCGGGCAACGTGGACCATTCTCCGGAGCGGGCAGCGGCCATCACTGCGGCCACCGCCGCGCCGCGACGCGGACCCAGCACGGGGAGCAGCGGGCGCAGGGTTCGCTCCACGAGGGCGGAGGCATCCGGGATCAGCTCGAATGACTTCACGTTGAGCTCGTCCAGCACCGCGGCGACCAGCTCCCCGTCGACGGCCGGGTCGTCGGCGAGCGAGCCACCCCCGGCACGCCGAACCCGAACGGCGGCGAGCGGCTGCCGAACGCGGACACCGGATGCCGCGCGTGCCGAATGTCCCAGGGCGGCGACGGCGCGTGCCCGCTCGACGGCCTCCTCGAGCGCCACGTCACGCCGGCCGGGCTCCGTGGTCGGGAAGTCGGCGAGGTGCACGGAGTCCGGCGCGGCGGGGTCGACCGCGGTCACCAGGTTCTCCCAGATCGCGTCGGCCAGGTGCGGCACGAACGGCGCGACCAGGCGGGTGACGCCAACCAGCACCGTGCGCAGCGTGTCGTACGCGGCCCGCTTGTCCGCGTCGAGCTCACCCTTCCAGAAGCGCCGGCGGTTGCGGCGCACGTACCAGTTCGAGAGGTCCTCGACGAATCGCTCGATGGCGCGAGTCGCCCGGATGCGCGTCGTAGCCGTCCAGCGCGGCCCGCACCTCGCCCACCACGCCGTCCAGGCGGGACAGGATCCATCGGTCCAGCAGGCTGCGGGCGGCCCCGGTGGCGTCGGAATCGTCCGATCCCGGCAGCCAGCCGTCCAGGCGGGCATAGGTCACGAAGAACGCGTACGTGTTCCACAGCGGGAGGAAGAAGCGACGGACCACCTCGTGGCCCGGCCCGTAGCCGAAGTTCAGGTTGCTCGCCGGGTTCTGGGCCATGAACATCCAGCGCATGACGTCGGTGCCGATGCCATCGGCGGCCTCGTCAAAGGGAATCGCGTTGCCCTTGCTCTTGTGCATCTCCTCGCCGTGCTCGTCGCGCATGAGCGCATAACCGAACAGGGTGCGGGTCATCGGCTCGTCGGCCAGGACGGTCGACATGGTGAGCAGGGCGTAGAACCAGTTGCGGAACTGCCCTGGGAACGACTCGGTGATGAAGTCGGCCGGGAACCAGGCGCGCCAGTAGTCGCGGTCCGTGGTCCAGCGCAAGGTCGAGAACCCCACGATCCCCGCGTCGAGCCACGGGTTGCCGACGTCGGTGATGCGGCGAGCCCGTCCACCACAGCTGGCGCAGGCGATCTCCACGCCATCGACCCACGGCCGATGCGGCGAGTGACCCTCGAACGCGTCCCAGCCGGCCACGGCTCGCTCCTGCAGCTCGTCGCGTCCGCCAATCACCTCCCACGCCTCGCAATCGGCGCAGACCCAGATGGGCAGGGCCAGGCCGTAGTAGCGCTTCTTGCTGATCATCCAGTCGCCCATGTTTCGGAGCCAGTCCAGCTCGCGTTCCTCGAGACCCACCCCCTCGGGGAGCCAGGTGATCTGGCGCGTCACCCGCGAGATCGGCGCGCGCAGCGGATCCATGCGGATGAACCACTCGTCGACGAGGCGGAAGACCAGCTGGGTTCCGCAGCGCCAGCAGACCGGGTAGCTGTGCAGGTAGCTTTCGCGCGCGACGAGCAGGCCACGCCCCTCCAGGTCGGCGGCAACCGCGCCGGCGATGTCATCAGCCGGATCCTCGGTCGCGCCGGCATAGCGCCCGGACTGCCAGCCGTACCCGTCCCGGAATATGCCGAACTGGTCGATGGGGTCCAGCACCGCGAGGTCGTACTCCTTGCGAGAGCGCGAAGTCCTCCTGCCCGCACCCCGGGGCGATGTGCACGATCCCGGTGCCCTCCTCGTCGGAGACCTCGTCCCAGGCGATCACCCGGTGCGCCACGCCGGCCTGCACGGGCAGGTCGTCGAATGGTCCCGCGTAGCGTAAGCCCCACCAGCTCGGCGCCCTTCGCGCTGCCGAGCACCGGCGCATGCGCCCGCGACCCGGGCCTTCGAGCCGGCGGAGACCCACCAGCGACGCCCGTCCCGCCCCTCGACGAGCTGGTAGGTGAGGCCGGGTGGACGGCCGCGGCGACGTTCGACGAGAGGGTCCAGGGCGTGGTGGTCCAGACCAGGAGGTCCTCACCCTCGTGGCCCGGCGACGTGATCGGGCAGGCGGATCGTCAGCGAGAGGTGGCCGCAGCTCGCGGTAGCCCTCGGTCGCGATCTCCATGTTCGACAGGCCGGTCCCGCAGCGCGGGCACCAGGGCATCACGTCGTGGCCCTTGTAGACCAGCCCGCGGCGATGGCACTCGGCCAGGAACGACCAGATGGCGTAGTTGTTCTCGTCGCTGTTCGTGATGTAGCTGTGATCCCAGTCCATCCACATCCCGAGCCGCTTGCTCTGCTCGGTCTGGATCCCCGACGAACCGGTCGACCCGCGCCTTGCAGAGCTCCACGAAGCGGTCGATCCCGAACTCCTCGATCTGCCGCTTGTTGTTGAAGCCCAGCTCGCGCTCGACCTCGACCTCGATCCAGAGGCCCTGCGCGTCGAACCCGTTCTGGTAGCGCTGCCGCTCGCCGAGCATCGTGTGATACCGCTGGTAGAGGTCCTTGTAGGTGCGTCCCCAGGCGTGGTGCACGCCCATCGGGTTGTTGGCGGTGATCGGTCCGTCCAGGAACGAGAAGCGGCGCTCGGCGCCCTCGTTGCGAACGAGGTAGCGCGCCATGGTGTCGCGCTCGCGCCAGCGCTCCTGCTGCTCCCGCTCCAGCGACGGAACGTCCAGTTTTGGACTGACCGGCCTGAACACCGCTCCTCCTGTCCGCTTCGGGGCGCATCGCCCATGAAAAAACCCGTCCCGATGCCGGGACGGGAGCGTCGTGACGCGATCCCGCGGTACCACCCGCGCTTGACCGATGGCGTCGCATCGACGGCACCGGCCCGCTCAGCCGCCACGGGCCCTGCATCCGGCCTGGACCGATGGCGCCGCCCCTGGTATCGGGAGGCGGGTCCCGGGAGACGTTACCCACGCCCGACGGCCATACCGCCGCGCGCTTGGCGCCTCCGGCTCGGGAGGGATCGCCCACCGTCGCGATACCGCCCGCTTTCACCGTCCGGGCTCGCTGCTGGCTCGTGCGCACGGGAGCGCTGGCTCCGTCGCTGCCGTCTTCTCCTCTGTCGGCGGATCGTGGCAGCGCGGCGCGGCGCTTGTCAATTCGCGTCGGAGCCGGATCAGCCCATGACCGCCCGGCCCAGCAGGACGAGGGCGGAGAGCGCGCTCAGGGTGACCAGGCCCGTGAGGCGCGGCCACCAGACACGGACGGCGAGGATGCCGAGCGCGGTGAGTGGCCCGCACGCCAGCAGCGCGAGCGCCTCCATGCGGGACCTGAAGTCCTCGCTGGCGATCGCCGCGTCCCCGCCCAGGACGAGGTACGCGGCCAACGAGGCGGCCATCGGAACCAGCGCCCAGCCGATGGCCACAAGCACGCGGAGGCGCCCGTCCGTGGCCCAGGCAGGACGCGTCCAGGTAGCGCGCGCTCCTTCGGCGCGCCGGGCCGGGCGCGGACCACGCGACCTCGACCTCCTCCTCCGGCGCTCGCGGCGCGGGAGACTCCTCGCGGCGGGACGCCTCCTGGACAGCATCGCCCGCCAACCGCGCTTCTGCGATCGATCGACGTTCGGCTTCCGCGGCCTCCAGCGCCGCCTGACGTGCCGCGGCCAGCTCGGCCTCCAGCCTCGCCCGCTCGATCCCGGTCAGGATGCGCGGGCCGGTCGTCGCGAACGGACGTCCGCTCGCTCGTCGGGCGTGCCTCCGGCGGCGCCGGCTCCGTTCGACCCGCTCCGCGGGCGCGCCGTCCGCGGGGAGCACCGCCAGCAGGCGCCCGCTCACCTCGTCCAGGCGCTGCTGGACGCGCGCGGCCGCTCCCAGTGCCTCGAGGAGCTCCGGCTCCGACGCCGCGGCGATGGCGAGCCGCCCGTGATCGGTGGGCACCAGGATCACCGTGGGGGTCGGCGCCAGCCGGACGATCGAGATGCGCTCCTCGCCGCGCAGAAGGGCACCGCCGTAGGCCCACCCGACGAACCCGAACCGCGTGCGGATCGCGCTCTGGTCGGCGCCCGACATTGTCGCGCGGGTGACCGCGCCGGGATCGAGGCGGTAGCGGCGGCCGCCCGCCAGCCATCGGACACGCAGTCCGCCCACCTCGACCTCGAGCTTGAGGGTCAGCGGGATGATCGCGACGAGGAGGGCGGCACCCGCCAGCACCCCGGCCACGACCCAGAGGACCAGGTCCAGCGCCATCGGCGCCAGGAGGCCGCCGCCGGCAGCCACGCCGGCCAGCACGAGCAGCGCGGCCGGCAGCAGGAGGATCCGGGGCACGGCGCGCGCAAGCCCGACGCGCGCGATGGCGATGGGATCGTCCGCCATCGGCTCAGGCCTTCTCGGTAACGCGGTACTCGAGGTACCGCCCCGTCAGCAGGCGAGTCTGTGCGTCGAGCGCCGGAAGGTTGCTGAACAGGATCCCGATGATGGGCAGGCCCAGCCACTGCAGATAGCTGAGGGCACGCCGTGAAGAACCCCCAGCTCGCCGGTCGCGGCGGCACGATGGCGTGCTCGACGTAGATCATCACGATGAGGGCCACGAAGGCCAGGGAGAGCATGGTACTCGCGAAGAGTGGGAGGTTCTGGCCCAGGATCGTCTGCCCGAATGCTGGGTTCAGGACAAGGGGGATCAGCGCACCAAAGGTGATCACGAACGGCCCGATGGCCCAGCTGATGTGCTCCCAGAACAGGTTGAGGATTCGCCAGGTCCGGGAGAAGAGGGAGATCTCCGGGTGCCGGAACGCGTTCTGCACCACGAACGGGATGTCCGTCACGCCCCATGCCCAGCGACGTGCCTGCGTGTACTGGACCATCATCGAACGCCAGTAGGTCCGCGCCCGCACGGCGTCACCGTAGATCGGGATGAAGAGCGGGACCGCACGGAACCGGTCGCCGTAGCGGAAGTAGCTCTTCCAGTAGAAGCGGCTGTCCTCGGGGATGGCGTCCGTCGCCCAGTAGCCCACCTCGTGGACGACCCGCAGCGTGGTGGAGTAGCTGGAGAAGCTCACCAGCTTCTCCGGCATGACGTTCCGCCACAGCTGAAGCTGGGTGAGCATCCCCGCGAATAGCCGCAGGAGGATGGGCGCCTCCCAGATGTTGTTGTGGAAGTACGGGATCGGCTGGTAGAGCTGCGTCTCGCGGTTGGGATCGGCCAGGTGTGTCCAGGCCAGGTAGGTGAAGTACCTGGGATGCACGCGGAAGTCCGCATCGAGGTCGGTGATCAGGATCCGGCCCGGGTCCATCCCCCGCTCACGCACGAGGAGCCGATACAGATAACGGCCGCCCCAGGCCATGGCGCTGCTCTTGCCCACCACGATGCCCGGCTCGAGCGGGTCGAGGATGTTGATGAAGTCCGCGAAGGCATCGCCGAACTCCTCGCGCAGGGTCGCGACGTTGGCGATCCCCTCCTCGTCGGTCTCGCGGGTGATGATCGCGCAGATCTTCCGATCCTTCGGCCACTCCGCCATCGCCAGGGCCCGCACCGTCTCGCGGAGCTTCTCGAGCGACTCGGTATAGGTCGGAATCAGGGCCACCTGCGTGTACGCGCGCCAGTCGGGCACCGATGCGTCTCTGGCCACCGACGCCATGGCCGCATCCGCCGCCGCCACATAGTCCCCCGCCTCGAGCCGGGCCATCCAGTCCGTCGCCTCGACGGCACGCACGCGGCGATAACCGATGAGGACCGTGACCGCCAGCCAGAGCGACCGGCACAGCATGTAGAAGTCGAAGGTCAGGACGAAGTACGCGACCAGCCACGGGTAGCTGAAGCTGAGCCAGATGGGGCCGAGGATGATGGCCCAGCTGATCAGGCCGGGGACGATCTCCAGCAGACGCTGGAGCCAGCGGTATCGATCTGCCTGCGAATCCTCGACCATCCGTGACCTCCGGCCGGGCGACCGCCCGGCGGGACGGTCGCGTCGACGCCTAGTAGACCGGCGTCAGCCAGGAACGATACGCGTCATGCCTGCCGCGCACCGCGTCGAAGTACGTGCGCGAGATCCTGCTGGTGACGGGACCGGGAAGGCCGTCCCCCACCGCGCGACGGTCGACCTCGATCACCGGGGAGATCTGGGCTCCGGTGCCGCACAGGAAGATCTCGTCCGCGCTGTACAGCTCGGTGCGGTCTATCGAACGCTCGACCACGGCCACGCCCATGTCGTTGGCCACCGCCATGACCCGCGCCCGGGTGATCCCCTCCAGCACGTTGTCGCTGACGGGCGGCGTGATGAGCACGCCCCCACGCGCGATGAAGAGGTTCTCCGCGCTGCCCTCGCTGACGTGGCCGTCCTGGGTGAGGACGATGGCCTCGTCGAAGCCGTTCAGCTGCGCCTCGGTCTTGGCCAGCGCCGAGTTGACGTAGGCGCCGGTGATCTTGCTGCGCGCGGGGATGGCGTTGTCGTCCGTGCGACGCCAGCTGCTCACCTGTGCTCGCACGCCGGTCTCGGTGTCGATGTACTTGCCGAACGGGATCGCGAAGATCGTGAAATCGGCGTCCAGGTTGTGCAGCCTGACGCCGATGAGCTCGCTCGACTTGTAGATCAGGGGCCGGATGTAGACGTCCTCCTGCAACCCGTCGCGCCGGAGGAGCTCGAGCGTGGCATCGACCATCTGCTCCGGCGTGTAGGGCACTGCCATGTACAGGACCCGAGCGGAGCGGACGATGCGCTGGAAATGTGCCAGCACGTCGAGGGCGTATAGCTGACCCTCGTCGGCGTTCCAGTAGGCGCGAATCCCCTCGAATACGGCCGTGCCGTAGTTCAGTGCATGGGTCATGACGCTGACGTTCGCGTCGCGGAGCGGGACGAACTCGCCGCGGAAGAACGCCCACAGGTCGGGGGTGCTCTCCAGGTCGGCGGCGGGCGTGGGTGTGGCTTGCTTCAGCAACGTGCTCTCCTCATGGGCCGGGCCCGCGTGAACCGCACGCAAGCGTGCGGTCCTCCCAGTATAGCCGTCGGCACTTCCTGACCGGCCCCGGGCCGGAACCTTGCGGAATCAGTGGCCCATGACCCCGGGGACGGGAAGGACGAGCGCGGCAGCGATGTAGGTTGCATAGATCGGGCCACCCACCAGCAGCAACCAGGCGCTGAGCCGCCGAACGCGGAGCATGACGCCAAAGATCACGAAGGTCGCCAGGAATGCCGCGCCGGCCGATGCGAACGAGAGGGCGCTCTGCGGGCTGAAGACCCAGTCGGTGAACACGAGCCCCAGCACGGTCGGGATGCAGCTCTGGAAGACCATGGCGCCGGTGATGTTGCCCATCGCCAGGGTGTCCTTCCCGGTACGCACCCAGAGGATCGAGTTCGCCTTCTCGGGCAGCTCGGTCGCGATGGGGGCGATGACCAGAGCCAGGATCCGGGGGTCCAGGCCGACCACCGTCGAGAGGTGCTCCACCGCACCAACGAAGACCTGCGCTCCGATGATGATCGCGGCGAGCGCGGCGATGACCTGGACGATGACGATGCGCAGGTGTGGCGAGCCCTCTGCCAGATCGGAGCCCTCGATTCCACCGGGCAGCAGGTCGAGATCCATGGTGTGCGGGCCGTACATGCCGGGCAGACGGGTCAGGTGCAGGCGGTTCAGGTCCGCGGCATCTGTGTCTGCGCTCTCGTCTGTGAAATGGGCCCGCACGTAGACCGCGTACAGCACCAGCAGGAGCCCCGCCACCGGCCATTTCAGCCAGTGAATGGGTTGAGGAAGGAACGCCGTGCCGATGGCGATGGCGTACGCGACGATGAAATAGCCGACGTCGCGGCCCAGGATGCGGACGTTGACCCGCAGGTCGGTTGAGCGTCGTCCGCGCCGTGAGAAGGCCAGGACACCCGCCCCCGTGACGAACATGGCGAGCGTGGAGAGCATGAAGGGCGCACCCAGGATGGCGCCAACGCCCACCTCGGAGGCGTGTGGCGTCCCACCGCCCAGGACGATTGGTCCGACGATGGCGATGAGCGGGATCAGGGTCTCCGGCATGGCCGTGGCGACGGCTGCCAGCACGCTGCCGACAGCGCCCTCGGCGAGGTTCAGCTTGTGGCCGAACCACTCGATGCCGTTCGTGAACAGCTCTGCGCCCAGCAGGATGAGCGCGAGCGAGCCGATGAGCAGGACGACGTCCACGTCACGCCTCCCGGTTGCAGGGCCTGTCGGCCGCCACCGCAGCGGACGGCCGAAGGCAACGGTGGGCTATGGACGCAGGTGCTGCGGCGCGTACGGCAGGAGGGCAACCTGGCGGGCGCGCTTGAGCGCCACGGTCAGCATCCGCTGATGGCGGGCGCAGGTGCCCGTCTTCCGGCGCGGCTCGATCTTGGCCCGCTCCGACAGGTAGCGTCGGAGGCGGTTGACCTCCTTGTAGTCGATGCTCTCGGCCTTGTCGACGCAGAAGTTGCAGACCTTGCGCCGGCGCCGATCGCGGTAGTAGTCCGCCGTCTCTCGACGGGATCGTGGGCTTGCCATGGCTCTCGTTCTTCCTCAGTGCTCAGAATGGAATGTCGTCGACGTCCACGAACGGCTCGTCGCCACCGGACCGGGGCGCGGCTCCGCGCGGCCGCGCTGCCGGCGGTGTGCCGCCGCCCGAGGAGCCTTCCGCGGAGCTACCGCCGCCATCGGCCTCGTCGCGGCTGCGCCGCTCGAGATTGACGACGCGAGCAAATCGCATCTCCAGGCTGGTGCGCTTCTGGCCGTCGTTGCCTTCGTACTCGCGCGCCCGCAGCTCGCCCTCGGCGTAGACCTTGTTCCCCTTGCGCAGCTGCTCCGCCGCCCGCTCCGCGGCCTGGTCCCACACCTCAACGCGGAGCCAGAGCGTCTCCTCGACCCACTCTCCGTCGGGGCCGCGGCGGTTGCTGTTGACGGCGACGCGCAGGTTGGTCACCGCCTTGCCGCTCGGCGTGTACCGCAGCTCCGGATCAGCACCGAGGTTCCCGATGATCATCATCTTGTTCAGCGTCATTGCTCAGATCTCCTCCGGCCGCAGCGGCGGCTCAGCCCTCCGTCGACGCGGTTGCCGCTTCGCGGGGCTCGTCCTCGCTGGCGTCGTCCGCCGGTGCCTCGTCCGCTGCCGCGGCCTCGGTCGCCGGGGCCGGCGCCTCCGGCGATGGCTCTGCCTTGGGCTTCGGCTCGTGCTTGGCCTTGGGCTCGTCCTTGGCCACGGGCTCGTCGGCGGCCTTCGGCTCGTCAGCGCCAGCGTCCGAACCGGTCGCTTCCTCGTCCCCCGCCGCCTCGGAATCTTCGAAGGCCGGCCCGCGGTCCTCGATGACGGTCACCAGGTGGCGGAGGATCTCCTCGCTGATGAGCATTCCGCGCTCGATCTCACGAACCGCAGCAGGCTCGATGTCGAAATGGATGAGGAAATAGCTGGCCTCGCGCAGGTGCTGAATCGGGTACGCCAGCCGGCGCTTCCCCCAGGGCGAGACCTTGGACAGGCTCCCGCCGCCGTTCACGATGGCGCGGGTCACCTTCTCGACCGCGGACTGGAGCTTGTCGTCCTCCAGGTCCGGGCGAAGCAGGAGCATGAGCTCGTATCGGCGCATAAGCCGAACGCCTCCTCTCTATGGGACTGCGGCATTCGATCACAGGCGCGACCGATACGGCAGAAAGGAGCTAAACAACACAACAGCCTCCGCGTTCGGAGGCGCCCGCGAAGTATAGTCGAAGCCCGGATGGCTCGGCAACGGCTCGCCCGGGGGGCCCTATACTCGGTCCGACTCCGCGTTGCCCACAACCACGAAGGACGGCATGGCAGGCAACCCGATCCTCCTTTGCTCACCGCCCGGTGACCTACGGACGAAGCTCGAGCAGGAGCTGACCGCATCCGGTTACCCGGTCAGCACGGTCACGAGCCCGGCCGATGCCGTTGCCGCGCTGCGCGATGCGAGCTTCGACCTCGTGGTAGCCGATGGACTCTCGGTGACGGGCGCTATCGGCTCGATACGCAACGCCTCCACGGTGCCGACGCCGTGCCTGGTCGTGGCGCCGGCGGGCGACGTCGAGGCCAGGATCGCGTTCCTGGAGGCCGGCGCGGACGATGTCCTGCCCGCAGGATGGGCCCACCGCGAGCTAGAGGCCCGGGTCGAGGCGCTCCTCATCCGCTCGGGGCGGGTCCGTCCCAACACCGACCGCACGGCCGCGGCAGGGCACCTCGTCACCTTCTTTTCGCCCAAGGGCGGCGTGGGGACCACGACCCTCGCCGTGAATGCGGCCGTGCTGCTCGCGGGCGGCGACCACGCCGCGTCCGGCTTCCCGACGCAGCGTGTGCTCCTCGTTGACCTCGACCTGCAGTTCGGGCAGGTCGCAACCCACCTCAACCTGACCCCGCGCTTCGACATCGCCGGCCTGGCGAACGACGAGCCTGCGCTCGCCGATCCAGAGCTGGCCGTCTCATACCTGACCGACCACAGCTCCGGGGTTGCGGTCCTGGCTGCGCCCTCCATTCCTGATGCGGAGGCACGCATCGGGGTCGACGAGCTCGCGCGGATCTTCGACCTTCTGCGGCCGCGATTCGACGTCATCGTCGTCGACTGCGGCACCGGGCTCGACCCGCGGATCCTGTGGATGCTCGAGCAGGCGGATCTGCACCTGTTCGTCATCTTCCCGGAGATCGCGGCACTGCGAGCGACCAGCCTGATGCTCGGCTACCTCGCGGAGACCGCGACGCTGCGAGCCCGCACCGAGTTCATCGTCAACCACATCTTCCCCAAGGAGCTGCTCAAGACGCGGGACATAGAGAACCTGCTGCGGGCGCGACCGGCCGCCGAGATTCCCTATACCGAGGTCGAGATGATCCGCGCCGTGAACGAGGGGGTCCCGCTCGTCATCAGCAAGCCCGACCTCGCCCGCCGCCGCAGCCCTGCGCACGGTCGCCCAGAACATCCTGGGAATCAACCCTCTGCCCACGACCTCGACCGAGACCGGTCAGCGCAAGGGATTCCTCTTCGGCCGTCGATAGGGTGGTGCCGGAGGAGGGATTCGAACCCCCACGCCCCTTGCGGGGCCGCCGGGTTTAAGCCGGCCGCGTCTGCCGTTCCGCCACTCCGGCCCGCGTGCGCGCGGGTCAGGGACCGCACCGAGCTGAAGCGTACCCGATCGCAGTGGCGCATCGAGTCCTGAGGCGATCGTCGCGTGCCATCGCACGACGACTCCGAACCGGCCTATCCCGTGGTCAGTCCACTGAATCCGTGGATCGCTGTTCTGCCGTCCCAGGTTCGAGGCCCGTCGGCGCTTCAGGATCCTGGGAGGCATCGCCCGCGGGCAGCCGCTCGCGCACCCGCTCGCCATGCGTGGTTCGGGCTGGCTCGTCCGGGATCCACCGCCGCTCGCCGACACCCAGGCGGCGGAGCAGCGCCCTGAGAGGGTTGATCACCCGTGCAGCGTACCGGACGCCGCCCGGTGCTGCGTTCGCCTCGGCAGGGCCGGTCAGGTACCGAACGTAGGACGCGAGATGCTGGCCGGTGAGGGTGGAGCGCGCGGCGACCAGGTCCGCGGGCAGGCCGGCGAAGACGACCCGCCCGCCGTCGTGGCCGGCGCCGGGGCCGAGGTCGATGATCCAGTCGGCGTGCGCCATCACCGCGAGGTGGTGCTCGATGACGATCACCGACTTGCCCGCGTCCACCAGTCGGTCGAGCAGCTCGAGCAGCTGCTCGACGTCCGCCAGGTGCAGCCCCGAGGTCGGCTCGTCGAGCACGTAGATGCCACCGTCGCTGCGCCATCTGGATGGCCAGCTTGAGGCGCTGCCGCTCGCCGCCGGAGAGCGTCGTGAGCGGCTGGCCGATGGTGAGGTACCCGAGCCCGACGTCGGCCATCCGGCCAGGATCGTCCGGGCCGCGGGCGTCTTCACCTCGCCGCCGCCGAAGAAGGCCAGCGCCTCGGTGACCGACATCGCGAGCACCTCGCTGATGTCCCGGCCGGCGAGCTTGTACTCCAGCACGCTGGCATCGAACCGCTTGCCCTCGCACTCCTCGCAGACGGTCTCCACGGTCTCCATGAATCCCAGCTCGGTGTAGATGACGCCATTGCCGTTGCAGGCCGGGCAGGCGCCGGCGGAGTTCGCGCTGAAGAGCGCGGGCTTCACGCCGTTCGCCTTCGCGAACGCCGTCCGGATCGGGTCCAGCAGCCCGGTGTACGTTGCCGGATTGCTGCGTCGCGAGCCGCGGATGGGCGCCTGGTCGATCGAGACGACCCCGGCGCCCGCTCGGCATCGACCCGTGGATCAGCGAGCTCTTGCCCGATCCCGCCACGCCGGTGACCACGCAGAGCACGCCCAGGGGAATGTCCACGCTCACGTCGCTGCAGGTTGTGCAGGGTGGCGTTGCGGATCTCCACGCGCCCGGTCGGCGTGCGGGTCTCCGGCTTAGCCCGGCCCGGTACCCGAGATGGCGGCCGGTGAGCGTGTCGCTGGCCCGGAGGCCCTCGACGGTGCCCTCGAAGCACACCTCGCCCCCGTCGGAGCCCGCGCCGGGACCCGAGGTCGACCACGTGGTCGGCGATCTCGATCACCTCCGGCTCGTGCTCGATGACCAGCACGCGTGTTGCCCTTGTCGCGCAGCCGCAGCAGCATCCGGTTCGTGCGCTGCGACGTCGTGCGGGTGCAGGCCCGTGGTGGGCTCGTCGAAGACGTACGTGACGTCGGTGAGCGATCGAGCCGATGTGGCGGATCATCTTGACGCGCTGCGCCTCACCGCCCGAGAGCGTGCCCGACGCGCCGGTCGAGCGAGAGGTAGCCGAGGCCGATCTCGACGAAGGAGTCGAGGGTCTGCTGCAGCGTGCCGAGCAGCGGCGCCACCGCGGGTTCGTCGAGCCCGCGCACCCACTCGGCCAGGTCGCTGATCTGCATCGCGCACGCATCGGCGATGCTGATCCCACCGATCCTTCGACGACCGGGCCGCCTCGCTGAGCCGGGTGCCGCCGCACTCCGGGCAGGCGGTGAAGGTCACCGCGCGTTCCACGAACGTGCGGATGGTGCGGCTGCAGCGAGCCGATCTCCTTGGAGAACAGGGCCTTCTGGAGCCTGGGCACCAGGCCCTCGTAGGTGATGTTGATCCCGTTGATCTTCACCTTGGACGGCTCGCGGTACAGGAAGTCGTGGCGCTCCTGCTCGGTGAAGTCGCGGATCGGCTTGTCCGGGTCGACGAAGCCCGACTCGGTGTACATCCGCACCGCCCAGCCGCCGGGGATGTAGCCCGGGAATCGTGAGCGCGCCCTCGGCGAGCGACTTCGTCTCGTCGAAGAGCGCGGACAGGTCGATATCGGTCACCGAGCCCATGCCATCGCAGCGCGGGCACATTCCACCGGTGATGCTGAAGGCCCGGGTGGTGGTCTTCCCGCCGCCGCCGCGCTCGACGGTGATCTCGCCGCTTGCCCGGACCGACGGGAATGTTGAAGGCGAACGCCCGCGCTGAGCCGATGTGCGGCTGCCCAATGCGGCTGAAGAGGATGCGGAGCAGGGCGTTCGCATCGGTGGCGGTGCCCACCGTGGAGCGTGGGTTGCCGCCCATCCGCTCCTGGTCGACGACGATGGCGGTGGTCAGCCCCTCGAGCAGGTCGACGTCCGGCCGCGACAGCGTGGGCATGAAGCCCTGGACGAAGGCGCTGATAGGTCTCGTTGATGAGCCGCTGCGACTCCGCGGCGATGGTCGCGAAGACCAGCGAGCTCTTGCCGGATCCCGAGACGCCGGTGAACACGGTCAGCCGGCGCTTAGGGATCTCCAGGCTGATGTCCTTGAGGTTGTTTTCGCGAGCCCCGTGGATCCGGATGCGATCGTGGGTGTCGCCGGCTGTTCCGGGCTCGCGGCTGGGATCGCCGCCATCAGCGCGGCTGGCTGATCCGGATATGGTTCCCCGCAGGGTCGCGGAAGGCGCAGTCGCGCACGCCGTACGGCTGGTCCATCGGCTCCTGGATCACCTCGGCGCCGGTTCCCTGCACATGGTCGAAGGCGGCGTCGACGTCACCGGTGGCGAGCACCAGACCCCCGAGAAGGCCCTTCGCAAGCAGATCGCTGAGCATCTGGCGGTCGGAAGCCGAGATGCCGGGGTCGGCGGCGGGCGGCTGGAGCACGACGCTGACGTCCGGCTGCGACGCCGGGCCCATCGTGGTCCAGCGCATGCCGTAGGCGCTGACGTCGTTGCGCACCTCCCAGCCAAGTGCGTCGCGGTAGAACGCGATCGCCTTCTCATGATCGTCCACCGAAAGAAAGCAGTTCTGCAGCTTCACGTCCATGGTGTCGATGCTATCCGCCTTCAGGCGATGCCGCTTCTCGATTCCTGACCGGTCGCAGCGCAGCCTTCACGAGGCAGGCCGGCAGCGGTTCGGACCACGAGTGGTCTCGTGCTTTGTAGGCGCTCGGGGTCTCGCCGAGGAGTTCGGTGAATCTCGTGCTGAAGGTCCCCAGCGAGGAGCAGCCGACCTCGAAGCAGACCTCGGTGACCGAAAGGTCGCCGCGCCGCAGGAGGGTCATCGCGCGCTCGATGCGCCGGGTCATCAGGTAGCTGTAGGGGCTCTCCCCGTACGCGGCGCGGAAGCTGCGCGAGAAATGCCCGGACGACATGCAGGCCGTGCGCGCCAGCTGCTTCAACATCGAGCGGGCGCGCGTACTCGCGATCCATCTGATCCCGGGCGCGCCGCAGGCGTACCAGGTCGTCGCGGTCCACGGGCAGACCATACCACCCGCGAGCCGTGAAACGGACACGCCGAAACCCCCGAGGGCGGGGGTTTCGGCCGGATGCGCCAGTCCCGCACAGTGGCTTGGCAAACCCGATCGCCGGAGCATGGGTCTGCGGCGGCGTGACGTCATTACCATCCGTCATCGTCTCGCCAGCAGAGTGCGTATCGTCGCAGAGTACGCGCGGCAGCAAAACCGGGTTTGCACCGTGGCTCGCAACCGGTACGCTCTGCGCTACGCCGAACTCCGAAGGGCAATTTGACCTGCACGAATTGCGGAACCGAGAACAAGCCGGGTCGGCGCTTCTGCGTCGAATGCGGTTCATCCCTCGCCGCTGCCTGCCCCAACTGCAGCAGCCCCGTCGAGGCCGGCGAGAAGTTCTGCGGCACGTGCGGAACGGCGCTTGGCGACCCGCGTGAGCCAACCCAGGTAGCACCTGCCGCGACGCCTGTACCCGTCGCGGAGCGCCGGCTGGTCAGCGTGCTGTTCGCAGATCTCGTCGGTTTCACGCCCTTCGCCGAGGAGCGCGACGCAGAAGACGTGCGTGACACGCTGACCCGCTACTTCGATCTCGCCTCGGAGGTGATGACCCGGTACGGGGGAACCGTCGAGAAGTTCATCGGCGATGCGGTGATGGCGGTCTGGGGCACGCCGATCGCCCACGAGGATGACGCCGAGCGTGCCGTCCGCGCCGCCCTCGAGCTGGTCGACGCGGTGCCCACACTCGGTCCGACGATCCAGGCCCGGGCCGGCGTCCTGACCGGAGAAGCCGCCGTCACGCTTGGAGCGACGAACCAGGGCATGGTCGCCGGTGACCTGGTCAACACGGCCGCCCGCCTGCAGTCGGCCGCGGCTCCCGGCACCGTTTTCGTCGGCGAGGCCACCCAGCGCGCGGCGGGTCGGGCGATCGTCTTCGAAGAGGTCGGCGAGCATGCGTTGAAGGGCAAGACCAGCCCGGTTCCCGTCTGGCGCGCCATGCGCGTGGTCTCGGAGCGCGGCGGACGCAATCGCAGCGAGGCGCTTGAGGCGCCCTTCGTCGGCCGCGGCGAGGAATTGCGGTTGCTCAAGGACCTGTTCCACGCGACCGGTCGCGAGAAGCGGACCCGCCTCGTTTCGATGATCGGTCCGGCGGGGATCGGCAAGAGCCGCCTCGCCTGGGAATTCCTCAAGTACCTCGACGGGCTGGTGGACAACATCTGGTGGCACAACGGCCGCAGCCCCGCCTACGGAGAGGGGATCACCTTCTGGGCCCTGGGCGAGATGGTCCGCGCCCGCTGCGGGCTGGCCGAGGCCGATGACGAGGCCACCACCCGGGCGAAGGTCGCGGAGATCCTGGCGCGGCATGTCCCCGACCTCGACGAGCGGGGCTGGATCGAGCGCGCCCTGCTCGCCCTGCTGGGAATCGGATCCGACGCCGGCTCCGAGCAGCTGTTTGCGGCCTGGCGCACCTTCTTCGAACGACTCAGCTACTCGGGGACGGTGGTGCTCGCCTTCGAGGACCTGCACTGGGCCGACAGTGGCACGCTCGACTTCGTGGACCATCTCCTGGAGTGGAGCAAGGGACTCCCGATCCTGCTCGTGACCCTGGCCCGCCCGGAGCTGATCGAGAAGCGACCGGACTGGGGCGCGGGCAAGCGCAACTTCGCCTCGGTCCACCTCGAACCGCTTCCCGAGGGGGCCATGCGGGAACTGCTTGGTGGGTTGGTCCCCGGCCTCCCCGAGTAGGCCACGCGGGCCATCGTGGCGAGGGCCGACGGCATGCCGCTCTACGCAGTCGAGACGGTCAGAATGCTGGTCGCGGAGGGCCGCTTGGAGGAGCAGGCGGGGGTGTACGTCCCTGTGGGGGACCTGGCCGAACTGGCCGTGCCGGAGACGCTGACCGCACTCATCGCATCGCGCCTCGACAACCTTGATCCTTCCGATCGGACCCTGGTCCAGGACGCGGCCGTGCTCGGCCAAAGCTTCACGCTCGAAGCGCTGTCGGCGGTGTCCAGGCTCGATGCCGCGACGCTCGAACCTCGCCTGCATGCCATGGTCCGACGCGAGCTGTTGACCGTCGAGGTGGATCCCCGCTCCCCCGAGCGCGGGCAGTACGCCTTCCTGCAGTCGCTCATCCGCGAAGTCGCCTACAACACCTTCGCCAGGAAGGACCGCAAGGTGCGCCATCTTGCCGCGGCCCGATTCTTCGAGCAGCTCGGATCGGACGAACTCGCCGGTGCCCTGGCCGGCCACTACCTGGCGGCCCATGCGAACGCGACCGAGGGACCGGAGGCCGATGCCCTCGCTGCGCAGGCCCGGGTTGCGCTGAAGGGAGCCGCCGAGCGTGCGGCGTCCCTGGGAGCCCACGACCAGGCGGTCGCCCTGCTCGATCAGGCGCTGACCGTGACCACCGATCCCGCCGATGAGGGGGATCTCCTCGAACGCGCCGGCAAATCGGCAGGCGCGGCGGCCCATTATGAGGCAGCGGAAGCCTTCCTTGGCCGTGCGGTGGCGATGCATCGAACGCGCGGCGATCGCATCGCGGCCGCCCGGGCCACGGCCTCCCTTGGCATGGCGCTGATATGGGGGCAACGGACGGAGGCGGCGGTCGCGCTGCTGGTGCCGGCTTCGGCAGAGTTCGCGGACCTGTTCCCCGATCGTGCGGTCGTGGCGCTGGACGGCATGCTCGCCTGGGCGTACGTCGAGAACCAGGATCCCCTCCGGGGCATGGAGATCGCGGAGCGTGTCCTGGAGGCGGCAGAACATGGTGACCTGGTGGAGGTCCTCGCCAAGGCGCTGGTCACGAAGGGGGTGGCACTCGGACATCTCGGGCGCAGACGCGAGGCGATCGGTGTCATCAGGACGGGCGAGCAGCTCGCGCGTGACAACCGGCTCGACGACACGCTGATGCTTGCGCTGGGCATCCGCGGCTTTCTGCAGGGCGATATGGATGCCGCTGATGCGCTGGACGCCTACCGCGAAGGCCTCGCCCTGGCTCGACGCATCGGCAACCGCGTGGGACTGCTGCGTCTGGCCAACAACATCGGCTACACCGCTTTCCTGGCCGGCGACTGGGATGAAGCGCTGGAACAGCTCGACGGACAGTTGGGCGAGGATCTCGAACGGGCGGACCGCATCATATTGCTGGGAAACTCGGTCATCGTCCACGCGTGTCGCGGCGAAGATGTGAGCCAGTCGCTCGCCGAACTGCGACGCCTGATTGATGAAGATTCGCTTCGCGCATTCGGCCCAGCTGGCGACGACGCGTTCGCGAATGCGGCCATGGCCGACGGACGGCTGGACGACGCACGCACGGCCTGGCGGCACCTCGCGGACCAGGATGCGGGCAATGCCCCGGAGTTTAGGTACCGGGCCGCTCGGCTCGCGCTGTGGGACGGCGAGGTGGCCGAGGCGCAGAGCGATCTGGCGGCGCTGGATGCGACCGGCGTCCACGGCCGAGTGGTGGAGATCCGCAGGACGACCATCAGGGCCGGCCTGGCCGCGCGCGAAGGCGACCTCACCGGGGCGTTGCTGCTGTACAAGGACGCCTTGCGCGGATGGCGCAGCGTCGGACTCCTCTGGGACGAAGCCCTCACCGGGATCGACATGGCGATCCTGATTCAGCCATCCCATCCCGAGGTTCGCTCCGCCGCGGCATCGGCCCGCGAGATCCTCGTTCGGCTCGGCGCGCAGCCGTTCATCGCGCGACTGGACGCCGCCATGGCGGCCGCGACGCCTGCCCCGGACGCCGCGCAGGTGCCGGCCGCGGACCGCGACCGGAGCACCACCCTCTGACCATCGGTCGCTTCGTGGGGGACAGTCGGGGCTCGAGTTGCGGCGGGTCCCTGCCGCAACGGGCCTCTGGAACCCGCGTCGTGCCATCAGGCGGCGCGTTCGACCCTCAAGGCGCTCGAATCGGCGACCAGCTCGAGCATGGCCGCTGACTCCAGGGGTCGGCCCAGAAGATACCCCTGGCCCAGCGGGCAGCCCATCGCCAGCAGGCGCTCGCGCTGGCGCTCGGTCTCGATGCCCTCGGCGATCGTCCCGATGCCCAGCGCGCGGCCGATCTCGACGATGGCACCGGCCAGTCCTGAGCCCTGGTCCGGGTCATCGAGCGGGATTACGAACGAGCGGTCGATCTTGATGGTGTTGACGGGGAACTGCTGGAGGTACGCAAGCGACGAGTAGCCGGTTCCGAAATCGTCTATCGAGATCTGAACCCCGAGGGCGCGGATGGCATGCAGGCGCGCGAGCACTTCCGCGGTGTCCTGCACAAGCTGGCGCTCTGTCAGCTCCAGCGTGAGCCAGCCTGGCGCGGCACCCGCTTGCGCCAGCGCCGACTGGACGGTCCACGGCAAATTCGGATCGGCCACCTGCAGCGACGCGAGGTTGACCGACACGCGCGGCACGCGGCTGGGCGCACAGCGCGCCCAGCCGGCGACCTCAACGCAGGCGGTGCGCAGGACCCAGCTCCCGATCTCCGCAATCAGTCCTGTCTCCTCGGCAACGGGGATGAATATATCGGGGGCGATCCGGCCACGCGTTGGGTGGTCCCATCTCACAAGCGCTTCGGCCCCCACCAACTCGTTCGTGGCGAGGTCTACGATCGGCTGGTAATGGAGGACCAGTTGGCCATCCGGGATCGCCCGGCGAAGGTCGGATTCCAGCGCGAAACGGTCTTCGAGCGCCTCCTGCATCGACGGGACAAAGACGACCAACTGGTCCAGACCCTGACCACAGGCGGCCACCAGTGCGATGTGTGCGTTGCGGGTCAACACGGTTGGGTCGGTCGTGTCGCCGGACTCCTCGGTGGTTGCGATGCCGATGCCAGCCGTCAGTTCGATGCTCGCTCCGCGGAGCATCAGCGGCTCGCGGAGCGCCGCGCGGATCCGGTCAGCAACTTCGAGGGCATCGGTCACGGTGCCGCAGCCATCGAGCAGCACGCCGAACTCGTCAGCGCTGAGTCGCGCCGCGGTGTCCACCGCGCGAATACAGCCGCTCACGCGTTGTGCCACGGCCTGAAGGACGAGATCGCCGACCCCGTGGCCGAGGCTGTCGTTGAGACGGGTGAAGCCATCGAGGTCGAGCTTCAGAATCGCTGTCGGCTCTCCGGTCCGATGGCCACCCGCGAGGGCCTGACCGACCTGGTTGACGAACAGGTTGCGGTTGGGGAGGCCGGTGAGCAGGTCGTGGAACCCCGCTCGCGTGAGCTGCTGGGTGAGCGCCTTACGCTCGCGGACGTCACGCGTGGTGAGGGCGATCTTACCGATCGTCGGATCATTGAGCAGGTTCGCGGAGATGGTCTCCACCTCCTGCCACACGCCATCAGGACCCCACAGGCTCCATTCGAGTGGACTCACTGGCCGCCCTGCGGCAGTGTCGGCGATGAGCTGCTCGAGCGCCAGCGCGTCATTCGCGTGGGCGAGGGTCGTTATGCGAGCGCCGAGAACGGCTGCACTCTGCAGGCCGAGCACGCGCTCCAATGATGGCGAGGCATACGCCACCACTCCGTCAGGATCCACCAGGACGATGGCGTCCGTCGACTGCCCCTCCAAGGCGCGGTAGTGCGCCTCGCTGTCGCGCCTCACCCGGTCCGCCCGCAACTCGCCGAGCTCGCGGTTGGTGACCTCTTGGCGGACGAGGACGAGGATGGTCAGGGTGACCGCGCCCAACAGCAGGTTGCCCTGCAGCCCACCGTAATTGCCGCTCGCAGCGGTCAGCAGCACGCCGAAACCGGCTGCGAGGCCGACGTACGGCAGCGCGATGAGCCAGCGGCTGACGCCGGTCGCCTCCTCGGTACTGGGCAGCTCGACGGCATGCGCCTGGAGGTAACCTGCGAACGCGATGGCCAGGCTCGAGGCAAAGTAGACGAGGTCGACCCAGTGCTCCCCGCCGACGCCCGTCAGCGTCAGCTCACCGTAGGCGATATCGGCCACGAACATGAGGCCCAGCCCGACGACGAGCGCGACGAGCGCCCTGGGTGCGATCCCGACGGGGCGCCGCAGTGCGATCGTCGCAACAGCAAACAGCAAAACGAGGTCGCCGATGGGGTATCCGATCAGCAGGCCGGTGCTGATCGGGTCCGCGTCGGCCGCCGTCAACGCTGGCAGGAGGAGGCTCTGCCAAACCACCATGCCCCCGCCGACGACGACGATCGCCGAGTCGAGCGCGAGGCGAATCGCCTCGCGCCTGGCGCGCGACGCGGAGGGGAAGAGCAGGAGGCCGCCCGCGATGACCAGGTAGAACGCGACGTATGCCACGTCTGCCGCCGAGGGGAACGGGTCGCCTTGCTGGACGATCGAGACCCAGGCCCAGACACCGTCACCGACGGCATAGACAAGCATTCCGAGGGCGATCAGCGTCCAGGCCACGCGAATCCGCCACCCGGTGGCCGAACGCGCAGCTCCGGCAACCAGGACCGCCGCGACGAGGTCGATGAACGGGGCCGCGAAGCCGGTCACTGCGCTCTGGACGTCGCTGGGCGTCCCGCCAGCGATCAGCCAAACCGCGATCAGACCAACGCCCGTCGCGGTCAGCGCGAGAATCGCCGAATCCAGCCCCAGATGCCGGAAACGTCGCCACGGTCGTGCAGCAAACAAGTCGGGTACGGTGCGGCGTGGTCGAGCGCTCCCGTTGAAACGGGCCACGCCTCGATGCACTGCGTCGCGGGGCTCCATCCGCATCCTTGCAGACCACTCATGACAACGCGAGGGAGCTGGATCGGATAACCGGCGGGACCCCGCCCTGAGAGTGTCACCTAGCGGGGTACGTCCTGGGAACCCACCGAATAACCCGAACCAGAGCATCGTTTCGTTCCCGGACCTTCGCCATACGTACGGGCCTGTCCGGCGAATGCGCTGATCACCCGCATGATCCGATTTGTCACTCCCCGCGGTGAGGACGCGCAGAGCCGGATGTCAGCACTGACCTCACCTGGCGGCCGCTCCACGCCTGTTCACCGTGCCCCGACCAGGTTAGGTATGAGTTGCGGCGGGTCCTTGCCGCTGCGGGCGTCTGACGACCGATTCGTGCTCAGATTTTGGAGGCGACGGCGGGAATTGAACCCGCGTACGCGGTTTTGCAGACCGCTCCCTGGACCACTCGGGCACGTCGCCCCGATTGCTTCGCACTGGCTGCCCCGCGAGGATTCGAACCTCGGTTCACGGATCCAAAGTCCGCTGTCCTACCACTAGACGACGGGGCAGCGGATCCGAGGCACGAGGCTAGCAGGTCAGTGCCGCCTGGGCAGAAAAATGGAGCGGAAGACGGGACTCGAACCCGCGACCCTCACCTTGGCAAGGTGATGCTCTACCAACTGAGCCACTTCCGCCCGTATGCCGATGCACGCTCACGTCGTGGTGCCGAGGGTCAGAATCGAACTGACGACACCCGCCTCTTCAGGGCGGTGCTCTACCAACTGAGCTACCTCGGCTCGCCCGTTCGATCCTGAGGATCTGCGGCCCCGCTCGTGGTCGCGTATCGAGCCGGACGATAGCACAGCCGTTCGGCGAGCGGCAAGGCGCCATCGGCCTACTGCGGCGAGGGCATTCCTCCCTCTCCAGCCGGGGCCGGAGCGTCGAGCCCGGGCGGGAACGGCTGGCCCATCTGTCCCGCGATCCGCTCCAGGATCTTGATCCGCTCGGCGATGGGCGGATGGGTGTCCCACATCGACTTCGACCGTTTCTCGAAGCTCTTGATGGGATTGACGATGTAGAGGTGCTGCGTGGCCCGGTTCGCCACCTCCAGGACCTCGGGATCGTCGCTGATCGTGCGCAGGGCACGCGCGAGGCCGACCGGGTTGCGGGTGAGGTCCACGGAGCTGACGTCTGCCAGCTCCTCGCGACTCCGCGACACGGCCAGCTGGATCATGCGACCGATGAGCGGAGCCACGATGGCGAGCACGATGGCCACGACGAACAGGATGGCCTGGAGCCCTCCCCCACCTCCGCCGCCTCCGCGATCCGAGCTGCTGCGACGGCGCCCGCCGCCGAACCAGAACGTGTAGCGCAGGAACCAGTCGGAGAGCAGGGCGATGGAGCCCACCAGGACCCCGACCAGCAGCGTGAAGCGGATGTCGAAGTTGCGGACGTGGCTCATCTCGTGCCCAATGACGCCCTGGAGCTCCTCGCGATCCATCTTCTCCAGCAGCCCGGTGGTCGCCGCGATGGAGGCGTGCTTCGGGTCGCGGCCGGTCGCGAAGGCGTTTGGCGCAGTGTCGTCGATGACGTAGACGTGGGGCATGGGTACGCCGGATGCAAGGCTCATCTCCGTGACCACGTTGACCAGCTGCCGGTACTGGTCCGGCGGGTTGGCGACCGGGACCTCCTTCGCGCCGGACGAGGCGAGGACCAGCCTGTCGCCGGCAAAGAAGGAGCCGAGGCTCATTGCCGTGGCAATCCCCACCGCCACGATGACGCCGACCCACCCGAAGCCGGTCGCGTAGCCGATGGCGCCCCCCAGCACGCCGAGCACGACGATCACGACACCCACCAGCACCCAGCTGTTCCGCCGGTTGCGGTCGATCTCGCGGAAGAAGGTGGTGGACGCCGCCGACGAGCTCATCGGTCAGACGGCGCCGCAAACCTGCATGGACGAACGATCCGCGATCAGGACTTCAGGCTGAGGTCCACGGCCGGAACCGCGGCATCCTCCTCGGCGATCTGGAAGTAGTCTCGATTTCCGAAGCCCAGCATCCCGGCAATGAGAACGTTCGGGAAGGTCTGGATCGAGGTGTTGTACTCCCGGACAGTGCTGTTGTAGTGCTGACGCGAGAAGCCGATCTGGTTCTCGGTCGTGGTCAGCTGCTCCTGGAGCTGCATCACGTTCTCGTTCGCCTTGAGCTGCGGGTAGTTCTCGACCAGGGCGAAGAGCTGCCGCAGGGCGCCGGTGAGCACGTTCTCCGCCTGCGCGGACTGCCCGGCCTGCGCAGGACCCGCGGCCTGGGCGCTGACGGCGGCGTTGCGAGCCTCGATGACCTTGGTAAGGGTCTCCTGCTCGAACTCCATGTAGCCCTTGACGGCGTTCACGAGGTTGGGGATCAGGTCGTGGCGGCGCTTGAGCTGCACGCTGATCTGGTTCCACGCCTCGTCGACCATGTTCCGCAGGCGGACGAGCCCGTTGTACATGAAGACGAGGAAGAGCGCGATGACCGCGAGGACGATCAGGACGATCCAGACGGTAGGCATCGGTGTTGGTCAACTCCATGTTGTTCAGGGATGGTCGCTGGCATCGTACCAGCGGCAGGGAGATGGTGGGCGGTGAGGGGCTCGAACCCCCGACCTTCTCGGTGTAAGCGAGACGCTCTGACCAGCTGAGCTAACCGCCCGCAACGAGCGTAGCATGCGGAAACGGCAACGCCGCTCCTGGTGGGAGCGGCGTCATCGGTCTGTCGTTGCGAGTTGGTGCCCAGGCCGGGACTTGAACCCGGATGGGTTTCCCCATACGCCCCTCAAACGTACGCGTATACCAATTCCGCCACCTGGGCCAGAGGGTGGTACCGAGGGAGGGACTTGAACCCACACGACCGTAATGGTCACTAGGTCCTGAACCTAGCGCGTCTGCCTATTCCGCCACCTCGGCACGATGCTAGGCCGGCGTCACGGCCGGCAAAGCGCGGCCGATCATAGCACAGCCCCCCGCCGCCCACGGCGCGCGGGGCCGGCCCGTCAGACCGATGTCTGGGGCAGCAGGTTGAGGAGGCTGAAGACGACGAAGAGGATGCCCAGCACCACGGTCAGGCGGAAGAGCGTGCGCTCGATCCCGCGCCGGCTGCGGTACGCGGTCACCTCGCCACCGAACGCGCCGCCGAGCCCGGTGCCCCGCTGCTGGAGCAGGACCGCGGCGATCAGCGCGATGGCCAGGATCATCTGGGCGATGACGAGTGGGTTCATGGCCGGCGCAGTATAGCGGAGACCTCCTCACCCGCGGGTCAGCAGGCTGTGGCCGGTCATCGACGGGCCCGGCGGGATGTCGAGCAGGTCGCAGATGGTGGGCGCCACGTCGGCGAGAATCCCGTCGGAGAGCTGCGCCCCCTCGAACCCGGGGCCGACAAGTGCCAGGGGCACGGGCGAGGTGGTGTGCTTGGTCTGGGGCTGGCCCTGCTCGTCGCGCATCTCCTCGATGTTCCCGTGGTCGCCGGTCACGAGCAGCACCCCGCCGGCCGCCGTCACCGACTCCAGCACGCGCGCGAGACACCCGTCGACCACCTCGAGCGCCTGCACCGTGGCATCCCATACCCCGGTGTGGCCCACCATGTCGGGATTCGCGTAGTTGACGACGATGAAGTCGAAGCTTCCCGAGCCGATGCCGGCGACGAGCTCGTCCGTGATCGGTCCCGCCGACATTTCCGGGGCATGGTCGTAGGTCGGTACGTCGCGCCGGGACGGAACCAGGACCCGCTCCTCGCCGGGGAGCTGGGCCTCCACGCCACCGTTGAAGAAGTACGTCACGTGGGCGTACTTCTCCGTCTCCGCGACGTGCAGCTGCCGCTTGCCGAGCCGGGACAGGTACGCCCCCAGCGAGTCGATCTCGAGCGGCGGAAAGGCGACGGGGACCGGCAGGTCGTCGTGGGACTGGTACTCGGTGAGGGTGCTCACCAGCAGGTCCTCGGGGCGCCGACCGCGGTCGAAGCCGGAGAAGTCATCGAGAACCAGCGCCTGGGTCATCTCCCGGGCGCGGTCGGCGCGGAAGTTCATGTGGACCACGGCGTCCCCGTCGCCGATCGTGGGGGCGCCTTCCACCCGGGTGGGCTGGATGAATTCGTCGCTCTCGTCCCGCTCGTACGCCGCCCGTATCGCATCCTCGGCGCTCTGCGCCTCGATCCCCCGCCCATGGACCAGCGCGTCCCAGGCCTGCTGCGTTCGCTCCCACCGCTTGTCGCGGTCCATGGCGTAGTAGCGGCCGGAGACGGAGCCGATGGTGGCCTTGCCGTCGACCCGACGCTCCAGGGCCGGGAGGAACTCGATCGCCGAGCGCGGCGGCGTGTCGCGCCCATCGGTAAAGGCATGGATGACCACCCGATCGGCGGCGAGGCCGGCGCGATGGGCCAGCTCGACCATGGCCTCGATGTGGCCGTCCACGGCGTGGATCCCTCCCGGTCCCACGAGGCCAAGCAGCTGGAGTCGAGTCCCGTTGCGGATCGCGTGCTCGGCTGCGGCGGTGAGCACCGGGTTGTCGTAGAACTCGCCGGACTCTATCGCCTCGGTGATCCGCGGCAGGTCCTGGAGGACGCGAAACCCGGCGCCCAGGTTCAGATGCCCGACCTCCGAGTTCCCCATCTGGCCGGGAGGCAGGCCCACGGCGGTGCCGGCCGCCTGCAGCTGGCTGACCGGCCACCCCTCGCGGATCGCGTCCCAGGTCGGCATCCGGGCCGCCAGCAGCGCGTTCCGCTCTGGATCGTCGTTGATCCCAAACCCGTCGAGGACGCACAGGACCACGGGCCGTGGGACCCGACGCTCGCCCGGCACTCCGCTCATCGACCCCGCGCCAGGGCTGCCGCGCCTATGGCGGCGAAGCCATCCGGGTCGAGCGCGGCGCCACCCACCAGCGCGCCGTCCACGTCCGGCTGCGAGAAGAACTCCGCCGCGTTGGCGGCGGTCACGCTGCCGCCGTAGAGGATGGGGACCTGAGCCGCGGCCTCCGCGCCGCCGACCTCCGCCAGGATGGCGCGGATCTGCGCGGCGACCGCCTGGGCATCTTCACCCGAGGCAGCATTCCCGGTTCCAATGGCCCACACCGGCTCGTACGCGATGGCCAGGCCGCTGCCAGCGATGCGCTCCAGCGGTGCGAGCGCGGCACGGAGCTGGCGGTCGATCACCGCGGCGGTCTCCCCCGCCTCGCGCTGGGCAATGCGCTCTCCGATGGCCGCCACGGGCCGCAGCCCGTGCGCCACGGCGCTCGTCACCTTTGCCCCCACCCGCTCGTCGGTCTCGCCGTCGTACTGGCGGCGCTCCGAATGCCCCAGGATCACCCAGGCTGCGACATCGGCCAGCATCAGCGGGGAGGTCTCGCCGGTGAAGGCGCCCATCTCCTGGGCAGCCATGGTCTGGGCGCCCACGCCAATGCGGCCGGCGACCGCCGCAGCGACCGCGTCCAGCCATATCGTGGGCGGGCACACCACGGTGATCACGTCGAGTGCCGCCATGCGCTCCGCCACCGCACTTGCCAGCGCAATCGCCTCGACGCGAGTGGTGGGATTCATCTTCCAGTTGCCGGCTATGACCGGGGTCCGTTCCGGGTTCACGATGCCGCCCTCCGTTTCTGTTCACGCGTCGCGGCCCTGTCGTGGTCGTCGCTCTCGGCGAGCTCCACGAGCCTCCGGAGACGATAGTTGGTCGCCGACCGGCTCACGCCCAGTGCCATGGAGAGTGTGTCAAGGTCTGCCTCCGGCTGCAGGCGCCGCTGCACGGCGGCCGCGCGAAGACCCTCGGAGAGCCTCCCCAGCCGGCCGGAGCGGTCGAGCGCCGCGATTGCCTGCAGCTGGCGATCCGCCGCGCGGACCGTCCTGCCCAGGTTCGCCTCCTCCGCGTTGAGGAGACGGTTCAGCCGGTTCTGCACGTCGCGGCCGACCCGGTTCGTCTCGAAGTCAAGAAGGCCGCGGTTCGCGCCGGTGAGCTGCAGGAGCGTTGCGATCTCCTCGCGGCCCTTCAGGTACGCGACCCACCGTCCGCGCCGCTCGAGCAGGCCGCCGTGCACGTCGCTCGCCGCCAGGCGGGCGAGAAGCTCATCGGCGCGCGCCCGGTCGCGGAACACGAACTCGACATGGGGACCGTTCGCGGCAAGCGAGAGAGACCCTCCCCCGAGCAGCACGCCCCGCAGGAATGCGCGCCGATCGCAGGCGGGCGCCGTCGCCCACGCCCACGGTCCAATGGACGATTCGTCGAGGCCGACCACCAGGTGGTGGCGGCTCCGCCCGCGCGCCGCCCGCGCGGGACGCGGGCCACGGGTCGCGGGGTGTGGTCCGGAGACCTGGACCCCGAGCAGGGTCGCGAGCTGCACGGCGATACGTGCGGTTGCGTGGTCGAAGGTGCTGACGCCACCGACGGTGCGGTCAGCCCACAGGAGACCGGCCAGCTCAGCGCGCCGGCAGCAGGCTCGCGCCGGCACGATCCGGGCGAGCTCGCCCTTCACCTCGCTTGCGACGAGCATCGACGGCGTTCAGCTGGCCCTGGCGTCCGGCCGGCTGACGCGGTGCTGGCGGGGACGCTCTCCGCGGCCCTCCTGCTCCAGGCGCATGAGGGCCGTCGCGAGCTTCGCCGGGTCGTGGCGATGCGCATTGGTCACGTCCACGAGGTCCTCCTCGACGACCACGACCGAAAGCTCCTCCAGCCTGCGAGCGTCGATCTTCACCGGCTGGCCCAGCCAGCCCTCGGGACGACGCGCGCCCAGGTTGTGGTTGAGGAGCACGTAGTCGACCAGTCCCTCTCCGATGTGGGCGAAGAGCGCCTCGAGGTGCTCGGCAGCCGTGAATGCCGCCGTCTCCCCGGGCTGGGTCGCCACGTTGCACACGTAGACGCGCAGGCCGGAAGCCGCGGCGAGAGCATCGCGGATGTCGCTGATGAGCAGGTTGGGGAGCACGCTCGAGAAGAGGCTGCCGGGGCCAAGGACGATCATGTCGGCCTCGAGGATCCGCTCGAGCGCCTCCGGGTTGGCGCGCACATCCGCGGGCTCGATGAAGACCCGCTCGATGGGTTCCTCCGCCGTCCCAACCCCCACCTGGCCGTCGATACGACGCCCGGACGCCAGCCGAGCCGACAGGTTCAGCGGCACGCTCGTCGCCGGGAGGACCTGGCCGCGCACGGCGAGGACCCGGTTCGACTGGCGAACGGCTTCCTCAAAATCGCCGGTCACGGCCGTCATTGCCGCGATGAACAAGTTCCCGAATGCGTGGTCGTCCAGCCCGGAGCCGGGCGGGAAGCGGTACTGCATGAGCTGCGTCATGAGCGGCTCCGCATCGGCCAGTGCCGCAATGCAGTTGCGGATGTCGCCGGGCGGCACGATGCCGAGCTGCTGCCTGAGCCGGCCCGATGATCCCCCGTCGTCGGCGACCGCCACCACGGCCGTGATGTTGGCGCTGTAGCCCTTGAGGCCGCGCAGGAGCGTCGAGAGGCCGGTCCCGCCACCAATCGCCACGATGCGCGGACCCCGGGCCAGGTATCGCTTCGTGTAGAGCACCTCCAGGACGCTGTCGCCGCGGGACACGAAGGGCGAGACGATGCTGCGCATGAGCCCCCACACGCCGACGCCGGTGATCAACAGGCCCGTCGCCACGACCACGACGGCCCGGATCGGGCGCTCCAGACCGGCGCCGGTGAGCCAGAAGACGACCGTGACGTTGTCCAGTCCGTACCGGCGGTACAGGTCGACGAGGAAGATCGCGGCTCCCAGGCCGAGGATGGTGACGCCCAGGAAGGCGAGCAGAAGCCAACGCTTGAGATGCATCCCCGGATAGAGCCAGCGTGGCAGCCGCGGACGCTTCATCGCTCCAGCTCCCGGTGGAAGACGCTCACGGAGGTCTCGTCGCGTTCCTTCAGCCGCTCCGCCAGCTCCTCGGCGAGCGCAATCGACCGGTGGTAGCCGCCCGTGCAGCCCAGCGCGACGATGAGCCGGCTCTTGCCCTCCGCGCGGTAGGCCGGGACGGTGAGCTCCAGGAGCTCCTGGACCAGCTCCAGGAAGCGACGCGCACGCGGCTGGCTCAGGACGAAGTCGCGCACGGGGGCCTGCAGCCCGGAGAGCGGCTTGAGATCGGGGACCCAGTACGGGTTGTTCAGGAAGCGGACGTCGAAGACGAGATCGGCCTCGAGGGGCACGCCGAACTTGAAGCCAAAGGTCACGATCTCGATCTGCAGCACGGCGTCCACGGACTGCATCGGCACCAGGCCGAAGAGCCGTTCCTTCAGCTGGCCAATCGACAGCCCGCTGGTGTCGAGGACGTGGTCGGCGAGCTCGCGCGTGGCGCGCAGGCGCTCCCGCTCCTCGGCGATCGATGCCTGAACGCCGGCGCGAGACGGCAGCGGATGGCGATGGCGCGTCTCGGCGAACCGGCTCACGATCACGGCGTCGCTGGCCTCGAGGTAGATGACGATTGGCTCGCTGCCGTGGGTCGGCAAGGGAAGACCGGGCTCGCGCGATGGCCGGCGCCGGATCGCCGCCGCGAATGTCGAGGACCAGGGCCACGTCCCGGAATCGGTCGGGGTTCACGGATCGCAGCGCGATGAACGCGTCGAGGAGGTCGGTCGGGAGGTTGTCGATGCAGGCGAAGCCAAGGTCCTCGAAGAGCTTGGACGCCTGGCTCTTGCCGGCTCCCGACAGGCCGCTGAGGATCACGACCTGGCCCTGGCGTTCGGGATCCGGCGCAGCCCTCGCTGCAGCGGAGCGTGTCCGGCTCCGCCCCGTGGCTGTGCCTCCCGCGCTCCGTCGCACGCTCATCTCCCCAGGGTTGGCGGTGGCCGTCGAGTATAGCCCCGGCATGCGGCGATCAGTCCCGTCGCCGCCAGGAGGCTCGCTGGCCGATGCGTCGCCGGTGCCGCTATCGTCGTCGTGGCCCAGGCCGGCGAGCAGGCCCTCGACCGTGGCCGCCACCGAAGCCCGCAGCGCTTCCAGGTCGTAGCCCCCTTCGAGCACCAAGGCGACCCCCGGGATCGCGTGCCGGCGCGCCAGAGCGCCGATCGCTCGCGCCACCCGTCCATAGCCCTCGGTCGTGAGCGACAGGTGGGCGAGGGGATCGTCGCGATGCCCGTCGTACCCGGCCGAGATCAGGATCGCGTCCGGGTCGAAGGCATCCACCTCGGGAAGGAGCCGGTCGCGCCAGGCGTCGACGAATGCCGACGTCGCCGGCCCCGGGCGAGCAGCGTGACGTTGTGCATCGTCCCGAGTGCCTCACCCTCCCCGCGCTCTTCCGGCGCGCCGGTCCCCGGATAGAGCGGGCGCTGGTGCGTCGACGCGTACAGGACCTCCGGGTGATGGTCGAACACCTCCTGGGTCCCGTCACCGTGGTGGACGTCCCAGTCCAGGATCGCGACGCGATCCGCCGCGCCCGATCGGAGCAGCGCCTCGGCCGCGATGGCGACGTTGTTGAGCAGGCAGAACCCGCCGGCACGCCGGGCAGCGGCATGATGGCCGGGCGGACGCACCACCGCGAACGCCACCTCCACCTCGTCGCGGGTCACCGCCTCGGCTGCCTCGATTGCGGCGCCGGCGGCCTGGCGCGCCGCGCGCATCGTCCCTGCCGAGACGTACGTGTCGGGGTCCACCCATCCCCCGCCGGCCCCGTCGAAGGCATCGAGCGCCGCGACGTACTGCGGGTCGTGCACGGCGAAGATCGCGACTCGCTCCGCGGGGACCGGAACGCGCTCCTGCGAGCACGGCCCCCGCGCGCGCGCTCCCGTCGCGAACTCCGGCGACACGGCCGCCAGGCGCTCTGGCCGCTCCGGGTGACCCGGTGCCGCATGCTGCTCCATGGCGACATCGGTCAGCAGGAGGACGCGCGGGCCGTCACTCATCTACGAACGAAGCGCATCACGAGGAGCGAGGCCTCGAAGAGGACGTACATGACCGCCGAGAGCACCGACGGCGAGAACGGATCGCCGCCGGGCGTGACGACGACCGCGAAGATCACGATCCCCAGGATCACGAAGCGGCGCTGCGCGGCGACCCGACGATAGGAGAGGATCCCCACCCGGGCCAGGGCGATGAGCACGATCGGGAACTCCATCACCAGGCCGAACGCCAGCATCATGGTCGTGACGAATCCGAGGTACTCGTTGATCGTCAGCAGCGGCTGCAGGTGCGCGCTCGGCGAAGCTCAGGAGGAACGTCAGCGCGAACGGGATGATGAAGTAGCCCACGCCCATGCCGATGGCGAAGAGCAGGAGCGCGGCGAACAGCAGCGGCCAGACGATCCGGCGCTCGCGCGTCGTGAGGCCCGGCGTCACGAAGCGCCAGCCCTGGAAGAGGATCACCGGCATGGCGAGGGCGATCCCCACGAAGACCGCGATCTTGACTCGGACCCCGAACGCACCGCCGACGGTCGTGAAGAGACGTCCTCGTACGCCGCGGGAAGCGGCGGGCGCAGGAAGTCCATGACCGGCGTCGGAAACGAAATAGCCGGCGATCGCCGCGAGGACGACCGCGATCACGATGATGATCAGGCGGCGACGCAGCTCCTCGAGATGCTCGAGCAGCGACATCGCCGCCGCATTGTCGGTCATCGGGCGCCCAGTCCTTGCGGGCGAGCCGGCCGGCGCAGCCTGCAGGCGCGAGCCCGGGGTCGCTACTTGGGTTCGGAGGGCGGGGTGCTCGAGGCGTTGCTGGCGGGCGGCGCGGGGCTCGGCTTGTCCTCGGCCGGCGGCGTCGCTGCGGGCTCGCCGCGAATTGATTCCTCGAGGTCGGTGGATGCCTTGCGGAACTCGCGCACGCCCTTGCCGATCGCGCTCCCGATGTCGGGAAGCTTGCCGGGGCCGAAGATGATCAGAACGATGACCAGGACGAGAATCAGCTCGCCCGGGCCGATGTTGAACGGCATGAGCCTGCGTTGGCACCTCGCGTACGATCCGATACGGCCCACGCGATTCGGCGGGACGGGACTAGGGTCCGAGTGTAGCACCCAGCCCGCGCATCTCGCCCCGCAGGCGCTCGGCCGCAGACGCCGCCGCCGCTGCCAATCGGGTCCGCGGCTGGCTTCCCCGATCGCCGCGCGACAGCGTCGACGACGCCCGGCGCGCGGCGCCCATGGCAGGTTGCGACGGCGGCGCCAGGTCGCCGCCCTGGGCCCCAACGCCGGGCACCAGGAACGCCGGATCCGGCACGTCGGCACGCAGCGTCGCGGAGCTCAGCCGGAGCGGTCGCCCCGACAACGAGGCCAACACGCGCCTCCGGCCAGCGCTCGACGACCCAGCGTGCGACGCGGCGGTAGAGCGGCAGCCCGTCCGCCGCTCGATCCTGAAGGTCGCCCGCGCTCGGGTTGCTGGTTCGGGCCAGCACGTAGACAACCCGGTCCGGCCAGGCCAGGAACGGCTCGATCGCATCCGCACCCGAGATACGGCGACAGGGTCACCGCGTCCGCGCCAAGGTGCCCCAGCAGCGCCTCCGCCTGGCGCTCCGCCGTGATGCCGATGTCGCCGCGCTTGGCGTCGAGGATCACGAACTGGTCCGGCGGGAACGTCCGCGCGCACCCGCTCCAGGGCGGCGAGACCCGCGGAGCCGAACGCCTCGAAGAACGCGACATTGATCTTTACCGCGACTGCGCTGCTGCCCCGCCGCCTCGATGACGCCGCGCGCGAAGCGCTCCACGCCGGCGACGGTGCGCGGCAGCTCCTCGGGCAACCGGTCGGGATGCGGGTCGATGCCCAGGCAGAGCGGGGCGCCCAGCGCGCGGACCCGCGCGCGCAGCCGATCGAGGGGCGTCCCTGCCGCTTCGGCCATCAGCTGACTCACCCGGCACACGGCGACACGCTCCTCGCGGCATGAGCACGGCGACGCGCCATGAGCGGGCTGGCCGCGGTATCGGCATAGTCGAGGACCCGGAGCCGCAGGCGATCCACGCCCTGGTAACGGTCGCGCTCCAGGGTGCCCACCAGATCCACCGCGCGCCAAGCTCGCGGAAGCGGCCGACTCCGCGGGCGCGCCGAAGCAGACGGCATCGACCGTCTCCAGGCCGCGTCGCATGCGGAAGGCGATGTGCGCCTCCGTCGCACCGACCCTGCCGCGCGTCGCCGACCAGGAGCCCGGTGACCGCCAGGACCGGCTCGGTATTGCCCGGACCGTACGGCTCGCAGGCGCGCCAGCTCGTTGGCGAGCGGCCACCCGACGCGCGCCGCGGGCAGCACGAGGTCGACGGCCAGGCTGCCCGGTGGTTCGCCATCCTGGCGGCTCCCGACGGGGAACGGACGCGGCAGGGTCCGGAACGCCTGCGCGAACCCGTCCCATGCATCCGCCGACGAGGCTGAATCCGCCCGCAGCCGCGTGGCCGCCGCGCTTCGTGAGATGGGCAGCGCAGGCCTCGAGCGCGGCGGCCACGTGGAAGTCGACCGGTGCCCGCACCGAACCACGCAGCTCCTGCTCCACGGCGGTGACCACCGCAACCGGCCTGCCCAGCTCGTCCGCGCAGCCGTCCTGCCAGAAGGCCGATCAGCCCAGGCTCCCAGTCATCGTGGCGGACCACCAGCGCTCCCTTTCCCTCGGGCATATCGGCGTCGTCCGCAACGGCCCGCCGGGCCTCGGCGAGGGCCGTCACGGTGAGCTCGCGGCGGCGCCGATGCACGGACTCGAGCTCATCGGCCAGCCGCTCCGCCTCGACCGGGTCGTCGGCGACGAGCAGGCCCATCGCCAGCTCGGCTGTCCGCGATGCGCCCGGCCGCGTTGATGCGCGGTGCGATGGCATAGGCGAGCTCCCGCGCGGTGGGATGATCCGGATCGGTGACCGAGCGTGCCAGGAGCGCACGCAGCCCCGCTCGATGGGTCGTCGCAAGCTGCCGAACCCCGAGCGCCACGATCGTGCGGGATTCGCCGGTCATGGGCGCGAGATCCGCCACCGTGCCGATGGCCGCCACGGCCGCCAGGTCTGCTGCCGCCAGGCCGCGGCGCGCGAGCAGCGCGGTGGCGAGGCGGAACGAGAGACCGGCGCCGGTCAGGTCTTCGTCGGGATAGCGACAGTCCGCACGGTGCGGGTCGACGACGGCCGCGGCGGCGGGCAGCGTGGGACCGGGGAGGTGGTGATCGGTGATGACGACCGCGAGTCCCAGCTCCCGAGCCGCCTCCACCTCCGCGACGTTGGTCACGCCGCAGTCACAGGTGATGACCAGCCCAACGCCGCGCGCAGCCAGCGCCGCGAGGCCGGGGGCTGAAAGCCCGTAGCCGTCCGACCAGCGCGATGGGACGTGGCGGATCGGATCGGATCCGAGCGCGCGCAGGGCGAGCACCCAGACCGCCACGGCGCTCATACCGTCCGCGTCGTAGTCACCCCAGATGGCGATCCGCTCCCCCGCCTCGATCGCGCGCTCGATCCGCTCGAGCGCCCGCTCGGCATCGGCCATCAGCTCGATGGGATGGAGCATGGCCTCGTCCGCTGACAGAAATCGCTCGAGGGCGTCCACGCTGGTGACGCCACGTCGCGCCAGGAGCGTCGCGACCGCCGCGACCGAATCCGGGCAACTCCGGCGGGACGGCGATGGGCTCCGGGAGGAGCCATTCGAGTCGCGGCGGGATCACGGGGGCCATGGTAGCCGCGTGCGCTTACCGCCGGCTGCCCGTTCCGTTATCGGCTGAGCGGACGGACCTGCCTGCCGGTGCGAGGTGCGTGCTCGCCGGCGCCCGTCCCACTCGTACCAGGCGACCAGGATCTGGCTCGCGTTGAAGATGGACGAGTAGGTTCCCGAGACGACGCCGATGAGGAGCGCCAGGGTGAAGGTTCGGATGGTCACCGGGCCGAGTAGAAGCAGCGCGGTGAGCGTCACGATGACAGTCAGGCTGGTGCTGATCGAGCGACCCAGCGTCTGCAGGATCGAGTGGTTGACGATGGCGCCGAACGGCTCCCCGGCGTGGCGGAGTCCGGTTCTCCCGGATCCGGTCGAAGACAACGATCGTGTCATGGACGCTGAAGCCGATGATCGTGAGCAGCGCCGTCACGAACAGGGCGTCGAACTCGAGTCCGAAGAAGTACCCGAGGATCGCGAAGGTGCCCACGACCACCATGACGTCATGGAGGAGCGCGACGATGGCGGCCGTGCCGAAGCGGAAGCCGAACCGGAACCAAAGGTACGCGAGGATGAAGAGCTCGCCCACGATGATGAGGATGGCCGAGCTGCGGATCAGGTCGGCGCCAATCAGCGGTCCGACCGTCGTGGCGCTGGCGGTCTCCGCCGCTCCGAAGCGCGCAACGAGCGCCGTGCGGAGCGTGTCGAAGGGCGTGCCGGCCGGAATCGGCACCGGCGATCCGCTTGCGACCGGGCTCGGCACCGGCGTTGCCGAGGCACTCGGCGTGGCAGTTGGGGACGCGCTCGGCGACCCACCCGCCGAGGCCGCCGCGGAGGCGCTTGGCACGACCGACGGGATCGGCGCCGCAGTCGACGGCGGCAGCAGGTCGACCGGGTTGGTGCGGATCGAGAGGTACCCGTCTGACAGGGCGGTGACGGTGGCCTCGGGGTGGTTGAGCTGGACGAGCGCCGCCTGCACCTCCGCCGGAGCGGGCCGATCCGCGAAGCGCACCTGCCACACCGTACCGCCGGTGAAGTCGACGGTCGGCTTGAGGCCGCCCAGGACGATGAAGATCAGCCCGGGGATCGTGATCAGGGCGCTGAACAGGAAGTACCAGCGGCGCTTGCCGACGATGTCATACATGGGTCAGCGCTCCACGTGGTACAGCTCGATGCGCCGTCCCCACTCGCGGCGGACGACCCAGCGCAGCATGGTGCGGGTCACGGTGATGGCGGTGAACATGCTGATCAGGACGCCGATGATCAGGACCAGGGCGAAGCCCCGGACGACCGTGGTCCCCTGCCAGTACAGCCAGCTCGCCACGAGGAGCGAGCTCACGTTCGAGTCGAGGATGCTCGACCAGGCACGGTTGAATCCCGCCTCGATGGCCGGGCCCAGGGTCTTGCCTGCCCGGATCTCCTCCTTCATCCGTTCGAAGATCAGGATGTTGGCGTCGACCGCCATGCCGATGGAGAGGATGAAGGCCGCGACGCCGGCGAGGGTCAAGGTCACGGGGATGATCCGGAAGATCGCGTAGTTCACGAGCGTGTAGAAGACGAGGGCCAGCGAGGCGAGCACGCCCGGCAGGCGGTAGCTGCCGATCATGAACAGCAGGACGAGCAGCAGGCCGACCCCGCCGGCGAACAGCGCCTGGGTCAGGAACCCGCGGCCCAGCGTGGGCGCCACGTTGTCGAAGCCGATCTCCTGAAGGCCCACCGGCAGCGCGCCGTACCGCAGCTGGTTGTAGAGGGTCGTCCGCTCCGTCTCGGCGGTCGCGCCCGGTTCCAACCGTGATGATCGTGGTCCCCTGGCAGATCGCGCTCTGGATGTTCGGGGTGGTGATGATCTTGCCGTCGAGCGCCACCGGCCCGGGCTGGTTGACGTGGTTGGTCGTGTAGGTGCACCAGTCCTTGCTCGCCTGGTCCTTCAGGCTGAAGCTCACGCCGAGTGATCCGTTGTTCGAATCGGGCGCCACGCTCCCGGGGTTGATCGACCCGCCGTTGAAGATGACGCCGACCTTGCCTTCGGCGAGGAGGGTGGTGACGTCCTGGCCCTTGGTGAGCGTCTCCTGCATCGGATCGATGAACTGGAGCTGCCCGGTCGAGCCGACCAGCTTGCGCACCTCCTCGACGTTCGAGACGCCCGGCACCTCGACCACGATGAGCCGGTCGCCGGCGCCGTTCGTCTCCGTTCGCACCTGCGGTTCGCTGACGCCCAGGCCGCCGACGCGCTGCTCGATGATGTTGCGCGCCACGCTGACGTCGTCGTCACTGACGACCTGCCCCGGCTGCGGGTTCACCTTGAGCGTCACGCGGATCCCGCCCTGGAGGTCGAGTCCCAGGACCGTGTGGGCATCACCGCTGAGGCCCGGCGCCGGGAGCGTGCTCGAGTTCGTGGCAGCGTTGTACAGCCCCAGCGTCTTGCGGGGCGCGTCGTAATAGACGGCCAGGACGGCGATCACGATGATCAGCCACGGGGCGATGCGGCGCCAGGTCATGCTTTGGCCAGCTGGTCCTTTCAGTCGGAATCGAGCAGCCAATCGCGAACGCGATGGCGCAGACACAGAACACGCCGCTCCTCGCGGCGGGCCGCGCGATTATAGGGGCCACTGGTCGCGACCCGCAACGCGGTCAGGCGAGCATCCCCTCGCGGGCGAGGTGGCTCTTCACCCGCTCCGCGACTGCGCGGCTGATTCCCGGCGTCCCTGCCACCTCGTCGACGCTCGCCTCGCGGATGCGCCGGACGCTGCCGAATCGCTTGAGGAGCGCCTTCTTGCGACCCGATCCGATGCCCGGCACGTCGTCGAGCTCGGACCGCAGCGCCCGCTTGCCACGCACCTGGCGGTGGTACGTGATCGCGAACCGATGCGCCTCGTCCCGGATGCGCTGCACCAGGTAGAGGCCCTGGCTTCGGCGCGGAAGGACGATCGGATCCGGGCGGCCGGGGACGTAGAGCTCCTCGAACCGCTTGGCGAGTCCGCTGAGCGGAACATCGGTCAGCTGCAGCTCCTCCATGACCCCCACCGCCGCGGAGAGCTGGCCCTTGCCGCCGTCCACGATCACCAGGTCGGGAAGTGCCCACCCGGTTTCGCGGCCGTTCGCGGTCGCGGCGCCATCGGCCTCCGCCTCGTCCGACTCCTCCTCGGGGGCTTCATCGGCACCCACCGCGGCCAGCGACAGGGCGCCCGTCTCGGCTCGCAGCCGCGCCGCCCTGCTGAACCGGCGGGTCAGCACCTCGGCCATCATCCGGAAGTCGTCCGGCGTCTCGCCGGAGCGGATTCGGAAGCGGCGGTATTCGCGCGGTTCGGGACGTCCGTTGATGAAGACGACCATGCTCCCGACGGCGCTGGTCCCGGAGATGTTGCTCATGTCGTAGCACTCGATCCGCTCGGGCGGTCGGTCCAGGTGGAGGGCCTCCGCCAGCTGGGTCAGCGCCTCGTCTCGCTTTCCTTCGTCGGCCAGCCACTCCGCGCGCTCCTTGGCGAGCGACTCCACCGCGTTCTGGGTCGCCAGCGCCACGAGACGCCGCTTCTCGCCGCGCTCAGCGACGTGCAGCGCCACCCGGGATCCCCGGCGGTCCGTGAGGAAGGCGCCGAGAACCTCCGCGTCCGCCGGGGCGAGCGGCAGCTCGACGGAGCGCGGCGGTCGCTCCACCGCCGCGTAGTACTGCTGGAGGAAGGAGCCGAGCACCTCGCCATCGGTGGCCTCCGCCGCGTTCTCGACCATGAAGTGCTCGCGGCCGATCATCTTGCCGTTGCGGATCACGAAGAGCTGGAGGCAGGCCTCCCCCTTCTCGCGGGCCATGCCCACCACGTCCTCCTCGGTCGTGGCATACGCGGCCATCTTCTGCTGCTCGATGGTCCGTTCCACCGCGCGAAGCTTGTCGCGCGCCACCGCCGCAGCCTCGTAGCGCAGGGCCTCCGCGTTCTCCGTCATTTCGCGCTCGAGCTCCCGCGCAACCCCTTCCTGCTTTCCGTCGAGGAAGTCGACCACGCGGTCGATCGCGCCGCGGTACTCGGCCTTGCCGATCGCCTCGATGCACGGTCCCTGGCAGCGGTTGATGTAGTAGAGGAGACAGGGGCGCTCGAGGACGCGCTTCCCCTCCGGGATCTCGAGGTTGCAGGTGCGGAAGGGGAAGATCTTGCGCAGCAGCTTGAGCGTCTCGTCGACGCTCGACGCCGAGGCGTACGGCCCGAAGTACCGGCTCCCGTCGCGGGCCAGCTTCCGGGTGCGAACGATCCGCGGGAAGTCCTCGCCAAGGGTGATCTTCACGAACGGATAGCTCTTGTCGTCGCGAAGCCGGATGTTGAACCGCGGCCGGTGCTCCTTGATGAGGTTCCCCTCGAGCAGGAACGCCTCCGACACGGTGTCGGTGACGATGTACTCGATGTCAGCGACCTCGCTCACCATGCGGATGATGCGGGCGTCGAGCGCCGCCTTACGACCCGAAGTACGAGCGCACCCGGTTGCGGAGCACGTCGGCCTTGCCCACGTACAGCACGCGTCCTTCGGCGCTCTTCATCAGGTACACGCCGGGGCTGCTCGGGAGCTGGCGGAGGATGGCTCGCAGGTGCGCGTCGCGGTCGCGATCGGGTGTGTCCGGCACGATTCGATTCTAGGCCGATGGCGTCGTGTCCACGACTGGGCCTAGCTTGCCGGGGTGGGGCTCGGCGTCGGGCTGGGCGACGGGATTGGCTTGGCGAGCTCCGTCGCGATGTAGCTGCTGGAGCGGCGCGTAGTCGCCGAGCGTGTCTGCACCCGACCGGGAAAAGGATGTACGAGCCCGCGTCGTTTCGGCCGGCCTTGAGCGCGACGTCCTCCTTGAGCTCGAGCCGCCGGTCGATCTGCAGGTGGCCTGAGAGCAGGAAGAGGTCGAGGGCCGAGAGGTCGGAGTGCAGGTGGCCCTTCAGGGCATCCATCAGCGCGAAACCCGGCCCGAGCGCGCCCAGCCCGGAGCCGAGATTCTCGGCGGAGCGCCGACAGCACCCGCTGCTGGCGGACCGAGCGCGCGAAGTCGCTCGACTCCTTCGGGACGCTGGTGTACCGGTTGCGCGCGTAGTCGAGTGCCCGCTTCCCGTCGAGGTGGAGGGTGCCCTTCCTGAACGAGCCACCCGTCCAGTGCTTGTTCAGGAAGTTCGTCTCGCTCCACGTGTAGCTGAAGGCCGTTGGGTTATAGATCGTGACGCCGCCCACGGCATCGACCGCCGCCGAGAAGCCGGCGAAGTCAATGGCTGATGAAATGCTCGATCGTGAGCCCGGTGATCCTTGCAACCACCGAGGCCTGCACCGCCCCCGCGTTCTGCCAGCCGCCGTTGTCCCAGCCGTCGGCAAACGCCTCGTTCACCTTCCCGTTGTGGGGCATCTCGGCGAGCCCCTGGATCCACACGTCGCGCGGGATCGGGATCAGCGTGGTGGTGCTCGTCTGCGGATCGACGCTCGAGGATGTTCAGCGAGTCGGCGAGGTACGTGCCGCCGTGGTGCGGGTCGCCGCTGTACCCGATCATCAGGACGTTGACCCGGTCCTTCCCACCGAGCGGCCCGAAGAGGGCACTCGAGAGCGTCGACCTGCTCGAGGCGGCCGCGTTGAAGTCGCTCACGCGCTGCCAGAGCAGGATCGATCCGACGACCAGGATGACGACGAGCAGGATCGTGCCGGTGACGACGACGCGCTTGACGGTCACGCGACGGCGCGGTCGCGGTGCGTGCGACCCCGGGATCGGCAGGACATCCGTGTCGCTCCGTCGGGCGCCCGAATCGCCCCACGAAGATGGGTCGCTGGGTCGAGCCGCCACCGTCCTCGCCCGCGACCGCGTCGCGTTTGGGTGCCGAACGGATGCGCTTCGCATGCGCCGTCGGCACCGCGTGGTTCCTGCGCCGGTCGCGTCGCATCATCGGGGCGTCATCCGGCCGTGTGGCTCCTCGTGCGCATTCCAGGTTCGGGCCCGTCCGCGGGCCTGCTCGGTGCTCGTCCGCACCGCGGGTCGGGGGTCAGGATAGCGACTCGGCCTGATCGCCGCCGGGGCGGCGGGTTACAGATGCAGGGCCGTAAGCGCGGCCGAATCGGTCGGTAAGGAGCGGCGGCCACGATCCCGATGGAAGCCATCCGACACGCCCCGGCCAGGCCCGTCGCGACTGCGGTCCCGGCCTCGCTCCCCGCCTCGGTCGCGGCGATGCTGGCCGCCTCGATCCGGAGCAACGAGCGGCCGCCACCCTCCCGGCCGGACCGGCCCAGATCATCGCGCCGGCGGGCAGTGGCAAGACCACGACCCTGGTGGCGCGGCTCGGGTATCTCATGGCCACCGGAACCCAGCCGGACCGGATCTGCGTCGTCACGTTCAACCGCGAGGCGGCGTTGAGCTCCGCGCCACGGATCACCGCGCGGCTCGCCCCGGCCCTGCCGCGGGCCGGGAGCATGGAGGTCCGCACGCTCCATGCCCTCGCACGCCAGATCCTGCTCGAACGCCAGCCCCGCCTGGAGCTGGTGCCGGACCGGCTGCCCCTCCTGCGTGCCGCTCGGCGCCGATGCCTGGCGGGGCGCTCGCCGGATGCTCCGGTCCTGCCCGGGATCGCCGCCCTGGATGCCTGGCTCTCCGCGGCCAAGATCGAGGGGACGCCGCCGCCGCGAGAGGCCCCCCAGTGCTCCAGCTCTACGCTCGGCTCCTCGCAGCGCGGGGCGCGCGCGACTTCGACGACCTCGTCGTCGACGCGGCCGCTTCGCTCGAGCGCGATCCGGCGACCCGGCGACGCGTGGCAGACACGCTTCACCCACGTCTGCGTCGACGAATTCCAGGATGTCGACGCCGCACAGCTGCGGCTCGTTCGCCTTCTCGCGGAACCCGAGCGCAACCTCTTCGTGGTCGGTGACGACGACCAGACCATCTACGCCTGGCGCCTGGCGGACGTGCGGAGGATTCTCGACTTCGGGCTCCACTATCCGGAGGCGCGTCGGGTGCAGCTCGCGACGAACTACCGTTGCCCGCGAGTCGTCGTCGAGCGGTCCGCCCGGCTCATTGCCGTCAACGTGGAGCGGTTCGCGAAGCGCATCGAGGCGGGGCCTGGAGACGGCACCGTCCCGCCGGCCCGGATGCCGGCGCTCGTGTCGGTGCCCACAGACGGCGTGGACTGGCCGGAGCGCCTCGTGGAGCTGGCGATTGCGACCACGGCCGACGGCCAGCACGCCTGCTTCCTGGCGCGAACGCGGGCCGAGCTGGCGCCCCTCATGCTCGCCCTCGTCCGTCGTGGCGTGGCGCATGCGACCGCGGTCAACGGCCCGTTCGATGCGCCCGGCGTGGTTCGAGTCCTGGGCGCGCTGCACCAGCTGCCTGCGGACCGCCCACCGTTCGCCGCGATCCAGGCGGTGCGCGCCTCCCTGGGTTGGCGCCGAGTAGACCAGGCCGATGATCTCGGAGACGAGGATCACCTGGCCCTCGACGCGTTTGCTGGCTGGGCGGTGGGGTTCCGGACGCTTGACCGCTTCCTCGCGGCGGCGGCGCGCGCCCAGGAGCAGCTCGCGAGGCTGCGCCAGCCGGATGCGGCCGTGGAGCTCGTCACCGTCCACGGCGCCAAGGGCCGCGAATGGCCGACCGTCGTCGTCGTGGGGTTCGAGGAGGAGCGGTTCCCGAATCGTCGAGCCCTGGTGGGTGCCGCGGACCCTGCGCGGGCGGTGGAGGAGGAGCGCCGCCTCGCCTACGTCGCGCTGACCCGCGCCACCCGCCGGCTCGTCCTGGCCTACGACCCGGCACGGCCCTCACGCTTCATCGCGGAGATGGGCCTGGTGGCTTCGCCTAGAGGCCGACCTCGGGCGCCACGACGCTGAGGTATCGGACCATCCGCTCGACGTGCTCGTCGAATGGGAGGCCGATCTCTTCGGCGCCGGCGAGGAGCATGTCGCGTGGGACGGCCCTCGCAAACCCCTTGTCCTTCATCTTCTTGCGCACATGCGACGGCTCCACGTCCGCCAGGAGCCGGGTTGGACGCATGAGCGCCACGGCCACCAGGAATCCCGACAGCTCATCACAGGCATACACGAGATGGTCGAGGCGGGTCTGGCGCGCGATGGCCAGGGCATCGTTGTGGCGGCGAACGGCGTCCACGACCTCCGGCGGGTACCCGCGACGCGCCAGCTCGTCCGCACCAATCGCCCCGTGCGTGCTCGCGTCCGGGAACCGCTCGTAGTCGAGGTCATGCAGGAGGCCGGCGATGCCCCAGCGCTCGACCGTCGCCGTCTCCATGCCGTCATCGGTCGCATAGCCGCGAACGCCCGCCTCAACGAGCAGGCCGTGCTTGCGAAGGCTCGTGCTCCCGGTCCATTCGTGGAGGAGTGCCAGCGCGTCCGCGCGAACAGGTGCGCTCAAGAGCTCAGCTCCGCCGCCGCGCCATCGCCTCCAGCACACCGGCAGCGATGAGCGCCACCACGCCGAGCACGATCAGCGGGAACGACCCCGCCGCGAAGATCCCCAGGACGACGAGCAGAATGCCCACGATCACGAGTGCGGCTGCCGCCATCGGCCAGCCCTCCATCCCCTCCGTCAGACCCCCACCCGGGCAGCGACCGAAATTCTATGCGCAGCTCCTGGCGAACGCTGGTCCCGTCAGGCAGGTACGGCCTCGCGGCGACGACTGCGACGCCGCGCCGTCGGCGCATCCATCGCCGGCAGTGCAGCCCGCAGGTAGCGGCCGGTATAGGACCCCGGATTGGCAGCCACCTCTTCCGGGGTGCCCGTCGCCACCACCCGGCCCCCACCGTTCCCACCCTCGGGACCCAGGTCGATCACCCAGTCCGCCGTCTTGATCACGTCGAGGTTGTGTTCGATCACGACCACGGTGTTGCCGGCATCGGCCAGGCGGCCGAGCACGCTGAGCAGCCGCGAGACGTCGTCGAAGTGGAGCCCCGTGGTGGGCTCGTCGAGGATGTAGAACGTCTTGCCGGTTGCCCGCTTCGAGAGCTCGGTGGCCAGCTTCACGCGCTGGGCCTCGCCGCCGGAGAGCGTTGTGGCCGGCTGCCCGAGATGGACATAGCCCATGCCCACGTCGTGGAGCGTCTGCAGCTTGTTCCGGATGGTGGGAACGGCCTCGAAGAAGCCGAGCGCCTCGTCGACCGTCATCTCCAGGATCTCGGCGACGTTCTTGCCCTTGTAGTGGATCTCGAGCGTCTCCCGGTTGTAGCGCTTCCCCTTGCATACCTCGCACGGAACGTACACGTCCGGCAGGAAGTGCATCTCGATCTGCACGATGCCGTCTCCCTGGCACGCCTCGCAGCGGCCGCCCTTGACGTTGAAGCTGAACCGCCCGGGCTTGTAGCCGCGCAGGCGGGACTCCGGCACCGCCGCGAGGAGCTCGCGCATGGGCGTCCAGAGCCCGGTGTACGTGGCCGGATTCGATCGTGGCGTGCGTCCGATGGGGCTCTGGTCGATCTCGATCACCTTGTCGATGGCCTCGATCCCATCGATCCCATCGTGCTTGCCCGCCGGCGTCCGCGAGCCCCAGATGACCTGCGCCAGGGCCGGGTACAGGATCTGGGCCACGAGGCTCGACTTGCCCGATCCGCTGACACCGGTGACTGCGACGAAGCGGCCGAGCGGGAACCCGACGTCGATCCCCTGAAGGTTGTTCTCGCGGGCGCCGCGGACGGTGAGCCACTCCCCGTTCCCTTCACGCCGCTGGGGCGGAACGGGAATGGCGCGCTCGCCGCGCAGGTACGCGCCGGTGATCGAGCGCGGGCTGGCGAGCAGCCCGTCGAGCGGCCCTGAATGGATGAGCTCGCCGCCATGCTCGCCGGCCCGTGGGCCGATGTCGATGACCCAGTCCGCGGCCCGGATGGTGTCCTCGTCGTGCTCGACCACGATGAGCGTGTTCCCCAGGTCGCGAAGGCGGACGAGGGTCCCGATCAGGCGGTCGTTGTCGCGCTGGTGCAGGCCGATGGATGGCTCGTCCAGGATGTACAGCACCCCCATCAGCGACGACCCGATCTGGGTCGCAAGCCGGATCCGCTGCGCCTCGCCACCCGAGAGCGTGCCGCTGGCCCTGTCGAGGGTCAGGTAGTCGAGTCCGACGTCCACGAGGAATCCCAGCCGCGAGCCGATCTCCTTGAGGACCTGCCGCGCGATCTGGTTCTCGCGATCCGTCAGTCGATTCGGGAGGCGCTCGTACCAGCGCAGCGCATCGGTCACCGACAGCTGCGTCGTCTCGATGACGTTCTTCCCGCCGACGGTGATCGCCAGCACCTCCGGCTTGAGCCGCATCCCGCCGCAGGTCGGGCACGGGCGCGTGGTCATGTACCGCTCGATCTCGGTCTTGATCATCTCCGAGCCGGTCTCGCGGTAGCGCCGCTCGAGATTGGGGACCACGCCCTCGAAGGTCGTGCGGAACGTGTGCTGGGCGCCCTGGCGGGTGGTGTAGAGCACGCTCGACCCGCTCGCCCTTGTTGCCGCGGAGGAGGATCTCCGCGGGCGGACTCGGGCAGGTCGCGGACCGGGACATCGGTCCTGAAGCCATAGTGGGTCGGCAACCGATTCGATGATCTTGCTGAACCACGAATCGGTCGCGCGCCATTCGGCGCCACGGCAGGACCGCCCCTTCGCGGATGGAAAGATCCTTGTTCGGGAGGACCATGTCCGGGTCGATCTCCAGGCGGCTGCCGAGCCCGGTGCAGTCCGGGCAGGCGCCGTGCGGCGAGTTGAAGCTGAAGTTGCGCGGGGCGGGCTCCTCGAAGCTCCCGCCATGCTCGGGGCAGGCGTACCGCTCGCTGAAGAGCCGATCCGTCCCGTCGGGCCCCTCGTCCGGCAAGTTGACCAGCAGGGTCCCGTCCGACGAGGCGCAGCGCGGTCTCGATGGAGTCCGCCATGCGGGAGGCGTCCGGTCGCTCGCCGTCGGGATCGCCGGGTGCGCCGTGGCGGATCGCCAGGCGGTCGACGACCACATCGATGCTGTGCTTGTACTTCTTGTCGAGGCTGATCTCCTCGTCGAGGTCGCGCAGCTCGCCGTCGACCCGGACGCGGACGAAGCCCGCCTGCTTGGCCCCTGCCAGCACCTTCTCGTGCTCGCCCTTCCGGTCTCGGACGAGCGGCGCCATGACCATCAGGCGCGTTCCCTCCGGGAGGTCGTAGAGCTGGTCGACCATCTGCTCCACCGTCTGGCGCGTGATCTCCCGGCCGCAGACGGGGCAGTGCATGCGCCCGATGCGGGCGAACAGGAGGCGCAGGTGGTCGTAGATCTCCGTCACGGTGCCCACCGTCGACCGCGGGTTCCGCGACGCGCCCTTCTGGTCGATGCTGATCGCCGGCGAGAGCCCGTCGATCTGGTCGACGTCCGGCTTCTCCATCTGGCCCGAGGAACTGCCGCGCGTAGGCGGAGAGCGACTCGACGTAGCGTCGCTGGCCCTCGGCGTAGATCGTGTCGAAGGCGAGGCTCGACTTCCCCGATCCGGAGAGCCCGGTGATCACGATCAGCCGGTCCCGCGGCATCTCGACGTCGATGTTCTTGAGGTTGTGCTCGCGCGCGCCGCGCACGACGATCTTGTCCGAGGGCATCGCGCGCTATCCTACCAGACCGATGTGAACGTCTGTTCGATTCGACCGGTCATCGGATCTGCCCCGTGTACTCGGTGACGACGAACGTATTGCGGCACGCGGTGACCCGGGCCGGGACGCACGATGCCGCAGCGGGATCAGCGAAATGGCCGACGAAGACGAGCTGTTCGAGGCCGGCGGTCCCGCTCCCGCGGGCGCCTGCGGCGGGAACGGCTTGCCGTCCGGGGCCGCCAGGCGCAGGCCATCGCGCAGGAGGACGGCCTGGTTCGTGGACTCCGCCGGTCGCGACGGGAGGAGGACCCGCACCGGACAGGTCGCCTGCAGCCAGGATGCGGTCGCGTCGGCGCCTCCGCGGTCCCCGCTGCATCCGGCGGTGATCTGCGCGAACCAGCCCGCGATGCGGATCTCGTTCGAGCCGAACCGCTCGGCCGGCAGCTGGGTCGAGGTGAGGACGTCCTCCACGGAGACCTGCTGGAGGTCCGGGACGGACGCCGCCAAAGCCACCGAAGACCATGAGCCTGAAGATGAGCAGGCCGGTACCGACCACGATCCCGGTCCAGATCCAGCGCTCGCGCGTGAGTCCCGGGTCCGTGGGCGGCTCGGGCACCGGGTAGCCGCCACCGGCGAGCGGGCCGATGCCGCCTTCCGGCGCTTCCGCGCGTCCGCGCCGCGCGCGCCTGGCCCCCGCGTGTCACGCTCATAGGCACCGCCGGCGAGCCCGGCCCAGCTCGTCGACAGCAAGCCATCCCACGCCGCCACAGCTCCGTGCGCGCGGGGTCGTTCAACCAGGTCGACGCCCCGGAGGGATGCGGCAGGCAGATCACCTCGGCGCCGGGGCTGCGATCCCAGCGTCAGGCGACGGCCGACGAGATCGTCGAGACGGGCCGAAGCGCCGAAGGCGAACCGGTGCGCGAGCCCACCCACCAGGACGAGCAACTGCGGCTCCACCAGCCGCACCTCTTCGTGCAGGACCGGCGACCATCGCTGGATCTCGCTCCGTGATGGAGGCGAGTCGACCGACGCGCCCGGACGTCGCCCGGGATAGCACTTCCCCACCGATGTCACGTACCAGCGCCTCCGGAAGTCGTCGATCGTGACACCTGCCAGCCCGAGCCAGCCGACGAGCCGGCGCCCCGCGTCGTGAGCGAAGGGCAGCCCGGTCGCGATCTCGCGCCAGCCAGGCGCCTGACCGACAAGCATGGCGCGCTCGGTGCCGTCGCCCGAGAGGACCGGCGCCATCCCTTCGGCGCAGCGGGGCATCCCGTCCTGCAGCCTGCGCAGGGCCGAGCCACGAGGCGCGCGCCTTGGCGCGTCGAGCGGCCATGGACCGGTATGGCGCACCCGCTTCGGCAGCGCACCCTCGATGGCCCCCGTGATGAGCTGGGGCCCTCCGCGGCGCCGGTTCCGGTCAGTCGTCGCCTCCCCGGAGGCGGCGCACCGCTCGCAGGTCGTCGGCGATGGCCAGGCGCAGGATCCGGCGGACGCCCTCGGCCCCCGGTCCGGCATGCTCGAGCGTCGCGGTCAGCGCCTCGCGGGCGGCGTAGCAGTGATCGACGGGATCGGTGGCGATCCCCGCCGGCGGATCGCCGCCGAGCGTTTCGATGAAGGCCTCGTCCTGCGCGGCGATGGCATCGGCAACCGGCGCCGCGTCATCCGGAATCGCCGCGTCGAGCGCCATCGCCAGCTCCTCGCGAGCGAGCTCCATCCAGCGGAGCCATGTGGCCCATTCCTCGTCGGAAGGCGGGAGCTCGTCGAGCGTGAAGGCCGCCCGCTCCCCCGCCCCGGCGCCGGCGTTCCCGCGCTCGACCTCGTACCAGTTGTCCCCCACGAAGGTCGGCGACTCCTCGCCCTGCTCGCCCAGCCACGCGGTGAAGCGGATCACGCGGCGGGGCATCCCTGCGACGGCGTCATCGGGGTCCGCGGCAAACGTGGCACAGCCCGGCAGCTCCGCCGCGTAGGCCGCCACGCTCGCGCCTCCGTCGAGTCCCGTCTCGATGAAGATGGCGTGCGGCATCGTGCCTGCCATCAGGCCCCGCCTCGCGGACGCCGCAGCGTCATGGCCGTCGTCGCCGGGGCGGTCGCCGGCGGCTTCCGGCGGCGATGACGTTCGGCCGCGCCGAGACGCTGAACACCTCCCGCCGGGGGCGCGTTCCGCGGCCGCCATCGGCGGCGGGCGGTTCCGGCCCGGCGATCTCTGCGTAGACGTCCGCCGGGATGGTGCCCGGCGCGGCCGCCAGCTCGGCCCGCAGTCGGCGCAGCTGGAGGACCTCGTCGCGCAGGGCGGCGGCGCGCTCGAACTCGAGGTTGCGCGCTGCCTCCTTCATCTGCGCCTCGAGCCGGCCCATCATGGCCGCCAGCTCCGCGGGCTCGGTGCTCTCCACGGTCAGCGTGGCGCGCTCCTCCGCCACTCGTCGCAGCCCATCGGTGATGTCGCGGATCGCCTTCGTGATCGTCTCGGGGACGATCCCGTGCTCGGTGTTGTAGGCAACCTGCTTCGCTCGCCGCCGATCCGTCTCGTCTATGGCGGCCCGCATGGAGTCCGTCGTGCGATCCGCGTACATCAGGACCCGCCCGCCGATGTTGCGCGCCGCCCGGCCGATCACCTGGATCAGGGACCCGCCCGAGCGCAGGAATCCCTCCTTGTCCGCGTCCAGGATGGCCACCAGGGTCACCTCCGGCAGGTCGAGGCCCTCGCGCAGCAGGTTGATCCCCACCAGCACGTCATACACGCCCAGGCGAAGGTCGCGCAGGATCTCGATTCGCTCGAGTGTGTCGACCTCGGAGTGGAGCCACTGCACCTTGATCCCCAGCTCGGCGAGGTAGTCGGCCAGGTCCTCGGCCATCTTCTTGGTGAGCGTGGTGACCAGGACCCGCTCCCCCTGGCGACCGTCTCGCGGATCTCGGCCAGCAGGTCGTCGATCTGGCCCGCGGTCGGGCGGACGCGTGATCGTCGGGTCCACCACGCCGGTCGGCCGGATGAGCTGCTCCACGACGCGCTCCGCGCGCTGCGTCTCGTACGGTCCCGGCGTGGCGCTCATGTAGACCACCTGGTTCATGTGGTCCTCGAACTCCTCGAAGGTGAGCGGGCGGTTGTCGAGCGCGGACGGCAACCGGAACCCGAAGTCGACGAGGATCTCCTTGCGGGTCCGGTCGTTCTTGTACATGCCGTGGACCTGCGGGATCGTGATGTGACTCTCGTCGACGACCAGCAGGAAGTCGGTCGGGAAGTAGTCGATGAGCGTCCACGGCCGTGAACCGGCCTCGCGGCGGGCGAGGTGCCGCGAGTAGTTCTCGATCCCCGAGCAGAACCCGACCTCGCGCATCATCTCGAGGTCGAACAGGGTCCGCTGCCTGAGCCGCGCCGCCTCGAGCTCTCGCCCCTCCTTGGCCAGCTTCGCCGTACGCTCCTCCATCTCCGCCTCGATGTCGGTGATCGCCTCCAGGAGCTTGTCCCGCGGAGTGACGTAGTGCGACGCCGGGTAGACATTCACCTCGCCACGCTCGGCGAGGACTTCGCCGGTCAGGTCGTCGACCTCCACGATCCGCTCGATCTCGTCCCCGAAGAAGTCGACGCGCACGATGTAGTCGCCGGAGACCGGCGAGAACTCCAGGACGTCGCCTCGCACGCGGAACCGGGACCTGGCCAGCTGCATGTCGTTGCGCTGGTACTGGAGGTCGACGAGGTGGCGGAGGACGCCGTCGCGGCGGTATCGGCCTCCCGACCTTGAGATTCAGCACGGTCGAGCCGTAGTCGACCGGTGCGCCGATGCCGTAGATGCAGCTGACCGAGGCGATGATGATCACGTCCCGCCGCTCGAAGAGCGCGCGCGTGGCGTTGTGCCGCAGCCGGTCGATCTCGTCGTTGCGCGACGAGTCCTTCTCGATGTACGTGTCGGACCTGGGCAGGTACGCCTCCGGCTGGAAGTAGTCGTAGTAGCTGACGAAGTACTCGACCGCGTTCTCCGGGAAGAACTCCTTGAACTCCTGGTAGAGCTGCGCGGCGAGGGTCTTGTTGTGCGCCATGACCAGGGTCGGCTTCTGGACCGACTCGATCAGCCTTGGCCGCGGTGTACGTCTTGCCCGTGCCGGTCGCGCCCAGCAGCACCTGGTGGCTTCAGCCCGTCGCTGATCCCATCGACCAGGCCGGTGATCGCGGCCGGCTGGTCGCCGGTCGGCTCATACGGGGCGTTGACCTTGAAATCGGGCATGGGACGGAAATCCTTGGCGGGCGCGTTGCGGGGCGCCTCGATTCTAGCGGACGCCATCGGTACCGATTCTCGGGTGACTTAACGGCCTATATCGGTCAGGTATGGCTGAACCCAAGATGGGGATGGACCGATGAATGTGCCCGAGCGACCTGCTCGGCGTCCGGGTCCGGCGAGCGGCGCCTCGCGGGGCCGCGCTGCGCGCTGCCCTGCACGGTCGGCCCGCGATCGGGGCCAGGCGCTGGTCGAGTTCGTCGCCGTGCTCCTGCCGCTCCTGCTCCTCGTCGTGGGCATCATCCAGTTCGGCCTGCTCTTCGCCGCCAACGTGACGCTCACGAACGCCGACGCGCGAGGGCGCCCGCGCCGGCACGATCTACCTCTACGACCGCACACCACGACAAGGCCTGGAACGATGGGCATCGCTGCGCGGATGTGCTCGACGGCCGCGACCGATGCGTTCGGGCTCCTGACCCCCGCCGCACCCCATTTCAGCGCCACCACCAGCGGCGGCTCCTGCTCCACGACCAGCGGCGAGACCCAGGTCAACGGCGACCTCACGATCTCGTACTGCGCCGAACGTGGCCACCCCGTCGAGCCCCTGCCCGAACACCGCCGACACGACCACCACCTGCGTCCCGGACACCCGGGAAGGCTGCCTGATGCAGGTCACCTTCACCTATCGGTCCGACATCATCGTGCCGTTCCTGGGCGACATCCTCGCCCACGACTCGAATGGCCGGTTCGTGCAGCGCGTGACCGCCACCATGGTCGTCAACTGATGCCTGCGCAGCCTCCGCCGGCCACGCGATGCCCAGCGGCCAGGTCCTCGTGATGGTCGCGATCATGCTCGTGATCCTCCTCGCCTTCGCCGGCCTCGCGATCGACGTCGGTCGCCAGTCGGCGGAGCATCGGCACATCCAGACCGCGGCCGATGCCGCCGCCCTCGCCGCCTGCCGCGCGCTCATCGACGGGCGCATCGGACAATGCCGCGGCGGCGGACGCCCGCCAGACGGCGCGCGTGAACCTCGAGCACTCGCCGGCGGGCGCAACCGCGACGATCTCGGACTCGCTCGTCTACGACGACGGCCACGCCGGTGACCCGAGCTACCTGGCCAGCGGCGTCCTCATCAGCGGGACCAGCGTTCGGGTCGCGATCAGCTCGACCCTGGGCACGACGCTGGGCAAGGTGGTCGGCGTGCAGTCGCATGGCGACGAGCGCCCATGCACGCTGCGCCCTGCAGGGCTCCCCGGCCCTGCCCCTCGTCGCCCGTCGCTACCTCAATGCGCCGGGACCCGGGTAACGGGTTCGTGGACACCGTCGCGACGAGACGGCACCTCCGGCGGATAGACAGGTCGACCCGACGAACCCCCTCGGCTATGACGTGCCGCATCGCCGGCCTCCGAGACCTCGCCGGGCCCGGTCTTCGACCTGTACGGCCCCAACTCCAAGGCCTCCAACGACAGCTCGTTCCGCGGATTCGTGGCGCTCGACGTCCGCAACTTCCAGTCCGACCGTCTCGCGCATCTACTACAACGGCGTCACCGCCGGCATCGACCGTGAACACGCTGAAGAACAAGGAGGGCGACTACATCATCGACGGCTACGACGGGCCCACGTTCCCTTCCGTGACGAGCCCGGCGGACCCGAACGACCAGGTCGCGATCCTGAACGGCAACGACACCTCGATGGTGGTCGGCAACTTCGCCCAGCGATTCGCCGTCGGCGACCGGATCCTGCTCGCGCTCTACAACGGCACGGTGATGCAGATCCCCGACTTCGCGATCTCGCCGCCCAGCTCGATCGACATTCCCAAGCTGAACTCCGGCGACGTGCTCGTCACGAACACGGTGGACGGACCCACGTTCACCGTCAGCCGTAACGACGCCTTCACCTCGACGGTGACCCTCCACCTGCATGGCGACAAAGGGGCGGACGACATCGGGCATCCCGAATGGGACCTCCTGGAGCAGGACCCGCCCACGAACAGCACGCCCCCGGCGGGCCAGATCAACATGCCGATCTGGTCGACCGACGTGTTCATCCCGGCCAAGAGCGGAACCCGGGTGACGTCGAGCAACCTTGGCGCCACCGCCGTGCCGCCCGGGATCTACACGGTCTGGATCGAGGGGCACTCCGGGCAACCCCTACTACCAGTCGCGACGCTTCCCGGTCCCGGTGAGGGTGGGCGGCGCCACGGAGGACTTCAGCTTCGAGAACTCGACCGTCAGCGGCAGCTCCCCGACGCTGGGCGGCAGCGTCGCCATGGACCTCTACGTCTCGACCAAGAGCGGCAGCGGCGGGTGGTCCGGGGGCCTGCGTGACGCTCGGCGTCGACGCCGGCTCGTTCACCGACTGCAGCTTCAACGCCGCGAGCATCGGCGCCGGGCAGATCACGCTCAGCCGCACCTCAGTGACGCCCAGCTCCGCGAACAATCCTCCGCCGACGTCCACGCTTTCCGTCAACACCACCGGGCTGGCGGCGGGCTGCTACCGCTTCAACGTGCGCGGCTTTGGCATCGAACAGCGCGGGGCAGCCGGTGGTCCATGTCCAGCCCGTCACCTTCACCGTCGCGACCAGCGCGAGCAACGGGTCATACGTCGACATCATCGGCTTCGCCGTCTTCGAGGTGACCGATGTCAGCGCCAACTCGATCAGCGTCCAGGCCGTGACCGGCGTTTCTGCCGATCCCGCCGACGCAGTCGCTTCGTCGCGCACAGCGCGCGCGCCTGATCCCCTGGTGATCCGCAAACCCTAAGGAGACCTCAGCGTCGTGGAACTCGAATACTCCGACAAGAACAGCAAGCGCTCGAAGCTCTATATCGCGGTCGGCGTGATCATCGCGCTGATCGTGGGGGGCGTCGTCTTCGTCGCGCTTCGTTTCAGCGAGCGTGACCGACACGGCACAGGCCGAGATGCGCAGCGTCGTCGTGGCTGCCCGCGACATCGCCAGTCGCAAGCCCATCGAGGATGGCGACGTGGTCATGCGCACCGTGCCGGCCGACCCGACCAACGAGCAGGCATTCACCCGGATCGACGACGTTCTGGGCCGGATCAGCGGCGTCGACGCATCGCAACCGGCCAGCTGCTCACCCGGAACCTCCTGGCCTCGAACACCTCGGGTCAGCCGTTCTCGATCCTCGATCCGGGCGCGAAGTACGACCCCACCGGGCCGAACCTGCGGGCGGTGTCGGTCACCGTTCCCGACGACCGTGCTGTGGCGGGGACGCTGCAGGAGGGGCAGCGAGTCGACCTCATCGTCACGATGGCCCTCAACCCGGAGCTGGGACAGCCGGCCGGCCAGGCCGCCCAGACCCAGGCAAAGTTCGTGCCCGGGCCGTCGACCAAGGTGACGCTGCAGAGCATGGTCATCCTGGCCCGCAACGGCTCCATCTACATCCTGCGCGCCGACCTCGACACGGCCGAGAAGATCGCGGAGCTCCAGGCAGCCGGCGGCCAGTTCACGATGGCGCTTCGGCCCGACCAGGACGACCGAGTGGCCAAGACGAACGGCTCCACCATCGACAGCCTGATCAACGAGTTCAGGTTCCCGTACCCGGAGGCGGCGCAACCGGGTCGAGCCAGCCCACCCCCTGAGCGACCCGCACGCAGGGTCCCACGACGCGCGACGAACGCCGGCCCCGGGGCCGGCGTCGTCGTCGTCCTAGCGTGCGAGCAGTGCCTCGTACGCCGCGCCCACCTGCCGGCGCGTTTCGTCGAGCGGGGCAGATCCGTCGATCACCACATCCGCCGCGGCGATCTTCACCTCCTGCGGTGACTGGTTCGCCATGCGCGCCCAGGCCTCTGCCGCGCGTGAGATGCCGAGTGGCTGCCAGGCGGGCGATCGCATCGGCCTTGTCGCAGCGCACCACCCAGGTCTCGTCGCACGCGTCGTGGAGCGGCGACTCGAGGAGCTTGATCACCTCCACCACGGTCACCGGGACACCTGCCTCCTCCAGCTCGGCGAGCCTGGCCCGCACCGCATCGCGAAACGGCGGATGCAGGATCGCCTCGAGGGCCCTCAGCGCGTCAGCGTCGCTGAAGACGATCCGGGCGAGCGAACCAGGGTCAAGCGTCCCGAAGCGTCGCTCGATGGCGCTACGCGCCTCGCCGTCGTTCTGGCGGATCTCGCGCACCACGGCGTCCGCATCGATATGGGCCGCGCCGAGCTCGCGGAGCATGGCCGCGACCGTGCTCTTGCCGCAGCCGATGTTGCCGGTCAGGCCAATGACTTTCATTGGCGTCATGATGCGGCAGCCGCGGCCCGTGACGCGGCGTCGACGCGGGCTGGCAGTGCGGGCAGTAGTGCGTGCTGCGCTGCCCGACCACGACGCGCCGGATCGGCCGACCGCAGCGCAGGCATGGCGCGCCCGTGCGCTGGTACACCGCCAGCCGCTCGGCATTGGCACCCGGCTCGCCATCGGCCCCCACGTAGTCGCTGAAGCTCGCGCCGCGGTTCGCGATCCCCTCGCGGAGGACCCGCCGAACCGCGCGGTGGAGGCGTCGGACCTCGTCGGGCGAGAGCGTGTCCGCGCCCCGCAGCGGATTGAGGCGGGCCAGCCACAGCGCCTCGTCAGCGTAGATGTTGCCGACCCCCGCGATGAACGACTGGTCGAGGAGCAGGGACTTCAGCCGCGCCGATCGCCCCGCCAGGCGCTCGGCGAACCGCGAGACGGTGAACGAGCGTGCCAGCGGTTCGGGGCCGTGCCGCGCAAAGAGGTCGCCGACCCGGTACGTCGCTCCCGACTCCGCGACTCGGCGCGACGGACGCCCGGCGCGCGACCGCAGGCCGCCGCCCGCGAAGAGCCCGATCCGTCCGAACTTGCGCACGTCGCGGTAGCGAAGCTGGCGGCCATCGGCCAGGAAGAAGACGACGCGCGCGTATGGGTCGTCCGGCGTCCCGGGAGGCGTCACGATCAGCGCACCGGTCATCCGCAGGGCCACGCTCATCACCCGCCCGTCCTCCAGGTGCAGGAGCACGCTCTTTGCCCGCCGTCCGACGCGGCCGATCCGTGCTCCGCGCAGCTCGGCGACGAACCGCGCGGGTGGCTGCGGGTACGCGATGGTCCGGTCCCAGCGAACCTCGACATCGGCGAACTCGGCTCCGGCGACCCATCGCTGGAGATCTCGCGCGACGGTCTCGACCTCGGGGAGCTCGGGCATCAGCGGTTCGTCGCCGCTCGACGTCAGGCGCCGAGGTCGGCGATGGCGGCCTCGTCCGCCTCCGCCTCCGGCTCGGCGGTGCGTGGCCACCCGTCGCCAGCCGCCATCGGCCTGCTCCAGGCGGTCCGTCTGCTCCCAGTTGGTCCCCACCTTCAGGTCGACCTCGAGCGGGACGTCCAGGGGAAGCGCGGTCTCCATGATCTCCTTCGTCAGCGACGCGAGGCGGGGCAGCTCCTCCTCATCGGTCTCGAAGACGAGCTCGTCGTGGACCTGCAGGAGCATCCGTGAGCGCATGCCCCCGTCGCGGAGGGCCTCGTCGAGCCGGATCATGGCGATCTTCATGCCGTCGGCGGCGGTGCCCTGGATGGGCATGTTGATGGCCATCCGCTCGCCCGCAGACCGAAGGGCGGCATTGCGCGCGGTCAGCTCGGGAAGGTAGCGGCGACGCCCGAGGAGCGTGGTCACGAAACCCTGGTCGCGGGCCAGCATGCGGATCTCGACGGTGTAGCGGCGGATCCCCGGGTACGCCTCGAAATAGTCCGCGATGAACTTCTGCGCGTCCTCGCGCGGGATCTTCAGGCGATCCGCGAGACCGAAGTCGGAGAGGCCGTACGCGATCCCGTAGTTGATCATCTTCGCCACGCTGCGCTCCTTGGGGCCGACCTGGTCGGCAGCAAGGCCCAGGACGCGCGCCGCGGCGGCGAGGTGGATGTCCGAATGCGAGGCGAAGTCCGCCTTGAGGCCGGCGTCCCCGGAGACGTGGGCCAGGATGCGGAGCTCCTGCTGCGAGTAGTCGCCGGCCAGGAGCAGCTTCCCCGGCGGTGCCACGAACGCGCGCCGGATGCGACGGCCGAGCGCAGTCCGGACGGGGATGTTCTGCAGGTTCGGGTCGATGCTCGACAGGCGCCCGGTGGCCGCGACCGCCTGCTGGTAGGTCGTGTGCAGCCGTCCGTCATCGCCAACGAGCAAGGGCAGCGCGTCGACGTAGGTCGACTTGAGCTTCGCGATCTGGCGGTGCTCCAGGATCAGCCCAACGACCTCGTGCTGCTCACGCAGGTCCTCCAGGACCGATGCATCGGTCGAGTACCCGGTGCGGGTCCGCTTGGTGGCCGGCAGCGCCAGCTCATGGAACAGGATCTGCTCCAGCTGCTTCGGCGAGCCGATGTTGAACGGGTGGCCGACCGCGGCGTAGATCCGGTCCTCCAGGTCCGCGAGCTGCCCGCCGAACTCCGCCGCCATGGCGTCCAGCGCCTCGCGGTCGATCGCGACGCCCGCCAGCTCCATCCTGGCGAGGACCGGCAGGAGGGGCATCTCCACCTCGCGAAACAGGTTCGCGAGCCCCGCATCGGCAAGCTCGGACTCGAGCGCCGGCCGGACCAGCAGGGCGGTCAGCGCCTCCGCCGCCGCACGGCGTGCGACGGATCGCTCCTCGGCACCGGTCTCGGCCATGGTGGGTCGCGGCGGCAGCTCGGCGGTGAACCGCGTGGCTGCGACGTCGTCGATCGTCTGCGTCCGCAGCGAGGGGTTCAGCATGTAGCCCGCCAGAAGCGTGTCCACGGTCGGGCCGCCGAGCGTCACGTCGCGCCGCCCGAGGGCCACGACGAGCTGCTTGAGGTCGTGGCCGACCAGGGGGCGATCGGTGCGGGCAAACCAGGACGGCAGGCTCCCGCCCGCCTCGGCGCCATCGTCCCAGGGCAGGTACCACGCGGCGCCGTCGGCGCCGGCCATGGCGATCCCCAGCAGGCGGCGCTCCAGGGGCCGGCCCGAGCCGGTCGCCCAACCGAGCCCCACTGCCTCGCCGCGTGCCGCCAACCAGGCGTCCAGCTCCCCGAGATCCGCGGTCGAGCGAACGATGCGCGGATCCACCTGCTCGATGGCGCCGCCCGGATCGACCAGCGGGTCGGGGGCCTGCGGCAGCGGCGTGCCGTCTGCCGGCTGCGTGGCACCGGCGGACCCCGCCGATCCGCCGAGGAGGTCCAGTGAAAGCTGCAGGCCACCACCCGTCTCGCGGTCTGCGGCCTCCGGGCCGGTCGGCGCAATGCTCGACGGCGGAAGCCGGTCGATGAGCGATCGGAACTCGAGCTCGCGGAAGCGCTGTGCCACCGCGCGCCGGTCGTAGCGGCCGGTGCGCGCCGATTCCAGGTCCAGCTCCACCGGAAGGTCCGTGACGATACGGCCGATCTGGCGCGACAGGAACGCCGAGTCGCGGTGCTCCGCGAGCCGCTCGCGGAGCTTTCCCTTCACCTCGTCGAGATGACCGTATACCGCATCCAGGGACCCGAACTGCTGGAGGAGCGAGATTGCGGTCTTCTCCCCGACGCCGGGAACGCCAGGGATGTTGTCCGATGCGTCGCCCTTGAGGGCCTTGTAGTCGAGCATCTGGTCCGGACGCAGCCCGTACCGCTCGTTCACCTTGCCGATGTCGTAGATGACCGTCGCGGCGACCCCCATGCGGGTCGTCAGCAGGCGGACGTGGTCGTTCACCAGCTGGAGGCCGTCGAGGTCCCCGGAGACGATCATGGTGTCGACCCCGGCGCCCGTGGCGTGCTGTGCCAGGGAGCCGATCACGTCGTCCGCCTCGTACCCCTCCAGCTCCCGGATGGGCATTCCCATCATCAGGCACAGCTCGCGGACCACCGGGAACTGCGAGCGCAGGTCGTCCGGCATGGAGGGCCGGCCGGCCTTGTACTCCGGATAGGCGTTGAACCGGAAGAGGGGCTTGCCCAGGTCGAAGGTCACGATCGCGAAGTCCGGCTTGAGGTCCGCCATGCCGCGCAGCACGATCTGGAGGAACCCGAACGCGGCGTTGACCAGGGTCCCGTCTGAGGTCGTGAGCGGAGGCAGGGCGAAGTACCCGCGATAGACGAGGCTCGGCCCGTCGATCAGCATCAGGATGGGTCGGCGACGCTCCTGCATGACGCCGAGGAGTCTAGCCCGATGGCGGCGTCCGCCACGCCCCATGGCCGGCGCGTACGTCATCCGCGGGCCTTCCGGCGCCGTAGAATCCGCCGCAGATGCCTGATCGTCCGCGACACGATCCCTACGCCGTGCTCGGCGTGCCCCGCGAGGCGAGCGCGCTCCAGGTGGATCGCGCGCACCGGCGGCTCGCCAAGCGCTACCACCCGGACCTCCATCCCGGCGAGGACATGACGGACCGGATGCGAACCATCAACGAGGCGTGGCACCTCCTCTCGAACCCCGCCCGGCGCGCCGCGTACGACCTGGATCACCCCGCCGGAGGACGCGGCTCGCCGCGCCACTGGGACGCTCCCGCCGCGACCGTCCCCCGCGGACGTGCCGACCACGACCCGGACCTGGGCATCCTGGCGGGCCACGGCCGACGAGACGCGCGCCGCGCCGCGCACACGCCGGGCGCCCGGGCGAGATCCCTGTGCCGCCAACGCGCCGCCCTCCACGCATGGAGCCGGCCGAGCGCACGTTCCGGGACACCGGGCTGGCCGCGATCCTGGTGGCCGCCCTGATCCTGCTCCTGCTCCTCGCCGCGGTGGTCGCCGGACGGATCGCCTAGGCCGCCGGGTCCCGGTTCCGAGGAGCGGTCGCGCCGCGGACCACGAACGCCCCGGCGAGGAGGATGACGCCGATACCCAGGAACCAGCCGAACGGCCGGCCGCTGCCCTGGCGCGGCGCCGGCCCGGCCGGCGCCCAGGTCCTTGCCGGCGACCTCGCCGGCTCACCGGCTGCGGCATCACCGTGGGAGCGACGCTCGGCACCTGTGGCCCGTAGGCATCTCGCGACGAAGGCGCCGCGGACCCGGCGGCGGCAGGCTGCTGGCCCGCCCCGCCGATCATCTCGTCCAGCGCGCCGGCGCTGGTGGTCGTGCCACCCAAGGGGACCGCGGTGCCCACCGCCCCCACCACGATCAGGATCACCGCAAGGGCCATGGCCGGCGCGGTGAGCCGACGAAGGAGCGATGCCCAGCCGGTTCGGGCAGCCGGCTCGATCACCGGCGGGACCAGCCGCAAAGGCCGTGGCGGAGCGACGTCGGGCAGATCGGCGAGCGCGGCCCTCAGCGACCGCAGGTCGTCGACCGTCGTGCGGCAGGCGTCGCAGGCGGCAACATGCGCGGCAATCGCGGGATCGGCGCCGGAGGCCTCGGCAGGCATCGGCAAACGCGGCAAGCCGCTCGTCGTCGGGATGCTTCTCGTGATGCATGGTCATCGGCTCAGACGCCCTCAGCGCTCGAAGAGTTCCCGGTGCGGTCCCAGGAGGTCGCGCAGCCGCAGGCGGCCCCGGTGGATCCGAGACTTCACCGTTCCAACGGGCGAGCTGGTCATGGTCGCCACCTCCCCATAGTCCATCCCGTAGACGTCGCACAGGACCACCGCCACCCGCTGGTCATCGGGAAGGTCGCGCAGGGCGATCTCCAGGTGCCGGTACAGCTCGCTGCGGAGCGCCGATTCGTATGGGTTCGGGGCATCCGCGTCGGCGAGCTCCGGCTCCCCCGCCTCCACGCTGGGCAGGGTCGTGGTCGGGCGACGCTGGGAGCGCCGCAGGATGTCGTAGCTCGCGTTGGCGGTGATCCGCAGCAGCCATGATCGGAAGACGCCGCCCCGGTACCGCGCGATGCCATCGTACGCGTGGATGAGGGCGTCCTGGGTGGCGTCGAACGCGGAGTCCGGATCGCCGATCAGGCGCAGCGCGAGCCCGTAACAGGCGGACTGGTAGTGCTCCGCAAGCCGGGCGAAGGCGGCCCGGTCACCGGCAGCCGCCCGCGCGACCACGGCAGCCTCGTCGTCGAGCGGCTGCGCACGGGACCCGTGAAGGCGCGTTCAGGCTCCGCCATCGGCTTCCTATAATCACATCCCCGCTGCCGGAGTGGCGGAATCGGCAGACGCGTCGGTCTCAAACACCGATGAGGGCAACCTCGTGTGGGTTCAAGTCCCACCTCCGGCACCAACGTCTATCAGGCTCAGCTCCACGAGCGCTGGAATCCTGGCACGACTCCCCGGCGAGCAAGAGAGGACCCGCGCCCTTAAGGGCGCGGGTCCTTCGCGTTCGGAGGCGTCAGGCGAGAAGGAGAGCTAGCTGCCGCTCGCTACCACGCCGCCCTTGGCGACGTAGCTGACGCAGGCGCCCTGGTTCTTGAACGAGGCGCCATCCGAATCGACGATCGACTTCCATCCACCGTGCTTGCACTGCGCACCGGTGTCACTGGTGTCACTGGTGTCACTGGTGTTCGCGGTGGTGGTGATCTGGTCGGCCTTGCCGCTGCCGATCGGCACAGCGCCGCTCTTGGCGTAGGAGCTGACGCAGCGGCCCTGGTTGGTGAACGGCGCGAAGGAGACCGATCGACCATCTCCTGCCACCCGCCCTGCTGCACTGCGCGCCGGTGGCGGCAGTCTGGTGACCGTCACGTCGTCGACCACCACCCCGCAGTCGCTGGTGTTCGATGCATCGGCTTCGAACGTGAGGGTAGCCGAGTCGCTGATCGCCATGAAGCTCACAGGAGTGGCGGCGAACCAGCTGCCGCTGTAGGCGCTGAACGAGTCGGGAACGTCGACGGTCGCCGTGCTTCCGCCCGCGCTGTAGGTCATGCTCTTGGTCGAAGGACCGCATGCGGTGTTGTTGGAGACCGAGAACTGCACCGTGTAGGTGTCGTTCGCCACCGTGTCGAACGTCTGGCTGATGGTGCCGACGGCTCCGGCCGCACCGGCCGCAGACGACGTCCCGTTCATGTCGACGCTGTACGTGCCATCCTCGCTCTGCCAGGTCGAGTCAGTTGTTGCTGACCCAGTCCACGCTGCCGGCCGTGACGGTCCAGCCGTCCATTGCCGTCGCATCTGGAGTGCTCGCCACAAGGGTATGAAACCCGTCGCCGCCGTATAAGCCACCCATCCTCGAAGCTGCCGTTGGTGGAGGCACTGGCGGCAAGGGCCGATCCGGCGAGCGCGAGGGACGCAACAAGGGGGATCGCCGCCGCGATGAATGACTTCCGCACGAGATACTGCCCTCCTGGCAATCTAGAGCGCGGGGACGGATCGGTCTCGCCCACTGGCTCGGTGTACGCCCGGCGACCCGACATCATGGGCCACTCCGTAGACGACCGCCGCGGTATGTCGCCCTAACCTACCGTGCATCACTGATGACTTCTACGGACCTTTGGTCATGGGCGGGCATGCGAACGTCGTCCTATGACATCTGGCACCCACCCGGTACCCGCGGCAGTGCCGCAGGGCTGCCGAGCGAAGGGTTCGGCACCTTTCCGGCGGCTAGCCATGCAGGTCAACGATACGTTCGCGGGGGGGTTGACCCACCGGCCCTGTAGCGACGGCCGCGGCGGCAGCACCGAGCCCAACGAGCTTCAGGAACTGGTTTCCCTGCGCGACGCGGCATGGTTCTGTACGATCCGCCGCGGCCGACCGGTTGCGCGGACGGCCACCGGGCCGTCGGCGTTCTCACCGTCGGCGGCCCACTGCATGCTAGGCTGACGCGCGCTGACCACCGTCGTGGGCGACTCCAGCGAATCCTTTGGAGGGTGACCCGGCCTGATGCTCGACGACCTCGGCGAGACGATCGACTGCCCGAACTGCGGGCGTCCCAACCCCGGCTGGGCCCAGGTCTGCCGGAACTGCGGTTTCTCGCTGCGTCGCGGCCTGGCTCGCTCGGTCGGCAAGCCCGAACGGCCCTTTCCGACCGACCAGGCGTCGCTCCTGTCCATTGGTGCGGCGGTCGGTTCCGATCGTCCTGGCCATCGTCCTTGGCCTCTTCTTCTCGGCGCTGAATCCCACGAAACCAACGGTCGGGGTATCCATCGCTCCGACGCCCTCCCCTGTCCCGAGCTTCTCGCCGTCCGCCGCCCCGGCCTTCTCGCCCTCGGGGGCACCCGTGTCGAGAGCGCGTCCCCGACGCCCGCCCTTCCCGCGACCATCAGCTTCGGCACGGGCCTCAACTCCTCCAAGCAGGTGACCGGCAAGACGGACACGTTCGGCCCGAACAGCTACTTCGCCCATTCCGTCGCCCAGGCCAAGGCGGCCTTTGGCGTCTCGAAGCTCTATGAGACGGTGGTCCGCGTCGCGGAGGACGGCACGGAGACGCCGGTCCAGACGCGCTACCCCGTCAACGTCAGCGCCACCGCCAAGAACTTCGGCTTCGTGGTGAGCACGAACAGCCTGCTGCGCGACTGGGGCGCTGGCGGAACGTTCGTGATGCGCATCTACAAGGGCGACAGCCTCATCGCCCAGGGCCAGTTCTCGCTCAGCGCGAACTAGGCAGGGCTCGCCCTACCCGTCCCGCTCCGCGCCACCTCGTCCCGCATCTCCACCCGCATCGGCATACAGGCGTGCTCGCACGGGGAGGTGGCCGGGATAGCCCGGCCCGGGCGCGACGCACCACCGCGCCGTCCAGCGTGACGAGGCCGACGGTGTCGGTTGTCTCCAGCAGCACGTCCCCGGCGGGATCGACCGCGATGGATGGTCCACCGATTGCCACGCCGCCCTCCGGGATCGGTCTGTTCACGGAGAGGACGTAGAGGCAGCTCGTCACGGCATTTGCGCGGAAGACGATCTTCCAGCGCTGGTACGTGCGCTCCTCGCTTGCCCTCGGGATGAGGACCGCCATCGCGCCCTGGGCCCCGAGGAGGTGCGTTCCCTCGGGCCTGTTCGTGTCGGAGCAGACCTGGACGCCGAAGGGCACGCCGAAATCGTCGATCCGATGGGGCGGCTCGTCACCCGGCTCGTAGTGGCTCGTCTCCCAGAAGCCCGGCTCCTCGGGAAGGTGCAGCTTCTCGTATCGGGCGACGATGCCGCCGTTCGGAGAGAAGACGAGCACCCGGCTGGTCCGGCGACCGCTTCGCCGGGTTCGCGGTGGATGATCCCGCCCACGATGCCGATGCCCGCGCGGCTCGCCGCCCCGGCCATCGCCTCGGTCCGGCGGCCCGCCCTCCGACTCGGCATCGTCGTCGACCGCCTCGCGGCTCGCGGGACGCCACGAGTTCAGCGGCATCTCGGGAAGGACCGCCAGGTCGGCACCGCGCCGGGCGGCCTCGCCCAGGCGCTCGTCGAGGCGAGCCGGGCCGTCAGGCTCCCAGAAGACCTCGGAGACGAGCGCAACGGTGAGCTTGCCGTCGCGGCGAACGGGGAATGCCTCGGTCATGGGGGGAAACGTAGCGCCTGGGCTAGTCGCCCAGGAACTCCCGGACCAGGTTCTGGAAGTGGTAAACGCCGTTCTCGCGCGCGGCGGAGAAACGGCCGGTGTCGTAGGAGCGCGACCGGAGCCCGCGCTGGACCTGCTCGCAGATGACGATGTCCTCCTGCTGGATCTCGTCGGAGAAGGCGATCGTCTGCTGCATCGACTCCCATCCCGGCCCGGTCCCGGGCTCCGCGAAGAACCACTCGAAGATCGGTGAGCGTCCGGTCCACGCCCAGCGGCAGGATCACGTTGGAGCTCATGTTGTCCTGGTAGATGTTGAACATCGTGTTCGGGAAGAGCCAGTAGTAGAGCGCGCTCTCCTCCTGCCCCGGAAGTGCGCAGGTAGCGGCGGTCGCGTCCCAGCTCCTCGCCCGGCTTGCAGCTCGCGGATCGGCGCATGCTGCTTCGAGTAATAGCGGAACTCCTCGACCCGGTAGGCGTCGTAGTCGAGCTCTCGGAACAGCTGCGGATGCGCGATCGGGAGGTGGTAGCCCTCCAGGTAGTTGTCGACGTAGACCTTCCAGTTGCACTCGATGACGTACTCGCGCCGCTCCACCAGGCGCATCGCGTCGACGTCGTAGCCGGCATCGGCGACCTCCTCGACCGATGGCGCCCATCATCTCGCCCAGGCTCGGCGCCTGCGGGTCCAGGCAGACGAAGACGAACGGGCCCCACGAGTCCACGCGAACGGGGGCCAGGCCGAAGTCCTCCTTGCGGAAGTCCTCCGTCTCCTCCATCTCCGGGCAGGCGCGCAGGGCCCCGTCCAGGCCGTACGTCCAGCCGTGGTAGCGGCACTGCAGGCTCCTGCGGTTGCCGCGGCTGAGCGCGACCTGTCCGGCCCGATGGCGGCACACGTTGTAGAACGCTCGCAGCTCACCATCGGTCCCGCGGGTGATGACGATGGGCTCGTCGACGACGGTGACCGGCACGAAATCGCCGGGGCGTGCGAGCTCGTCCGAGCGCGCCACGAGCTGCCACGTCCTGCCGAAGACCCGCTCGATCTCGCGAGCATGGATGTCCGGGTCGAGGTAGTAGCGCGACGGCAGCGTCGATGCCCGTCGCGAGGGGCTGCGGGTCGGTCATTGACCGCGAGTGTACCGACCCGCCGACCGCCTGCATGCGCGGCCGGTGCCCGGTCAAGAGCACGATTCCCTCGACAGGCGCCTGCCCGGACCGCTACATTGCGTGCTTCACGACACATAGCCCACGCCCACAGCCAGCGTCAGATGCCCCAACGGAGGACCGGAATGTTCATCTCGCCGCGGAAGGGGGCGATCGCCGGGATCGTCGCCGTCCTGATCCTTGCCGCCTGCTCGAACGGCGGCGCCAGCCCCAGCGCATCGGCCATGGCAGTCGGGGTCCGCAATGGCTTCGGAGTCCGCAATGGCTTCGGAGTCGGCTGCGGCAAGCCCGGTCGCCACCGTCCCGAGCGACCAGCTGGTCTTCCCCGGCAAGCTCGAGGTCTGCATCGACATCCCCTACCCGCCGCAGGAGTCGTTCGATGACAAGGGCAATCCCACCGGGTCGGATGTCGACATCGCGGCGGAGATCGCGAATCGCCTGGGTCTCACCATGCAGGTCGAGAACTCCGTCTTCGACACCATCATCGCGGCGCTGACAGGCGGCAAGTGCGACATCATCGTCAGCGCGCAGAACATCACCGCGGATCGCGTCAAGCAGGTCGACATGGTCCCCTACTTCCAGGCGGGCCAGTCATTCGTGGTCGCCAAGGGCAATCCCGCCGGGATCAAGACCCAGGATGACCTGTGCGGGAAGAAGATCGCGGCGGAGACCGGAACGACCGAGATCGACTACCTCAACGGCACGGGCGACTACGCGGGCAAAGGCCTGTCGGCAGCCTGCACCGCGAAGAGCAAGGCCGCGATCAACGTGCAGGCGTTCCAGAAGGACAGCGACGCCCTGCTCGCACTTCAGTCCGGCCAGGTCGACGCCTATTTCGCGGACTCGCCGGTCGCCGGCTACTACACCGTTCAACATCCTGACCAGTTCGAGCTCTCCGGCCTGACCCTGGACATCGCCCAGGAAGCGATCAGCGTGCCGAAGGATCACCAGGGGCTCGAGGACGGCGTCGTTGCAGCCCTCAAGTCGATGATGGATGACGGGACGTACCTGGCCATCCTGCAGAAGTACGGACTCCAGGATGGCGCGCTCAAGTCGTCCGACGTGGTCCCGGTCACGAAGTAGCCGACCCACAGCGTGTCCGACAGTCGGTCGGCAATGGGAACGACAACCACCCGGCGGGCGCGACTGCTCGCCGGGTGGCTCATCCTCGCGCTGATCCTGGCCGGGTGCCAGAGCAGCTACCAGTATCACTGGGAGTACTTCTGGCAATCCATCTTCCAGCCTGATTCGCTGATCATCAATGGCCTCTGGCTGACGATCGGAATCTCGATCATCAGCCAGGTCATCGGCGTTGTCCTGGGCACCTTCGCCGCCATGGGCAAGCTGGCGAGGCTTCTTCCCGTGCGGCTGCTCGCCGGTTTCTACGTGTGGCTCTTCCGCGGGACGCCGCTCGTCGTTCAGATCGTGTTCTTCTACTTCGGCCTCTCGGCCACCGGCATCTACCGCTGGCCAGACATCGACCTGTTCGGGCTGATCATTGCCGGCAAGGTCCAGGCCGGTATCTTCGCCCTGGGCGTGAACGAGGGTGCATACATGGCGGAGATCGTCCGGGCCGGGATCCTCTCCATCGACGCCGGACAGATGGAGGCCGCCAAGTCGCTCGGGATGCGCTACGGACTCGCGATGCGGCGCATCGTCCTTCCGCAGGCCGCCCGCGTGATCGTGCCGCCGCTCGGCAACGAGTTCAACAACATGTTGAAGACGACCTCGCTCCTCGTGCTGATCTCCGTTTCCGAGCTGTACTTCGTCTTCAACACGAAGCAGGGTCAGAAGTTCGCCCCGTTCGAGTACTTCCTGGCCGCCGCGATCTGGTATCTCCTCCTCACCACCATCTGGGGCTTGATCCAGGCCCGGATCGAGCGCCGCCTGGCCCGTGGTGTGGCCGGCGCACCGCCTCCCGGTCCCTCGCTGCGTGCCCGGTTGCTGGGGATGCGGCGCGAATCGATCGACGACCCATCCGTGCTGAGCGGAGGCCGCTGAGATGGCCGCCCCGCCCCACAAGCCGCATGATCTGCTCGAGGCGATCGGCGGCGTCCCGCGCCCGCCCACGGACGTCGTGGTCGACGCCCGCGACGTCCAGAAATCCTTCGGCCGTCTTCATGTCCTCAAGGGCATCAGCATGCAGGTGAAGCGGCAGGAGGTGGTGGTCGTCATCGGCGCCTCCGGCTCGGGCAAGACGACGTTCATCCGTTGCATCAACCACCTCGAGAAGATCCAGGGCGGCCGGATCTTCGTGAACGGCCACCTGATCGGGTACCGCGAGGTGAAGGGCAAGCTGGTCGAGGATCGGGAGCGCAACATCGCGGCCCAGCGCCAGGAGATCGGGATGGTGTTCCAGCGGTTCAACCTGTTTCCCCACATGACCGCGCTGCAGAACATCATGGAGGCACCGGTCCGCGTGCGCGGCATGGATCAGCAGGAGGCGCGGGATACCGCCGAGGCCCTTCTGGAACGAGTGGGCCTGGCAGAGAAGTCCGGCGCCTACCCTGGCCAGCTCTCCGGCGGGCAGCAGCAGCGCGTGGCGATCGCCCGGGCGCTGGCGATGAAGCCAGCGCTCATGCTCTTCGACGAGCCCACCTCCGCGCTGGATCCGGAGATGATCGGGGAGGTGCTCGACGTCATGAAGGAGCTTGCTCGTGAGGGGATGACCATGATCGTCGTCAGCCACGAGATGGGCTTTGCCCGCGAGGTGGCGGACCGGGTGGTCTTCATGGACGACGGGCAGATCGTCGAGGAGGGTGCGCCGGAGGTCGTTTTCTCCGCCCCGCAGCACAACCGCACGAAGGCGTTCCTGTCCAAGATCCTCTGACCGGATCCTGAGGCTAGCGCCTCACCCCGTAGACCTGGGCTCGCGGCAGGCGGGCCGCCTCCGATTCGGCGCGGACCCGCTTCCTCGCGGGTTTCAGGGCCACCGGCGCATCCGCCGGCTTCCCGCCCTCCCGCTCGATGAGCCAGCGGTTCCCCTGCTCCGTCAGCTCCGCGCCCCCTGCCGTCCCCGGCTCGATGAAGGGGGCGTTGAGCAGCCGGCGCCGATGGAGCCGTTCGACAGCGAGCTGCATCGCAAACGGCTCGATGCCGAGCTCCGCGGCCAGCGGCGCGAGGTCGACGAATCGGTTGGGGGTGCGCCGCAGGAAGCGGATGATCGAGGCGTCGAGCTCATCGCCGCTGCTCGGCGCGGCGCTGGTCGGTGCGGCGCTGGTCGGTGCGGCGCTCGTCGATGCGGTGCGCGGCCGCGCGTCCTTGCGGACGGACGCGTGGCGCCTGGGTGAACGTGAAGCGGAGGTCGTCACGAGGGCGAGGATAGCAGTCGCGATCAGGACTCGGCGGAGACCGGTCGCAACGCCACCGCCACCGGGAGGTCCGTCGCGCGACGGACGGCATCGCCCAGGCGCTCGTCCCACGCGACCCGATCGGGCAGGCGGATCTGGCGGCGGGCCCCGGCGACCGGGACCTCGAGCAGCACGGGGAGCGACCCGGGATGGCCGCGGAGCAGCTCGGTGACCGCCTCGATGGCGGGCAGCAGGCGCTCCATTGGCGCACCGGACTCGAAGGCTACCTGGATCGTGGATGCGCCGCTAGGCGTGGCCTGCAGCGGGATCGCCTCCGCCGGCGCCTGCGGCTCGTCCTCGCGCTCCATGCCCATCGGCTCTGGCTCGACCATCGCTGCCGGCGAAACACCGACGCTGGCGCCCGGCTTCATGGGGCTGACGACCGCGATGCTGCTCCCTTCGCCCATCTCGGCCGCCGCAGGTATCCCCACCTCGATCGCGACCGCCCCTGCCGTCGGTTGGACCACGGGCACCGCGGTCGTGGGCCGGTTCCCGTCCCCGGGGTCTCGTCCGGTGCTACCGCCGCGGTTGCCGTTCGGGCCGGGTCGGTTGCCGCCCCAGCCTCCACGGCCACGGCCGCGCAGCAGCCGGTCGCGCTCCGCGGAGAAGGCGACGGGACCCATGCGGACCGCGTCGTCCCAGGCGTGAACGGCATCGCAGAGGAGCTTCGCCTCGTCGTCGCGGTGATCCACGCGACCGCTGACGAGCACCACGGCGTCCTCCGCCCAGGCGTTCGCCGTTTCGGCGAAGACCTTGGGAAAGACCACGACCTCCACGGTCCCCTGCAGGTCCTCGAGGTTGGCCACCAGCATGGTCGACCCGGCGCGGGTGATCACCCGCCGGACGCCCTGCAGGATTCCGCCCAGCGTTACGCGCGCCTGGTCGTCCTCCTCCGACAGGTCGCCCGAGTAGGCGGTGACGTACGCGGGCAGCACCTCGGTGATCTCGCCGAGCGGATGCTCGGTCAGGTACAACCCGAGCAGCTCCTTCTCCCAGCGCAGGCGCTCTCGCTGCGGGATCTCGTCCTCCTCCGGGACCGACGGCGCCCCATCCGCGGGGACCACGGGCGGGCCGTCTCCACCGGGGTCGCGAACAGGTCGAAGAGCGTCCCCTGCCCCGCCGCCACGTCACGCTGGTGCCGCGCCGCGGTCTCGAGGGCGACATCCAGCCGGCCGAGGAGGCTGCCGGGCCCGCCCAGGCCACGGAGGGCTCCCGCCTTGATGAGCGACTCGAGGACGCGCTTGTTCACCGTACGCAGGTCCACGCGCCGTGCCAGGTCGTCGAGCGAGAGGAAGTCCCCCGTCTCGTCGGAGAACTCGGAGCGTCCCTCGCGGGCCGCCACGATGGACTCGATCGCTCCCTCGCCCACGTTCTTCACCGCGACGAGACCAAAGCGGATCGCCTCCGGGGCCCCGTCGGCACCGGTCTCCACCGCGAACAGGGCCTGGGAACGCTGCACGTCCGGTGGCCGCACCTCGATCCCCAGCCGGTGGCACTCGGCCACCACGCCCGCCACCTTCTCGGCGCGGCCGCGGAAACCGTTGAGGACCGCCGTCATGAACTCGATCGGGTAGTTCGCCTTGAGGTAGGCGGTCTGGTAGGCGATCAGGCCGTAGCAGGTCGCGTGGGCCTTGTTGAACCCGTACCGGGCGAAGGGCTCGAATGCGGCGAAGACCTGCTCCACGATTCCGGGGCTGATGCCCTTCCGCTTGGCGCCGGCCTTGAACTTGGCCTCGTGCTCGTGGAGGACCTTCTCCTTCTTCTTGCGGATCGCGTAGCACAGGTTGTCCGCCTCGGGGCCGGTGTAGTCGGCCATGGCGATGGCGGCGGTCATGATGTCTTCCTGGTAGACGAAGATCCCGTACGTGTCGCGCAGGGCCGGCTCCAGCGACGGGTGGAGGTACGTGACCGGCTCCTCGCCGTGCTTGCGGCGGATGTAGCTGGGAATGTTCGCCATCGGCCCCGGGCGGAAGAGGGCCACCATCGCAGCCAGGTCCCGGACCTCGGTCGGCTTCAGCTCCTTCACGTAGCGGCGCATCCCCGCGCCCTCCAGCTGGAAGACACCCGTCGTCTCGCCGGTGGAGAGGAGCTCGAAGGTCTTCGTGTCGTCGAGCGGCAGGTTGTCGACGTCGATCGTCACGCCGCGATGCGTCTGGATCAGCTCCACCGCATCGGCCAGGATGGTGAGGTTGATGAGGCCCAGGAAGTCGAACTTGAGGAGGCCCAGCGCCTCGCAGGCGTGCATCTCGAACTGGGTCATGGTGGTGCGGCCGTCCGTGGCGCGCTGGAGCGGCATGATCTCGGTCAGCGGCTCACGGCTGATGACGATGCCGGCCGCGTGGGTGGAGGCATGGCGCGACACCCCCTCGAGCTGCTTGGCGATCGTGATCAGCTTGTCCACGCGGTCGTCGCCGGCGATCAGCTCGCGGAGCTGCGGTGAGGTCTCGACGGCCCGGTCGAGGCTGATGTTCAGCTCGTTGGGGACCGCCTTGGCGACCCGGTCCGCCTCCGCGTAGGTGAGGCTCATGGCGCGCCCCACGTCGCGAATGGCAGCCTTCGCGCCCAGCGTCCCGAAGGTGATGATCTGCGCGACCCGATCGTCGCCGTACTTGCGGGTGACGTACTCGATCACCTCGTCGCGGCGCGAGTCCTGCGAAGTCGATGTCGATATCCGGCATGGTCACCCGGTCGGGGTTGAGGAAGCGCTCGAACGGCAGCCCGTACTCCAGAGGATCGACCGGCGTGATTCCCAGCGAGTAGGTGACGATGGAGCCCGGCGCGCTGCCCCGGCAGGTGGTCATGATCCCCTGCTCCCGGGCGAACCGCGTGAAGTCGGCCACGATCAGGAAGTACGCCGAGTAGCCCATCCGGTCGATGATCCCCAGCTCGTACTCGAACCGGTGGCGCACCGTCTCCGGGATCGGCTCGCCGTAGCGCACCGCGAGCCCGCGCTCGCACTCCTTGCGCAGCCAGGTCGCCGCGGTCTCGCCCTGCGGCACGGGAAAGTGCGGGAGGCGCAGCTGGTCGAACTCCAGGCGCAGGTCCACCATCTCGGCGACGCGCAGGGTGTTGTCCATGGCATCCGGCAGCTCGCCGTTGAAGAGACGGCGCATCTCGGCGGGGGTCTTGAGGTAGAACTCGTTCGTGTCGAAGCGCATCCGCCCCGGCGTGTCGAGGTTCGACCCGGTCTGGATGCAGAGCAGCAGGTCGTGCGCCTCGTGCTGTTCCGGCGCCGTGTAGTGGGTGTCGTTCGTGGCGAGAAGCGGCAGATTCATCCGCCGCGCCAGCTCCACCAGCTGCGGGTGCAACCGGACCTGGTCCGGGACGCCATGGTCCTGGACCTCCACGAAGAAGTTGCCCTCGCCCAGGATGGACCGATACTCGTCGGCCGCGCGCTCCGCGGCTCGCTCATCCCCCTCGCCGAGCCGGCGCAGGACCTCGCCGGAGAGGCATCCGGACGTCCCGATCAGCCCCTCGCTGTGCGCGGCCAGAAGCTCCTTGTCGATCCGGGGTCGGTAGTAGTAGCCGTCCAGGTGCGCCCGGGTGACCAGCTCCAGCAGGTTCCGGTAGCCGGTTGGGTTCTTGGCCAGAAGGACCATGTGGTACGGGTTGGCATCGATCCGCGGCTCCTTGTCGGTGTGCCGCCGGGGTGCCACGTAGATCTCGACCCCGATGATCGGCTTGATCCCTGCCGCCGTTGCCGCCTGGTAGAACGGGATCGCCCCGTACATCGCCCCATGGTCGGTGAGCGCCAGCGCCGGCATCCCGGCCTCGGCGGCATGGCGCGTCATCTCACCGATGCGCGAGAGGCCGTCGAGAAGGCTGAACTCGGAGTGGACGTGGAGGTGGACGAACTGGCCGTCGGGAGCGGTGGTCACTGGACGTCCATGGTAGCCCGGTGCGGGTTCGGCGGCGTTCTCCTATCGACCCGGAGCTCGAGGAACGGCCGGGCCGTTCAGCAGGTCGAGTGACCCACTGTGCGGCCCGGCCATGAAGACGTCGGTTGTCGCGGGCTTGCCGTCGATCAACCGGCCGACGGCACCTCCATGGTTGCTGGGTCGTTCAGCACCCGACGCACTGGTCGGGCCGGTTGTGCGCGATCACGCTGTTGATCGACGTGACCACGTTGTCGGTGTAGATGCCGCCGCCCTCGACGGCGACGCCAGCGCTGCCGCTAGCCGTGTTCCAGGTCACGCTGGTCCGGGTCAGGTTCAGCGGGCCTCCTGGAGGACCGTCGGTCACGGCGTCGAAGATGCCGCCACCCTGGACGCTGCCTTCGAGCCCGTCGCCACGGGCCGTGTTCCGAGTGACCGTGGAGTTGGCGAGCGAGATGCCGCCCCAGTCGCCCACCAGGGCGCCGCCGACAACCCAGACGCCGCCATTGGGACTCTTCGCGCTGACGCGGTTATCGGTCACGATGCTCCTGTCCAGCGAGCCCCGGTAGATCGAGGCGCCCGCGAGCGCGATCGCCCAGCCGTTCGTCGCCGTGGCCGCGACGCTGTTGCCGCTGATGATGGCCCCGCTGAAGGTGGCCCCCATCTCCCCGGCGCCAGAATCGGCGCTGGCGAACCCGGTCGCGGACGCGGTGACCGTGTTGTTGCTGACGACGATGCCTCTGGCCGTGATGTCGGCGTCCGCGTGGAGGCCACCCGAGAAGGCCGTCGCGTAGCCGACCGTGTTGGTCATGCTCACCGCGTTGCCGATGAACCTGCCATTGCGGATCGTGGCGGAGACGTCGCCACCGATGTGGATGCCGCCGGCGATCGCCAGCATGTCGACGGAGTCGGGCAGCGACGCCGCCAGGGACGCCGAGTTGCGGCTGACCGAGCTGCCGACCATCGACAGGGAGCCGCCCTCGACGAAGACTCCGCCCGCGTCGGCGTAGCGACCGTTCGGCCCGGCCGCGAGGACGACGTTATCGTCAACCGAGCTGCGGACCAGGGTCAGGGCACCCAGCCAGCTCTTGATCCCGCCAGCCTCGGCGTCGCTCGCCAGGCTGGCCGGACCGGACGCGGCGCCGACCTGGTTGTGGCTGACCGTGGAGTTGACGAGCGTCAGCGTCCCCCAGCTGTCGATGCCACCGGCGGCGGCGAGCGCGAACGGGCAGGAACCGCCCGGGCAGGTCGCGAGACCCGATGGCACGGTCTGCGACGGGGCAACCCGGTTACCGGTGATCAAGCTGTTCGTGATCGTGACGTCAGCGCCGCCGCTGAAGTCGGCGTTGGGCGGCATCTCCACCCCACCGCCGAGGGCGAAGACGCCCTCCTGGTCGAAGAACGGCATCGACTCCGGGCTGGACTGGGCGAAGCCGCCGGTGATCGTCACGCCGGTGATCGTCACGGTCGGCTCGACGTCCGCGCCGAACTCGCCGATCGTGATGACGGAGCCGCCGCCCTTGATGACGGTCGAGTTCGCCCCGCTGCCCAGCAGGCGGACGCTCTTCGTGATCGTGATGCCACCGGCGAAGGTGCCGCGACCGAGGCGGATGGTGTCGCCGTCATGCGCCGCGTCGAGCGCGGCCTGGATCGTCGGGAGGCAACCCGAGCCATTCCCGACGCAGAGGGTCGCGCCGCTGGCAGGAAGGAGCGCCGCGCGCGCCGAATGGGCTCGGTGGCCCGCGGGCGCGTGGCTTCGCAGGTCCCCCATCAGCCGTGCCGATGAAGAGCGATGGGCGAGAATGATGGCGCGTTGCGCCGCCTGATCCCACATCGACCCGGCGGGGCCGGCCGCCGCAACCACGGATGGCATCGCTGAGGCCACCCATAACGTGGCGATTGCAAGCACGGCAACCCGGCCGCGGATCAGTCGACCGTTCATCTGAGCACCTCAACCACTCTGCCCGGTACAGCCAATGTCCGGGTCTTGTGCTTCACCGTAGGCAGCGCGACCGCGTTCGCCAACGGCGCTGGCTCGGGCGCAGACCGGGGTAGCACGGTGTCGCCCCGGTCCGCCGTGGGCGACGGTTCGCTGGGTGGATGACCGACCTTGACAGGCGACCGCCTGTCGACTATCGACATCCGGATGGCGAGTTCACCGGGCGACGTGCACCGGCCCTGGCTTCGGCCGGGGGGATGGGGGCGGCCGCGCTCGTGACGGTCGCGCTGGCGTTCCTGGCGGCGCGCGCTGACCTCGCCCCGGGCGGTATCGGACCCGTCGCGACCGTCGCGGACCTCGCGGTGGGGCTGGCCTTCGTCACGGGGGCCGCCCTCGCCCCCGGGCCCTGGCGGTGTCCGGCCCTGTTCGCCGCGGTCGGGCTCGTGTGGCTGATCGGGTCCATCGTGCCCGCTGCCTACCTGGCCTACCTCGGCGTGCTGGTGATCGCCCTCGCTACGTTCCCGAGCGGCCGCCCGAGGAGCGCCCGAGACTGGATCCTCGTCACACTCCCGCTCGTGTCCCTGGTGGTCGTTCCCGTCAAGACGGTCTGGGCCGGGCTGTTCGCGACCGTTGCGGCCTCCGCCTGGGCGGGTAGACGGTGGGAGCTGGTCGCGGCCTCGTTTCCGTTCGCAGCCTCGGCGGCAATCGTCCTGGAGCTCGGTGGATCGTGGCTGGTCGAGACGAGCCTGCCGCACTCATTCGACCCTCAGTTCTGGCAACTCGCGAACGAGCTGGTGCTGCTCGCCATCGCCATCGGCTTCCCGGTTGCGAGCTGGGCGGTCATCCGGGAGCGGGCCATGCTCGCCGACCGGCTGCTGGGCGACCAGCGCGTCGTCGGCCTCGACGGCCTCGGCATCCTGCTAGCAGACACGCTTGGTAATCCTTACCTGCAGATCCACCGTTGGGATGCGGGCGTCCGCGGGTACGTCCGGCCGGACGGGTCAGTCGTCGAGCTGGACGGCGGCACGCCGCTGGTTGCCGTCGATGACGTTGGCGAGCGCCTGGCCGCGCTCTCTCACAGCGAGACGGCCGCAATGGATGACCCGGTGATCGCCGCTGCCGTGGTCGAGGCCATCCGCCTCACCGCCCGCAACGAACGCTTCCACGCCGCGCAGCGCGCCCAGCTGGCCGAGCTCGGGGCCGCCCGGGGACGGCTCATCGCCGCAACTGACCGCCAGCGGGCCGTGACGGCGGCGCGTCTGCTTGACGAGGTCGTGCGCCCGATCGAGGCGGCTGCCAGCGAGGTTCGCCGCATCGATCTGGCTCACGGCGGCGACGATGCCCGGGAGGCGCTCGAGATTGCCGGCCGCGAGCTCCACGCCTCGGCAGCCGAGATCCTGGCACTGACCGCCGGCGTCCCGCCCGCCACGTTGGGCGACGGCCGCCTGGCCGGGGCCATCGCGCAGCTTGCGGAACGGTGCCCGATCCCCGTGTCGGTGACCACGGCGGCCGACGCGATCGCCGACCCGCAGCGTGAGACCGCCCTGTTCTACGTCTGCTCGGAGGCTCTCGCGAACGCGATCAAGCACGCGGGCGCGACCCGCATCTCGATCGACCTCCGACGCGATCATGGCGACTTGGTGATCACCATCGTCGATGATGGGATCGGCGGCGCCCAGGTGTCCGGCTCCGGACTGCGCGGGCTGGCCGATCGCCTCGCTGACTTCGGAGGCCGGCTCCGCACGGAGAGTCCACCCGGAGCCGGCACCACGCTTCGTGCGCGGATCCCGCCTAGTTGATCCTCGTCCAGGGGGCGATCTCGTACTCCAGCCCGTCCGGGTTGCCGCCCTGGTTGCTGAACATCAACTGATCGCCGGTGAGCGACCAGTCCAACCAGTACGGGGGGATCACAAAGCAATGGCCGTCCTGCGTCTGCGACACCGGCAGCAGGCACCCGTTCTCCTTCTGGAGCATGTCGACATCACCGACGAAAAAGGCGGTGTCGCCCGTTCCGAGCAGCCGGCCGGCCTCGACCGTTGCGCCATCAGCGTGGCTGTGACCGCAGTCGATGTCGGGCTGGTCGATGAACTTGCAGCTCAGCGCGAAGGTACCCGCCTCGACCGTCAGGGTCCACGTGCCCGTCGGTCCGTATTCCATCGGCACGCCCAGCCGCTTCGCGTCGGCCTGCGTCACCTGCATGCGGTAGGTGCCATTTGGCAACGACGACTCTGTCGCCGGGATGCTCGGGGACGGAACGTTCGAGGCGATGTCGCGACAGGACGCCGGCACATCCGGCTCCTCGACCTGCGGGTACTGGGCGGCGACGGCCTGGATTCCGGCCAGGATCGGGCCGCTGACCGGGTCCGCCGCGAGCTTGTCGATGACGGGCTCGACAGCGTTTCGCAGCGACGTCAGCTGCGCAGGGCTCGCGTCGATGAACCGGACGCCCAGTCCACACAGCGACTGGGCCACGCTCGACTCGTCATAAGTCGCGTCGACCGACGCCTGCGTCGCAGCTGCCGCCGCCTGCTGGACCCAGGTGCGCTGCTGGTCAGTCAAGGCGTCGTAGCGTTTCTGGCTGAGGGCGAGCACGAAGACCTTGGGCCACAGGACCACGTTGGCCGTCACGTACGGAGTCAAGCTCGATTCTCCGTTCGCCAAGTACTGGGCAATGTCGAACTCGATGCCGCGCAGCGTGCCGGCCGAGACGGCGTCCACCCAGTTCTCACCTGCGGTGAATGGCGTGGCTCCGAGGGCCTCGATGGCATCGCTCTGGACCGGTGAGTTGAACGACCGGAAGCTCACGCCCTGCCAGTCATCGGAGCCCAGCAACGGCGCCTGTGCCGCGAACGGCCGGCGCAGCGGGCCGACCGCCAGGCCGAGGCCCGCGATCCCGGTTCCCTTGAGCTGCGCCAGGAGCTCCTGCGCAACAGGCCCGGACACGAGTGCCTTGTTGGCGGCGTAGCTGGTGATTGTCAGCGGGGCCTCGACCGCCTCCAGGCCGTGGATCCCGGCGTTCGCGAAGGCGCGCGTGGATGGCCAGCCGCCGTCGACGTCGCCGGACGCGATCGCCTCGATGAGCTTGACCTCGCTATCGGTGGCCCCGTTGTCGTAGTGACCGGTCACGTCCACCTTGATCCGGCCGCCCGACACGGACTCCAGGTTGTCGACGAACGCCTGCGGTCCGAACGACTGGCCGTTGTTGTTGACGACGTCGGCGGTCGCCAGTTTGAGGACGAGCGTCTCGGCGCCCGCCTTGTCCTGCGGCGGAAGCGCCTGCGCTGCCCCGCATCCGCCCACCAGCGCTGCGACCAGCGCGAGGCTGAAGACGTTTCCCACCGATCGACCGCTCATGTCTTGACCTCGAATGCGTGGCTGAACATGCCCGTTCTACCCGTGGATGCGGTCCCTTCCCAGCGGGTTGCCTCGGTTGCCGATGCGGGCAACACGGGTATTGAGCCCGTGTCCCCGATGCACAATGCCACGCATGGCAAGCCGTCCGCTTCCGTCGGCCCGTCCGTTGGTGGCGCGCGTCAGGGGCGCGGTCGGGCCGGCGGCGGCAGCGACGTCGACGGCCGTCGTCCTCTTCACCGTGGCGGGCTCGCTGCCCGACTACCAGGTGTCCGCATTCGAGCGGAGTCTTCCGTCGTGGCTGGTTATCCTCGGCCTCCTCGCCGGCCTCGCGATGGCCGCCGCCGCATGGATCGCGACGGCCGATCGGCCGCAGGTGGCGGTAGGGCTCGCGGTGGCCACGGTCGGCCTGTTCGTGCCGGCCTGGGCAGGCTGGACCACGCTTCCCGGGGCTACCCAGGCGCTCGTGCTGGCGATCGCCCCCATCGCCATCGCTGGTGTCGGGCAGGTTGGGTTGCGATGGTCGGACGCCGGCGGATCGCCAATTCCACTGGTTGCCATCTACGGGCTTGCGGTGGGGGCGACTGTCGTGCATGCCGTTGGCTACGATCCATTCACCGACCCGGGTTGCGCGCGCACCTGCGCAGATTTCCAGCCGTTCGCGGCGGCGCTCCTCTCGAGCCGGGCGGCCTACGCGCTCGCGACCGCCCTGACCGTCGGCTCGGCAGTCCTGGCCGTGATCGCCCTAGTCCGGGCTGGCCGCGGCGCGTTCGGCGTCGTCGGTTGGGCGGCACCCCTGGCAGTAATCGTGCTGACTGTGCCCTGGATCGCCCACCTCGTCGCCTGGACTGACCCGCCTTCGGTCGTCGCCGCGGTGCTGCCCGACGTGGTCGCAGGCCTCCTGGTCGGGATGGCCCCTCTCGTCGCGATGGCCTCGACCCGCCGAGTGCGCCTCGAGGTCCAGGAGCTGGTGGAACGCCTGTCGAGCACCGGCCCTGCCGCGGGTGATGGAGACAGCCCGATCCCCGGTGTCGCCTTCGCCGTCCCGGACGAAGACCGCTGGGTAGACTCGTCCGGGACCGAGCTCAGATCCGCCGACGTCCCTGCGCGCGCCGTCGTAATCTCGGACCCCGCAGGCCCGGCGCTTCGCCTCGAGGTCGCCCAGGGTGCCGATGCCAGCGCCGTACTGGCGACGCTCACCCCCGCCACGATGCTGGCCCTCCAGAACGCGCGCCTGGCGGCGATCAGTCGCGCTCGACTTGGCGAGGTGCGCGCGTCGCAACGGCGGATCGTGGACGCTAGCGACGCGGAGCGCCAGCGGATCGAGCGCGATCTCCACGACGGTGCCCAGCAGCGTTTGGTGAGCGCCTCGTTCCAGCTCAGCCTCGCCCGTAGCCGGCTCGTCGACGGTGGCGAGGCGCTGTCCCACGCCGAGGCATCCCTGCAGGAGGCGCTGGCCAGTCTCCGCCACTTGGGCCACGGCATCTTCCCGGCCACCATCTCGACCGAGGGTCTCGCGGCTGCTCTGGAGGTCCTTGCTCGGATGTCCGATGTGCCGACGACGCTCGACGTTCCGGAGCTCGACCTAGAGCGCGACGTCGCGGTGGCCGCGTACGCGGTTGTCGCGACTGCGCTGGCGAGTGTCCGGCCCGACGCGGACCCGTCCTCCGCCGACATCGCGGCGATGGTCCGGGACGGCAGCCTGGAGCTGCGGGTGCGGTTGGCCGGGACGGCGGGACCGGCGCAGGACGACCTTGTCGACCTCGCCGACCGCATCGGCGCCGTCGGTGGTCGCCTTCTCGTCGAGCCTTTCAACAACGGCGTCGTCCTCTCCGCGGAGATGCCATGCGCGTAGTCATTGCCGACGACGTCATGCTGGTCCGGTCCGGACTGGCCCGCTTGCTCGAGGACGCGGGCGTCCAGGTCGTCGGTGAGGCCGGCGACGCGGACGGGCTGCTGACCCTGGTTGCCCGCCAGCAGCCCGACGTCGCGATCGTCGACATCCGGATGCCGCCAACCCACAGCGACGAGGGGCTGGTGGCCGCGCGGCGTATCCGCGTCGAGCACCCGTCAACCGCCGTCGTGCTGCTCAGCCAGTACGTGGAGCCGCGCTACGCGCAGCGCCTGCTCGCAGACCAGCCCGGCGGGCTCGGGTACCTGCTCAAGGAACGCGTCTCGAACATCGCGGTGCTCGTGGACGCCCTGCGCCGGGTGACCGAGGGCGAGTGCGTCATCGACCCGACCATCGTGGCCCAGCTCATGCGCGGGCGGCGACCCGACTCGCCGCTCGCGCGACTCACGAGCCGCGAGCGCGAGATCCTTGCCCTGATGGCCGAGGGCCGCTCGAATGCGGGCATCGCGCGTGAGCTCGGGATCAGCGAGCGCACGGTGGAAGCCGCCTCCGCGGTCGTGTTCCAAAAGCTCGACCTGGAGCCGTCGCCGGACCTGAACCGGCGCGTCCTGGCGGTCCTGACGCTGCTCCATCGCTGAGGGCGCCCGGCAATCCGCCGCGAAGCAGTCCGACCCCTGGGCGACGGCGCCACCTCGGGTGCCGCTGATTAGGTGCCTGCTTCGCCATTCAGCTCGTGCGCGAACTCGGAGCTATTGACAGGTGGAGGTGGACGAAGGAGTCCGGGCGGGCAATCTCGGGTCGCTGGGTCACCCGTCAGATGGTAGTCGCGCCGGCGGGACCGAGTGCCGCCTTTCCGGGAAGCCCGGGGTATCAGCCGCCAGAAGCCGATGTCGATCGTGTCCGGCTTGGCGGCCACGGCCAGCTGGACCTCTTGCACGGCACGGCGATCCGCGTCGGCGCCGTGCTCTCGGGCGACCGCGGAGATCGCCTGTGCCAGCTCGATGTGCTGCGGCTCGATAGCCCACATCTCGCGGGTCAGCCGCACGGTGCGCCGGTCGACGGCGATGGAGAGGATGGTTCGTGGCAGCAGTCCCGGCACGGCCGCGATGGCTGCGGCCAGCCGCGCCGCATCTCGGTGAGATCCGATCCGGAAGACCGCGGTCGGGCCGCCGTGAAGCACCACCCAGTCATGAAGGCCGTCCGCGGCGAGGAAAGTCCTTCCATCCCTGTTCGCTCATGCGCGCAACGGTACCAAGAGCTAGGCGCCGTCAGCGGCGCGCTCCAGCGCGGCGATATCGATCTTCCCCATCTTGAGCATGGCCTCCATCGCGCGCCGTGCGCGTTCCGGGTCGGAATCGCCGGTCAGCTCGTTCAGGCGCTTTGGCGTGATCTGCCACGACAGGCCGTACCGGTCCTTCAGCCAGCCGCACGGCCCGGGCTCGCCGCCGTTCGCGGTCAGCGCCTCCCAGAGCCGATCCGTCTCGGCCTGGTCATCGGTCTCGATAATGAACGAGACCGACTCGTCGAACTGAAAGCCCTGTGGGCCGCCCTGCAGGATCAGGAACCGCTGGCCGGCAATCGTGAGGTCGACGGTCAGCACGCTCCCAGCAGGCCCGCTCGGCGTGTCGGCTGGAGATCGCGAGACGTTGTCCACCCGGCTGTCGGGCAGCAGGCTGACATAGAACGTGGCCGCCTCCTCCGCGTCCTTCTCGAGCCAGAGGCAGGGATACGGCTTTGCGCTGGCCAACGTGGTACTCCTTTTGGTCGGGGCCGCTTGACATCCATCATCATACAACCATATGGTTGTACCTATGCAAGTCGTCCTGGACAACGATCGCGTCTTCGGGGCCCTCGCGGATGCGACCCGACGCGACATCGTGCGCCGGGCAATCGAGGATAGCGAGGGCGTCGCCGAGCTGGCCGGCCACTACCCCATGAGCTTCGCCGCCGTGCAGAAGCACGTGGCGATCCTGGAGCGGGCCGGACTGATCACGAAGCACCGCATCGGCCGTCGCAAGGTGGTCCGCACCAACCTCGTCGCCCTCCGTGCCGCGCGGCAACTCCTCGACCGCTACGAGGACCAGTGGCGCGGCCGCATCGACCGCATGACCAATCTCATCACCGACACGCAGGAGACCCACCTATGACCGTCACCGCGGTTACCAAGGACACGAAGACCCTCTCCATGACCATCACCGCCGAGTTCGCCGCGACGCCCGAGCGCGTCTGGCAGCTGTGGGCCGATCCCCGCCAGCTCGAGCGGTGGTGGGGTCCACCCACCTACCCTGCCACCGTGACGTCGCACGACCTCCGCCCGGGAGGACGGGTCGAGTACCACATGACCGGGCCGGACGGCGACCAGCCGCACGGCTACTGGGAGGTTGACGAGGTCGATCCCCCGCATCGGATCGCCTTCCGCGACGGCTTCGCAAACGCCGACGGCAGCCCGAACGACGAGTTCCCGGGCACGTCGGCCCTGGTCACCATCGAGGCGGTCGACGGCGGGAGGACGCGGATGTCGATCGAGAGCCGCTTCCCGAGCGTCGAAGGCATGGAGCAGCTGCTGGCCATGGGCATGGAAGAGGGCATCACCCTGGCTGTCGGCCAGATCGACGCGATCCTCGGCACCGGAGGTTGAGATGGGCAGAACGGTGACCGGCGCGAGCGTGTCCCTCGACGGCTATAACCAAGGGGTCTCCGATGGCTGATTTCGCAACGCACACCCTCGACGTACCGGGAGCGGTCCTCTCCTATGACGTCCGGCGCAACGACGCGAGCCGCGAGCCGATCCTGCTGATCATCGGCTCGCCCATGGGTGCGGCCGGGTTCGCCACGCTGGCCGGCCATTTCGCAGATCGGACGGTCGTGACCTACGACCCGCGCGGCGTCAATCGCAGCCCGAAGGAGGACCCCACGGCCGAATCCACGCCGGACGACCACGCAGACGATCTGCATCGGCTCATCATGCGCGCTCGATTCCGGCCCGGTGGACCTCTTCGCGAGCAGCGGAGGCGCGGTGAACGCACTGGCCCTGGTGGCGCGGCATCCCGAGCAGGTGCGGACCCTGGTCGCACACGAGCCACCTGCCGCAAGCGCATTACCCGACGCAGGGGCCGCGATCGCTGCCTGCCGCGACATCCGCAATACGTACCTGCGCGATGGGTTCGGTCCGGCCATGGCCAAGTTCATCGCGCTGGTCAGTTTCGAAGGCCCGATCCCGGACGACTTCGTCAACCGTCCTGCCCCCGACCCCGTCATGTTCGGCCTTCCCAGCGTTGACGACGGCTCCCGCGGCGATCCGCTGCTCGGTCAGAACATAGTCACCTGCAACGCATTCGAACACGATTTCGGTGCGCTGCGCGCGGCGTCGACCCGCGTGGTCATCGGCGTGAGCACCACCGGCGCCAATGCGCTGGCCGGGCGCGGAGCCATGGCTGTGGCAGAGCGGCTCGGCCAGACGGCGGTCACGTTCCCCGGCGGCCATGACGGCTTCCTCGGCGGCGAGTACGGCCAGACCGGCGAACCCGACCTCTTCGCCGCGACGCTCCGCGAGGTGCTGACCGCGGACGCCGGATGAAGGATCAGCTCCCCCGCTGCGGCGATCCTGCGGGCTGCGAGGTCTCAGCTCCAGAGGTCGATCTGTGGGAGCCTGTGCGCCCCCAGCGCCTCGTTGAGCTCCGCGATGTGCGCGACGTCGTGCGCGAATACCCGCTGGAGGACGAAGCCGCGCGTGTGCACCCGATCGGGGCCCCATTCGCGGTGGCTGATCACCTCCGTGAGCATCTCCAGGGTCCAGGTGTCCAGGCAGTGCTCGACGATGCGGAAGGTCGACTCCAGGGCCTCGCCGAGCAGGGATGCGCTGAGCACGTGCTCCAGGTCGTCATCCCCCGGGCAGTTCCACGCCGCGTTGGGGAACGGGGTCGTGTCGGCGCCGGGCTCCCCGGCAAAGTCGCAGAGCCAGAAGACCCGCTGGCAGGCCAGGTGGCCGATGGTCGCCCAGAGCGGCCAGCGGTCAGGCGACGGCGTTATCGCCAGGTGCTCCTCGCTGAGGGCGGCGACCGCGTCGCGAAGACGGCGGTTGTGGTCCGGCCAGCTCGCGTACGCCGGTCGAATGATCCTCGTCCCGCTCATGGATTCAGCGCTCGCTCGATCTGACGGACGTGGGTCCGCTCGTGCCTCGCCAGCTGGGACGCGTACGAGCGCAGCGTTCGTTCTGTCGAGAATCCCGAGGTGACCGTCGCCGAGCGCTCCCAATCCGCCGGCGCCAACGCGCCCAGGGTGACGAGCAGCGCTTCCCGCTGAGCCGAGAATTTGCGGAAGGCCTCTGCGAACGGCCGGTCGGGGTAGTTCGTCTTCCGCATCCAGGTCCTCGGATTGACCCCTGCGAAGGTCGGGTGATCGTCGGCCAGGATCCTCGCGACGTTCCCGCCCCACACGTCGCAGCACGCGCGGATATGGGCCAGCACGTCATTGGGGGACCACTCGTCGGGGTTCGGCCGCCTGTGCAGCCGCTCGGCCGAAACGCCAGCGGCGAGTGCAACCAGGCGCGCCGCGTTCTCGCGGAGCAATGCCATCGAGTCCTGGGCGGACAACAGCTCTTCGCTCACCTCAGTGTCACTCCTGCAGGCCCGCCGGGTTGACGCGGACCACGATACCGCGCTATTCCTGCCAGCCGCCGTCGGTATGCCGGCCGATGATTAGGGTGCCGACAGCGTGGCATACCGAATGCATGACGAGGAGCGATATGACCGAGCAAGCACCCACGACCGCGCCGCCGATCATCCTGGTCCCGGGCTTCTGGCTCGGGGCCTGGGCATGGGACGAGGTCGCCGGGATCCTGCGCAGCGAAGGACTGGACGTCACCGCGCTCACCCTCCCCGGGCTGGAGTCGCGCGACGCGGACCGATCCACCATCACCCAGAGCGACCACGTGCGGGCGGTCACTGAGGCGATCCTCGCCAAGGAGCGGCCGGTCGTGCTGGCCGTCCATAGTGGTGCGGGCTACACCGGCTACGCGGTGAGCGACCGGATCCCGGAGCGGATCGCGGCCTTGATCTACGTCGACACCGGACCAGGGATGGGCGCCATGGACCCCGATGTTGAGGGAGACGAGAAGCCACTCCCCCCGCCTGAGGAGCTCGCCGCGAGTGAGAACCTGACCGGCCTCACCGAGGCGCAGCTCGCCACCTTCCGCGAGCGGGCGGTCCCCGAGCCGGCCGGGGTGATGCGGGAGGCCATCGAGCTCACCAATGAGGGGCGCCTGCAGATCCCGTCCACGGTGATCGCGACCGGGTACACCTCCGACGAGTACCGGGACGCGGTGAAGGAGGGCTACGGCTTCCTCAAGGGCCTCACCGAGCTGCAGGACTACTCGTACGTCGACCTGCCGACCAGCCACTGGCCGATGTGGTCGCGCCCCACCGAGCTGGCGAAGGTCATTGGCGACCTGGCGAAGGTTCACGGGAGTGACACATGACCTCTCTCCTGGCCGACGCCGTAGCGCGCGAGCGGCGGGGCGCGAACGCGCCGAGCGTCGGTAGGACGACACACGGCACGCAGCCTGATCGGCACAATGGAGCGGTGCAGGAACGCCACGATGCTCGACCCGGCCCAGCGACCAACCGCGAGCCGCCCGTCGCGACCCCGCGGAACCCGGTCTACGCCCTATTCGTCCTGAACCAGCGGATGCGGGCGCTGCTCGCGGTCGCCCTCCGGGATGCGCCCATCCGCGCCGATGAATATGGCGTGTACAGCGCGATATTCAAGGCGGGCAGCCTTACCCCGACCCAGCTCGCTCGCTCGACAGGGATGCCCCTTACGACCGTCGCCGACTACGTTCGTGCCATGGTCGACCGAGGCCACGTGCAGCGCCGCGCGAATCCCGCCGACGGGCGCAGCGTGCTGCTCAGCCTTTCGCCGGCCGGTCACGAGACCGTGACCGCCATCATGCCCGCCTTCACGCAGGCAGTCCGCAGCGATGCTCTCCGAGCTCGCGGTGCCGTCCGAGGACGTGCTCGCTGCGCTGGATGCCATGGCCGCCGCCACGGAGCAGGCCATGGAGCGCCTCCTGGCCGAGGATCCCCGCTGAGCCCGACCCGCCCCGGCACCGTGTCGGGACGCGGCCCTTTGGCCTGCGGGACCGCCACATCCGGGCTTGGCTCGCGTACGATGCGCGCCATGCTCCACGACTATCGCGACGCCTCCTCCGACCAGCTGTCGAGCGCGAGACCCAGAACGCGATTCGAGACGCCGACGCGCTGATCGACACCGCGATCCGTTCGACCACCGCTCCATCCTTCGACGCGACCCTGCGGCCCATCGACCTCGCGTGGGCCCGCGTGGCTGAAGCCTATGGGCGCGGAGCGTTCCTGGGCCAGGTCAGCACCGATGCCGAGACGCGCGCCGCCGGCCATGCGGCCGACGAGCGGCTGACGAAATGGCGCGTCGGGCTCGCCTTCCGGCGCGACCTCTACGAGGCGGTCGCCGCATTCGCGACCTCGCCAGAGGCCGAGGCGCTGAGCGGAGAGCAGCGTCGCCTCCTGGACTTCTGGATGCGGGACTTCCGCCGCGCCGGCCAGGAGCTGGCACCGGAGCGCCGGGCTGAGATCGCCACGATCCGCGAGACGGCTGGTGGAGCTCGAGGTTGCATTCGGACGCAACATCAACGAGTGGGACGACGGCATCGAGGTCGGGCCGGCCCAGCTGGATGGCCTGCCCAGCGCGTACGTCGAGCGCCTAGACCGGGAAGCCGCGAGGGAACCTGGCGCGTGAGCCTCGACACGCCCGACCTGGTCCCGTTCCTGGAGCAGTCGCCCGACCGAACGGCGCGGCGCGACCTCTTCCTGCGCTTCTGGAGCCGGGCGGTCGAGCAGAACCGGCCGCTCCTGCAGGAGGCGCTGCGGCTGCGGCACCGCATCGCGGAGCTCCACGGGGCGAGCCGTCGTGGGCCCATTTCGCGCTCGAGGTCAAGATGGCGGCCCACCCGGACCGGGTGCGGGCGTTCTACGACGACATCGTTCCTGCGGTCTCGGACGCCGCCGACCGCGAGGCCGCGGCGATGCAGTCGCTGCTGGAGCGGGACGGCGAGGCCGGCGCCATCGGCATCTGGGACTGGCGCTTCTACGATTTCTGCCAGCGACGGGACGACTATGGGGTGGACGCCGCCCTGGTGAGCGAGCACCTGCCGCTCGATCGGGTCCTGGACGGGCTCTTTTCGATCACGGCGGACGTGTTTGGCCTGCGCTATCGCCGCGTCGAGGGGGCAGCGCCTGGCATCCGACGGTCGAGCTCTACGAGATCCGCGATGCCGCCAGTGACGAGCTGCTCGCCCATTTCTACACGGACCTCTTCCCGCGGCCGGACAAGTACGGCCATGCTGCCGCCTTCCCGCTGGTGGTGGGTCACCGCGGGGCCGGTGGCGCCTACCAGCGACCCGTGAGCGCCATCGTGGCCAACTTGACGCCACCCGGAGAGAACCACCCGTCGCTCCTGCGCCACGAGGAGGTCGTGACGCTCTTCCACGAGTTCGGGCACATCCTCCACATGTCGCTGACCCGCGCCGAGTCGGCGCGCTTCTCCGGCGCGGAGACGGAGTGGGACTTCGTGGAGGCGCCGTCGCAGATCATGGAGCACTGGACCCTGGAGCCGGAGGTCCTGGGGCGCTTCGCCCGGCACTACCTGACGGGTGAGCCGATGCCCCAGGCGCTCGTGGCGGCCATGGCGGCGGCGAGGAACCTCAACGCCGGCGTGCGCGCCGCGATCCAGGTCTTCTACGGCACCATGGACCTCGCCATCCATGCCGGCGACGCGGAACCGAACCTCGACGAGATCACGCGCGCCGCCTACGAGGTCACCCGGCTCGACTACCCGACGGGAACCTTCCTTCTGGCGAGCTTTGGCCACCTGATGAGCGGCTATGACGCCGGCTACTACGGCTACCTGTGGGCTGAGGCGCTGGGCGACGATATGTGGGCGCGTTTCGAGCACGACGGCATCCTGTCGCCCGGGGTCGGGGCGGCGTATCGACGGGCGATCCTGGAGCCCAATGGCTCGCGGAGCGGCGACGAGATGTTCGCCGCAGTTCGTGGGCCGCGCGCCGAGCACGGAGGCGTGGCTGCGATACAAGGGGTTCCGGACCTGATTCACGCCCGGCGCGGGATCAGCAGTAGTCCGAGCACGACAGGAAGTAGCCGCAGCCACGGCAAAGGAGCGCAGCTCGGGGTACCCCGCACCGGGCAGCGCGGCATGCTCCCGTATCAGCGCAGCAGGCGCAGGACCTCGTCGTGGAGCAGCCCGTTGCTGGCCAGGACCTCCGGACCGGCATGCGACGGAGTGCCTCGCCAGGTCGGTCATCCGGCCGCCCGCCTCGCGCACGATGAGCGCCGGCGCCGCAAGGTCCCACAGCGTCGGTCCAACCTCGACCATCACCTCCGCGGAGCCCTGCGCCACGAGCATGTAGCCCCAGAAGTCACCGAACCCGCGGTCGCGCCAGGAGGCAGTCACGAGTTGCCGAAGACCTCCTCCCCGGCCCGCCGCTTCAATGGAGCGCAGCGTGGAGAAGACGATCTGCGCCGCGCCAAGCTCCGCGACCGCGGAGACCCTGATGGGTCGCTCGCGCAAGCCGATGCGTGTTCCGGCACCTCCCCCGCGGCTCGCGAACCAGCGCTGCCCGAGGCCGGGCGCGGAGACCACGGCGGCGACCAGCTCACCGGACCGCTCGACCGCGAGCAGCGTCGCCCAGATCGGGATTCCGCGCACGAAGTTGTGCGTCCCGTCGATGGGGTCGATGATCCAGCGCGTCTCGCCGTCCCCCGCCTCGCTGCCGAGCTCCTCGCCCAGGACGCCGTGGGCGGGGTAGCGTGCCGCGATCCGCTCGCGCAGGAGGCGCTCGATGCCGGTGTCGGCCTGCGTCACAAGGGTTCGATCGTGCTTGGCGGTGACGGTCAGCTCGCCGTCGAAGTACGCCAGCGCAACCGGGTCCGTCTCGTCGGCGAGCGCGTGCGCGAAGGCGAGCAGGTCGGCCGGGCTGTCGGGCACGCGCGCAGTCTCGCACGATGGGTAGCATGGAGGAATGCCGAACCGCACCCTCGCCGCGCTCGCCGACGACTACTGGGACACGTTCCTGGCCGCGAACCCGGTGCAGGGCACCGCGCTGGGCGACCATCGCTACGGCGACCGCCTCGCTCCCATCGCCCCCGAAGAGCGGGCGGTGATGGGCGCGCGCCTGGCGGCGCTCGCTGACCGCCTCGACACAATCGACCCGGACGGACTCGTCGGCGAGGAGGCGCTCACCCGCTCGTCACTGCGCCACGCCATCGCCTCCGACCGCTCCATCCTGGATGCCGACGCGAGCACCTACACCGTCGATGCCATGAGCGGCCCCCAGGTGAGCTTCCTGAACATCGCCTCGCTCCAGCCGCTGCGCGACGAGGCCGATGGCGCCGCACTCCTGGCCCGCTGGCGTGCCATGGCCCCCTGGCTCGACGAGGCGATCGACCGGCTGCGCACGGGCAGGCGGAACGGCCTCGCCCCCATCGCCGTGTCGATCCATCGGGTGATCGCCCAGATCGACGAGACCCTCGACCGGCCGATTCCCGACTGGCCGCTCAGCGAACCGGCGCGCGCGCCGCACGACGGGTGGTCGGATGCCGCATTCCGCCAGTTCGCCGATGCGCTGCTCGACGTCGTGAGCCGGGAGATCCGGCCCGCCTTCGCCCGCTACCGGGCGTACCTCGCCGACGAGGCCCTTCCACACGGCCCGCGACGAGGCGCACGCAGGGATGAGCAACCTCCCCGGCGGCGCGGACACCTATGCCGCCCTGGCCCGGGTGCACACCACCACCGAGCTGTCCCCGGAGCAGATCCACGCCATTGGCCTCGGGGAGATCGAGCGGATCGACGCGGAGATCGCCGAGCTCGGGGCGCGCGTCCTGGGCACCAGCGGTCTGGCCGCCACGCTCGCCGCGCTGCGCTCCGACCCTGCGCTCACGTTCAGCCAGCGGCGACGAGATCATGGCCGTGGCCGAACGCTCGCTGCGTGCCGCGGAAGGCGCCGTGCCCGCGTGGTTCGGCCGCGTGCCGCGCACGCCCTGCGAGGTGTTCGCCATGCCGCCGCACGAGGAGGAGCACTCCACGATCGCGTACTACCGGGAGCCGGCGGCGGACGGTGGACGCCCCGGCCGCTACTACGTGAACACCTTCGCCCCGGAGACCCGGCCGCGCTACGAGGCGGAGGCGCTCGCCTTCCACGAATCGGTGCCGGGGCATCACCTCCAGATCGCCATTGGCCAGGAGCTGGACCGGCCTGCCCGCCTTCCGCCGGCACGCGGAGGTCACCGCGTTCATCGAGGGCTGGGGCCTCTACTCGGAGCGGCTCGCCGACGAGATGGGCCTCTACACCGCGGACCTGGACCGCATCGGAATGCTCAGCTTTGACGCCTGGCGCGCCTGCCGGCTGGTGGTCGACACCGGGATGCATGCGCTCGGCTGGTCCCGGAGCCGCGCCATCGGCTACATGACCGAGCATTCCGCGCTGGCGGTGAACAACATCACGAACGAGGTGGACCGATACCTGGGCTGGCCCGGCCAGGCACTGGCCTACAAGATCGGCCAGCTCGAGCTGCGCCGTCTCCGGGCCGATGCGGGCGCCGCGCTTGGCACCGCCTTCGAGGTCAGGGCCTTCCACGACGCCCTGCTGGGACACGGCGCACTCCCGCTGGCGACGCTCCGCGGCCTGGCGGTGGCCGCGGATATCCCTGGGTCCTAACGGCCCTGGAGTCTCTGCGCACCCGGCATCCGGACCTCACGCCCGCCGCATCAGCCCCGCTATCGTCGGCGACGATCGCGAACTGGGGCGCGGCCTGCAGCGTCCCCAGCACCTGTCCCGCCGCCATCTGGCGGACCCACTCCACGTCGCGCAGCCGCTCCATGCGGATGGCACCCCAGCCGGCGTCGGCGACGTACCGCAGGAGCGGACGCAGCGACTGCTGGCGTGCCAGCGGGAGCCGCTCGAGCAGCTCGGGGTCGTACTCACCGTGGTGGCCGCCATGATGCTCGCCACGGGCGGCGCGGACGCGATCGGCGAGCATCGTGCGGGCGCGGTCGACGACGGTGTCCCCGCCCCAGAGCCCCTCGAGCAGGACCAGGCGACCCCCGGGCGCCGATCGCCGCCACGCGGCGAGCACGGACCCTGGATCCAGCGTCGTCCACAGCACGTGCCGCTCCACGACGGCGTCAAACGGGCCGGCCGGCGGCTCCTCGACGGGACCGACCACGAACTCGAGCGCAAGACTCCGCGACTCGGCCTTGCGCCGCGCGCGGTCGAGCATCTGCTCCGAGAGGTCGAGGGCCGTGACGTGGTATCCAAGCTCCGCGAGCAGCAGCGAGATCGCGCCCGTGCCCGCGCCGGCGTCGAGGACACGTGCGCCCGGCGGCGGCAGGAAGCCGGAGCATTGCCGCACGCCAGGCGGCCGCCTCGACCGGATCGCTCAGGGCATGGTTCGGGACGTCGTCGTAGACGCGGGCATCCTCGTCCCACCATCGGCGGATCTCGTCCCGTGCCCGATCCATGGTCTCCCCGGTCACGTGTCCTCCTCCGCGAGCTGCCTGCGCAGCTCGGCATTCACCAGCTTGGCGTCGGCGCGACCGGCGGTCCGCTTCATCACCTGCCCTACCAGGAACCCGTAGATCTGCTGCTTGCCGCCCCGGAACTCCGCGACCTGCGAGGGGTGGTCGCCGATGACGGCCGCCACCTCGGCGGCGATGTAGCCGCTGTCGCTGACCTGGGCCAGGCCCTCGGCCTCGATGATGGCCCGCGGCGACTCGCCCGACTCGAACGCACGGGCCAGGACCGCCTTCGCGTTGGTCCCGGAAACCTTGCCGTCCTCCACGTCGCTCACCAGCTCCGCGAAACGGGCGGGGCGGGAGAGCCACACCCGAGGCGCGGAGCCCCTCTGCGGCATGCTGGTTGAGGAGCCGCGAGAACTCGCCTGTCACCCAGTTCGCCGTGCCTGCGGCGCTCGCGCCGGCAGCAACCGCGTGTTCGAAGTAGTCCGCCAGGGCCACGTCGGCGGTGAGAACGCCCGCGTCGTACGGCGACAGGCCCAGCTCGCGCTCGAATCGCTCGCGGCGTGCCGCCGGCAGCTCCGGGAGCCCGCGGTGGATCTCGTCGACCCACGCCTGCGAGGGTCGCAGCGGCGGGAGGTCGGGCTCGGGGAAGTAGCGGTAGTCGTTCGCCTCCTCCTTGGAGCGCTGCGGGATGGTGTGCCCGTTCGTCTCGTCCCAGCCGCGCGTCTCCTGGAAGAGCCGCTCGCCACGGCCGAGCGCCTCCGTGTGGCGATGCGACCTCGTACTCCATGGCCCGCTCGAGGGAGCGGAACGAGTTGAGGTTCTTGACCTCGACCTTTGTCCCGAAGGTGTCGGATCCCACCGGCCGGATCGAGACGTTCCCTTCGATGCGCATGCTTCCCGCCTCCATGTCGGCGTTCGAGGCGCCGATGTAACGCAGGATGTCGCGCAGGGTCTCTCCGTAGGCACGCGCCTGCGCCGGGGAGCGAATGTCCGGCTCGGTCACGATCTCCATGAGCGGGATCCCGGCGCGGTTGAAGTCCACGAGCGTGAATCCCCGGCCGCCATGCAGCAGGCGCGCGGTGTCCTCCTCGAGGTGGGCGCGGGTGATGCCCACCATGACCTCCACGTCCTCGGATGCGACCGGCACCGCCAGCCGCCCGTTGCTGCTCAGCGGCAGGGCGTACTGGCTGATCTGGTAACCCTTCGGGAGGTCCGGATAGAAGTAGTTCTTGCGCTCGAAGCGCACCGCGTCGGTCTCGATGTGGCAGTCAAGCGCGAGCCCGGTCAGGATCACCAGCTCCACGGCGCGACGGTTGATCACGGGCAGCGTGCCGGGCAGGGCCAGGCAGACGGGGCAGACCCGGGTGTTCGGCTCGTCCGGCTCGCCCTCCGGCGCGGACGTCCGGCAGGAGCAGAACATCTTCGACTCGGTCCGCAGCTGCGCGTGGACCTCGATCCCGATGATCGTCTCGTATCGCGTGCTGACGGCCATGGAGCCGATTGTACCGGCGCCGCCGGCGAGAGACGGCGACCCGCTATCCTGCGGCCATGAAGATCGGTGAATGGGATGGCATCGGCCGGGCGCGGGCGCTCATCGCCCACCAGCTCGGCGAGCTCGACGCCCACGAGCTCGCGGCGCATGTCACCGTCCACGACAACGGGCGGCAGCGGATCCTGGTCGCGACCGACATCGGCCTCCTCGACTTCAGCTGGGGTCCGAACAACACGGACCCTGACGCGGTCTGGTTCCTGCGCGGCGGCCTGACCCGCTGGACGAGCGTGAAGGGCCTCCGGCTGCAGACCGATGCCCAGTTCGATCCGGTCTACGAGAAGATGCAGTCCATCTGGCGGCTCGTGGCGGAGGACCCCAAGATCGAGCTGTCGGCGACGAGCGAGACCCCCGACCCCACGGACAGGTCGCTGCCCGCACTCCTGGCCTTCGCGCGGGCCTGCGTCGAACGCGCAAGCTGACGCGCCTGATCCCTGCCGTGGGTTGGCAGCAACGCCGGGTAGCATCCGCCCCATGACAGAGCGCGCATCCTTCCCGTACAACGGGGGCAGCCTCTACTACGAGGTGGACGGCGACGGGCCGGCCCTGACCCTGATCCACGCCGGTGTCGCGAACCTGCGGCAATGGGATGAGCAGGTCCCCCGCTTCGCCGAGCGATATCGCGTCATCCGCTACGACACGCGCGGATTTGGCCGAACGACGACCGGGGACGTTCCGTTCTCGAACCGTGGCGATCTTGCGGCCCTCCTCGACCACCTCGGCGTCGAGCAGACGCGCGGTCCTGGGCACCTCCCGCGGCGGGGCCATCGCCGTCGACTTCACGCTCGCCTATCCCCGAGCGAGTCACGGCGCTGATCCCGGTGGCGTCGGGGGTCAGTGGCTTCGAGGTGGAGCCCGAGGCAGGCGAGCAGGCGCTCTGGGACGAGTACGACCGCCGCTATGAGGCCAAGGACTGGGACTGGATCGTCGATACGGAGACGGCGTTCTGGGTCGACGGCCCGGGCCAGCAGCGCCGATCGCGTGCCTCTCGAGCATTCGCGACCGCGTCCACGACTGGATCGCGGAGAGCTACCGGGACCACGGGGCAGAGGATCCGCAGCCGGACCGCCTGGATCCGCCGGCCGTCAATCGGCTCCTGGAGATCGCCGTCCCCACCCTGGTGATGCTCGGAGACCTCGATGAGCGGCCACGGTGGCGTCCTGCCGCCGCCTGGCTCGCGACATCCCCAATGCACGCCTCGAGCTCTTCGAGGGCGTGGCCCACATGGTCAACCTGGAGCAGCCGGAACGCTTCACGCGGCTCGTCCTCGACTTCCTGGCCGATGCCCTGCCGCTCGAATCCGAGGGACGCGGGGCCTGCGTCCGCTAGCCCCTGGGCCGCGGCGGCGGCTCGTCCCGGCATGCTGGCCACGAACTGCTCCATGCGATCCATGGCCTCGACGATCTCCTCGTACGCCGTCGCGTAGCACGCCCGCACGTGGCCTGCGCCGGACGGGCCGAACGCGACGCCGGGCACGACGGCCACGCGCTCCTCGGCAAGCAGGCGCTGCGCGAAGGTCTCCTCGTCGAGCCCGGTCGCATCGGTCACGTTCGGGAAGCAGTAGAAGGCGCCTTTCGGCTCGAAGCAGAGGAGCCCCATCCGGTTGAGCCGATCTGTCATCAGCCGACGACGCCGGTCGTACTCGTCGTGCATGGCGCGCACGAACGGCTCGCCGATCCGGAGCGCCTCGATGGCCGCAAACTGCGCCGATGTCGGCGCGCACATGATCCCGTACTGGTGAACCTTCGCGATCCCGGTCATCAAGCCGGCCGGAGCCGCGACGTAGCCGATCCGCCAGCCGGTCATGGCGTACGCCTTGGAGAAGCCGCCGATCAGGATCGTCCGCTCACGCATCGCCGGACAGGCTGCTGAACGCGGTGTGGGCGTGGTCGCCGTAGACGAGCCGGTCGTAGATCTCGTCGGAGATGACCAGCAGGTCGTGGCGCTCCGCCACCTCGGCGATCGCCGCGAGCTGGTCCCGGGAGAGCACGGCGCCGGTCGGGTTGTTCGGGTACCCCAGGAAGACGGCCTTGGTTCGCGGCGTGATGGCCGCCTCGATCTGCTCCGCGCTGACCTCGAAGCTCGAGGCGTCCGAGGTGCCGATACGGACCGGCACCCCGCCGGCGAGCTGGATGCACGGCGCGTACGCGACGAAGCAGGGCTCGTGGTAGATCACCTCGTCCCCGGGATCGAGGATGGCGCGCAGCGAGGCGTCGACGGCCTCAGAGGCACCCACGGTGATGATCAGCTCAGCACGCGGCTCGTAGTCAACGCCGTAGCGTCGCCGCAGGTTCTCGCTGATCAGCTCGCGCAGCTCGATCACCCCGCCGTTGGCGGTGTAATGCGTCTCGCCGCGCTCGAGGCTCTCGATGGCCGCACGGGTGATGGGCTCCGGCGTCGTGAAGTCCGGCTCGCCGATGGTCAGGCTGATCACGTCGTGCATCTCGGCAAGCATGTCGAAGAAGCGCCGGATGCCGGACGGGGCGAGCGTGCTGACGCGCTCGGCGAGGAATGCCTCGGTGGGCCGGCGCGGTGACGCTCACGGGTGGAGTGTACCGCCCTTCGGGAGCCGCTCCCCGGCCTCAACCCGCAGGGCAACCGGTTCCCGGTCGGGGCGTCGGGCAGGTCGCGTACGGGCGAAGACGCAGGGCGGGTTGTAGGCGAGGTTGAAGTCGACCTCGACGGTGCCATCCGCCTGCACCGGCCCGGTCTCCAGGAACCGGCCGCCGCCGTATGTCTCGTCCCGTTCGTCTCGTCCGCCGAACACGAGCTCAGAGGTGCCCCGGCATGGCTTCCAGCGCGTGCAGCCGATGGGCTGCCCGGCGATCTCAAGTCCACGTCCCCCGGCGTCGGCTCGGGGATGCTGGTCGCCCACGATGTCCGCCACGACCGATTGTCGGTCCCGGCTCGGCGGACTCCAGGCGCCCCGCCAGCGCCAGGCAGGATCGACGGGGAAGTAGTCCATGCCCTCGAACTCGCGCAGGGCTCGAGCCGCGATGTCCTTGACCCGCATCCGCCAGACGTCCCGCCCCGCGGCGATGACGTGGAGGCGCAACGACGCGAGCTCAAGGAGGGTTGGCCCCTCCTCGGCTCGTCGTGTCGTCGACCAGCTCAAGGCCCTCCGGCGCCGGGGCGCCATTCACGTCAGGCCGCCGCTCCGGCGCCGGATGCAGGTGCACGATCCCCGTCACCTCAACGTCCCGGCCGTCGGGGGCCACGCGCCGACTCTCTGCGTGCAGCACGATCGGTTGGCCGGATCGGATCCGAAGGCCGTCGAGCCAGCGCGAGCCAGTGCAGGCCCACGAGGCTCATCCAGCCCTCCGGTTTCGCAGGCCGGCCTCCCGGCGTTCGCGCATGGCCTTGATCCGCGCGCGTATAGCCGCGACCTCGCCGCCTCCGTCATCGGCCCGTCTGCGGAGGCAGGAAGATCAGCATGGGCGCCGTCCCAGGTCCGAGGCGAACGTACGTGGCCGGACCGCCGTTCACCGGGTTGCGGGGCACGCTCCGCCCGGAGTCCGTGCTGCCGTCCAGGGCAATGGCGACCGGTCCCTCGCCGAACCGCGCCAGGCACGCCGCCACGTACCCCTCCGTCGCCGGCTCGGCGAGCACCAGCACGCTGCGCTCGAGCATGATCAGCCGGCAGTGCGCGCCCAGCACCTCGTCCAACCCCGCTGGATGCCACCCATCACCGACGATGGGGGCCAGATCTGCGGCGGCACGGTCCGCGTCCAGCGTGGCGAGCACCAGCCCACGTGGGGCCTCGGTCCAGTCGTCGACCGGCCGGGGGAACAGCCCTGCCCGACGCGTCGTCCGGGATCTCCGGAAAGACCGGTGCGCCCCGCAGACCCCACCACAGGATGTGCGACTCGGACCCGGGCTCGGCGTACAGCCACTGTGGGAAGAGCTGCGCCCCGCCCTCGCGGAGGATCCGGTTGAGGATCCCCTGCTCGGGAACGGCAATGCGGACGTGGCTGATCTCGGGCATCGGTCACCGACAGGATAGACCGATGGCGTCCGGATGGTCGGCATGACGGCCGGCACAGCCGACCTTGTCGCGGGTCAGAGCCTGCTCAGGATCTCCGATCGCTTGGCCCGGTACTCACGAACCGTGATCAACCCGTCTTCGCGGAGAGCGGCCAGCTCGGCGAGCGCCCGATGGGTGACGCCGCGCACCGGATCCGGATCGGTGTCGAGGTCACCGACCGGCGACCGAGGTCACCGGTTCCGTGGCGGGCACGGGTGGCGGCGCAGCCGTCGCCTGGGCCGGCAGCGCTCCCGCCGACCGCTGCTGAGACCGCGTCGTGCGTCCCGCCCGAGTAGAGGCGTGTTACGTGCCGGGCATTCACGATGAGGACTGGGAGCCGGCTGCTGAACTTCGGTTCGTCATGGCGAGTGAGATCGACATCGGTGATGGGAACGAAGACGCGGCTGGAGCGGAGGAGGTAGTCCTCCACCTGCGCACCGGGCCGCACGTGGATTCGTCCGTGGACCTCGTACGGGCCCGATCTCGAAGTGGATGCCGTGCACCCGTCGATGCAGGCGCAGATGCCGGCCGACGGGGAGTGCCGGCGGGACGGCGAACAGGATCTCCGTTGCGGCGAAGTGCGCGCGGTTCGATCTGGGGTCGGGCTCCGGCAGCGTGCCCTCCGGCTGGCCAAGCGCACTCTCGACAAAGCCGATCAGCTCGATCTCGTTGCCCCGGTTAATCCAGTCGCTGGTGCGCTCGCCCTCGGGCGCAATCCAGCCGCGGATCCTGCGATCCGCGGTGATGATCTCGAGCTCCGCCAGCACCGGCCAGACAGGCGCGTCCTCGACCGTAGGCTCCGGCTCCTCGTCGAGATCGGTATGTCGCCGCCACGCAAGCGTAGTCACGGGGGCACCCCCGGGGTTCATGTCCTGCGCCGCTTCGGGCCGGCATCCGCGACCCTGTTCGCTCGAGGCAGTCTGTCAGGCGAGCTGCCGGCGGCCAACGGTACCAATGGGCGATGGGACTCAGGACCGTGCCGTGTCGGTGGCCGGCCCCGTCCAGAACTCCTCGGCCCGGATCGCTTCCGGGGGCAACCCCTTCGCCAGCAGCAGGCTCCGGATACCACTGATCATGCCCGGGTTCCCGCAGAGGTAGGCCACCGCGTCCCCCGGATCCAGGTCGAGATTCCCAACCGTCGGCCAGCACCGGCGCCCAGGCGGCCGACGGCGCCGGCCCATCCCGGCGCGCTCCGCAGCCCGGGCCGCGACACCGCAGGGAGGTACGTGACCCGTGCCCCGAGCCGCGCGAGCCGGTCGTGATACGCGATCTCCTCCGGTTCGAAGCGCCCTGCACCGCGACGATGCGCGGGTGCCGAGGCGCGGCACGCAGGGTCGCGATCATCGACATGAACGGGGCAATCCCCGTTCCCGTGGCGACGAAGAGATGCGTCCGCGCATCGCGCGGGACCAGCGTGAAGAGGCCCTTGGGCCGGCCGACGCGCAGCCGGGCCCCGGGCGCAGCCGCCACAGCTGCGGGGTGAGGAGGCCGGCCGGCACGCGACGCACCAGAAACTCGAGCTCCGCTCCCTCCCCCGCCGCCGAGGCGGCGGAGTAGGGTCGCTGCACCAGGCGCCCCTCGCCAGTCGAGCCAATGGCGAAGTACTGCCCGGCCTGAACGCAGGAAGCCGGTCATCGGGTCGCACGCGGAGACGGCGCACGGTCTCAGTGAGGTCCACCACGGCGGTTAGGGTCGCATTCGGCGCGGCCCGGCGCGGGCGCACGGGCCGGCAGAGGCGGCATGCCGCGCTGCGGCGCAAGGGCACCGCCATCAGTGCGCGGGCACCAGGCGATCGACGACCGACCGCGCCGCATCGGGTCGCGATACCACGCCGCGTCAACCCACGCGAAGTCCGACCAGCCGCCGGGCAGCTGGTCGTCCCGCACGATGGCCTCGTTCGGGCACGCGCTCGCACACGCACCACAGTCGATGCACACCTCCGGATCGATGTAGAACTTGCGGTCCAGCCCGGGTTCCGCGGTGATGCAGTCGACCGGGCAGACGGCGACGCACGACTGGTCGTTCTGGTCGACGCAGGGTGCGGCAATGACGTAAGCCACCTGAGCTCCTCGTGTGCGGGATTGCTGCTCCCTCTGAGCCTCACCCCGCCGAAACGGGTTCATCCGGCCTGCGCCGCAGGTCACGCCGGGTCACGGATCCCCGGCCCTTCGCCCCGCAATCAGGGTCCATCCGGCCCTGCCGGCCAGTCCGCCGCGCGGCGTACACAACGGTCATGGACGTCCTCACCGATACCGCGGCACCGCGATCTGTCTCCCCGGAGCGCGGGGGCGCGACGACCAGACGGAGCGTCGAGCGCGCCCTGCTTCGCGAGGTGCTGATGGGCGCGCAGGACAACCTCACCAACGTGCTCGCAGTGGTGCTGGGCGTGGCGGTCGGAGCCGGTCGAGCCGACATGGTGGCCCTCGCCGGGCTTGCGGCGGGCATTGCCGAGGCGATCTCGATGGGCGGCGTCCTCTACACCGGCACCCAGGCAGATCGCGACCTCGATGCGCAGGCCGCGCGCGAGTCCGCGTTGCCCATCCGGACCGACCTCCGCCGCGCGCGCGGCTGACGCCGTTCCAGGCCGGGGCGGTCACCTTCGCGGCCGGCATGGTCGCCGGGCTCGTCCCGCTCGTGCCGTTCATCGTGCTGCCACTCCTGCCGGCCATGGCGGTCTGCCTCGGGATCTCGATCCTCGCCCTCTTCGCGCTCGGGACCTGGACCGCGTCGGTGACCGGCCGCTCGCGAATTCGCGACGGGGTCCGGCTGGTGGTCATCGCCGGGACCGCGGCCCTTGCAGCGGCCATCGTCGGCGCCATTCTGCGCATCGACTGAGGCGGCTCGAGCCGCGGTGCTCAGTGACCGGCGGCGAGCACGGCTCGGATCTGCGTCGCCGTGGCCGCCAGCTCCGGGTCCGGCGACCGATCCGGGACGATGGGCGGGCGGAACCGGTCCCCCGTCCAGCGGGGCACCACGTGCAGGTGGACGTGGAAGACGGACTGGCCCGCCGCTGCGCCGGTGCTGTGGAACAGGTTGATCCCCTCGGGACGGAACGCGGTGGTGACGGCATCGGCCATGCGGACGGTGGTCTCCATCACCGGACCGGCCAGCTCGGGCGGGAGATCCCAGAGATCGGCCACGTGCCGGCGCGGGATGACGAGGACATGGCCACGGGCCAGCGGCGCGATGTCCAGGAAGGCCATCGTCAGCGAATCCTCGTAGAGGATCTCCGCCGGGGCCTCGCCGGCAACGATGGCACAGAAGATGCAGCCGTCAACCACGCGCGGTCGGCGGTCGGAGACCGCCGAAGCCGGCGGCAGCTTCGTACGCTGCCGCTACACGAAGCACCATCGGCTCGTCGAAGGCGCGGCCGATCACCTGCAGCCCCACGGGAAGGCCGTCGGCAAGGCCGCACGGTACGCTGATGCCCGGCAGGCCGGCGATGTTCACCGGCAGCGTGCACGCGTCGTTGAGGTACATCATCAGCGGGTCGTCGACCTTGGCGCCGATCTTGAAGGCGACGCCCGGCGACGTCGGTGCCAGGAGCGCGTCGACATCGGCCAGCACCCGGTCGAACTCCGCCTTGATGAGGGTCCGGACCTGCTGTGCCTTGACGTAGTACGCGTCGTAGTAGCCCGCCGACAGCGCGTAGGTGCCGAGCATGATCCGCCGCTTGACCTCGGGGCCGAACCCGGCCCCGCGGGTGCGGAGATAGTTGCCCATCAGGTCGTCCTCGCCGGCGCTCACGCCGTACTTGACCCCGTCGTAGCGCGCGAGGTTCGCGCTGGCCTCCGCCGGCGCGATGATGTAGTACGTGGCCAGGCCCTTGTCCGTGGAGGGCAGCGAGACCTCCACGATCTCGGCGCCGAGCCCCGCCAGGAGGTCGATCGCCGCACGCACCGCCTGCTCGACCCCCGCCTCCATGCCGGCAACGAAGTACTCGCGGGGCACACCCAGGCGCAGGCCGCGGATCTTCCCATCGAGTGCGGCGAGGTAGTCCGGGACGGGCACGTCGACGCTCGTGGAGTCGCGCGGGTCGTGACCGGCCACCGCCCCCAGCACCAGCGCACAGTCGGCCACCGAGCGCGTCAACGGGCCGCACTGATCCAGGCTGCTTGCGAAGGCGACCATGCCGTACCGGCTCACCCGGCCGTAGGTCGGCTTGAGGCCCACGATGCCGCTCAGCGACGCGGGCTGGCGGATGCTCCCCCCTGTGTCCGTGCCCAGGGCGAGGAACGCCTGGCCGCCTGCCACCGCCGCGGAGGAGCCGCCGGAGGAGCCGCCGGGGACGGTGGTCTCGTCCCAGGGGTTCCGGACCGGCCCGTACGCGGAGTTCTCGTTCGACGAGCCCATGGCGAACTCGTCGCAGTTCGTCTTGCCCAGCAGGACGCCGCCGGCGGCGCGCAGCCGATCATCGGCCGACGAGCCGTACGGCGAGCGGTAGCCCTCCAGGATCCGCGACCCGGCGGTCGTGGGCAGGCCGCCCTCGACGGGCATGCCGGCGTCGTCCAAAGGCGCGCGTGGCAAAGATGTCCTTCAGGGCGTAGGGCACGCCGAGGAGCCGGCGCGTGTCGCCGTCCGCACGTGCCGCGTCGGCCGCCGCAGCGTCCGCCAGGGCCGCCTCCTCACGCAGCGAGAGGAACGTGTTGAGCCGCTCCCCGTCGCGCGCGATGCGGTCCAGGCAGGCGCGGGTGAGCTCGACGGCGCTCACCTCGCGGCGCTCGAGCAGCACAGCCACCTCGCCGATGGTGCGGTCGGCGAGCGGAAGAGCTCCCACAGCGGTGTCGGGCACGGCTCAGCGGCCCTCTTCCAGGACCACCGGCACACGGACGTGATCGCCGTCGCGGAGCGGCACGTTGGCCAGGGCCGCTTCGCGAGAAAGGCCGGGTCGGGCGACGTCATCGCGCATCACGTTCTCGAGCGGGATGACCTGCGCCGTGGGCCCGACCATGGATGTGTCCACATCGGCGAGGACGCCGACCGCCTCGAGGATCGAGTTGAGCTGGGTCACCATGCGCTCGACCTCGGCATCGGTCAGGCCAAGGCGGGCAAGGACCGCCACGTGCTCGACGTCGACTCGCGTGATCATGCGTCGATGCTAGCAGGCTACGATTCAACCGCCGATGTCTGAGCAACCCGCGACGCCCCGGGTCCGATCCGTCCCCATCGAGGGCGGTCGCCTCGAGCTGCTCGAGCTCCCCGGCGGCACGGGGACGCCGCTCCTCGTCCTTGGCGGGGTCGAGCTGGGCCTGCGGCCGCTGGAGCGCACGGAGCATGTCATGGCGCGACGCTGGGAGGGGCGGACACGTCGCCGCGGGGTAACGGTCATGGGCCGCCCATTGCCGGACGACCCGCGCGAGGCCACGCTGCTGCTGCACCCGCGGGTCGCCGCCGACGCGGTGGCGCGAACCCTGGCGGCCCTCCCCCACCCGGTCGCCGTGGAGGCGGAATCCGGGGGCGGCCGGATCGCGCTCTGGCTGACGGTGGACCATCCCGAGCTCGTCGCGCGCCTCGTGCTCGTGTCCTCCGCATCGGAGACGCCGGCCCGATCGCCCATGGCCGAGCGCCTGGGGCGCTGGATCGTCCTCGCGGAGTCGCACGACTGGGGACGCCTATTTGCCGGGTTCGCCCTCCAGATGCGCCCGGCGGCGGGCGGCGAAGCCTCCGACTCGTTCACCGCAGCGGCGCGCCTGCAGCCGCGCCCGTCGACGCCGGAACGCTTCATCGCCGAGCTGCGCGCGACCCTCGATCCCTCGTCGTTCGTCACCCACCGCCTGGATGAGATCGCGGTGCCGGCCCTGGTGATCGCCGGCGACCGCGACCAGGTCGTCCCGGCCGACCGCTCTCGGCAGGTGGCGGACGCGATCCGGGGAGCGCGGTTCGTCCTGGATGCGGAGTCCGGACACACCGTCCGCACCTCGTTCGCCGGCTACGACGGGCTCGTCGAGGCATTCCTGGCTGAGGGCGACGATACGCCGGCCGGCAACCGCTGACCGCATGGGGACACTCCAGCCGGTAACCTCGACAGCCCCCGCAGAGCCCGTGGAGAGCGCCGGCCGCTGGTCACAGCTGGCCCTCCTCTCGCTCGTCGTCCTGTGTGCGCTGGGCACCTGGTTCAGCACCGCAGCCGTGGCCCCGGCCATCGGGGCTGAATGGGGCGTGTCAGGCCTGGCCATTGCCGGCCAGACGATCGCCGTCCAGCTCGGGTTCGCAGCTGGCGCCGTAGCCCTGGCGGCCATCGGCGCGCCTGACGTGATTCCGGCACGAATTCTCGTCGCTGCCGGCGCCGCGGTGGCGGCGCTCTCGACCGCGGCCTTCGCGCTGCTCGCCCACGATCCGGTCTCCGGTCTGCCCTGGCGGGCCCTCACCGGTGCGGGCGTAGCCGCCGTCTATCCGGTCGGCATGAAGGTCCTCTCCGGATGGTTCCGTGCTGGCCGCGGCCTCGCCGTGGGGACACTGATCGGCGCCATCACGCTCGGATCGGCGCTCCCCTACCTGCTGCGGGCCGCAGGGGCGCTCGCCGCGCTCGACTGGCGCAGCGTGGTGCTCTCCGCCGCCGCCGTGGCTATGGCGGGCGCCGTGCTCGCGGCGATCGGGGTCCGAGAGGGACCGTTCACGGTGCCCGCCTCACGCTTCAGCCCCGCCGTCGCGCGGGCTGCGCTCCGCGAGCGCGCCGTGGTCCTGGCGACCCTTGGCTACCTGGGACACATGTGGGAGCTCTACGCGATGTGGAGCTGGATCCCGGCCTTCCTGGCAGCGTCGCTTGCCGTGCGGGGCGAGGTCGGCCCGGCGGCGGTCAGCCTGGGCACCTTCGCGGTCGTTGCGTCCGGCGGGATCGGCTGCGTCGTTGCCGGCGCGCTCGCCGACCGGCTGGGCCGCACCACCCTGACCATGGCCGCCATGGCACTCTCCGGAACGAGCGCGGTGGTGACGGGGCTCCTGTTCGGTGCGCCCGCCTGGCTGGTCCTGACGGTGGCCCTGGTGTGGGGCATCACCGTCGTCGCGGACTCGGCGCAGTTCTCGACAGCGGTCAGCGAGCTCGCGCCGCCGGGCACCGCCGGGTCGGCACTCACCCTGCAGACCGCGGCAGGGTTCCTCCTTACGTCGGTCACCATCTTCGCCGTGGGTTTCATCGACCCGGGCGACGCAACGGGTTGGCGGGTGGCCTTCGCGGTGCTCGCCGTCGGACCTGCACTCGGGATCATCGCCATGTGGCGGCTGCGACGGTTGCCTGAGGCGGTGCTCATGGCTCACGGTCACCGCTGACACCAGGAGCAGGAGGCGGCCATGCCCGAACCGACCCCCGCCATCTCCTGCTACGGCACGGGAGGCTCGCCGCCGAGCACGCGTCGGAAACCGTCCTCGTCAAGGACCGGGACCCCGAGCTGCTCCGCCCTCACCAGCTTGCTGCCTGCCTTCTCACCGGCGACCAGGTAGTCCGTCTTCGCACTGACCGATCCGGCAGCGTGTCCACCCGCGGCGCGGATCGCCTCCTCCGCCTCCTGGCGGCTGAACCCGGCCAGCGTGCCGGTCACGACCAGCGTCTTCCCGCTCAAGGGACCGATGGCGCCCGCCGCCTCCGCGGCGGCTCCCGGGGGCGGGGCCTCGGCCACGACCCCGGCCTCGACGAGGTGCCGCAGCGTGTCGCGCGTGTGCTCGTGGGCGAAGTAGCCGGCGATCGCCTCGCCCACGATCGCGCCGATCCCCGGCACCGCGGTGAGCTCCTCCGGCGGACGCCCCCTCGAGCCGGGCGACGGCGCGCGCGGTCCAGGCCGCCTCCGACTCTTCCTCACCGCGTGAGGTCTCCCGCGCAATCCAGGCCGCCATGTCGATGGCGGTCTGCTCGCCGACGTGGCGGATCCCCAGCGAGTTGATGATCCTGGCCAGCGGGCGGTGCCGGGCGGCCTGGATCGCGGCGTGCAGGTTCTCCGCGCTCCTGCGGGCGAATCGGTCCAGCCCTTCGAGGGTCTCGACGTCGAGCCGGAAGAAATCGGCCGGCTCGCGCACCAGCTCGCGATCCACGAGCTGGATGACGACCGCATACCCGGCTCCCTCGATGTCCATCCCGCCACGGCCGGTGAAGTGAAGCAGCCCGCCGAGTCGCTGCGCGGGACACCACGGGTTCGGGCAGCGCCACACGACGCCGCCCTCCTCGCGCTCCGCCGGCGTGTCGCAGACCGGGCAGCGCTCGGGCATCTGCCACTCCCATTCGGAACCGTCGCGCGCTTCCGCAACCGGGCCCACCACCTCCGGGATCACGTCGCCCGCCCGCTGGAGGACCACCGTGTCCCCCACGCGCAGATCCTTGCGCCGGATCTCGTCGATGTTGTGGAGGGTGGCGTTGCGGACGGTGGTGCCGCCCACGAAGACGGGGGTCACGTGCGCCACCGGCGTGAGGGCCCCGGTGCGGCCCACGTAGACCTCGATCGCCTCCAGCTTCGTGGTCACCTGCTGCGCCGGGAACTTGTAGGCGGTCGCCCAGCGCGGCGATCGGGACAGGTAGCCCAGCCGTTCCTGCTCTTCCAGGGAGTCGACCTTGATGACGATGCCATCGGTCTCGTAATCGAGGTTGTGGCGTGCCTCGCCCCATTCGTCCACGTAGGCGAGCACCGCCTGGATCCCCTCCACGCGGCGGATGTTCGGGTTCACCGGGAAGCCCAGGCGCTTCACGAGCTCGAGCGACTCCCAGTGAGTCTCGAGGCCATGAGCCCCCACCAGCTGGTAGCACCAGACCGACAGGTTGCGGCTGGCCGTGACGGCCGGGTCCTTCTGGCGCAGCGTCCCTGCGGCAGTGTTGCGCGCGTTGGCGTAGAGCGGCTTGCCGTCGTGCTCGAGCTGCTCGTTGAGCTCCGCGAAGGCACCGCGCGGCATGTACACCTCGCCCCGCACCTCGAGCGTGTCTGCCGGAGGATCCTCCCGGAGCCGCAGCGGGATGGCGCGTACGGTCCGCAGGTTGGCGGTCACGTCCTCGCCGGTCGTGCCGTCGCCGCGCGTCGCCCCCAGCTCGAAGTTGCGACCCTGGTAGCGCAGCGAGATCGCCAGCCCGTCGATCTTCAGCTCGCAGACGTAGCGGACCGGCGGATCGTCCTCGCCCCGCCCGAGCACGCGGCGAACACGCGCGTCGAACTCCCGCAGCTCGTCATGGCCGAAGGAGTTCCCCAGAGAGAGCATCGGGAACCGATGGCGCACCTCCGCGAACCCGGCCTGCGGCGCGATCCCCACCCGCTGGGTGGGCGAATCCGGGGTGACGAGCTCCGGATGCGCCGCCTCCAGCTCGCTGAGCTCGCGGAGGAGGCGATCCCACTCCCGGTCCTCCATGGTGGGGGCGTCGAGCACGTAGTAGCTGTAGTTCGCCTCCTCGAGGAGCGAGCGCAGTTCCGCGGCTCGCGTCGCGGGGTCGGCGGTCTGCTCAGCCATGCGCCGTCGATTCTACGGGGCGTGGGGGCGGCTAGGCGTCGTCGGGCTCAGGTTCCCCCGTGAACCAGGCGCGCAGGTGCGCGGTGTGCTCATCGTAGTGGTCCGCGCCGTCGTAGCGGACCACCTGCTCCACGCGGTGGCCGTTGCCGAGCACCAGGTCCAGCAGCGCCGGATCCAGGCCGGCGAGTGCGGCTCGGAACGCGGTGAAGGCACGTTCCTCTCGTTCGGCGGCCGCCATCGGACTGACGCGCGCCGCATCCGCGAAGACCACTGCATTCATGGCATCGGTGCGGTCCGCGTCGTAGTCGAACTCGGCGCCGCTGCCGGAGGTCGCCAACGCCAGGGCCGCGGTTGCGTGCTCGGCCCAGAAGGCCACATGCACGGCAAGGTCCCGTGCGCTCCATTCCTCCACGATGCCCGGCGCGGTGGCCAGGTCGGGGTCGACGTCGTCGAGCGCCGCCCGAAACGCGGTCCGCGCCCGCTCGAGGTCCGCGAGCAGGGCTTCGCGCCGATCTGACTCCATCGTCACGCGTCGGCGATGTCGCGGCGCGGCAGCACGGCCAGGATCTCCTGGGCATGGCCTCGATAGTGATCCACCCCGTCGTCGCGGATCACCTGTCCGATGCTGTCGCCGTAGGCGACCCGCTCGTCGAGCCAGGCGGGGTCCATGCCGCGGACCCGGTCCAGGAGCGCCTCGTAGGCTGTCTCCTCGCGGGCGCTCGCCGTAGCGAGGTCGCTCTCGCGCGCCACTCGCGCGACGACCGCATTGCGCTCCTCCACGTCCAGCTGGGCGTCGCCGAACTCGTCGGTCCAGCGCTGCTCGGCGTGGTGCAGGGCCTCCGCGGCGTGTCCGGCCCAGTAGCCCAGGTGCGCGACGATCTCGCGGATCCCCCAGTCGCCGACCAGGGTGGGCGCGTTGAGCTGCGCCAGCGTCGAGCGCCGTGAGCACGGCGAGGAACTCGTCGCGCGCGGCTGCCAGCTCGTCCGCGAGCGCCTCCGGGGTCGCGGGGGTCTCCGCCATCCTCACCTCCTGCTCCGCCGCCGATGTCGGCCTGAGCCTACTCCCGCTCGAGCCCGGCGTAGGCGGCGATCAGGCGCTTGACGCCCTGTCCGACGAAGGCGACCGTCACCTCCTCGTCGCCCTTCACGATCCGGGACGAGACGACGATGCCCTCGCCGAACCGGCGATGGCGAACCCGGTCGCCGGCCCGCCAGGTCACCTCGACCGGCTCCTCCGCGTCGGAACCGCCGGGTGACCGCCCCGAACGTGCCGTGGCCCAGGTCGACCTCCGATCCGGTGTAGCCGGCGCCCGCCACCCGGTCACGCGCGGCATCGAGTCGCCCGCCCGGCTCGGCTGACCGGCGGCGCGGACAGGTCCGGGAGGCTCACCGGTCGCAGCGGCTCGTTGCGCGGCGAACGCCGGGGCGCACGGTAGCCGCCGGGGAGCCAGCCACCGTCGTCGTCCACGCCGCGACGGCCCCCGCGGCCACTGCGGAACGGGGCGGCGGTCCGTCTCGGCGGCCAGCAGCTCCTCGGGCAGCTCCGCCAGGAAGCGGGACGGCTCGCTCATGGCCCCCACGCCCCACGTGGACCGGTGGTGGGCGTGCAGCAGGTACAGCCGATCCTTCGCGCGGGTCATGCCCACGTAGGCCAGCCGGCGCTCCTCCTCGAGCTCGCGCTCGTCCTCGAGGGCGCGGCGATGCGGGAGCAGGCCCTCCTCCAGCCCGACGATGAAGACAACCGGGAACTCGAGCCCCTTCGCGGCGTGCAGGGTGATCAGCGTGACCCGGTCCGGCCGGTCCTCCAGCGTGTCCTGGTCGCTGACCAGGGCGACCTCCTCCAGGAAGCGGGCGAGCCCCTCCGGCGCCGCGATCTCGTCGAACTCCGCGGCGTGGTTGCGCAGCTCCATGCACGTTCGCCCAGCGATCCGTCGCCCTCGTCGGTCCCGTCGTTCACCGCCTCGCGCAGCCCGGAGCGCTCCAAGCGCGGCGTCGAAGACGGCCGATGGCGGCTCCGTCCCCGGCGAGCGCCATCAGCGGCCGCATGATCCCGACGAACGACGCGAGCGAGGCGCGCGCCCGTGGCGCCAGGTTCGGGTTCTCGCCGGCCGCCTCGACCGCGGCCCACAGCGTCACCTCGTGCGACTCCGCCCAGGCGCGCAGCTCCTCGACCGTCTTGTCTCCGATCCCGCGCGCCGGCACGTTGATGACGCGTTCCAGGGCCACCCGGTCGGACGCGGTTGCGCGCCAGCCGAACGTAGCCCAGCGCGTCCTTCACCTCGCGCCGCTCGTAGAAGCGGGTCCCACCCACGAGCTGGTACGGGATCCCGAAGCGCATGAACGACTCCTCGAGGACCCGGCTCTGCGCGTTGATGCGGTAGGTCGACGGCGATCTCGCCGTACCGCAGGGCGCCGTCGTCGTCATCGGCCCGGCTGGTGAGCAGGCGGGTCATGGAGCCGCTCGCGGCGCCACCGGTCAGGCGCTCGACCTGGCGGGCGACGAACTCCGCCTCCTCGTACTCGTTGTAGGCGTCGAAGACGCGTGATGCTGCGTGCCCGAACCCGCGATCGGTCCAGAGCTTCTTCTCCTTGCGCCCCTCGTTGCGGCTGACGACCGCGTGCGCGGCGTCCAGGATCGTCTGCGTGGAGCGGTAGTTCTGCTCCAGCTTCACGACGTGCGCATCGGGGTAGTCGGCCTCGAAGTCCAGGATGTTGCGCAGGTCCGCGCCGCGCCAGGAGTAGATGCTCTGGTCGTCGTCGCCCACCACGGCCAGGTTGTGGTGCTTCGCCGCCAGGTGCCGGCAGATGCAGGTACTGCGCCCGGTTCGTGTCCTGGTACTCGTCGACGAGCATCTGCTGCCATCGGGCCTGGTACTTGCGCGAGCACGTCGGGGTGCTGCTCGAAGAGGAGTACCACCCGCATCAGCAGGTCGTCGAAGTCGACCGCGTCGTCCTCGAGCAGCTGCGCCTGGTAGGCGTCGTACACGCGGGCCGCGGTCTCGTCGTAGAAGTTCGCCGCCTGCTTGCGTGCGGTGGCGACATCGGCCAGCTCGTCCTTGCGCTGGCCGATCCAGGCCAGCATCCCGTTGGGGCTGAAGCGCTTCTCGTCGAGGTCCAGCCCGCGCAGGACCTGCTTCACCAGGGCGACCTGGTCGGCCCGGTCGTAGATCGTGAAGCTGCGCGTCAGGCCGATGGCATTCGCCGTCGCGCCGCAGGATGCGGGCGCAGACGGCGTGGAAGGTGCCGATGGTCGCCTCGCGGGCCGCCTCCTCGCCGATCAGCGCAGCGATCCGCTCGCGCATCTCGTTGGCCGCCTTGTTGGTGAAGGTGACCGCCAGGATCTGCCAGGCCTTCGTACCGGTCGCGACCAGGTAGGCGACGCGGTGGGCCAGCACCCGGGTCTTGCCGCTCCCCGCGCCGGCAAGGATGAGGAGTGGTCCGCCGACATGGGCAACCGCCTCGCGCTGCGGCTGGTTCAGGCGGGTGAGGATCTCCCGCGCACGCGCAGACACGACAGGCGCGGCGACCGGAGAAGGCGGGGTGGGGGTGGTGGGGCGTCGCTTGGGGGACATCGGCTCACCGATTCTAGCCGCCTCCCACCGGATCAGCCGACCTCCGCTGATCCTGCCAGCCGGTGACAGCAATGAGCGGGTACCATGGCGCCGTGCGATCGAGCAGACTGCTCTCCATCCTGCTCCTCCTGCAGACCCGGGGCCGCATGACCGCGCGCGAGCTTGCCACGGAGCTCGAGGTCTCGATCCGGACCATCTACCGGGACGTCGACTCCCTCTCCGAGGCGGGAGTGCCGCTGTACGGGGATCGCGGACCGGCGGGCGGCTACCAGCTGATCGACGGCTATCGCACCCGCCTCACCGGCCTGACCATGGACGAGGCGGGCGCCGTGTTCCTGGCGGGCATGCCCGGTCCGGCTGCCGACCTGGGGCTGGGAACCGTGCTCGCCACAGCGCAGCTCAAGCTGCTTGCCGCCCTCCCCACCGAGCTGCGCTCGCGCGCCGGCCGGATCCGCGAGCGATTCCACCTCGACGCTCCCGGCTGGTTCCGGAGCGCCGACCAGACGCCGCAGCTGGCAACCGTGGCGCAGGCCGTCTGGAGCCAGCGGCGGCTGCGGGTGCGATACGTCAAGCCCACCGCCGAGCCGGAGCGGTGCTCGACCCGCTGGGCGTCGTGCTCAAGAGCGGCGTGTGGTACCTGGTCGCGCTCCGCGACGGAGCGCCGCGGACCTATCGGGTCTCGCGGATCGAGTCCGCGGAGGCGCTCGACGAACGGTTCGAGCGCCCGCCTGGGTTCGACCTTGCCGCCTACTGGACCGCCTCGACGGCGGCCTACGAGCGCGACCTCCCCCGTATCGACGTCACCGTGCGGGTCGATCCGGAGCGGCTCGGGCTGCTGGCCATGCTGGTGGGTGGTGGCGCCGTCGACCGGGCCGAGCGGCTGCCGAACGAAGCTGATCCCGAGGGTTGGCTGCGTCTGCGGCTCGCCGTCGACTGGCCGCGCGACGCGGCGGCGCGCTTCGTGGGGATGGGTGATGCGGTGGAGGTGCTCGAGCCAGCGGAGCTGCGAACCGAGGTCCGTGACCTGGCGCGCGGCTCGCTGGCTCGTCATGGCGCTCCAGCCTAGCGGTGGGTGCGACCGCTCATCGACTGCGCGCCCTGTGCTCGCGGGGCGGGGCCGCGTCGAGAGCGCGGTCTCGGCGACGGCCGCCCAGCAGGGCCCGCACCTTCATCAGCTGACGGACCTCGCGCTCGCGCTCGTCGGCTATCACGTGGAACAGCTCGTTTGAGAACATTGCTTCGACTCATCCTCGCTCTGTCGGCTATGCCAACAGCCTACGGGCCAAACCTGCCAGATCCTGTCATGGTTGCAGGGTTCGGGCGGCCACATCGCCGGTTACGACCGCGACGCAGGCGAACCCGAGGACTACGATCGGACGATGACCGATACCGCTGCGACCGACCGAACCCAATTCCTGAACGCCTGCGGCAGGTCCGCTCCTTCGATCCGCCCCGGTGGCACCCGAGGTCCTGGACGACATCCTGGAGGTTGCACGCTGGACGGGCAGCTCGCAGAACCAGCAGGAATGGCAGCTCGTCGTGGTCACCGACCCGGAGACGCTGCGACAGCTGGGCGAGGCGAGCCCCAGCGCAGGTCACATCGCGCAGGCTCCGCTGGCGATCGTGGTCGTCATGCCCGGCGAGCGACGCATCACCGATGCCTACGACGAGGGCCGCATCGTGGAGCGCATCATGCTCGCCGCCACCGCCCACGGCCTGGGGTGCGGGATGGCCTGGCTCGTCGCCGGCGAGGCGGCCGTCAAGGAGCTGCTCCGTGTCCCATCCGAGCACAAGGTCCGCACGGCGATCGCCATTGGCACGCCCGACGCCGCGGGTCGCAAGCGCAAGGCCGCGCGGGGCAGCGCGCGCCGGCCGGTCAGCGAGACGGTCAGCTATGAGCGCTGGGGCGCCCGGCGGACGTGAGCCTCCGCGAGGCGTGGGAGGCGGAGGCCCGGAACTGGATCGCATGGGCGCGGGCGCCCGGCCATGACAGCTACTGGCGCTTCCATCGCGACCGGTTCCTTCCGCTGCTCCCGCCACCCGCGGGCCGACCCTCGACGTCGGCTGCGGCGAAGGCCGGCTGACCCGTGACCTGCGCGATCGCGGGTACGACGTCACCGGCATCGACGCCTCGCCGACCCTGCTGGCCGCCGCCCGCGACGCGGATCCCGACGGCCGATACATCGAGGCCGACGCCGCACTGCTGCCTGTTGCGGACGGAGCCGACGGCGCTCGTCGTGGCGTTCATGTCCTTCCAGGACGTCGACGACCTCGCGGCGCGCTGAGCGAGGCGGCCAGGGTCCTGGCACCCGGCGGTCACGTCTGCATGGCGATCGTCCATCCCATGAACTCCGCCGGGACCTTCATCGAGCGCACAGCCGATGCGCCGTTCGTGATCCGCGAGAGCTACTTCGAGCGCCGTCGGACCTGCGACACCTTCGAGCGTGACGGGCTGCGGATGACGTTCGCGTCGGAGCATCGGCCCCTGCAGGTCTACGCGGATGGCCTGGCTGCGGCGGGGCTGGTCATCGAGCGGCTGGCGGAGGTCGCCGACTCGAGCGCACCACCCGGGGATCGGTGGCAGCGGATGCCCATGTTCCTCCACCTGCGCGCCGTCAGGCCGGCCAGGGCAGGGCATCCAGGCGGCAACGGCTGACGCAGGGCCAGCAGCGGGTGCAGGTCTCCCTTTGAGCGCCGCACGGCCCTCCACCATGTGGATCGCCCCGCCCGGGCGCGATCCCGTCCCACGGCGGTGAGGTCGCGAACGCCGGTCGGGGCCGGGCACCCGGCCAGATCATCGCACCCCGCAGTGGTCCGCGGGCAGCAGAAGGCCCCGGCGGGCGACGCCCGCCGGGGCCCATCGGCCTGGTGAGGAAGGCTTAGTAGTCCATGCCGCCGGGCGGCATGCCCGGCATCTGGGCCTTGTCCTTCTCGGGGAGGTCGGTGATGATCGTCTCCGTCGTCAGGAGCAGCGCCGCGACGGACGCAGCGTTCTCCAGCGCGGAGCGCGTCACCTTGGCCGGGTCGATGATGCCGGCCGCGAACATATCGGTGTACTCGCCCTTCTGGGCATCGTACCCGTGGCCGGGCTTCATCTTGCGGACCGCGTCGACCACGACGGAGCCCTCCTGGCCGGCGTTCGCCGCGATCTGGCGAAGCGGCTCTTCGAGCGCACGGCGCAGGATGTTCACGCCGACCGCCTCATCGCCCAGCGCCTCGACCTTGTCGAGCGCGGGGACGGCATGGACCAGGACGGAGCCGCCACCGGCGACCATCCCCTCCTCGATCCCTGCACGAGCGGCCGAGAGGGCATCCTCGATGCGGTGCTTCTTCTCCTTGAGCTCGACCTCGGTCGCCGCGCCCACCTTCAGGACGGCGACGCCGCCGGAAAGCTTCGCAAGGCGCTCCTGGAGCTTCTCGCGATCGAAGTCGCTGGTGGTGTCCTCGATCTGGAGCTTGATCTGGCCGATGCGGGCCTTGATGGCGTCCTCCGCACCCTTGCCATCGATGATGGTCGTGGTGTCCTTGGTAGCGGTCACGCGACGAGCCTGGCCAAGATCCTCGAGCTGCACGCTGTCGAGCTTGCGGCCAACCTCCTCGCTGATCACGCGGGCCCCGGTCAGGATCGCGATGTCCTCGAGCATGGCCTTGCGGCGATCGCCGAAGCCCGGCGCCTTCACGGCGAGCACGTTGAGCGTGCCCTTCAGCTTGTTGACGACCAGGGTGGCGAGCGCCTCCCCGTCCACGTCCTCGGCGACGATCAGGAGCGGGCGACCCTGGGAGACGACCTTCTCGAGGGCCGGCAGGATGTCCGCCACGGCGCTGATCTTCTTGTCGGTGACGAGCAGGTACGTGTTGTCGAGGGTGGCCTCCATGCGACCGCCGTCGTTCGAGGTGACCATGTAGGCGCTGACGTAGCCGCGGTCGAGCTGCATGCCCTCGACGTACTCGATCTCGAGCTTGAGGCCCTGCCCCTCCTCGACGGTGACGACGCCGTCCTTGCCAACCTTCTCCATCACCTCGGCGATGGTGTTGCCGATGTCGGTGTCGCGCGCGCTGATGGAGGCGATGTGGGCGATGTCGTCCCGGCTGTCGACCGGCTTGGTGAGGGTCTTGATCTCCTCGACCACCGCGGCCACGCCGCGCTCGATGCCGCGCTTGAGGCCCATCGGGTTCGCGCCGGCGGTGACGTTCTTGAGGCCCTTCGGTGATGATGGCCTGCGCGAGCACGATGCTCGTGGTGGTGCCGTCGCCCGCGACGTCGTTCGTCTTGGCGGCCACTTCCTCGAGAAGCTGGGCCCCCATGTTCTCGTAGGGGTCTTCGAGCTCGATGTCGCGCGCGATGGTGACGCCGTCGTTCGTCATCGTCGGGGCACCGAACTTCTTGTCCAGGATCGCGTACCGGCCGCGGGGGCCAAGCGTGACCTTGACGGCCTCGGCCATCTTGTCCACGCCGCGCTTCAGCGCTCGACGCGCCTCCTCATCAAACAGCAATTGCTTCGCCACGGGTGTCTGTCTCCTCCTTAGCAATCCGCGGATGTCGCGTGCGACAACCCGGGACGACTATGCGATGACCGCCAGGACGTCCTTCTGGGAGAGGATCAGAAGCTCCTCGTCGTCCAGCTTGAACTCGGTCCCGGCATACTTCTGAAACAGGACCTTCTGGCCCACGGAGACGTCCATCGCCTCTCGCGACCCGTCGTCCAGGATGCGGCCCGGTCCGGCCGCCAGGATCGGTGCCCTCCTGCGGGCGCTCCTTGGCGGTGTCCGGCAGGACGATGCCGCTCTTCGTCGTCTCTTCTCGCGGCGTGGGCTTGATGACGAGCCGATCGCCCAGGGGCTTGAGCTTCGTCGCTTTGGCTACCTTGGTGGCCATCTGTGCGTGGTGCCTCCTCAATCGTGTCGCAGGTGCGCTATACCGATGGTCTGTTATCGATTCTCGCGCGGGAGGCCGCCGGCCCATGAGACTGCGCTGGCACTCGACCACGGAGAGTGCCAATGATAGTAGCGGCTGGTGCGGACGGTTGTCAACCGCAGACGACGCGGAGACTCGCGCCGAAAGCACACGGCCGGGCCGGCCGTGGAGGGAGCGCAGGTTCCGCCTGCTCAGCCGAGCTCGACGAGGCGCCATCCGCTCGGGCCGGGGCGTCAGGGTCGTCCCAGCCCCCCGAATTGGTCCCTCCGCCGGTGTTCGTGGTGTTCTCGGTATTGCCCGGGGTGAGCAGCAGGAAGTAGGCGAGAAGAGCGATGACCACGATGGCCACGAGGATTCCAATGATGAAGCCGTATCCCGTGCCGGCTCCACCGGCTCGGGGCTGCCACCCGCGCTGTTCACGTTCTCCTGGCTCATGGTTCTGTAGTCCTCCGTCGCTCCGTTCGCTCATTGAACACGAGTGCACTCCGCTCCTCGTGCCATCACGTCCGATGCACGTGGCGTGCCAGCCTCAGCCCTCCCTGGCGAAGAGGAGTCGGTCGAGCGCCGCAGCCACCCCGATCGCAACCTGCTCGGGAGGTCCCCACGCAGGCGCGCGATCTCGGCGGCCACCCGGAGCGCAGTGGTCGGCTCGTTGCGGCGGTCCGGGCCGGGCCCCAGCCACGGCGCGTCCGTCTCGACGAGGATCGCCTCGGACGGCAACCGGCCGCCGCCTCGCGCGGACCCGCCGCCGAACGGAAGGTGACCGGCAGCGCGAAGGAGACCAGGAATCCCGCGCGCCGAACAGGCGTTCCGCCATTGCCCCGTCTCCGGAGAAGCAATGCAGGACGCCACGCAGGGAGCGGTCTGGCGGGCCAGCCCAGCCCGATGAGGAGCTGCTCGACCTCGTCGTGGGCATCACGATCATGGACGAGCACCGGCTTGGCGACCCGGGTCGCGAGCCATGTCAAGCTGGCGCGCCAGCGCCGCGCGCTGGGCCTCTGCGGGCGCCAGCAGACGGATAGAAGTCCAGTCCGATCTCCCCGATCGCCCGAACGCGCGGGCTCTGCGGCCAGCGCCTCGATGACCGCCCAGTCCGCCTCGCTCGCCTCCTCGGCATGGTGCGGATGGATGCCCACCGCCGGCACCAGCAGGTCCGGATCCGTGCGGCGAGCTCCACCGCGCCTCGGAGGATGGCCGGTCCCAGCCTGGAACGACGATGCGAACGAATCCCGCCGCGCGTGCCCGCTCGAGGACGGCGGCACGATCCTCGTCGAAGGCGGGATGCTGCAGATGGCAGTGGGAGTCGACGATCCCCGGCAGATGCTGCGGAGCGCGCCGCCGGCTCAGGGTGCAGCCTCCTCCGCCACCGGCAGCTCTGCGCGGGGGAAGAGCGGCTCTGCGGCGCCGGTCTGCCAACGCATCCGGTCCCCCGCCCCATGCCAGGAGCGCCTCGAGGCCCGGACCGCCGGCACCGCGCTCGTCATATGGCTGGGGAACGCCCAGCTGGCCGGCGAGCCGGGCGGCGGCAGCGGCGTGAACGGCGCCACGAGGTGGCCCAGGATCCTGCAGGTCTCCGCCATGGCGGCGAGGACCTCGCGAACCCGATCCTGCTCTCCCGCACGGTTCAGGCTCCACGGGGCCTGTGACTCCGCGTAGCCGTTGCCGGCGCGCGTCAGCTCCATCATCGCCTCCAGCGCCTCGTCGAAATGCAGCGCATTCATGGCGCCGTGATACCCGGCGACCGTCGCGCTCAGCGGTCGCCCGGAGCTCGAGATCGGCGGGCCGGGTCGCGGCCGCTCACCGCGGGCAGGGCGCCATCGGCGTACCGGGCGCTCATGCTCACCGTGCGGTTGACGAGATTGCCCAGGTCGTTCGCCAGGTCCGCGTTGTAGCGCCGGACGAGCCCCTCCACGGTGATGTCGCCGTCGCGGTCGAACGGGATCTCGCGCAGCACGAGGTAGCGGGTTCCGTCCACACCGAACAGGTCGACGGCCTGGTCCGGATCGAGAACGTTGCCCCGGGTCTTGGACATCTTCTCGCCGCGCAGCAGCATGAACCCGTGGGCGAAGACCGCTCGGGGGAGCGGGAGTCCCGCGCTCATCAGCATCGCGGGCCAGTAGAGGCAGTGGAATCGCGTGATGTTCTTGCCGATGACGTGCACGTCTGCAGGCCACCATCGCGCGAACATCTCCGCGTCGTCGGGAAAGCCGGCGCCGGTCACGTAGTTGGTCAGGGCGTCGAACCAGACGTAGATCCGATGCTCAGGGTCGTCCGGGAAGGGGATCCCCCAGCTGCCCCCGGCTCGGCTGATGCTGAAGTCGCGCAGCCCCTCCCGAAGCCAGGCGAGGACCTCGTTGCGGAAATGCTCCGGCTCGCAGAACGACGGGTTCTCGCGGTAGAGCGTCTCGAGGCGCTCCTGGTAGGCCGAGAGTCGGAAGAAGTAGTTCTCCTCCTCGAGCCACTCGAGCTCGAGGGTCGGGTGATCCGGGCAGTGGCCGTCGACGAGCTGCGAATCGGTCTTGAACTCGTTGTCTCCGGGGCAGTACCAGCCGGAGTACACGCCCTTGTAGATGTCCCCGTTGGCGCGAGCCCGGCGCACCATCTCGGTCGAGGCGCGCACGTGGTCCGCATCGGTGGTGCGGATGAAGCGGTCGTAGCTGATGGCGAAGCGGTCGAAGCGCTCCCGCCACGCGGGAGCCCAGGCATCGACGAGCGAGCGCGGATCGGTGCCGTGCTCGCGAGCCAGGGGCTCGACCTGGGCCGAATGCTCGTCCATGCCGGTCAGGAAACGGGTGTCGTCGCCGAGCAGCCGGTGGTACCGCGCCAGGACGTCCGCGCCGATCACCTCGAAGAGGGAATGGAGCGGTGGCCGAGGGCTCGGATAGAAGATCGCCGTGGTCAGGTAGAAGCGGTCTGGGTCTCGCATGGTCGGGCGCCGATTCTACCCGGACCGCGGCTACACTTGGATTCGAAGATGAACGACCATGACTCTGACCCTCGGGCCATCGAGGCAGATCACCCCAGCTACAACGCCACCCTGATCCGCCGCGTCGACGAGATCGACGACCTCGGCTACTTCTGGGTTCGCTTCGACGACGAGGCCAACCCCGTTCGAGCCGGGGCAGTACATGACCATCGGCGTCTACGCGGACGGCAAGATCGTCCAGAGGCCGTATTCGGTCGCCTCGGCACCGCGCGATGCGGGCAGCACCGAGGCTACGAGTTCTACGTGAAGCTGGTCCCGATCATGCGCTTCACGACCCTGCTCTGGCGGCTGCCGATCGGGCCACCGGATGCGGATGATCGGGCCCAAGGGCAAGTTCATGCTCGAGCCCGACGATGACCGTACGCACCTGTTCGTCTCCACCGGGACCGGCATCGCGCCCTTCCTGGCCATGATGCGCGAGTCCCTCGCGGCCGGCGCACCGCGGCAGGACCGTGCGTGCTCCATGGCTGCTCGTACGCGGACGAGCTCGGCTACGCGGAGCTCCTGCGCGGCTGGGAGGCGGACGGAACCTATCCGGTGCGCTACGTACCAACCGTCTCCCGCCCGAACGACCCGAGGAACGCGGACTGGACGGGCCGGACCGGACGGGTTGAGACGATCGTGGAGAACGGTCTGCCACGAGATGGGGCTGCGCCCGGACCGCACCGTCGTCTACATCTGCGGGAATCCCGAGATGATCCTCAACGTTGAGGGCATTCTCATGGCGTCCGGCTTCCCCGAGTTCCATGTCAAGAAGGAGCTCTACTGGCCGAAGGGCAAGACCGCGGTCCCTGCCGTCGAGGCCAGCGCCTAGCTCGCCGGCGGACGCCGCATCCCGGTTCGGGCGGTCAGGCTGGCCCCTCGAACTGTGACCTTCGGCACGCCAAACAGGTGCGCTCTGGTGCATGAGTGCGCATATGTCGAGGCGGCACCATGGTTGCGGGTCGAACCGCGATGCATGGGAGCCCATATGCACGTCATCCGAGCGAAGCACCATCTCTCACCGAACGTCTGGCGCCTGGTCGTCGATGCGCCGCGGATCGCCCAGATTCGGCGCCCCGGCCAGTTCGTGATCGTCCGGCGTGGCCCCGGTGCCGAGCGAATTCCCGCTGACCATTGCCGACGCGGATTCCGAGGCGGGGACCATCAGCCTGGTCATCCAGTCGGTCGGCAAGAGCACCTACGACCTCGTCGAGCTGGAGCCGGGCGAGGCGATCACCGATATCGCCGGACCGCTCGGCAGCCCCACCGAGCTTCTCGAGGCCGGCCACGCGGTGTGCGTGGGCGGCGGCGTGGGCACTGCTGTGATCCTGCCCATTGCCCAGGAGCTGAAGCCGCCGTGGCGTTCGGGTCACCTCGATCGTCGGTGGCCGCTCCCGCGAATGGGTGATCATGGAGGAGGAGCTGGGTCGCGCCGGCGAGGTGCTCCCCTGCACCGACGACGGCAGTTACGGAAGGCCCGGCTTCGTGACCGAGGCGCTCAAGGACGCCATCGAGGCGGGCGGGGTCGACGCGGTCTACGCGGTAGGCCCGGTGCCCATGATGCGCGCCGTCTCGGAGCTCACCCGGCCGTACGGCGTGCCCACCACGGTCTCCCTCAACGCGATCATGCTCGACGGGACCGGAATGTGCGGCGGCTGTCGCGTCACCATCGGCGGCGAAACGCGCTACGCGTGCGTGGACGGGCCGGAGTTCGACGGCCACCAGGTGGACTTCCAGGCGCTCTCGGACCGCCTGACCACCTACCGGACCTTCGAGCAGGAGGCCCTGGCCAAGCGCGAGGCCTGCCGGGCCGAGTCCGAGCAGGAGGCCATCGTGGCGGCGAAGGCGGGATCATGACCGAGGAGCAACCACCCCTCACCAAGAAGGAGCGGATGGCGATCGACCGGGTCGTCATGCCGGAGCAGGATCCCAAGCTGCGCGCGGTCAACTTCGCCGAGGTGAACGAGGGCCTGACCTATCAGCTGGCCCTCCTGGAGGCCCAGCGCTGCCTGGAGTGCCCCAAGGAATACTGCATCGCGGGCTGCCCCGTATCGGTCAACATTCCGCGCTTCATCCGCTTCCTGCGCGACGGGGACGTCGCGGCGGCTGCCAACTCGCTGCTGGCCGACAACGCGTTGCCCTGCGTCACCGGGCGCGTCTGCCCGCAGGAGACCCAGTGCGAGCTCGTCTGCCTGCGGGGCAAGACCGGCAAGCCGGTCGCCATCGGCTACCTGGAGCGCTACGTGGCGGACTGGGCCCAGGCCCACGCCGATCAGCTCGAGCACGCCACCGCGACGCGCACCAAGAAGTCCGTGGCGGTGATCGGCTCGGGTCCGGCCGGTCTCACCGCGGCCGGTGAGCTGGTCCACCGCGGCCACGAGGTGACCATCTTCGAGGCCTTCCATGCCGCCGGCGGCGTCCTGATCTACGGCATCCCCGAGTTCCGCCTGCCCAAGGACATCGTCCAGGCCGAGGTCGACCGTCTCAAGGAAGCCGGCGTCAAGATCGAGCCGAATGCCATCATCGGCAAGACCTTCACCCTGCCCGAGCTGCGCGAGCAGTTCGACGCCATCTTCGTGGCCGTGGGCGCGGGCCTGCCGGTCTTCATGGGCGTCCCCGGCGAGAACCTCAAGGGCGTCTACTCCGCGAACGAGTACCTCACCCGGGTCAACCTGATGGGCGCCTGGAACGAGGAAGCGGACACGCCGATCCTCCATGGGCGCCGCGTCGCCGTCGTGGGCGGCGGGAACGTGGCCATGGACTCGGTGCGCACCGCACGACGCATGGGCGCCACCCAGTCGACGATCGTGTACCGGCGCGGACGCGAGGAGCTCCCCGCGCGCGCCGAAGAGGTCCACCACGCGGAGGCGGAGGGCATCGATTTCAAGTTCCAGGTCGCCCCGGTCGAGGTGATCGGCGACGAGCAGGGCTGGGTCACCGGCCTGCGCTGCGTCGAGATGACCCTCGGCGAGCCCGACGCCTCCGGGCCGCCGTCGCCCGCAGCCGATCCCCGGCTCGGAGTTCGACCTCCCCTGCGACATGGTGGTCGTCGCGATCGGCACCCGGAGCAACCCGCTCCTCACCGCCAGCGCGCCGGACCTCGTGGTCAACGAGCGCGGCTACCTGCAGACCGATGCGCACGGCATGACCTCCATGCCGGGCGTCTTTGCCGGCGGCGACATCGTGCGCGGCGCCGCGACCGTGATCCTGGCCATGGGCGACGGAAAGCGCGCGGCCACGGCGATCGACGCGTACCTGAACGACGCCTATCCGCCTCGGACGAGAAGCCGGCGGTGGAGCCGCGCCACCGGAGCGCCGCCGCCACCGCCTGATGGTCTCCTGCCCGGTCACCGCCTGACCGGGCAGGCCGAGCGCATGCGTCGCCGTTGGCTTCCCGCGACAGGGACGAGCTGCCGGCCGATCCGAACGCGCCCAGCGCGAGCAGGAGCACGACCAGGACGACGATGGCCGAGGATGATCTGGGAGCGCTTCATCGCATCACCAGTAGAAGAAGCCGTACTGGCTTCCCGTGTACGGGTTGAACCCGTTCCGCGCCCCATGCGTCCAGGCGATGGGCGTCCCGTTGGCCAGCGCCGACACGGTGATGTTCAAGCCGAAGTTCGTGGACGTGTACGCCGTACCACGCCCACCGCCCGGGATAGGCGCCGCACCAGTCGATCCGCACCGCGTAGCCGATGCCGTGCTGGTCGCACGTTACCGACGTCCACATCACGCGGCCACAGCTGTCGCCGTAGCCGGTGGCATTGGCGCTCGCAGACCAGAGGAACCCTCCGAAGATGCTCTGGACCGTGGCTCGCTCGCTGGTGATCACCCAGGTCGTCGCTGCACGCCGTGGCCGCCCTGCGTGACGGCCCCGTCGTCCGCCATCGGTGCAAGCGTGTCGCCGAGACCTCGAGGGTGATGGTCGCCGAGCATGGCGCTGTCCTGGGCGCCGGGCGCGCCCGATCCGAGCGCGCGGCCGCGGCCATCGCCGCTGCATTCCTCGTCGTCGAGGACGAGGGACCCCGTCGTCAGCCGGTGAATCGGCCCTGCCGGCGCCGACGGTCCACGTCCTGGGTGCGGCAGGCGTGCTCGCGAGCGCCGGGCCTGCGAGGGGGCGGCGAGCATGAGGCCGGCGGCCAGGCTCACGGGCCTCGAGAGATGTCGCATGGGTGATCCTCCTGTCCGTTCGGACGCGACTCCGGGGACGCCAGCAGGATCCGGCCACCCTGTCTCGACGGAGCGCGTCATGGTCCCCGGCGCGCCGCTGAGTCGAAGACTCCATGCTGGATCGCACCGGGACCACCGGCGGTGGCCCGCGCCACACCGTCGGGTCACATGGCGATGGCGAGCTCCTCCTCTCCCGATCCGTCCTCGCCGTTCCCTTCGTGCGGGGCCTGCTCGCGTCCGCGCCGCCGGCATCCGCCGCCGCCTGGACCTCGCGGGCATAATCCTTCTTCCCGCGCCCGGAGAGCATCTCCAGCGAGGCCGCCACGACCTCCGTCTTCCAGTGACGGATCCCCGCATCGTCGTCCCATTGGCGCGTCTGGAGGCGGCCCTCGATGTCGACCATCTGCCCCTTCGAGAGGAACTGGCCGCAGATCTCGGCGAGGCGGTCCCAGGCCACGACGTTGTGATACTCGGTTCGCTCCCCGCCCCCGCCGCGGAACTCGTTCGTGGCCACCACGAACGTTGCCAACGGCTTCCCGCTGGGGAGTGACCGCAGTTCGGGGTCGCGCGTCAGCCGACCGACCAGCAGCACCTTGTTCATCGATGAAGATCCTCCTGCCCGCATCCCGGGCTGTCGGCGCACCGGGCGAGTCGGCCGCTCGCAAGGGATGCTACGGAGGAGCGCTTACCGCCCGGTGCGTCGCGCCTTACCGGGTAGCGCGGGTCCGGCCGGCTCCGCGGGTCCTGCGTGGCTCACGACGTGCGGCGCGATCCAGGACGGCGTCGCGGATAGAGGTGATCGATGCCAGGCGTACGAAGGCTCACCTTGGCCACCGGCGGCGTCTGGCGCTTGTACTCCATGCGCGCGACGCGGGCCACCACCCACGCCACGAGGTCTGCATCGAGACCGGCGGCCACGCATCGCTCGACGCTCCAGCGCCGGTCCACGAGCGCGAACAGCGCCCGGTCCAGGTCCGCGTACGGGCGCCCCAGCTCCCCCTCGTCGGTCTGGCCGGGCCAGAGGTCGGCCGATGGCGGTTTGGCCACGATCTGCGGCGGGACGCCCGAGATGCTCGGCCACCGCGCGCAGCTGGGTCTTGTAGAGGTCGCCGATGGGTGCAATGGCGCAGGCCATGTCCCCGAACAGCGTGCCGTATCCCAGGAGCGCCTCCGTCTTGTTGGAGGTGCCGGCCACGAGGCCGTCAAAGGCGGCGGATCGGTCGTAGAGCACGATCATCCGCTGGCGCGCCATCACGTTCCCCCGTCGCACCGGGAGGTCCCGGCCCGTGGTGTCGGGAAGGAGCGCCAGCATCGGATCGACCATGAGTGTGATCTCCACCCGCTCGGTCTGGCAGCCCAGCGCCTGCACGACCCGCATGGCATCGGTCTCCGAGTCGGGCGAGCTGGTCCGATACGGCATCCGCACGGCGAGCAGGTTGCCGGGCCCGATCGCGCGGGCGGCGAGGTAGGCGACCGTCGCGGAGTCGACCCCGCCCGACAGCCCCACCACGAGGCGCTCAAAGCCCGTCTGCGCCAGCTGGGAGCGGATGAAGCCCACGATGACGTCGCTGGTGACCGCCGGGTCGATCTGCGGCAGCGGCGCGCCGTCGGCCGGCGGCTGGACGGTGGCGGCGGTGCTCACGCGCCCGATTCCGGCGCCTCGCCGTTCTCGCCGATGCCCGCATCGGGCGGCGGGGGCAGCTCGGCACGTTCGGCGATGATGCGATCCACCTCCCGCCGGACGAGCTCAAGGCGCTCATCGGCCACCAACGGCAGGGCGTAGCGCTGCATGCGCAGGTCGTCCGTCTCGAGGACGCCGGTGACGAGCGCCTCGTCATACAGGGGTGCCTCGACGATGACCGTCCCGTCGGGACCCAGGAGGCGAGACCCGCCCCAGAAGGTGAGCCCTTCCTCGTTGCCAACGCGGTTGCAGAACGCGACCGCCACCGTGCCCAGCAACGCGTACGTCTCCTGCATGCGGTGCCACCCCGCAATGGCGGCCAGCCCCGAAGCGCTTCCGGGCGCGCGGGCCGGGCCGGCGGCCACGTTCACCAGGAGAAGCGCGCCGTCCTGCGCCTGGAGCAGGGGCACAAACGGATGCCAGAAGTCCTCGCATACGCTCAGGCCAATGCGGCGCAGCGGGTCACCCACGTCGGTCGTCCGGATCTGGTGGCCCGGGTGCGTGAACCGCGCCTCGTCGAAGAGGCCGTACGTAGGCAGGTAGACCTTGCGATGGAGGCCAAGCAGCTCGCCACCGCGCAGGAGCGCGACCGAGTTGCAGTACCGGTGCGCCCGCGTCTCCTCGACGAAACCCACGGCAAGCGAGGTGCCCGGCAGGTCCGCGCCCAGCGCAAGCAGGCGAGGATCGTCGGCGCGCATGGCGACCTCCGGAACCAGGTCGGAGAGCAGGTATCCGGTCAGCGCCAGCTCGGGGAAGACGACGAGGTCGGCGCCCTGCTCGGCGGCCGTTGCGGCCCGGGCGGCAACGAGCGAAATGTTCGCATCGAGGTCTCCGAGGTGGGGAGCGATCTGGGCGAGCGCAACGCGGTACTGCACGGGGTCAGCCTAGCCGAGCGGCGGCCTCTTCGTCCGAAGCATCGTCGGCGCCCGGGAAATCCTCCGGGCGCCGGCCGGGCGCGGTCGGCGGCGGCGTGACGGCTTCCTCGTCACTGACCGTTCGCGCGGAGCTGACCGAAGCGGCCGCGTTGATGAGCTGGTCCCGGCGCGTGGGCTCTGCGAGCTCCTCTGCGAAATGGCACGCGACCCCGTGCTCCGGATGCAGCTCCCGGACCTCCGGTCGCTCGGTGACACAGCGCTCCGGATTGCCGAGCTGCTGGCGCAGCCAGCAGCGGGTGTGGAACCGGCACCCCGATGGCGGGTTCACCGGGGACGGGACGTCGCCGAGGAGGATGATCCGGCGCCGCCGCGCGCGGGCCGCCGGGTCCGCAATGGGAACCGCGGAGAGCAGGGCGATGGTGTACGGATGCTGGGGCTCGGCGTAGATCCGATCGCGCGGCGCGATCTCCGCGAGGGTTCCCAGGTACATCACCGCCACGCGGTCGCTGATGTGCTCGACGACACCCATGTTGTGGGCCACGAACAGGTAGGTGAGGCCCAGGTCGCGCTGGAGCTGGCGCAGGAGGTTGAGGACCTGTGCCTGGATCGAGACGTCCAGCGCACTCACCGGCTCGTCGCAGACGAGCAGGTCCGGCTCCAGGACCAGCGCCCGCGCAATCCCGATCCGCTGCCGCTGGCCGCCGGAGAACTCGTGCGGGTAGCGATGGGCGTGGTACGGCTGGAGTCCGACAAGCTCCATCATCCTTGCCACGCGATCGCGACGCTCCTTGACGGTGCCGACCTGGTGGATCCGAAGCCCCTCCCCGATCGAGGACCCGATGGGGGCGCGCGGGTCGAGCGAGGCGAACGGATCCTGGAAGATGATCTGCATCCGGCGACGGAAGGGTTTGAGCGCCGCCCCGCGCAGCGACGAGATCTCCTCGCCATCGAAGGTGATCGTGCCGCCGGTCGGATCGATGAGGCGCAGCAGCAGCCGGCCAATGGTCGTCTTGCCGCAGCCCGACTCCCCCACCAGGCCCAGCGTCTCGCCGCGCCGGATGGTGAAGGTCACGTCGTCGACGGCCTTCACGTCGCCGCGCCGACGCTGGAGGATCCCGCCGGTGATCGGGAAGTACTCGGTCAGGTGCTCGACCTGGACCAGCGGCCCCGCTTGGCGCTCCACGGCCGTCATCGCGCCGTCCCGTCCGGGTCGTGATACATCCAGCAGCGGACCTCGTGCCCGTCACGCGCCTCTCGCAGCTCGGGGTGAATCTCCTCGCAGTGCGGCACGTTGTGCTCCACCTTGGCCGTGCAGCGCGGCGCGAAGCGGCATGCCTCCGGCAGGTTGATCAGGTTCGGCACCGATCCTGGAATGGTCGTCAGCTCGTCCTTCTGGCTGCCCAGCGTCGGGACGGACCCGATGAGCCCCTGCGTGTACGGGTGCTGCGGCCGCGCGAAGAGCGAGGAAACGTCCGCCTGCTCCACGATCTCGCCGGCGTACATGACCGCGACCCGGTCGGCCATCTCGGCCACCACGCCGAGGTCATGGGTGATGAGGATGATGGCCGTCCCCGTCTCATGCTGGAGGGCGCGCATCAGGTCCAGGATCTGGGCCTGGATCGTGACGTCGAGCGCGGTGGTCGGCTCGTCGGCGATGAGCAGCTCGGGCTCGCAGGCGAGCGCCATGGCGATCATCACCCGCTGTGCCATGCCGCCCGAGAGCGCGTGCGGGAAGGAAGCGAGGCGTCGCATCGGATCGGGGATTCCGACCATGCGCAGCAGCTCGGCCGCGCGATCCTCGGCCGCCTTGCGCTTCATGTTGCGGTGCAGCTCCAGCACCTCGCGCAGCTGCATGCCCACGGTGAAGACCGGATTCAGGCTGCTCGTGGGCTGCTGGAAGATCATGCTGATCCGGTCGCCGCGCAGGGCGCGCATCTCCTTTGGCTTCAGGGTCATGAGGTCCCGGCCGTCGAAGACGACCTCGCCGGCCTCGATGCGGCCCGGCGGCGCAATGAGGCGCAGCAGCGAGAGGCTGGTGACGCTCTTCCCGCATCCCGACTCCCCCACCAGGCCCAGGATCTCGCCGCGATCCACGTGGAAGTCGATCCCCGTGACGGCCCGCACGACGCCGTCACGCGTGTCGAAGCTGGTCTTCAGGTTCCGGACCTCGAGCAGCCGGTCACCCGGCCGTCGCGACCTGGCGTGGCGCCTCCGGGAGGTCGGAGATGGTCATCGGTTCAACCTCGGATCGAGCGCATCGCGCAGGCCGTCGCCCAGCAGGTTGAAGCCGAGCACGGTGACGGCGATCATCGCGCCGGGACCCATCACCAGCCACGGCGCGACGAAGACCACGTTCCGGCCGCAGCCGATCATGGAGCCCCATTCCGCCTGGGGGTACTGCGCGCCCAGGCCGATGAACGAGAGCGCCGCCACGTCAAGGATGGCACCGGCGATGCCCAGCGTGCCCTGCACGATGAGCGGCGTCAGGGCATTGGGCAGGATCCGCCGCCACAGGATCCCAATCGACGATTCGCCCAGCGCGCGCGACGCCGTCACGAAGTCGCGCTCCTTGATCGAAAGAACCGATGCCCGCATGACACGCGCGTACACCGGGTATCGCGACGATGGCGATCGCGTACTGGGCGTTGATCAGTCCCGGCCCCAGGACCACGACGATCGCGATGGCCAGGACGAGTGCGGGGAAGGCAAGCAGGACGTCCATCAGGCGCATGATGATGTTGTCCGTCCAGCCACCGGCGAAACCGGCGATGGCGCCCAGGATGGTGCCCACGATGATCGCCAGCCCAACCGTCAGGAAGCCGACCCGCAGGCTGATCTGGGAGCCGAAGATGACCCGGCTGAACTCGTCGCGCAGATTGGAGTCGAGGCCGAGGATGTGCTGCGCCTGGTCCGCGGAGCAGCCGAGCAGGTGGATGCACGGCGGCGCGTTGCGCACGGCCCCCGTGGCCCGCGTCTCGCCCAGGTCCAGGACGCTCTTGATGGGGTCGTAGGGCGCGATGAGCGGCGCGAAGAGGGCCATCGCCACCACGATTCCCAGCAGCACCAGGCCAACCTGTGCGGAGCGCTGCGAAAGGATGTTGCGCAGCGTGTCGCGCCACAGGTTCGCCGGCCGGGCGCTCAGCAGCTCCTCGGCCTGTTCGACGGTGGGCGTTCTGGTGGTCATGCGCTAGCTCAGCCTGATCCGTGGGTCGAGGTAGGCGTAGCTGACGTCCACCACGAGGTTGATGACGAGGTACATCACCGCGGTCACCAGGGTCATGCCCTGGATGACCGGGTAGTCCCGACCGGTGATCGCATCCACCAGCGTGCGCCCGACACCGGCAAGGTTGAAGATCGTCTCCGTCAGCACGGCGCCCGAGAGCAGCCCGCCCAGCGAGAGCCCGATGACGGTGACCACCGGCAGCAGCGCGTTGCGCAGCCCGTGCCGGAGGACCACGAGGCGCTCGGAGAGCCCCTTCGCGCGCGCCGTGCGGATGTAGTCGAGGCCCAGCACGTCGAGCAGCGAGGATCGCGTCATCCGCGCGATGATCGCCAGCGGGATGGTGCCCAGCGCCAGTGCGGGCAGGATCATGTGCCGCACGGCATCGCCCGCGACCCGCCCATTGCGCCGTCAGGAGCGCGTTGAGGATGGCGGTGTTCGACACGAAGTCCGCGAACGCGCGCAACGGACCCTGCAGGCCGGTCAGGCCCCACGCCTCCGTCAGCGGGACGGGAACGATCCCGGCGGTGAACCGGCCAGACGGCGGCAGCGAGATGGGCGAATCCCGGAGGACCACGCCGAAGAGCCAGGCCAGCACGAGACCCAGCACGAAGACCGGGATCGAGATGCCGATGTTGGCGAACAGCATGGTGATCACGTCATAGATCGAGTTGCGTCGTGAAGCGGAGAGGACCCCCAGCAGGATCCCCACGACGGTGGCGAAGAGGAGCGCCATGAACGTCAGCTCGACGGTCACCGGCAGCCGCTCCCAGAGGACGGTCGTCACCGGTCGCCCGTACTTGATGGAGGTCCCGAAGTCGCCCTTGGCCAGGTTGCCCAGGTAGACGCCGAACTGGACGGGAATCGGCTGATCGAAGCCGTAGCGGTGGATGAACGCTTCGCAGACCGCGGGGGTCGCCTTCTCCCCCAGCTGCGCCCGACAGGGGTCGCCCGGGATCATCCTGGACAGGGCGAAGACCACGAAGATCACCCCGAACAGGACGGGAATCGCGAGGAGCAGGCGTCGAAGGATGAACCGCAGCATCGCCCCGTCGTCAGCTGGCTTGGGATAACGGAGGGGCGTCGTCCGACGGGACGACGCCCCTCCGAGCAGTGCGCTAGAGGGTACTACGCATGCAGCCCCTCAGGAGGCGGGCTCCGCGTTCAGGAAGCCGCCCCACAGGGCACTCCAGTAGTCGAAGGCCGCAGTCCGCCCGATGTGCAGCGGGTTCTTGAGATCCCACTGCAGGGCATACGAGTTCACGACGTCGTTCGCGTCGAACGTCGCGCCGTTGCTGAACTTGACGCCCTGCTGGAGCTTGCAGGTCCAGGTCAGGTTGTCCGTGCTCGCCGTGCACTCCGTCGCAAGCTCGGGAATCGGGTCGGTCCCGCCGATCTTGTAGGTGTACAGGCCCTGGCTGATCTGCTCGCAGATGCGGAAGGTCTCGCCGTCCGTCTCGTCTCCACAGTAGAGGCTGATCGGTTCGGCGTTCTGCATCCACACCAGCTGGTCCCGGTCCCCCGGCTTCATGACGTAGAAGCGCTCATCGGTGAGGGGGGCCGCGTAGGCACCCTCGACGTCGGCCTGGAAGGCCGTCGCGGAGGCACCGTGCGCGATCGGGATCATCGGAACGTGCTGCTTGATCAGGTTGTTGACGTCGACGTAGGCAGCCTGCCGGGTCGCGTCATCGGACGACTGGGCGCCCTTCTTGATGGCGTCCACCAGGTCGGGGAACTTGTCACCGAACTGATCGGATGCGCCCTGTCCGAAGTGGTAGTCCACGAAGTCGGTCTGGTCGGGGTAGTCAGCACCCCAGCCCAGCATGTGCAGGCCGGTCAGCAGGCCGGCGCTCGCGTTGTCGAGGAATGCCCCCGACTCCTGCACGTCGATGGTGGCCGTGATGTTCAGGTTGTTCTTCAGCTGGGTCTGGATCTCCTGGGCGACCGAGGTCGGATCCGGGAGGTAGCCGCGGACCACGTCGCGCAGGGCGATCGTGGTGCTGAAGCCGTTGGGATACCCGGCGTCGGAGAGCATCTGCTTCGCCTGCGCCGCGTTGAAGTCGTACCACTTGTCACCGACGCAGCCGTACTTGATCTCGCACGGCGTGAAGTAGTCGGCGACCGTCGACCCCTCGGGGTAGAAGTTGGTCACGATCCGCTGCCGGTCGATGCCCATGGCGATCGCCTGGCGGACCTTCTCTTCGCTTGAAGGGGTTCTTGCTGTTGTCGAAGCCGGTGACCTTGGGGTTGTTGTTCATCCCCAGGTAGAAGACGTTCAGGCCGGCGCGCGCGTAGAGCGCGAGCGACGAGTCCGCCTTGATGGTCGCGATGTCATCTGTGCCGGGGTTGTCGATGCCATCGACCGTGCCCGACTGGAGCTCGACGAGCCGCTGGGCGGCCTGGTCGCTCCACTTGAAGACGACCGTGTTGACCTTGGGTTTGTTGTCGCCGGTGTAGTTGGGGTTGGCGACCAGCGTGATGCTGTCACCACGCGACCAGCGCTCCAGCATGTACGGACCGGTTCCCACCGGCTTGGCCAGGATCAGGTGGTTGGCCATGGCCGTGTTGAGGTAGTCCGAGTCCTGGATCTGGAACGCCGTGAACGCGACCTTGGACAGGAACGAGCCGTCCGGGTAGCACAGATCGAACTCGACGGTGTTCGCGTCGATCGACTTGATCTGCTTGAACTCGCCGGTGTACCCGTTTGCCGTGCAGTCGACCGCCGTCTCGGGATAGCTCATGGCCGAGAACGGCGTCTCGCTCATGGCCGGCGCAGATTGGCTTGCGCCCGTTGATGGTGATGCGCTTTGGCCGGTCCCGCCGCATGCGGCGAGGACGAGGCCGAGCGCGATGACCATGGAGAACAGTCTCCACTTCCGCATTCGGTAACCCTCCGCTAATCGGTCCCTAGTTCCTCGTCGCGTCGGCCGTGGATCGAGCCGCGCATTCGACGCCTGATGGGAATGGGTGGCCACCATACCAGCGCCGGCCACCAATGGCTCCCCCGGCTGCGTGCTACTCCTCCCCCGTTCGCGTGGGCTCCGGCTCGGCAGGTGACCGCCGCAGCCTGCCCTCCGCTCGTTCGACCGGCGTCGTCCCGGTCAGATGCCTCGCGCACGGCCATGGCCGCGGCGGTCGCGTTGAGCTCCGGCGCCTCGGCGCCGACCACGATCTGGGCCACGCCGACGTCGCTCTTCAGCGCCTCCTCCGCGAAGTGGCACGCGGCCCGGTGGTCGCCGCCCACCATCCGCAGCTCCGGATCGTCGGTGCGGCAGTTCTCGGGGCGTCCCAGCCGCTCGTACAGCCAGCAGCGGGTGTGGAAGCGGCATCCGCTCGGCGGATTGGCCGGCGACGGGACGTCGCCGGTGAGGATCACCCGCTTGCGCCGCCGCTCTGCCTTGGGGTCCGGGATGGGCACCGCCGAGAGGAGTGCGCGCGTGTAGGGGTGGGCGGGTGTCTCGTAGATCCGGCTGGGCGGACCGATCTCGACGAGCTTGCCCAGGTACATGACCCCGACCCGGTCGCTGATGTGGCGGACCACGGAGAGGTCGTGGGCGATGAACAGGTAGGTCAGGCCGAACTGCTCGCGGAGCTCGATCAGCAGGTTCAGCACCTGCGCCTGGATCGAGACGTCGAGCGCCGAGATCGGCTCGTCGCAGACGATGAACTCCGGCTCGACCGCGAGGGCACGCGCCACGCCGATGCGCTGCCGCTGGCCGCCGGAGAACTCGTGCGGGTACCGGTTCGTGTAGTTGGGGTTCAGGCCGACCAGCCGCAGCAGCTCCTTGACCCGGTCGAGGCGCCCCTTGGACGGGACCAGGTTGTGGGTCTCGATGGGCTCGGAGATGATCGAGCCGACCGTCATGCGCGGATTGAGGCTCGAGTACGGGTCCTGGAAGATGATCTGCATCCGGCGGCGCATGGCGCGCAGGTCGTTACGGTTGAGCGTCATGAGGTCCCGGCCGTCGAAGCGCACGGTCCCGTCGGTCGGGTTGCGGAGCCGGATCACCGCGCGGCCGGTGGTGCTCTTGCCGCAGCCGGACTCACCCACCAGGCCGAAGGTCTCGCCCTTGCGGATCTCGAAGGTGATGTCGTCGACCGCCCGCACCCGACCGATCTCGCGCTGGAAGATGCCGGAGGTGATCGGGAAATGGACCTTGAGGTTCTCGACCTCGACCAGGTTCTCTGCGTCGTGCGGCGCGCTGCTCGTCACTGGATCCATCCTCCGGGCTCCGTGCCGAAGCACCGCGCGAGATGCCCCTCGCCCTCGCGCTCGGAGAGCTCGGGCTCGTGCTCCCGGCACGTGTCGCGCGCGTACCGGCAGCGGGGACTGAACCGGCACTCGGGTCCGGGGTTGATCAGATCGGGCGGCAGGCCCTCGATGGTCCGCAGTCGGGCGTGCTTCTCCTCGTCGAGGCGCGGAAGCGACTCGAGCAGGCCCCAGGCGTAGGGCATCCGGGGCTTCTCGAAGATGTCGTCCACGTTGCCGGTCTCGACGATGCGCCCGGCGTACATGACGTTGATCCGGTTGCACATCCCGGCCGCGATCCCCAGGTCGTGGGTGATGAGGATGACGGCGGTCCCGAACTCGGACGAGAGGGACTTGATGAGCTCCAGGATCTGGGCCTGGATCGTCACGTCCAGCGCGGTGGTGGGCTCGTCGGCGAGGAGGAGCATCGGGTCGCAGGCCAGGGCGATGGCGATCATCACCCGCTGCCGCATCCCGCCGGAGAACTGGTGCGGGTAGTCGCGCATGCGGTCCCGTGCCCGCGGGATGCCCACCTTGCTGAGCAGCTCCACGGCCCGATCATCCGCCGCCTTCTTCGACAGGTCCAGGTGCACCCGTGCCGACTCCGCGATCTGGAAGCCGATCGTCAGGGTCGGGTTCAGGCTGGTCATGGGGTCCTGGAAGATGAAGCCGATCTTCTTGCCCCGCAGCCGGCGCATCTCCTCGTTGGAGAGCTTCAGGATGTTGATGCCGTCCAGGATGATCTCGCCGGAGACGATCTTGCCGGGCGGGTTCGGGACGAGACGGGTCAGCGACAGCGCCGTCACGCTCTTCCCGCAGCCGGACTCGCCCACGAGGCCCAGCGTCTCGCCGTAGTCGAGCTCGAAGTTGACGTCGTCGACCGCGTGCACGGTGCCGTCCCGCGTGAAGAACTGCGTCGAGAGGTTGCGAACCTCCAGCAGCTTGCGGGCATGGCGCCGGCTGTCCTGGAGGGACTCCGCCAACCGGCGCCCCTCCTCTGTCTCGACGCTGACGTCCTCGGGCAGTTCTGTGAGGACCGGGCTGCCCGCCCGGCCCTGATCGTCAGGGACGGTCAAGTTACTGCTTCCCCTTCAGCTTGGGATCGAGCGCGTCGCGCAGGCCGTCGCCCAGGAAGGTGAAGCTCACCAGGGCGAGGGCAATCGCGATGGCCGGGAACACGACCAGGTGCGGCTGCGAGCGGATGTACGCCTGGCCGGCCGCCACCAGGCTGCCCCATGAGGCGCGCGGGGCCTGGACGCCGATGCCGATGAAGGCCAGGGTCGCCTCCGCCAGGATCGCGCCCGGGATGCCCAGCGTGACCGCGACGATGACCGGCCCGATCGCGTTCGGCAGCAGGTGCCGGCTGACGATCCGGAAGTCGCTGACGCCGATGGCCCTGGCCGCCTCGACGTACTCCTGCTCCTTGAGCGACAGGAGCTGGCCGCGCACCAGCCGGGCCATGGTCACCCAGCTGACGAGCCCGATGGCCACGAACACCAGCAGCAGCCCGTCCATCGCCTTGCCGAAGAAGGTCTCGCGGAACGAGACCGACAGCAGGATGATGAAGAGCAGGTCCGGGAACGCGTACACGACGTCCGTGAAGCGCATCAGGACGGTGTCCAGCCGGCCGCCGAACCAGCCGGCCGCGGCGCCCACGGGCAGGCCGATGAAGAGCACCACGATCTGGACCACGACCGCCACGGTCATGCTGATCCGCGCGCCGTCCATGAGGCGGCTGAGGAGGTCACGGCCGAGCTCGTCGGTGCCCAGGACGTGGCCGAGGGTGAACGGCGGGATCACCTGGTAGTTGTTCAGCGCGAGGCTCGTGAAGTCCTGGCGCAGTAGTCGTACGGCGTGAGGTACGGCCCGAAGATCGCAACGAGGAGCAGGAAGACGACCACGAAGCCGCCCGACCAGTGCCAGCTTGTTCTTCCGCAGCCGTCCCCACGCGTCGCCCCACAGGCTGGCGGGCTTCCGGGTCAGGGCTCTGGGGGCCTCGAGTGACCTGCGTCTGGTTTGCCATTGCTCCCGGGCCTCCTAGCTGTACCGGATCCGCGGGTCGATATAGGCGTACAGGACGTCCACGACCAGGTTCATGACCGCGATCGCCGCAGCGTACAGCATGGTCATGGCCATGATCACGCCGTAGTCACGCTGGCCGATGCTGGTGACGTAGTACTTGCCAATGCCCGGGATCGAGAAGATGGTCTCGATGATGAAGCTGCCCGTGATCAGGAAGGCCAGGATCGGTCCCAGGATGGTGATCACCGGGATCAGCGCGTTGCGGATCATGTGCACGACCACGACGGTGCGCTCCTTGAGCCCCTTGCTCTGCGCGGTGCGCACGTAGTCCTTGCGCGTCACCTCCAGCATGCTCGCTCGCGTGTAGCGCGCGATCTGGGCAATCGGGAAGAGCGCCAGCGCGACCGTGGGCAGCACCCAGTGAGACGGGTCGCCCCAGCCGAAGGTCGGGAACCAGCTTGAGCGTCACGCTGAAGACGACCAGGAGCAGGATGGCGGCCACGAAGCTGGGGGTGGAGATCCCCAGCACGCTGATGAAGGTGGCGAGGTAGTCCGGCCAGCCGTTGTGGCGTAACGCCGCGATCACCCCCAGCGGGATCCCCACGATGACGGAGAGCAGAAAGGCCATCAGCCCCAGCTGCACCGTGGTACCTATGCCGTCGGCCACGATGTCGTTCACGGTTCGGTCCAGGTACTTGTACGACGGCCCGAGGTCGCCGGTTACGAGGCCCCCAACCCACTGGAGGTACTGGACCGGAATCGGATCGTTCAGGCCGTACTTCTCGTTGAGGTGGTCGATGGTGGCCTGCGGGAGCTTCTTCTCGCGCGCCCACGGGCCGCCCGGTGCCGCATGCATCAGGGTGAAGGTGATCATCGACACGACGAACAGGACCGGGATGATCCAGAGCACTCGCCGGATGATGTAGCCGACCACGTTGCTCTCCTATGCCTGGGGGTTTCCGCATATCCGACGGCCACAGACGTCGCAATGGACTCGCGGCGGCTGTGGCCGTCGGGTGGACCGGCGGACCGGTCCACCCGACTCTTGGCTTTACCCGTTAGCGGGTTGGACCTTCCTCAGTGGGCGGCGATTTGCACCCAGGCGAAGAAGTTCTCACCCGAGATCTGGGAGTCCTGCGCCGTCGGGTTCAGGTCCTGGACCCACGGCTTGACCAGGCCGAAGCGCTGTCCGAAGCGGATCGGGATGATCGGGGCATCGGCCATGACCATGTCCTGCGCCTGGTTGTAGAGCGGAACCTGCTCGTCGAGCGTGGACTTGGTGGCTGCCTGCGCCAGGAGCGCGTCGACGTCCTTGTTGCAGTAGCCCATGTTGTTGTTCGCCGAGGTGCAGCTGATCAGGTCCGTCAGGAAGTTGTTCGGGTGCGGGTAGTCCGCGCCCCATCCGAGACGGAAGATGCTGAACGGGTCCTTCGACAACCGGTCGAGATACGCGCCCCACTCCAGGCCGACGGGCTCGACGGTGACCCCGAAGGCGGTCCGCCAGGCCTCGGTCATGAAGGCGACCTTGTTCTCCCAGTTGGCGCCGGTGTTGTACCCGATCTGCAGCTTGAGGTCGCTGGCGCTTGCAACGCCGGCTTCCTTCAGGCCGGCATCGAAGTCAGTCTTGGCCTTGGCCAGGTCGAACGGATAGTAGACCGTGTCCTGGTGGCCCGGCATGCCCGGCGGGACGAGCGAGTCCGCCACGACGCCGATGCCGCTGAACGCGGTCGCCATCATGGTCTTCTTGTCGATCGCCTCGCTGAAGGCCTGTCGCAGCTTCACGCTCTTGGTGAACGGGCTCTTGGCCTGCTTGACGTCAAAGCCGAAGTAGGTGATCGACAGGGTTGCCCCCGAGAGCACCTGCTGGCTCAGCTTCGGGTCGTTCTGGATGCGGGAGACTTCCTGTGAAGGCACGCCCGCGATATCGAGCTCGTCAGCCTCGTACGCCGCCAGGCTCGCGGACGGATCCGTGATCATGGCGTAGTCGACTTCCTTGATCGTCGGCGCACCGCCGAAGTCCTTGCTGATCTCCGGGTTCCAGTTGGGATTCGGAACCAGCACGATCTTCGAGTTGTGCGTCCACTCCTTCAGGGTCATGGGACCCGAACCGACCCAGTTGGCCGCTTCGGTGAAGTCCTTGGTCTCGACCCACTTCTTCTCGAGCGGCACGGTGCCGTAGAGGGTCGCGATGTAGACGAAGTAGGCGGCGGGATGCGCCAGCTTGACCACGAAGGTCTTGTCGTCCGGTGCCGAAACGCCGAACTTGTCGAGCATGGCGTTGATGTCGGCATCCGAGGTGGTCTTGACGTCCACGCCCAGGAGCTCGTTGCCCTCGACGACGTCGGCCATGATGTAGCTGTAGCCCGCGGCGTTGCGCGGGTCGATCAGGCGCTTCCAGCTGTAGACGAAGTCACCAGCGACGATCGGATCGCCGTTGGAGTACTTGATGTTGTCTCGCAGGTGGAAGGTGATGGTCTGCCCGTCGGGGCTGATGTCCCAGCTGGAGGCCAGCCACGGGATGACGTTGAGCTGCTTGTCGAAGTAGACAAGCGTGGCCGTCGTGTTTCGCAGGACGGTGATCGACTGCGAGTCGGTCGCCTGGGTCGGGTCCTGGCTCGGCGGCTCGCCGCCCATGTCAACATGGAGCACCTGGTTGGGATCCATAGCCATTGCGGACGCAGATGCCGAAGCATTCGCCGACTGGCTCGATCCCCCGCCGTTGTTGTTCGTGCTGCACGCCGCGAGCACGATCATCAACGCCACCAGGACTCCAAAGCTCTTCTTAATCCACATACACCTCGTCCTTTCGCCGGTACGGCGTAAAAGGGGCCGCCGCTAGAAGCGGCGGGATTGGTCTAATCCGCCACGCGCGCCGTCAGGGGGCGTCCGCGGACGACCGTCGTCATGACGTCAGCGCGATGATCGCGGTGTGACCTCCTCTCCTGCCTGCGAAGCGCCCAACCCGTCCGATAGCGCCCATCCCCGCTCCGGAGGCAGCTCCGAAGACATGAGCGCAGGCGCCAGCAGGCGCCCCGCCGGGCGCAGGGCCCGCCAATGATTGCCCGGAGCATAAGGTACCGTCAAGAAAGCAACAGCGCTCCAGTCGCTGAGCCGGGTACCTTTGCTACCCGGATCCGATGGTAAAGGTTCAAACGGCAGCCGCCTCTCTCAGGCTGGTAGCGGTTACGGAATGAAGGCGTAGGCGGTGGCATGGGCGATCGCCGCGGTGTCGACCCCCGCCCCGGAGAGCGAGAAGGGGCGGCTTCCGTGGGCCGGCACCGGCGCACCACCAGCCGCCGATACCACCGCACCCACGAGATGGTCGTTGGCGTCGAAGAAGGCGACACCAACGAGGGGAGGCTTGTTCCGCTGGGTGCCCGTCGTTTCGGTGAGCGTCCCGCGCACGGTGACCGCGTCCGTGCCGTCAGCGGTCCAGGCCAGGTCGCTGACGGCCAGCGGGATCCCCGGCACATCGTTCATCCCACGCGTGGGGCAGTACTTGATATGGGTCACCAGGTCGGCGGGGGTCCCGGCCCCGGTTACCGGCTGGCCACCCATGATGTACACGGCCGAGTCCCCCGGCTGGACGATGGCCGGGCTGGGAAAGAAGCGGCCGGCCCGCGTGTAGACCGCGTTCCCGCCCTCCCGCCATTCGAGCCGGACCGCAGGGGTGTAGAGCTGCGTGGGCTCGTAGTCATAGAGCGTGTTGAGGAACGTGACGGGCTCCTCACCCACGTTCTTGAGCTCCAAGAACATGCTGATGCGGCCGTCCACGATGAAGACCTGCTGGACCATCTCGCCGCGGAACGGCTTGACCGGGCCGGGCGCCGGAGGCACCACCGTCTGCATGAAGACCGGGACGCCGGGGGCGATCGACGCGTTGGGCGAGATCGCGACAGAGGCGGCGGCGCTCAGCCCCGACGGCGAAGCCGACCCCGGGGCCGAGCATGCCCCCAGCAGGAGCGCGGCAGCCGCGATCAGCACGGGCGTCCGCGTCGACCGCCGGGAGCCTTGGCTCACTCGGTCAGGCCCGTCGTGGGCTTCGGCAGGTTGGCAGACGACGCCTCGGTGGACGGGTCGACCGACGGCATCACGCCCGTGGCGGGCGGAGGGATGGGTGGCGGCGGCTGGTGGAGCACCCACCATTCGGCCTCGTGCGGCGTCAGCGGGTCGTTGTCCGCGCGCTCCATGACGCCGGGCCACGCGACGGTGCGGGCATGGAGCAGGGTCGGCTGATTGTCCCCGGCGGCGTTGATGACCGCTGCGAGCATCAGGGCCATGGCCGCGCCGGCGGGCATCAGCCGCGCCAGACGGAAGAGGCGCGAGCGCCAGCTGACGTGCTCATCTTCGGCGAGAGCACGGATCCGCACCGCGTTGAACGCCCGGGGCGACGGGTCCTGGCTGGCAATGCGCGCACGCAGCGCGCGCTGCAGCTGCAGGACCAGGGTGCGGTCGAGCCCGACCTCGTCCCGGCATCTCGAGCACGCGACCAGGTGCGCCAGGTGGGGCTCCGAGCGGGAGTCCAGCTCCTCGCCGAATCGGAACCGCTCGATCAGCTCCCGGCTGATCCTACGGCAGCTCATGGGATGCCAGCCTCGAGTCCACGTGCGCGGAAGCGCGGCGCTCGATCGGGAGCTGGGCGCGGAGTGCCTTGAGCGCGTAGTGCAGCCGCGACTTCATGGTCCCGACGTTGCACTCGGCGATCTCCGCGGACTCCGCGAGCGAGTAGCCGTGCAGGTAGTAGAGGATGATGGCGGTCTGCTGCTTGGGTGGCAGCGTGTCGATGCCCCGCTGCAGGACCTCGATGATCTCCCGCGACTCGACGACCTGATCCGGGCGGGACGTCAGGTCGGTTACCAGGTTGGTGATCAGCGCGGTGAGGGGCTCCATGGTCGCCCTGCGGCGCGACACCCGCGAGTAGCACAGGTTGGTGCACACTCGCTGGAGCCACGGAAGGGGCGAGACGTCGGTCCGAAGCCGATCTCGGACGCGATAGGCCTTGACGAAGCAATCCTGCAGGATCTCCTCGGCGAGAAACGGGTCACGGGTTATCGCCAGCGCGGTGGTATACACCGGCCGCTTGTACTTGTTGAAGAACTCTTCGAACGCGTCCAGGTCCCCCGACTGGATCCGCCCGACGAGGCCATCCGGCTGCGTCGTTCCCACTGGCACCCCGTGATCAGATGCGCCGATCGGTATCCATACTACGCCCGGAGGCTCAGCCGAGTTCATCCCGAGCCTCGGTGGCATGGGCGAATTCGTAGCGCAGGTTCGGGTGGCGCGCGGCGCCCGCCTCGTCCAGGCGGCCCACGGGGGTCGTCAGTGGCGCCGCCTTGAGCAAGGCCGGATCGGTCGCCGCGGTGGCCGCGATCTCGTGCATGACCGCAGAGAATCTGTCCAGCGTTTCGAGGCTCTCTGTCTCCGTGGGCTCGATCATGAGCGCCTCCTCGACGATGAGCGGGAAGTAGATCGTGGGCGGGTGGATCCCGTGGTCGAGGATCGCCTTGGCGATGTCCAGGGTCGAGACGCCGTGCTCGCGCTTCTGCCGCCGGCCGGAGAAGACCACCTCGTGCTTGCAGATTCGGTCGTAGGGCAGGTCGTAGGCATCGGCCAGGCGGACGCGGAGGTAGTTCGCGGCGAGCACGGCGTCATTGCTGATCTCGCGCAACCCGGACCCCCCGTTGGACCGGATGTAGGTGTAGGCACGCACGTGCATGCCGAAGTTGCCGGAGAAGGCCCGTACCTTGCCAATGGCCGATGGCCGCGCATCCGGCGCCTCGAGCGCGAAGCGGGCCTCCGGCGTCGATCGCCCGGCCCACGCGTTGCGCAGCACCTCGCTTGCGCTCCCCGTGACCAGGAGCGGCATGGGCGTGGGCAGGAAGGGGGCGAGTCGCTCGCTGACCCCCACGGGCCCGGCACCCGGTCCCCCGCCGCCGTGCGGCGTGGAGAAGGTCTTGTGCAGGTTGAAGTGCATGACGTCGAAGCCGGCGTCCCCGGGGCGGAAGCGGCCCAGGATTGCGTTGAGGTTCGCGCCGTCCATGTAGGCAATGGCGCCCGCGGCGTGGACCGCTTCGACAACCTGGTCGATCTGGTCCTCGAAGATTCCCAGGGTGGACGGGTTGGTGATCATGAGCGCCGCGGTGTCAGGACCCAGCGCAGCGCGGAGGGCCGCCAGGTCGATCCCGCCCCGTGCGTTCGAGGGGATGGTGACGGTGGTGTAGCCCACCATCGAGGCCGTCGCCGGGTTCGTGCCGTGGGCGCTGTCCGGCACCAGCACGCGCGTCCGCTGCTCCCCCTCCCCCCGGCTCCGGTGGTAGGCGCGGGTCATGAGCATCCCGGTCAGCTCGCCATGGGCGCCGGCGGCCGGCTGGAGCGAGACGGCGGCCATGCCGCTCACCTCCCGCAGGAGCTCGCGCCAGCAGCCACTGGAGCTCGAGGCTGCCCTGGCTCGTGGCGGCCGGGTCGAGTGGGTGCGAGCCTGTGAAACCTGTGAGCCCGGCGGCCCACTCGTTCACCTTGGGGTTGTACTTCATGGTGCACGACCCAAGCGGGTAGAAGCCCAGGTCAATGGCGTGATTCAGGTGGCTGAGCCGGTTGAAGTGCCGCAGCAGCTCCAGCTCGCTTACCTCCGGAAGGCGCGGTGCCATGGCACGGCGCGCTGCCGCCGGCAGAACCGGTTGACCGGCCGCGGCGCGGACCGCCTCCGCCGAGGGCGCAGGGAAACGCACCGCTCGACGGCCGGGTCGCGAGCGCTCGAAGAGGAGTGGCTCCACCACGGTGAGCGGCCCGCTCGCCGCCGGTGAGGTGAACGCGGCTCCACGCCCGGACCCGTCCGGCGAATCCGGAGCTCCGGTGGGGGCTCCCGGTCGCTCCGTGACGCTCATGCGGTCTCCTCGAGGCCGCGCAGCAGCCGGGCGATCTCGTCATCGGTCGTCAGCTCGGTCGCGGCCAGGAGCAGGCAGTCGCGCAGCTCGGGGTAGTAGGGCTCCAGGAGGAGACCGGCCAGGATCCCGCGCTCGACCATGGCTGCGTGCCTGCGCGCCGCGTCCGGGATGCGGATGACCACCTCCGCGACGTACGGCGCGCTGAAGCGCCGCTCCCCGAGGCCCGTGGCCTCGATCGCGGCCGGCCAGGTGGCGGGCCTGGACCATCGACAGCTCGGCGACCTCCCGCAGCCCCTCGGGCCCCACAGCCGACAGGTAGGTCGTTGCGGCAAGGGCGCAGAGGGCCTGGTTGGTGCAGATGTTGCTCGCCGCCTTCTCGCGGCGGATGTGCTGCTCGCGGGCCTGGAGGGTGAGGACGTAGCCCAGGCGCCCGGATCCGTCCCGCGTCGCGCCCACGAGGCGCCCGGGCATCTGGCGCACCGAAGCCATGGGCGCCGCCATGAGGCCCACGTACGGACCGCCGAACGAGAGCGGGATTCCCAGCGGCTGCCCCTCCGCGGTGACAATGTCCGCGCCGTAGGTGCCCGGTGCCGCGAGCACGGCGAGCGAGGTGGGCTCAACCATCGCCACCATGAGCGCCCCGGATGCATGGGTGGCCTCGGCCAGCTGCGCCATGGCCTCCGCGCCGCCGAACATGTTCGGCTGCTGGGCGACGAAGCAGGCGACATCGGCGTCCACCAAACGCTCCACCGCCTCCCCCGGGGTCAGGCCGCTGCCGCCAGGCACCAGGTCGGCGGGGACCTCGATGACCTCGATCCCCGGCCCGGCGCAGTACGTATCGAGGACCCTGCGCACCTCCGGGTTCACGGCAGTGGAGACGGCCACCTTCTCCCGATGCGTGAGGCGGCAGGCCATCAGGGCGCCTTCAGCGGTGGCAGTCGCACCGTCGTAGTGGCTGGCGGTGGCGACCTCCATCCCGGTCAGCTCGCAGACGAGCGACTGGAACTCGTAGATGCTCTGCAGCGTGCCCTGGCTGACCTCGGGCTGGTACGGCGTGTACGCGGTCGCGAACTCGCTGCGGCCGATCACCTCGCCCACGACCGCCGGGATGAGGTGGCGGTAGGCGCCTGCACCCAGGAAGCTCACCTCAGGCAGCCGGTTGCGGCCGGCCAGCCGCGTCAGCTCGGTGCGGACCTCCTGCTCGGTGAGCGGTGCCGGGATCGCGAACGAGCGCGGGGCAACCGTCGCGGGAATGTCCGCGAACAGTGCATCGATGGTCTCCACGCCGATGGCGTCGAGCATGGTCGCCCTATCGGCGCTGGTATGCGGGCTGTAGGCCATGGCAAGCCGCCGTCAGCTGGTCAGCGCGGTATAGGCATCCGCGTCGAGCAGGGCATCGAGCTCGCCCGGGTCGGACAGCTCGACCGTTGCGATCCACCCGTCGCCGAACGGGTCGCTGTTGAGGAGCTCCGGCTCGTCGCCGAGTCGCTCGTTGACCGCCGTCACCGGGCCGGAGACCGGCGCAAAGAGGTCGCTGACGGCCTTCACGCTCTCCACCACCCCGAACCCGGAGAACTGCTGCAGCACGGTGCCGACTTCGGGCACCTCGACGAACACGATGTCACCGAGCTCGTCGGCCGCGAAGCTGGTGATGCCGATCGTGACGCTCGCCCCGTCGACCCGCACCCACTCATGCTCCTTCGTGTAGCGAAGCCCTGGGGGATAGCTCACCGGACCTCCTGCTTCTGTGCTGCGCGCGGATCTGGCCGATGGCGCCCGCGACGACTGGGAGCCGCCGGCGGAACGCCGCTCAGCGCGGCCTCTTGTAGAAGGGTAACGCTACCTGCTCCGCCGAGTATGGGCGTTCGCGGACGACGACCTGCACCTCGGCCCCGGCACCCGCCTCCTCCGCCGGGAGATAGGCCATGGCGATCTTCTCGCCCAGGGTGGGCGACGCGGTGCCGCTCGTCACCACGCCCGCATCGGCTCCGTCCACCAGGACCGGGTACCCGTGGCGCGGGATCGCGTTCTCGCGCATCACCAGCCCCACGAGCCGTCGTTTGGGGCCGGCATCGTGAATCTGCTTGAGCGCGTCGCGTCCGTGGAATGCGCCCTTCGCCAGTTTGACGACCCGCCCCATGTTGGCCTCGTACGGGTTCGTCTGCCGATCCAGCTCGTTGCCGTAGAGCGGCATGCCGGCCTCGAGGCGCAGCGTGTCCCGGCTGCCCAGGCCGCAGGGCTTGATGCCGAACGGCGTGCCGGCGTCGTGGACCGCGCTCCACAGGTCGGCCGCGGTGGCCGGGTCGCAGAACAGCTCGAAGCCGTCCTCGCCGGTATAGCCGGTGCGCGCGATGAGGCAGTCGATGCCGGCAACGCGTCCGGGGGTGCAGTGGTAGTACCCCAGCCCGTCGATGTCGGCATCGGTCAGGGTCTTGAGCAGCTCGGCGGCGCGAGGGCCCTGGGGTGCCACGAGGGCGGTGCGGTCGCTGCGGTCGTCCAGGATCGCGTCCATGCCGCTCGCGGCCAGGAGGTCGCGCAGGTGGGCGACATCGGCCTCGCGGTTGGCTGCGTTGCAGACAACCAGGTATCCGTCGTCGACGCGGTAGATGATGAGGTCGTCGACGATGCCTCCCTCCGCGGTGCACAGCATCGAGTACTGCGCCTGGCCGGGCACCAGGCTCGCCGGATCGGAGATCACCGCGTAGCGCAGGAAGTCGAGGCCCTGCGGTCCGGAGACGTGCAGCTCGCCCATGTGGCTGAGATCGAAGAGGCCCACGGCACCGCGAACCGTCCGGTGCTCGTCGAGGATCGAGGCGTACTGGACCGGCATCTCCCACCCGGCGAACGGAACCATCCGCGCGCCAAGCGCCACGTGGACGCCGTAGAGCGGCGTCCGACGCAGCGGGGCGATGGTGGTGCTCATGCGCTTGCCGCCTCCTGCTCGCGCTCCGCGAGGCGCAGAGCGGCGCGCTCCACGACTTCGCGTTCGGTCGCGTGGGTCATGATCTGCGGTGCCTCTTCGAGCTGGAACCAGCGCGCCTCGTCGAACTCGTGGTCATGCAGCTCCGTGCTCCCCCCAATGGGACGCATCAGGAAGAAGTGCACCGTCTTGTGGAAGCGCGTCCGCTCGCGCACGAAGAAATAGGTGATGGCGCCCAGGGGTTCCTCCGCCTCGACCTCGACGCCCGTCTCCTCGCGGACCTCGCGCAACGCCGTCTCCAGGATCGTCTCGCCCGCGTCCGGAGTTCCCTTGGGGAGGGCCCACAGGCGTGGCGCGCGGCGGTGGACGAGAAGGATCTCGCGATGGTCGCCGACTGCCCGGTGGACGACCCCCCCGGCCGATGTGGCGCGCGCGTTGCGGAGCGGGGCCACGCCCGCGTCAGCCGTGATGCGCGCGCGGGAGCCCGAGGGGCGGGACCTGGCGGCGCGAACCGACGCGACCAACTCGGCCAACCGCTGCGAAGCTGTAGCGGCCGGTCTGCATGCGAAGGGCGGTCACGGTTGCGAGCTGACGGCGGGGATGGTGGTAGATCGTGGTCGCCATCGCGAGCCCGAGGCGCGCGTGGCGCGGGCTGCGGCGCCCGGCTCCGAAGTCGATGGAGGGGTGGGAGACGAGGCGGGCCGTCAGACTCACTCGCATGCCGAGCATTGTACGCGGCGCCATCCCGCCTGCAACCCGATCCGCGTCAGCGGCCGGCGCCGATCACGGACCGGTAGAACGCGACCGTCTCCTCGATGCGGGCGCCGACCGCGAACCGCTCCGCGCCGTCGCGCGCGGCATGGGCCATGGCCGCTCGGCGGGCCGGGTCCGCGGCCAGGCGGAGCAGCGCCTCGGCGAGGTGTGGGGCCGAGCGTCCGACGCCCCTGGCGACGACGACCCCGTCCACGCCGTCACGGACGGAGCTCCGCACCCCCGGCCCGTCGAGGGTGACGACCGGCAACCCGACCGCGAGCGCCTCGGCCAGGACCAACCCCTGGGTCTCGGTGCGCGAGGCGAAGACGAACAGGTCGGCGCTGGCGGCGAGCGCGAGCGCCTCCAGGCGCGGAAGGCGGCCGGTGAGCAGGACGCGGTCGCGCAGGTCGGCGCTCGCCAGGCGCCGCTCGAGCTCGCCGCGGAGCGGACCGTCCCCGATGAGCGCCAGGCGCAGCCTGGGTTCGCTGCGCGCGGCATCCGCGAAGGCGTCGAGCAGCAGGTCCGTGCTCTTCTCGCGCGCCAGGCGGCCCACCGAGACCGCCACGATGGCGTCGGACGGCCAGCCGGCCCGCGGCCGCGGATCGACCGGCGCCAGGGCGCGCAGGACGCGGAGGTCGAGGCCGGTCGGGATGGCCCGCACGACGGGGCGTCGCCGACCCGGGTGGCGCGCGAGGGCATCCTCGATCTCGGCGGCGAGGTCCGCGGCGGGCGCCACGACCCCGGCGCATCCGGCCCAGAAGGCCCCCAGGTAGGCGCCCACCACGGCGGACCCGGGAGCGGCGAGCGGCCCGAGGTAATGGCGGTAGTCGCCGAACCGGGTGTGGTGCGTGTAGACCAGGGGCGCCCCCGCTTCCCGCGCCGCCCGTCGCGCCATCAGGCCCGATACGAACGGTGACTGCGCATGGACGATATCCGGGCGGGCCGCCCGCACCTGCGCCAACGCGGAGGAGGGCACCGGCCAGGGCATCCGATAGTCGGGTGGCGCCGGTGGCGGTCCCTGGTACGAGGGCAGCCACGCCATCTCCGGGTCAGGCCCGTCGGCACCGCCGCTGGTCTGCGGCGCGGAACCGGCCGGGCGGGGCACCGCGAGGATGACCCGGTGCCCCGCCGCCCCGAGGGCCCGTGCGAGGACCTCGGTCGCGACGGTGACGCCCGAGAGATACGGGAGGTATGACTCGCCAAAGATGGCGACCGTCAGCGACGGTGTGACCGTCACTCGGCGGGTCGCTCGCCGACGTGGAGCGTGGCCATCTGCGACGGGAGCCGGCGCCAGCGGATCCGCTCCAGGCCGACCTCCTCCATCATCGCCGCGATGGACTCGGGCGGCGGGTAGGCGAGGAGGCTCGCGGGCAGATAGTGGTAGGCGGACGAGCGGCCGGCGACCCGGCCGAGGACCGGCACGATCCTGCGGAACCAGGTCTCGAACAGCAGATGCGGGATGCCATGCTGCGGGACGGCGATCTCCAGGATCACGACCCGGCCACCCGGCCGCACGACGCGGCGCATCTCGCGCAGGCCGGCGGCGTAGTCGGGCAGGTTGCGCAACCCGAAGCCAATCGTCGCCGCGTCGAAGCTGCCGTCCTCGAAGGGCAGGGAGAGGGCATCGGCCTCGCGATACGCCGGGACGACCGGCGAGCCCGCTGCCCGAGCCGCGGGAGCATGCTTGGCCGCACGGGCCGTCCGCGCCATCGCACGGCTCAGCATGCCACGCGAGACGTCGACGCCGACCGCCTCGCCGCCGGGGGTTGCGGCCTCTGCCAGCGCCTCCGTCAGGCGTCCCGTCCCGCACGCGACGTCCAGCGCCCGGTCACCGGCGGCGAGCCGGGCAGCCCGCCACTGCGGCGCGTCGCCATCGGGCGTCCAGACCAGCGGTCATCACCGTGTTCATTGCGTCGTAGATTGGCGCGATCCGGTCGAACATGGTCCGGATCCCGTCAGGGGGCGCCGCATTGCCGCTCGGGCGCGCGGGAGTCATCACTCGCCTCGCTCGCGGAAGGGTGTGGCTGGTGGGCGATACTGGATTCGAACCAGTGACCTCACGGATGTGAACCGTGCGCTCTAACCAGCTGAGCCAATCGCCCACGAGGGGAGCCGCAGTATAGCCGTGCCGGACGGAGAGCGGCAATCGCGGTGCCCATCAACGGTCCGGACGTGCCAGCCGCTCCGTCACGGCCGCGAGGTCCAGGCCGGCGACCCGGACCCGCTTGTGGCGGGAGCGCGATCCGGAAGCGAGCGCCAGCGCCGATGGCGGCAGGTCGAGCGCCGCCGCAAGCACCCGGATCAGGGCACGGTTTGCCTCGCCGTCCAGCGCCGGCCGGGTGACCCGTACGCGCACCACGCCGTCGCTCAGGGACCCCACCTCGTCGCGGGTGGCCCGCGGTGAGAGCAGCACGCCGAAGGTGACCGACGGATCGCCCATCGCAGGGTCAGAATCGAGCGAAGAGCCGCACGACGACGCTGAGTAGCAGCAGTGCGATGAACGGCGACCAGTCCAGGCCGCCCATGGGCGGGAGCAGGCGCCGGATCGGGCCCAGGACCGGCTCGGTGACCTGGTACACGAACGCGGTGAAGGGACCCCCGCCCATGGGGCTCGTCCAGCTCAACACCACCCGGAGCAGGATCAATATCGAGTAGACGGCGCCCAACAGCGTCACGAAGGACGCCAGAACCTGGCTCATCTCGACACAAGAATAGCAAGGCGCACCGCTGCGCGGTCGCCGTCACGCTCGGTCCGGCCGCGGTCCGAAGAGCGCGGTCCCGATCCGGACCAGGGTCGCGCCCTCCGCGACTGCGGCCTCGGCATCGGCAGACATGCCCATCGACAGCTCCGGCAGCCCCATGGCCGCGACCTGCTCGAGGCGGTCGCGGAGCTCGCGCAGGCGACGGAACGTCGCCCGCGCCTCGTCGCTCGCAGCACCGAAGGGTGCGATCGTCATCAGCCCCACGACTCTGACGTGCCGCAGACGCGCAAGGGCGCCGAGCAGGTCGCTCCCGGGTCGCAGCGCATCCGCGAAGCGCGCGGCGTCCCAGCCGGACTTCGTCGTCTCGCCGCTGAGGTTCACCTGCAGGAGCACGCGCGGTCCTTCGACCATGTCGTGCGCCAGCGCCTCGAGACGATCGAGCAGCCCCGGCTCGTGGACGGAGTGGATCCAGCCGAACGCAGCTACCGCCGGGCGTGCCTTGTTCGATTGCAGGTGGCCGATGAGGTGCCACTCGACCGCGGGCTCGGCCGCGATCTTGGGCAGCGCCTCCTGGACACGGTTCTCTCCCAGGCGAGCCAGCCCGGAGCGCACGGCGACGTGGACGACCTCGACCCCAAAGCCCTTGGTGACCGCGACGAGCCGGAACCGGTCGGGATCGCGCCCGGCACCCTCCGCGGCGGCGCGCAGACGTCGCGTCAGGCTCGCCAGGCGCTCGCGGACCAGCGCCTCATCGAGAGGCGGCTCGTTCGCGGGAAGCATCGGGCGGCCGCGGGGAAGTCCCGCCGTCTATTCCCCCTTGCGGCGCAGGAAGCTGGGGATGTCGAGATCGGTCTCGCCGTAGGACGGTGCCTCGGTGGCGGGACGTACCGGGAGGGGCTGCCGCTCCGTGACGCGCGACTCCCGCGGTTCGGCCTGCGGGCTGCGGGCGAACGGCGACTCCTGTCCCATCTGCTCCTCGAGCGAGGCCCGCTCGGCCCGCTCGCGCTCGATCTCGGCGAGGATCTCGCGGCTTCGCTCGTCGAGCGACCCCTCCGCGCCGCCCGACGCATCGGCGGCTCCCGCGCGACCCGGCTGGCGGATCTTCTTTGCAGCGTCGAAGCCGGTGGCGATGACGGTGACCTTGACCTCATCGCGCATCCGGTCGTCGATGACCGTGCCGAAGATGATGTTGGCCTCCGGATCGGCGGCCTCCTTGATCACCTCCGCAGCCTCGTTCACCTCGAAGAGGCCCAGATCGCTCCCGCCCGTGACGTTGAACAGGATCCCGCGCGCACCCTGGATGTTCACCTCCAGGAGCGGACTCATGACCGCGGCGCGCGCGGCCTCGACGGCCCGGTTCTCGCCGGTCGCGGTGCCGATCCCCATCATGGAGCTGCCGGCGTCGCGCATGATCGTCTTCACGTCGGCGAAGTCCAGGTTGATGAGGCCCGGCACGGTGATCAGGTCGCTGATCCCCTGCACGCCCTGCCGCAGGACGTCGTCCACCACCCGGAATGCGTCCAGGATCGAGGTCTTCTTGTCGACCACCTCGCGCAGCCGGTCGTTGGGGATCGTGATCAGGGTGTCGACCTTGTCCTTCAGCCCTTCCGAGTACTGCTCGGCGACGAGCTTGCGGCGGACGCCCTCGAAGGAGAACGGCTTGGTGATGACGCCCACCGTCAGCGCGCCCAGGTCCTTGGCGATCTCGGCAATGACCGGCGCCGCGCCCGAACCGGTGCCACCGCCCATCCCGGCGGTGATGAAGATCATGTCGGCGTCCTTGAGCGCCTCGTAGATCTTCTCCGAGTCCTCCTCCGCGGCACGCTGCCCGACGCCCGGGTCGGCGCCGGCGCCAAGACCACGGGTCAGCTTGTCGCCAATGCGGATCTTGTGGGGCGCGTCGCTCTGGAGGAGCGCCTGCGCGTCGGTGTTCACGGCGATGAACTCGACGCCCATCATCTCGGCGCGAATCATCCGGTTCACGGCGTTCGAGCCGCCGCCGCCGACGCCGATGACCTTGATCAATGCGAAGTGTTCTGCGTCCGACCGGAGCGGCATTCGAGATCTCCTGCGCGGTATGGTGGTAGCGACCCGTCTCGCGCGGGTTTGTCCGATGATAGCGACCCGCCGCCGTGCCCGCTGGCGATTTTTCCACAGCCGGCCACGAAGTTATCCACACTCCGCCAACGCGCGGTGGACGCGTTGCCGGCCTGTGCACCGGATACGCGTGGATCAGCCCGGGAAGAGGCCCCCGCAGCCAGTCGACGACCCGCCCATGCCGCCTGGAAGGAGGACCCGGTGGCATAGCCGATGGGTTCCTCGCCCAGGTGGTCGGCGCCCCACAGGAGCAGGCCGATGGGCGTCGAGAAGGCGGGATTGGAGAGCTGGTCCATCAGCCCGCCCACGCCCTGCGGCGCGCCGATCCGGACCGGCATGTTCAGCACCTCGCGGGCCAGCTCGGCGGCCCCGCCCAGCCGCGCCCCGCCGCCGGTCAGCACGGCCCCCGCGGGCAGCATCCCGGCGTGGCCGGAGCGCTTCACCTCCTCGGCGATGAGCGAGTAGATCTCCCCCATCCGGGCCTCGATGATCTCCGACAGGCGGCGGCGCTGGATCGTCTGCCCGCCGTCCTCGCCCAGGACCGCGACGTTGAGCAGCTCTTCGGGCTGGACGTCGGTGAGATTCGCCGTCCCGTGCTTGATCTTGATCTCCTCGGCGAGGTTCAGGCTGGTGCGCAGGCCAATGGCCACGTCGTTGGTGACGTTGATGCCGCCCACGGGCAGGACCGCGGAGTGGTACACGGCGCCGTCGACGAAGATCGCGATATCGGTGGTGCCGCCGCCGATATCGGCGACCAGAACGCCCAGGTCCTTCTCCGTGTCGGTGAGCACCGCCTCGGCGGCGGCGAGCGAGCTGATCACCAGCTCGTCGATCTGGATGTTCGCCTGGTTGATGCACTTGGACAGGTTCTGGACCGAGGTCGCCGCGCCGGCGACGATGTGGGTCTCGACCTCCAGCCGAACCGCGCTCATGCCGAGCGGGTCCTTGATCCCGTCCTGGCCGTCCACGATGAAGCCGCGCGGGATGACGTGGAGCAGCTCGCGGTTGGAGGGAACCTGGATCGCCTTGGCGGCATCGGTCGCGCGGGCGACGTCCTCCCGGCTCACCTCGCGCTTGTGCCCGGAGACGGCCACCACGCCGCGGCTGTTCTGGCTGGCGATGTGGCTGCCGCCGACCGCGACGAAGGCTGAGCTGATCTTGTAGCCGGAGAGGCGCTCCGCCTTCTCGATGCTCTGGGCGACCGAGTTCACCGTCTGGTCGATGTTGGCGACCATCCCCTTCTTCATCCCGACCGACGGGCCGATGCCGTAGCCGATGATGTTGACGTCGCCTGTCCGACCGACCTCGCCGATGAGGGTCGTCACTTTGGTCGTGCCGGCGTCGATGCCGACCAGGACCGTTTCCGTGTCCAAGCTACCTCCTGACGCGCGCCCGGCGAGGGGCGCCCAGATGAATCGACCTTACAGGAAGTGGCGCCGGATGAGCGCCACGTTTTGGAAGATGCGCAGTCCGAAGGCGAAGAGGGCGACCAGGTACAGGTCGATTCCCAGTCGATCGCCCACGAACGTCAGCAGGACCGCCACGAGCGCGTTCGTCACGAACCCCGAGAGGAAGACGCGATTGTCGTAGTGCGCATCGAGCTGCGCCCGGATGGCGCCCAGCACCGAATCGAGGCCCGCCAGAATCCCGACGGCGCTGTAGCGCGCCAGATCGGAGCTGACGTTGACCCCGAAGATGAGCCCGAGCGCGACACCGACCGCAAGGCCGATCAGGGGAAGCCACATCAGGGACGGTACCGATAGCCGCTGGATGGGGACCGCGGGCCGACGTCAGCATGTGTCCGAGCCACCCGGGCCGTTCGGCCGCCAATATACCCTTCCTGGGTTCCGGGCATCCACCCACCCGACCGTGTTCTCCCGGTGGGCTGCGAAGAGCGTCCGCACCGCGGCGACCTGGTCGGCGACACGCACGCTCACCGCCGTGGTATCCCCGATGTCGAGCCCGTACAGGCCGAAGATCGCCTGCCAGGTACCCGTAGGGCGGGGCCGGAGGAGATAGCCGCACGTGTCGTTGATCTGGACCGAGACCCCGTTGGCGGACGATCCGAGCGCGGCCGGACTGATCTGTTCGAGCATGAGGGCGGTGGCCAGCTCGTCGGACGGGATCCTGTCGCCAATGGCGAGATTGTGCGACACCTGGCGCGCGTCCGAGATGTACGGCAGGCCCGCCAGCTCCGGTGGCAATGTGGCGGTCAGGGCCACCTCGCCGAAGACGGTCCCGTCGGCGGCGACCACAAGGCGCACCGCGGAGGTCTGCCACACCAGCGCGGGTTCCTTCTCGACGAGCTGCACGGCGACACCGTCGGGAACGCGCGTCTCGACCCGGGCCGAGGCAACGGCCGGCAGCGTCGCGAGGCGAGCGGCGAGCGACCCGGCGTCCACGGCGAGAAGGCTCTCGCCGCGCACCGGGTCGAGGACGGCGCCGAGCCGGTCCGCGGAGGTGTACCGGGTCCCTGCCCAGGCGACCGACGAGACGCGGAGCCAGGGCCCGTTCACGAGGAGCAGCAGCCCGGCGGCGAACGCAAGCGCCAGGATGGCGGCGCCGATCCTCCCGCCCGACCCACCCGCCGGGAGCCGCGGCAGGTGCAGGCGCGACCCGCCCCTGCGCGCGTGCGCCGCGCCCCGTCGTGGCCTGGCCGCCGGCCGCGTCGACGCCCGCCCGGGCTCCCGCGAGTGTGGCGAGGGGCGCGGCCGGACCGGCGTCGAGCGGGGCTTAGGGTCTGCTCCACGCCTGGGCTTCATGACGGGTTTTCGCCCGCGGCGGCGCGGGACGCCTCCTCGGCAGACGCCTCCAGCCCCAGGTCGATGATCCGGGCGATGAGCTCCCCGAACCCGATGCCGGCCAGCTCCGCCTGGCGCGGGTACATGCTGGTCGTGGTGAACCCGGGCAGGGTGTTCATCTCGCTGATGAAGGCGCCATCGGCGTTGACGAGGAAGTCCACCCGGGCAAGCCCCGCGCAGTCGACGGCCCGGTAGGCGGCCAGGGCGAGATCCTTGAGGCGTGCGGCGAGCGCGCCATCCAGGTCCGCGCGCGCTTCGACGTCCGCCAGCCCCGCGACGTACTTGGACTCGTAGTCGTACCACTCGTGGTGGCTGCGCACCTCGCCGGGCTCGAAGACGATCGGCTCGTGATTGCCGAGCACTCCGCATTCCAGCTCCCGTGCGTCGGACAGATAGCGCTCCACGATCACCTTGGAGTCGAAGCGGAATGCCTCGTCGAGCGCCTCCGGCAGCTCACCCACGGCGTGCACCAGGGTCATGCCCACGCTGCTGCCCAGACGCGCCGGCTTGACGACGCAGCGCTCCCCCACCGCGGCCAGCGCAGCGCGCAGCACGCGTTTCGGCTCGGTCCGCCAGGCCGGGCGACGGAACCAGGCGTAGTCGACCACCGGGAGTCCGTGCCCCCGCATCAGGTCCTTGAACACGATCTTGTCCATGGCCACCGCGCTGGCCAGCACCCCGGCCCCGGTGTACGGGATGCCGGCCATCTCCAGGAACCCCTGGAGGGTGCCGTCCTCCCCGAACGGTCCGTGCAGGACCAGGAACGCAACGTCGATCGCCTCGGCGAGGGATCGCAGGGCGTGCCGCGACTCGAGTGCCCCCCGGCGTCCGTCACGGCCGGAACCGGCAACGCCCCGCCCGTGCGCAGCCGAGCGGCCTGGGTGGCGGGCGTCTCGGCACCGAGCAGCTCCGCCAGGGGTGCGTCCGCGAGCTCGGGCGCGGGACCTGCGGGCAGGTGCCATCGTCCTTCGCGATCGATGAAGATCAGGTACGGCGCGAAGCGCGAACGATCGATGGCGCGCAGCACCGCCTCGGCCGAGCTGATGCTCACCTCGTGCTCCGCAGAACGTCCGCCGGCGAAGATCCCGACCCGAAGGCGCGAGGAACCGCGCTCGGTCATGGCTGGTCCTCCCCTGCCGGCCAGTCGCCGACGAACTCGACCTCGTACTGGAGCGCCACCCCGAAGCGATCGGCGACCACCCGACGCACGTGCTCGCCTACGGCGCGGACATCCGCCGCATTGCCATCGCGATCGCTCACGATGAAATTCGCGTGCCGGGTGCTCACGCTGGCGGTGCCGATGCGAAAGCCCTTGAGGCCGGCGACGTCGGCCAGGCGCCCGGCGAAATCACCCGGCGGGTTCCGAAAGACACTCCCCGCGTTCTGATCCGCGAGGGGCTGCGTCGCGAGGCGACTCGCCTGGTGCTCGGCCACGCGGGCTGGGATTGCCGCCGGATCGCCCCGTTCGAGCTGCAGCGTCGCACGAATGACCGTCTCGCCGCTGTGCTTGAAGCGTGACTCGCGGTAGGCGAAGGCGCAGGCGTCCCGGGGGCTGATCAACGTGCCGTCGGCGGTGGCGTCCCACGATTCGACGCTGACGACCACGTCGCGCATCTCGCGCCCGTGTGCGCCGGCGTTGGCCCAGACCGCCCCGCCGAGCGTCCCGGGGATGCTGATCCCGAACTCGAGACCCTCCAGACCGGCGCCCACGCAGCGCTTGACGAGCATGGCCATCGCCGCGCCGGCATCCGCGGTGACCGTCGTCCCGTCGACCTGCACGGACCGGGCCCGGTTGCGCAGCACGAGACCGCGCATCCCGGCATCCGCGACCACGAGGTCGCTGCCGTTGCCCAGCAGGAAGCACGGCACCCCCGCGTCGCGCGCGAGTTGCAGGCCGGCGAGCAGCGTCTCGCGGTCGCGTGCGACGAGCAGACGGTCCGCCGGACCGCCGACCCGCAGGGTGGTGAGCGGCGCGAGCGCCACGTCGTGCTCCAGGACGATCCCCCGCTCAGCGGCGAGTGCGTCGAGCCCCGCGAGGTCCAGGCCGGTGCCGCCGGTCATTGCGCGCCTCCCTGCTCCGAGGGGAGGGGCGCATGGCTGGCCATGGCGAGGAGCTCCGCGGCCAGCGCCTCGGCCGCGTGGGGCCGCCCGAGTCGACGCGCCGCCTCGGCGATCGGCAGCCGCACGGCGTCGTCGCGCAGCCGGCGCCCCTCCTCGACCAGCCGGGACGCGGAGAGCGCGGCGTCGGGGATGACCACGGCCGCGCCCTGGTCCCCGAGCCAGGCCGCGTTGGCGTCCTGGTGCGCGCCAGCGTACGGATACGGCACCAGGATCGATGCGGTTCCCGAGGCCGCCATCTCCGCAACGGTCGACGATCCAGCCCGGCCCACCACCAGGTCGGAAGCGACCAGGGCGGGCGCCATCAGATCGGTGAGGAAGGCCTCCGCGCTGTAGCGCTCGCGCATCGTCGCGTCGAGCCCGTCCCGCGTTCGCTGGGCATCAGCGAGCCCGCCGGCACCCGCGACGTGCAGGATTCGCCAATCGGCCAGGAGCGCGGGCAGAGCTTCGGCCAGGACGCGATTCAGGGACGCCACGGCCTGCGAGCCACCGAAGACGAGCATGAGCCGATCGTCGGCGCGAACGCCCAGCGCGGCGCGTGCCGCATCGCGATCGATCCCGTCGAACGAGCGGATCGGCGTGCCGGACACGAACGAGCGTCCGGGAAATGCAGCGAGCGTCGGAGGGAACGAGACCGCCACCCGCGTGGCGACCCTGCCGATGGCACGCGTCGAGCGGCCTGCGATGACGTTGCCCTCCCAGACCAGCGTGGGAATCCCCCGTGCCCGTGCAGCGAGCACGAGCGGCATGGCGAGGTAGCCCCCGGTGCTGAAGATCGCCGCCGGCCGGAGCCGGCCCAGGAGCAACCATGCCTGCGGGACGCTGGCGGCGACCCGCATCGGATCCAGCACCAGGTGCACGTCGCGGCCGGCGGTGCGCAACGAGCGCACCACCAGCTGGTGGTATGGCAGCACGCCGGATTCGCCCACGAGCCTGTGCTCCAGGCCGCGGACACCGCCGACGTAGCTCAGCTCAAGGTCGGGCTGCGCGTCGCGCAGCGCCCGTGCGACGGCCAGCGCGGGGTAGATGTGCCCGCCTGTCCCGCCGCCTGACACCAAACACCGCATCGAGCAAGGATCCTGACTGCGTGGTCTCGCGGCTGATGGAGAGCAGGATGCCGACCGCCACGAGGTTGATGGTGAGCGCCGAGCCACCGTAGCTTATGAACGGCAGCGGGATCCCGGTGACCGGCGCCAGCGCGGTCACCACGGCCATGTTGACGAAGGCCTGGACGACGAGCCAGGTGGTCAGGCCGCAGGCGAGGAGTCCCGAGAACGTATCCGGCGCATGAATCGCGATCTTGTAGCCCTGGTAGGCGATCACCAGGAAGAGGGCGACCACGACGAGCGTCCCGACCAGCCCCCACTCCTCGCCGATGATCGCGAAGATGAAGTCCGTGGACGGTGCCGGCAGGTAGAGGAACTTCTGGCGGCTGGCCCCCAGACCCAGCCCGGTCACGCCGCCCAGGGCCAGCGCCATGAGCGCCTGCACGGCGTTGTACCCGGTGTGGAGCGGATCGCGGAACGGGTCCAGGAAGCTCTCGACGCGCTGCAGCTGGTACGGCGTGGTGGCGATCATCGCCGCCGCGGCGGCCACCACCGCCGAGCCGATGGCGCCCAGGTACAGGAGGTTCGCACCGGCCATGAAGAAGACCGAGAGCGCGGCCACCACGAAGACCCCTGCCGTGCCGAGGTCCGGCTCGAGGGCGATCAGCATGAACGCCGGGGCAACGAGCAGCGTGAACGGCACCAGCCCGTTCCAGAAGGTTCCTGCCCGCGCACCGCGCCGGTCGAGCCAGTGGGCGAGATACAGGATGATCGCGAGCTTGGCGAGCTCGGCCGGCTGGAACCCGCCCATCCCCGGCAGGACGATCCAGCGCCGCGACCCCGCGACCGACGTGCCGACCCCGGGAACCAGCACCGCCACGAGCAGGACCATGGTCAGGACGTAGGCCGGGATCGCCATGTAGCGCAGCCAGCGGAAGTCGATGCGGCTCGCGAGCATCATGGCCCCGATCCCGAGACCCGCCCAGATCAGCTGCTGGATCCCGTACATGGACGGGTCGTCGGACGAGAAGTACGCGCGCACCGACGAGGCGGAGTAGACCATCACCACGCCGGCAGCCACCAGGCCGATGACCGCCACGAGGAGCGGGTACGACGGTTGATGCCGGTCGCGCTGGACGCCGCTCCGGTCCCTGCGGCGGCGGGCGGATGTCGCGGCTACGGCGCCGGCGGTCATCGGGCCCTCCCCGGCTGCGCGGCGGTCACGCCGATCGCGGTGGCGGCGGCGCGGAACGCATCGCCGCGCGCGGCATAGTCGGTGAACATGTCAAAGCTCGCCGCTGCGGGCGAGAGGAGCACGACGTCGCCCCGTTGCGCGAGCAGCGAGGCCATGGCTACGGCCTCCTCCATGGACCCGGCCCGCCTCACCGGCACGCGATCCGCCACCAGCCTCGTCAGCTCGTCGGCCGTCTCGCCAATGAGGACGGCGGCGCGGCAGCGCGCGGCGATACGGTCAGCGAAGTGGGCGTAGCCGAGGCCCTTGTCCTTCCCACCGGCGATGATCACGAGCGGCGCGGCCCCGAACGCGTCCAGGGCGGCCTCCGCCGCCGCCGGGATCGTGGCCTGGGAGTCGTTCACCCAGCGCACCCCGTCGCGGGTTCCCAGCGTCTCGAGCCGGTGGGGCACGCCGGGGAACGAACGGATCGCGGATGCGATGGCATCCGTCGCGGCGCCCGCCAGGCGAGCGCCGAGCGCCGCGGCGAGGACGTCGGCACGCAGGTGCGCACCGGGGAGCGGCACATCGGCCACCGGCAGGAGCGGATCCGCACCCAGGTGCAGCCAGCCGTCGGCCTCCCATGCCTCGCGCCGGTCGTCCGGTCCGCCCAGGTACCAGTGGATGTCGCCCTCGCCGAGAGACGCGGCCAGGTCGCGGCACCCGGGGTCGTCCGCGTTGAGCACCACGGCTCCCCCGCGGCCCACGCTCAACGTTGCCAGGCGGGCCTTCACCGCGCGATAGGCATCCACCGTCCCGTGGCGGTCGAGATGGTCCGCCCCGATGTTGGTGTACACCGCGACGTCGGCGCCGCGGGAGATGGTCGGGAGCTGGAGCTCGGAGAGCTCCAGGACCGCCCACGTCGCCGCATCCAGGTCGTCCGCGCGCTCGATGAGGGGCTGCCCGATGTTCCCCCCCACTGCGTGCGGCACGCCCGCCGCCTCGAGCATGGCGCCAAGCAGGGCGGTCGTCGTTGTCTTGCCCTTGGTGCCGGTCACGCCCAGGACCCGGGCCGCGGTGAGACGCAGGAAGAGCTCCACCTCGCTCACCAGCTCGGTCCCCGCAGACTCGGCGGCGGCGAGAGCCTCGCGCAGCCACTGGTCGGTGGTCGGGAAGCGCGGCGAGATGGACGGGCTGGTGACGAGCAGGTCGGCAGCCTCGACCAGCCTCGCCGCGTCGCCCGGGGCAATACCCAGGGCCAGCGCCATGCGCCTGTCCCCCATCGCGGCGACCTCTGGGGACAGATCCTCGGGCGATCGCCGGTCGTAGATGGTGACCGTCGCGCCGGCATCGGCCAGGTAGCGTGCGGCCGCAACGCCTGACCGAGCCAGTCCGAGCACGAGGGCACGGCGGCCGACCAGGTCGGCGCGGGAACGGACGGGGCGGGGGGCGGTCATCATCTGTCCACCTACAGCCCCTTCACGGTGGCCAGGAAGAGGCTGAAGCCCAGGAGCCCCGCCAGGGCGGAGACGATCCAGAAGCGAACCGTGATCTTCTCCTCCGCCCACCCGATCAGCTCGAAGTGGTGCTGGAGCGGTGCCATGCGGAAGATCCGCCGGCCCCGGAGCTTGAACGAACCGACCTGCAGCACGACCGACAGCGTGACCGCCAGGAAGACGACGCCGATCACCGCAAGGAGCAGGAGCTGGGTGGTGATGGTGGCGACCACCGCCAGCGTGGCCCCCAGGCCCAGCGAGCCGGAGTCCCCCATGAAGATCTGGGCGGGATGGACGTTGAACCAGAGGAAGCCCATCAGCGCCCCCACGATGAGCGCGCAGAAGATGGCCAGGTTGGGCGTCGAGGACCTGTCCACCTCCGGCACCACGAGGGCGATCAGCAGGTAGGCCACGAAGCTGAAGATCAGCACCCCGCCGGCCAGCCCGTCGAGTCCGTCGGTCAGGTTCACTCCGTTGCTCATGGCGACGATCACGAAGGCCACGAAGAGGATGAAGAGGATGGGCAGGATGCCCACGTCGCCGACGAGGGGAACGCTGATCTCGTTGATCTGGAAGTGGCGCTGGATGTACCACGCGGCGAGCAGGGCCACCAGCGTCTGCCAGATCAGCTTGTAGCGTCCGCGCATCCCGATCCCGCTGCGGGCGTTCACGTAGTCGTCGACCGCCCCCAGGATCCCCACGCCCACCAGGGTCAGCATGGGAGTCAGGGTGCTCACGTCCTCGATGCGCATCGCCATGGCAAGGAACATGACCACCACGATCATGAGCATGCCGCCCATCGTCGGCGTGCCCGCCTTCCCGAAATGGGCCTCGGGGCCCTCTACCCGGATCTGCTTGCCGAAGCCCAGGCGCCGCAGGAGGCCGATGTAGACCGGCCCAAGGGCGACCACGCCACCGAAGGCGAGCAGCAGCCCGAAGACGATGGACAGCATCAGCGTCCGCCCCCTGTCGGCGCGAGCGCGTCGACCACGCGGTCCAGCGCAACGCCGCGAGAGCCCTTGACCAGCAGGAGGTCGCCCACACCCGGGGCGAGGTCGCGCTCGACCACCCGCGTGGCATCGTCGGCGTCCTCCGCGGTCAGGACCGTGCCAAGGCCCGCAGCGCGGGCCGCGGCTGCGATCCAGCGGCCGCGCGGACCAACGGCGACCAGCGCGTCGAGGATCGGCGCGGCTTCGGCGCCGATCTCGCGGTGGAGCCGCTCCTCATCCGGGCCAAGCTCGAGCATGTCGCCCAGGACCCCGAGACGGCGGCGCCCGGTCGCAACGGGCGTCTCCGCGAGGAATGCGAGCGCCGCGCGAACGCTCACCGGCGAGGCGTTGTACGTGTCGTCGACCATGGTCGCCCCACCCGCGGTCTCGGTGATCACCATCCGGTGAGCTGCGCTGCTGCCTGCGGCCAGCGCGGCGGCCACCTCGTCGAGCGGCAGCGCAAAATGCTCCGCCACGGCCGCCGCGGCCAGGGCGTGCGGCACCAGGTGGCGGCCGGGGGTGCCGCTCCGGATCCGGCGCTCTCCCCACGCCGCGTGGAGCGTGAACTCCGTCCCGAGCACGCCGTGACTGACGACATCGGTCGCGCGCACGTCGGCCTCGGCGTCGACGCCGAAGGTTCGCACACGCGCCACCGTGACGGCCCGCATGGCGGCCACCCGCCGGTCATCCGCGTTGAGGACCGCCAGCCCGCCCACGGGGAGGGCCTCCGGCAGCTCGGCCTTGGCCCGGGCGATGCGCTCGATGCTCCCGGCTCGTTCAAGGTGTGTGGGGTGGACCGCAAGCACCACCCCGACCTCGGGGCGCGCGATCTCCGCCAGGCGTGCGATCTCGCCCACCGTGTACATGCTCATCTCCAGGACCGCGAGCTCGTGGGTGGGCTCGAGGCGCAGGAGGGTCATGGGCAGTCCCGTCTCGGAGTTGAGGTTCCCCTCGTTGCGCAGGACCCGGTGCCCGCGGGAGAGGACGTCCGCGATGGTCTCCTTGGCGAGCGTCTTCCCCGTCGAACCGGTGACGCCCACCACCCGGACGGCGAAGCGCGAGCGCCACCAGCGCGGCGAGCTCCTGGAGCGCAGCAAGGGTGTCGCTCACGCGGACCACGGCGGCCTCCGTATCGGCCGGAAGATCGACCGGGGAGGAGACGAGGGCGGCGGCGGCACCCGCTCGCAGGGCGTCGGCCACGTATCGGTGGCCGTCCACGCGCTCGCCGGCGAGGGCCACGAAGAGGGAGCCCGGCTCGACCGTCCGCGAGTCGACCGCTGCCCCGGCGAATGCCTCCACCGGGGTCGGGTTGACCAGGCGGCCGCCGGTGGCGGCGAGGAGGTCCTCGATGCGGATCGACGGAGGCACGCGACACCCTGCGGAGATTCCCGGCGAGTCTAGCAGTCCCTCCCGCTCACCGACGGCGGCACGGAATCCCGACGCTGAGCTCATCGGGCCGCGACCGGGGTCGTTGGCCGGTCCGGCGGAATGGCGAGGTAGTCGAGGATCTGGGGCGCGACATCGTGGAAGACTTTCTCGGGACGCTCGACCATCTGGTAACGACCCCAGGTCGATGGGCGATGGAGCAGGATCAGCGTGACGAGCTGCGGGTTGCTTGCCGGGTACACGCCGATGAACGACGAGTCGATCCAGCCTTCGATGTACTCGTTGCGGGTCACGAGCTTGCCAGTCGCGTCGCGGACCTTCACCGGGCCTGCGATCTGGGCCGTGCCGGTCTTCCCGGCGATGCCGTACCCGGGCACCGAGGCCGCCTTGGCGATCCCGCCGTCAATGGCGCCGGTCAGGAGCTTGACCACGGTGGCCGCCGTCTCCGGCTTCATGATTCGCTCGCCCTGCGGCACCACCGTCGGATGGTAGGTGCCGTTCGCATCGGTCCATCCAGCGATGACGTGCGGGGTGACCATGGTGCCGCCGTTGGCGATCGCGGCATAGCCGGCGACGAGCTGGACGGCCGTGACGGCCAGGCCCTGCCCGAAGGCGTTCTGTGCCGTCGTCAGGTCACCAGACGCGTTCGGGCCGGCCGGATCCCAGACCGTGCCACCCACCTCGCCGGCGATGTCGATCCCGGTGGGCTGGCCAAAGCCGTAGCGCCGCAACGCCTGGTAAAGCTTCTCCCCTCCCAGCTTGAGGCCGATGCGGGCAGCACCGTTGTTGTTCGAGAGCTGGAGCACCTGCTGGGCCGTGATCTTCCCGTGCCCGTACGGCCAGTCGTACCGGTCGGCGTTCTGGATCCGCACCCCGCGAAGGCGCAGGTTGTTGTTGTCGACGACCGTTGTCTCGGTGGTGATCGCGCCGGCGTCGAGTGCCGCGGCGATGGTGAACGCCTTCATCACCGATCCCGGCTCATACGGGTGAGCGACGGCCGGGTTGTTGAAGAGAGTCGGATCCGTGGTGCTGTAGTCGTTGGCGTCGAACGCCGGGAAGTTGGCCAGGGCCAGGATCGCGCCGGTATGCACGTCCATGATGATTCCCGTTGCCCCGTGGGCCAGGTTCTTGGCATAGCTCTCGTACAGCCGCTGTTCGAGAATGTGCTGCAGGCCGGCATCGATGGTGAGCGTCAGGTCGGAGCCGTTCACCGGCGCCTCGGCCGACGTGACGGAGTCGGCGATCTGGCGGCCCGCCACGTCCTCCTGGGCAACCATGGTCCCAGCCGTCCCGGCCAGGATCGCGTTCTCGGCTCCCTCGACCCCGTACTGGCCGGTGCCGTCAAGGTTGACGTAGCCGAGCACCTGGGCGGCCAGCGTGGAGCCGGGGGCCGCACCGGCCGTGGGATAGACGCGGCGGGTCTCCGGGAGCAGGCCAATTCCCGGGAGCGCCAGCGCACGGATGCGGTCCGAGACCGTCGTATCCACGCGCCGCTTCAACCAGACCCAGGCCTTCGCGCTCTTGAACTGGCCGAGCAGGTCGGTGTCCGGAAGAGCAAGCACGTTGGACAGGATCGCGGCCTCGCTCTCCGGGTCGGTCACCTGGGGCGGCGTGGCGTAGACGGAGAAGACCTGGACGGATGTGGCGAGCAGGACTCCACGGGAGTCCCGGATCTCGCCTCGCTCGGCGGGGATCTCCTGGTGCTGGGCCATTTGGTCCGCGGCCATCGCCGCCAGGCGATCGTGCTCCACGACATGCCACCAGGCCAGCCGTCCGCCGATCACGGTGGCGATCAGGGCCATCACTACCAGGAGGAACAGGGCACGACCCCGGCTATCGGTCCTGGCGAGCATGCGCGTCTCCATCGAGCGTCCGGCGGGGACGCCCGTTCAGTGGGTGGTGTCTGGCGATGAACTGGCGCCGGATGCGCCCGTGCTGGGGGTCGTGAATCTGACCGCGGACTGGGGCAGCGAAACGAGGTGCAGGCCGCTGCCCGCCTTGTTCAACACCTCGGAGGGTGCGCGGGCAGCGCCGATCTGGAGGACGAGCTGTTGCTGCTCGGCCCTCAGGGCGGCGATTCGGGACTGCAGGCTGTCGATCTGGTACCCGACCGCGGCCACGTGGCTGGATTGCGAGAGGTAGAAGAAGGCGAGGCCCGCCGCAGCGACGATCGTGGCCAGCAGCCCGGCCACGCTGGCCTGCCGGCGTTGACGCAGGGCACCCACGTGACGCACGCGCTGCCGTTGTGGAGCGCGGACGGGCCGCGGCCGCGCTCGGCGGCCGAGGCCGCCGATGCCAGTGACAGGACGTGCGCCGATCACCGCCATGGATCAGGCCGCGGTGGGTCGGCCGTGCAAGGTGACCCCCCAGGAGGTCGGCGACTCGAAGTCGAGCCGTTCTTCGATCTCGAACGCCACGCTCTCCTCGAGCCAACGCCGTTCGTCTGTGATCGCACGCGTCCTGCGGTCGCGGAGTTCGCGCTGGCGGGCGCTGTACGTGCGCCGGCGGCTGCTCTGGTGTCGCGGTCTCCCTCGGCTCATGGTGACTCCTCTCTCACGCGCCCACAGGGGCGAGCTTCTCTGCCACCCGCAGGCGTGCGCTGCGGGCCCGGCGGTTGCGGCCGACCTCGGCTTCGGTCGGCGTTGTGACGCCTTTGGTGATGGGGCGCAGCTGCGCCCGGTGGCCGCAGGTGCAGACCGGCGGCAATGGGTCCTCGATGCAGTCGCGGCTCTCGCGCGCGATGAAGCGTTTGACGATCCGGTCCTCTCCGGAGTGGTAGCTGATGACGGCGAGGCGGCCGCCCGGCCGGAGGGCGGCGAGCGCCCCGGCAAGCCCCGCGCCCAGCACCTCCAGCTCGCGATTGACCGCGATGCGCAGTGCCTGGAAGGTGCGCGTGGCCGGGTGGATACGACGTGCGTCGGCGGGTCCCCGCCGACCAACGGCGGCGGCGACCACCGCGGCCAGGTCGGCGGCGCTCACGAGCCGACCTTCCTGACGCGCCGCCAGGATCGCCTTCGCGATGCGGCCTGCACGGCGCTCCTCACCAAACGTCGCGAGGATTGCGGCGAGCTCTCGTTCTGAGGACGCGTCGATGACGTCGAGGGCGGAGAGACCGGCTTCTTCATCAAATCTCATGTCCGGGGCCGATCCGGATGCGAAGCTGAAGCCACGCGCGGGATCGGCGAGCTGGTAGCTCGAGAGGCCCAGGTCGAAGAGGACCGCGTCGAGCGGCAGGAAGCCGGTCGCGGTCGCCACATCGAAGAGGGACGAGAAGTTGGCCTGGCGCAGCTCGACGCGGTCGCCGAACCGCGCCAGGTGGTGAGACGCCTCCGCGATGGCCGCCCGATCGGCGTCGAGGCCGAGCAGGCGACCATCCGGTGACGTCGCCTCCAGAAGCCGCTCGGCGTGCCCACCGCCTCCAACCGTGCAGTCGGCCACGGAGCTACCCGTCCGCACGTCGAGCAGGGCGAGAGCCTCCTCGACGAGGACCGGCAGGTGCCCTTCTCCCATGGACCGCACCTCTCAGGTCGGATGGCGGGCCGATCGGCCCGGAGACGCATGAATGGGGTTCGCGCAACGTGCGTCATGGCGTTGAGCGCCCTAGATCCCGAGCTCGGCGAGGTGAGCCGCCAGCTCCTCCGGCGCGTCTTCGATCCGGGTCCGGTACGGCTGCCACGCCGATGGCGCCCAGATCTCGAGCCGGTTCAGCGCGCCGACCACCACGACCTCGCCATCGGTGAGCGCGGCGTATTCGCGCAGGTAAGAGGGAACGAGCAACCGCCCCTGGCGATCGAGCTCGACGTCCACCGCCCCGGAGGACATGAAGCGTGCGAACTCGCGCGCGTTCGGGTTGGTCATGGGCAGGGCCCGGAGCTTCTCGGCAAGGACGTTCCACTCGTCCGCCGGGAAGACGCCCAGGCAGCGGTCCAGCCAGCGGGCAAGGGTCGCCCCTTCGGCGAGGCGCGCACGGAAGCGTGACGGGATCGCGACGCGACCTCGGTCGTCGAGTGCGTGCCGGAACTCACCGGTCAGAAATGCTGACTGCGCCATGCGCGGGATCTACCACTCTTCCCCATTTGGCCCCACTTGGACCCACAGGCCGCCATTCTACAGGGCAGGGGCTGCCCGTCAAGGGATTCCGGCACATGGGGGCAGGGAAAAAAGTCCTGGGCCGCTCTCGCCGGAGCGCGAACGGGCCGCCGGCGTTGGAGGTTCAGCGCCGGAGCGTCAGCGTGGCGCAGGCGTCTCCAGAGGAAGCACGGTCGCCTGCGCGGCCGTCATGATCACCACGCGCCGTTCGCCCTGAGGCGTGTGGAAGACCTCGCGAAGCTGGAAATCACCCGACTGGCCTGGTACGTAGGACAGGCCGGTAAGGTCTCCTTCGCTGGTCTCCCAGTACACCAGGCCACCAGCCGTCTTCAGCGGAATCACCGGAGCCCTTGAGAAACGACCGAAGGTGAGGGTCCTCGAGGCGGTGATCCCCTGCTGCGGGTCCACGCTATACAGGACGTAGGCCGTTGGACCGACACCCACCTCGTAGTGGTCGAACGTGTCGCTCGGTGCCGGCGTGAGCTCCGGCGTTGGCGTGGCCAGATCAGGACTCGGCGTTGGCGGAGGCGTCGGCGCAATACTCGACGGCGGGGGTGTGACCGACGCCGATGTCGGCGTGGTGCTCGGTGTTGGCGAGGGGCCGGTCGCGATCCCGTTGTTCCTGCCGAGGAGGAACCAGCCTCCCGCGCCAACCGCTGCGACGAGAACCACGAGAACGCCAACCAGCACAAGACCGCGGCGCGCACCGCCGCGTGCCGCCGGCACGGGCGCGGGTGGCGGTGGCGGGGCGGCCGCCTGCGGGCGACGCAGCGCCTCGAGCTCCTCGCTGGGGATGACCAGGACGCCGCGCAGGTACCGCGGGCAGTTGGAGTATCCGCGTTCCAGGCATACGTGACGCTGCTGCTCGTCGGAGAGGGGCGCGGGATCGCCGAAGGCATAGCAGCGATGCTCGGCATTGGGCTCGGGCCGGAATCCGGCGCGTGCATCGGCAAGGCCCAGGAACGGGCAGACGGTCTCCGGGCGTTTGGCCAACTCCGCGAAGAGTGCGCGACGCTCAGCCTCGCGGACGGACTCCTCCGCCTCCTCCTTGCGCCTGCGGCGACCGAACACGGACCCTCCTTCCACGCCGCCGGAGCCGGGCTCACCACGAGCGGCTCAGGCCGACTGTGAGTCTAGCGTCCCGCCCGGCTCGCGTGCGATGCCCAGAGCGGGGGTGACCGAAGCGGTACCAATGCGCCATTGAGATTCACCGCGGCCACTCCGTACCCTATTGGTGGCGAGGTGTCGCATGGCACCCGACCGGTGGGAGCATGACCTTTGGCACTCGAACAGATCGAACGGCAGCAGCGATCGCCGATCCCGCGCGGAGGGCGAATTCGGCGCTGCAGGGTGCGGCACGTCTCGATCCTCCCCACCGGGACGGCGCCCGCGTCCAGGTTGACTGCCTCCTCGGCGGCCGGGGCCATCCACTTCCACTCGGGACCATGGATGAGGCGCGTGCGATCTGCAATGTCTGCACCGCCACCACCGTCTGGCGCGCGGACGAGGACTGAGCGAAAGCCCCTGGAGCGCGGCCTGTAAGCCGAGTTCTGTCCCGGACCGATCTGCATCGGCCGGGACGGCCATCCATCTATGCGACCTACCCGAGGGCTGGACGAGCAGCCTGCTTCGGCGCGAACGCCGGGTTTCGCCCTCCTATTCGGTCTTGCTCCGGCTCGAGCTTGCCCGTTTCACTCCCGCTTGCGCGGGCATCGTCACTGTGGCGCTGGTCCTCACCTCTCGGTGGACGGGTGTTACCCGCGAGCCTGCTCTGTGGAGCTCGGACTTTCCTCGGACGCCGCCTTTCGACGATGCGCCCGCGGCCGTCCGGCCGCCTCCAGGGAGCCGCATTGTACGCGAGCGAACGCGTGTTCGGATCGCGGCTATCCCGCTGCAGAACCGCGCCGTCAGGGTCGAGGCTGGTCGATGGCCACGTTCTGAGCCGATCCGCGTCCTTGTTCAGCTCCCGCGGCACGTGGCCCACCGTGTAGCCGTCGAGCCGCGCCAGGAGCGACATCACCCGCGCGTGGATCGGCTGCAGGTCGGGATGCTTGACGCGGTACCGGCCGGTGATCTGGCGCGCCACGAGCTGGGAGTCCATCCGCAGGTCGACATGCCTCGCGCCAAGCTCGCAGCGCCCCGCCCAGCGCGGCCTCGACCGCGGTCCACTCCGCGTAGTTGTTGGTCCGCACGCCCAGGTAGGTCGCCAGCTCCGCCACCGTCTCCCCGGTCTCGGCGTCACGGAGTATCGCGCCCAGCCCCGCCGGACCGGGGTTGCCTCGGGCGGCGCCGTCGGTGTGGATCAGGAGCCAGTCCACCACCGCATCAGCCACGTCGGCCCTGGATCTCCTGGGTCACCTCGAGGATCGCGCGGGTGATGTTGATCCCGCGCGGGCAGGCCTCGACGCAGTTGAAGGCGGTGCGGCATCGCCAGACCCCGTCCGCGTCGGCCATCATCTCGAGCCGCTCCTCGTGGGCATGATCGCGCGTGTCGAAGATGAAGCGGTGGGCGTTCACGATCGCGGCCGGGCCGATGTAGTCGCCGTTGGTCCAGAAGACCGGGCAGCCGGTTGTGCACGCGCCGCAGGTGATGCAGCGTGAGGTGTCCTCGTACTTCGCCCGATCGGCCTGCGACTGCCGGCGCTCCTTGCCGTCTCCGGGTGCCTCGTCGTTGACGAGGTACGGCATCACGGCCCGGTACTTCTCCCAGAAGCTGGTCCTGTCGACCAGGAGGTCCTTCTTCGACCGGCACCCCGCGAGCGCTTCCACGCTGATCTTGCTGCCCGCGTCCTTGACCAGGTACTCGCAGGCCAGCCGGTTGCGGCCGTTGATCAGCATCGCGTCCGACCGCAAACGCCGTGGGCGCACGAACGGCGGAAGGTGAGCGTGCCGTCCTGGTACCACTTCACCTGCTGGAGCAGGTCGAGGACGCGGTCGGACGGCTCAGCCTCGACGTGATACTCCTCCCAGTGAGGAGCCCGGTCGAGCTCGGGGTTGAAGCGGCGGATGCGCAGCTTGACGTCCATCGGATCAGTAGACGCGCGGCTTGGGCTGGAACTTGGTGATGGCCACCGGCTTGTAGCCGAGCGCGGGCTGCCCCCCGGCGACGTCGCGAATGCGAGCGAGTGCTTCAGCCAGTTCACGTCGTCGCGATCCGGGTAGTCCTCGCGCGCATGCGCGCCGCGACTCTCGTGCGCGCCAGCGCGGACGCCACGGTCGCCTCCGCACACGTCGATCAGGTAGCCGCAGCTCGAGTGCCTCGCCGAGATCGGTGTTGTAGCGGCAACCCTTGTCCTCGACATGCAGGTGCTGGGCGCGCTCCGGAGGCCGGCCACCTCGTCGCGGCACTCGGTGAGCAGCTCCTCGTGCGGTAGACGCCGCACTTGTTGAACATCGATCCCTGCAGCTCGGCGCGAATCGCAGCGGGACGCTCGCCCGTCGCCGAGGCGAGCAGCTCGCCCACCTCCGCGCGGACGCTCGCCTCGGCCGCGGAGGTCCGCGCCCGGACGCCGCGGCGTGCGCAGGTACTGCGCCATGGCGATGCCGGCGCGCCGGCCGAAGACCAGGATGTCGAGCAGCGAGTTCGTCCCCAGCCGGTTGCCGCCGTGGACGCTGACGCAGGCGCATTCCCCGGCCGCATAGAAGCCCGGCACGCACCTGGTTGCCGTCCTCGGCCCAGCACGCGTCCATCGATGTCGGTCGGGATCCCGCCCATCGCGTAGTGCGCGGTCGGCTGGATCGGGACGAGATCGGTGAGCGGCTCCAGCCGAAGTAGGTGCGCACGAAGCCGGTCATGTCCGGCAGCTTCTTGTCGAGGACCTCGCGCCCAGGTGCCGCACGTCGAGGTGGACGTAGTCCTTGCCGCCGATCCCCCGTCCCTCGGCGATCTCCTGGTAGATGCTGCGGCTGACGACGTCCCGGCTGGCGAGGTCCTTCATGGTCGGCGCGTAGCGCTCCATGAAGCGCTCGCCCGTTGTCGTTGAGCAGGATGCCGCCCTCGCCGCGCACCGCCTCCGAGAGGAGGAAGCCCAGCTTGTACATGCCGGTGGGGTGGAACTGGTAGAACTCCATGTCCTCCAGCGGGATCCCGCGCCGATAGGCGATCGCCACCCCGTCGCCGGTCAGCGTGTGCGCGTTGGAGGTGACCTTGAAGATCTTGCCGAAGCCGCCCGTGGCGAAGAGGACCGCGCGAGCGCGGAAGATGTGGATCTCGCCGAGTTGCCAGCTCCAGCGCGACGACGCCGGTCACCGGCCCGTCCGGACCGCGGGCATCACCAGGTCGAGCACCTGGAACTCGTCGAAGAAGGCGACCTCGTGCTTGATGCACTGCTGGTAGAGCGTGTGGAGGATGGCATGGCCGGTGCGGTCGGCGGCGAAGCAGCTGCGGCGCACGGCGGCCTTCGCCGTAGTTGCGGGTGTGGCCGCCGAAGCGCCGCTGGTCGATCAGCCCCTCGGGGGTGCGGTTGAAGGGCAGCCCGAGGTGCTCGAGGTTGATGATCGTCTCGACCGCGTCGTGGCACATCACCCGGCCGCGTCCTGGTCGACCAGGTAGTCGCCACCCTTGACCGTGTCGAACCAGTGCCACTCCCAGTGGTCCTCCTCGGTGTTGCCCAGCGCGGCGCACGACGCCGCCCTGGGCGGCGCCGGTGTGGGAGCGCGACGGGTAGAGCTTGCTCATGACGGCCACCCTGGCCTCGGCGCCGAGTTCCTCTTCAGCTCCAGCGCGGCGTAGAGGCCCGCGCCCCCGGCGCCGACACCACCGCATCGAGCTCGTGGATGTGCAGTCCCGGGGGCGGCTCACACTGCGTCCCATCGGCCTAACCCGCCGGCCATCGAGGAGAACGGCCCAACGGCTGAGCCCCGGCCCGTTCCCGGGTTGAAGGCGATGATCACGATCATCCCCGCGATCAGCCAGATCAGGTGAAGACGGCAAGGCCGATGAGGCCGCGTCCATCAGCTCCGGTTGCGAACGAGATCGCCAATGATGATCCGCGCCCGTTGACGCCGTGCAGCAGCGCGAGGAGGAGGAGCACCAGGTCGTAGATCCGCCAGAACGGGTTCCCCAGCGGCTGGAGACGAAGGCGAAGTTGACCTCCTGGCCGGTGAGCTGGGCGACGACGTGCATCATGAGCATGTGACCCAGCGCCATCACGACCAGGATGACCCCGCTGATCCGCATGAAGTACCACACGAACCGCTCGAACGCCCGGACTCCCTCGGGACGGCGAGTGGCGCGACGCCGCTTCGCCGATCCGCGCGGTTGGCGTCGTCCGCGCCCCTAGATCGTTCGTCCGCGGCCATCAGGCGCGCCCCCACGGCGCGTACGGCGCGATCATGATCAGCCCCAGCGGGATCATGGCCACGACCGTGCCGAGTCACCACCGCCGTAGATCAGCGCCCGGTAATAGACGTCAGCCGCGGGAAGAAGTCCATCGCGATCACCCGCAGCCCGTTGAGCGAGTGGTAGACGAGCGCGGCCATGAGGAGCATCTCGAGCGAGCCGCACCGGCAGGTTCTTGTAGAGCCCCTGCGTCAAGTCGTAGACGTCGGGCCCGAAGGAGACGGTCGCCGTCTCGACCACGTGGAGGAAGAGGAAGACGAGCACGCCCATCCCGCAGAGCGCGATGGCCGAACTACGCCAGCTGCGACCACGAGATGCGGTATCCGAAGGGCATCACGTCTGTCAGATCACCCCTTTCCACTGCAGCACGGAGGCCGATGTGCAGCGCTCCGACGGAATCGACGGCGCGGCATCGGCCGGCTCCGGGATTCGACGCGGCGCCCCCGTAGCTAGGCGTGGCCCTGGCCACCCGCTCGGCGACCGCCTCGCCGAACTCGCGCGTGCCGGCGCTGCCGCCCAGGTCGTAGGTGACCGTCCGCCCCTCGGCGATGACCGCGCGCACCGCGCTCTCGACGGCGTCCGCCGCCCCCGTCTCGCCGAGATGGCGCAGCATCAGCGCCGCCGAGAGGATCAGCGCGGTGGGATTCGCCTTGTTCTGCCCGGCGTACTTCGGCGCGCTGCCGTGCACCGGCTCGAAGACCGCCGCCTCTCGCCGATGTTCGCGCCGGGCGCCACGCCCAGCCCCCCCACCAGCCCGGCGCACAGGTCGCTGACGATGTCGCCGTACAGGTTCGGCAGCACCAGCACGTCGTACAGCTCGGGCTTCTGGACCAGCTGCATGCACATGTTGTCGACGATGCGGTCCTCGAAGGCGATGCGCCCCTCGTACTCGGCGGCCACCTGCTGGCAGCTCTCCAGGAAGAGGCCGTCCGAGAGCTTCATGATGTTGGCCTTGTGCACGGCAGTGACCTTGGACCGCCCGTTGCGCACGGCATATTCGAACGCGTAGCGCGCAATGCGCTGGCTGGCGGCCCGGGTGATGATCTTGATGCTCTCCGCGGCATCCGGACCGACGCGATGTTCGATCCCCGCGTACAGATCTTCCGTGTTCTCTCGGACGATGATCAGGTCGACGTTCTCGTACCGGGTCTTGACGCCGTCATGCTTCGAGCGGGCCGGACGTTGGCGTACAGCTCCAGTGCCTGCCGAAGGGCCACGTTCACGCTCCGGAATCCAGAGCCGACGGGTGTCGTGATGGGCCCCTTGATGGCCACACCGGCTGTCCCGGATGCTTTCGATCACCCGCTCGGCAAGGGGTCCCCTCGGCTGCGATCGTGGCCTCGCCGGCCTGCTGGAGGTCCCAGTCGAATGCAATCCCGGTCGCCTCGAGCACAACCTGGGTCGCGACGACGCCCCGAAAGGAACCGCCAACACCGTGAGCTACGCCGTCACCCTGATTCCCGGCGATGGGATCGGCCCGGAACTGTCAGACGCGACCCAGGTCGTGCTGGAGGCGACCGGGATTGCATTCGACTGGGACCTCCAGCAGGCCGGCGAGGCCACGATCGCAGCCGAGGGGACCCCGCTGCCCGAGCGAGTGATCAAAGCATCCGGCGCACGGGGGTAGCCCTCAAAGGCCCGATCACGACGCCGGTCGGCACCGGCTTTCGCAGCGTAAACGTGGCCCTGCGCAAGGAGCTGGACCTGTACGCGAACCTGCGCCCGGCAAGGACCTATCCAGGCGTGAAGACGCGGTTCGACGAAGTCGACCTGATCATCGTGCGCGAAAACACCGAGGACCTATACGCGGGCGTCGAGCACATGGCGGGCCCGGACGCGGCCGAGAGCATCAAGATCATTACCCGCCGGGCTTCGCAGCGTATCGCCCGCTTTGCCTTCGACTATGCCAAGAAGCACGGGCGGCGCAAGGTGACCGCCGTGCACAAGGCCAACATTATGAAGCTGCTCGGACGGCCTCTTCCTGGAGTCCTGCCAGCAGGTGGCGGCGGAGTACCCGAACGCTCGAGTTCGAGGACCGCATCGTCGACAACATGTGCATGCAGTTGGTCCAGAAGCCCGAGCTGTACGACGTGCTGGTGCTGCCCAATCTGTATGGCGATATCGTCGCGGACCTGGCCGCCGGGCTGGTTGGCGGACTGGGCGTGGCGCCGGGCGCAAACATCGGCGAACACGCCGCCGTCTTCGAGCCGGTCCACGGCAGCGCGCCCAAGTACGCGGGTCAGAACAAGGCCGAACCCACCGCCATCATCCTGTCGGCGCGCCTGATGCTCCGCCATCTCGGCGAGATGGGCGGCGGCGGATGCCGTGGAGAGCGCCGTGCGCGCGGTCATCGCCGAGGGACGGACGGTAACCTACGACCTGGGCGGCACCGCCGGCACGCGCGAGTTCGGCGAGGCCGTCGCCGCACGGGTTCGCGCCGCCTAGCACGGGTTCGCCGCGCTAGAATCGGACCGCCGCTACCGTGCCGACGAGTCCGTCGAAGCCTGCACATCGGCTCCGTGCTGCAATGGAAAGGGGATGATCTGGGCGGGATGTTCCGATACCGCGTTTCATGGTCGCAGCTGGCCTGGTTCGGTCATCGGCTCTCCGGGATCGGAGTGCTCGTCTTCCTCTTCCTGCACATCGTCGAGACGGCGACCGTCTCGTTCGGGCCTGGCGTCTACGACTGGACCCAGACGCTCTACCACAACCTGCCCATGAAGCTCCTCGAGGTGCTGCTCATGGCCGCCCTCGTCTATCACTCGCTCAACGGGCTGCGGGTGATCGCCATGGACTTCTGGCCCCGGCTGACGATCCATTACCGGGCGCTGACCTACGCGGTGGTGAGCTCCACGGTGGTGGCCATGATCCCGCTGGGCCTGATCATGATCGCGCCCTACACCCCGTGGGGGCACGCATGAGCCGCGAGCGAACGATCTACCTGTCCGGGACGAACCCTTCCCGCGCCGCGAAGCTCCGCCCGGAGAATCCGGGGTTCGAGCGGTTCATGTGGTACTTCATGCGGATCAGCGGGGTGCTGCTCGTCTTCCTGGCCATGGGCCACATGATCATCATGCACGTCGTCACCCAGCTCACCGGCCAGGAGGTCAACTTCGCCTTCGTCACGAGCCGCTGGGGATCGCCGTTCTGGCGGATCTACGACCTGCTCCTGCTCCTGCTCGCGCTGGTGCACGGGGTGAACGGCGCGCGGATCGTCGTGGGCGATCTCGTCCACCGGGGCGGATGGCGCAGCTTCCTCATGATCGGACTTGGCGTCTTCACGCTGGTCTGGCTCCTGCTCGGCATCTTCGTCATCGTCGCCTTCAACCCGGACACGGCACCGCCGGGGCTCAGCCCGCTGAGCCTGCTCTCCCCGATGGCCGGCGGGTTCTAGGCCGATGGCGACGCCAGTGCGGTACGAGCCGCCCCCGGGACTGAATATCCACGAGCTCGATGCGGTGGTGATCGGCGCCGGGGGAGCGGGACTGTACGCCGCGCTCGAGCTCAAGCGCGACCTGGGCCCGGCCGCCAAGGTGGCCGTGATCAGCAAGCTCTACCCGTCGCGCTCGCACACCGGTGCGGCCCAGGGCGGGGTGTGCGCCGCGCTGGGCAACACCGAGGAGGACCACTGGGAGTGGCACTGGTTCGACACGGTCAAGGGTGGCGACTACCTGGTCGACCAGGACGCAGCCGAGGTGATGTGCCGTGACGCCATCGAGACCATCATCAACCTCGAGCATCTCGGGATGCCGTTCGACCGGACCCCCGAGGGGCTGATCGACCAGCGGCGGTTCGGCGGTCATACCCGCAACTACGGGGAGGCGGCCGTCCGGCGCAGCTGCTTCGCGGCGGACCGGACCGGCCACGCCATCCTCTACACGCTCTACCAGCAGTGCATCCACCATGAGGTCACCTTCTTCGACGAGTTCCAGGTCCTGGACCTGTTATGCCCGGCGGTCCGGAAGGGCCGGTGACCGGTGTCGTGGCGCTGGAGCTGGCAACGTCGGAGATCCACGTCTTCCGTGCTCGCGCGGTCCTCTTCGCCACCGGCGGCTACGGGAAGCTCTTCAAGGTGACGACCAACGCCCACACGCTCACCGGCGACGGGATGGCCATCGCCTATCGCCGCGGGCTCCCCCTGCAGGACCTGGAGTTCTACCAGTTCCACCCGACCGGCATGTACAAGCTGGGCTTCCTGCTCTCGGAGGCCATGCGCGGCGAGGGCGGCATCCTGCTGAACGACAACGGGGAACGCTTCATGGAGCGCTACGCGCCCACGATGAAGGACCTTGCCAGCCGGGACGTGGTCAGCCGCTCCATCTACCTCGAGATCGCCGAAGGGCGGGGGATCGGGGGGCAAGGACTACGTCCATCTCGATGTGCGGCACCTGGGCGACGAGGTCCTCAACAAGAAGCTCCCCGATATGACCGGGTTCATCAAGACCTACTTCGGCCTTGACCCGCTGCACGACCTGGTGCCCATCCAGCCAACCGCGCACTACGCCATGGGCGGCATCCCCACCGACGTCGACGGACAGGTCCTCGGGGCACTCACCGAGGACGGGAAGCAGGCTGTCGTGCCCGGCTTCTATGCGGCCGGGAGTGCGCTGCGTGAGCGTCCATGGCGGCAACCGGCTGGGGACGAACTCGCTCCTCGACCTGCTGGTCTTCGGGCGCCGCGCCGGCATCGCCATGGCGCAGTTCCTGCGCAGCGCCCCCGTTCCGGAGCCGGATCCGGCGGCCGAGGCCCCGGTCCGCGCGCAGGTGGCCGCGTCATGGACTCGGTCGACGGGGATCGCCGGCGGCCATTCGCGAGGCGCTCCAGGCGATCATGTTCGACAAGTGCGGCGTGTTCCGCACGCAGGAGTCCTCACCGAGGCCGCGACGTGGTGGCCGGCCTCCGTGAGCGCGCCAGGCACCTCCATGTCGAGGACAAGGGTCGCCGCTACAACACCGATCTCGTCGACGCCCTGGAGCTCGGCTACCTGCTCGACGTGGCGGAGGCCACCGTCGCCTCCGCCCTGGCACGCACCGAGAGTCGAGGCGCGCACGCGCGCGAGGACCACCCGGATCGCGACGACGTGAACTGGCTGAAGCACTCGCTGGCCTATCGCGACGTCGCGGGGGGGCAGCCAGTTGGGCTACAAGCCGGTGACCATCACCAAGTTCCAGCCCAAGGCGCGCGTCTACTGATCCGATGAGACGTCAAGCTCGCATCCGCGCTTCAACCCCGAGCTCGACCGGGCTCCTCACTGGGAGGAGTACACGTGGAGGCGACCGTCCGACCGAGTCCTGGACCTGCTCCAGCAGGTGAAATTCATCAGGACGGCACGCTCACCTTCCACCGTTGGTACGGCCACGGCGTTTGCGGATCGGACGCCATGCTGATCAACGGCCGAACCGGCTGGCCTGCGAGTACCTGGTCAAGGACGCGGCCCGCAAGATCAGCGTGGAAGCGTTGCACGGGTGCCGGTGGAGAAGGACCTCCTGGTCGACCAGACCAGCTTCTGGGAGAAGTACCGGGCCGCGATGCCGAACCTCGTCAACGACGAGGTACCCGGAGACGGCAAGGAGCGCCGGCAGTCGGCAGGCCGATCGGGCGAAGTACGAGGACACCTCACGCTGCATCACCTGCGGCGCGTGCACAACCGGCTGCCCGGTCTTCTGGACCAAGCAGCAACTAGCAATCTTGG
>CAVZAQ010000007.1:0-187714 GCA_963773405.1 uncultured Chloroflexia bacterium | reverse complement strand
CGTCCCTGGCCGATGGCGTCCGGGCGGTGGCGCTGGTGGAGGCAGTGGTCGAGAGCGCCCGGGGCGGAGGCTGGGTCACCATCGACGAACGCTAGGGGCGTACCGCTAGCGGATCAGGGGCCTGGGCGCGGGGCCGGGCGGCGCAGTGGCGATGACCCCGAACCCGGGTCCGGTGCCGGTGACAGATGCCGCCTGCGTGTCCTGGAAGGCCGACAGCGAGCCGATGGCCACCGAAGCCATCAGCATCAGGCCGGAGATCCAGAGCATCGCGATGGTCTTCGTGGTGTCGATGCTCCATCGATGTCCTGCCTGATGCGGGGACGCGGATGGCGACAGTGTGATTACTCGTGTTCCCATTGCGGGGCTCCTCCTGCCGGGCCAGCGTGTCCTGGCCCACTGGCACGAGTGTCTGCAGCACGCATCGGCTGGTCGTCGGTGCCTGCCCGCGATCGGCGTCCGCGAATCCGAGGGTCTGCACGGTGGCCACGGATCAGCGCCAGGCGCGAGGCTGGGGAGGATCGAAGCTCGCGAATCGCGCGGCCGTCGGTTGACTGGAGTGGGAGGATCGTGCGCATGCCCGGCCAAGGGTTCACTGGCGGCAGACGGCTGTGAGCGCCGAACCGCTCCTGACCGCGCCACCCCGGCTCCCCGCCGGGGACGCGCCTCGAATCCTTGCCCTGCGGGTCGTCGTCGCGACCGGTGCCCTGGCGGTCGTCGCCGGCGGGATCTGTCTCACCCTCCTCATGACGACCCCGTACCGCGACACGACCGACATCGGTGCCTGGCTGATACAGCTCGCGGCGTACCTGTTCACCATCGGCGTGGGCCTCATCGCGTGGCGCGCTCGGCCCGGCAACCGCGTTGGCCTCCTGCTCGTCCTGACCGGGTTCGCGAGCCTCGTCCCGTTCCTCAGCACGAGCGACAATGGGCTGCTCTGGACTGTTGGTGACATGTGGAACACGGCCGGGACCGTCGTCCTGGCCAACGTCTACCTCGCCTTCCCCGACGGGCGCACGGTCGGCTGGTCGAGACGCCTGCTCATTGCGGTGTATGCATGGTTCCTGGTGGCCACGGTGGGAATCCGTCTCTTGACGCCCTATCCCGCCTCGTGGCCGTTCGCCAACCCGTTCCTGGTCTGGCCCAACGAGCAGCTGGCCACGGCGTTGCAGCCGGTGGCCAACCTGGTCGCGCTGGCCCTCACCTTCCTCGTCATCGGGACGGTCCTGGACAAGTGGCGGCGCGGATCCCCCGTGGCGCGTCGTGCGCTGGCGCCGGTCTTCTGGGTGAGCCCCGTCACGCTCGTGGTGGTCGGGACCTACTTTCTTGCGCGGGCGGTCGGATCGGACCTGCTCTTCTCGATCTCGACCGGCCCTGTTGCCTCGCTGTGGAATTTCCTGCTGCCCGTCGCCTTCCTCGTCGGGCTGCTGCAGACCCAGCTCCATCGCGCATCGATTGCCGATCTCGTCCGCGAGCTCGACGGGGTGGCGACCGGCGACCTCGAAGCCGCGCTGGGCCGCGCGGTCCACGATCCCTCCCTCCGGCTGGCCTTCCCTGCCCCGGACGCGCCCGGCTACGTCGACTCGGCGGGTCGTCCCGTGGAGGTGCCCGCCCAGGACGCGGCGCGCGACGTCACGCACGTCCGTGCCGGTGACGACATGCTGGCTCTCCTCATCCACGACGGGGCGGTGGACCCCGCGCTTGTTGAGAGCGCGGCCGCGGCCTCGCGCCTGACGCTGGACAACGCTCGGCTGGCCGCGGCGCTGCGGGCGCAGCTGGAGGAGGTGCGCGCGTCACGGGCCCGGATCGTTGAGGCGACCGACGAGGGGCGCCGGCAGCTGGAGCGCGATCTCCACGATGGCGCGCAGCAGCGCCTCGTGGCGCTCGGGTTCGCGCTGCGCCAGGCACGTCGACGGGCGGAGGCCGACCCTGCGCTCCTGACGGTCCTCGACGAGGCGGCACAGGAGCTGGAGCGCGGCCTGCGCGAGCTCCGGGAGCTGGCTCGGGGGATCCATCCGACCGCTCTCGCCGATGGCGTCGCTCCCGCGATCCGCAGCCTCGCCGACAGCTCGCCGATCCCGGTGGTGGTCGAGCTCGATGACCGGCGGCTTCCCGACCGCATCGAGACGACCGCCTACTTCATCGTTGCGGAGGCGCTCACCAATGTGCTGAAGCACTCCGGTGCCAGCGCCGTCACCATCCGCGCCCACGTCAGCGACGGCGGGCTCAACCTCGAGATCCGCGACGACGGCGAAGGGGGCGCGGACCAGGCCGGCGGCTCCGGCGTGCGCGGCCTGCGGGACCGGGCCCAGGCCGTGGGCGGGACCCTGTCGATCGAGAGCCCACCCGGGGGAGGCACCCTCGTCCGCGCCTGGCTCCCCGTCGAATGACCGTGCCCGCCCGCCTCCGGGTCGTGGTCGCGGACGACTCCGTCCTCTTCAGATCCGGGCTCGTGCACCTGCTCACCGACGAGGGCTTCGACGTCGTTGCGGAGGTCGGCGACGCTCAGGGGGCGCTGGAGGCGGTGGGGCGCGAGCGGCCGGACGTGGTGATCCTGGATATCCGCATGCCGCCGTCCCATCGCACGGAGGGTCTCGAAGCGGCCATCGCCATTCGGGAGCAGTTCCCGACCACGGCGATCCTGCTCCTCTCGGCGCACGTGGAGACCGGCCACGCCGTCCGCTTGCTGCGGACCAATCCCGCGGGTGTCGGCTACCTGCTGAAGGATCGGGTCATGCGTGACACAGATCTGACAGAGGCCATCCGTCGTGTCGGCGCCGGCGGTACCGTCCTTGACTCGGAGCTGGTGGGGGAGCTGCTGGGTCGCGCGCGACCGCGGAATCCGCTGGACGAGCTGACGCCGCGCGAGCGCGAGGTGCTGGCGCTCATGGCCGAAGGGCGGTCGAACCAGGCCATCGCCGACCTGCTGGTCCTGGAGGCCAAGACCATCGAGGGGCATATCCGCACGATCTTCTCCAAGCTCGGCCTCGAGCCTGAGCAGTCCGCGCACCGACGCGTGCTGGCCGTGCTGATCTACCTCCGTTCGTGAGGTCCCTGTCCTCCAGCTCCCAGGCGTGGTCCATCACGTGCTGCGCGGTGCGGCGGATGAGGAACGCGAGTGGCCAGGTGCGCGCCGGCTTCCCCTCGGCGTGGAAGGCGCGAATGCGGTCGAGGTAGTCGGCCCGATATGCCGCCAGCTCCTCCGGGGCCAGCAGTGCCTCGTCGTCGGGGCGCAGGCCGACCTTGCGCCACCAGTTGTGCCGTTCGGACGCGTAGACGTGGACGACGATCTCGTCGCGCGACCGGCCCCCGCCCCTCGGTCCCTTCGCCAGCTCCGCGGAGACCCGCCCCGCGACGTCGTCGAAGTACGCCCACGCCGCCCGCAGCAGCGCCAGCCGCCGCTCAAGCTCGTCGGGGGTCATCGGCTCCTGCTCGACCTGCGCGGGGAAATGGACGATGCCCCAGAAGTCCGTGGTGCTCGATCCGGGATGCCGGTCCACCACCTCGAGGCTGCGGCGCATCGGCGACGCGTGCGAAGTCATCCGCGAGGCCCGCGCGGCGGGCGACATCGGCGTAGCGGGGGAGGTAGGCGGTCAACGTCGTCAGCGCGGCCTCCTCGGACCTGCCCCATCGGTCCAGGCCGGGCCAGTCCATGGCTCCGGCCACGATGCGCCGCTGCTGGGGCCGACCTCCAGGATCACCCGCAGCTCGTCCGTCATGACCCTCACGGTACGCCCAGACTCTTGCCACCGCTTGACAGGAGTCCGCCGGCTCAGTCGGCGCCGCGGAAGGCCGCGACGACAGGAGCCAGCTCCGCCGATGGGGGCACGCCCAGGTGGGCTGTGATGGCGGCCGCGTCCAGCGCCGGCCCGGCGAGCGTCGCCGACGCCTGACTCTTCTGCCAGAGCAGGCCGATGAACGACAGGCCGGGGATATCGCTGACCCCATGGCGCTGTCGCGGGATGCCCATCTCGTCGGCGACGGGCGCCGCGATCCAGGAATGGTCCATCCGGTAGCCGGTCGCCCACAGCACCGTCGCGACGCCCTCCGCGCGCAGGTCGAGCTCCGGCCGCTCCGGCGGGTCGTAGGCGTACAGCGCCAGGTCGGCCGGTGGCGAGCCAAGGTCCGCCCGCTCGATGTACGTGTCGATCAGGCCGCGGAAGAGCTGGTCGAAGAAGCCCTCGGCCCGGCGCAGGCGAGCGTTCAGGTCCGGCGAGAGGGTCACCCGGGTGCCCTCGATCCCCTCGATGTGCCCGAGCAGCGTCACGCCGTCCTCCGCGGCCATGCGGCGCAGGCTCACGTCGCGCCGGCCGCCGTGGTGCCCGGTCAGCTGCGGGGTGCCCGCCAGCCGCATCCGGGAATCCGGCAGGGTGTCCGCGGTCGGCGCGTGGATGTCGTAGCGTGGGCCATCCGTCGCCAGGCGCACCAGCCAGCGGAAGATGTCGCGCCCGCGGTAGCGGCGCGGGGCCCAACCGTTGCTGCCCACGGCCAGGAAGACACGACGCCCCGCCGCTGTGAGCTCGTCGGCGAGCTGGATGCCCGTCTGGCCGGCGCCCACCACCAGCACGGCGCCGGGCGGGAGCCCTCCGGGATTGCGGTAGTCATGGGAGTGCAGCTGGTGGATATCGGCCGGAAGCCCGGCGGCCAGCGCGGGGATGCGCGGGACGTGGTAGCTGCCGGTGGCCACGATCACCTCGTCGGCAGCCACCTCACCGGCGCTGGTCTGCACCTGGAAGCCGCTCGTCGCCCGCGGCTCGAGCCGCTCGACGTCGGTGTCGAGCGCAATGGGAGCGCCGCCGTGCAACCCATAGCCCGCCACGCGGCTCACGATCTCATCGCGTGGCATGAACCCGTCAGGGTCACCTTCGTCGTACGGCGCGCCGAGGAACGAGGCGAAGCCGTTGGGAGTGACGAGACGGAACCCGTCCCATCGGTCCTGCCACCCTCCACCCAGGGTGCTGCGTCGCTCGACCACGAGGTGGTCGCGACCCGCCTGGGCCAGGATGTGGCTGACGGTGAGGCCGGCCTGGCCGGCGCCGATGATCAGGATTGGGGTACGGCTTGGCAGTGTCATGCGTCCCACCCTAGGCTGCGACGGGACCGCGATGAAGTTTCAATCTCGAACTCGCCATGGTTGAGCGGAGTGTAAGAATCGGGAGCATGGGTGACTACTGCTCGTTCACCAAGGCGGTCGAGCATCTTGGAGACCGATGGAGCCTGGTCATCGTCCGAGAGCTGCTGATACACGGTTCCTGCAGCTTCAGCGACCTCCTCGACGGTGCATCCGGGATCAGCCGCTCCGTCCTAGCCTCACGCCTCCGCAAGCTTCGCGACCTGGGGCTGGTGGAGCCGGCGTCGGCGGGCTATCGGCTCACCCATTCCGGGCGCGAGCTGGCTCCCGTCCTGCAGGAGCTGCGGGGCTGGGCGGAGCGCTTCGTTCCCGAGGACCCGGCCATGGTGGAGCGCGACCCGGACATCGTACCGGTCTGGCTGAGCCAGCGGGTCGACGTCTGGCGGCTGCCCGCTCGACCGGTGGTGCTGGACATCTCCGTGCACGGTGGAGCGCGCCCCCGATTCTGGCTGGTCGCCGAGCGTGGCATCGAACCATCCGTCTGCATCGAGGACCCCGGTCTGCCGGAGGATCGCTACGTGTTCATCGAGGCCGCCGTTCCGGCGCTGCTGCCCCTGGCCCGTGGGACGCGCGACTGGCGATCGGCCATCACCGACGGCTCCGTGGAGCTGTATGGCAACCCGGGCCTGGTCAAGCGCCTGCCGGACTGGTTCAGCGCCGCCGCGCCCTGATGGGCATGAGCGGCTCCGGGACCCATGGCGGCGCCTCGCGGCCCGCGACCGTGGCCGACATCCACGAGATCGCCCGCGGCCTGCCGGGGGTGAGGATGGCGGACCGGGAGCCGGCGGTGTACCAGGTCTCCGGGCGCAGCTTCATCTTCTTCCGCACCCCGCGCCCCGACGCCGTGGATCCGGAGACGGGCGAGCGCTTTGCGGATGTGATCGTCTTCTGGGTGGACTCGGAGCTTGAGAAGGAGGCCATCCTGGCCGATACCTCGCTTCCGTTCTTCACCACGCCCCACTTCGACGGCCACCCATCCGTCCTGCTCCGCGGCTCCCGGGTGGGTGAGCTCAGCCGGGACGAGCTGGCGGAGTTCGTGGAGCGCGCCTGGCTCTCGCGCGCCGGCCCCCGCGCGGTCTCCAGGTGGTTGAAAGATCACGGGTAGCCCCGCCCGCACCCTGTCGTCGGCCGGCGCTCAGTCGTGCCAGGCGAGGATCGGACGCACCTCGATGGGCATCGCAATGGCCGCAGAGGTCTTCGACGCCCAGGCAATGGCGGCGTCACGGTCCGGGGCCTCGATCAGGTAGAAACCGCCGACCAGCTCCTTCGCCTCCAGGAACGGGCCGTCCGTGGTCAGGGTCCGGCCATTGCGGGCGTCGACCACGGCTGCGGCATCGGGCGGCTCGAGCCGGGCGGAGAGGACGAGTGCGCCGGTCGAGGCCATCTCCTCCTCGAGGCGCGCGACGCGTTCGAATCCGCGCTGCATCTCCTCGGGCGACATCGGCTCGGCGCTCGATTCACCGCTGGTGTGGACGGAGAGAATGTATCTGGGCATTTGGGCGGCTCCTCGATCGCGGGCGGGCGTTTCCCACCGCTCATCGAATATAACGAACGAGGTTCGGCTGAATCGACACCGGATCCCTTGCGCACGACGAAGATGCGCTCAGCAGGAGGCTGTCATGGCCAGTTCGCGATCCACGGCCGGGACCATCGACGAGTACATCGCCGGCTTTCCGCCCGACACGCAGCGCGTGCTCACGGAGATGCGCGAGCTGATCGCGTCTCTAGCGCCGGGCGCCACGGAGACCATCAGCTACGCGATTCCCACGTTCGACCTGAACGGGCGGCACCTGGTCCACTTCGCCGCGTATCCGCACCACATCGGCTTCTACCCGATTCCGACCGGGTTGGCGGCGTTCGCCGAAGAGCTGAGCGCGTACAAGACCGGCAAGGGCTCCGTCCAGTTCCCCCTTGGCGAGCCGTTGCCGCGCGACCTGATCCGGCGCATCGTCGAGTTCCGTGTGGCCGAGAACCTTGCCCGCCGAGGTGACGGCTAGACCTGCCCTGCGCCGATGGCGAGCGTCAACCCGCCCCGTCACCCGCCCCGTCAGCCCGCCCCGTCAGCCGTGCCGCGGGTGGGCCGTATGTTCTGGCTGCCGTAACGTAACGTCGCGGAACCAGCCTGGACCGCGCCTCGGGCGACGCAGCGTTACGCCCGCCGTAACCCACCGTCGGTCACGACGTGGGGGACCCGCGGAGCCCGCCGGCGACGTTACGTTCTGCCGGCTGTAACAAGCCGGCCACCGGCCGCCCGTCACCACGCCAGGCCCAGCAGCTCGGCGTACACCGCCTCGACGTCCACCGCCAACCCGCGACGGGTGAACCACTCGCCCACGTTTGCCACGTCGCGGTGCAGCAGGTCGTAGGCGTCCGTGTTCGTGGTGAACTCCACGGCCTGGGGCAGGTCGATGACTATCAGCCGACCCTCCCACCACAGAAGGTTGTACGCCGAAAGGTCGGCGTGCACCAGCCCGGCCCCGGTCAACGCCCGCAGGTTCTCGAGCATCTGCTGCCAGGCCGATGCCAGCTCCGCCGTCGAGAGCCGCGCCTGCGCCAGCTTGGGCGCCGCCCGCGACTCGTCGCCGATGAATGCCATCATCAGCCCGCGATCGGTCCGCTCCACCGGGTAGGGGACCGATGCCCCCGCATCCCAGGCGCGGCGCAGCATGGTCCACTCCTGATACGGCCACAGGTGGCCGGCCAGCTCGTGGCCGTAACGGCTTCCGCCCATCAGCGCCTTCTTGTCGCGGGTGGGCAGGAACCAGCCGGCCTTGTAGATGGCGTCGCCGCGGTAGGCGGTGGCGTTGGCGAAGCCTTCCGCGCGCAGCTGCCCCTTGACCGGGTAGCGGGGTCGATATCGCTTGTGGGCAACCAGGCGCGATCCGCTGGCGAAGCGACGCTCCACCAGGAAGATCTCCGCCTCCTTGCCGGACTTGAGGGTGCCGCGCGGCAGGTCCTCGTATGGCTCATCGTGGGGCCACGCGAGCGCCGACCGCTGCGGCGTCGTGGATGACACGAGACAGCGCTCCTGAGCACAGGGTGGGACAGGGAAGTGGTGGTCCCGACCGGTCCGGAGCGCCGGGGGCGGTTGCCTCAGTCGCGCCTCAGCGGCGCCTCAGGCTGAGATCGTCAGGCGATCTCCGCGCGGCCGGGAGATACGGCAACGCTGATCTGCACTGCTCATTCCTCCTCGTGGCTGCGGTGGTTGTGGGGCGTCTCAGCGAGGACTATGACCCAGATCCGTCGGTCGCGCAACGTCCGGCTAGGCAACGCCGCGGACCGCCCACGCCCTGGCCGGCAGGTCGATGGAACCGTCCGCCTGCAGCGGGAGGCGCTGCCTGATCAGGTCACCAAGCCGATCGCGCTGCTCCGCCGTGAGGGCCGAGACGTAGGCGCCCGCGGCGCCCTGCCCGGCGAGGAACGGCTCCCAGTAGTCGGCAACGCGGCGGAACACGGTCCGCACCTCGATCGCGGTTGTCTCCACCTCGCCCAGACCGGCGGACGTGAGCAGGTCGCGAAGCGGCCCCGGACGGCAGATGGGGAAGCGGCGACCCTCGTCGTGCACGGCCGCGGCCGGGTCCAGCTCCTGCGCCACCTCCCAGAAGCGCCGCAGGAACTCCATGCCGTCCGCGTAGTCCCAGACGTAGACCGCGACGACGCCGCCGGACAGCGTGACCCGGCGCATCTCCGCCACGGCGGCGGCGGGGTGTGCAACGAAGTTGAGGACGAGGCCGGAGACGGACGCATCGAAGCTCGGGTCGGGGCCGAACGGAAGACGCTCGGCGTCGGCGACGTGGAGGTCGGTCCCCGCCGGCAGTCGCTCGCGCGCCGCGGCGACGAACGCCTCGGAGCGGTCGACGCCGGCCAGGCGGCCCGGCGAGCTCCTTCCCAGGATCGTCTCGAGAAGCGCCCCGGTGCCGCAGCCGACGTCGAGCCACGCGGCGCCGACGGGGACGTCCAGCCATTCCACGAAGCGGTGGGCGATCTGGCGGCTCCATCGGCCCATGAAGCGGTCGTACGCGGTTGCCTGGTTCCAGCCGTCCTTCACGCCGTCATTGTGCGCGGTCGCTGTTTGAGGAAGGTTGATGCCTACGATGCGAGAGGCGCGAAGCCCAACCCCGCAAGACCGTCCGCGATACGCTGGCTGCCGGCCTGGTTCAGGTGGGTATGGTCCGGCCCCAGATAAGGCCCGGCGTCTGCCGTCCCCGCGGGTCCGTTGAGCAGATGGAAGACGTCGAGGCAGCTGCCCCCGTGAGACTCGACGACCCAGCAGGCGGCATCCACGAACGCCTGGTCCGCCCGGGCGCTTGGTTCGGTCGCCTCCGCCGGGGCTCCGCTGGAGCCGATCCAGTCGTCGTAGACCGTTGCAATCCGGAGCAGCGTGTTCCTGCCGCCTCGTGCTGCGCATGTGCTCGACTCCCCGGGCGGCGTCCAGCATCCTCGGAGCTGATCGACCTCGGTGAGGATCTGGTCCAGTGTCTGGCGGTACTCGCCGGCCACCCTGGCGATGCACGCGTCCGTGATCAGGTCCCATCGGACGACCGTCGCCTCGTGGTTCCCTATTGACGATCGCCACCCGGCGTTGGTTCGGTTGACGGCTTCATCCCCGGCGGTCGCGTGACGCACGGCGTCCACGACGGTCGTGGTGCCCATCAGAGGGTGGAGACTCCGCGACTGCGGTGCTGATGGCTCGGATGGCGGACAGCGGGGGAACTGTATGGGCTGCGAGCTGGTTTCGCCAGTGGAGGGAGCCGCCATGGACGCTATGCTCGTGCGCACGGTGTCCGAACGCACGCGACGCATCACGCGCACCGGATCGGTTGCAGGCTACGTGGTCGCCAGCGCCGGCAGCCTCGGCGTGCTCGCGCTCGGCCTGCCGACCTCGAGTGCGCATCCCTGGGGACTGGCCAACGACGCGATCCGGGTGATCATGACCGCGGCCATCCCACCGCTGATGCTCACCTACTACGAGCTCGGCGGCTGGTTTCCGCTCCGCCTCGCCCAGCTGGGCCAGGCGCTGGGATGGCTCTCCGGACTCATCTGGTGCGTGATCCAGCTGCTCGGGGTCGTCGGGGTGCTCACCGTGGACTACGACCATGGAGCGACTGGCGTGTTCGCCGTCCAGACTTGGGCCCTGGTCTACATCGGCCTGTGGATCGTGGGCGGCAACGTCGTGGCGGGTCACTGGCTGCCATGGATCCGATGGGTTGGCCTGCTGGCCGGAATCGGCACCGTGGTGCTGGGCTACGGGCTGCTGACGGAGGGGATCGGCGGGCCGTGGACCTTCGCGGGCAGCGTCGGCTATCTCGCGGTGCTGCCGGTGTGGGCGCTGCTCATGGGCCGGCACCTGCGGCGGATGCTCTCCCGCGAACCGGAGCGGTAGCGTCGTGAGCGCGGCCGGCCGGGACATCGGTCACGGACGGTGAGCCGATTCGCTCCACGGCGGAGGTCTACGATCTGCGGGTGACTCTGCCCAGCGCCGGCGGCCGCTCTGTACTCGACCGGCGTCGACTGCTGAGCCACGGTGTCCTGATCGTCGGCGCCCTGGCCCTCTGCACGGCCGCGGCCCTCGTACTGGAAGGCACGCTGGGACTGCCTGATGCATCCGCGGTGTACCTGCTGGGCGTCGCGGCCGTGGCGATCCGGGCGGGCGCCTCGCCTGCCATCGCCACCGCGATTGGAGCGTTCGCGGTCTACAACTTCGCCTTCGTCGACCCCCGCTTCACGTTCACCGTCGCCAACCCGGAGCAGCTCCTCAACCTGGTCCTGTTCCTGGTGATCGGCGTGCTGATCGGCCGACTCGCGGGCTCCCAGCGCGACCGCGCCGAGGAGGCTCTGCGGCGGGAGCGGGAGGCCCAGGCGCTCCATTCCGTCAGCCGCGCGCTCAACAGCTCCGATTCGCTTGAGGCGGCCGTGGGCCGGATCGCCGGACGGCTCGCCGCCGACACCCGCATGCAGCGCGTGTGGGTCGCCGTTGCCACCGATGGTGGGGCGGAGCGCGTCCTGGCCGACACGAACGCCCGCGATCCTCGTCCGGAGGGTCCCTACGCGCTGCTGCGCCGCGACGACGCGGAGAGTCTCGCGACCTGGCGGCGGATCCACCCGCCTGGGCGGCGCGTGCCGGAAATCTCGCCGGCCCTCTACCGGGTCGAGCTGGCCGTGGGCGAGGAGTCGTTCGGCTCCGTGTGGGCGGTGCGGGACCGCGCGCTCGGCGAGCCGGGCACCGTGGACTCCCGGTTGCTCGCGGCAGCGGCCGACCAGATTGCGCAGGCTGTCCGCCGCCAGCGCCTGGCGGCCACCGCCGCGGAGGTCGAGATCGCCAAGCGCAGCGACCGGCTGAAGACCGCGCTCCTCGACTCGGTGTCGCACGACCTGCGCACGCCGCTGGCTACGATCCGCGCCGCGGCGGGCAGCCTCAGCGACCCGCAGATCGAGGTCTCCGAGGAGGAGCGGATCGCACTGGGTGCGACCATCGACGGAGAGGCCCAGCGGCTCAACCGGCTGGTGGGGAACCTGCTCGACATGAGCCGCATCGAGAGCGGAGCCCTCAACCCCGAGCTCGAGCTTGTGCCGCTCGCCTCCATCGTGGAGGCGGTGGTGGATCGCCTCCAGGCGACGCTCACCCAGCACCGGGTCGAGGTGGACGTGCCCGACGACCTGCCGCCGGTCTCGGCCGATCCGCTCATGCTCGACCAGGTGCTCACCAACCTGCTCGAGAACGCGGTGAAGTACGTGCCGGCCGGAGGGCGGATCCAGGTGCGAGCGGTGCCCGTGGAGGGGACAGGGGCGGTGGCCATGACGGTCGAGGACGACGGGCCGGGGGTCACCGGCGACGCGCGCCGCGTCTTCGACAAGTTCTACCGCGAGACGCGCGACGAAGCGGGATCACGGCGCGGCACCGGACTGGGGCTCGCGGTGGTCCGCGGCCTGACCGAGTCGATGGGAGGCGCGGTTCGCGCCACGCGGAGCGAGCTGGGGGGCTTCGCGGTGGTGGTCGATCTCCCGGCTGACGTCGTAGACCCGCAGTCGGCCGCGGTGCAACCGTGAGCGCAGGCATCCTCCTGGTGGAGGACGACGAGGCGACCCGCGACCTGGTGGCTGACAACCTGCGGGCGCACGGCTACGTGGTTCGCGCGGCAGCCGACGGCGAGGAGGCGCTGCGGCTGTGGGACGCGGGACGGCCGGACGTGGTGCTCCTCGATCTCGGCCTTCCGGGCATGGACGGCCTCTCCGTCATCCGCCGCCTGCGTCGCGAGTCCCTGACGCCCATCATCGTCCTCTCCGCTCGCGACCAGGAGCACGACAAGGTCGAGGCCCTCGACCTCGGAGCGGACGACTACCTGGGCAAGCCGATCGGCATGGCCGAGCTGGGGGCCAGGGTGCGCGTTGCGCTCCGCCGGAGCATGAACCCCGCGGCGGAGGAGGACGGCAGGCTGCACGTCGGGCCTGTGACCCTGGATCCGATGCGCCGCGAGACGCGGGTGAACGGCGCGCCGGTTCATCTGACCCCCCGCGAGTACGAGCTGCTCAAGGTCCTGCTCAGCCACACGGGTCGCGTGGTGACGCGCGGGAGGCTGCTCCGGGCCGTGTGGGGCCAGCCGTACGCGCAGGAGGCGCACTACCTCCACGTCCACGTTGCGGCCATCCGCCGCAAGCTGGCCGCGGCCGACCCGTCCGGTGAGGCGGCGCGCCTGATCGTGGCGGAGCCGGGGGTCGGATATCGCGTGGCGGAGGGGCGCCCGGCCACCGAATCTTGAGCGCTTCTTGAGCACCCGACGCGCCTCCCGACCGCGATCTCTCTTGGGGGCCTGGCGGACGCTCATGGCATGGCAATCGATGTCGGCCGTCAGGCCGTGGCGCGCCCGTCGCGGCCCTCGGCGCAGCAGGAGCTGAATCTCGTCTGTGGGTCCGTGCGCATGGTCGCCTCCGGCGGCGCTCGGCGGGTGACCCACGTCGGCGTGTACCACGCGGAGCAGATCCTCCCTCGTGCGCAGGCGGAGGGCCGACGGGTGGGCATCGTCGTTCGCGCCACCTGGCGCGGGCGAAAGGGCTGCGACATCATGGTCGAGCCCATCGGGTGACCCCGAATGAGAGGTGACGACGCCGGGGAGGCGTTGCCCGTCCAGGAACTCCGTGCCCTGAGGCCGCGGCGCGGCAGCCGTCCGGGCGACCGGTACGTCAGCGTCGTCCAGCCCTTCGCCTCCGAGTTCCGGCGCGAGGCGCCCGGTCACCTGGTGGCGTCCGAACGCGTCCTGCAACCGTCGGGGCTGATCGGCCGCGCATGGAGCGCGGTCCGCCAGGTAGTCATTGGGCGGCGCATCCCCTCCGAGCACGAGCTGCGCGAGCGAATCGGGCCGATCAAGGGGCTGGCCGTCTTTGCGTCGGACAACATCTCGTCCTCCGCCTATGCCTCCGAGGAGATCATGCGGGTGGTCGTCGCCGCAGGGGTCGGAGCGCTGGCCCTGACCATGCCGCTCACCATCGCGATCGTGGTGGTCCTGGCGGTGGTCGTCACCAGCTACCAGCAGACGATCCGCGCCTACCCGTCCGGCGGCGGCTCGTACATCGTCGCCAGCGACAACCTGGGGCGGCTGCCCGGGCTCGTCGCCGCGGCGGCGCTGCTGACCGACTATGTCCTCACCGTGGCGGTCTCCATCGCCGCCGGCGTGGCGGCCCTGACCTCCATCATCCCGGGGCTGTTCGACTGGCGCGTGGCGCTGGGCGTGGCGTTCGTGGCCGCCCTGTGGCTCGGCAACCTGCGCGGGATCCGCGAGAGCGCGAACCTGTTCGCCATCCCCACCTACGTGTACCTGGTGGCGATCTACGGTCTGCTCGGCTTCGGCCTGTTCCGGTTCCTCAGCGGGTCGCTGCCGACCTATACGCCACCCGCCGGCTGGCTCTCCCAGCACGGTGCGGCGGGCCTGAGCCTGCTCCTGGTGCTGCGCGCCTTCGCATCGGGCTCGGTGGCGCTCACCGGCACCGAGGCGGTCGCCAACGGCGTCCCGGCGTTCAAGCCCCCGGAGTCGCGCCACGCGGGCCAGGTCCTGATCATGATGGGTCTCTTCTTCGGCTCGATCTTCATTGGCATCAGCTTCCTGGCCGCGCAGCTCGGCGTTGTGCCGGACCCGACCGAGCAGGAGACGGTGATCAGCCAGATTGCCCGGACGCTGGTGGGCGACGGGACGCCGTACCACTACCTGATCCAGGTCTCGACCGCGCTGCTGCTGGTGCTGGCCGCGAATACCGCCTTTGCCGACTTCCCGCGGCTGGCCAGCATCCTGGGCAAGGATCGCTTCATGCCTCGCCAGTTCCAGTTTCGCGGGGACCGGCTGGCCTTCAGCGTGGGGATCATGGTCCTCGCGGTTCTGGCCGCCGTGCTGATCATCGCCTTTCAGGGCAGCGTCACGAACCTCATCCCGCTCTACACGGTGGGGGTCTTCGTGGCCTTCACCCTCAGCCAGGCGGGCATGGTCCGCCACTGGTATCGGCTCCGCGCGGCGCAGCGGGGTTGGCGCTGGCGGGCCGCGCTCAACGGGGCCGGGGCGGTGGCGACCGGGATGGTGGCGATCATCGTGGGCATCGCCAAGTTCGCGCTGGGCGCCTGGATGATCCTGCTCCTCATCCCGATGCTGATCGCGCTGATGGTCGCCATCGGCCGACATTATCGGGCCCTCGAGCGGGAGCTCGCGGCGCCCTGGACGGTCGGCTTCGTCCCGCGCCGCCGGCCGCGGGTGATCGTGCCCATCAGCCGCATGGACCGGCCGAGCCTCGAGGCGCTCGCCTACGCGCGTTCCATCTCCGACGATGTGACCGCTGTGCACGTCTCGGACGACCGTGGCGAGCTCGAGGAGATGCAGCGCCGATGGGAGGACTGGGGTGGGCCGGTGAAGCTGGTGATCCTCGAGTCGCCCTACCGCGCGCTCCTTCCGCCCCTCCTCGCCTACCTTGACGCCACCCAGAGCCTGGACCCGGCGACGCCGACCACCATCGTGCTCGCCGAGTTCGTGCCGCGGCACTTCTGGGAGTACCCGCTCCACAACCAGACGGCGCTTCGCCTGAAGGTCCGGCTCTTCTTCCGGCCGAACACGGTGGTGACCGATGTGCCCTACCACCTCACCGGGCGTACAGGGGATTCCGATACCGAGGGACTCGCCTAGCCGCCACCGTCAGGATGGAGGCCTGGTCCGCCAGGGCACCCCGCATCGGCCGCCCCGCTGGGGATCGCCGTGCGTACGCGCGTTATGGCAGTCGTGACGTATCGTCGGGGAAGCGCGGCCGTCGGCCCATCTGCCGACGCGAAGTTACAGCCACCCAAACCCTGCGTCGGGGAAGCGCCGCCATCGGCCCATCCGCCGACGTTAGGTAACAGCCGTCAGAACATCGCGCGCGGATTCGGCGCCAGCCGACAACGAGGAGCAGCGCGAGACGAAGGGAAGGTAGTGATGAGCACCGCGACCGATGAGGTCCTTGCCCTGGAGCGACGCTTATGGGGCGAAGCGAACAGCCCGGACTTCTTCCGGCGGGCCATCGCGGATGGCGGGCTGTCGGTCATCGAGCCCATGGGCGCCATCCCCAAGGAGATGGCGGTCCAGGCGGCCGGCCAGGGCGAGCGATGGGTCGACCTCGACATGCGCGATCTCGTCGCGAACGAGGTGACGCCGGACTGCGTGGTCCTTGCCTACCACGCGCGGGCGAAGCGCGAGTCGGATGGGACGCCGTACCGAGGTTCCATAGCCTCGACCTACGTGCGCATCGATGGTCAGTGGCAGGTGGCCATGACCTGCCACCAACCCTGGAATCCGCCCGAGCAGTAGGCCCCGCGAACGATTGCCGTAGAATAGTTGCATTGTGAACGATCTCGAACGTCCGACCAGCGCCCGGTTGCCTGCGCTCTACCTTGGCCATGGCGCACCGCCGCTCCTCGAGGACCCGACCTGGATGGCGGAGCTCAGCGGCTGGGCGGCCGACCTCCCGCGCCCCAAGCAGATCCTCATCGTCAGCGCCCACTGGGAGTCCGCCCCGGTGACGGTTGGCGCCACCACGCCCGTCCCCCTCGTGTACGACTTCTACGGCTTTCCGCGCCACTACTACGAGATGCGCTACGACGCGCCTCCCGCGCCGGACCTGGCGGACAGGATTGCCGCCCTCATGCCGATCGGCGAGGAGGTCGTGCGCACCAACCGCGGCCTCGACCATGGCGCCTGGGTGCCCCTGACCGGCATGTTTCCCAAGGCCGATGTCCCGGTCCTCCAGATGTCCATGCCCGACCTGGATCCGGAGCACCTCTTTGCCCTGGGTCAGCGGTTGGCGCCGCTGCGTGACGAGGGGGTGCTGATCATCGGCTCCGGGTTCATGACCCACGGGCTGCCGTTCGTCCATGACTACATGCGGGGCCGCCCCGGTGCGCCGGCGTGGTCGGTGGAGTTCGACCGATGGGCGGCGGAGGCGCTGGCGCGCGGCGATATCGACGAGCTGATGGCGTTCCGCGACAAGGCCCCCGGCATGCCGTACGCGCACCCCACCACCGAGCACTTCGCACCGCTCTTCGTGGCGTTGGGTGCATCGGCCCGGCCTGACGCCCCACCCGAGACCCGGATCGACGGCTACTGGTACGGCCTGGCCAAGCGCTCGGTGGAGCTCGCGTAGGCCGTCACAGCCAGATCAGGACCACCATCCCGGCCAGGAGCACGGCCAGCACCCCGCTGACCACCCGGTGTGTCCGCGGCCCGCTCACGAAGCGGCTCAGGGCGTGCCCACCTGCGGCCCACACCGATGCCGTCGGGAGCACAACCACCGCCACCACGACCGCCATCAGCACGGACCCGCTGACCACGTCCAGGCTCCCCGGCCGGAACGCCGCCACCGCGCTGAGGACGAAGAACCAGGCCTTGGGGTTCACGAACTGGAAGGCAACAGACTGGCCGAAGCCCGGCGCTGAGCCGACATCGGTCTCGGACACCACCGCGCTGCCGGCAACCTGCCAGGCCAGGTAGAGCAGGTACGCGGAGCCGACCGCCTTGAGGCCGATGTCGAGCACCGGCACCGTGCTGATCAGCACCCCGACCCCCGCCGCCACCGCGAGCACCATGGCCCCCACGCCCAGCGGAATGCCCAGGAGGTAGGGGATCGCGGCCCGGAACCCGAAGCGCAGGCCGATTCCCCACAGCACCACGTTGTTGGGCCCCGGCGTGACCGCCGCGACGAACGTGTAGCCGATGAGCCCCAGCACCGCCTCCATGCGCGCCACGATAGCGTGGCGTGGCATCCTGATCGTGGCGCCGGCCCGCTCCCCACCGCCGGTGCGGCCACCGGTGCGGCCCAATGTTCACCCTGCCGTTACGTAACGTCGCGGAACCGCCCTCTGTCCACCGTATCCCGACGCCATGTCACGGCCGCCGTAACAGAACGGGCCTGGGGCGCGTCAACTGGCCCCCTCCCCGACGATGCGTTACGCCAGCCGCAACATCGTCAGGCGGCGATGTCCGACCGGCCCCGGTTTCGTGACGCCCGGCCCTTGGGGGCCGACAGCTCCGCCGGGAGATCGGAAGGATTCGCGAGGGAGGGCCTCATCCGGCAGCCCGCCTGAGGGTCGCTCGCCACGGCCACCGGGCGCAATCTCCGCGCGGCAGGGGATTGCATTGCGCCGACGGTGGGTGCAGGCTGGACGCGCCTGGGCCGAGCAACCCCCCCGGGCATGTGCAGGAGGCTGGAGGGATGGGGGTGTCGCGCACGATCTGCCGCGCCGGATTCGTCGTGGGGATTGCGGCGCTGGCCCTTGGTCTCGGGTTCGCCGCTGGCTCGGCATTAATTGCCGGCGACTGGTACCTCGCCAGGCAGCCGTGGATCGGCATCGGCCTGGACCTGATCGTTGCCGGATTGGCGATCACCGCCGTTTTCGCGGTGGGCCTCGACGTGGTCGAGCCGGTTGGGTGGTGGCGGCTGCTTGGTCTCCCGCCTGCACTGCCGCTGGCCTTCTACTGGACCTTCCTGATCCTGGTGGGTGCGCCGACGACGGGGCCCGGCGGCCCCGAGCGCAACGTGGGGACCGTGCTCTACTCCAGCCCCGACACGCTTGTCCTCTTTATCGCGCTCACCATGCTGGTGGCCCTCCCACTGCCGGTCGCGTGGCTGGCTCGCCGGTCCTCGCGGGCACGCGCCATGACGAAGGAGACCCAGTGAACCCCATTGACTTTCCCGCCCCCCGCGAGGGATTCGTCCTTACCCACTTCCTGGTGGTGTCCGACCAGGACCGCTCCCGCGAGTTCTATCGGTCCATCTTCAACGGGCAGGTGCTTTTCGAGCGCGACCCGGTGGTGATGAAGGTCGCCAACTCGTGGCTGATCCTCAACGAGGGTGGTGGCCCCACCGATGACAAGCCGACCGTCACCCTGACCACGCCGCCCGACCCGAACCGCACCAGCGCCTTCCTCAACGTTCGTGTCGCCGATATCGCCGCGGTGTACCGAGACTGGACCGCGAAGGGCGCGGAGTTCCTCACCGAGCCCAAGGACCACGGTCGCGAGATCCGCGCCTACGTCCGTGATCCCGACGGGCACCTCATCGAGGTCGGCCAGAGTCGCATGGACCTCAGGTAGGAGCCGGTAGGAGCCGGTCGGAGCCGATCGGAACGGGTCACGATGAGGGGATGCTCGCGGTGGCGCGGAAGACGGCCGTCCCTGTTGCCTGCGTCCCGCCGCCGATCTCCAGGTAGTAGGTCAGCGTCCCCGTGTCGTACAGCAGCGCGGCATCCCAGCACTTGCCCGACACCGGGAAGCTGTCCTGGGTGATGACCGGCTGGTCCGCGGCGCGGGTCCAGGCGACCCCGTCGGTCGACCAGGCGAGGCCGCGGTCCGTGAGCTGGCGCCCGGAGTAGACCATGGCGAAGCCGTTGGGCGTGACCGCCACGCGCGGCCGATCCAGCCCGCCCAGCTCCCACTTCGCCGATGCGCTCAGCACCGGCTGATCCCGCTTCGTCCAGGTCTTCCCGTCGGCCGACGTTGCCATGCCGATGGCCTCGTCCCCGCCGACGCCGGTGGTCGTATGGCCGGTGTAGTACATGGCCCAGCCGTCGGCGGTGGCTACCACGCTCGGCCACGAGAGGCCGCCGGCATCCCACGCACCGGTCGGGCCGGCGGACAGCATCGGCTTCGGATCCACCGTCCACGGGCCATCCGGCCCCGGTGCGGTGGCCCGCCCGATGGCCCACGGCTCGATCGAATTCACGCTCCCCAGGACCAGGACCCAGGTGCCGTCGGCCGTGACGAATCCGGTCGAGACATCGGCGCCGGGGGCGGCATACGGCACGTCGTCGCTGGTGAAGACCGGGTCTGCGGAGGCCGGGGTCCAGGTGACGCCATCGGTCGAGGTCAGGTGGTAGAAGTCGACGTGCCCGGGCCAGGCCGTGAAGGCGTTCGCAAACATGTGCAGCGTCCCGCCATCACGAATCACCGCACCGGGATTCACGAACGCCTGGGTTGAATGCAGGAGCTCGGTGCTCACGAGCGGCGCGGAGCCGTCAAAGGCGAAGACCGGAGCCTGCGCCGATGGCGTCGTCGCCGCGGATCCCGTGGGCGCTGCGCTCCCCGTGGCGTTGCCGCCTCCAGCGGAACACGCGGTGGCAACCAGGACGATGGCGGTGACGGTCACGGCGAGCGTCACCGCAGGGCTCGCGCGCTCCGGTCGTCGCGGCATCAGAAACCCTCGGCTAAATGGTACGGATTCGTACCAGTTCTACTCCGCGACCCCGCGCCGAGTTCATCCGCCACGGCCACTACCGATCGAACGGCGGCGCCGGCCCTGACCGGATCCTGACGCGGGCTGTCATCTCACGCCGGGTACGCTTGCGGCGTTCAATCAGCATGACCAGCCACGACGTGACCTCGAACCCCGCGAACCCCTCGACCCGCACGGACCCGCTGGTCCTGGGCGCCATGGCGGTCTCGATGCTGCTGTGGGCGTCGGCCTTCGTGGGGATTCGAGCCGTCACGGCCGACATCGAGCCCGGGGCGCTGGCGCTCGGCCGGCTCGCCGTGGGCTCGCTGGCTCTGGGCGCGTTCCTTGCCTCCCGGCCCCGGGCGCGTGGTGCCATGAGCCTGCGGCAGCTCGTGCTCGCCATTGGCTCCGGGCTGACCTGGTTCGGTATCTACGCTGTCGCCCTCAACACCGCGGAGCGGACGGTGGATGCCGGCACGGCGGCCATGTTGGTGGGGACCGGGCCCATCTTTGTCGTCACCCTCGCCGGCCTCTTCCTGGGCGAGGGTTGGCCGCGGCGGCTCTTTGCGGGATGCGGCATCGCCCTGGTCGGCGCGGTGATCATCGGCCTGTCGACCTCCGAAGGAGGAGCCGCCGGTTCGCAGGTGGTCGGATGGGGCGTCATCCTGTGCATGGTGGCCGCCCTCGCCTACGCCGTGGGTGTCACTTTGCAGAAGCCGGTGTTGCACCACGTCTCGGTGCTGCAGGTCACCTTCATCGCCTGCCTTTCCGGCGCAGTCGCCTGCCTGCCTTTCGCTCCCCAGCTGGCCTCCGACCTGACCGATGCCGCCCCGTCGTCGGTCGCCTGGCTCGTCTACCTGGGGCTCTTCCCGACGGCGGTGGCCTTCACGACCTGGTCGTTCGCCCTGTCGCGAACGCGGTCCGGGGTTCTGGGCTCGTCCACGTACGTGGTGCCCGTGCTGGCCATTGCCATGGGCTGGCTGCTCCTGGGGGAGGTCGTGCCGCCGCTCGCCGTCGTGGGCGGGGCGCTGTGCATCGGCGGCGTGCTCATCGCGCGGTCCCGGATCTCGCTAGGCCCCGCCCTCCGCCGCCGTCCCGCCCAGGGCTGACGGGGCCGTGGCCGCGCCAACCTGGGACGCCAGGCGCGGGTGTTCAGCCCGGTGTTACTGAATTTCGGGCCGCGCGCAGCCGCGCCATGGTGTGCGACGGCAGGTGACGTGGCCCAATGTACCGTCGCTGAGCGGGGTGCCCGAGCCCCTCTTTCGGGTTGACCGCGACGTTGAGTTTCGGCTGGCATGCCACGGCGTCGCCGAGAGGACGCACGGACCCCCTCCTTCCGACGATACGTTCTGCCTGCTCGGGCACCCGGTTCACCGGGCGAGGCTCGTCGGTCAGCCGAGTGGTTCGGGTCGCGAGCTGACCAGGAACGATCGTCGGGCACCGCCGGGGAGAGGCTGCAGCCGCCCCGCCCAAGCGGCGCTCGCGTCGCTGCGTCGGCCAGGCCCGCGCTTTGGTGGACTGGACCGATGTTCGAGCTACCAGAACGTAACGTCGGCAAGTGGCGCTCCGCCACCGGTTCCACGACGGGGTGTTCAGGCGGCGCGAACGTGGCGTCGCGAAGGCGCACCAACGGGCGATTTCCGCCCGCCCCAGCGACGTTATGTTCGGGCAGCCAGAACAGCAGCCAGCAGACCAGAACAGCAGCCAGAACAGCAGCCAGAACGGAAGGCCCGTCCACCCCCTGGGCGAGCGGCCGTCAGCGCCGGCGGGCCACCAGCTCGTCGCCCTCGCGCTCGCCCGTCTCAGTGAACCCCAGGCTCGCGTAGAGCCGGCGGGCGACCTCGTTGGCCGGGTGGTAGCTGAGCGCAATCTCGGACGCCCCCTGCTCCCGCTGCAACCACTAGATCAGGGCCTGCACGGCGGCCCGGCCGTATCCCTTGCGCTGCTGGCGTGCGGTCGATGATCAGGCCGCCGATCCAGTGGCTGCCGTCGCTGTCGTCGAGCGCCCACATGGCGAAGCCCACCATCTCCTCCCCGGCATACAGGCCCAGCGCATGCCACAGGCCCGCCGTACCCGCACAGGGCCAGGTAGCGGGCGGTGGTCGCCACCCAGGCCGTCTGCGCGTGGGTCACCTCCAGATCCAGCGCCGCGCGGAAGTTCGACGCGTCGATGGGCCGGCGGCTCGACGGTCGGCCCGGTCATGCGCGCTCCTCGCGCCGGGCGACCACGATCAGCTCCTTCCCGTAGGCGGGGGGCGAGCCTGCGAAATCGGAATACTCCGCCTCCACCGCGAACCCGTGGAGCTCCAGGAGGTAGCGCAGCTCGTGCCGGTACGTCCACCGCAGGCGGAGCTCCTCGTCCTCCACGCGGACCACGGTCCCGGCCGGGTCGGATCTCGGTGAATCGCCAGGTCTCGCGCATCACCTGGGTGATCGGGTCGACCTCGCGGGCGGTGACGGCGACCTGCACCGCATGCCCGTTGGGCAGCCACACGTCACCGCGCGAGATCGCATGCTCGAAGGGTGGCGACCCCGGCGCGCACTTGTCCAGGAGTGGGTCGAACAGGTTGAGGGCCAGCCGCCCGCCCGGCTCCAGGTGGGCATGGATCGCGCGAAGGCAGTCCGACTGCAGCTCCGGGTTCAGCAATGACTGGAAGGAGCGGAAGGCGATCACCGCCAGGCCGAACCTGCGCCCCAGGTCGAATGCCGTCATGTCCCCGAGGACGAGGTCGACGCGACCGGCGACCTCGGGGTCGGCGTTCGCAACCTTCTCGCGCGCCACGGCCAGCATCGGCTCGGAGCGGTCGAGGCCGGTGACCGCCAGACCCGCCTCCGCCAGGGCAATCGCCACGCGCCCCGTGCCGCACGCCAGCTCGAGCACCGCTCCGCCGACCTCCTCGGCGAGCCCGCGGTAGAAGGCCACGTCCCCGGCGATGGGCGTCCCCTCCATGGCCACCGGGTGGCGAATGTCGTACGTCTCGACGTTCAGGCTCTCGTACCAGTAGAAGCGAGGGATGACCCCCCGCGGCTCGCTCATGGATCAATCCTCCTCGCCGATGTCCTCGTTCCAGATCTCCGGATGCGCGGAGATGAACGCCGTCCATCAGCGCCACGCATGCGTCCGAGTCGAGGTTGACGACCTCCACGCCGCGGGAGCGGAGGAGCTCCTCGCCGCCCAGGAAGGTCCTGTGCTCACCAACCACCACCCGCGGAATACCGTACAGGAGGATCGCGCCGGTGCACATGTCGCACGGCGAGAGAGTGGTGACCATGGTCGAGCGCCGGTAGACAGATGCCGGAAGCCGGCCCGCGTTCTCCAGAGCATCGGTCTCGCCGTGGCGGATGGCGCTGCCCTGCTGGACCCTGCGGTTGTGGCCCGCGCCCAGCACCGTGCCGTCCGCGGCCACCAGCACGGCGCCGATGGGAACCCCACCCTCGTCCCTGCCGATGCGTGCCTCCGCTATCGCCAGGTCCAGGAGCTCAGCATCGGTCCGCATCGGGTTACCTTACCTCGGAAACCTCCGGGGTCCCCTTGCGTTGGTCAGGCAGGGCGGATCGACCCGCTCGAGCGGCTACTCTTCGGCGCTTGCGCGCCGGTGCCTCTGCGACGCCGGCCGATGCGAGCGTGTCGATGGCCTTGCGCGCCAGGAACGCGGACCGATACGACTCGCGCGACAGGGTGTCGTCCGGCGCCCGAACCTGCCAGCCGTTTACGGCCGGCGTGAAGACGATCTCGAAGCCGTTGTAGGTGGCGGTGTCGGTGTCAGGGGGCGTGACGGGCACCATGCGCCGGCGCGAGGCGGCGGTGGCGGCCGCTCGGCAACGGCCGCATCGGCTTACGGCAAGCCCATGCGGGCACTCGCGGCACGACGCGCATTCGTCGGAGCGGAAACCATGGATGCAGAGTGAAGTCATTGGCGGCCTTCCGTTGGGCCTCAAGCGTACTCCACATCGCCACGCGGGCACGTGACGGCGACGCGCAGGGGCCAATGGTGTATGCTCTGAACCGAAAACGTGTTCGATTGGCGCTCCGGTCCGCGCCGCGGTCATCATCTGACCGCCCCGATCCCGATCCATCCCTGAGCCCTGACCGGGCCCCGCGTTGCGCGGGAGGGCCTCGTCAGGAGCCTGATTCCTTGTCCTTCTCTGCACTCGGGCTTTCGCCCGACCTGCTCCGTGCCGTCTCGGCACAGGGCTACACCACCCCAACCCCCGTCCAGCGCGAGGCGATCCCGCTGGTCCTCCAGGGTCGCGACGTGCTCGCCGGCGCCCAGACGGGCACCGGGAAGACCGCCGCCTTCGTGCTTCCCATGCTGCAGCGGCTCGCCGCCGGCGAGCGCCAGGGCGAGCGCCGCGGCGAACGGCCCCGCATCCGAGCCCTGATCCTGACCCCCACCCGCGAGCTGGCGATCCAGGTCGAGGAGAGCGTTCGCGCCTACGGCGCCGGCCCCCGCCGCTCCACCACCATCTACGGCGGCGTCGGCTTCCCGGGCCAGGTCGCAGCCCTGCGCCGCGGCCCCGAGATCGTGGTCGCCACGCCGGGACGCCTGCTCGACCACACGCGCCAGCGCACCATCGACCTGGGCGCGGTTGAGATCCTCGTCCTCGACGAGGCGGACCGCATGCTCGACATGGGCTTCATCCGCGACATCCGCGCCATCCTGGCCCTGCTTCCGGCGCGTCGGCAGAACCTCCTCTTCAGCGCCACCTCCTCCCAGGAGATCCAGGCGCTGGCTGCGGGCTTCCTGCGATCAGCCGGCATCGGTCCAGGTCACCCCGCGCAACACGCCCACCGACCTGGTCACCCAGGTCGTGCATCCGGTGGACCGCGCGCGGAAGCGCGAGCTGCTGTCGCACCTGGTCCGGAGCCACGCCATCGAGCAGGCGCTCGTCTTCACCCGCACCAAGCACGGCGCCAACAGGCTTGCCGAGCAGCTGTGGCAGGACGGCATCGCCACGGCGGCGATTCACGGCAACAAGTCGCAGCCGCAGCGGATCCGGGCGCTCAACGACTTCAAGGCGGGACGCGTGACCCTGCTGATCGCCACCGAGGTCGCGGCGCGCGGCATCGACATCGAGGAGCTGCCGCACGTCGTGAACTTCGAGCTGCCCATGGTCGCCGGCGACTACGTGCATCGCATTGGCCGCACCGGGCGGGCCGGCGTCTCGGGAGACGCGATCTCCCTGGTGTGCGTCGACGAGGCGCCGCTCCTTCGAGACATCGAGCGCATGCTGGGTGCGCCGATTCCCGTCCGAGATCGTGCCCGGCTTTGAGCCGGATCGATCGCTGCGGCCCGAGCCGATCAGGCTGCGAACCGGCGGCGGGAATGGGGGCGCGGCTCGCCATCGGCCCGCTGCGGGCCGCTTCGCCGGCCCTCGGGGCTCGACACGCTCGCGCCCTGGAGCAGGGCTCGTCACGGCCCGCGCGGCGACACTCGGCGACGAGCCACGCCGGCTCGACCATCGGCAACCGGACGGGCCAGTGGCAGAGACTCCCCGGGGAGCGAACCCGGGGCTAGTCCGCGGCCCTAGAGCTCGCCGGAGGCTGGGGCGAGCGTCGACGTGTGCTGGGGCGCCTCGTGGATCGCGGTCTGCCGCAGGGGCGCAACCGCTCGCACGACAACGCGACTTCGCCGCGTTAGCAGCCCTTCACACGACAACGACACACTCGGTCACGAGTGGGACACATCCACTCTCGTCCTCCGCCCCCAGGGGTGCCTCGCACGACGAGGCACCCCTGTTGGTTTCCGCCCTCCACCGGCTGCGGCGCGCCGGTGCCGGAGTCGGACAGCATCAGGGTGCCGGCGCCGCCGATCGAGCCTCCGCGCGCCAAAGCGCTCCACGTCCAACATCGCCGCGCGCTCCGCATTGGCCCCCGCAGCGGCTCATGCGGCCGTGGATGCCGGGGCGGGCATCTCCCCATCGGCCAGCCGGCCCCGGAAGACGCGCCAGCCCGCCAGGATCACCGATCCGAGACCGAAGAGCGAGATGACGAAGGTAAAGATGGGGATGAACCCCAGGATCCCTGCCGCGAAGACGCCGACAACGGCAGCCAAGTACGGTCGGTCGCGGACGACACGGGGGCTGCTGCGTCCGAGCAGCCATTCCCCGATCCAGATTGCCGCCACCAGGTAGCCGATGAACGCGAGGGTCGGCCACACGAAGATCAGCAGGGCGATCCCGACCGGGATCCCGACCAGGGTGACCATGGCCAGCACCGCCAGGATGGGAATCGCGAAGAGCGAGAGGAAGCCGATGATCGCGGTCTTCCACGGCTCGTGACTGATCAGCGCCCCGGCGGCGCGCACCTGGCGTGCAGCCAGGGCAGCCAGGACCAGGGCCGCAACGAGGGTCGCGATCGCGAAGCCGATCCAGAGCACGATCGCGGCGGCCGCGAAGAACCAGGCGAACCCCACGAGGTTGCCCTCTATGCCGCCGACGCTGCCGTCCACGCGCGCGCCGGGGGCCTGCACCACCGAGCTGTCGTAGGTGCGAACGTCGTTGAGAACGTGGGTCGTGGCATCGAGCTCCGCCGAGCTGCGGACCACCAGGATGTTCTCCAGGGTGGCGCCGTGCGTCACGGCGTGCCCATCAACCACAAGCAGGAAGCCGACCGTACCTGAGATGTCCGCGGTGCCGTTGATGACGATCACCGCATCGGCCTGCTCGCCGGCAGGAAGCGTGACATCGCCCTGCGTGGAGATGAGCACCCGGCCGCTGTGCGGCAGGGAGTCCTGCGCCAACGCCACGGCGGGCACCAGGACGAGCACGAGGATGAGCGCTCCCAGGAGCGCCAGCAGTCGTCGCATGAAACCCTCCGATCCTGCGCCTGCCGATGCGGCGGCGCGCCTTCAAGGCTGACGGTGCATGTCACCACGCGGTCCAGAGCCAGCCGGCCCAACCGGGCGGCTCAAAGGTCATCGCCCGCTAGACTGGAGCGCCTCATGACGCGTGGCGCTGGGGGGACGAATCAGCCGTGACTCTTGGCGACTTGGCGGCCGGGTCCACGGTCGCCGCCGCCGCCGCGATCATGATCTCAGCAGCCGCCCTGGTCCTGTTCTTCGGTGGCGCCGGGTCGTTCTGGGGACCGGTGAACGACGTCTTCGTCGCCTGTTTCCTGCTCCTGCTCCTGCCGACCGTGGTGGCCGTGTGGCGGCTCTCCCCGGACGACATCGGCCCCTGGTTCGGGATCCTCAGCGCCGCGGCCATGGCAGGAATCCTCGTCGCGGCCATCGGGCAGCTCCTGTTGGTGGCAGGCGTGATCAGCCTGGACGCCAGCTACGTTACCGGTGGCGTCGGCATCCTTCCTGTGCTGGCCTGGATGGTGGGGCTGGCGGTGCTCGTCTTCGCCCGAGAGATGCTGGGTGTTGAGGTCGGGTGGTCGCTGATCGCCACGCTCATGCTGGCGGGGCTGCTCGCGCTGAGCGCGCTCGCTCTGCCAACGCCCGCGACCGCGGTGCTGGCCGTGCTGCTGACGGCGGCGCTCGTCGCCTGGCTGGCGACGCTGGCCTCCGCGGTGCGGGTCGCGATCTGAGCGACGGGCCGCGCGACGTTTGACTCAGGGGGCGAGCGACCAGGCGTAGAAGCCGTCGCCCCCGTAGCTGAACTGCGCGTGGACCAGCAGGTACCGCCAGCTGCCGGGCGGGATGGGGCCGATGCGCCCATCTGCGCTCAGCGGAACCGCGACCGCGGGCGACTGCGCGTCCGCCTGCACCGATACCTCCGCGCTGGTCGCGATCGCCGGAAGCGCCAGCGAGCCGGGGTTCGTCACCAATGGGTTGGCTCCGGCGTCGATGGCGCCGTCCGCGCAGGAATCCGGCCCGCACCAGGTCACGACCCGGCCGGCCACGCCATCGATGGCGATGATGGGCGGCACCAGGGGCAAGGGCTTGCCGGAGGGATAGACCCGATCGATGGGATCGGGGTCCGCGACGGTCGGCGAGCTCGCCGGAGCGGTGGTCTCCCCCGGTCCCGCGGTGCCACCGACGGGCCCGGTCGTACGGGCCGCGACCCGGTACTGGAGGCCCCGTCCACTCGGTCCGGTGAGGGTCAGCGTCTCGCCGCGCACGGTAGCCGTGGCGCCTCCCGCCAGTACCTCGCGGATGAGCTGGTCCTGCGGGGCCGTGTCGACGGTGCACAGCACGTTCTGCGGGCTCATGTCGTAGAGCGTGAGCCGCTCACCGTCGAGGCGGTAGCTCGCGGTGAACGTGCGGCATCCTGTGGAGACGGTGGCGAAGCCGTCGGCTGCCAGGACGAGGGTGGGCGTTTCGCCCACCGTGGAAGAGGCCACGTCCCCGTCGATCAGCGTCTCGAGCGCCCAGCCGCTGCCGATCAGGGGTGTATCGGCGACGGCCGGCTGCAGCGCGTAGCGCAGGGTGACCCGCGGGCCCGCTGAGCGTGAGGGCGTCGCCGCTCCGCGTCCCGGTGTCGACCTGGCCCAGGGCGGCGAAGTAGGCCGCCTCGGCGGTCATGATCGGCCCTTCGCATGCCATCTCCGTCATGGCCAGGTCGCTGAGCGTCACCGCGGTGCCCGATATCGAGATCGTCCCGGAGATCAGATTGCAGGCGCGCCCACTGACCGTGTCGCCGTCGATCACCAGAGTGATGTCGTGGCCGGAGACGAGGGAGATCGCCGTGTCGCCGCTGGTCCCGCTGGTCCCGCTCTGGTCAGGGTCCAGGTGCCGTCCAGCGAGGCCGTGGTCCCGCTGCCTGCCCCCCGGCAGGCGGCGAGCACCAGCAGCAGTCCCGTCGCCACGGCCACCGCAGTGCGCTTCATGCCACCCAGACGCCGGCCGCTGGACGCGGGTTCCATCCGTGGTGCTGGCGCGAACCGCTCCCTCCCATGCGGGGCAGCCTACGGCCGGCGACGCAATGTGCAAGAGCCGATCCGCTTGCAGCGTCGTCCGTGACTCACGCCGCAATGGCCCTCGCCAATTGCCCGGCGAGCCGCCATCCTCTTCGAAAGCCGATGACGCAGCAGGGTCGACATCGGCGCAGTTGGAGGGTTCACGGATGCGCAGGCTGTTGCTGGTCCTCGCGGCGCTGGGCGCGACGGGCGTGGTCGTCGCGAGGCTTCTCGACCAATGGCGGAGGACCTGGGGCGTTTCCCCGGTCGAGGCGATGAAGTCGCTCCCGGGCGATGACCTCGTTCCGAACGCGGCGACATCCGAGACGCGGGGCATCACCATCGACGCGCCGGTGAGCGCCGTCTGGCCCTGGCTGGTCCAGATGGGCTACGGCCGTGGCGGCTGGTACAGCTACGACCAGATCGACATGGGCAGGCCCAGCGCCACCACCATTCTGCCCGAGCTCCAGCAGCTCGCCGTTGGAGATTTGCTGCCCACCCATCCGGGCGGTGGGTTCGAGGTGAAGGTGCTCGAACCGGAGCACGCCCTCGTGGTCTACAGTGACACGGCCCTGGTCCAGTCGCAGATGGAAGCGGCTCGGGCCGCCGGCGTCGAGCGGGCATCCGCCAACGTGAGGCCGCCGGCGCGGCGATGACGCTCGCTCAGCCGGGTGAATTCGCCGCGAGCTGGGCGTTCGTGCTCGAGCCGCTCGACGGTGACCGCTCCCGGCTCGTGGAGCGGGTGCGAACCCGGTTCGGTGTCGGGGAGCAGCCCTGGATGCGCTACACCCTGCCGCTGATGGGCTTTGGCGTCTTCGTCATGGTTCGCCGCCAGCTGCTCGGCATCCGGCCCGGGTCGAGCGGCTGGCCCGCCGGGGCGAGCCCGCGGCGGAGAGCGCCACGGCCTAGAGGCCGGACGGCCACCAGCGGCGAACGAGCCAGCGCAATCGCCGCAACGGCCACGGCGCCGGCCGCGAGTGAGACGGCCAGGTCCCCGAACGCCTGTGTCAGTGCCGGGCGCAGCAGGGCCCAGAGCACCGCTGCCAGCGCCACCAGCAGAATGAGCAATCGTGCCCGCCAGACCGCGGCCAGGCCGCCCTGCAGCGCGATCCCGGCCACGAGCACGCCCAGCAGGAGGGTCCCGCTGGTGACGGTGACGAGCTGCTCCTGGGTCATCGGTCGCTCGTCGGCCCTACTGCGTCGTTCGGCGCCGGTACAGGAAGAGGGCCACCGGGAAGAAGACGACCAGCAGCCCCGCGCTCCACACCAGCGCGGGCACCAGGTCCGGGCCGCCGGAGCCGCCCAGGATCAGGCTGCGGACCGCGTTGATGGTCAGCGTCATGGGCTGGTGATCGGCAAAGGCCCGCAGCCAGCTCGGCATGGTGTTGGTGGGCACGAAGGCGCTGCTCGCGAAGGTCAGCGGGAAGACGGCGAGGAAGATGAGGCCCTGGACCGCCTCCGGGGTCCGAACCCACGCCCCGGCCGCCACGCCCACCCACGCGAGGGCGAAGCCGAACGCCAGCAGGAGCGCGCCGGCCCCAACGAGGTGGAGGACGGTGCCCTCCGGGCGGAAGCCCACGGCGACGCCCACCACGCTCATGACGGCGATGGCCAGCATGCCCCGCAGCAGATCCGTGAAGGTGCGGCCGGTGATGACCGCGGACTGCGACATCGGCAGGGAGCGGAAGCGCTCGATCATGCCCTTGGAGAGGTCGTTGGCGAGCAGGATCCCGGTGCCGATGGCGGCGAAGACGATGGTCTGCACGAAGATCCCGGCCATCAGGTAGTTCACGTAGCTCGTGCCCTGCGACGGCGATGGCGCCGCCGAAGACGTAGCGGAAGAGCAGCACGAACATGATCGGCTGCACGGTCACGTCCAGGAGCAGCTCCGGCGTGCGCCGGATGTGGCGCAGGTTGCGCTTCACCATCTCGATCGAGTCCGCCAGCCACCAGCGCAGGCTCATGCCGCCGGCTCCTCCTCGGGAGAGGCGGTGCCATCGATGGGCTTCCCGGTGATGGCCAGGAAGACCTCGTCGAGCGTGGGTCGCCGGTAACCGATGTCGTCCACATCGATCCCCGCCGCATCCAGCTCGCGGACCGCCCTGGTCAGGAGGCCGCCGTGGGCCGTGACCGGCACGCTCACGTGGCGGGCACTCGCGTCGACGTAGGCCGCCGCACCGGAGAGCGTCTCGAGCACTGCGGCCGTCCGCGACAGGTCCGCGTCCACCCCTGCCACGACCTCCAGCCGCTCGCCGCCGGTGCGGCGCTTCAGCTCGGCCGCGGTCCCGCGGGCGATCACCTTCCCGTGGTCGATCACCGCGATGTCGTCCGCCAGCCGATCCGCCTCCTCGAGGTACTGGGTGGTCATCAGCAGCGTCGTCCCACCGTGAGCAAGATCCGCGATGAGGTCCCACATCGAGAGTCGGCCGCGCGGGTCGAGGCCGGTGGTCGGCTCGTCGAGGAAGAGCACCGGCGGCTCCGCGACCAGGGCGCCGGCCAGGTCGAGCCGGCGGCGCATCCCGCCGGAGTAGGTCTTGGTGATCCGGTCGGCCGCCTCCGCCAGGTCGAAGCGCTCGAGTAGCTCGGCAGCGCGCCGGCGCGCTACCGAAGAGCTGAGGCGGAAGAGCCGACCGATCATCTCGAGGTTCTCGCGCCCGGTCAGCAGCTCGTCGAGGGCGGCGTACTGGCCCGCCAGGCCAATCACCCGGCGCACCTCGCCGGGGTGGCGCGCCACGTCGATGCCGGCGACCTCGGCGTGGCCCGCATCAGCGCGGATCAGGGTGGTGAGGATGCGGACCGCGGTCGTCTTGCCGGCGCCATTGGGGCCCAGGACACCCAGGATCGTGCCCTCGGCTACGTCGAGATCGAGGCCGCGAAGGGCGTGGGTGCTGCCGAAATGCTTGTGGAGTCCCTCGGCCAGGATCACGGGGCGTGTCACGGACGGCGGAGCGTACCAGAGACGTGCCGCGATAGCATGCAAGGCGGAGGTCCCCGCCGTGTCCGCTCGACCCATCGCCGTTGTCTCCGCGCTCCCCCAGGAGCTGGCGGTCCTGCGCGCGGCCATGCGCGAGCCGCAGGAGCTCGCGCTCGCTCCGTCCCTCATCGCGTGGACCGGGACGCTGGACGGCATCGCCGTGGTCCTGGCCGAGGCCGGCATCGGGAAGGTGGCGATGGCAGCCACGGGGAGCCTCCTCCTGTCGGCGACCCACCCGCGGCTGGTGGTCTTCACCGGGGTCGCAGGAGGCCTGGACCCGGCGCTGCACGTGGGCGACGTGGTCGTGGCGGCCCGCCTGGTCCAGCACGACGCCGGGGTGGCGGAGCCGGACGGCCTGGCCGTCTACCAGGCCGGACACCTGCCCTTCTTCAATCCCACCGATCGGCTCGGCTTTCCAACCGATGCGGCCGTGCTGGGTGCCGCCATGGCCCGCCTCGCCGGCCTGGAGCTCCAGCCCGTCGAGGGCCGCGTTCCGCGCATCGTCGCAGGGATCATCCTCACCGGCGACGTGTTCGTGAACTCCGTGGAGGTGCGCCATCGGCTTTTCGCGGAGCTTGGTGGGAGCGCGGTCGAGATGGAGGGCGCCGCGCTGGCGCAGGTCGCGGAGCTGCTGGGTGTGCCGCACCTCGTGGTGCGGGCGCTCAGCGATCTCGCGGGCGAACGAGCCCCGTCACCGGAGGTCTTCGGACGGTTCGTGGAGGCGGCCTCGGCCAACGGCGCGGCGGTGGTGCGCCACCTGCTGCCGGTGCTGGACGAAGCGACGCGGACGGCCGCATCGGGATCGAGCTAGGCGAACGACGCCTCCAGCTCGCGGACCAGCATCGCGACCTCGGGCGACTCCTCGGGCTCGCCGTTGTGCGCAGGCTCGCGCTCGGGCCGTGAAGCCGCGAGGCGAATTGCGCGCAGCATCTGCCAGCTTGCGAAGGCGCCGCCGGGCTTGATGGCCAGCCAGTACAGCCCGAAGAGGATCCGCGCGAGCACGCCGATGGCATGCACCCGGTGCTCGATGGTCACCCGACAGGTTCCGGGCTCGAGGCGGGCGACCCGGATGCTCGTCGCCATCTTCTGGAAGCCACGGACGTCGAAGGTGCGGAAGGCCCGTGCGCCGCTGAGCGGCTGAATCGCCTGATCGGTGAGCCCGTGCAGCCGACCCACGCTCCCGAACGCGATCTCGTCGCTGCGTTCTGCCAGGACCACGGTGCCGATGCCCGTCCGAAGCAGCGCCACGAACGGCTGCTCGCGATTGGCGGTTGCGCCGTGGCGGACGAGGTGGCGCGGCAGGTAGCGGAGCTCGCCCAGGAGCCAGGCGGCCGGCATGTCGCGCAGGTGCAGCTCGCGTACGGCACGCGTGATCCGTGCCGGCTCGGCGGGGACCTCGAGGCTGATGGTGTCGCGGAACTCGTAATGGGGCAGGACCTCGTCGAGCAGCTCGCTCGGGCAGGCCCGATATCGCCAGGGCCTGGTCCAGCCCAGCGCTGCGAGCGACGCTATGCCGCCGACGACTGCCATGCTGCGACCGCGCATCAGGTGTACCTCGCTCTCGGAGCGCGCCGCCGGCGGCCGCGCGGGCCGATGCTCGCAGGGTCGGTCCGGTGCTGAGAGCCAGCACAGTGCCGTTGGCCCCCTCCTCGCGGGGCCAAGGTCGCAACTGGTGATCTCTGGTGCGCTACGGCTCTGGGCGCGCCCCCGTCTCGAGCGGCCCCAGGTCGGCAATGCCGCTTGCTCCGATCGCCGCCATGGCGGCCGGCGGGCCGAACGCCGCGGAAGATCCGCCAGGCCAGCGACGGTCGCCGCGCCGCAGACTCCCGCGGAGAGCACGTACACCGTCCGGGTGGTCAGCAGGTCCGCGAAGATCCCGGCGAGAGCCATGGAAGCCACGTTGGCTGTCGACATGGAGGCAGACAGGAGCGCGACGGTCCGACCGCGAACGGCGTCCGGAACCGCCGTCTGCACGATCGTGGCGGTCGCCGCCTGCAGCGGCGTGGTGAACCAGCCGACCAGGAAGAGGAGGCCGATCACCTCCCAGATCGAGGTCACCCCGGCGAGCGCCAGCGTGAAGACCGCTAGGCCGGTCAGAGCCGTAGTGATGATGGTGGTCGCCGTCAGCCGTGCCATCAGCCAGGCCACGGCCGCCGCCGCCATGACGGTCGAAACGGCCTGCGCACCGTCCACCGCGGCCATCCAGGCCGGCGACACGTGCAGCTCATCGACGAGCAGGGGCACGAAGAGGACGTTGACGGCGCCGAGCCCGAGCATGGCGACCGTGGCGCCCAGCATCGTGCCCGTGAGCAGCGGCGAGCCACGCACAACGCGGATTCCCTCGCGGAGCGAGTGCAGGACACCGGCAGGAGCGCCGTGCTCGATCTGCTCCCCGCGCTCCACCTCCCCCGCGGACGCGGAGACCCGCAGCACCATCAGGAACGAGACAGCGAACGTGGCCGCGTCGAGCACGAACCCCGGCCAGGCGGCGTGGTAGACGCCGAAGAGGACCCCTGCGATGCCGGAGCCGACGACGACGGCCACGACCATGGTCGCCTGGCTAAGCGAGTTCGCCGCCGGAAGCCCTTCTGCAGGGACGACGTGCGGGATCAGGGCGCCGCGCGCCGGAGTGAAGAACGAGCCGATGCTCGACTCGAGCAGCCCCAGGATCACCAGCACCGGCACCAGCTCCACGCGCTGCACGAGCGCGAAGCCCAGTACCACGATCGTGCGCAGCAGGTCGGCCGCCAGCATCACCCGCCGGCGGTTCCAGCGGTCCACGTAGACACCGGCCACCACGCCCACCGTCAGCTTGGGAAGCACGAGGGCGATGGACATGATCGCCAGGGCCATGACCGAATGGGTCAGATCGTTGACCACCAGCAGGAGCAGCAGGAAGGTCGTGCCGTCGCCGATGTCGGAGACCGCCTGCCCAAGCCACACCTGGCGGTAGTCGCGGATGCGCAGGACGTTGCGGATGCTCATCGGGCGCGGCCGTGGCGCGGTCATGGGCCCCGATCTCCGTCCGATGCCATTGGGTAGAAGACGACGAGGAGCCCGTGCTCGATAGCATCGGGCTCCTCGCCGGCGTCCTCCTCGTCCATCAGCGCCTGCAGCCGCTCGGCAAAGGCGGCGACACGATCGGGCCGGAGCCGCAGCCGGTTACGAAAGAGCAGCAGCCGACGACCGGGGGTTTCGTCGGACGGATCGATTACGCCGCGGGCGATGCTGTGGAGGACCTGCCGCCGGGTCTCGGTGACGGCCACGTCGAGCAGCCGACCGATGGCGGTCCCGCCATCGGCGCCCGACACCAGCGACTTGTCGAGCCGGAAACCGCGAGCAGAAGGCTGGTAGCGACGCTCGACGATCCCGGAGACCACCTGGGTCCCGGCCACGCGCAGCAGGCCGCGCTCCTCGAGCAGGTTCACGTGGTGGTAGAGCTTGGTCTGGCTGGTGCCGATGGCGTCCGCCAGCTCCTTCACGCTCCAGCCATGGCGGATCCGGCGGCCCATCACCTCCAGCAGCTGGAGCCGAAGCGCGTCGCCCAGGGCCTTGAGCTGGTCAGGGTCGGTGATCACCAGCTCCTCGGGGGGAAGTGGCAGCTCCTTCGTGGAGCGGCCGCCGGATGGAGGCGTCACCATTCACACTGCTCCTACCATTCACATTGTGCTGAATAGCATGGTGGCAGCCCTGTCAAGGTGCCCGATGCGCGGTTGGCCCGGCTCAGGAGCCGATGACGTCGAGGTCCTTCGCGGCCGGCGGGGGAGGATGGGCGGGCTGACGCACAGCGGCGGCAACGGCGAAGCCGGCAACGACGAGCAGCGCACCTGCGGCGGCGAGGAACCGGAGCCAGATCTCCCAGCCCGGCAGGTGGTACGGGTCGGCGACGAACCGCCACTGGATCGCGGCGCCGGCGATCCGCTCCATGACAAGGCCAATGCCCACCGGCCAGCGCCAGTCGATGGGTGGACCGGGCGCGGCCGTCGCAAGCGCCAGCACGGCGACCAGGCCGGTGGCCAGGAAGGTGGTCGCGGCCAGGATCAGGGAGGCGACCCAGGCCACCTGGTCCGTGCTCGGGGGCGTTCCGTACAGCGGCGCCAGTCCTGCCACGTTGGCGAGCGTTGCCGCGACGATGATGCCGATAACGGCCAGGCGCGCCGTGCCCGGGGAGAGGCGCGGACGGTGCGTCGCAATGCCACGCGCGACCAGCAGCCAACCCCCGATGCTCATCACGGAGGAGGCCAGGCTGGCGTCCCGGTAGAGGGCCAGCGCGGTGGGTTCGAGCGTGTCGTAGAAGCCCTGCCAGAGGGGCCCGAACACCCAGGTGCGGAACGCTTCCGTGACGACCGCCGCGCCCACGATCAGCGCCGCGCCGGCGGTGACGGTCCGGTACCCGCTCCCGAGCGCCGGACCGGAGAGCAGTACGGCCGCGAGCAGGAGCGGGGTCGTGGCGTGCTCGACCGCCCCGAGGACCAGGCCAGCCGACAGGTCGTTGGTCCCGGCCAGGGCTTCAACCATGCGGCTCTGATAGACGAGATCCGCGACCGCAAGCGCTGCGAGGAGCGCGATCGCGACGAAGCGCGCCTCGTTGCGTCCGGTCGTCTGGGTCTCCATGTCGCCATCCCCCGATGCCCGGCCTGCGGGGCCGGCATCGAGTCGCCTCCCCATCGTGTTCGCCGCCGCCAATTCTCCGCTTGATCAAGCATCCGGCTCAAGAGGGAATCGCACCGTGGGTGCGGCGGTGCGGCGATCGAGGCGCTGGACATGGAGGTCCTGCGCGGTCCAGACTCGCGCCACGCCCAACCAAATCGGGCGAGCGGGAGGCAGCTGCGGAGGAGGGCCGCATGTCGCAGGCTGAGCAGCGCGCGTCGGCTCCGCTCATCGCGTCACCGACACACGGCCTGTGGTGGATCGCCGGCGCCATCGTCGCGCTCGGCGTGGTCACCGTGGTCGTGGTCCTGACCCTGGGCGACCGGCAGGCCAGGGACTTCGACGCCGGCACGCCGGAGCGTGCCCTCCAGGACTACCTCCGGGCCTTTGACGCCGGTGACTACGCGACCGCCTACGGCTACTTCTCATCCACGGCCAGGTCGCAGGTCTCGGAGAGCGAATATGCGGCCGGTGCGCCCAAGTACGGTCCCGGGTATGGCTCCGGGTCCCGGCGGGTCACGTTCGATGGTCGCGCGGGGAGCGGAGACCGCGTGATCCTGCGGCTGACGGTCGAGGAGCTGAGTGGTGGCGTTGGGCAGGTCTATCGCTCGCCACGCGAGATCCCCATGGTCCGCGAGTCAGGCACGTGGCGCATCGACCAAATGCTTCTTCGGATCGATCCCGGTCCGTGGCCGGTGTACAAGGCTGTCTGAGGAGGAGATCCGATTGGCCACTGCGCGCCGCCTGTACGTCTATCTTCTTTCGGGGATCAGCCTGGGTGTGGTGCTGGTCGGCGTCTCGCAACTCCTCGAGGCCCTGCTTGCCACCCTTGGCCTCGGATCCGGCGATGCCCTGTATGGCGGCGGGGTCGGGAACCGGCAGCAGCTGACCCTGGGCGCTGCGCTGGTGGCCGTGGGCCTGCCGGTATGGCTCATCCACTGGACCATCGCTTCGCGCAGTGTGCGTCCGGGCAGCGCCGGAGCGGACGTCGAGCGGAGCTCCGCGCTTCGCGGCCTGTACATGGCGGCCGTGCTGGCCATCCTCCTGGCGGTGGCAGCACGGGCGGCGATTGAGCTGCTGCAGACCGCCATCTATGCCCTCGCGGGGCAAGGTTCGGGGCTCGTTGGCAATGCACCGAGCTTGCTCGCCGGTTTCGTCGTGGTCGGTGCGGCGTGGCTCTATCACCTCGCGGTGCGCAGTGCCGACTGGCGGCGTGGCCCCATCCGCGATGCCGGCGCATGGCTTCCGCGGCTCTACCTGTACGGCGCCGCGGGCGTCAGCCTCCTGGCACTCCTGGGGTCGCTCTCGGCCCTGCTCGACCTGGCGCTCCGCGCGATCTTCAGCCCAGAGCAATCGATCTACGTGGGAGGTGAGCCGTGGTGGGTCTACCCGCTCGCCTCGGGGCTCGCGGGCACGATTGTGGCGGGGGCGGTGTGGATTGGTCATTGGTGGTACGCCGGGCGTCTGGTCGCTGACTCGAGCGAGCGCGTGGCCGCGGAGCGTCCGGCGCCGGCTGCGCCTCGCGTACTTCGCCGTGATCGAGGTGGTGCTCGCGGGGGTGGTGCTCGTGGAGCTGACAACCCTTCTGCGGGACCTGCTGCAGGGCGTCCTGGGAGCGGACGTCTCGGACGCAGATCCGCTCGCGGTTCGCGCCCTTGGAGCCCTGGCCGTCGCCGTCCTCTTCGCCGCTGCATGGTGGGTGCACCGTGCCTGGCTGGCGGCCGATACGCTCGCCGTCTCGTCCCGTGAGGGCGAGCGCGCGGCGACGGTCGCGCGTCTCGATGCCTACGGTCACGCCCTGCTGGGGCTGGCGTTCGTGGGCGTTGGCGCGGCGTGGCTCATTGGGCTTGCGATCCAGGCCACGCTCGGGAGCAGTGTGCTCTTCGGTGGATCCGATTTCCTGCGCACGCAGCTCGCCATCGCGGCTCCGGCGCTGGTGCTGGGCGCGGTGGTCTGGCTATGGGCATGGTCTGCGGCGCAGGGTCGCTGGCAAGCGAACCGCACCGTCGAGGCCGCATCCCCGGTACGCCGCGCCACGCTTCTGGCCGTGCTGGGCGTGAGCGTTGTCGCGGGCATCGGCGGGTTTGGGTTCCTCTTCTACCGGCTCTTCGGGTCACTCTTCGGGGTCGAGCTGTCGGGGGACGTGGCGGGTGACGTCAGCCTCCCGGTCGGTGTCGTCCTCGTCGCCGCCGTTGCGGGCATCACCCACGGTCTCGCGATTCGACGCGATCAGGCGATCCGTGCGCCGGGGGAGGCACCCGCGGCCGCACTCGCGGCGGCGCTATCCGCCGACGCCGTGCCCGCTGAAGAGGCACCGCGGTCGCAGGCTGGCGGGGTCTCGGTGGCGCTGCGGCTCACCGGACCGTCCGCGGAGCCGATCGAGGCCGCGCTCGACGCGCTGCGCCGCGAGCTGCCGCCGGGGTACGAGCTCGAGGTGCGGGAGCCCCCCGCGGAGACGGGCTAGGCGACCGACCTCGCGGTGGCTGCCCGGTGCGCCTCGGGACCGGCCGCTGCTTCGAGGTCGAGGAGGCGCTGCTTGCGGTCGAGGCCGCCCCCATAGCCGCCCAGGCCGCCGCCGGCAGCCACCACCCGGTGGCAGGGGACCGCGATGGCGACCCGGTTGCTGCCGTTCGCCCGACCCACCGCCCGCGCCGCGCCGGGCCGGCCGATGCTCGTGGCGAGCTCCGCGTAGGTGACCGTGGTCCCGAACGGAATGCGACCAAGGCCGGCCCACACCGCCTGCTGGAACCCGGAGCCGGGCGTGTCCAGCGGAACCTCGAACGCCGTGCGGCGGCCGCCGAGGTACTCGCCGAGCTCCTCGCGCAACCGGTCGAGGTGACGATGGGCCCCACCCACGACCGGTCCCCTGGTCCGTGCCAGGCCCTCGAGCTCGGTGGGCAACATGGGGCGGTCCGTGAACTCGAGGAGGCAGATCCCGTCCTCGGTCGCGCCCGCGAGCATGGGTCCCAGCGGCGTCTCGAGGATGGTCACCACCACGCGACCGCGGCCGGCCACCCGGCGTTTCGCCGTTCGCGCTGCATGCAGCACCGCCGTCAGGCGCCGGGAACGCAGATACGCGGCAAAACTCATCGCGTGGGTGCGCTCCATCCATCGATTGAGGTCCTCCGTACTCGTCCCGTTCGCAACGGCGACCTGCCAGACCTGCCGGCGCGGCGCAGGGTCGGCCTCCACCTGGTCGACGGACGCCACGGCCCAGGCTGGATCGCCGGTGTTCGTCATGGGACGGCAGCGTCGGCAGGGCCGATACCCCGCAAAGAGGGCGTCTCGGACTCCGGGCAGCACCCGGGTGTTCTCTGCCCTGGGTGAGGCGGAGCAGGATGGGCGGCAGAAGATCCCGGTGGTCTGGACGGCGGTGACGGTCATTGGTGCGGGCTCCCGGATGCGATGATCAGGCTACGCATGAAACGCGCGGCCGCGCGCGGGCGTGAGATCGGCGGGTGTGCCACAGGGGCGCATCCGGCCGGAACCGAGCTGGGGAGGCGCTTTCGTTGAGCAAGCTGCTGATCGCCATCGTCCATAACCTTGATGCGGAGCGGGTCATCTCTGCGCTCGAGGAGGCGAAACATCGGGTCACCATGATCCCCTCCATAGGCGGATTCCTGCGCATCGACAACGCGACACTCCTCATTGGCGCAGCAGAGGAGGAGGTCCCCGAGATCCTGTCGATCCTCGAGGAGCACTGCTCGCAGCGCGACGTCGAGCTGCCGCTCGTCGTGGTGGGCCGCCTGAAGGACGAGCTGCCGGGGATGGTGCGACATGGTGGCGCCACGGTGCTTGTCGCGGATCTGCAGTCGATCGTCCGGATCTGAGAACCACGCTTCGTGGGCATCGGCGAAATCATCGCCATCCTCGCCGCCGGCATGGCCGCCGGCGCGGTGAACACCATCGTCGGCTCCGGTTCGTTGATCACCTTCCCGACCCTTCTCGCCTTTGGCTATGCGCCGGTGGTTGCCAACGTCACCAACACCGTTGGGCTGGTGCCCGGCTCACTGAGCGGCGCCATCGGCTACCGCCGCGAGCTGAGCGGACAGCTGGCCCGGGCCCTCCGGCTCGGCGTGGCCGCGCTGCTGGGCGGACTCACCGGCGGGATCCTGCTGCTGGCGCTGCCGGCCAGCGCCTTCGAGCGAATCGTCCCGTACCTGATCCTTCTTGCATGCCTGCTCGTCGCCGTGCAGCCGCGGCTCGCGCGCGCCATGGCCCACCGTCGCGTGCATGGCGCCCCGCCATCGGCCCTGCTCATGGTGGCGGTCTTCGGCAACGGGATCTACGGCGGCTACTTCGGTGCGGCGCAGGGCGTGATCCTGATCGCCGTGCTGGGGATTCTCCTCTCCGACGACCTGCAGCGTCTGAACGCGCTCAAGAACGTGCTCACGCTCCTCGTCAACGGCATTGCCGCGGTCCTCTTCATCGTCCTGCCCCTGGTCCTCGACGTGCCGAGCCCCGCCTGGGAGGCATCCCTGTTCCTGGCAATCGGAGCCATCGCGGGCGGGCAGATCGGCGCCGCCGTCGGCCGGCGCATCCCGCAGGCGGTGCTGCGGTTCGTCATCGTCGTGGTGGGCACCGGGGTGGCGGTCAAGCTCCTGGTCGGCTGACGCCGCCAAAGGAACCACCGTCGGTCGGCCCCTTCGGGTCTTGTGCGCGGAGCGCGCTCGGGCCCCAATGGGAGGATGCGATCGCGCGCAATCACCGTTCTGCTCGTCGTGCTGCTCGGCAGCCTCCCCGCGAGCGGGACGTCGCTGCCCGGCTACGGCACGGCGACCGCCGGCCCGGCGGGATCATCAGGCGCCGGGGGCGACACGGTGGCGATGGGCGATCCGAGGGCCTCGCAATCGCCTCGCCCGACGGCGGTGGGCACACCGCGACCGGCTTCGCCCGGCCCGCGAGCGTCCGAGGCCGCGGGTACTGCCACGCCCGGTCCGACGGTGGCACCCACGCCGGCGCCAACGTCCGCCCCGACTCGCATCCCGACCCCGGCGCCAACGTCCGCCCCAACACCGGCGCGGACATCCGCGCCCACCCCGATCGTCACCCCCGCGCCGCCCCCTCCGACCAGCGTCTGTCCGCTGTTCCCGTCCACGAACGTCTGGAACCGCCCCGTGGACGGCCTCCCGGTCGCGGCCAACTCCGCCACGCTGGTGGCCACCATTGGCGCGGGCGCCCACCTGCACCCCGACTTCGGCTCGTATGCCGGGTACGGCATTCCCTATAACGTCGTCGGGTCAGGCGTGGCCAAGGTGTCCGTCACGTTCGACTACGCCGACGAGTCCGATGCCGGCCCGTACCCGATACCCGCCCACCCCAGGATCGAAGCCGGCAGCGACCGTCACCTTCTCATCTGGGACACCGCCGCCTGCCGGCTCTACGAGCTGTACGCGGCCACGAAGACCACCACCGGCTGGCACGCCGGCTCGGGCGCGATCTGGGACCTGCACTCGAACGCCCTCCGCCCCGACGGATGGACGAGCGCCGATGCCGCGGGTCTTCCGATCCTCCCGGGGCTGGTCCGCTATGACGAGGTGGCCGCAGGCGCCATTCGCCACGCCATCCGCTTCACCGCGCCACAGACCCGCTCCGCCCACACCTATCCCGCGCGCCACGACGCGGGCGCCGGGAGCAGCGCCGCCCTGCCGCCGATGGGCACCCGCCTCCGGCTCAATGCCGGCTTCGACATGAGCGGCTTCAGCCCGCGGATGCGGGTCATCCTCACCGCCATGCAGCGCTACGGGCTCATCCTCGCCGACAACGGGTCACCGTGGTTCTTCTCCGGCGCCTCAGATCCGCGCTGGAACGACGACGAGCTGAACCAGCTCAAGGCCCTCACCGGGTCGGACTTCGAGGTGGTGAACACCACCGGCTTCAAGAACGGCTAGCGCGACGCCGCGGAGCGGAAGCGCAGGGCGACGGCGATGGTCGCGAGGCCGATCGTTGCCGCGACGACATTCGGCACCCAGATCACGGGGCTTCCCAGGCTGAGGCCATAGGCGATCCACAGCAGGAACCCGGGCACGAGCACGGCAAGGTAGCCGATGGAGACGTCGTCAGACGAGCGCCGCTCCAGGATGCGGCGCACCTGGAGGACGGGGGAGACCGCCATCAGCACGCCCCAGGATGCGGCCATCAGCCCAAGGGCATCGGTCACGAGAGGGACTCCACTGGCGCTCGAACATCGGCCGCGTTCGCTGGCGATGCCAGGAGGAGCGCTCACGGCGGCAACTGCATGGTAGCCGCTCGGGGCGAGCCATGCCCGCGAGCGTGATCCGCTCGTAGATGGCGTGCAACGATCAGGGGCGGGCGTGGAAGAGCAGCTTCTCGCGGCCGAGGTGCGCTGCCCACTCGAGTCGTTCCGCGCGCGCAAAGCGCAGGTACGCGCGGAGCGCGTCGCGCATCGCCTCGACAAACCCGTCGGCGCGGCGCGGCGAGAAGCCGTCCTCCCACCAGATGTCGAGGACCTGTACGACGCCCTCGTCTCGCTCGATGCGCGGCTCGATCCTTCCGACGAAGCGGTCGCCGAAGAGGATCGGGAGCACGTAATAGCCCCAGCGGCGCTTCGCCTGAGGGAAGAAGCCCTCCCAGACGTAGTCGTAGTCGAAGAGGCTTGCGAGGAGGGTGGCGTCCCACAGCAGCGAGTCGAACGGGGCGACGAATGCCACGGACGGCGTCGGCTCGGGCGGCGCCTGCAACAGCGCGAGCTCCTCCTCGAGCACGAAGCGCGTACCGCGCACGCCCTCGACGTCGACGGGCACGAGCGCGCCGAGCTCGACCAGCTGCTTGCGCAGCTCGTTGCGCTCCTTTGGGTCGGCGATGCGGGCGAACGTGCCGCCGGCGCCGCCGGCGCCGAGCAGGCCGTGGGCGCGGTAGCGGGACAAGAGCTTGTGCAGCAGCTGTTCCCGCACCGGCACCACGTGCGCGAGCAACTCGGCCGGAAGCAGCCGCTCGACGAGGTCGTAGTACCGGAGGTTCCCGTCCCGCCGCGCGAGGCCGATCACGCCCTTGACCGTGTACGCCTCGAGCACGGCGCGCACGGCGTTCTCCGGCACCCCGAACCAGTCCTTCGTCGGACCGGTCTCGCGCTCGAAGTCGGCCGAGGACAGCGGCCCGTCCGCCTGGATTCGCTCGAGCACGCGCTCCGCGACCGCGGTGTTGTCGGCGAGCGCCTGGGCGTGGAACCGTGGCCCCTTGCGGCCCGAGTTCACACGGAACCATGGGAACTCGCTCGCCGGGATGAACGACAGCGCCTTGTTGGTCGTCTCGAAGATCTCGCGGCGCTCGTAGAGCGCGTCGCACCAGGCTGGCTCGTAACCCGCAACGCGCGCGTGCAGCACGAGGTCATGGCTCCGCCCGGCGACCGCGATCGGGTCGAACTGGATCGACCCGAGCCTTCGGAGGACCTCGAGTACCCCGTCGGGGCCTCCCGCGAGAGACCGCGCAGGCGCGAGGAAGTGCCGTGCGACTAGAAAGCGACGCGCCGCCTCGGCAGTAACCTTCACCGGGAACACGTTAGCTCGCCCGTAGCCGACCGCGTCTATCTGCCTCACCGCTTCCGCAAGTGATCCTTGGTGGCACAGCCAGGCGATCGTCTGGCCCAAGCCTGGTGGCAGGACCCTGTGGTCAATCCTCAGCCGGCTGGCGGCCAGATGATCAGGTCCACGACATCAGCGGCGAGGGCAGCGAAAGTCATGCTGGTGGCCGGCGTTGACGCTCATGACGCTGCCGGGGCCAATGGCGACCGGCGTCCCGCCGTCGACAACGAACTCCGCGTTGCCGGCGAACATGAGGTTGAGCTCATCGGTGGCGTGGGTCTGCGGGTGATCGCCGCCGACGGACGCCGGCAGCAGGTAGAGGCCGGCCGTCATCGTGCTCGTGCGCAGGAACGGGGACCACACGTTGCGGGCCGGGGTTGCCGCTGCGGCAAGGTCATTGCGCCGGTCGAGCTGCCAGGCCGGATCCGCCGGATTGGTGGCGGCGTTCGCGAACACCACGAGAACGCGCAGGGCGCTCGCGATGGCCGTGAACCGATGCTGCACGCCGGCCCGCACGAAGACGATGGAGCCCGGGGTCACGGCCTGCTCCGTCCCGTCCACCTCCAGGCTCGCCGATCCGGCGAGGATGACGTACAGCTCGTCGCGTTGGTGGCTCTCCTGAGAGTCCGCTGCGCCGGCCGCGAGCTGATAGATGCCGGCCTCCATGCTCGACTGCCGGAGGAAGGCGCGGTACGCCTGCGACGCGGGTTGCGCCGATGCCAGGGCGTCGAGGGTCGTGTCCATACCTGGCTGCTCCGATCCCGATGCCGACGCCGGGGAGATCGACGCGGCGCCGGACGGCGATTGTGCCTCCGCCGATGGCGATCCCCCGGAGCTCGCCGGCTGCGCTGGAGCGCAGCCGGCGAGGACCAGGGTGGCGGCGAGGAAGAGGGAGATCCGGGGCCTCGGCACCCCGGATCGTTGCGCCGCCTGGGTCATCATCCGACGCTGGCGGGGTCGACGCGGTAGATCTCCTGTCCTGCGTAGTCTTCGACCCACAGCTCGTTCCCGTACCTGCTCGACGGTCCAGATCCCCGGCTTCAGCTGGAGCGTGCCGCTGACCGCGTTCGTGTCGGGCGAGATCCGGCTCAGCACGCCGTCCGCACCGTTCGCGACCCAGAGGGCACCGAAGGCGAAGACCGGGTCGCGCGGGCTGCCACCCAGGTCGATATCGGCGATCGACTTGCCGGTGGTGGGATCGATGCGGTGGACGGTGCCGGCGTTGTCGGTTATCCACAGCGTGCCGTCGCCATCGGCGAACCACGTGGGCTGCGAGCCCACGTCGGTGGTCACCTCGGCCGCATCACCGGCGGCGTCGAGGCGAATGAGCTTGTGCGGCCCCTGGAGCGTGACCCACAGGTGCCCGTCGAGGTAGGCGAGCCCGGTGGGGTCGTAGCCGGTCGTGACGGACGGACCCGGGTCGCCGGTCGTCTCGTCGTAGCCGATCACGCCCGGGATGCCGCGATCCGCGACCCAGACGTAGCCACCGCCAGGCTGGACGTCCCACGGGTCGCCCTTCAAGGCGATCGTCTCCTGGACCGCGCCGCTGTCCGGATCCAGGCGCACGAGCTGGTGGGTGCCCAGCACGCCGACCCACACCGAGCCGCCGGCGAAGGCCACGCCGCAGGGTGTGCCGTCGAGGGTCGCGAGCTGGGTTACGGCGCCGGTGGCCGGGTCGATCCGGACCACCGAGTGCGCGCTGTAGAGGCTGACGTACGCACGGCCGTCCGGTGCCGTCTCCAGCGCGCAGGGGCCACTGCCCACGGCCACGCTGCCCAGGGTGCCGGGAATCTGCGTCACGACCGGAGCGCTCGGTTCCGCGCTGGCGACGGGTGTTGCGCTCATCGCAGACAGCGATGGCTGCGCTCCCGCTGGAGGCGGGGGCGGAGCAGGCCACGAGCAGCAGAGATCCCAACAGCGGCAGAACGACGGGATGCGGTCGCGGACGTCGTCGGGGCATGCGGCTCCCATCAGTGGTGCGGTGCGATGCTCGGGCAGGTACAGATACTACGGATTCGTAACATGTTGGGTTCATATCCGGTCCCGCTTCTCAGACGACGTTCAGAATCGTCTGGCATCCTCGGGGCCATGATGCAGCTCCCAGATCAGCAGACCCCCGAGCCGACGCCGGGCTCCGCGTACCTTCCTCCAACACCGACACGGCCCGAGGTGCCGTCCGTCGTCGCGGATCGTCGCCGGGCCTGGTGGGTCCCGTTCATCGTGCTCGCCCTGGTGATCGGCATGGTCTCCGGCGCGCTCAGTGCGGTCGCCGTCTCCAACCTGATCGATCGGGGCACCGCGTCCGTGAACACGGGAACCACCACGACCTCCGGGCGGCACCACGGTCAGCACGGTCCACCTCGACGAGAACTCCGCGGTGATCAGCGCCGTCCAGAAGGTCTCGCCGGCCGTGGTCACGATCCAGGTCCGGTCGAACACTCGGGGCGCGGCGGAACCGGTTCCGGCTTCATCTTCAACGCGAACGGCTGGATCCTCACCAACCGTCATGTCGTCGATGGCGCGCAGCAGATCCAGGTGATCCTGGCCGACACGAGGACCTTCACCGGGCACCGTCTACGGCATCGACACCCTGACCGACCTGGCCATCGTCAAGATCAACGCCACGGGCCTGCCCACCGCGCCCAATCGGCACCAGCGCCGGCCTCGAGCAGGGACAGCTCGCGATCGCCATCGGCAACCCGCTGGGCACCTTCCAGAACACGGTCACCACCGGCGTCGTCTCCGGGCTCGGCCGCCAGATCACCGCCGGTGACGTCAGCCAGACGAGCTGCCGAGGAGCTGAACGACCTGATCCAGACCGATGCCGCCATCAATCCGGGCAACTCGGGCGGCCCGCTGGTCAACTCCGCCGGCCAGGTGATTGGCGTGAACACCGCCGTGAACCAGAGCGCGCAGGGGATCGGCTTCGCCATCCCGATCGACGCGGCGAAGGGAATCATGGACGAGGCCCTCGCGGGCAAGCCGCTGACGCGCCCGTGGATCGGCATCTACTACCAGCCGGTGACCAAGGGCCTGGCGCAGCAGGACAATCTGTCCGCCGATCACGGGGCGCTGGTGGGACCGCCCCCCAACGGGTCGAGCGGCGTGCTCTCCGGCACGCCCGCCGCGAAGGCCGGCCTGAAGGACGGCGACATCATCACCGCGGTCGACGGGCAGACGGTCGACGCACGCCCATGACCTGTCGAGCCTGATCGTCACCCACTCGCCGGGCGATACGCTCACGCTCACCGTGCAGCGAGGCTCCAGCACGCTGACCCTGAGCCTGACGCTGGGGACCATGCCGGCGCAGAGCGGCGGCTGAGCACGGCATGCAGCCGAGCATCAGCCGTCGCCTGAACCGGGTCCCGGTTCCACGGATCTGGCCCATCCGGCCCGCCGACATCGGGGGACTCCTCCTCGGTGTCGGCGCGCTGGTGGTGGGCCTCTGGGTCCGGCATGGCGGTCTCGACCAGCTTACGACGCTGTCCGGCGCGCTCACCGCCGCTGGTCAGGTCACGGCGCTGGTCGGGACCTACCTGGCCCTGGTGCAGCTCGTCCTCATGTCGCGTCAGTCCGTGGCTGGACCAGCAGCTGGGCATGGAGCGCCTTGCGGTCTGGCATCGATGGATCGGCTTCAGCGTCCTCTGGCTCCTTGTGGGGCACGCGGTGCTCACCACCACCGGCTATGCGATGGGGCTCTCCACTCCGGTGCTGGTCGAGGCCTGGACGCTCCTCACCACCTACCCGTACGTGCTGATGGGCACGGTCGGCCTGGGGCTGCTGGTGATGGTGGCGGTCATGTCCATGCGGGCCGTGCAGCGCCGCGTCAGCTACGAGACCTGGTACGGGCTGCACCTGTACGCCTACCTGGCCATCGCGCTGGGCTTCGGCCACGAGCTGGCGGTGGGAACCGACTTCACCAGTGACCCGGTGGCGCGCGTCTTCTGGATCGCGCTGTACATCGCCGCTGCAGCGCTTGATCCTCCTCTTCCGCATTGGCCAGCCGATTGCCCTCTCGCTGCGCCATCGGCTGCGGGTGGCCGCCGTGGTCCCGGAGGGTCCGGGCGTCGCCTCCGTCTACGTCACCGGACGCGATCTCGACCAGCTGGCCTGCCGGGCCGGCCAGTACTTCATCTGGCGCTTCCTGGCGGGCGACGGTTGGTGGCGGGCCCATCCCTTCTCACTCTCCTCGGCGCCCAACGGCGAGCAGCTCCGGATCACCATCAAGGACCTGGGTGATTACTCCCGCCGGCTCCTGGCCCTCAAGCCGGGGACGCCCGTCTTCGCGGAGGGACCGTATGGCGCCCTGACCGGCGCGCTGCGCCACCGATCGCGCGTGCTCCTGGTTGCCGGCGGGATCGGGATCACCCCGCTGCGGGCCCTGCTCGAGGAGCTCCCCCTGGGGCACGGCGCGGTAACCGTCCTGTACCGCGCCTCCGACTGGAACGACGTGGTCTTCAAGCGAGGAGCTCGACCAGCTGGTCCGCGAACGCGGCGACCGGATCCACTATCTGGTGGGCGAGCGCGGCGGACGTGACATGCGCCGCGATCCCCTGCGCCCTGCGCGAGCTCGGGAAGCTGGTCCCCGACGTGCGGCACCGGGACGTCTATGTCTGCGGGCCGATTCCGATGATGAATGCGGTGCGGCGCAGCCTGCGCGCCCTCCGCGTCCCCGACGTGCAGGTCCACATGGAACGCTTCAGCTACTAGGGATCGATGCTCATGCCAACGCTACCCAAACGCGGCGTCATTGCCGCGGCCATCACCGCCCTTGGCCTGGCACTGCTCTTCAGCTTCAAGACGCCGGACAACCCGGTACAGATCGTGCCCGGCAGGGGATCGACGGGCGGCAACGGCACGGGAACGGAGGCGCGGGCACGGCGATGGCAACACCGGCGGCACGGGCGGCACGGTCTCCAACCCCGGGGCAGCACCGCCGACCCCGGCGCCCCAGCAGGGCGGCGGGAAGGCGAACGGAACGGTCACCGGCCCGGCCCTCCAGACCCGGTTCGGAACGGTGCAGCTGCAGACCACCTTCTCCGACGGGAAGATCACCGACGTCCAGGCGCTGCAGCTGCCGAACGACCGGCAGCTATCGGCGCAGATCAGCAGCTATGTCGCGCCCCATCCTGCGCCAGGAGGTGCTGCACGCACAGAGCGCGCAGATCGACCTGATCAGCGGCGCGACCTACACCTCCTATGGGTACGCGCAGTCGGTGCAGTCGATCCTGGACCAAGTCGAATGGCTGAGCTGCCGGTCGGGCATCGCACCCATGCCCGACGCCACGTCTTGCGCTGCGCCGCGTCGAGCAGGTGATGGGCACCGCCGTGGGCATCCGGGTGCGCGACGAATGGGTGCCGCTCAGCGCGCTCGACGATGCTTTCGCCTGGTTCCGCGGGGTCGATGAGCGCTTCAGCACGTATCGATCCGAGAGCGAGGTGAGCCGGATCGGCCGTGGCGAGCTTCGCGAGAGCGAGGCCAGCCTGGAGGTCCGCCAGGTGCTGGCCCTCTGTGACGAGCTGGCCGCCCAATCCGATGGCTATCTTCGATGCCCGACACCACCGCGCGGATGGCGCGCTCGACCCGTCCGGCGTGGTGAAGGGCTGGTCCGTGGACGAGGCGGCGCTCCTGCTGGATGCCGCCGGGGCGCGGAATTTCGCGATCAACGCCGGCGGCGACATCCTGGTTCGCGGCGAGCCCGCGGCCGGGTCGCGGATGGCGCGTCGGGATCCGCCATCCCGTTCATCGCCGACCGGGTGGCCCGGGTTCTCGAGGTGCGCCGCGGGGCGGTTGCGACCTCCGCGGCCTACGAGCGCGGCGACCATATCCGGGTGCCCGGCAGCGACGAGGCGCCGCGCGAGCTGCTGCAGCGTGACCGTCGTCGGGCCCAGCCTGACCTACGCCGATGCCTACGCCACCACGGCCTTCGCCATGGGCCTTGCCGGCCTCGACTGGGTCGCGCGCCATCCCGGGTACGGCGTCTACGCCATCACCGCCGACGAGCGCGTGCTCTGGAGCCCGGCGGTCGGCCCCTGCTGGCTCGACCCGGCGCCGCCTGACCCGCCGCTCCTCCGCTCCCGCGACGCTCTGCACGGTCCCCGCCGCAGCCGCGCGATCCCTCCTACTCGTCACTTGCGCGTCACAGCAGCGTTAGGCGGGTTCTCCCTCGTCTGCCGCCGTCTGCGGGGCGCGCTCCACGCTCGGAGCGGGCCGCGATGAGCAGCCTCGCAGCCCGTTGGCCCGCCTAACGCTGCAGACAGCCGCGCCTGACGACGCGCGGCGCCGGCGACCGCGCATAACGCGCCCGTCATCCGCGCCTGACGAGTCGCGAACGCGACGACGGGCCGCCCGCGGCGGTGCAACAATCGGCAGGCATCGGGTGTTGTCTGGTGCGGGAGGAGCCCATGGAGGAGTCCGTGGACCCAGCGACGTTCGAGGCAGCCGTGGCACCCCACTACCCGGCGCTCCTGCAGCGCCTGACCCTGGTCCTGCGCGACCCGCACGCGGCCGAGGATGCCGCGCAGGAGGCGTACCTTCGCGCCTACCGCGCCTGGGCTCGCTTTGACGGAGCCGATGTCCGGGCCTGGCTCTACACCATCGGTCTGCGGCTGGCCTTCAACGAGCTGCGGCGTCGCCGTCGCTGGTCGCTCCTGCAGAGGCCGATGGCGCCGTCGCCGGCCTGGCAGCCGGCGACCGATCCGGACCTGTGGGCCGCGGTGGGAACGCTGGAGCCGCGCCATCGGGCCGCACTGGTGCTCCACGTGGTCGACGGCTACACCCAGGCAGAGGTCGGGTCGATGCTGGGCGTGCCGGCCGGGACCGTCGGCAGCTGGATCAGCCGCGACAAGGCTCTCCTGCGGCGGGAGCTGGAGCCATGACCTACCGAGCCGACCCCGCGCTCGATACCCGCCTGGCCGCACTGGTGGATGGGCTGCCGTCCGGCGGCTGCGCCGTCCGCTGGCCGAGCTCGGACGGAGCCCGCGCCGTACCGCACCCCGCGCTGGGTGCTGGTCCTGGTGGCCGTCGTGCTGGTGATCGCGGCCATCGTTGCCTTCCTGCTGGTGGGCGGTCGCGCGGCCGACGCCTACACCGTCGACGTGCCCGCCGGCCTCCACCCGAGGATGACCGCAGCCGATGCCGCCTCGAAGGTGACCGAGATGCTCCACGACGGAGGAGCCCTGTGGCCCGGCGACGAGCCGGTGCCATCGGTCGACATCCTGAGCGTCGCGGCCGGCGGAGGCGGCGGCTCCATCACCTGGACCGTTCGCGCCTGTGGCCCGTTCGTGGGGCGGGGCCCGCCGAGTGGCCGCGAGCTGCCAGACTCGTCCTTCGGCTACTTCGTCCTTGACGACGCGACTGGCGGCGTGACCGGCATGGGTTGGCCCATCGATGCCAGATGTCCACGCCAGTGAGACTCGCTCGTCGGCGATTGCTGGCGTTGGCTGCCGCTGCCGTCGTCGTGGTCGCCATCGGTGCGGCAACCTGGAGCTGGGCCAACCACCTGGAGGTCCTGCCTTCCAGCCTGCCGCTGGCCTGCGAGGGCGTCGACCCGTTTCGATGCCACGACGACGCGTCCCGTGCCCTGGCCGTGCTGTTCGCCGAGGCGCCGCACGTCAGGTCTTCGCTGCCGATGGAGATGCGTGAGGTGACCGTCGCACGAACCGATCCGCTGGACTACTGCCGGCACCGTCACTGTCCGTACCCGATCATCGAGCGCCTGGAGCTGATCTCACACCAGGCCGAAGTGACCGTGCGGTACAGTGAGATCCATTCGGACGCCGTTGTCGACACGATCGTCATCTCGGCGTCTCGGAACGGCCATACCGACGTGCAGGTCCGCCAGCCGATTCACCTCCGGGTCCCGGTCTGAGGGTCCGCATGGCGCTCGAGGAACGCTGCTGGCGGACCTGACTTGTCACCTGCGGACCACAGCAGCGTTAGGCAGGTTCAGTCAGCCCGATGGCGCCCCAACCGTGCCCTGCCACGCTCGGCCGCGACCCCGTCAGCGGCACATGAGTTCGGCAGCACGATGGCCTGATTCCGTATAAATCCCGGGCGATTCCGGATCGGCCAGCGGCCCGCTCTCCGTCTGCCGCTTCGCCCGCCCGTGTCGCTGGTGGCCGAGCATCTCCCTGCAACAGGCCGCCTGGCCCCTTGCGCCGACCGGGGTTCTACTCGACATTCGAGACAGGCGATGGAACGAAACGGGCTTCCGCGGTGCCTATGCCAGTAGGAAGGAGTGGGGGAACCCAAGTTGGAGCGTGATCTGGTGATCCGGGCGCGCGCCGGCGACGAGACGGCCTTCGAGGACCTGATCGCCGCCCGGCTCGATCGCCTGTATGCCACCGCCAGGCTCATCCTCCACGATCCGGTGCTGGCGGAGGACGCCGTGCAGGAGACGATGATCAACGCCTGGCGCGACCTGCCGGGGCTGCGCGACCCGGAGCGCTTCGAGGCCTGGCTGCGGCGGGTCCTGACGAACGCCTGCCTGAACCTCGCCCGCCGCTCGCGGCATGCCCGCGCCGAGCAGGAGCTGGAGCCCGACGCGCTGGCCACGGCGGACGCCTCGGTGGCGGTCGTCGAGCGCGAGTCGCTGAACCGCGCCTTCACCACCCTGAGCGCCGAGCATCGCGCGGTCATCGTCCTGCGCTACTACCTGGGCAGCTCAGTGCCCGAGGTGGCCGAGACGCTCGGCCTGCGGCTGGGGACCGCCAAGTCGCGCCTGTCGCGCGCCGAGGCCGCCCTGCGCGCTGCGCTCGAGGCCGATGGGCGCCTGGCGCCCGAGGGAGGTGCGGCATGAACGAGCAGGCCCGCTTCGAGACCGAGGTGCGCGCCTACCTCCACGCGGAGGGCTCCGGGGAAGCGCCGCCCGACTTGCTCGCCCGGGGCATGTCCGGCGTCCGCCACATCCCGCAGCGGCGTGCCTGGACGGCGCGACTGTCGGCCAGCTGGATCCTGCCCAGCGTCGGCGCGGCAGCCGTGGTGGCCGCCGCCCTGCTGGTCGCGGTCCTCATCGGCCTGCTGCCACCGGCACCGATCCCGGTCGGTCCCAGTCCCAGCGCTTCGGGCAGCCCAGGCGAGACGCCGTGCAGCCCGCTTGCCCGCGACTACAACGGCACGGTGGCCGGTGCGTTTCAGACGACAGTCGGCATCGTGCGGAACATGACTGCGGTCAAGGACAACCCGCAGGTGGCCAGGTATGCCGATAGCGATCCGGCCTGGGTCTGCTACATCGACGGCGAGATTCCGAAAGGACCGCCGCCCCCGCCCGACCCATCGGCCACCATCCCGCCCTCGTTCGACCGCGCGCTCCTGGTGGTCGCCGGCAACCAGACCTACTTCATCGCGGCCGGCTATCGGCAGAGCATGTCGATCGAGGCACCTGAGCCCGCGCCGAGCGGCAGCCCGACTCCGTCCGCGGTGCCCGCGCTCGACGGCTTCACGACCAACGCCCCGACGGAACCCGACGCCACCTGGACCGGCCTGACCTGGCGCAAGCTGGCCGTCAATGATCCGCTGGCCCAGGTCCGCAAGGTCATCCGCTGGTCGGGTGGTTTCATCGCTCTCGGCCAGGACCAGGCCGCCGGCGACACGAGCTGGACCCCGGTCTGGACCTCGCCGGATGGGATCACCTGGACCGCGCTCGACCCATCGGTCTTCGGCTCGGGCACGATCGTCTTCGACATCACCGAGCTACCCGGCGGCGGCCTCGTGGCCCTCACCGGCGCCGGCTGGGCGGACGGCCTGACCACGGTGCCTGCACAGTCGTGGACCTCGAGCGACGGGCGGACCTGGGCCGCCCATCCGGGTCCCGCGGTCATCGCTCAGGCCGGCCTCCAGTCAAACGAGCGACCGATACTCGCCTCCGGCCCCGCCGGCGTCATCGCCTCGGCGTCCTGGCGCGCAGCGGTCGCGGCGATCTCGACCGATGGCATCACCTGGACCGCACTGCCCGACTACTGCCTTGCCCGGTGGCTTCGCGCTGGGTGGACTGACGGGCAGCGCAACCGGGTATCTGGCAGTGGGCGCGGTGCCTTCCGCCGAGTCACCTGACGCGCTGACCGGAGTCGCACTGACGTCGCCTGATGGGCTGCACTGGACCAGCGTGGCCCTGCCCGATCCCGATGCCCAGGGCCTGCCGTGGGGTGCCGATGGCCTCCTCGTCGGCCCGGAGGGCTGGATTGCCCACGGCAGCCTGTTTGCCGCCCCGGGTGCAGAGGTCTGGTGGCAGTCGAACGACGGCCAGCGCTGGCGCCTGGTGCCCAACTACGCGCCGCTGGGCGTTTCGCAAGCCCCGGTGGGCCGAGGAGCGGACGGCATGCTCGTGAGTGATGGGACCAGGATCCTCGCCGTGCAGTTCGGTGGTGGGGCGTGGGAATCCTTTGACGGCCAGCGCTGGAACAGGCTCGCCATCACGGGAGAGAGCCCCGGCAACCAGGGTGTGCTCTTGCCTGGCGGCGTCCTGCTCCTCGAGCCCACCACGGATGGGGCGAATGTCTGGATAGGTGAGGCCTCCGCCAAGTAGCTCGTGCTTCGTCGCGAAAGAAGTAGAGGCTGTGCCTCAGGCAGCGCGGGGCTGGAAGCGAGGTGGGCGGCGGAGCGGTGCGGCCGGGTGGTGGAGACGCTTCGGCACTAGGTTGCCCTCCTCGTCGCGCTCGTCCTCGTAGCGGACCCGGAAGCGCGCGGCACGACTGCGCAGCTGTGAGCGGCGCGCCTCGAGCGCGCTCCACGCCTCGTCGGTGCTGCCATCGCGGTGCTCGAGAGCCGCATCGCAGATGGCGATGGCCTCGGCCAGCGCCTCGGGCGTCCCTCGCCGGCCGATGTGCGCGGCGTGGGTGCCGATGATCTCCGGGTCGGCACAGCCGGCCGCCAGCGCCTCGCGCACAAGCTGACCGGCCCGGTCACGCTGGCCGACCGAGATCCACTGGCGGTGGACGAGCCGCAAGGCGAGGTCCGCGATGTGGTGATGGCGGCCGCGAACCAGCGAGGCGTAGGCACCTTCCAGGCGGCCGGGACCGACGCTGACGAAGCCGGTGCGCCGACCCTTGCGGCCGGAACCCGAGCCGATGAGCAGCTCGGCCAGCGCCAAGCGCCAGACATCGAGCGGACAGGGATCGCCGCGCCGGCAGGCCGGACAGGAGGTCGGGCCGGTGCAGCGGCCAAGTGGATCCAGGAGCCGGCCGAGATCGGTCTCCAGGGCCAGCGCCGCGGTGCGCCGGGCGAAGGCCGGACGACCGCGGCTGGCCGGCGGCAGGTGGGGCAGCAGGGGCAGCATCGCCTCGAGGTAGGTGGCCACCTGGGCGGCGGGAGCCGTGGTGGCAAGCGCACGGAGACGTGGAAGGAGGTGGCTGAGCAGATCGGCAGGTGGCATCTCCGCCACGGCTACCCGGGCGACGAGCCCGCCGCACAGGAGACCGGAGCACTTCTCCGTGTCAGCCAGCCAGCCGGCGAGGACCCGCTTGCCGGGCCGGCGCGGCAGGATCGTGGCGTGGGTCGCGATGTGCTCGGCGCTGATCTCCGGCTCCAGCGGCGCTTCGGCATCCGCGAAGCGCCCAATGAACGTGAGCGAGCGGGTCGTGTGAGCGCCGAGCAGGTCGAGGAGCGCATCGAGGTCGTCGTGCCCCTGGTCGGCCGCCCGGTTGAGCAGCTCGATGAGCGCCTGCGCAGTGGCCTCGGCGTCGAAGGAGGCCGCCAGGTGGTGCCGCGACAGGTCGATGCCGAGGGTCGAGCACAGCGCCTTGAGGCTGCGGCGTCCGCCCTCGCCACTGACGCCTGCCACCGACATCAGGGCCATGGTGTCGAGCACCGGCAGTTCGGGCATCCTCTCGCCGACCCGATCCAGCTCGTTGCGGAGGACCGGTGCGTCGAACGAGACGTTGTGAGCGACGAAGAACGTCCGCTCAGACAGGTCCGGATGCAGCAGGGTCATGAGCGGCTTGGCGATGGCGGCGAAGGTCGCCGCACCCGCCACCAGGGCATCGCTGATCTTGTGGATCTTCTGCGACTTCTCGTCGATCGGGCAGCCGGGGTTCACGTAGTCGGTGACGAAGCGCCCGACGACCTGCCCGTTGCGGACGCTGATCCCGGCGATCGACACGATGCGCAGCGGGGCTCCGCGCTCGGGTGGGCGGGTCGTCTCCACATCGAAGACGAGGAAGCGGGCCTTGGCCCACAGCCGGGCCCGGCTGATGGCGCTCATGCCAGGCCCCGACTCTCGGCGAGGGACGCGATCAGGCTCGGGTCGCGCAGCGACCGGTAGCGCGGCCCGGAGTCGGGCTGCGGGTCGTCGATGGTCCGCAGGCTGACGGCGTGGCCGGACCGCCCGTCGGGGCCGACACGGCCCTCGGCGTCCGCGCGCAGCAACGCCTCGACCTCGTGGGAGTGGGTGAAGGCCCCGTGCTCGCGGGCCACCACCAGGTCGAAGAGGTGATTGGTGCGCTCGATGTTGGCGAACTGGGTGCGCAGGGTCAGGACCCGATCCACGCGCTCGCGGATCTTGGTCTCCAGGCCGCCGATCGATAGGCGCAGGCCGGGGTTGGCAGCGAGGTGCGGAATGACGTTGGCGAGAGCGTCCTGGTAGTTGCGCCGCTGGTTGCGGACCTTGTCGCGCGACAGGCCCTCGGCCAGGGCGATCTGCTCAAGCTGGTCCCACCAGTCGTTCCAGGCTCCGGCCGACTCGAGGATCGCATCCCCGCGGGCCAGGTGGCGGGCGTGCTCGGCAATCGGCGGCGTGAGGTTGGACGCGGCCTCCATGCCGACCGCGCGCAGGACCGAGTTGCGCACGTGCCACAGCGACGGCACGAACACGGTGCGCTGCGGATCGAAATGGGAGGTCACCCCGGCAGCGATGCCGGTCCCACCGTCCGCGACCACGAAGTCGGGCGCGTAGCCGAGTTCGTCGAAGGTCAGTCGCCAGGCTGCCAGGTTGCTCTTGGGCATGGCGCGCACCAGGCGCAGGCGGAGCCGTGGCTCCCACTGTTGCTGGCCCTCGCGCGGGCGCGCCGGCTGCTCCCAGGCCACCTCGCCGACGATGAGCAGGACGAAGCCGCCCTCGCGGCGGCGGCGCTGCTGGGCCTTGGACCAGACCGGCACGTCGTCGAGGACCAGGATCTGGGGACACTCGAGGGGACGGCCGGCGGCGAGGTCCGCATCGATGCGGGCCCGCTCGGCGAGAGCCCTCGCTCGCAGGTCAGCGTCGATCGGATCCGAGATGACCGGCGCGAAGGCCTCGATCCAGTTGGCCGCAACTCGCCAGGCGGCGCGGCTGTCGAGCGAGCCAAGGCTGACCGGCTTGGGCTTGGCCGGTTCGCGATCCTCGTAGGCCTGGGTCTCCTCGTTCCAGACCCGCTCGGGCTCCTTGGGCGGCGGCGAAGACCGGGCCGGTACCGCCGGGTCGCGGTCCATCTGCTTCCAGGCCCACAGCCCGACCTGGGCGTAGGGCTCGCCGGCCGACAGCTTGTCAAGCCCCTGCGCGATCATCGCCACGGTGGCGGTGTGCTTGCGGGCGGCGGCATGGTCGCCGTGGTGGACGCCCCGCAGCTCGCCGCAGTGGGGGCAGGGACCGTCCTCGGGACTGACGTAGCCGCGCGGCAGCGGCGGCGTGAAGACGTGCGACTTGCCGCCTGGCGGGTGGCATCGGTAGCGCTGGCGGTGAACCCGGCCCGCGCCATAGGCCCCATTCCGCTTCACGCGGCTGTCAGGGTGCAACGGGCACGGCGGATTGGGTTGCGGAACGGTCAGCGGCATGTCGTCAGAGACGACCAGCGCGAAGTCGTGGTGGCTGCCGGTTAGCGGATAGCAGCGCCAGCGGCGCACGACCCGGCTTCCGCTCTCGCGGCCTCGGAGGAACCCGATCGCCACGACGTGCGACTTCTCGTGCAGCCGATTGGGACACCCCGGCGCTTCGTGAATCCGTGGTCTCCCCCTGCCGCGCGACATCGTCCTGCCTCAAGATCCGCAATGGCTCCAAGCCATTGCCCCTTGAGCAGACTGTCGCGCCCTGCTGGCTCCTCGACTACTGGCTCGATAGTCCTGATTTATACGGCAGATGGGCCACCGTGCTGCCGAACTCAGCGGCACATGACGGGCCCTGACTCACCTAACGCTACGGACATCAGCGTCTGACGAGTCGGTGGGAGGTTGGAGCCGATAACGCGCGTGACATCAGCGCCTGACGAGTCGCGGGTGGCGCGACGGAGCGGCTGCGTCAGGAAGGGTCAGCGGGGGACGATGCGGACGTCGGAGGCGCCGCCAGTGATCTCGATGTCGTAGCGGTCCGGGGTGCCGGCGTAGTCGCCCGACTCGTATTGGCGGCGGCCGCTGACCTGGCGTGCCGTGACCTCGTCGAGGCGCAGGTGGCTGACACCGCCGCCCACAAGCAGGTGAACCGGAGCGCTCGGCGGCCGCGTCAGCGCCGCGATCGACACCACGCCGGTGACGCGCACCCCGGCGGTCCCGACCGGCGCCGGAAGGTCCAGCTTGATGTGGTTCGCACCGCCCGACACCTCCAGGGCCGACAGCGGTACGCCGATGTCGCCGGTCAGGTCGGTGACGCCGCCGGAGATCTCGACCGTCCAGGGAATGGAGCCGTTGAGGCGCACCCGCGCACGGCGGCTGGAAAACGGGGAGCGCCGGTAGCGGATGGTGACGACGCCGTCCGCGACCCGGCAGTCCGGCAAAGGCCCGGTGAAGTGGGCGCTGAGGAGCTGCCCCTCGTCCGCTGCCCCCTCGAAAGACAGGCGCGAGGCGGACGGCTCCACGATGATCCGCGCGCTGGCGCCCGGACCGAATGGTGCGACGTTCATCGACAGGCGTGGCCCGCCGGTGACGAATACCAGGCGCCCGCGGGTCGCGCCGCCCAGCGGTGCAGAGTACGTGTCGTTGACGAAGCCACCGCGGGTGCTGGCCCGCAGGCGCACCGTCGCCTCGGAGGCCGCGGCGGCCGCCTTGCCCAGGTAGTCGGTGATCGCCGCCCGCTCGGCGGGCTTGTAACCCGCGAGCAGCGAGTCGGCCGAGGCCGCCATCGGCTCCAGCACGGCGATCAGCTCGGCCAGCCGGGTGGGGGAGAGGCGCACGACCACACGGCGCCGGTCGTCGGGATCGGCCTCGCGCACCACGATCCGAGCCTTCTCGAGCCGGTCCAGCACCCCGGTGATGGCCCCGGTGGTGATGCCTGCCAGCTCCGCCAGCCGACCCGGGGTGGTCTCGCCCTCGCCGGCGATCAGCTGCAGGCCCAGGAGATCGGTGGCGTTGAGGCCCAGGCGCTCGGCAACGGCCTCGTAGAGGACGACCGCGTGGGCGTCCAGGGTCCGCGACAGGAGCGCCGCCAGGCGTGTGGCGTCATCGGTGCTTGACATCGGTCTTCCATTCGCTCATGATGCCGATATCTTAGCAGCTAAGAGACTTATCGGCAAAGCGTAATCGCCGACCAGTGTACCGCGACGACCGCGGATGCAGGGGAACGAATCGAAGGAACGGACCAATGACCAACCAGCCAGGTGCCGCGGCCGGCGCGCCGGCCATCGAGGCGCACGACCTGGTCAAGACCTATCCCGGCGGCGTTCGCGCGCTCGACGGCCTGAGCATCAGCGTCGAGCCGGGCACCATCTTCGGCCTCCTGGGACCCAACGGCGCGGGGAAGTCGACGACCGTCAAGATCCTCACCACCCTGTCGCGTCCCGACTCGGGGACGGCCCATGTCGCCGGCTTCGACGTCCTGCGCGAGCCCGACCGGGTGCGGCGCGTCATCGGCACCGTCAGCCAGAAGCCGGCCATCGACGTGGAGGCCACCGGGCGGGAGAACATGGTCCTCCATGGACGCGTGTATGGCATGGGCGGCCGCGAGCTCGCCCGCCGAATCGATGAGCTTCTCGACCGCTTCGCCCTGCACGAGGCGGCAGACCGCATCGTGCGGACCTACTCCGGCGGCATGCAGCGCAAGCTCGACGTGGCGATGGGCCTGGTCCATCGGCCCAGCGTGCTGTTCCTCGATGAGCCCACCACCGGTCTGGACCCGGAGGCGCGCGCCGAGCTGTGGGCGGAGATCGGGCGCCTGACCCGCGAGGACGGGCTCTCCATCCTGCTGACCACCCACTACCTCGAGGAAGCCGATCGCCTTGCCCGGCGCCTGGCGATCGTGGACCAGGGCCGGATCGTGGCCACCGGGACGCCCGAGGAGCTCAAGGCGGAGCTCCACGGCGACGCGATCGTCGTCGAGCTCCGCGAGCCCGCCCGCAACGGCGACGCCACCGCGCGTCCTTGCCGGCGTTCGCGGGCTGAGCGAGCCGATGGCGGACGGCCGGACGCTGCGCGCCCGGGCCGAGCACGGCGCGATCGGCCGTCCCCACGGTGCTCAGTGCCCTCGATGCCGCCGGGCCTGGGCGTGGCATCGGTCACCGTCGCCCGTCCTTCGCTCGACGACGTCTATCTTCGACACACCGGCCGGGCCTACCGGGCCGAGAGCCAGGAGGCAACCCGATGACTGCTATTTCCCAGACCGCCTACGTCACCACCCGGCATCTGCGCTACATGTGGCGACAGCCGTGGTTCGTGATGATGGCCATCATCCAGCCGATCATCTGGCTGCTCCTGTTCGGCGCGCTGTTCCGCAGCGTGGCCGAGATCCCGGGTTTCTCGACGTCGGCCACGTACCTCGACTATCTCGTGCCCGGTGTGCTGGTGATGACCGCCCTGTTCGGCTGCGGCTGGAGCGGGATGTCCATCATCGAGGACCTGGATCGGTCGATCATGGACCGCTTCCTGACGACGCCCATCCACCGCAGCGCCCTCATCGCCGGCCTCAACGTCTACGAGCTGGTCGCGCTGGGCGTGCAGGCGCTGCTCATCGGCGGGCTGGCGTGGCTGCTCGGCGCCCGGTTCGAGGGCGGGCTGCTCGGGTTCGGGGCGCTCACCGTGTGCGCCATGCTCGTCGGAGCCACCGTGGCCGCGGTCTCGGACGCCATGGCGCTCATGCTGCGCCAGCGGGAGTCGGTCATCGGGATCAACACCCTGCTCACCATGCCGCTCACGTTCCTGTCTGCGGCGTTCATGCCGCTGAACCTGGTGCCGGCCTGGGTGGCGGACATCGCGAGGTTCAACCCGGTGAACTGGGCGGTCGAGGCGGGGCGGGAGGCGCTCACCGCGAATCCGGATTGGTCCTTCGTCCTGCCGCGAATGGGCGGGCTGGTGGCGGTGGCCATCCTTGCCACCTGGTTCGGGACCCGGGCCTTCCGCTCGTACCAGCGATCGATCTGAGCGGTTCGAGGACCGATGGAGGCGCCCGCTCCCGGTCGGGGCGGGCGCTTCGTCATCCCTGGGTCGTGATGCGCCGACGGGTGGAGACCTCGACCTTCGCCTCGTTCTCGTGCGCGGGGTGCTCGACCAGCGCGATGAGCCGGCTGGACATGAAGCGTCCGGTGCGGACCGGCGTGCCGCCGCGGGTCACCTCGCTGACCTCCACCACGCCACGGCTGGTCGTCACCTCGATCCGGCGCCCTGCGCGGGTCGCCTCGATCACGAAGGTCTGCGTCCCCTGACCGGTGTCGACGACCGCCTCGACGCGGTCTCCCTTGGCCATGGAGCGGAGCGTACCACCGCGGATTCACCGCGCCCATGGGGCGGAGCGTCCTGGGGGCCGATGCGGCCTCAGTGCCGCGTGCTGCGGATGCGCCGGATGCGGTTGATCTCGGCGCGGGCACGAACCATCACGCGAGCGGCACCGACGCCGAAAAGGGGATGCGTGAGCAGCTGGCGCTCGGACGAGATGGTGCGCTCGCGCCTCGCCTCGATGCTCTGGAGATCCATTGCCGATCCTGGAGCGGGGCGTTGCGGTCCTTGGTCCCTCATGCCGTCCGGATAGAGCAGCCGGCATGCCAGCCTGGGCGCCCGTCTCAGCCGTCGGCGCCCGTGACCTGCAGCCCCTCGAACCGGATGGCGCGCGGGCCGGCGTATCCGGAGTCCTCGCCCGTCTCGGACGAGAACCGCGCGGCGGCGAGTGCCTCGAACAGATTCCCGGTCACGGAGCCGCCCTTGATCGGGACGGTCCCTGCCGGCCCGACCTCGTATCCGACGCGGATCTCCATCCCGAAGTCTGCCGGTGAGGTCCTCGACGTTTGCCGAGGAGAAGGCGACGACGTGGATGACCGCCCCGTCTCCCGCGAGGAGGTCGGCGAACGAGGTCGGGCCGGGGGCGATCTCCGGGACGCCGGGGCGTCCCGTGGCGGGCAGGTCCAGGTAGTGGGCATAGCGCTGCGTGGCGCCGGGCGGGCGCGCAGGATGCCGTCCTCGATCACGGCCAGGTCCTGGGCCGGGCACGCCGTCCTCGTCGAACTCGTAGGCCAGGACACCAAAGGCGCGACGCGCGTTCGACCGGACGGTGCAGCGGATCGCCGGTCGGCTCCCTGCCCCAGAACACCGATTCGCCCAGCTCCCACCGGGACAGCCCGGCATATGCCGCCGCGGCCCCGGCCTGGATCAGGATGGCGCCCGTGTCGCCGATCACGTCCGGCCCCAGGAGCTGGTCGAGGGCCATGTCGCTGACCACGACCGGGCCGACCCGGCTACGTCGGGGATCCGCGCGCGGGCCGCGTCACGGACGAGACGCGTGCCGTCGGAGACGAGCTCGGCCGAGGCGAAGGTCCTCGAGCCGACGCGCCTCGGCGTGCCGGAAGAACTCGACCTCTTCGCCATCGCCCTGCGCAAGGAGGACCAGCTCGAGGAGCGCGCTCGTCGAACGTCCCTCGGCGCGCAGGCCGCGGCTGTTGACGATCTCCTCGTCGACGGCGCTGAGGAACAGCTCTGCGGCGCTGAGCCGGATCTGCTGATCGCCACTGCAGCGGTCCTGGATCAGGTCCACCGCCGCACGCGCGGACGCCATGGCGTCCTCCGGGCTCCGCAGCACTGGATCGGCGAGGGTCACCCCGGGATGGGCCAGGGCTCGGGAAGCGGCCACGGCCGGTTGTCGATGAGGCCGGCCATGACCACAGCCTCGGCGAGCGCGTGATCGAATCCGGCGAGCTCGTCGCGACCCACCGGGATGGTCACCGAGCCTCGCATCAGCTCGCCATCCACCTGGTGGTCGCAGTACACGTCGACCGCGTACGCCTCGCGACCCACCCGCCTGACAGATTCGAGGGTGCCGGCCGTGACGTACACCTGGGCGCCAGCCGCGTGCTGGCGCCGGACGGTCCAGTCCGTGACGTCGGGGTGGCGCTCGAGGGCGTCGAGGATGCGGCGGTCCATGGTCATCACGCGATACGGCAGCGTGTGCGCAGATAGGGGCCGCCCGAGCTCACCGGGACGAACTCCTTCCATCCCTTGCCGCAGGTGCCTGCGCTGAACTTGATCCCGGTCGAGGCGCCGGTCACCGCGGAGAGGAGGTCGGGGACGTAGCCGGTGAGCGCGATGGGCGAGTACAGCACCCCGGTGGGACGGCCGTGCCGGATCTCCCTCGCATAGTGCGTCCAGATCTGGATGCCCCAGCCCTTCGGATCCTCCATGCCGTTCAGCGGCTGGAGGATGACGAGCCCATCATCGAGCTCGCCGATGAGCTCTTCGGGCGTGCGATCGCCGGGCGCGATGAACGTGTTCGACATCCGCGCATACGCCTTGCGCTGGACGGACTCGCGGCGGCCGTTCGCCGATCGCGGGATTCCAAGGCGGGTTGCCGAGTACAGGTCGCTGATGCCGCGCTGGAAGATGCCGTCTCGGACGATGGTGGTGGGCGTGGCGAGCTGACCCTCGTCGTCCATGAAGTACGACCCGTAGGCGCCCGGGACGGTGGGGTCGTCCATGATCGTCACCACGTCCGAGCCAACACGCCGCCCAACGTACTCCGCGGCGCGAGCCCGGCCCTTGAGGAACATGTCGGTCTCGACCCCGTGCCCGAACGACTCGTGGGCCACGATCCCGCTGGTGTGTGGGTCGAGGACCACCGCGTGCTCGCCGGGTGGCGCGGGTTTCGCGTCAAGGAGGGCCTCGGCGGTCGTGGCGCACTCGGCGAGCTCGGCATCGGTCACCTCGAGGTGTTCGAGGCCGCCGGTGCCGGCCCGGCTGAGATAGTCGAACTGGCGCTGCGAGCCGTCCGAGACGAACAGCTGGAGCACCAGGGCCGCACGCCGCACCTGCTGGGTGGCGAGCCCCATTCGGTTGACGAAGACCGATACCTGCGAGCTCTCGCGATGGACGGCGACGGCCTCGACCGCCCGGGGCGCGGCGTTGCGCAACTGGCGGCGGACGGTGTCGAAACGCTCGATCCGCTCGCCGAGCGGCACGCTCGTTGGATCGATCTCCATCGCAGTGGCGAAGTCCGCGTCGGGCGGTCCGTCCGGGACGATCTCCAGGGGTGGGAGACCATCGGACGATGCGCGGCTGACGCGCTCGACGAGCGCTGCCGCCGCCATGCGCACGGATGCGGGATCGAGATCGTCGCTGGCTGACTCCTCGAGCTCGTAGCCGGTCGACGCACTGAGGACGATGCCGCTCTGCGCGTCGAGCTTATTGGCCTGCTGCTCGCCGTCACGGAGGTTCACGCTGCTCCCCGAGCCAAGGCGAACGAGCGCGGAGGCATACGGAACGCTGCGCTCCATCTCGGCGACCACATCGCGGAGGAAGCCGAACCGCTCGCGCAGGTCCGCCGCTACCCCGGCAGCCTGCGGAGAGAGCGCGGGACGTTCGGCCAGCGTGTGCGCATCCATCGCGCACAGGCTACCCGGTCACGGCGAACGTCGTCCGCCGCCGCAGCTTCATCGGATCTTCAGACGCATCGGATCCTTCCAGATCGCATTCGCCGACTACGTCATCCAGAAGCCGACCTCGTTCGCCGTGCTTTCGATCGAGGACACCGGGACGGTGGAGCTTCAGCTCCTTTTCCGTCACGAGTAGCCCGACGGGGCGGGACCTTCGGCACTGCCCGGTTGAGTGCCCCGGACGGATCATCGAAACAGAAACAAAACCGCTCGCGGAGATCCGCGCCATGCCTGTTCCCACTCTTGCCATCAGCCAGCTCGTTGGTCTCGACTGCCTCTGCGGCGCGCACCTGGAGGGCGAGGACACCGACGACCTGACGGTCAGCTACAGAGAGCATCTCCTCGTCATGCACCCGGAGGTCCAGATGGACCGCGCGACCGTGGAGGTGTTCGTCATCGCCAACGCCTACGAGGTCTGATCCGCGCGATCACGCGGTCTCCTTTCCTCACTCACAGTCTGCGCACATTCACGGCCCATCCTCGTCTCCGTGAACCCGGCGCCGCCCGCCACAGGTGGTATGCAGAGCGACGCCGAGCGAAAGGAGAACGTTCATGGGAACTGCATTGCGCGCCCTGGCCGCGGTCGTCATCGTGGGGATCCTGGCCGTCGTGGGCGTGACCGTCTATAACGCGGGCCTCGACCAGGGCGTTGCGCAGGGCGCCGGGCTGACAGCGTCGGGTGTGCCGGCCGTCGCCTACGGCTGGTACGGCTACGGTCCTCACTGGGGCTGGGGATTCCCGATCTTCGGGATCTTCTTCTGGATCCTGGGCATCTTCCTCGTCTTCGCGCTGCTCCGCGCGCTGTTCGGGTGGGGCCGATGGGGTCGCCATCGCTGGGATGGGCGGGGGCCCGGCGGCTGGAGTGGACCCGGCGGCGCCGGCGGCTTCGGCGACCGGCGAGACGCCATCGAGCGTTGGCACCGCGAGCTGCACGAGCGTGACGGCGCTGCAGGCGGATCGACACCGCCGGCGAGCTGAGCTACCGCCGGTACTGAGCCCGGCGCGCGGCCGATGCCGCCCGCCGGGCTACCATGCGGACCGATGCAGACGATTCTGGTCGTCGACGACGAGCACAAGATCACCCAGATCGTGCGCGACTACCTCGAGCGCGCCGGCTTCGCGGTGCTCGGTGCCCGGGACGGGCGCGAGGCTCTCATGCGCATCCACACCCAGCACCCGGACCTCGTGATCCTGGACCTTGGCCTGCCGGGCATCGACGGGCTCGACGTCACCCGCGAGATCCGGCGCACCTCCGGATTGCCGATCATCATGCTCACCGCCCGTGACGACGAGACGGACAAGCTGGTGGGGCTGGAGCTGGGCGCCGACGATTACGTCACCAAGCCGTTCAGCCCCCGCGAGCTCGTGGCCCGCGTTCGAGCGGTTCTTCGGCGCCAGCGTGGCGCCTGCAGAGGAGGTCCTCCGCGCCGGGGACATTGTGCTGGACGTCCCGCGGATGCGCGTCGCGGTCGGCGGGCGGCCGGTGAGCCTCACGGCAAGCGAATTCGCGCTCCTGGCGGCACTCGCTCGCCAGCCGGGCCGGGTCCTGACCCGGTCCCAGCTGCTCGACGCCATCCACGGCGTTGCCTTCGAGTCGTATGAGCGCGCGATCGACGCGCACGTCAAGAACATTCGCCGCAAGATCGAGCCGGACCCGCGAGCCCCACGCCACCTGCTCACGCTGTACGGCGTCGGCTACCGGCTGGCCGATGCCTGAGCGTCGACGTCCACCCTGGTCAGGTGGACGGCCCCCGTGGTGGCCGGAGGGCGAGACCTGGCCCCCGGCGGATTGGCACAGGGGTTCCCCCTGGCCTCATCGGCGCAGGCGGTTCCTGTTTCGCGTCGCCCTCTTCGTCACGCTCCTCATCCTGCTGCGGTAGGGGGTGGCACGCTGCTCTTCTGGCTGCTCGCCGGCGCCCTGGGCCTGGTGCCCCGGCCCGCACGCCTGGTACCCTGCCATTCTGGGGATCCTGCTGGTCGTGCTGCTGGTGGGCGGCCATCCGGCGCGCGGCCGGACCGGTGGGCGACCTGGTCGAGGCGGCGAGCCGGGTCGAGGCGGGGGATTACGCAGTTCGCGTGCCGGAGCGCGGCGCGCGCGAGATTCGCGGGCTGGCCCGCGCATTCAACCAGATGGCGGAGCGCCTCGCTTCCGACAGCGATCGCCGGCGTGCGCTCCTGGCCGACGTCTCCCACGAGCTGCGCACGCCACTGGCTGTGATCCAGGGCAACCTGGAGGGCATGCAGGACGGCGTCTATGCGGCCGATCCGGAACACGTGGCCCTCCTGCTGGAGGAAACGCGCACCCTGGCGCGGCTGGTCGACGACCTGCGCACGCTGGCGCTCGCGGAGGCGGGTGAGCTGGCCCTGCACCGTGAGCCGACCGACATCGGCGTGCTTGTCCGGGAGGCGGTCGAGGCCCACGCGCGGAGCGCGGAGCTGGCCGGGGTGCGACTCGAGGCGGAGGCGTCCCCGGACCTACCCGCGCTCGAGGTTGACCCCATCCGGATCCGCGAGGTGATTGGCAACCTGGTCGCGAACGCGATCCGGCACACTCCCGCGGCCGGCAACGTGCGGGTCGCGGCGACCCGCGAGGGCAACGGTGTCGCGGTCGAGGTCGCGGACACCGGGGTGGGCATGCCGCCCGAGGTAGCGGCCCGCATCTTCGAGCGCTTCTATCGCGACCCGCAATCCGGCGGATCCGGCCTCGGCCTGCCTATCGCGCAGGAGCTGGTCGCCAGCCACGGGGGGACGATCGGCGTGTCGAGCGATCCCGGGCACGGGACGAGGGTCACGTTCACGCTGGCCCCCCCTCGCGTCGCGTGACGCCGCGCTCGGCGGCCACGTTCAGGCGGCCGCGTCCGCCCGCCGGTACCCGATCAGCCACAGCGTGCGCCACGTCGCGCCGCGGTCATCGGAGCGCTCCCAGCGCCAGGTGAGGGCATCGGGAGTGATGTCGGTCCAGACCATCCGCTGCCGGATCTTCTCGCCCTTCGCCAACCCTTCGCGTTCCAGGATCATCTCGCCGTCGCGCAGGCCGCCGCGGAAGTCCAGGTAGCCGCTGGTGTTGTCGACCCAGGTCTGGCGCCAGTCGCCGGTCTCGGAGCTGACCGTGGAAACGCTCATGCCGCGCAGCTCTTCGGGGGGATCTGCCGAGAACTCCTCGAGGATCACCGCCCCGTCCAGGACGGCACTGATCCGGTTGCGTCCCGTGCCGCCCTCCCAGCTCAGGATCCAGTCGCCAACCCAGAAGTCGAACTGTCCGCTCGCCGCATTGGTCATGCCAAGACAACCCGGCTCGCGCGCGAAAGGTTCAGCTCCCGGAGGCTGCCAGGCCCTCCACCACAGGTAGCTTGCCCGCCGCGAGCACCGCACCCACCGCGATGAGGAGCGGGTGCATGACCGGGTGCCAGGTCCGGATCATGGCGAGCTGGATGCCGATCCAGATCAGCTGTCCCGCGCCGAGCGCGAACGCCAGGTACGGCGCGATGGCCGAGCGGAGCAGCCCGAACGCCACGACCACGTACGAGCCGATGCCGAAGACGACCAGCAGGATCAGGCCGGGAACCAGGTAGTCGGTGAACGGTGAGTGCTCCAGCCAGGTGATGGGCATCTGCATGCCCGAGCCGTCCGGCTGGCTCGCAAGGTTCCACCCGCCGAAGATGGCCGCCGGCCCCAGGACGATGCCGGCGACGGCGAGAGTGACGATGGCCGCTGCCGGCAGGTGGCGCGCCGCGGACCGCATGCCGGCCGACGGCGCCATGGCGCTTCTCATGGTTGGTACCTCCGGCGCGGATCTTCACCGGGCGCAGGGGAGCGGGACAGGGCCTCTCGTCATGGCGGTGCAGGCCGGGCCGCCCTTGCCCGATGGAGGCTGCGGCGGTCCCGCACGTCAGGCGGCGACGGTGGTCTCCGCGATTGCCTCCACGAGCCACGGGCCGATCGCGTCCGCAACGCGGGGGCCGGCATCGAGGAGCAGGTCGTGGCGTGCACCGTCAATGGGGACCCAGGTCGTGCGTGGAACGCGTGCGACGTAGCGGGCGGCGGCCTCGGCATTGAGACTGGCGGCGTCGCCGGGCTTCGTTGCCGTGAGCAGAAGGACGGGCGCGCCCGATTCCGCGATCCCGTCCCATGCCTCCGAGACCCGCCGGTGGCCCAGCGCGTCCCAGATCGCCGCCTTCACCTGCGGGGTCGGGATCTCCCGGATGCGTCCGCCATCGAGTGCAACCCCGCCTCGCAGGAGCTCCTCCATGGCCGGCGACCAGCGCGGGAGCTCGGCACGGACGTCGTCCACGAAGGTCTCCCAGTCCACGCTGGGCAGCCGCCGGGAGGGCGCGGCGAGCTGTTCGACACGCGCCTCGTAGCGCAGGGTGGGATCGAAGCCGGCGGCGTCGGGGTAGTCGAGATGACCGCTGTCGAGCAGGACCAGGCCCCTGGCCCGGATGCCGGGGCGCGCGGCCAGGAGGCTGGCGACGACGCCACCCCAGGAATGTCCGGCCAGTATCGGCCTGTCGAGGGCCATCTGATCGAGGAGCGCGGCGAGCAGGTCCACCGTCTCGTCGAGCGCATAGCCCTCCCGGGAGATGGCGGGCGAGCGACCGAATCCCGGCGCGTCGGGTGCGACGATCCGCAACCGGTGGCGACGTGCCAGGTCGGGCGCGATCTCGCTCAGGTACGCGCCCGAGGTCGCGGATCCAAGGGCATGCCAGAAGACCAGCGGGACGGCGTCCGGGTCACGCTCCGCGCCCCACTCGCGGACGAACAGGGTCGTACCACCAACGCGGATATGAGCCGATCGCACGGACATGCCATCGCTACCGGTCCAACCGGGTTGAAGGTTCATTCGCTCGCTCCGCGGTTGTCCTTGGCCGGGGCTGCGTCTAGCATCGGAGCATGGCTGTAGGCGCTTCGCTCGCATTCGTCCGGGCTCTCCCGGTCCCGCTCGTGGCACGGGCCACGGGGGCCCATCCGCGCACGGTCGAGCGCTGGCGAGCGGGGATGGCGCCTCGCCGACTGCAGTTCACCGGCCGGCTCGCGGAGCTTCGCGGAATCCTGGAGCTGCTTGGCCCCGAGCTGCCGCGCCGCGCGCTGAGCGCGTGGCTCACCGCGGAGAGCGCCTACCTTGGTGGCCGGCGCCCCATCGACCTGCTGGCCAATGGGGAGGGCGAGCTGGTACGCGGCGCCGCGCGCGCCTACGCCCTGGGGGAGCCGACCTGACGGCACCCACCGCGCCGCCGCTCGCGCCGGTGAGCCACCTGCGCGGATCCGCGCTTCGCCAGACGGCGATCCACGTGCCCGCCTGCACCCCGCCGAACGAGCCGGCACCGCACCCGGGTCGCTACCACCGCGTTGGCGACCCGTGGCCGATCTACGCGTCCCTCGACGAAGCCACCCTGTGGGCCGAGTGGGCGCGCGCCACCGGCGGCGCGGTGGCGCCGGTGGACGATCCTCGCTGGGTCTGCGACCTCGAGCTGGACCTCGAGGTGCTCGACCTGCGACTGGCCGGCACGCGTCGTGCGCTCTCGGTGTCCGTGCCGCAGCTCACCGCTCCGTGGAGCCCCGCCCAGCCCAACCAGGCATGCCTTCACGTGGCCGCCGTGGCCCGGGAGCTGGGCCTGGATGGTTTCGTGGCGCCCAGCGCCGCACGGCGCGGAGGCTGGAACGTGGCGATCCTGCCGTCCGCGGCAGCGGGCATGCGGGTCACGCGCCGGCACCGCGAGACACCGCGCCCCTGACCAGTGGCTGCGCAGTGCGGCGTCATCTGATTGCGGAGCAACTATTGACGACGCAACTACGTAGGGGTATCCTGATTGCAGGACCGCGACAGGAACGCGGGCAATCAAGACACGTGACAGAGAAGACACAAGGCTCATGACACTCGCAGATTTCTCACTTCTGGCTCTCCGCCTGGCCGTTGGCCTGATCTTTGCCGCCCATGGCGCGCAGAAGGCATTCGGCTGGTGGGGCGGCCCCGGCTATCACAACTGGCAGAAGGCCATGGCGGCGATGCGCTTCGAGCCCGCCGGCCTGTGGGCCTTCCTCTCCGTCGGTGCCGAGCTGGGCGGTGGCGTCCTGCTCGCCGCGGGGTTCCTCGCACCACTCGCCGCCGCCCTGCTGATCGCGCAGTCGATCGTGATCATTCTCAAGGTCCACCTGCCCAACGGCTTCTGGAACGGGCAGAAGGGCTACGAGTTCCCGCTCGCCCTGGCGGCCGGGCTGCTGGCGGTGCTGGGCGTCGGCGCCGGTAGGTTCGCAGTGGATGCCGCCATCGGCTTCACCCTTGCGACACCGGTCCTCTGGCTGCTGCTCGCCGCCGCTGTGCTCGCCGGGCTGGCGTCGTACGGGATCAGCCAGGCAGTGCAGCCTGCGCAGCCAGCGACCCAGGGGCGCTAGGCCCCGGGAGCCCCAATTTGGGCGGTGACATTCCGCAGCTCCCGGTGCATCATGCGTCCATCGACTCCCGTCCTCCGGGGCCCAGACCGCAGGAAGGCGTCGACGGCATACGGCTCCTGATGGCACCGAGCACCGGAGGGGCAGATGGACGTCATCCTTGTCGGGTTCATTGGTGGCTTCATTTTCGGCGGATGGCAGAGCGGGTTCCTGCGCCGACTGATCGGCATCGGCTTCATGGCGCTCTCATTCGTCGTGAGTGCCTGGTTCCGATACCCGGTCGGCGCCATCGCATCGGCCTTCTTCCCTGACATCCCACCCGACTACGCCAACCTGGTCGGCTACACGATCGCGTTTCCGGTCGTGCTCACCGGCCTCCACCTTGCGAGCGGCGCCATCCTGGGCCGCGTTCGGTTCCAGGGGCTCACGAAGGAAGCCGATCAGGCACTGGGAGCCGTCTTCGGGGGAATCGAGGCGATCCTCATCCTCTCCGCGGTGGTCGTCATCCTCGACACCTACTTCGGGACCAGCTCGACCCTCACCCAGACCGCGGGCCTGGGCGCGCTCAAGGCGTTCACCGAGCCCTTCAACGCGTCGACCACGGTGCACATCCTGCGAGGCAGCGCCGTGCCGTTCGTCCTCACCGTCCTCGGGCCGCTGCTCCCCTCGGATCTCAAGACCATTCTCCCCGGCGGCCTTCCGTCGGGGCTGCCGGGTGGTCTGCCGGGAGGTCTTCCCTTCCCGACGCCCTGACCCCGGGTCCCAAGCTCCGGGCGGGCCATCCGGCCCGAAAAGAAGGTCCGAACGGTGGGCGAACAGGGTGCCGATACGAATTGTGACTTTGCCCACATGCGCATATCGTCTTGTGCACGAGATGTGCGCTGGTAATGCGCGCCACTGGATCACCGGTGATGGTATCGGTGTCCGAGCAATCGCTTCCATGAAGGAGGAGGTCCGATCCATGACCAGGTACCGAGCCTGGGTGACGCCGCTGGCGCTGGTCGCCGCGGTCGTACTGATCTACATGGAGAACCCATGGTTCTCACCCGACGAGGGAACGGGGATTCGTCTCGCCGCGACCGTCGTCTTCTGGGTCCTGTCCCTGGTGGTCCTGGGGATGATGTTCGCTGACCGCAACGCCCCCGGTGCGGAGGTCGTGGAGGTCGAAGGGCCTGCGTTCACCCGCTACCTGTTCAGCAACACCCGGGCCGGCTACTTCTGGCTGCCGATCCGGATCTTCCTGGGCTTCGAGTGGGTGGTCGCCGGCTGGGAGAAGCTGACCGGGACCGGATGGGTCGACGGTGGCTCCGCCCTGTTGGGCTACTGGCAGCGGGCTGTCGCGATCCCGGACACCGGGCGACCGGCCATCAGCTTCGAGTGGTACCGCGGCTTCCTCGACTGGCTGATCAGCATCCACGCAGAGAGCTGGTTCAGCTGGCTGATCGTCTTGGGTGAGATCGCCGTGGGCGTTGCCCTGCTGGTGGGAGCGCTGACCGGCATTGCCGCCTTCTTCGGCGCGACGATGAACATGAGCTACATGCTCGCCGGCTCGGCCTCTTCGAACCCGATCCTGTTCGCAGCCTCTGTCGGCCTGATCCTTGGATGGCGGGTGGCCGGGTACTACGGCCTCGACCGCTACCTGCTCCCGATGCTGGGCGTCCCGTGGGGCGGCCGCGTCGACACGGCGCGACCCGTGCCGAGCGGCGCCTCGACGCCCGGATAGACCTTGCCGCGCACGACCTGACGATGGCCCGGGCACCCGCCCGGGCCATCGCCTATCCCGCCCTGCGGTGCCTGCACGAGTTGGGGGCAGGCTAGACCTGCTTCATCTCCTCGGGGCCGAGAACGGCCTGGACGTCGAGGAAGTGTCGAGCGCCACCGTCGGCCCCGGCCGCTGAGCGCCGACTTGTATCCTTGGCGCCCCGAGCAGAGGTGATCGCCATGGCGGATGCGGACGAGCACTCCGTGGACGGAGCAGATCTCGTACGGCGTTGGGTCGAGGAGATGTTCAACGAACGCAACCTCTCAGCGGCCGACGCCCTGATGGCCGAGACCTACGTCGATCACGCTGTCGCCCCGTTCGGCACGGAAGAGCCAGGGCCGATGAACGGGCCCGAGGGGATGCGCCGAACTGTCGGTTGGCTCACGGATCAGTTCCCCGACCTCCATATGACGATCGAGGCGCTCATTGCGCAGGGTGACCTTGTCGCCTGTCGCGTCCTCTCCACCGGGACGAACCTCGGGAAGCTCAATGGGGTCATCCCGCCCACCGGGAGGCAGTTCTCGGCACGCCAAACGCACTGGTTTCGGGTCGAGGACGGGCGACTGGCAGAGCACTGGGCGACGCGCGAGGATCTCCCGTCGATGATCCAGCTGGGCGTCATCAGACCTCCGGGGCCGCCCTCCTGACGACCCAGCGCTGACGCGGCTGTTGAGGTCAATTGCGATCGAGGCGACCCGACAAGAGGCTGGCGTTACTCGCTATGAATTGGTTCAGTCAGTCGAAGAACCAACGACCTTCCTCATGATCGAAGAGTACGCAGACGAGGTTGCCCTGGCAGCACACTCCGAGACCGAGCACATGCGGAGATTGCTGGCCGTGCTCGCCACCATGGTTGCTGGGCCACCTGAGGGCACCAGATACAACGTCACCAGTGCCGAAGTGCCGTAAGACTTCGGTGCCTGCCTAGACCTGCTTCATCTCCTCGATCGGCCCCAACTTCACGCCGGTGGCGTGGATCGGGCAGTACCCGTTCGGGTTCTTGGCGAGATACTGCTGGTGGTAGTCCTCGGCAAAGTAGAACTCGCTCGCCGGCGCGATCTCCGTGGTGACCTCGCCGTAGCCGGCCTTCGTCAACTCCGCCTGGTACATGTCCCGCGACGCCTGCGCGGCGGAGGCCTGCGCATCGGTATGGGTGAAGATGGCCGACCGATACTGCGTCCCCACGTCGTTGCCCTGGCGCATCCCCTGGGTGGGGTCGTGGTGCTCCCAGAAGACCTTGAGGAGCTGCTCATAGCTCACGCGCGCCGGGTCGTAGACGACGCGGACCGCCTCGGCATGGCCCGTCTTCGCGCTGCAGACCTCGTTGTAGGTGGCGTTCGGGGTGTAGCCGCCCTCGTAGCCGACGGCGGTGACGACCACGCCCGGCACCTCCCAGAAGTCCTTCTCCGCGCCCCAGAAGCAGCCGAGCGCGAACTCGGCGACCTCGGTGCCTGCGGGATACGGTGGTTGAATGGCGGCACCGTTGACGAAATGCCGTTCAGCGGTGGGAATGGGTTCGGGGCGGCCGGGGAGCGCGTCGGTGCGTTCCGGCATCCGTTGCTTTCCGGGGTTCAGAAACGAGAACATGGGCGGAGTGTAGGCGGGTCGGATGACGCATGCGTGACGGGCGCGTGACGGCCGCCCCTCGGCGCCTTGACGGGCACGGCATCCCATCTAGAATTCATCACGCGTTGAATAGCGGACCGATGGCGGCGCGACCGCGTCCCGCGGCGGAGAGGCAGAGGAGGAGCCTGGCTCATGCTGGCAATGGCGCTCAAGGAGCTGCGGCAGCTGCGTCGCGACCGGCGCACGGTGGCGATGATGGTCCTTCTCCCGGTCGTGCTGCTGGTGGTCTTTGGCTACGCGGCGCGCTTCGACATCGACAAGGTGCCCACCATCGTCGTCGGACCCAACGCCACGGCCGTCGCGGCTCAGCTGCCGGATCGCCTGGACGTGGTTGCGACGCACGTCGACTGGACGCGCGCCGATGGCGTGGACGCCCTGCGGCGAGCGGATGCCACCGTGGTGATCGTCGCCGACCCGAAGGCGCCCGCGACGCTCGTGGACGGGGCGAACCTCTTCGGCGCGCAGTCGGTCCTTCGGGCGGTGGCCGCCATGCCCCAGCAGCTGCCGCCGCCCGAGATCCTCTTCAACCCGAACCTCGAGACCGCCGTGGTCATGGTGCCGGCACTGATCGGGATGATCCTGGTCTTCGTCGGCACCGTTGCCACCAGCCTGGGCGTCGTGCGCGAGCGCCAGAGCGGCACCATGGAGCAGCTGGCGGTGATGCCCTTCCGCCCGCGTGACGTGTTCATCGGCAAGATCCTGCCGTACTTCGCGGTGGGCGTCGTGGACCTGGTGGTGGTGGTGCTGGCCGGCCTCTGGATCTTCGGCGTGCCCTTCAACGGAGCCCCGTGGATCTTCGCCATCGGCGCCCTGCTCTTCCTGTTCGTGGCGCTGGGCATGGGCGTCCTGATCTCGACCGTCAGCGAGAACCAGGGCCAGGCGATCCAGCTGGCGATCATGACCCTTCTGCCCCAGATCCTGCTGTCGGGGATGATCTTCCCGCTCGACTCGGTGGCCATCGGCGTGCGCTGGATCAGCTACTTCCTGCCGCTCACCTACTTCGTGGAGATCGCCCGCGGGGTGATGGTCCGCGGCGCGCCGTTCGATGCGCTGCTCTTCCCGATCGGGATGCTCCTGCTCCTGGCGGTCGCGGTCTTTGCCCTCTCCGTGCTCCGCTTCCAGCGCGACCTCGCTCCCTCCGCCGGCCGACACGATGGTTCGGCGTCGATCGAGGTGACGGCATGACCGGCGAGCATGGCGGCCGAACCGCGGAGGACCGGGTCACCGGCTGGGGGCTGGAGCGGGTCAGCGTGCGGTACGGGCGCCACCTCGCGCTGGACCGGGTCAGCCTTGGTGTCGGCGCCGGATCGGTGACGGCCGTGGTGGGCGCCGATGGCGCCGGCAAGTCGACCCTGCTGCGCACCCTGGTCGGAGCCCAGGCCGCCGTCTCGGGCCGGGTGCGGCGACCAGCGAAGCGACGCATCGGGTACGTGTCGGCCGGCCCGGGCGTCTATCACGACCTCACCGTTGACGAGAACCTGGCCTTCGCCGCCCGTGCCTACGGCGTGTCCGGCTCGCGGGCTCGGGCGCGCATCGATCTCCTGCTGGAGGCCACCGCGCTGACCGAGGCACGCCGCCGCCTGGCCGGGCGCCTCTCCGGCGGCATGCGGCAGAAGCTGGCGCTGGCGATGGCTGTCATCCACGAGCCGGAGCTGCTGGTTCTCGACGAGCCCACGACCGGCGTAGATCCCGTCAGCCGAGCGGAGCTATGGCGGCTGATGGCCGGCCTCGCGGCCGCGGGGACCGGGATCGCGCTGGCCACGACCTACGTCGACGAGGCGGAACGTGCCGCATCGGTGCTGGTCCTGCTCCGGGGCCGGACGCTGGCGGCAGGGACCGCGGCGTCGATCGTCGAAGGGGTCCCGGGCGAGCTGTACCGCGTGGATGGTCCGACCCGCGACCCTCGCGCCTGGCGGCGCGGCGCGGAGTGGCGCCTCTGGTCGCCGAGCGGTGGCGCCTCGCCGGACGCCACGCTCCTGGTCCCCGACCTGGAAGACGCGCTGGTCATGGCCCAGCTCTCCGTCGAGCTTGGCGCCGGGGCGGACGCGGGGGCGGCGGCATGACCCTGCTCGAGACCGCTGCGGTCACGCGCCGCTTCGGGAGCCAGGAGGCCGTGCAGAGCGTGGACCTCAGGGTCGAGCCCGGCGAGGTTGTGGGGCTCCTTGGCGCGAATGGCGCGGGCAAGACGACCCTCATCCGCCTGGCACTGGGCCTCCTTCGCCCCACGACCGGAACGGTGCGGCTCTTCGACCAGCGCCCGTCCAGGGACACGCGCTTCCGGCTCGGCTACCTGCCACAGGGCCTGGGCCTGTACGAGGACCTCACCGTTGGCGAGAACCTTGCCTTCGCCGCCCGCGCCTTCGGGCACGCGGTCGAGGTCGGAGCGCTCGACAGCGAGATCGGCGCGGTGCTGAGAAGGCTGGTGCGCGACCTGCCCCTGGGGCTCCGCCGGCGGGTCGCGTTCGCCGCGGCGCTTGCCCACGACCCTGAGCTGCTCGTCCTGGACGAGCCGACCTCCGGTGTCGAGCCGCTTGCCAGGGCTCGGCTGTGGGAGACGATCCGCGGCGCCGCCGACCGCGGTGTGGGCGTCCTGGCCACCACCCATCACATGAGCGAGGCGTCCGAGTGCGACCGGCTCGTGGTCCTGGTCGCCGGACGGGTCGCCGCGGCGGGAACCGTCGCCGCAATCGTTGGCGATCTGCGAACGGTGACGGTCAGCTCGGACCGCTGGGAGACGGCGTTCGCCGCTCTGGATGCGGCCGGGCAGCCGGTCGCCCTGGTTGGGCGCTCGCTGCGCGTCCCCGGCGCCGCCATCGACCAGGTCGATGCGACGCTGCGCGCTGCCGGGGTGACCGCTCGCCTGTCTGTTGCCCCGGCCACGTTCGACGAGGCGTTCGTCTCGATCGCTCGCGGCGCCTGGGGCTAGGGTCGCGCGGCGGTCCGGCGCCCGGCCTGCCGCGCCGTGGAGTGCTCCAGCTGGGCCGCGGAGGAGTCCGGCGGCGGACCGCCGCGGAAGAGCGACCGCAGCTGCTCCGGGATGCGGCCGGGGCGGCCGTCCGCGCCGACCCAGGCCCACAGCGTCCGGACCTCCGTCAGGAGGGCGCCATCGGTCTCGCGGTGGATGGTCGTGTGTCGTTCGCCGCTCGCCGCGCCCATCCGCAGCGGAATCGTGGTGAGGAGCAGGAAGTCGCCAAAGGTCGCGGGCCGGTGGTAGGTGGCGTGGTGCTCGCGGACGAACCAGCCGCCACCGTTGGCCTGGTACCAGTCGCGCCCGAAGCCCATCGCCTCCACGTGCTCCAGCGCGACCTGCTCCACGTAGTTGAGATAGACGGCGTTGTTCACGTGCCCGTTGCTGTCGAGCTCGTAGAGGCGCACGGGCCAGCGCCCGTGGAACTCCCACGGGTCGACCGCGCGATCAAGGAGCTGCAGGCCATCCATCGGCCGGGGGAGGATAGACCCACGGCGTGCCAGGCGCGAACGGTCAGGCCGTGGCGATGCCTTCGTCGAGGACGACCCGCAGCAGGTCGCTGGTGGTGACCACCCCGATCGGCGATCCCTCGTCGTCGACGACGACCAGCCGGTGGATGTGCTGCTCGAGCATGAGCCGGGCGGCGCGCTCGATGGTGGCGCCGAGGTGCACGGTGACCGGCGGTCGGGTCATGAGGTGACGAACCCGCACGCGGCTCCAGTTCTCACCGATGAGCTCGCTGGAGCGCGCGTTCAGCAGATCGGTCTGGCTGATGACCCCGACCAGGATCCCGTCAGCCACCACCGGGAGGCCGGTGATCCGATAGCTGCGCAGGAGCAGCTCGGCATTGCTGACGAGGGCATTCTCTTCCACCACGACCGGCTCGGTCGACATCAGGTTCCCTACCCGGAGAGACGTGCTCGTCTTCATTGTTCGCTCCTCGCGCGGCGGTATGGATGACTCGGCAGGCCCAGCCTGCGATCGCATGGCGCGCGCCCGCAGCGGCCATAGGTCACGATCCGGGGGGCTTTCGTCACGGCGGAATGGTCGCGCCGGGTACCATCCGCTGGTGAGCACCGAACCGGAGACGCCCGGCAGCGAGGTGCGGCTGCTGGAGCTGGTCGAGCCGATCCACACGAACCACTACGGCACCCTGTTCGGCGGCAACGCGCTGGGATGGATGGACAAGGCGGGCTGGCTCGCGGCCACGCGCCACGCCCGTCGAACCTTCGTGACCGTGGCGACCGATCGCATCGAGTTCAAGGTGCCGGTGCGGGCCGGGCAGCTCGTTGAGCTGGTCGCGCGCGTAACCCACGAGGGACGCACCAGCCTGACCGTCTCCACCGACATGTTCGTGGAGGACCTGCTCGTCCCCAACAGCCGCCGGCTCGCGACCAGCGGATCGTTCGTCTTCGTGGCCGTTGATGCCGACGGCCACCCGACCCCACTTCGCGAGGACTAGGCTCGGCGCGCAACCATCCTCGCCCGTTCGGGCCGAGCGGCCCCTGCCCCTGGGGCCATCCGGCCGGTGCAGCCGTTCGCGAACGGGGGCGACGATGCCGGCATGTCCGGCACCGACCCGATTCTCACGTGGAGCACGCCGATCGACCGGAGCCTCCTCGTCGAGGAGGGGATGGTCATCTGCCCCCGCAGGGGCGTGGTGGAGCTCGAGGCCTGCCTCGCCTGCGAGCACCTGCTCGGGGTGGAGGGCGAGTGGGAGGCTCGCATCGTTTGCTCCTACCCGTTCCCGGTCGCGGAGCGCGTCGCGGTCGAGCTGGCGGCGGGCCGCCGCTGGAGCCGGCGGAACGTTCTCGAGGATCCACTCGACGAGGTCAGCGAAGACGAGCACGCGGAAGACCTGCTCCCCGGGTTCGTGCGCCCGGAGCGCGAGTCACGTATGCCCGAGGGCGAGGACAGCCCCTGGGGCGACGAGGAGTAGGCGCAGCCCGGCGGCTCAGCCCTGGTCGATGGCGGCGAACTCCCCGAGGAAGCGCCCGGTCACCCGCGCCGCGCGGCGCATCAGGTCCAGGCTGTAGGACTCGTTTGGCGCATGGGCGCGCACCTCCGCGTCCCCGGCGCCCAGGGTCACCATGGGGAGCGAGTGCGGGGCGCAGACCTGGTGCATGGGCGCCGTCCCACCGGCGCTGAACCAGCGCAGCGGCGGCTCCTCGAAGATGCCCGCATGGGCCCGTTCCGCGGCGCTCACGATGGGGTCGTCGATGGGGGTCCAGTACGGCTGCTCGCCGCGGTGCACGGTGAGGGCGATATCGGTGAACCCTCGCGCATCGAGGTGCGCCCGCAGGGCTTTCACGATCCGGGCCGGGTCCTGGTTTGGGATGAGGCGCATGTCGACCTTGGCGCTCGCCTCCGCCGGGACGATGGTCTTGACGCTGACCCCGGTCCAGCCGGCGATGATCCCCGATATGTTGCAGGTCGGCTGGAACGTGTCCGCGATCTGCGCCGCCGAGCCGGTCAGCCCGCCCACGAACTCGTCTATGCCGTAGATGCGCTTGATCTCGGACTCCTCGAACGGCAGCGTCGCGAGGTGCCGAAGCTGGGCGTCGGTGGGCAACGACACGTCGTCCATGAAGCCGTCGATGGTGACGCTGCCGTTCGGTGATCGCATGGTGCCGAGGGCTTCGATGAGGCGCCAGGCGGCGTTGGGCAGAAGCTGGGCACCGCCCGAGTGCGCGTCGAAGGCGACCGTCCGCACGGTGAGCTCAACGTACGCCATCCCGCGTACGCCGCAGACCAGCTGCGGCCGGCCCTTCTCGTCGATCCCGCCTCCCTCGATGAGCGCCCCGTGGCCTTCGAAGAACTCGGGGCGTTGCTCGAGGAGCGTCGCGAGGTGCGCGGAGTCCGACTCCTCCTCGCCCTCGACGATGAAGCGGACCCGGCACGGAAGCTCGCCGGTCGCATCGCGGAGCGCCTCGACCGCCTGGATCCGATGGAGCAGCTCGCCCTTGTCGTCGCACACGCCGCGCGCGTAGAGGCGGCCCTCGCGGACCTGGGGATCCCACGGCCCGGTCTCCCACAGGTCAAGGGGCGCGGCGGGCTGGACGTCGTAATGCTGGACCGCGATCAGCGTGCGCGGCCCGGCGCCCATCTCACCCACGACCAGGGGAGGGACGCCATCCGCGCGGAGGACGGTCACCTCCGCGCCGGCCGCCTGCAGCCGCTGCTCCACCCACGCGGCGCCGCGCTCGAGCTCGGGCAGGTGCGCCGTCTCGCTGGGGATGGTGCAGAAGTCGCGCAGCTCGTCGACCCAGCCGTCGAAGCGCTCGTCCACCAGGCCGTCGAAGGCGTCGAGGTCAGCTGCCATGATCACTCCTCGTTGTGGTCGGGTGCGCCGGGAACGGCGCGCCGTGCCCCGGCACCACGACGGTCGCCTGGGCCAGGATGCGGCGGCGGCTCTCCTCGAGCACGGCCTGGTCCGGGGCGTACGGATCCTCCACCGGCGTTCGGTCCGAGAACCACCAGGCGTGGGTGCAGGCGATCACGCCGCCATCGGTCTCGACCAGCCAGGTGACGTCCAGTTCGGTGTGCCCGGGGGTGGACAGCAGCCGGACGTGCGGGCTGGGCCGGAAGCCGTCGCCCTCGTGATCGAGCCAGCGAATCGCCCACGTAGCGCGCCCAGCCGTCCACCACCTCAGCGTTCGGGAAGAGGCCCACGTTCACGGTGTGGTCGGGATGATGGTGGGTGAGGAGCACGTGCGTGATCGAAGCCGGCTCCAGCCCATGCTCGCGCAGCGGCCCCAGGATCGCCTCGCGGTTGGCGACCAGCCCGGGGTCGACGACGAGCCGCGCGTCCCCGTCCACGATGAGGCTCACCGTCCCGGAGACGTGGTCGTCGCGCACGTAGCCGGTGTGGATGACGTGAAGGGTCGCAGTGCTGACCATGCGCCGAGAAGCCTAGCCGAGCGCCCGCGGCGATGCGCCCTAGAATCGGCCGCGTGACCCTTGTCGCGGTCGATCGCATCCTGGACGTCGATGGCGAGGCGGTGCACCTCGTCGAGGTGGGGGACGGCCCGCCGGTGCTCTTCCTCCACGGCTTCCCGAGCAACGCCATCGCCTGGCGTCCCGTGCAGGAGCGGCTTGCCGCCACGGCTCCGAACCCTGGCCCCCGATGCGGTCGGCTTTGGCGCGAGCACCCGGACGCCGGTTCGCCCGCTCGACGGCCGGACCTATGCCGACACGGGTCGTCCGCCTGCTCGATGCGCTGGATCTGCCGCGCGCGCACGTGGTGGGCCTGAGCTGGGGCGGTGCTGTCGCCCAGCGGGTTGCCATCCACCACCCGGACCGGGTGGAGCGGCTGGTGCTGGTCGCCGCCGTGGACGCCGGGGGGCGGTTGCTCCTGGGTCGCGCCGACCTGTGGAGCCTTCGCCTGGCCGGGGCCGCACCCGTGGCTTGCGCGGCTCGTCGTGGGCCGCTTCCTTGGACGCCACGCGGCGGAGACGGGGATGACCGGGGCCGTGCTCGCCCGCGGCTACGTGGATCCGCTGCGGCGAGGCCGGCACCGCGCAGTTCCTGCCGCGGTTCATCGCCGCCACGCGGGCAACCGAGCCCGATGACGTCACGAAGATCGCGGCGCCGACGCTGGTGATCAGCCCGCTCGCCGACAGGATCGTGCGCGCCATCCGTCCAGGCCTCGCTGGCCGCCCGCATCCCCGACGCGCGCCTCGTCACCATCCCGGGCGCGGGCCACACGGTGCAGCTCGAGCGGACCGGCGAGGTTGCGCGGCTGATCGCCGCCTTCCTCCTGGCTGACCGAGCGCCGGGGCGCCGGTTGCAGGAAGATGATGACCAGCAGCGCCCAGGCGCGGCAGCCAGCATCCGGGAGGAGCCAACATGACGTTCAGGCGCGGATCGAAGCTCGATCCATCGCAGGTCGAGGACATGCGCGGCCGGATCGGCGGCCGGGGACTGGCCGTGGGCGGCGGCGGACTTGGCGTCCTGCTGCTGCTCGTGTACTCGCTGATCACCGGCGGCGCGCCATCCGCGTCCGACGCCCAGGCCCTGGACCAGCTGCTGAACCAGACGATTGGCGGCTCCGGCCCGACGGCCAGCAGTGCGCTCGGCACCGACTGCCAGACCGGTGCCGACGCCAACGCGCGCGACGACTGCCGGATCGTGGGCTACGTCAACTCCATCCAGGCCTACTGGACGGATGCGTTCGCGGCGAGCCGCAAGCAGTACCAGCCGGCCAGGACCCGCTTCTTCACCGATGTCGTCGACACCGGATGTGGCACCGCGACCACCGCCGTCGGTCCGTTCTATTGCCCGGCGGATCGCTTCATCTACATCGACCTGGGCTTCTTCGACGAGCTGCGCACGCAGTTCGGCGCGCAGGGCGGACCGTTCGCCCAGGCCTACGTCCTGGCGCACGAGTACGGGCATCACGTCCAGGACCTCCTGGGCGTGCTGGATGCGGGCAGCGGTGGACAGGGCGCGACCGGGCAGTCCGTGCGAACCGAGCTGCAGGCCGACTGCTACGCGGGCGTCTGGTCCGCGAACGCAGTGGACACTGGATACCTTGAACCGCTCACGCAGGCGAACATCGCCGACGCCCTCGACGCCGCGGCCGCGGTCGGCGACGATCGGATCCAGGCCGAGACCCGAGGGCAGCGTCAACCCCGGAATCGTGGACCCATGGCTCGTCCGCCCAGCGCCAGCACTGGTTCTCCGACCGGCTACAGCGCCGCCAATGCCGGCGGTTGCGACACGTTCAGCGGGTCGGTTTGACCGCTCGGCCCTTCTTGGGAGGCAGCGTCCGGGCATGGGCCAGGGCGCGGACGAGCCACGGGTGCGCGGCGTACGGGTCCGCGAGGTCCGACGGCAGAAGCGCATAGCCCCGCATGGGCCGCCCCGGCATCGGCTCGAAGCCCGAGCCACCCAGGGCGGCCAGCTCGGCCAGGGCATCGTCGGGCAGGCGGACCACCCATCGGTCCCTGAAGAGCGACGTGAACATGTGCCCGTCCGCGAAGCAGGCGGGATAGCCGAACATCTGGCGTCGCCGGACGCCGGGCTCTGCGAGGAACACCGCGGTCCCGGCCTCGAACCGCTCGACGAGCTCGGGTGGCGACTTGGCCCAGCCGCCACCGCCGGAGGTTGCCATGCGAGTCCTCCGTGAACCCTCCTGTGTCCCGAAGAGTATCGGGAGTGTCGTCAACCGGGACCGGATTGTCGGACCGTCGCCCGCCCAGCGACCGATGCCCCGTCCGCACCCCGGCGGGGCATTGCCCTTTCCGAGGGTGCCGCGAGTCGCGTGCGTGCGCGACGCGCGGGCGGCGAAACCGGCGATGGCCGTCCGTGGATGGGATGTTGACAACTGCGGCGGCGGCGCCAAAAAGTCGGGGATAAACCCCCTTGTCGCCGGCCCCGGCCGCCCGTATTCTTTCGGTGTCCCGAAGGGGCAGCGCAACCGGATCAGGCGATTGCATCAAGCGTTCCGGGGCGGCTCGATGATCTCGCATCGTTGGGTCGCGCGCAGTTCCTTCGGGACATTCGTACGTGCGCGAAATGGGGGTGAACGGTGATGCTGGATCCGACCGAGCTGAGCGGCGGCGCGTGGGCCGTGACCCTGGATCCGCCGGTCCTGCTGCCGAGCCGCGATGCCCACCTGGTGGTCACCTTCACCCCGGAGCGGGCGATGAAGACGCGCGGCGTGCGTGCCGCCCTGGTCGGGACCGAGACCTACCGCTATCGCCGGACCGAGACGACCGAGCGGGGCCAACGGGAGCATGACGTCCCGCACCGTGGAGCGGACCGCGACCTCCGAGGTCGGCCGGCTCGAGACCATCCTGGCGGGCGAAGGCGAGCTGGCGGCGGGGCAGCCGCTGCGCTGGGAGTGGACGCTTCACATCCCGGACCTGGGCCCGGCGACCTTCGAAGGCTCGGTGCTCCGCTGCGACTGGGAGCTGCGCGTCACCGTCGACCGACCCATGGCGCGCGATGCCGAGCTGCGGCTGCCCGTTCGCGTGGCGCAGCCGACCGCGCTCCTGCAGGCTGGTGTCGTGGATGCCGGCCAATACGCCCTGTTCCCAGAGGCCCCCGCCAACGTCGATGCGCATCCCGCCCAGATCCGGCTGGAGCCGGTCCCGCTCAGCGTGGCGTCCGCCTTCAGCGGTGCGGTGACCCTGGAGACTCCGGAGCCGGTCCCCGTCCAGGAGGTGCGCCTGGAGCTGCGGGTCCATGCACGCGTGACGGTGGCCGGGGGCATGGAGGAGGAGATCCTGGTAGCCCGCGGACACCTCCCCGCCGATGGCGGCGCCTTTGGCGGCCCGCTTGGCACGCACCCGTTCACCGCCGACGCTCCGGATGCCTGGGTTCCCACGGTTGACCTGCCCCACGGTACCGGGCGAGCGACCTTCCACGTCATCCTGGCGAAGGCGTGGGCCCGTGACGTGCACTACGTGCGCGACGTGGCCCTCTGCTCTACGACGGAGCTCTGAGCCGCCTCGCGAACGAGACGCACGGCCTCGACCTCCGCGGCGTCGCCCAGGATCACGACCAGGGCGTGACCCTCGCGCGCCAGCGCGGGGAGGCCACTGCGCAGCTCACGATGCTGGCGGCGGACCACCGCGGGCGGGACGCGTCGCGCCGAGCGCGTGTCGTTTCGCTCCAGGGACACCGCCAGCGGGAGGTCCAGGACGATGGCGACCGACGGGCGCCCGGCACGGCGGGCGATGGCCAGCAGCTGCCGGCGAGACCAGGGCTGGGTGTTCGTGGCATCCACGACCGTGAGCTTGCCGCACGCGAGGCGCTCGGCCAGCGCGGCGTGCAGCAGGCGAAATGCGTCCGCGGTGGCGGACTGGTCGGCCGGGTCGCCGGAGACGCGCGCGCGCAGGTCGTCCGAGGCAAGGACCTCGTCGGCCGAGAAGTTCCGTGCGGCGAAGGTGGTCTTGCCGCTTCCCGACACGCCCACCAGCACGACGAGGGTGCCGGCAGGCAGCCGGATCGTGCTCATCGCACCGGCTCCGTCCAGCGAGTGATGGGATCGAGGAGCTCCGGTCCGTTGTTGCGCACGCTGTTGACGGCGGGCGAGACGGCGTAGGCCTCAAGCAGGCCGACCGGCGCGGGAGCCAGCAGCGGGCGCAGCTCGGCGGCGGGCGTTCGCTCATCGAGCCATTGCTCCCAGGCGCCCGGCTCCAGGATGACCGGCATGCGCGGGTGGATGGCCGTCAACGCATCGTTCGCCGCGGTGGTGATGATGGTGCAGCTGTACAGCCGAGCGGCGGTGCCCGGATCGCGCCATACGGCCCACAGGCCGGCGAAGGCCATGGGGTCGCCGTCCACGCGCCGCACCGCGTACGGCTCCGACCGTCCGACGCGGGACCGGCGCTCGGCGGGGGCCGCCGGGTCGCGGCGCCACTCGTAGAAGGCATCCGCCGGGATGATGCAGCGCCAGCGACGGAACGCGGTCCGGTAGGCTGGCGAGGTCTCGACCGTCTCCGCCCGGGCGTTGATGAGGCGGGCGCCCTGCTTGGGGCTCTCCGCGTAGACCGGGACGAGGCCCCAGCGGAAAACGTCGAGCTGGCGCTCCCCATGGTGCTCCACCACCGCGGCGACCTCGTCGGTGGGCGCCACGTTGAAGCGCTCCCCGGCAAGATCGGTGACGGGCCGCGCGCGGAACAGGCGCGCCAGCTCGTCGGATGATCGTGGCTGGGCGAAGCGGCCGCACATCGGTCCATTGTGGAGCATCAACTCTGACCAATGGCAACGGCGTGCTTGCCGCGCGCGCGCGGATTGCGCGCCCGCGGCAAGATAGGGGCAATGACACAACGCATCGGCATCCTCACCGGCGGGGGCGACGTCCCCGGCCTCAACTCCGTGATCAAATCCGTTGTCTACCGCGCCTCCGAGCTCGGCTACGAGGTGGTCGGGATCCGGCGCGGGTGGAAAGGGCTCACGCACATGCGCCCCGGGTCCGAGCCGGATCCGGATTACATTCGCCCGCTCGACCGACGGTCCACCCGAGCGATCGATCGCACAGGCGGCACCGTCCTCCATACCTCGCGCACGAACCCGGCGCGCATGCCGGCGGAGAACCTGCCCGAGCACCTGGATGCGGCACGCCGCGCGTCCATGCAGATCGGCGAGGACACCTACGACCTCACGCCGCTCGTTCTCGAGAACCTCGACCGGCTCGACGTACACCGGCTGGTGGCCATCGGTGGCGACGACACGCTGGGCTATGGACATCGGCTCGGCGAGGAAGGGGTCCCGCTGATGGCGATCCCCAAGACCATGGACAACGACGTCCAGGGCACGGAGTACTGCATTGGCTTCAGCTCCGCGGTGACCCGGGCTCGGGAGCTGATCAATCGCCAGCGCACGACCCTGGGCAGCCATGAGCGGATCGGCGTCTTCCGCATCTTCGGCCGCAACAGCGGCTACACCGCGTGGTACGCGGCCTACGTCACCAGCGGCCGCTGCGTCATCCCGGAGTCCAGCTTCGACCTGGACCAGCTGGCCGGGCTGATGATGGAGGACCGCAGTGCGAATCCATCCGGCTACGCGTTCGTCATCGCGTCGGAGGGCGCCATCTGGAGCGGCGGCACCCTGGGCGAGGAGGGTGAGGCCGATTCGTTCGGCCATCGCCACAAGAGCGACGTGGGCCATGCCCTTGCGCTCGAGCTGCGGCGCCGAACCGGCGTCGAGACCGTGAACAGCGACCTGACCTACGACCTGCGCTCGGGCGATCCCGATGCCCTGGACCAGATGGTGGCGACCACCTTCGCGAACGTCGCGATGGACCTCCTGGCCGATGGCGTCTCGGGGCGCATGGCGGCCATCTGCGAAGGCAAGTATGCGCACGCGCCCCTCCCGGATCCCGCCCTGGGCCCCCGGAAGGTCGACGTGGCGACCATGTACAACCCCGACCGGTTGCGCCCGCAGTACGGCGGGAAGCTCGGCTCGCCGCTGCTCCTGGGGCCGCCGCTCCTGGATCGGCCGGGAGACCGCTGACCGCGCCCCGACGCTGCGCGGCCCGGGGACGCCGGACCGCGTAGCATCCGCGCATGCTCGCCCGAAGCACGTGGTCCCCGGACCGCAGGGTCCTGACGACCGGCATCGTGGGGCTCATCACCGCGGTCGCCTTCGAGGGGATGGCGGTCCCCACGGTGCTCCCCGCGACGGTGGACGACCTGGGCGGGCTCTCCCTGTACGGGTGGGCCTTTGCGGCGTTCTGGCTGACCAACATCGTGGGCATCACGGTGGCCGGTGCCGATGCGGATCGACATGGTCCGGTGCGGGCCTTCGTCGGCGGCATCGGGCTCTTCTGCCTGGGGCTCCTGCTGGCGGCGACAGCGCCGGGGATGCCCATGGTGATCGTGGGACGCGCGGTCCAGGGGCTGGGCGCGGGTGCCATTGGTTCGGTCATCTACGTCGCCATCGCCCGCTCCTACGATCCCCGCGCGATGCCGCGCATGCTGGCCCTCAACTCGAGCGCCTGGGTGGTGCCCGGGCTGGTGGGTCCGGCGCTTGCGGCGTGGATCGTGGCGGTTCTCGACTGGCGATGGGTCTTCGGTGGCCTGGTTCCGGTCGTGCTGGTCACCGGCGCCGCGGTGCTGGTCCCGATCGCCCGACTGGGACCGAGCACGGACGCCGCGCCCCGACGCGGCGGGCAGGCGATGCGGGCGGTGGGCCTGGCGGTGGGGAGCACGCTTCTGCTCGGGAGCCTGTCGGTCGGCATCCTCGCCGCCGCGCTGCCCATGGCGCTGGCAGGCGGCGCGCTCACCGTCCTGACTCTGCGATCCCTCCTGCCGGCGGGATCGCTGCGGCTGCGTGCGGGATCACCGGCCGTGATCGGCACCATTGCGCTGCTTGCATTCGGCTTCTTCGGGACAGAGGCATTCGTGCCGCTGGCTGTTACCGGCGTACGCGGCGCTTCCCTTCAGGTGGGTGGCCTGGCCCTCTCGGCAGCGGCGGTCACCTGGACCGTGGGCTCCTGGATCCAGGCACGGCTTGCGCCGCGCGGCTGGCGGCGCGGCCTGGTGCGCAGCGGCGCTTTGCTCATCGCAGCCGGCATCGGGCTCTCGGCGCTGGGCCTGCTGCCGGGCCTGCCGGTTGCCACCGGCGCACTGGCCTGGGCGGTCGCGGGGCTCGGGATGGGGCTCGCGTATTCGACGCTGACCCTGCTCGTGCTGGAGACGGCAGAACCCGGCAGGGAGGGCGCGGCATCGGCCGGCATGCAGCTGGCGTTCACCATTGGGACCGCGTTCGGCTCGGGCGCGGGTGGCGCTCTCATCGGGCTGGCGGACGCAGGCATCCTGGCACTCGGCGGCGCGATCGCGATCGCCGATGGGCTCATGCTCGGCATGATCCTGATCGCAGCGCTCGCCACGCGCCGAGTCCCACTGAGCGGACCTCGCGCAGGCTCGACGCCGGTTGCCGTGGAGGCGCTGGCCTCGCCCGCCGGGCAGCTGGCCGGAATGCGAGGCGAGCCGGGCGAGCAGACCCCGTAGTGACCACCGACCGTGACGGCGGGCCATTCGGCCCTCGCCGGTCCCGGAACGCTTCGCCTATAACCGGCCAATGCCGAGCATTCCGCGTTCCGTGACGAATCCCGTCTCCCCAGTCACCGCTCGTGACGGCGCACAGCCATGAGCGCCCTGCCCGACGACGAGGTCGAGCAGGGCGGGATCGGCCGAGCCCAGCTGGATGTGGTCCTGCCGGCTCCTGCGGCGCGCGCGCGCGCCGTCGAGGTGCTTGGTCCCGGCCGGGCCGAGTGGATCGACGGCGAGGTGGTCGTCCAGCCCGTCGGCGGCGCCCCGCAAGGAATGGAGCGCCGCCTCATCGACCTGCGCATGCGCGTTGGGGAGCGATCTCCGCTGATCACCTTCCACAAGGCCGCCTACCTGGATCTGGGAACGGTGCGCGAGGACGAGTCCGCGGTGAGCGTCGAGATCTCCTGGCGCGCCGCCGGAATGGCGCCGCTCTTCCCGGTCTTCTCGGGCAACCTGACCTGGGCGCACGGCAGCCTGCGGGTCACCGGAGTCTATGCGCCTCCGGGTGGTGGGGTCGGCGTGCTTGCCGACAAGCTCCTGCTGAACGTCGCGGCGCGGGGCACCGCACGCTGGCTCCTCGAGCGCATCGCACGGGTGATGGCCGGCAAACCGGCTGACGACGGAGCCCAATCCGAGGCCTGAGTCAAACCACGTTGCGCTCGCGGACCGGCTCGCCGCGCAGGATCCGGTCATAGCCCAGGCCGGCGAGGTCGAGGGTCTCGTACCGGCCGCTGGCGATCCACTCGGCCAGCCCTCGTCCCACGGCCGGCGCCTGCTGGAGACCGTGCCCGGAGAACCCGTTCGCGAAGAGGAGGTTGCCGATATCCGGGTGCGGCCCCAGGACGGCGTTGTGGTCGAGCGTGTTCACCGCGTAGTGGCCTGCCCAGCCGTCGAGCAGGCCAATCGCCTCGAAGGCGGGGACGCGGTTCGCGAGGCTGGGCCAGACGAGGTCCTCGAACGGGGCTCGATCGAAGGTCAGGTCCAGCGTGTCGGGATCGGGCTCGCCCTCCAGCGGGGAGTAGCCGGCGATATAGGCGGGGCCCTCCGGCCGGAAGTAGACCCCCGTGGGGTCGATGGTGAGGGGAGCGGCTCCGATCCGCGTGCGGCAGTCGAAGTGGTACACGAAGCGGCGGCGTGAGCGGACGGGGAGCTCGACCCCGGCCATGGCGGCGATCGACGCGGCCCGCGGCCCAGCCGCGTTGACGAGCCAGTCGCAGGCAAGTCGGCCGCCATCGGCGAGCCGCACCTCCCGCACGCGGTTTCCATCAACCTCCAGGCCGGTCACCTCGCCGGTGACGTATTCCACCCCGAGGGAACGAGCCTTGCGGCGGAACGCCTGGAGGAGGGCGTAGGCGTCGAACCAGCCCTCGTCGGCGAGCCCCAGCGACCCGCCCGCCAGGTCGTCCACCTGCATCCATCCGAAGCGTGCCCGCAGCTCGGCGGGGGTCAGGAGCGCGACGGGAACGTCGTGCCGGCGCTGCACGGCGTGGTTCTCCTCCAGCGCGGCTCTGCCCGCCTCGCTGGCCAGGAAGAGGTAGCCACCCTCCACGAAGTCGATCTCGGGCGCCGGCTCGCCGGGAACGCCCAGGAACGCATCGAGGTGCTTGATCAGCTCGATGCCGAAGCGGCTGATCTCGATGTTGAGGTCCGTGCTGAACTGGAGCCTGATCGAGGCGGCCGAGAGGGTCGTGGACGAGCTGCGATAGGTCGGGTCGCGCTCGATCACCACGACCCGACCGTGCCAGTCCGGGCGGCGCGCCAGGAACGCAGCGACGCTGCTCCCCACGATGGCGCCGCCGACGACCACCACGTCGGCGTGATCGGCTCCGTTCATGTCCGCGATGCTACCTGCAGCGACGTGCGCGCGTGGGCAGATGCGCTCCTGCCCGGTTGCTCCCGGCCCGATATGACGTTCGTCCCTGCCGCCCGGACTCGCGGCGTCCTACACTGCCCCGCATGGCCTCCGCGAGCAGCAAGCCGGTCATCCTGGCGGTCGATGACGACGCCCCGGTCCTGCGCGCCGTGGAGCGCGATCTCCGGGCTCGCTACGGCAAGGACTACCGGATCGTGGCGGCCGGTTCCGGCGCGGAGGGACTCGACGTGGTCCGGCAGCTGACCGTTCGCGGCGGTGCCATTGGCCTCTTCGTGGTCGACCAGCGGATGCCGGGGATGACCGGCATCGAGTTCCTCTCCCAGGCGCTGGAGCTGCAGCCCGACGCCAAGCGCGTGCTGCTGACCGCCTACGCCGATACCGATGCGGCGATCCGGGCCATCAACCAGATCCGGCTCGACCAGTACATCCTCAAGCCCTGGGATCCGCCGGAGGAGAAGCTCTACCCGGTCACCGACGATCTGCTCTCCGACTGGATCGCGGACTTCCGCCCTCCGTTCGAGGGGTTGCGGCTGCTGGCGCGGCGCTGGTCGCCGCGTGGCCACGACATCCGGGACTACCTGGCTCGCAACCAGGTGCCGTACGCCTGGCTGGATCCCGAGACCGATGAGGAGGGGCGGCGCCTGGCCGCCTCGGTCACCCCGGCCGGAAAGGGCGCGCCTGTCGATCTGACCTCGGCGCTCGTCCTCTTCCCGGATGGCACCGTCCTTCGCGACCCCAGCACCCTCGAGATCGCCGAGAAGGTCGGCCTCCAGACGCACGCCGCCCTCCCGTTCTACGATCTCGTCATCGTCGGTGGCGGCCCCTCCGGACTGGCGGCGGCGGTCTATGGCGCGAGCGAAGGGCTCAAGACGGTCCTGGTCGAGCGCGAGGCCCCCGGTGGTCAGGCGGGAACCACCAGCCGCATCGAGAACTACCTGGGCTTCCCGGCCGGGCTTGCGGGCAGCGACCTCGCGCGGCGCGGTCTCGCGCAGGCGCGACGCCTGGGCGCCGAGATCCTCACGCCGCAGGAGGTGGTCGCGATCCGCCGCGAGGACCCGTACCGCGTGGTGGCGCTCGCTGATGGCACGGAGCTCTCCTGCCAATCGGTGGTCGTAGCCACCGGCGTCAGCTATCGGCAGCTCACAATCCCGAATGCGGACCGGCTGGCAGGGGCGGGGATCTACTACGGCGCCGCGACGACGGAGGCGGTCCTCTACCGGGGCATGGACGTGGGCGTGGTTGGAGGGGGCAACTCCGCCGGCCAGGCCGCGGTGTACCTCTCGCGGTTCGCGCGCCACGTCACGCTCCTGGTCAGGGGAGAAACCGTGACTGCCACCATGAGCCAATACCTCATCGAGCAGATGGAGGCGCTCCCCAACGTCGAGATCCGGCTCGGGACGCAGGTCACCGCTGTCGCCGGCGAACGAGAGCTCGAGTCGGCCACCCTCAAGGGACCCGATGGCGAGGAGACGGAGGTCCCGATCTCGGCGCTGTTCGTGTTCATCGGCCAGTCGCCGCGCACGGACTGGCTGGAAGGCTTCGCCCTGCGAGACCGTGCCGGATTCGTCCTCTCGGGGCGCGAGGCGTTCGTGGACGGCCGGGCACCCGCTGGTTGGGGGAACGATCGCGAGCCGTTCCTCCTGGAGTCCAGCGTCCCCGGCGTCTTCGTAGCTGGCGACGTGCGCTTCCGCTCCATCAAGCGGATCGCCAGTGCCGTGGGCGAGGGATCCATGGCCGTGCAGTTCGTCCACCAATACCTGGCGACCCTCCTGGGCTCCACCTGAGGTCGCGGTGCTCGACGCCTTCCGATCCGCCCCCCTCTTTGCACAGCTCCCCGACGAGGACCTCTCGCGGCTGGCCAGCATGGCCGAGCCGCTCTCGCTCGCGCCCGGCGACCTGTTGATTCGCGAGGGCGACCCGGGAGACGCGCTCTATGTCGTGGTGGCCGGTGACCTGGATGTCACGAAGAAGAGCGGCCTCACCGAGATTTCGCTGAACCGGGTTGGGCCGGGGACCATCCAGGGCGAGATGTCCGCCATCGAGGGGAGGCCGCGCTCTGCATCCGTGCGGGCCGTCACGCCGGTCGAGGTCCTGCGCGTCCCGCGCGAGGCGCTGCTGGACGTGTTCGCCGCAGCCCCCGAATCCGCCTTCGCCGTCCTTCGCGTGGTGCTCAACCGGCTCCGGTCGACCCAGTCGCTGCTCCAGGAGCGCGAGAAGCTTGCCGGTCTCGGGACGCTCGCGGCGGGCCTGGCTCATGAGCTGAACAACCCGGCCGCCGCGATCCGCAGATCCGTCTCGTCGCTCGAGACCGCAATCTCCGCGCGGGACGGGCTCCACCCACCGATTGCGGTCACCACCCTGCGTCCGGCCGATCCGGCGCCCTCGCTCGGCCCGCTCGACCGCAGCGATCGCATTGACGAGCTCACCGACCTCGTGGACGACTCGGGGCTGGCCGCCTCCCTGGTGGACGCCGGCTGGACGCCGGACCAGCTGTCATCCGCGTTCGCGGGGCTGACGCCGGGCGAGGCGAGCGACGCGGCGGGCTGGCTGGCGCAGACCAACACCATCACCTCGCTGCTCGGCGAGGTGAAGATGGCCGCAGATCGGATCAGCGAGATCGTCGGAGCGGTCAAGAGCTACGCGTACCTGGATCAGGCGCCGGTGCAACGCATCGACGTGCGCAAGGGGCTTGATGACACGCTCGTGATCCTGGGGCACAAGCTGAAGAGCGGCGTCGACGTGATGCGCGACTACACGCCCGACCTGCCCGAAATCGATGCGTACGGCAGCGAGCTGAACCAGGTCTGGACCAACATCATCGACAACGCGGTGATGGCCATGGATGGCCGCGGCGCGCTCGAGGTGCGGGCGGAGCCCACCGAGGAGGGCGGCGTCCGGGTCACGATCTGCGACAACGGCCCCGGGATCCCGCCATCGGCGCAAGCGCACCTGTTCGAGCCGTTCTTCACCACCAAGGAGCCGGGGGTTGGCACGGGCCTTGGGCTGCACATCAGCCACAACGTCGTAACCCGCCATGGAGGCGACATCGAGGTGGAGACAGCTCCGGGACGGACCTGCTTCGTCGTGACCCTGCCGCCGCACCTGCCGGCTGCAGGGACGGCCGGAACTGAGACGACCACCGTCGACCAGCCGACGGAGCGTGAGGCGGAGCATGGCGCGGGGCCCGACGCAGGGTCTTGACGAAGGCACCGGGCTGGACGTACCGTCCGGGCTCACAGGTGAATACGGCGAGGATCGGGACGAGTATCCGTTCTGGCGAGCCTCCAGGGAGCCGGGAGCAGTGAGACCCCGGCGGCAGCGCAAACGGCGAATGGACCCGGGAGCTCCGGCGGCGAACGCGGATCGGGCGAGATCGGTCTGCCAGTAGCCTCCGGCGGAGAGGCACCGATAGCAAAGCCGAGGCCGTCGTCGCGCGCAAGCGTGGACCGCGGTCGAATGAGCCCGGGTGAGAACACCGGGGAACAAAGGTGGCACCACGAGAAGACCCCCTCGTCCTTTGGGACGGAGGGGTCGTGTTGTTCTCTGGAGGTCCACGCACATGTCCCCCGCATCCCAGCGCCGGTTCCTGCTCAGCGAAGCCGAGATGCCGACGCACTACTACAACATCAGCGCCGACCTGCCGGTCCCGCTGCCTCCGCCCCTCCACCCGGGGACCCGCGAGCCCATTGGCCCGGAGGCACTGGCCCCGCTCTTCCCCATGGAGCTCATCCGCCAGGAGGTGAGCACGGAGCAGTACATCCCGATCCCGGATCCGGTGCGCGAGGTGTACCGCATGTACCGCCCCTCCCCGCTGATCCGGGCACGCAACCTGGAGCGTGAGCTCGACACGCCGGCGCACATCTACTTCAAGTACGAGGGGGTCTCGCCATCGGGCTCGCACAAGCCCAACACCGCCATCCCGCAGGCCTTCTACAACCGCGAGGAAGGGGTCCGGAAGCTCGCGACGGAGACCGGGGCCGGACAGTGGGGAAGCGCACTTGCCTTCGCCGCCGGTCAGTTCGGCCTGGAGTGCCGGGTCTTCATGGTGAAGGTCAGCTACGTGCAGAAGCCGTATCGCCGCAGCATGATCCAGGCGTTTGGCGCCACCGTCGTCCCGTCCCCCTCCCCCGAGACGAATGCCGGGCGCGCCATCCTGGCGAATGACCCCGAATCGACCGGATCGCTGGGGATCGCCATCAGCGAGGCGGTGGAGGTGGCCGCCACCCACGACGACGTGAACTACTCGCTGGGGAGCGTACTGAACCATGTCCTCCTGCACCAGACGGTGGTGGGCCAGGAGGCAATCCGCCAGATGGAGATGGCCGGAGAAGGACCGGATGTGGTCATCGGCTGCGCGGGCGGGGGTTCGAACTTCGCCGGGATCGCGTTCCCGTTCCTGCGGGAGCGGCTCTCGGGGCGCTCCTCGACCCGATTCCTCGCCGTCGAGCCGGCCAGCTGCCCGTCGTTGACGAAGGGCGAGTATCGCTACGACTTCGGGGATACGGCGGGCACCACGCCTCTGCTCAAGATGCACACCCTGGGCAACGGCTTCGTCCCCGCGCCCATCCATGCCGGCGGGCTGCGCTACCACGGCATGGCGCCAATGGTGTCGCACCTGTTCGACCAGGGCTTCATCGAGGCGGTGGCATACCGCCAGAACGAGTGCTTCGAGGCGGCCATGCGCTTCATCCGCACGGAGGGAATCATTCCCGCACCGGAGTCGAGCCACGCGATCAAGGCGGCGATCGACGAGGCGCTTCAGGCGAAGGAGGCGGGGGAGGAGCGCGTCATCCTCTTCAACCTCTCCGGGCACGGGCACTTCGACATGGCCGCCTACGACGCGTACCTGGCAGGCGATCTGACCGACGTGGTCTACGAGCCGGAGCCGGCGCCCGCGACGACGGCGAGCGTGAAGGAGGCGCTCACCGTCTAGGCCAATCCTCCCCTGGAGGCTGGTGCGGGGCGGTCCATGTGCCCGGGCCGCCCCGTTCGCCGTCCGTCCCCGGCCCGGGCGAGATCGGCGCATACTTGTCCGCGCAATCATAGAGATGGCGCAGAACGACGAGAGGAGATCGCGCGGAATGCCTCGGGCAACGTGGAGCGGCACAATCCTGGCAGAAGCCGACGACGACGCGGTGGAGATCGTTGAGGGCAACGTCTACTTCCCTCCGGAGGCCGTGCAGTCAGAGCACCTGCGCCCCTCGGCGACACACAGCGTCTGTGGCTGGAAGGGCACGGCGAGCTACTACGACGTGGTGGTGGGCGATTCGGTGAACACCGATGCTGCCTGGTACTACCCCGAGACGTTGCCGGAGGCCAAGCACGTGGAGGGCTACGTGGCCTTCTGGCACGGCGTCGAGGTCGAGCGATGAGCGGGCTGAAGCTTGGCCTGCAGATCAACAGCTTCACCTGGCCGGGTGGCGGCGAGGCGATTGCGCCGACCCTTGCGCGCATCGTGGAGACCGCGGACGAGATCGGCTTCGATTCGATCTGGGTCATGGACCACTTCTTCCAGATCCGCGGCATCGGGCCGCCGGAGGAGCCCATGCTCGAGGGGTTCACGGCCCTGGGCTACATGGCCGCCCATTCGAAGCGTGCGCGCCTGGGGCTCATGGTCGGCGGCATCCACTACCGCAACCCCGCCCTGTGGGTGAAGGCCACCACCACCCTCGACGTGCTCTCCGGCGGACGGGCCTGGTTCGGCATCGGCGCCGCCTGGAACGAGGAGGAGTCCACCGGGCTGGGCTTTCCGTTCCCGCCCCTGCGCGAGCGCTTTGAGATGCTCTCCGAGACGCTGCAGTACGCCCACGAGATGTGGCGCGGCGAGCGGGGCAGTGAGGGCTCGTTCGAGGGTAAGCACGTCACCGCCACCCGGCTCCTCAACTCTCCCCAGGCCCTGAGCCGGCCGCGGATCCCGATCATGATCGGCGGGGGCGGGGAGCAGAAGACCCTGCGGCTGGTGGCGCAGTACGCGGACGCGACGAACGTGTTCGGCGACCCGCAGCGGATCGCTCACAAGTACGCGGTCCTGCGCGAGCACTGCGAGCGGATCGGCCGTCCATACGAGGAGATCGAGCGCAGCACGCTCCAGCAGGTGGACCTGGACCGGGAGTCCCCCGCGGAGGTCGTCGAGCGCTTCGGCGGGCTGGCAGACGCCGGGGCCCAGCACATCCTCTTCGGGGTGCGCGGTGTCAGCGACCTGTCCCGCCTGGAGCGGATTGGCGCCGAGGTCGTGCCGCAGCTGCGCTGAGACCCGCTGGACGGCTCAGCTGAGGGGCGTCAGCGCTCGAACGATGGCCTCGAGGCCTTCGGTCAGGGTCGTGGGCAGTGGGCCGCCCCCCTCACCCAGCGCGGCGGCCACGGATCGCTGCCGCGTCTGCATCACCTTGCGGCGGGTGCGCAGGCCGGTCGCCGTGAGCCGCACCAGCGTGGCGCGACGGTCTCGCTCGTCGCGTTGCGTCATGATCAGCTCGCGGCGTTCGAGTCGCCGCAGGATCCGGCTGGTGGATGGCAGGGAGGCCTCGATCCGCGCGGCGATCTCCCCGACCCGGAGCGGCTGCCTGCGCTGGCCGATCACCACGAGCACGCGCCACTGGCTCAGGGTCAGATCGAGATCGTTCACCGCCTCGCTGAGGGCGCGGGCCGTGACCGCCACGAGCTCAAGTGCGAGCTCATCGATCGCGTCGAGGATGCGTTGGTCGGTCATGCTCTCCAGAGCCTTGGGAAACTGTTGTCCCAGTGCAGGGTACTACGTCCCGATTTGGGCGGGACCGACCGACATATGGTACCGGACCCTCAGGCGTTCGACCGCACGCTTTCGGCAACCCGGTCGGCGAGAACCATGACGGTCACCATGGGATTCACGCCGGATCCGGTCGGGAACAGCGACGCGTCCGCGACGGCGAGCCCGCGCACGATTGTTCCGCTGGGACCCGAGCGTACCCATCCCCAGGGATCCACCGGATGCGCGACCGGGTCCGCACCGGCCCGTGCGCTGCCCATCTGGTGGGCGCTGAAGAGGGCGACCCGGTTGGGGCTGAGGGTCGTCTGCGCCAGCCGGCGCAGGAAGCCGTCGAACGCAGCATCTCCCGATGCCGACCGATACTGCGCCACGCGGTTCGCGACGCCAAAGACCTCGCGCGCGCCGGCAGCCCGCGCGAGGCGGGCAAGCTCCACGAGGGCCCGCCGGGCCGTCTGTCCGTCCGCGGCGCTCAGCTGATAGTCGATCCGTGCCTGGTGGTGGCGGGTCGCAGCGCACGTGTCCGCTGCCGACGTCGCGGATGATCCCGATCAGTGGTACCTGGTAGGCGGCCCGGTCCATGCGTTCTGCGGCTGCCGCGGCGCCCTCCCAGGCGAACGCGCTCGCCAGCAGCCCGGGATGCGGCGGCGCAGACTCGATCACGAACCCGCCGTGCGCCGGACCGATGCCGGCCGGATCCGGGGGTCCGGGGCGCCAGAATTCGAGCGACCGCGCGGCCTGCGTCGGACCCAGCCACATCTCGACCGGGTCCGGCATCTCCGCGCCGACCGCGACCACCGGGTGGAGTCGCAGGTTCCTGCCCAGCTGCGGATGGTCGATCCCCGAGGCGCGCAGCAGCAGGGGCGTGCGCAGCGCACCCGCCGCAACCACCACCTGCGGCGCGGCCACGCGGAAGGGCCGTGGGCGGCCATCCGCGCCGCGAACGATCCCGCGCACGCCGTGGGCCCGACCGCCGGCGATCTCGATCCGCTCGACCCGGGCGTCCACGAGGACCCGGGCCCCCGACCGCGCCGCCATCGCGAGGTGCGCGCGGAGGCCCGATCGCTTGGTACCGGCGCGACAGCCGAAGCCACACGCGCCGCAGTCGACACAGGGACCGGCGTTGCGCTCCGTGGCCGCCGCCTCCCACCCAAGGGCCCTCGCGCCGTCGAGGATGACGCGGTCCTTGGGCGGGATCACGCTGGGCGGCCGCAGGTCCAGCTCCGCGCGCAGGCGGGCCAGGATCTCGTCGGTCCTTCGCCCCGCCAGTCCCTCGAGCCCGTGCTTCTCCTCCCACTCCTGGCGCAGCCAGTCGGGTGGGGCGATCGCCGTGGTCCAGTTGATGGTCGTCCCGCCGCCAAGTCCGGAGCCGGCCAGGATGGTGACGCCGAGGTCCGAGGTGGCGGTGGTGCCCTGGTCGAGGTACAGCTCCTGCATGGCACGCGCCTCGAGCGTTGGCATCTCCGCCTCGGGACGGTAAGGCCCGGCCTCGATGACGAGCACGGAGCGACCCGCCTCCGCCAGGCGCGCAGCCACGACTCCGCCGCCGGCACCTGAGCCCACGACGACCACGTCCGCTTCGAGCACGGCCTCCTCCCCGGGGAGGTCCCTGGCGCGGATCGGCTCGATCGACGGCGGCTGGCGGTGACTCCACCGGGGCAGGTGGTCGATAGCCGATGCGGGACCACGTCTCGTTGCCTGACCCGTCCTCGCCGGCATCCGCGTAGGCGAGGAAGAGGCCCAGCCGTTTCAGCGCCTGAAAGGCGGTGCGCAGGCGACCGACCGGGTGGCGGGACCACGCCAGCAACGTGGCCTCGCGCGCGTCGCGCGGCAGCGACGAGAAGCTGCCCCAGCGCCCGGCCGTCAGGAACAGGACTGGTGGCCACTCCAGCGAGCGGATCGCCAGCTTCAGCAGTGGCAGCTCACCCCGATCCGCGACGGCGGTGAGCGTCTCCGCGGCCAGGCGAGCGCGGCGCACGGCGTCCTCCGCGGCCATGGGTGCCAGGGTGTCGAATACGACCGCCAGCGTGTGCAGCACTGCCGGCGACCATCCCGGGACCGGCGCGTCCGTGGCGTGTGCGATGTCGGTGGCCGGCGCCGTCCGCCGCGATTGGCGGGCCACGCTCAGCGGGCGGCCAGCGCCGCCTCGACCTCCGCGATGGGCATGACCGAGCGCTCGCCGGTGGCGCGGATCGTCACCTCGGCACCACCGGCTGCGAGCGAGCGCGGCGAGATGGTGACGATGCGCGGCATGCCGAGCAGCTCGGCGTCGGTGAACTTGACGCCGGGGGACTCGTCGCGGTCGTCGTACAGCACCTCGACTCCGGCATCGGCCAGGCGCGTGTAGAGACCGTCCGCCGCCTCGACGACGGCGGGATCGCGGGCCGCGCCCACGGTCACGATATGGGCGGGGTACGGTGCCACCGCCTCGGGCCAGGCGATCCCCTTCTCGTCGTGGTGTGTCTCGACGATGCAGGCCACCGCGCGCCCCAAACCGATCCCGTAGGAGCCCATGACGATGGGATGGCGCTCGCCGTCCTCCCCCAGGTAGGTGGCTCCCATGGGGATCGCGAAGTCCGTCCCGAGCTTGAAGATGTTGCCCACCTCGATACCCTTGCGCAGCACGACCGGGTCTCCGCACACGGGGCAGGGGTCGCCCTCGCGGGCGTTGACGATGTCCACGGTGACGTCGGGCGTGAAGTCGCGCCCCACATTCACGTTGCGCAGGTGGAATCCCGGCCGGTTCGGCGCCGGCCACCAGGTTCGGCGCGCGGGCCACCAGGTCGTCCACCACCACCGTCGTGTCATGGGCGCCCACCGGCGAGCCGTAGCCGGGCTCCATCCCCGCCGCGTGGATCTCGTCCGCGGTGGCCGGACGGAGGGTGTTGGCCTTGATGGCGTTCGCCAGCTTCGTCTCGTTGACCTCGAAATCGCCGCGCACGATGGCCGTGACCAGGCGTCCGTCGCCGGTCGTGAAGAAGGCGGCCTTGGCGGTGCGCTCCGGACCGATCTCCAGGAACGCCGCGAGGTCGGCGATCGTCGCCGTGCCGGGCGTGGCGACCTCCTCGGTCGCCATCGGCTCCTCCGCGGGCGGCTCCGGCTTGGGAATGGCCGCGATCTGCTGGTTCGCCGCGTAGTCGCCGCGCTCGCAGATGACGAGGGTGTCCTCGCCCCACTCGTTGAGGACCATGAACTCATGGGCCAGCGATCCGCCCATGATGCCGACATCGGCGCCGACCGGGATGGCATGCAGGCCCAGACGTTCGAAGATGCGGGTGTAGGCGTCGAAGTGCTTCTGGTAGCTCTCGTCCAGCCCGGCGAAGTCGCGGTCGCAGCTGTAGCTGTCCTTCATCACGAACTCGCGGACCCGGATCAGCCCGCCGCGGGAGCGGGGCTCGTCGCGGAACTTGGTCTGGAAGTGGTAGACGAGCAGCGGCAGCTGCCGGTAGCTCGAGACGATGTCGCGCAGCAGGTCCGCGACCACCTCCTCGTGGGTCATGGCCAGCACCATGTCGCGTCCGTTGCGGTCCTTGAAGCGGACCATCTCCGGCCCGATCTTCTGGTAGCGGCCGCTCTCACGCCACAGGTCGGCGGGATGGACGACCGGCATCTCCATCTCCTGGCAGCCGATGCGGTCCATCTCCTCGCGGATGATCTGCTCGACGTTGCGCGTCGCCCGCCAGCCGAGCGGCAGGAGCGAGTAGATCCCGGCACCGAGCTGCCGGACGTAGCCGGCGCGCACCAGCAGCCGATGCGAGGCCATCTCCGCGTCGGCGGGGTCGTCGCGCAGGCTGGCGAAGAAGAGCTGCGATAGGCGCATGGGGCGCTGATTCTAGCCGCTCCCGCCAGGCTGTCGTCCGAGTGCCCGGTTCGGCGCGCCGGCCCTCAGTCGAGGCTGTCGCCGGGCAGCGCGGCCTGGAGGCGCGAATGCGCTGACCGTCGTGGGCATGGACGTCGATCAGGTGCTCGCTGGACCGCAGCCGATGGATGGGCAGCAGGGCGATGAGGAGGAGCCCCAGGCTGGCGGCGAGGATTCCGTCGATTCCGCGCCAGTCCGCTGCGGCGCCGCCCGCCAGGGCGCCGGTGATCTGGCCGACGGCGAGGAAGACGGAGTAGAGGCCCATGATCGCGCCCCGATCCTCGGGGTGCGCCTCGCTCATGTCGGCCAGGAGCCCCAGCGCAGCAGGTGTGGCGCCGGCGAGCACGAAGAGCCCGGCGCAGGTGCCCAGCGCCATGATCGCCTGGAGCGGAATCCCCCAGTCGAGTGAGTGGTTGAGGCCAAAGATCGCGGCCAGCATGAGGAGCCCGCCGCCGATCCCGATGAAGATGATGGTGGTTCGCCGCAGGGCGCGGAACTTGTTCCCCCAGTAGAGGAGCCCCGCGAAGAAGACGAGCATGCCCACGGCCAGCCCCACGCTCACCTGCGCCGGATCGAAGCCGCCCATCAGCATCTGGCCGGAGAAGGTCCGCGACGGCGTGCGCACCAGCTGGAAGACCGACTGGGTGGTCCACGACCCCACGACCGCGTTCAGGGCGATCCAGGTGGGGGCGAGCAGCCAGACGCCCGGGTTGCCGATCACCTCGCGATAGCGCGCCCAGTCGAACCGCGAGTGCGATCGACGGTCTGCCTGCGTTGCGGCCTCCATCTGCGTGACGCGTGCGGGCTGCGGGTCGGCGACGGCGAAGCGGTAGATCACGAACGAGAGGCCGTAGACGGCGGCGTTGACGAAGAAGCCGATGGGACCGATGAGGTCGAAGATCCATCCGGCCGCCACCACTCCGCCACCCAGGCCGGCAAGGGTTGCGGCCTCGAAGCGAGAGACCGTTCTGCCCCGGAGCTGCTCGTCGCCGGAGGTCGCGAGGGCGATGTAGCCCAGGATCGACGGGATCGACGAGCCGGCGGCCGCGCCCTCGAGGAGCCGCGTCACGGCCAGCCAGACAACGATGGCGATGGGGATCAGGGCCACCGGCACCCCGGTCATGATCACCGCCACGGCGCCGAATACCGGGCCCCACTGCATGACGCGGTGGGCGCCGAGATGGTCCGCAAGGACGCCGAACACGGGCGAGAGGGTGAGCTCCGCGATGAAATAGGCGGCCGTGATGGCACCGAGCTCCAGGGCCGAGATCTCCGGCCCGCCGTGGCGGGGCATCTTCGCGATGTAGTAGACGAGGAGCCCGCCGGTCAGCCCGGTCGAGAAGCGCAGGGTGAAGGTCCCGATCAGGACGGCGGCGATCGATCGGTGCACGGTGCTGGGGGTCACGGTGCGAACAGGGTAGCGGGGTCCCGCGGATCAGGCGAGCCGCCGATCGTCAGGGGGTGCCCGGGGGTGGAACCTCCGGCGGGGAAACATCGCGGGGCGGCAACGCCTGGCGCACCCTGGCGGCGCGGATCCTCCGGCGGCGCAACGCCAGGCCGCCCATGGCCAGGCCGTCGAGGACGAGGAGCGAGCCACCGGCCACCGCGACCCTGACCCGGCCGGTATCGGCCGCGCCCACCCGCTCAGCTCGGGCAGCATCGGCGCCGGCCGTCGCATCGGTCGCCCGGCCGGCGGAATAGGCTGTGCGCGCCGCGGCAAGCGTCTGGCCGGGATCGGAGAGGAGCAGGCCGACCCATTCCACGGGGCTCGGCTCGTGCTGGAGTACCGCAGTTGCAGATCCGATCGCCGCCAGCGCGGTGAACTCCTCGGACGCGTCGCGCTTCGCCACGTCGAACGTAGGCCCCGCCTCGAATGCGGCTCGCAGGGTGTCCGGGACCTCAAGCGACAGGGATGCCGCCTCGCTCGCAATGCGGGCGCGATCCTCGATGACGACGCGAGCATCGGCCATCAGGGTATCGGCCTGGCCGAACTGCCAGGCGCCCATGGTGTAGCGCAGCGCGTAGGGAAGCGTCCAGTCGCCGGCGGCCGTCACCGTCTGTGCGTACGCCGCGCGGGCTGCCAGGCGCGCGTCCATGGCGGTCGCCTGCTGCGGGGTTACGACCCAGGTGCGCCACAGGTCGTCGTAGTTCTTCCCGGTCCGCTCCTCGAGCAGGTCGAGGAGGCGCTGCCATCCGGCCACGTCCGCGGAGACGCCCTTCTCCGGCGTGGCTCCGGCAGCGGCATGCGGCGGCTGGTACGAGCCTTCGCCGTCGTGGGCAGCTCGCCACACCTGCTGCAGCCCGCTGGTCGTCGTGCGCGCCGCAATCAGCTGGGCCAGCTCGTAGCTGGCCGCGTACCCGTAGTCCTCGGTGGTCGGCGGCTCGCTGCCAATGGTGCCCCACGCGTTGAGCGGAATCTTGGCGGCCTGCAGCGCGGGCGTGATGGTGAAGATGTCGCCATCGGCACCGATCTCCTTGCCGGCCGCGACGCCGTAGTACTCCGCCCATGCCTCGCCGATCCAGCGATCCGGGAAGAGGCTGGCGTTGAACCAGGTGTGGGCCGCTTCGTGGAGCGCGGTGTAGCCGTCCGCGTCGTAGCGCACGTCGATCGTCTCGGTCACGTCGTTGTACACGCCCGCGTAGTCGCCGAGGCGCGAGCTGGCGGCCTCCTCGACCTTCAGCTCGCCGTGGACCTCGTAATCGAGGCCGATCAGGTTGCGCAGGACCGGGAGGCCGCGGGTCATCAGGCTGGCGAGCTGCTTCCCCCAGTCGGGGTCGTCGTCCCAGGCGCGGATCAGGACGGAGACGGTTCCCTCGGGCAGCACCACGGGCGCGGTCGTCTCCGCGTAGGCCCCCGGTTTCTCGGCGGTGACGTAGGCGAAGAACGAGTACGGGTCGGGGATCGTCGTCGACGAGAGGACCGTAGTGCCGCCGCCCCCACTGCCGGTCGTCAGGGTCCCGGCCTCGATGGTCACCGTGTAGCCGGCCGGAATGACGACGGTCACGCTGCTGCCGGCCGTGTTCTCGGTTCCAAAGGCCCAGATCGGGAACGCGACCAGGCTTGAGGCCACGCGCACGTCGCGGTTCGGGCGCCCGCCGGGGTCGGTGATGTCGAATGAGACCTGGAAGCTGATCGACTCGCCGTGGTAGACGGCGCGCCCGAAGGCCACCTCGATCGTCGTGAACTCCGCCGTGCTGTCGACGATCCGGGAGACGAGGGTGCGCCCGCCGCTCGACGCGGAGAGGTCGCGCACGCCCGGGTGGACCGCGAAGCGTGCGGCCGTGTAGTAGTAGCGGCCGTTCAGCGGGTCCGGCGTGGTGTTCGTGGCGACCGCGTCGATCGTCACGGCGATGCGCTTCTCCGCGGGGACCACGGTGTAGCGGGTGTCGGTGACGACCTGGAGCCCGGTATCGGCGGCGCGGGCCACCGGAGGCGTGACGACCACGAACCCCCCGAGCAGCACCGCGGCGGCGACGGCGAACAGCCGGCCGGTGACGGAGCGCTTCACGGCCCGCAGTATGCCGCAAATGCGAGAGGCATCCATCCCGTGGGAGATGGATGCCTCATCTCGGCGTCAGCCGATGGTCGTGGGCTCAGGCGGATGGCTGTGCCAGCGCCTCCAGGCCAAAGGCCACCTCGAGCTGCTCCAGGGGCCGGAACCCGACAGCGGCGCGGGGCTGCTGACCGGGAGAGAACATCGCCACCGTCGGGATGCTCATGATCCCGTAGTGCATGGCGGTGTGCGGGTTGGCGTCGACATCGAGCTTCACGACGTCGACCTTGCCCTCGTACTTCTCCGCCAGCTTCTCGATCTCGGGGGCGACCATCCGGCAGGGGCCGCACCAGGTGGCCCAGAAATCGACGACCACGGGCTTGTCGTTCTTCAGAACGACCTCGTCCCAGGTGGCGTCGGTGACTTCACGGACGTTCGACATCGGTTGCCTGATCCTTTCGCGTGTTTCGCGTGTTCGACGAGTGGTCTCACCCGACTCAGCGGGCGAGTTGTTGCAGGATGCGGTAGGCGTCGAGGATCGTCGGATCCACGAGCCGATAGAAGACGGTGCTGCCATCGCGCCGGCTCTCGACGACTCCCGCGCTGCGCAGGACGGCGAGATGCTGGCTCATGTTCGGCATCTGACAGCCGATGCAGCGGCTGAGATCACCCACTGACCGCTCACCGGTCGCCAGCTCCTCGACCACGCACAGGCGCTTCGGATCCGCGAGCGCCTTGGCGATCGCGGCCGCGCGGCTGCGGGTGGTGTCGGTGACGAGGGTTGTTGCATCCATCGGCCGTCATTCTCTCACGAGTTGCGCAATAACGCAAGTCTTTTGAGGGGACTCCGCGGACGCGTTGCATGGGCGTTCCGCGATTGCGACACGCTAGGTGTCACGGAAGGGGTCGACCAGATGCGGGCATGACCATTCAGCTCATCTGTCCATGGTGCGAGGACGAGGTCGCCTTCGAGGTCGACGAGGCCGCCGACGAGATCGTCTGCAGCGCCTGCGGTATCCGGACCGAGTTCGCTCCCGACCCCGTCGCCACCTTCGGCCTGCTGTACGAGGCCGCCTGACTGCCGGCGCGTGTCGCGGATCTGCTCCGGGAGATGGCCGCCGCGCTGGCGCGCTAGCCCAGCACCTTTGGCGGCCCCCCGTGCGCCTGCGCGCCGCGCGCCTCGCCCGCGAGCCCCCGCTCGATCTCCGGCGGAACGGCAACGCCCAGCGCGCGACAGAGGTGGGCCACGGTGCTCCGGTCCCGAGCAGGATCCTGGCGCGCGACTGCGTTCTATGCCGCTCGCCGGAGAGCCACAGGATCTCGATCGGGCGCCCGGCCGCCGCGAGCGCCGCTGTGAGGCGTTCGGAATGGCGCGGGTGGACGTTCTCGTCCAGGGTCCCGTGGATCACGAGAAGATCGCCGACGAGGAGCGATGCCGTCCCCGGAATCGAGGCTCGGGCGTAGGCATCCGCGTCTCGCGCCGGATCCCCGAGGTAGCGCTCGGTGTACGCGGAGTCGTAGCCGTCCCAGCCGATCACCGGCGCGACCGCCACGCCTGCGCGGAAGCGGTCGGCGCGCCGGATCATGGACCGGACGGTCATGTAGCCTCCGTAGCTCCCGCCCGTGATCCCGACCCGCGCGCGATCCAGCGACGCCCTCATCGGCGAGGCGCTCCACCACCGCGGCCTGGTCGTCGACCTCGATCGTGCCGAGGGCGGCGGCGAGCGGGGCCTCGAACGGCAGGCCGCGGTTGGCGCTCCCGCGGCCGTCCACGACCACGACCAGGAAGCCCGCATCCACGAGCGCCTGGCGGAGGGGGAGCACGGTCAGCTCCCACGCGTCACGGACCGACTGGACGTGCGGACCGCCGTAGACCCACACCACGGCGGGGGGCGGTACGGCGGCGGGGACGGGCGGCGTGAAGATGGCACCCTGCAGCGCGTCTCGCCATCCGCGGCGCGTGAAGCGTCCGCAGCTCGGGGACCACGAGATGCAGCCGCGTCGCCGTGGCCGATGCCGTGTGCACCACGCTCCCGGCCCGCCCGTCGCGGTCCCGGATGACGACCTCGGGCGCCCGGGCCCGCGTCGACCAGGTGTCGGCCCAGCGCGATCCGCTGCGCGACGCCACCAGCGCGTGCCACCCGGCCTCCGCGGTCAGGCGCTCGGGTCGCTCGACGGGACGGGCGGTGTCGAGCGGAACGGTGTAGGCATGGCGCTGGGTGACGCCGTCCGCGGTCGCCATGAACAGCACCGCTCCGCGCGGCTCGTCGACGTGGACCATCTCGGTCACCGCCCACGGGCCGGCGGTCAGGCGCCGTTCGAGGACGCCGTCGGGGCGTCGCAGCTCCAGGTGGCGGGTCCCCGCGGCCTCCGTGGCGCGCAGGATCCGACCGTCCGCCAGCACCCGGGTCGCGTCGTCCAGGTTGATCCAGGGATCGGCACGCTCCACCCACAGCTCGGATGCGCCGCCCGCCTGCGTCACGCGCCACCAGTGCAGGTTGCGCTGGTCGCGCGGCAGCACCGCGGCCAGCCACCCGCCATGGGGGTGGGCAACCATCCGGGCAAGGTAGCCGTCGCCGATGCCCAGATCGACGTCCTGTGGCGCAGCCGCGTCGTCCACGGACCGCACGCGCAGGGTCACGTGCGCGTTCGGCGCACCGGCAAACGGATACCGATACCGGTCCGATGACGTCACCCGGCGGTCAGGACTCGCGTGATGCTCGATGGCAATCTCGGGGATATGCCGCTCGTCGACGGAGGCCCAGGCGAGCGCACGGCTGTCGGTGCTCCACCAGCACCCATCAAACCGGTCGAGCTCCTCGGCCGCGACGTATTCGGGGAGCCCGTTGAAGCGTCCCGGCTCTGCGTCGCTGGTCAGCCGGATGCCGCCGCCATTGGGCCCAACGACCCACAGGTCGCCGCCGCGGACAAGCGCCAGGCGCGTGCCGTCGGGGGAGGGGACCGCGTCCTGCACCGCCTCCCACCCCGGCAGGGCACGTGCCGCGCTTCCGTCCCGCGACACGAGGCAGCGGCCGGCCGCAACGCTGACGAGGAGATCCGCGTCGCTGCTGGCGCGGTAGTCGGTCAGGCCCAGGCCGGACTGGCGTCGCCGTTGGCGGACCAGCTCATCCTCGCGTCGAAGCCCGGTCCGGCGGGTCGCCGCCCGGGGCGCCTGTGCCAGCTCGTGACGCGCGCCGGTCGCGAGGTCGTGCCACCACAGCGATCGCACGTTGGAGCGCCCGGGGCCGAACAGGTACGTGATCGCCGATTCATCAGCGCTGAAGCGGATCCGCACCGGGTGGTCGAGACCCGGTGGCGGCTGGCGGACGAGGCGGTCGAGGGGGTTGCGGCGCGCGCTCACCGGGTGAGTATCGGCCACCGTGGCCCCACGTGCGACGTACGGAGGGCGTCTCGCCTGTGATCCGGATCGGAGTGTGTCAGCCTGTTGCGTAATGCCCGCACCCCCGCATCGTCGAGGCCGCCCACGCCGCTCACTCCTGCCCGCGTTTGCCCTGCTCGCCGTCATGGTCGTGGGCGGCGTGGTCCTCGTCACGCTCCTGCCCGGAGTGGACGTCTCGGGTCGAAGGATCCCCGCCGTGGCGCTCGCCGCCTACAAGCGTGCCGCGCGCGAGGCGCCCGGCATCACGTCGGGCTGCGCGGTGGATTGGACCATCCTGGCCGCCCTCGGAAAGGTGGAATCCGACCACGGCCGGGTGAACGGCCCGCGCACCCTGGAGACGGACGGCAGGGTGTCGCCGCCGATCATCGGTCCGGCGCTCGACGGATCGGGCGGGACGCAGGCGATCCGCGATACCGACAAGGGCAGGCTCGACGGCGATTCGACCTGGGACCACGCCGTTGGCCCCATGCAGTTCATTCCCAGCACCTGGCGGGAGCTCGGGCGTGATGGGAACGGCGACGGGGTCAAGGATCCGAACAACCTGTACGACGCGGCGCTGACCGCCGCCGCTCACCTCTGCCTGCGTGAGCCGGGCGACTACACCGATCCCACCCAGCTCCGCCGCGCTCTCATCGCATACAACAGCTCGCAGCGGTACGCCGACGACGTGCTGCGCTGGATCGAGACCTATCGGACCACCCCGCCGGACAGGCTTGTCGTGGCCTCGCCCTAGGTCGCCGGCCGGGGCTCAGGCCTCGGTGATCTCGATCGTGTCGATCCGATCGCCCGGCCTCGGGTCGCGCGCGGGATCGCGCTCGCGGAGCGAGGCCAGGACGTCCATCCCGTCGGTCACCCGACCGAACACGGTGTGACGGTCGTTGAGATGCGGCGTGGGGCCGAAGGTGATGAAGAACTGGCTCCCGTTGGTGTTGGGTCCGGCATTCGCCATGGAGAGAACGCCTGGACCGTCGTGACGCAGGGTCGGATGGAACTCGTCGCCGAACTGGTAGCCGGGACCGCCGCGCCCGGTGCCGGTCGGGTCGCCGCCCTGGGCCATGAAGCCGGCGATCACCCGGTGGAAGGTGGTCCCGTCGTAGAAGCCGGCTCGCGCCAGGTTCACGAAGTTCTCGACCGTCAGCGGCACCCGGTCGGCGTACAGCTCGACCACGATATCGCCGCGCTCGGTCTTGAAGGTGGCCGTGTAGTGCTTGCTCGTGTCGAGCGCGCCGGAGGGCGGCGCCGGTTGATCCGTCATGAGGTCTCCGCATCAGCAGGGTTTGGACCTGCCGATGCTACCGGCTCGCGAGCCGCTCGGCGAGGAGTCGCTGCTCGGCGGGGTTGTCGGTGAGGCTGAGCGCTCGCCGATCCGCCGCTGCGGCTTCCTCGTGCCGGCCCAGTCGCTCGAGGAGCAGCGCCCGGGACGCGTGAAAGAGGTGATACCCGGCGAGGCGCGGCTCGAGCGGCTCGAGCGCATCGAGCGCCGGCCCGGGTCCCGCGCGTTCCGCCGTGGCCAGCGCGCGGTTCAGCGCCACGACGGGGCTGTCCGTGATCTGGAGCAGCCGGTCGTAGAGGCCCAGCACCTCGTCCCAGTCGGTCTCCGCATAGCTGGCCGCGGTCGCGTGGCAGGCGAGGATCGCGGCCTGGAGCTGATACGGGCCCGGTCGGGCCATTCGAAGGGCACGGTCCAACAGCCGTGAGGCGCTCGCGATCTCATCGTGGTTCCAGAGGCTCCGATCCTGGTCGGGGAGCAGCACCAGTGCGCCTTCCGCGGTGAAGCGGGCGGCGGCGCGGGCGAGGTGCAGCCGCATGAGTGCCTCGAGGCCCAGCACCTCCGGCTCGTCGGGCATCAGCCGCGCGAGCAGCGAGACGAGCCATGCGGCGTCGGCCGCCAGCTCCCGCCGCTCCGGCCACCGCGCCGCTCGACGCAAGGTAGCCCTCGTTGAAGACGAGGTACAGGACCGCGAGGACACCCGCGAGGCGGTCGGGGAGCTCGGCCGGCTCCGGCACCCGGTAGGGGATCCCCGCGTCCCGGATCTTCCGCTTGGCCCTGACGATCCGCTGCGCGACGGTGGCTTCCGGGACCAGGAAGGCTTTCGCCACGGCGGGCGTCTCCATGCCGGCCACGGTGCGCAGCGTGAGCGCGACCTGCGCCTCCAGGGAGAGTGCGGGATGGCAGCAGGTGAAGAGGAGCCGCAGCCGGTCGTCGGTTCCCATGGGCCCGCCCGTGTCGTCCGCGGACGTCCGCATGGTTCGCAGCTCCTCTCCCAGGAGTGCCAGCCGATCCCGGTATCGCGCGTCGCGGCGGAGCCGGTCCAGGGCTCGACGGCGCGCCACGGTGAGCAGCCAGGCGCCCGGTCGTTCCGGGAGGCCGTCGCGCGGCCACGTCTCGAGGGCCGCGACCAGCGCCTCCTGGACCAGCTCCTCCGCGAGGTCCCAGTCGCCGAGGATGCGGAGGAGCGATGCGACCAGGCGCCCGCGCTCCTCGCGCACCGCCGCGGCCAGGCGCGCATCTACCTCCGGGCGGCTCGATCCCTGCGCCAAGCGGCCTCCTACGTCCCTGCCTGCACGATGACCGGTCGAATCTCGATGGTATCGGGGCCCGGCCAGCCGCTGACCAGGGCGATCGCGGCGTCCAGGTCCGGCACGTCGATGATCCCGTAGCCGCCCACGATCTCCTTCGCCTCGAGGAACGGCCCGTCGGTGACGGTCACGTTGCCGTCCGGGTCGCGACGCACGGTGGTTGCGGTGTCGGCCGGCTGAAGCTGGTGCCCCTCAATGATCCGGCCGGCCCGCTCGTGCTCGTCCCACCAGCTCCCGATCCGTCCGTAGAGCGCGCCGCTCTCGTCCTCGCTGAGTCGTTCCCAGGCGCCGTTGTCGCAGATCAGCATCATGTAGCGCATCGGTTCTGTGCTCCTTCACGGCTGGCAGCCCCGCCCATCTTCGCGGAGTCGTCCATCACCCGGTACGACGAACGGCACTCGCGGGAATCGACCGTCTTCGCCCGCTGCGGCCGTGCCGCCCGAGCGGCCGATCTCGCGGACCGGCACACTGTCGCGATGCACGCCGCCGAGGACCGCACCGCCAGCCCGCTTTCGACGGCGCTGAACCTGGTGACCGTCTACCTGATCTGGGGCTCGACCTACCTTGCCATCCGGGTCATGGTGCAGACCCTCCCTCCGCTGCTCGCAGCGTCGGCGCGCTACCTCGTGGCGGGGGCCATCATGGTGGCCCTGCTCTGGGCCCGCAGCCGCCTCTCGCGGTCGCCATCGGCCCGGCTGGAGCATGTCTCCGGCGCGCACTGGCGCTCCGCCGCCATCGTCGGCGGCCTCCTCCTGCTGGGTGGTAACGGGTTCGTCGTCCTCTCCGAGCAACGCATCGACTCGGGGATCGCGGCCGTGCTGGTCGCCGCGGTGCCCATCTGGCTGAACCTGTTCGAGGCGGTGGCCACCAGGCGCCGGCCGAGCGCGCTCACGATTGGCGGGGTCGTCGCCGGATTCGCCGGGGTGCTGGTGCTGCTCGCGCCCGTGGAGGGGGTGCGGGCCATCGATCCCATCGGCATTGGCCTGGTGCTCTTCGCGAGCGTCAGCTGGGCGCTCGGCTCGCTCTACTCGCGCCGCGCCCCCATGCCTCGCTCAGGGCTGCTGGCGACGGGCATCGAGATGCTCGCCGGCGGCGTCTGGCTCGCGGTGGCCGGCACGCTCACCGGCGAGATCGGGCGGACCGATCCTTCCAGCTTCTCGATGGGCTCGCTCCTCGCAGTGGGCTACCTGATCGTCTTTGGGTCGCTGATCGCGTTCAGTGCCTACACGTGGCTCCTGCAGCACGCCCCGGTCTCCACGGTCGCTACCTACGCCTACGTCAACCCGGTGGTGGCCGTGGCCCTGGGCGCGATCTTCCTGAGCGAGCAGATCACCCTGCGGACGGGGATCGCCGCCGCGCTCATCATCGGCGCCGTGGTCGCCATGGTGTCGGGCCGTCCAAGGGGACGGGAGCAGCCGGGGGTGCCGGAGGGCATGCTGGAACCGGGTCTCGACGGTCGCGAGGAAGGCGAGGCGGAGTAGCCGCTGCCATCGGCGGTGCTAGTAGTCGAGGTTGGAGTTCTTCCAGATTCGCTCGAGGACGTAATGCCCGTCGCCCTCCGGGTCGGTGAGCGCGGGGCGGGCCGCGTTGATCATCACGTACGGGTGGAGCCGGAGGTTCACCAGCTTGGTGCCTACGAAGGTCATCTCGGGGATGACCCCCTCCTGGGTCTGCTGCCACCAGTCCTGCCCGTACTGGTAGTTGCCCGGGCCCGCGTTGAGGACGCGCACGCCCGTGGGTCCGGTGTCCAGGAAGGTGCCCCCGGCAATGTGCAGACCGCCGGCGAGGACCTGGTCGCAGCCGGCCGCATCCATCCATCCCACCGCCTGCTTCTGCGCGATGCCCAGGTCCGGGTGGTACTCCGGGTCGGGATATTCGTGCCACCACTGCGGATCGCAGATGACCAGGTCGGCGCCACCGTCGCGCGCACGTTTCACGGAGGCATCCACGTTCGCCTTGGTGAGCCAGGCGACGCCGGGCGTGCTGGGGCCGGCGTGGATGGGGCCCGAGACGTTGTTCCAGGAGACGAATGCGATCTTGAGGCCGTGGGTCTCCACGTAGGCCGGTTCGAGGGCCTGGTCCAGGTTCATCCCGAGGCCGGTGTGTGGGAGGCCGTGCTTGTCGAGGATCTGGATCGACGAGCGGATTCCTGTCACGCCGCGGTCGCTCTGGTGGTCGGCCGCGAGGAAGACCGCGTCGATGCCCAGGAGACTCTGCCATCGCGTTGCCACGGTCTCCGGCACCGAGAGGCTCGGCCGGCCGACGAGGTTCGGCGCCCAGGTGCTGTCCGGGACGATGGGGCACTTCTGGTCTGCGAGGGCGACGTCGGCGCGCTTCGTGATCTCTGCCGTGGCGCCGTCATTTCCCGTATCGACGGGCGACACGATGGGGAACACCGAGACGCCGGCCGGCGGATACGGGTTGTTGTACGGCTTGCCCTTGTACTTCGCGGTTCCGCCGTTGAAGATCCAGTCCCATCCCCTGCCCTTGGTGATCGCCTGGTAGGCGCCGTTCCGGTCCGAGCAGAGGCTTCCCACCGAGGCGAGCGTCCAGACCTGCGAGGTGTCGTACGCGGTCCAGGACGGATCGAGGGCGTCAGGGCCGTCCGCAGGCGCCTCTCCGGTGACCGGATAGGGCAGCGCGCGCGCCTCCGGGTCGCCGAAGAGGTCCGGCCCAAAGAGCCCGAACGGACCGTCGCCGGCGATGGGAAGGACCTTGGTGGCCGGCTCGACGAGGCCGGGCGGAAGGAGTGCCACGAGGCCCTGGTCCGCCTTGATCGCAGTGACGATCTCGTCCGCCGGCTGGCACGGCGCGGTCGGATCGAGCGACGGCTCGGTGATGGTGACCCCGCACGGCACCACGAGGCCACCACCGCTGGCGAGCGTCGCGAGCTCGTCCAGCGTGATCGTTGGCTTGAGGCTCGTGAGGCCGGTCACGACCGCGAGCGGAAAGCTGACCGGAGGGACCGGGGTCGGGCTGGGCGTGGCGGTCGGGGACGGCGAGGGCGTCGCGGTCGGCGAGGGCGACGGCGTCGGGCTCTGGGTCGAGCACCCGACGAGCAGCGCCACGATCGCAACGGTTGTGGCTCTCCGGAGTGTCGGTGGGGTCGTCACGGCGCTATCGTAACCAGCCGATGGCACCGGTGAAGACGCCACACGAAGCATCCACGGATCACGCGGCCCCAAACCGCTCCGGAAGGCTGCGGCACCTCCGCGCGCTGGCCGGCGCGCTCGTGCTGGCCGCCGGGCTGCTCACCTCCCTGCCGGGAGGAGCCTCGCCGGTCGCCGCCATCGGTCCGCTTCCGGCCTGTCGCCTCGCCGATATCTACACGGTCCCGTCCGACTACGACAGCTGGAGCACGACGCTCGTGGACTGGCTCCTGCGCGTGCCGGAAGATTACGTGCCGCCCGACCTGGTGCCGACCTCCGAGGCGGGGATCAGCGGGGGTGGGCGCATCCGGGCGGTGGCCATTGACGACCTGCGCGCGATGGCCGCCGCGGCGGTCAAGAACGGCACGCCGATCAGCGTCATCAGCGCGTACCGGAGCTACCAGGAGCAGGTGGCATCGTTCAACGGCTGGGTCGCCTATGACAGCTACGACCACGCCATCACCTACTCGATGCGCCCGGGACACTCGGAGCACCAGCTCGGCCTGGCGATCGACTTCGGCCAGGTGGGCGGTCCCAGCTCGCTCTCCTTCCCCGACTGGGCCACGACCCCGACGGGGAAGTGGATGTTCAACAACGCCTGGAAGTACGGCTGGGTGCTGAGCTATCCATGGGGCAACGGCTACGCACTGTGGAACGCCAAGGTGTGCTTCCACCCCGAGCCATGGCATTACCGGTACCTGGGTCGCGAGATGGCGGCCAAGGTGCACGCCTCCGGGCTGACGATCCGGGAGTACCTCTGGGAGAACGAGACCATGGTCGACCCGGTCACCGGCAGCCCGCTGCCGACGCCGACGCCGACCCCGACCCCGTCGCCGACACCCACGCCGACCCCGACCCCGTCGCCCACCCCGACTCCAAGTCCGAGCCCGGTGCCGGTACCCACCGCCTCTCCCACGTCGGGCCCATCGGTGCTCCTCACCGGCGCGTGGTTCGGAGTCGCTCCGCCCCTCGTGCTCGGCGGCGCGATCCTGCTCCTGCTCCTGCTCGTTGCCGCGGTGGTTATCGCCCGGCGCCGCCCCTCGAGCGGCTAGGCTTTCGGGGTCGACAGGGCGGCCACGGGCAGGCGGAACCAGATCCGGGTCCGGCCCTCCCCGGACTGGGCCCCCACCTGCCCGCCGTGGGCCTCGACGATCTGCCGCACGATCGCGAGACCGATCCCGCTCCCTCCGGTTGCGCGGGTCCGGGACCGGTCCACGCGATACAGCCGCTCCCAGATGTAGGGCAGCTCGTCGGGCGGAATCTCCACGCCGGTGTTCTCGATCTCGAACCGTACGCCGGCTCCGTCTGCGTGCAGGCCAATCACGACTTCGCCGCCGTCGTTCGTATAGCGCGCAGCATTCTGCATCAGGTTCGTCACGACCTGGCCAATGGCATCCGGCTCCGCCAGCAGGCGGGGCAGGGCCTCGACATCCTCGACCCGGACACTGATTCGGCGGCTGGCGAGCTCGGGCGAGGCAATCGCGACCGCGCGCTGGACGATCGTGGCAAGGTCGACCTCGGCGCGCGCCTGCGCACGTTCGCCCCCTCCCCCCGGGCGAGCTGATCGAGCTCCTCGACCAGGTGTGTCAGCCGCACGATCTCCTCGTTGACGGTCCGCAGCATCGTGGGTGTTGGCTCGATGACGCCATCGGCGAGCGCTTCGGTGTAGCCCTGCAGGCTGGTGAGCGGGGTGCGCAGCTCGTGCGCGACGTCCTCCACCAGGGCCCTGCGCAGCTGCTCGACGCGCTCGAGCGTGGCGGCCATCTGGTTGAAGGCGTCGGCCATGTCGCGCAGCTCGGGATCGGGGGGATCCGCGACGCGGGCGGCGAGGTCGCCGGCCGCGATCTTGCGCGCCGCCACCGCGAGACGTTCGAGGGGGCGGAGGATCCGGCGCAGGAGCCACCAGGCGACCACCACGCCGAGGATCACGCCGACCGCGGCGCCGATGAGCACGACCCGGCCGACGTACTGGTCGAACATGGCCTGCGCCTGCTCTGGCGATGAGCCGGACTGCATCGCCAGCTTCATGATCTGCTCGCTGCTGAACTGCTCGACGGCGAGGATCATGACGCCCGCCACCGCCAGCGCGAGGAGCACGAAGAGGGCGATCAGGCGGGCGCGCAGGGTGGTCATTGGGCTGGCGTCACGCAGGCGAGCCTGCCGGGTCGCGCTTCTCGACGGCGGCCACGAACTTGTAGCCCACGGTACGCACCGTGGCGATGAAGCGCGGGTCGTTCGCATCGTCGTGCAGCTTGCGGCGCAGCCGGCCCAGGTGGACGTCGATGGTGCGGTCGATGATCCCCGGATCGTCGTCTCCGTGGATCGCGTCGATCAGGTCGTCGCGGCTGAAGACGCGCCCCGGGCGCCGCATCAGTCCCAGCAGCAGTCGGAACTCGAAGGGCGTCAGCTCGAGCGACTCCCCGTCGAGCCGCGCCTCGACAGCATTCGGGTCGACCTCGAGGCCGCTCGCCAGCAGGACCGGCTCGTCCGTGGCGCGGTCCATGCGTCGCCGGCGGAGGAGGGCGCGCACACGCGCCATCAGCTCCCGCGGCGAGAACGGCTTCACCACGTAGTCGTCGGCGCCCAGGTCCAGTCCCACGACCTTGTCGCTGTCGCCGGACCGCGCGGTGAGCAGCAGGATCGGAACGTCGCTCGCCTCGCGGATCCGGCGGCACACCTCGAAGCCGTCCAGGCCGGGGAGCATCACGTCGAGGACCACGAGGTCGGGCCGCTGCGCGCAGCGCGGACGCGAGCGCCATCTCGCCGTCGGCTGCGGCGATGGTGCGATGCCCCTCGCGCTCGATGTAGAGGCGCAGAAGCTCGCGGATCTTGGGGTCGTCGTCGACCAGGAGCACGGTTGCCATTGCTCGCCGCGAGAGTATGACCTGCCTGTGAAGGGTGGATGAAGCCGGGCCGCAGCCCGGACCGACCGCGATGTCAGGCTTCAGAAGACTTGAAGACTCCCGCGACGGTGCCGGGCGGCATGGGGGAAACGGGACATGCGGACCGGCACCACATCGCGCGTGCGGCGTATCATCGGCCTCCAATGACACGCGACCGAGCACACGAAGCGCTGGCCTTTGGCACAGGCACCAGCGCAGACCACGACGACGGGATCCGCTGGGTTGACTACGCCAACATCAGCTGGAACCCGGTCTTCTGCAAGCGCTGCGACATCTGCGTCGAGATCTGCCCCAAGGCGACGCTGGTGCTGCGCAACGACGCGATCCTCGAAGAGGAGAACTGCATCCTGTGCGGGCTCTGCGAGCGCTACTGCCCTGATCTCGCGATCGAGATGATCCCTTCGGCGGTGGCGGAGCATGCCGCCAAGGCGGCCGCCGGTCGGGCGAGCGCGGAGTGAGCCGATGCCGCGCAAGCTGATCCAGGGGAACGAGGCGGTCTTCCATGGCGCGGTGGCGGCCGGGGCCAACTACTACGCGGGCTATCCCATCAGCCCGTCCACCGAGATCCTGAACATCGCCTCTGCGTATGCCGCGGCCCATCATCGAGACTTCCGCTTCCTCCAGGCGGAGGACGAGATCGCGAGCGCCAACGCCATCATCGGTGCCTCGCTCGCCGGAGCGAAGTCGTTCACCGCGACATCTGGCCCCGGCTTCAGCCTGATGCAGGAGGCGGTGGGCTACGCGCAGAAGGTGGGCGTGCCTACGGTCTTCGTGGACGTGCAGCGCGTTGGCCCCGCCACCGGGATGCCCACCATGCCCGGCCAGGGCGACATCCTCCAGGTCAAGTACGGCTCGTCCGGGGATTACACCCCGCTCGCCTTCTACCCCAACGGCGTCGAGGAGTCGTTCCGGATCACCGTGCAGGCCTTCAACGCGGCGGAGGAGTCCCGGTCGCCGGTTGTCCTCCTCAGCGACACGTTCGTTGCGCATCTCAACGAGGTCGTGGACCTCGACGAGCTCGCAGAGGGGATCGAGGTCGTGGAGCGCACCATCCCCGCCCTGGCGCGTCACGAGCCGGGGAATCCGCGGTTCTTCGCGGGCGTGCTGATGCACGAGTCCGGCCCCTCCGCGGGGGAGCCGGCGACCGCGGACGGCGACGAGTACCTGCGCCAGTTCTATGCCGCGAAGCATCGGCACCTCGAGGTCGCCAAGCGTTACCCGCTCTACGAGCACGGCTGGAACCGCGAAGCGGAAGTGCTCGTCATCTGCTACGGGATCGTCAGCCGCGTTGCGAGCCCCCTCGCCGCCGACTACGCGCTCTTCCGCCCCATCCGGATCCATCCGGTCCTGGACGAGGAGCTGCGCGAGATCACCGAGCGGCTATCGAGAGATCGTGGTTCATCGAGGCCAACGACGGACAGTACGCCGACATGGTCGAGCTCGCCATCATCGCACCGTGAAGCGCGTCCCGCTGCTGGGCGGGAGGATCAGTATCGAAGCGGTGCGCGAGGGGGTCGACCGCGTCCTCTCCGGCGGCCCGTCCGAGCCACCCATACCACCCGCTCCCACCCACCGGGTCGCGCCGTCGCCCCTGGGCATCGGCTGAGCTGCAGAGGGAGACGAAGGAAATGCCCGAGCTGGTCATGGCCGAGCTCAACTACAAGAAGCACCTCAAGGTCGAGCTCTTCCCCACGATCTGGTGCCCGGGCTGCGGCATCGGCAGCATCATGATGCAGCTGGCCATGGTCCTCGAGGAGATGGGCCTGGATGAGACGAACACGGTCATCGTCACCGGCATCGGCTGTACCGGCCGGATGGGCTCGTACCTCAAGCACGAGAGCGTGTACACGCTGCACGGTCGCACGCTCCCGGTGGCGGAGGCGATCAAGGCCTTCCGCCCGGAGCTCAACGTGATCGTGGTCTCCGGGGACGGCGATCTGGCCAGCATTGGCGGGAACCACCTGGTGCACACGATCCGCCGGAACGCGAACGTCACCGTGCTGTGCAACAACAACGAGATCTACGGGCTGACCGGCGGCCAGACCGGGCCCACGACGCCCACCGGCACCAAGACGCTGTCGAGCCCCGTTGGCAACCCCAACACGCCCATCAACCTGCAGGGCATCGTGCGCAGCTCGCCCCACGCGCTGTACGCCAAGACCACCGTCTACCACCAGCAGCACATGCGCAACGTGATCTCCGAAGCGGTGTCGCACGAGGGCTTCAGCTTCGTCGACATCACGAGCCAGTGCATCGAGAACAACGGTCGACGGATCGGCTTCGCGAGTGCCAACGAGATGCTCACCCACTACCGCAAGACGTACAAGCGCGCGCCCAAGGGTGCGGAGACGCTGAACCCGTTCGAGATCGGCATCCTCTACCCGACCGATGGCGCCGAAGCGGCGTCCGGCAACGGTTCAACCGCCAGCACCTGCTCCGGCCTCGAGCACCGCCCCGGCCACGGCGCCCGCTCCCGCCGCGGCAAAGGCCGCTCCCGCACCGACGACGGAGGCGCAGGATGACGAGAAGGCGCGACGCCGGGCGGAGAGCCAGAAGCGCCTGGCCCTGATGCAGAAGCTCGATCCGGAGGTGAAGCTGCGGGTCGCCAAGGGCGAGATCAGCCTGGCCGACGCGCTGCGCGATGCCGGCGTCGACCCGGCCGAGCTGGAGGCGTAGCGAACCGATGTCGACCTCGATCGCACTCGACGGCGTGGGCGGGCAGGGAGTCCGCGTGATCGCCGGGGTCCTTGGAAACCTGCTTGCGCAGGATGGGCAAGCAGGTCACCATCCTCTTCGACTACGACTCATCGGTCCGGGGGAGCATGTCCGACGCGTTCGTCATCTTCGACGACGCGCCCATCACCAACCCGGTGATCGAGGATGCCGACATCCTCCTGAAGCTCGCCAACAAGGGGCACCTGCGAATCCACGGCCGCAAGGTGGTGACCGACCTGGGCCTCGCCGGCCCGGGCGACGAGCAGATTCCGTTCGCGGCGCTCGGCAGCGAGCATTTCGGGAAGGAGCTGTTCGGCAACATGATCGCGCTGGGCCGGCTCCTGCGCCTGGCCAGGGTCGACTATGACGAGGCTGCCATCCGCGAGTCGCTGCCACGCCGCTACAAGGACGAGAATGTGGGCGCCATCCGCTTCGGCTTCGACCTGAGCGAGGCAGAGATCGAGCAGATGGCCAGCGAGGCGCCGCCGTCCCGGTTCGAGATGAACTTCGCCGCCACGACGCCGGCGCCGCTGCGCGGCATGGATGCGGCCTACGACTCGGCGATGGCCCAGCCGACCGGCGGCGAGACCGGCTGACCACGAACCGCGTCTTGCAGCCTAGGCGGGGAGCGGCATCTCCAGGCGATCGAGCGCCACGTCAAGCGCCCTCGCCTCTTCAGCGGTCAGCGGACGCATCGGTCGTCGCAAGTCCGGCCCCACCGGAACGCCGCGGCGGCCGAGGACGTGCTTCGCCGAGGCGATGAATGGTTGTCCTTCCATCGCCGTACGGAGTGCCCGTAGCCGATCCGCGGCGGCATCGTCCGGGGCGTCCAGGGCGGTCCGGACCGCTTCCGGCCAGGCTGACGCGAGTCCCGAGACCGCGCCGATGGCGCCGCCGGCCAGTGCGCGGGGAATGAACGGCTCCTGACCCACGAAGACGGGCAGTCCCATGGCCAGGTAGGGCTCCACCTTTTCCCAGGGCGCCTCGCTCACCTTCAGGCCGGCCAGGTTCGGCGACGCGTCGCGTACTCGCTCGACCACCGATGGGCTGACCGGGTAGCCGCTGCGCGCCGCGAACGCGTAGATGAAGAAGGGCAGCGGGGCGCAGGCAGCGGCCGCTGCGCTGAGGTGTGCGGCGAGTGCCGCATCGTCGAGCGGGAAGTAGGGAGGTGGAATCACGGCGACCGCGTCCGCGCCGACCTCGGCCGCGTGGCTCGCGAGCACCACCGTCTCCGATGTCGACTGCCCGCCGCAGTGGACGATCAGGATCCCCCGCAGCGCCGCGCGGAACAGCACCGCCGCCCGCATCCGCTCCTCGGCCGCGAGCAGGATGCCCTCACCGGTCGTGCCGCAGGCGAAAACGCCATCGGCCCCGTGCTCGGAAAGGAAGGCGACGTACGGCCAGATGGCGCGCTCGTCCAGCGCGGCGCCGCCATCGGTGAGGGGGGTGACCGCGGCCACCACCAGCAGGGGATGGTCGGCGTCGAACGGGGATGCGATCATGGTCGCAAGGGTAGCGAGTCCGGGGCTGGCGAGCACTCGTCGAGCGCGGCGCCGCGACTCCGCCGAGCACGAAGGAGAGAGGGCAGATGGCCGAACCAAGTGGTCGCGAGATCGTGGAGCGCTACGTCAAGGCGATGAGCGAGCAGGACACAGAACCGATTCCCTTCCTGCTGGCCGATGACATCGTGGAGGAGTACCCGCAATCGGGCGAGCGCATCGCGGGCCGCGACAACTGGCTGGCCCTCATGACGGCATGGCCGGATGTGGACCTCGTCCACGCCCGGTACGGGCAGGTCGTGGGCAGCGAGGACCAGTGGGTGGCCGGCCCCAACTGGGGCCTGATGCGCATCATGGGCACCGGCGACAGCTTCTGGGCGCACGGGCAGGTCACCTACTCGAACGGGGAGACCTGGCACGTGGTCCAGCTGTACACCCTCCGCGACGGGAGGATCGGGCACATCCGCAGCTACTTCGCCGCGCCCTTCGAGGCCCCGGAGTGGCGCCGGCCCTACGTCGAGCAGATGCCCGCGGAGGCCTAGCCGGGGCGAGGAACGGGCCGGCATCGGTGTAGACTCGAAGCCTCGAACGTTCGCCCCGAACCACGACACGCGGAGGGACGCTCCCACCCATGACCTACGTCATCACCGAGCCCTGCATCGGCGTCAAGGACGCGAGCTGCGTCGACGTCTGCCCGGTCGACTGCATCCACGCCACGGACTCCGACACGATGTACTTCATCGATCCCGACGAGTGCATCGACTGCGGTGCCTGTGAGCCGGAGTGCCCGGTCACTGCCATCTTCGCCGAGGACGCGGTGCCGGATCAGTGGCAGAACTACATCCAGATCAACGCCGACTACTTCGCGAAGTAGTGGCCGCCCGACTCATCGCCCTCTACCAGCAGCCCGAGGATCCGGCTGCGTTCGACGCCCACTACCGCGATGCCCACACGCCCATCATCCTGCGCTATCCGGGGCTGCGCGAGCTGCGAACCACCAGGGTCGAGCCCATTGGCCCGCGCTCGACGCCGTACTACCTGCAGGCCGAGATGGTGTTCGCGACCCGGGCCGATCTCGATGCCGCCCTGGCCAGCGGGCCGGGGATCGAGAGTGCCCGTGACCTGCGGAACTTCGCGACGGCGGGGGTGACCCTCTTCGCCGTCGAGGACGACGCGACCACGACCGCCGCGCCAACCACCACACGCTGAGGAGGCATATGGCCGGGACCGATCAGACTCCAACGCCTCAGACCCCCGAATCGCTCGGCTTCGAGCGGATCAGCTACGCCAAGGACAGCGCCACCGGGGTGGCGACGGTGACCATCAACCGCCCGGCGGTCCTCAACTGCTTCGACTTCCCCACGCTCCGCGAGATGGCCCGGGCCTTCGAGGACGCCTCGTGGGACGACGGGGTGGCGGTCGTGGTGGTGACCGGTGCCGGCCAGCGCGCCTTCTGCACGGGGGCCGACCTCGATGAGCAGAAACGGATGGGCGCCACGAGCGGGCAGTACTGGCGCTGGATGGGCGCCTTCATCGAGATGCACGACCGCTTGCGGCACATTGGCAAGCCCACCATCGCCCGCATCAACGGCGCCGCGGTCGGCGGCGGCCAGGAGCTACAGCTTGCCTGCGACTTCGCGGTGATGGCGGACGACACCTACATCCGGCACGTGGGGCCGGAGCATGGCTCCGTGCCGGCCGGCGGGGCGACCCAGTGGCTGCCGCTGGTGGTAGGCGACCGCCGAGCGCGCGAGATCGTGCTGCTCTGCGAGGAGATCACGCCGCAGCAGGCCCTCGACTGGGGACTGGTCACCCGCGTGGTCCCGCGTGGGGAGCTGGACGCGACCGTCGCCGAGATGGCCGCCAAGCTGCGGCGCAAGCTTCCCGAGACGGTGCGCTACACGAAGACCCAGCTCAACTGGTGGCGCGACCTGGTCTGGGCCCAGACCGTCCCGCATGCCCGCGACTGGCTTGCGATCCACTCCACCTCGGACGAGACACGCGAGGCGGTTGACGCCTTCCACGAAAAGCGCGAGCCGGCGTATCGCGTGCTGCGCAGCCTCCAGGCAGGCGAAGGCCGGACCTGCGAGGAGTGCGGCGAGACGGGGATCGCCATGGGCGCGCACTACTGCCCGGGCTGTGGTCATGCACTCACCGCCCTCCTGGAAGGCGTGCCGTGAGCGACGCGGCCGAACCGACCGTCCTCGTCGAGCGCCAACCCGAGCAGCACACCGCCCTCGTTCGCCTGAACCGGCCCCGGCAGCTCAACGCCCTGAACGGTCCGACCATGGACCTGCTGTGCGAGACCCTTGAGGGACTGGACGCCGACGACGAGGTCCGGGCGATCGTCGTGACCGGCAGCCAGCGCGCGTTCGCCGCGGGTGCCGATATCGGCGAGATGGCCACCGCCAGCCCCATCGACATGCTGCGCAGCAACCGCATCGGCCAGTGGGACCGGGTACGGCGCATCACCAAGCCGGTGATCGCCGCGGTGAACGGCTGGTGCCTGGGCGGCGGCTGCGAGCTGGCCATGACCCTGGACCTGATCATCGCCGGCGAGGGCGCGCGCTTCGGCCAGCCGGAGATCACGATCGGCATCATCCCGGGGGCCGGTGGCACGCAGCGGCTCACGCGCGCCATCGGCAAGAGTCGCGCCATGGAGATGATCCTGACCGGCGAGCCGATGGAGGCCGCCGAGGCCCTCTCGCGCGGGCTGGTGTCGCGCGTGGTTCCCGACGAGCTCGTGGTCGAGGATGCCCTGGCCCTGGCGGCGACGATCGCGATGCGCTCGCCCATCTCGGTGCGCGTCGCCAAGGAGGCGGTGAACGCCGCGTACGAGCTCCCACTCACCGACGCGCTCGCCCACGAGCGGCGGCTCTTCTACCTGCTCTTCGCCAGCGAGGACCAGAAGGAGGGCATGGCCGCCTTCCTGGAGAAGCGGGCCCCCGACTTCAAGGGCCGATAGCCTCGCAGCCCGGATGGTGGACGGACCCCAGCGCCCTGTCGGTGGGCTGAGCGTGCGGCCGCCCGCAGGCGTCGAGATCCGGCCGTGCGCGCGGGACGACCTGTCCGCGGTGCTGCGTCTCCTTGCCGAGCGCGGCGTTGCCTCGGGTACGGGACTGGGTCCCGCGGAAGCCCGCGACCGCTGGGACGCGATGCTCGGCTCGGTGGACTCGGCACCCTTCCTGGCCATCGCGGACGGGGAGCCGGCCGGGCTTCTCCTCCTCGCGTTCCGGCGCCGGCTGAACTTCGCGACCTGGGAGGCGTGGGTGTCGGAGCTCGTCGTTGCCGAGCCGTTCCGGCGGCGAGGGATCGGGCGCGCGCTGCTGCGCGTGGCGATCGAGGAGTGGCGCCTGCGCGGTGCGCATCGGCTCTCGGTGGAGCTTCGCCCCGGCGAGGAGCCCGCAGCCACACTGCTGGAGCGGATGGGGCTCGCCGATACCTTCCTGCGCTTCCGCGCGGAGCCCCTTGTGCCCCGTCACCTGGCGCTGCCGACCGGCGTGGCCATCCGGAGGCTGGAAGCGGGCGACGTGGACGCTGCGACCCGGCTGGTAGCCGAGATGGGCCCGCATCGCTCGCCGGTGCCGGACCGCATGGACGCGGTCGAGCGCACCTTCCATGAGCTCGTGCGTCGGTCCGCCGACCGTTCGCTGCTGGCCGCCCGTGATGGCGTGCCCATCGGGATCTGCACCGTGGAGTTGCGCGACACTCTGCGCCGGGCCGCGCCCGAGCTGTGGATCCCCGAGCTCGTGGTGGACGAGCCGTTTCGGGGGGCCGGGATCGGCGCCGCGCTCCTCGACGCCGCGATCGATCAGGGCCCGGCGGCGGGGGCGACGAGCGCCATCCTGGAGTCGGGGGCGCGCCGCACCGCGGCGCATCGGCTCTATGCGGCCGCCGGCTTCGTCCAGGTTGGTCGGGTCTTCACCCTGCTGCGGGACCGATGATGGCGCTACCCTGCCCGTCATGACTGGCAACCAGGGCCGCGGTCCGTACCTCGATCGCCTCCCCATCGGGCAGCGCCTGCCGATCGGTGACGTCGTGAACGATGACCTCTTCCCGTTCGACGGGGAAATCCGCGTGAAGCCACTCGAACAGCCGGTCGTCCCGGAGCCGCACCGCCGTGGCGAGGCGGGCCGCGACCCGTGCTGGAACTGCGATCATCCCGACACCGACACGATCTGGGCAAACGAGCGATGGATCGTGCGGACCAATCCTGACGAGCCCCACGGGCTCCCGGCGGTCGCCGTGCTCCTGCCGCGCGCGCACCACGACCTGCTGGACCTGCCGGCCGACCTCGCGTTGGAGCTTGGACCCATGATCCAGCGCGTCGCCCGCGCGATCTCGTCCCTCCCCGAGGTCGGTCGCGTCCATGTCAACCGCTGGGGAGACGGATCCGAGCACTTCCACGTCTGGTTCCTGGCACGGCCACTGGGCATGTGGCAGATGCGCGGTGCCATGCTTGCGGTCTGGGACGACCTCTTGCCGAGGGTGCCCGCCGACGAGTGGCGCGCGAACGTGGCACGCATCGCCGCCGCCCTCGCGGCGGAGGACGGCCGCCCGGGTCGCTGACGGTTCAGCTCTCCTTGGGAGTCGGCGCGGGCTTCTCGACCCACCACTCCGCGAACTCCCGCGCGCGGCCGTCGGGGTCCAGGCGAATGAGCCAGATGTTGGCGTAGACCTCCTCCGCCTCGTCGTCGTGGGCGGGGTAGGTGGTCAGCCCACGTACGACGCCCGCGTCGCCCTCGAATGCGAGGATCTCCTGCTCGAACTCCCAGGGTCGCCGCGAGTCGCCGCGCTCGATCCACTTCGCCACGATCGCCTCGCGCCCCTGCCACGGCGCGGCGAATGGCCAAGGAGAGTAGGTCGCGCCCTCCGTGAAAAGCGCGGCGATCTCCGCGGCGTCGTCGGTCGTCCACGCGTGGCGGTAGGCGTCGAGCCAGGTCGCCAGGTCGGTACGGTCCATGGAACGCGCGCTCCCTCATGCGTTGGAAATTCGGTGACCCAAGGGTACCGGCCCCCCGTTACCAGTCAAGACCCATTGGATGGTGATCCTGTGCTGGCGCCCCTCGCCTGCGTAGAATCGCCGGGTGTCCGGCACGGAACGGGGGATCACGCGCGAGCAGCTGTTGGTCACCGCCGGGGTGATGGCCGGCATCGCCGTCGCCGCCCTCGACTCGACCGTGGTGGGCACCGCGATGCCCACCATCATCGGCCAGCTCGGCGGCATCGAGCAGTACGGCTGGGTTTTCGCCGCGTACCTGCTGACCGCCACCACCACGGTGCCCGTCTTCTCGACCCTGGCCGACGTCCGCGGCCGCAAGCCCATCTTCATGGGTGGCCTGGTGCTGTTCGTGGGCGGCTCCGCGCTCTGCGGGCTCTCCCAGTCGATGCTGATGCTGATCATCTTCCGTGCGATCCAGGGCCTCGGCGCGGGCGCCTTGCAGCCCATCGCCTTCACCATCGTGGGCGACATCTTCCCGCCGCGGCAGCGGGCGCGCATGCAGGGCGTCTTCTCGAGCGTCTGGGGAGTTGCCGCCATTGCCGGACCGGCCCTGGGCGGACTCATTACCGGGACGGTCGGCTGGCGCTGGGTCTTCTACATCAACGTGCCGGTGGGCCTCGTGGCGGGGGTGCTCATCGGCGCCTTCCTGCACGAGCAGATCGAGCATCGCCAGCATCGGCTGGACATCGCGGGCGCAGTGTCGCTGACGTTCGGCGTGGCGCTCCTCCTCCTCGCCGCGTCCGAGGGGAGCACCCTGGGCTGGCTCTCGCCGATCATCCTGGGGTCGGCGGTGGGCGGTGTTCTGCTGCTCGCCGTCTTCGTGCGCGCGGAGCGTGCCGCGACGGAGCCGCTCATCTCGGTGGACCTCCTGCGACGACCCATCGTGGCTGCCGGGCTGGCCATCGGGACCCTTGCGGGGGTCGTCATGTTCGGGCTGACCGCGTACGTGCCGCCGCTCGTCCAGGGGGTGATGGGTGGCTCGCCGCTCGCCGCCGGCCTGGCGGTGGGGGCCATGAGCATCGGCTGGCCCATTGGCTCGGTCGTGAGCGGTCGAGCGATCCTGCGCTGGGGCGTTCGCCCCATCGTGCTCATCGGCACCGCGCTCCTCGTGGCCGGCACCGGGCTCCTCACCCAGGCGGGGACGGTCCAGTCCCTGCTCTACACGGCCGTGGCGACCGCGGTGACCGGGCTGGGGATGGGGTTCACCACGACGCCGCTGCTCGTCGCGATCCAGGGCGCGGTCAGCTGGCAGCAGCGCGGTCAGGCGACCGGCCTCGTGCAGTTCAGCCGGACCATTGGCGGGGCGGCGGGGACCGGCCTGCTCGGCGCACTCCTCGCCGCGTCCGTGGGATCCGCGGCCAGCGTAATCCTCGATCCCATTGCGCGGAACACCATCCCGGCCGCGCAGCTGGCGAGCTACCGAAGCGGACTCCAGACCGGGCTCGGCTGGATCTACCTCATCCTGGTCGTGGCCGCCGTCGGCGCCTTCCTGCTCGCCGTGCGGATGATGCCGGCCATGCAGATTGGCGAGGAGGAGGTGGGTGCCGGTGGAAGGCCCGCGCGCGATGAGCAGCGCGAGCGCGGCGGCGCAGCGGCCCCCGAGTCTTCGACCGGCCCGTAGAATCGGGCGCATGCCCGACGCCGCCTACGAGACGATCCTGGCCGATGCCCGCGAGGGCGTCCTGACCATCACCCTCAATCGCCCGGACTCCCTGAACGCGCTGAACGGTGCGATGCGCCGCGAGCTGCTGGCCGCCTTCAGGGCGGCGGCCCGCGACGACACGGTTCGCGCGGTGGTCCTCACCGGGTCCGGGCGCGGGTTCTGCAGTGGCGCCGACCTGCGCGGGGGCGCCTCCGAACGCGAGTTCCGGCGGGTCATCACCGACGAGTACAACCCCCTGATCACGGCTATCCGGACGCTCCCCAAGCCGGTGATCGCCGCGGTGAACGGCGTGGCCGCCGGCGCCGGGCTCAGCCTGGCCCTGGCCTGCGACCTGGTGTATGCCGCGGAGGAGGCCCGCCTGGTCCTCGCCTTCGTCCGCATCGGCCTGGTGCCCGACTCGGGCTTGACCCGGACCCTGGTGCGCACCCTGGGCCGTCACAGGGCGGCCGCCCTCATCTTCAGCAGCGAGCCCATCACGACCGAGGAGGCGGTCGCCGCGGGCCTGGTCGCCGGCGTCGTCCCGGGTGCGGAGCTGGCGGCCCACGTGGCGGCCGTGGCCGGCACCCTGGCGGCGGGGCCCACGCGCGCGATCGGCTTTGCGAAGCGGCTCATCAACGCGGCCGAGGACGCCCCGCTGGATGCGAGCCTCGCAAGCGAGGCGGCGCTCCAGGAGCTGGCCGGACGGACGGCGGATCACGCGGAGGGGGTCGCCGCCTTCGCGGAGAAGCGCGACCCGCGCTTCACGGGCCGCTGAACGGACCATGACCATGGACCAGAACGAGCCGATCCTGGGCGACGTGCAGCGCGTTGGCGTGCTGGGCGCGGGAACCATGGGCAGCGGCATCGCGCAGGTTGTCGCTGAGGCAGGGATGGAGGTGCAGCTCCACGACCCGGTGGAGGGGGCCTATGAGCGCGCGCGGGAGCGGATCACCGGGTTCATCCGGCGCAAGGTCGAGAAGGGTGAGCTCGATGACGAGTCCGCGGCGTTCGCGGTCGCCCGCATCGGGCGGGCGGCGTCGCTCGAGGAGCTGGCCTCCGCGGAGATCGTGATCGAGGCGATCCCCGAGGATCTCGAGCTCAAGCGTGCCGCGTTCCGCCGGCTCGACGCCGCTGCGGGGCCGCGGACCATCCTGGCCACCAACACCAGCTCGTTGCCGGTTGCACGAATCGCGGCTGTCACGGCGCGACCGGACCGCGTCCTGGGGATGCATTTCTTCAACCCTGTGCCGCTCATGGCCCTGGTCGAGGTGGTCGCCGGGCCCATGACCGCGCCGCTCGCCGCGGATGCAGTGGCGCTCTTCGCCCGGCGCCTTGGCAAGACCCCGGTGGTGACCGCGGATACGCCCGGGTTCATCGTGAACCGCGTGGCGCGCCCGTTCTACCTCGAGGCCCTGCGGATCCTGGGATCGGGCGAGGCCGGCGTCGAGGCGATCGACGACGCCATGCGGGGAATCGGCTTCCGGATGGGCCCGTTCGAGCTGATCGACGCGATTGGCGCGGACGTCAACCTCGCCGTCAGCGAGAGCGTGCACGAGCAGTTCTTCTTCGACCCTCGCTACCGACCGCACCCGATCCAGCGCATGCTGGTTGACGCGGAACGGCTCGGCCGCAAGGCTCGCGGCGGCTTCTACGACTACGGGCCCGATGGCGCCCGGACCGCGCCCTGGGCGGCGCTCTCGCGCCGGCCGGATGGGCCACGCCCGAACCAGCTCGACGCGGAGCAGATCGCCGCCCGGATCCTGGCCGTGGTCGTCAACGAGGCCGCCTCCGCCGTCGCGGAGGGGGTGGCCAGCCCTGCGGGGATCGATACCGCCATGCGCCTTGGCACGAACTACCCGTTTGGCCCGCTCGAATGGGGCGAGCGGATTGGGCTCGGGCATGTGGTCCGCACCCTGGAGGGCCTGCACGCCCGCGTTCCCGATGGTCGCTACCGTGTGGTCCCCCTGCTGCGCACGCTCGTCGAGCGCTCCGCGTCGTTCTTCGAAGGGTCCTGAGTGACCGTCCTGCTGCGGGACCGCTACCGCGCCGTGGTCTTCGACATGGACGGCCTGCTGCTCGACACGGAGACCCTTTGGCACCAGGCAGAGGTCGAGCTCTTCACGCGCCACGGGTCCAGCTTCAGCTGGGACGACAAGATGGCGGTGATCGGCACCAGCTTCGACCAGACCGCCCACTACTTCGCGGAGCGCCTGGGCGCCTCGCCCCAGCAGGGTGCGGCGCTGGTGCGCGAGATGCTGGGGATCATGCACGTCAGGCTCCAGCAGCAGGTCGAGGGCCGTCCCGGCGCGATCGAGCTGGTCGAGCGCCTTCGTGGCCGGATTCCTCTTGCGGTGGCGTCGAACTCGCCCCGGATGCTCGTTGACACCGCGCTGGCCACCGCACGGCTCACCGGCGTCTTCGACGTCGTCGTGACCTCCGACGACGTGGCGCACGGCAAGCCCGCCCCGGACGTCTACCTGCTCGCCTGCGAGCGGCTCGGCGTGCGTCCGGAGGACGCCCTTGCGCTCGAGGACTCGGCCTCCGGGATCGCTTCGGCCAAGGCGGCCGGCCTGGCCTGCATCGGTGTGCCGCAGTTCGCCGAGACCGATGTCACCGCGGCCGACCGGGTCATCGACTCCCTCGAGGAGCTGCTCGCGGAGGTCTAGACTCTCCGCCATGTGCCGCAGCATCAAGACTCTCCGCACCCTCGACCAGCCTGCCGGGCCCGACGATGTCCGCGCAGCCGCACTCCAGTACGTCCGCAAGGTGAGCGGATACCGCACCCCGTCCCCGGCCAACGAGGTGGCGTTCAGCGCCGCCGTGGACGAGATCGCAGCCGCGTCGGAACGGCTGCTGGCGGCCGTGACCGCCACCCATCCGGCGCGCCACCGCCACGAACCGGCGGCCGCGCGATGAGCCGACCCGCGACGCGCGACCCCGCCCGCACGCCGGTCGTGGTCGACGGGCTGCGCACGCCCTTCGGCCGCTACGGCGGTGCGCTGGCCGGCGTTCGCCCCGACGACATGGCGGCGCACGTGATCCACGCACTGGTCGAGCGCAACGGCGTCGATCCGGGTGCGATCGACGACGTGCTCCTGGGGGCGGCCAACCAGGCCGGCGAGGATAACCGCAACGTGGGGCGGATGGCTGCCCTCCTCGCCGGGCTGCCGGTCGAGGTGCCCGGGGCGACCGTCAACCGCCTCTGCGGCTCGGGGATGAACACCGTGATCAACGCGGCGCACGCCATCGTTGCCGGTGACGGCGACCTGTTCGTCGCGGGCGGCGTGGAGTCCATGACCCGCGCGCCATTCGTGATGGCCAAGCCCTCGGCCGCCTTCCCACGCGGCGAGCAGACGCTGCAGGACACCACCCTGGGCTGGCGCTTCACGAACCCGCGCCTGGCGGACGCGTACTACCCGTATTCGATGGGCGAGACCGCGGAGAACGTCGTGGAGCGCTGCGGGGTGACCCGCGAGGAGCAGGACGCCTTCGCGCTCGAGTCGCAGCGGCGCTGGAAGGCAGCCCAGGACGCCGGCCGCTACGCGAACGAGGTGGTGCCCATCCAGGCGCCGGCCGGGAGGCGCGGCGAGACCGCGACCGTCGCCGTCGACGAGCACCCGCGCCCGGAGACGACCCTGGAGCAGCTCGGCAAGCTCAAGCCGGCGTTCAGGCGCGACGCGTCAGGATCGGTCACCGCGGGGAACTCGTCGGGGATCAACGACGGCGCATCGGCGTTGCTGGTGACCTCCGAGGCACGCGCGCGAGAGCTCGGATGGCACCCCATGGCGCGCCTCGTGGCCTCCGCCGTGGCCGGGGTGGATCCCGCGACCATGGGCCTGGGCCCCATCCCCGCCTCGCGCAGGGCGCTCGAGCGCGCCGGCCTGACCGTGGACGACCTGGACCTGGTGGAGCTCAACGAGGCGTTCGCAGCGCAGTCCATTCCGTGCATCCGCGAGCTCGGCCTGGACCCGGGGAAGGTCAACGTGAACGGCGGGGCAATCGCCATCGGCCATCCGTTGGGCGCCTCGGGCGCCCGCCTGGTCACGACGCTCCTCCACGAGATGCGTCGCCGGGGCTCCCGGTACGGGCTGGCGACCATGTGCATCGGGGTGGGGCAGGGGATCGCCTCCGTCTGGGAGGCCGTCGAGTAGCCGTCGGCTAGCGCTGGTCGCCCTCCCACTCGGCGCGAGTGAGGGCGTACGCCACGTCACCCGCCTCGTCTCCGGGGATCCGGTACGGCCAGTTCGCGTGGAAGGCCCGCACGAAGCGCAGTCCCGCCTTCTCCATCACGCGCCGCGACGCCGCGTGCATGGCCAGGCTGTAGGCCGTGACCCGCTCTGCCCCCAGCTCGCGGAACGCCTTCTCGACCAGCGCCCGGGAGCCCTCGGTCGCGTACCCGCGGCCCCAGGCGCTCCGCCGCAGGCGGTAGCCCAGCTCCAGGACATCGGTCCTGCCCTCGTCGGGACGCAGGTGGAACCAGCCCACGAACTGCCCGCTCTCGCGCTCCACGGCAGCCCACACGCCGAGCTGCGGCCAGCGCTCGTACTCGTCGAGCCAGTGGGCGAGCATCTCGTCGGTGAACTCGGGTGGCCCCCCGGTGATGTGGAAGGTCACCTGCGGGTCGGAGTCGAGCTGAACCAGGAGGTCGCGGTCGTCGGCCGTCAAGCGACGGAGGAGAAGCCCATCCGTCTCCAGGACCGTGTCGTGGTGTGTGCTCACGCCGGACCCTCCATCGCCCATCCGCTCCAGCGCGTGACGCTGTACCACGATGGCCGCACCGAACTCGCCGTCGAGGCGCGCGTAGGCCGGATAGCGGGCGCGGAGCTGCCGGATGGCGGCATCCCGCTCGGGACCGCTGCGGACAACCTGAGCGATGCCATCGGCTCGAGCCCACCACAGCTGCCGCCAGTCCGTCTCGTACCGATCCGCGAGCAAAGCGACCCGGGGCTCGTGCTCGATGTTCGCCAGCCGGGCCAGTGCTTGCGAAGCCTTGGGTTTGGCGTCTACCGCGGTGAGGATCCGCTCGCCGTCCACGGCGAAGACCACGGGGACGACGTGGGGAGCGCCATCGAGGCCAATCGTGGCAAGCGTTGCCACTTCGCTGGCAAGGAAGCGTCGCCGGGCCTCGGCCGGGGTCAGTCGCACGGCCAGAGCCTAGCGCCTCCGGGCTAGCATGGACCGATGGCGCCACCGGCCGCGACCCCCGTCCGCTTCACGGATACTGCCGTCTTCCTGGAGCGGGTCACGCCATTCCTCGTCCGCAACGAGGCTGAGCACAACCTCCTGCTGGGAACCGCCGGGCAGCTCGCCGCACGGCCCGACGCCTGGGGGAAGGTGCCGCCCTACCAGCTGGTCGTCCAGGGCCAACGGGGAGCCATCGTCGCCGTGGCGCTGCGGACCCCGCCCCATAACCTGGCACCAGCGGCGCGACGCCCAACGGCATCCGCGTGGGTCCGATGTACACGCCACCGGAGCATGGCGCAAGGGGTACGGGAGCGCGCTGACCGCCGCGGTCAGCCAGATGGAGCTCACTGCCGGGCGGCGCTTCTGCTTCCTCTACACCGACCTCGCCAACCCGACCTCGAACCACATCTACCAGGCCATCGGCTACGAGCCGGTCGCGGAGGTCACCGAGATCGGATTTGGGACACCAGGAGGCCGCCCCGGCTGAGCCAGGGCGGCCCCGCGTTGCGGACTCGCGGCGTGATCAGCTGGCGTTGCTTCCCGAGCTCGCGGGCGCCAGCGGCCCGGCGCCGTTACGGCGCAGCGGCCCGTTCCCGTTGAACAGCTTCCCGTCGCGGAGCGCCTGGTCGATCCGGTCGAGGACCTGGTTCTCGCGGTCGGAGGTCATCTTCCCGGCCGCGACGATCTTGTCGAGGTCCGCCTTCGCCGCATCATGGATGGCGGCGGTGACCGTGTCGTAGCCGACGCTCTTGTTCGCGGCGATCTTCTTGAGCGAGTCACCGGCGGCCAGCTGGCTGCGCAGGTCGGCCGGCTGCATGCTCAGGGTGTCGGCGGCGGCCTGCAGCATGTCTGCGCCGATGCCGCGCTGCGCGATGTTGCGGACCACGGCCTGCCAGCGAGCACCGAGCCAGCCGCACCCGTCGCCGCTCGCGCTGTCGATGCGCTGCTTCATGGTGTCGGCCATCGCCTGCGACAGGTCGCCGTTGGCGACGGCCCCGTCGATGGTCGCCTTGGCCGCGTCCTTCGCCGCCGGCGTCAGTGCGGAGCTGTCGACGCCCAGGTTGGCGGCGAAGGCGTCCAGGAATGCCTGGCAGTACTCGCCCGGCTGCGTACCGGTGGCCACGACGCTCGCGGCGTCGCTCGTGGTCGGGCTGCCGGCCGGGTTGGCGGAGACGGCGCTGATGAGCGTGCCGCCCAGGACGGCGGTCGCCACCAGGGCGCTCGAGATGCCCAGGATCTTCAGGCTCTTCATTGGTTTGTTGCGTACCTCGTGCGGAGTCAGGTGCCGGGGCCGTACAGTCGCCTCGCGGCCCCTCGACTGCCGCCAGCATCGGCGAAGGCCGTGAAGATCGCGTCAAGATCGGCCCGGCCGGTCTTGACATCTCCTGAACAGCGGGACGCCTAGGATGCCTTCCATGGCGCGCCGAGCCCGGATCCTGGTGGTGGAGGACGAGCCCCGCCTGCGTGCGCTCCTGCGCCTCTACCTCGAGCGCGAGGGCCACGCCGTGGCGGATGCCGGCGACGGCGCCACCGCCCTTGCCGCCTTTGATGCCGATGGCGCGGACCTGGTGATCCTGGACCTGATGCTCCCCGGAATGCAGGGCGAGACGGTCCTCGAGGAGCTCCGCGAGCGCGGCGACGTGCCCATCCTCATCACCTCGGCCAAGCGCAGCGACGCGGAGCGAATCGCCGGCCTGCGCATGGGCGCCGACGACTACCTCGCCAAGCCCTTCAATCCGCACGAGGTGACCGCCCGGGTCGCCGCGATCCTGCGACGCGCAACCGGCGGCCAGGCCGAGCCTGCTCCCGAGATCCTGTCCCTGGCCGGCGGCCGCCTGGTGCTTGATCCGGCCAGCCGCCGCTACACGCTGGCGAGCGCCGGAGACGGCTCGGCGGGGGGTCGCCTCACGCCCGGAGAGGCGCACCTCCTCGTGGCCCTGGCGCGCCATCCGGGGCAGGTCCTCACCCGCGAGCAGCTGCTCGAGTCGGTCGCGCGACGACCGGACGAGGTCTACGACCGGGTGGTGGACGTCCACGTCGCGAACCTGCGGCGCAAGCTCGGCGACGACGCGGGCGACCCGTGGCTGATCGAGACGGTCCCGCACACCGGCTACCGCCTCGTCGCAGAGCGGGACGCGCCGTGAGCGGCGCACCGCCGCCTGCGACCCCGCTTCAGCCGCGGGGCGGTTCGCTCGCCTGGCGCCTCGCGCTCCTGCTGGGCGCGATCTCGCTGGGCGTCCTGCTGGTGACCGGCGTGGTCGTGAACCGGGTCGTGAGCTCCGGGTACCAGTCCGAGCTGCGCACCCAGCAGCAGGACCGGCTCGACACCGCGGCGGACGGCCTGGTGACCGTCCTGGCGGATGCCCAGACCCGGGTGGGCGCCCTGGCGCGCATCCGCGCCCAGCTCCAGCGCCTGGCGACCAGCATCGGCGGCGAGCTCACGATCCTGGGTCCCAACGGGAACGTGCTGCTCGCGCTGGGCCGTGCGCCGAGCGGGGAGACCGTGCACCTCGAGTCTCCGGTGGTGTCGAACGGTACGACCGTGGCGACGCTCGCCGTGGACCTGCCGGCCTCGACGGCCGGATCGCGGCTTCCTGCGCCTCTTCAACCTGTCGCTCATCCTGGCCGGGCTGCTCAGCGTGGCGGGCATCGTGCTCCTCGCGCTGTACGGCACCAAGCGGCTCACCCGGCCGCTTGGCACCGTGGTGGAGGCCGCCCACCGGCTGGGAAGCGGTGACGCGAGCGCCCGAGCCGCCGGCGGGCCGGATCGCGAGTCGGCCGAGCTCGCGGACGCATTCAACCTGATGGCGGACCGCCTGGCACAATCCGAGATGCTCCGCCGGCGGGCCGCCAGCGACATGGCGCACGACCTCGCGACGCCCGCCACCGTGCTCGAGTCCCAGCTGCAGGCGATGGTCGACGGGGTCGTCCCCGCCGACGCGGAGCAGCTCGACGTCGCGCGCGCCGCGGCCGGCGCCCTCGGCAGCGTCATCGGCCAGATGGGGGAGCTTGCCAGCGCCGAGTCTGCCGCCCTGGGTCGGCACGCCGTCCGCATCGACGTCGCCGAGGTGGTCGCAGAGGTTGCCCGTGGGGTGGAGGCCATGGCACGCGATCAGGCGGTGACCCTCACCGTCGATTCGGCGGTGGACCTGCACGCCGCCGTGGATCCCGACCAGCTGGGACGGGCGATCCGCAACGTGGTCGGCAACGCCATCTCGCACTCGGCCGCCGGAGCCGTCGTGCGGCTCGCCGTCTGGGCCACGGCGTCCGAGGTGGAGGTCAGGATCTCCGACCAGGGGCCCGGCATCGCCCCGGACGATCTGCCGCACGTGTTCGAGCGCTTCTACCGCGCGGATCGTGCCCGGGGCGCGGGAGTCGGCGGGCGGTCGGGGAGCGGCATCGGGCTGACCATTGCGCGGGAGCTGCTCGCCGCGAACGGCGGTCGGGTGATGGTGGAGCGAACCGGCCCGGATGGGACGACCTTCCTGATCACGCTCCCCCGCGTCGCCTGAGGGCCGGTCAGAAATCCCAGGCGCGCTTCCGATCCTCGGCGAGCCAGTCCGGCCGGGTGACGGCCATCAGGTGCACGTCGTGGTAGGCGCCGCGATGGAATCGGTCGTGCCGGAGGAGCACCTCCTTCACGAATCCGGCCTTCTCGTAGGAGCGGACGGCGCGCGGGTTGTAGTCGAAGACCCGCAGCCAGATCCGCTCGAACCGCATCTCGCCGAAGCCGAAATCCACCAGGACCCGCATCGCGTCGGTGCCCAGCCCCTTGCCCCACTGGGCGGGGTCGACGATCGAGATCGCGACCTCCGCGGAACCGTGCAGCCGGTCGACGTTGCGCAGCCCGCAGTTGCCGATGGCCGTCTCGTCGCCCAGCGGGCAGATGGCGAACATCACCTCTCCGGAGCGCTCCTGCCCGGCCATATGCGAGAGCCATTGCTCGGTCTCCATCCGCGAAAACGAGCGCCGGAAGCCGGCGAAGTGCGCGAGGTCGACGTCGTCGATGGAGCTGTTGAGCAGGTCCTCCTTCTCGATCGGGCGCAGCCAGACCTGCTCGCCGCGAAGGATGGGACGCTTCGGCACCGATGGCATGCAGGCATCTTACCCATGGCGGGCGCTACCATCAGTCCCATGACGACGACCAAGACCGCCGGCGCCGAGTCGCGCCTCCTGATCAATGGCGAGTTCCGCGACGCCGCGGACGGTGCCACCTTCCCGACCGGCTCGCCCGCGACCGGCGAGCACCTCGCCGACGTCGCGCGCGCGACCGCCGCGGATGTCGACGCCGCGGTATCGGCCGCCCGGGCCGCCCTCGACAAGCCCTGGGCGCGCACCAGCCCTGCAAAGCGAACGCGGATGCTCTCGCGCCTGGCCCAGCTCATCGAGGCGGACGCGGATCGTCTGGCGGAGCTCGAGTCCCGCAACAGCGGCAAGCCGCGCTGGCAGGCGCTCTCGGAGATCAAGCAGGCGGTCGCCGACCTTGACTTCTACGCCGCCGCCGCGCAGCAACTCTACGGGCGCTCGTTCGTGGTGAACCCCTCCACCCTGTCCTACACGCTCCGCGAGCCCGTGGGCGTGGTCGCCGCCATCATCCCGTGGAACTACCCGTTCATGATGGCCGCCTGGAAGCTGGCCCCGGCGCTCGCGGCGGGGTGCACCGTGGTCATGAAGCCGGCATCCGCGACGCCGCTCACTGCGCTGGAGCTGGGCCGGCTGGCCCTCGAGGCGGGAATTCCGCCGGGGGTCTTCAACGTGGTCACCGGGCCTGGCGGCGAGGTCGGCGAGGCGCTCGCTGGGCATCCCGGGATCGACAAGATCGCCTTCACCGGTGAGACGGAGACCGGCCGCCGCATCGCGGCCATCGCGGCCGCAGGCCTCAAGCGCGTTTCCCTGGAGCTGGGCGGCAAGTCGCCGAACCTGGTCTTCGCCGACGCCGACCTGGAGGCCGCCGTGGCCGGCTCGCTGTGGGGCATCTACTACTCGGCCGGCCAGTCGTGCGAGGCCCGCTCGCGGATCCTGGTGGCAGACGAGCTCCACGATGCCTTCGTGACGAGCTTCGCCGAGAAGGCGGCCGCCCTGCGCGTCGGGGATCCGCTCGCCGCCGAGACGCAGATCGGCTCGTTGATCAGCCGTCAGCACGCGGCGAAGGTGATGGGGTACCTGGAGGCGGCGACGGCGGAGGGAGCGCGCATCGTGACCGGTGGCGCACCGGATGGCGAGCTTGCCGAGGGCCTGGATGCGAAGGCCTTCGTGAAGCCCACGGTGATCGACGACGTCCGCAACGAGATGCGCGTCGCCCAGGAGGAGATCTTTGGCCCGGTGGTGACGGTGACGCGCTTCGCCGACGAAGCGGAGGCGATTGGCATCGCCAACGACGTGCGCTACGGGCTGGCGGCCACGGTCTGGACGGGCGATCCGGCCCGCGGCCACCGAGTGGCGCAGCGAATCCGGAGCGGCACGGTGGGGATCAACACTCCCTTTGCGGCCTTCCCCGGCGTCCCGTTCGGCGGGTTCAAGGAGTCCGGCTACGGGCGCGAGATGAGCGTCGACGCGCTGGAGCTGTACACCGAGACGAAGGCGGTCCTGGTGGGTACCGGCGCGAAGCCCATCAATCCGTTCGGGACCTGAGCCGGACGCGGAGATGCCCACCATCCGGGCCCGCGGCTGGGTCGATGCTCCGGTCGATCGGGTCTTCGCCTTCTTCGACGATCCCGCCAACCTTGGGCGCCTGACTCCTCCGCCTGCCCGCGTCCGGCTGGTTGCGGTGAACCCAGATGCAGCGCTGGCGGGCTCGATCCTCGAGTTCCGCTACGGCGTTGGTCCGTGGACGCCACTGCGCTGGCAGGTCCGCCTGGTCGAGCGCGTCGAGAACGAGCGCTTCGCGGACAGCACCCTGTCCGGACCCATGGCGGTCTTCGACCATTCCCACGTCTTCCACGCTGGCCGGCGCGGAACGTGGGTGGTCGACACGGTGACCTTCCACGTCGGGCCAGACGGCGCGCATCGGTCTCGTGGTCGACGCGCTGGCCGGGCTCGTCTTCCGCGGCCTCTTCATCTACCGACACGCCCTGACCCGGTTCCTGCTCGCACGGCACTGACGGTCGCTTGCGCCCCGCCCGGGTGCGCGGGTACCGTGCCTTCTCCAATGTCCGGCTCGCTGGCTGCCTGGTTCTCCCGGTTCCCCGAAGGGTGGTGGGGCTACCACTGGGCGCCACCGGAGCCGATGAGCGCCGTACAGATCGTGGGCAGCGGCAGCCTCGACGCCCGGTTGATGGCCACCCTCTGGGCGGTCGTCTCGCGGCGCGGGAGCGTGATGCTCGCCAGCGAGGCACCGCAGGCCGGCAAGACGACCACCCTCTCCTCGCTGGTCGACTTCCTGCCGGACGGCACGGTGGGCATCTTCCTGCGCGGCTGGCGCGGCGACTTCGGCTGGACCGAAGAGTACGGGCCGGAGCGCACGTACCTGCTGGTCAACGAGATGAGCGACCACCTGCCCATCTACGTCTGGGGCCGCAACGCGCACGGCGCGCTTGAGCTGGCCGGACGTGGCTACGGGCTGGGGGCGACCATGCATGCCGACTCGCTCGACGAGGCGCTGGCGGCCCTGCGCGAGGGCGTGGGTGCCACCGATGCCGACCTCGCGGGGCTGACCGTCTACCTCCAGTTCTCCGCGTACGGGACGCCGCAGGGCATGTATCGCCGCTGCGAGGAGGCGTGGCATCTGCGGCTCGACGCCGACGGGCGCCTGGCGCCGGTGCGCCTGGCGTGGATCGACGGCGAGCGTTCGCCGCGCCTGACGGGCGCGCAGCGGCTGCCGGTTCCGCCAATGCTCCCCGACGATGGGGGCCGGGCGGCGCTCGGTTTCGTCCACGACCCGCAGGCCTACGCGTCGCTCGCCGACAGCCTCGGGCTCGACGCGACAGCCTTCGAGGAAGAGCTCGCGCGGCGCGCCGGCTTCCTGGGCCAGCTGGCGGAGCGCGGCGTCTGTGACCCGCCGGCGGTGGCCGCCGCCCTCTCGGAGTACTCTGAGCTCGCCGCACCGCCGGCCCCGAAAGCGACCCGATCCCAGCGACCCGATCCCAGCGATTCCGAAGGAGCCTCCGCATGACTCACCCCGCCGCCTCCACCATTGGCGAGCTGCGCGCGTCCGGCTGGCGGAGCCGCACCGTCAAGGAGGAGATGCGCGGCAACCTGCTTGAGAAGATCGGCCGCGGCGAGCCGCTCCTTCCCGGGATCATGGGCTACGACGAGACCGTGCTCCCCCAGATCGAGAACGCGGTTCTGGCAGGGCAGGACGTCATCCTCCTCGGCGAGCGCGGGCAGGCGAAGAGCCGCATCGCGCGCTCCCTGGTGGGGCTCCTCGACGAATGGATTCCCGCGGTCGCCGAGGCGGAGCTGCACGACGACCCCTTCCATCCCATCTCTCCGTACGCGGTGGCGGCGGTCGCCGAGCAGGGGGACGCCACGCCCATCACCTGGATTGGTCGCGCGGACCGCTACGGAGAGAAGCTCGCGACCCCGGACATCAGCATCGCCGACCTGATAGGCGAGGTGGACCCGGTCAAGGTCGCGGAGGGTCGCTACCTCTCCGACGAGCTGACAATCCACTACGGGCTGCTGCCGCGCACGCATCGGGGCATCTTCACCATCAACGAGCTGCCGGACCTCGCGGAGCGGATCCAGGTGGGCCTCCTCAACGTGATGGAGGAGCGCGATGTCCAGATCCGCGGCTACCGGATCCGGCTGGCTCTGGACCTCTTCGTCATCGCCAGCGCCAACCCGGAGGACTACACGAGTCGCGGCCGGATCATCACCCCGCTGAAGGACCGCTTCGGTGCCCAGATCCGAACCCACTACCCCGAGGACGCCGCCACCGAGATCGCGATCATGGAGCAGGAGGCATCCGCCTTCGCCGACCAGGCCGATGGCGTCGTCCGTCCACGTCCCGGGCTTCATGAAGGAGATCGTGGCGGAGCTCTCGCAGCTCGCCCGCCACTCGTCCGAGGTCAGCCAGCGCTCCGGTGTCTCGGTGCGGGTCACGCATCGCCAACGCCGAGACGCTCTCCGCCGTGGCGCTCAAGCGCGCCGTTCGCCTGGGCGAGACAACCGCCGCGCCGCGGATCAGCGACCTGCCCGCGGTCGTCGCCTCGACAGCCGGGAAGATCGAGCTCGAGACGCTGGGCGATGAGGAGCGAGAGGACCGCGTCGTCGAGAAGCTCCTCGCCCGCGCCACGCTCAACGTCTTCAACCGCCACTTCGCCCTCTCGGAGATGACGCCGCTCATCGAGCGCTTCGAGGCGGGGGCCGCGGCCGAGGTCGGCGAGTACGTGCCGTCGAGCACCCACGGCGCGCTCGTTGAGGAGATCCCCGAGCTGCGCCGCGCCATCGGCGGCCTGGAGGTGGGGGAGGCGCCGGCCTCCGTCGCCAGCGGCGTCGAGTTCGTCCTGGAGGGTTTGCACCTGAACCGGCGGCTCAACAAGGACCGCAGGGCCGGCGGCGTCCGCTACGCGCGCTGACCCGGCTGACGAACCCGACGGAACGCATCCAGGATCGCCTCCGCAGACCGGGTCGCGTCCGCGTCGATCGTCGCCCAGTTGGAGACGGAGATCCGCATGGCGGCGCGGCCGTCCCAGGTGGTCCCGGACAGCCAGAGGACACCGTCGTCCTGGACCTGGCGTGATCACTCGCCGGGTGAGATCGTCGGCCGCCTCATCCGGCCCCGCCGTCCCGAACCGCACCAGCACCTGGTTGAGCACAACGTCGTTCAGGACGTGGACCCCCGGCTCCTGCGCCACCCGCTCCGCCATGAGGCGCGCCAGGCGGCAGGAGCCGGCGACCAGGTCGCGGACTCCACGACGGCCCAGTGACCGAAGCGCCGCATAGACCGTGAACCCGCGCGCCCTCCGCGAGAACTCCGGCACCCAGTGGACCTCGTCACGCTCCTGGCTGGCGGTGTACTGGAGGTACGGCGCATGCGGCGGCGACATCGCGGCAGCGTGCGCCTGCGCATCGCGCACGAGCGCGATGCCCGAGTCGTACGGAACGTTGAGCCACTTGTGGGCGTCGGTCGCCCACGAATCAGCCAGCTCGATCCCGGCGGTGACCGCCGCCATCTCCGGGACCGTGCATGCCCACAGCCCGAACGCGCCATCCACGTGGATCCAGGCTCCCTCCCGGGAGCGGACATGCTGGATCGCCTCACTGAAGGGGTCGAAGGCGCCGGAGTTCACCTCGCCCGCCTGCAGACAGACGATGAGCGGCGCGTCCGGCGCAATGCCGTCCAGCACCCGGTCCAGCGCGTCGATCTGGATACGACCCTGGGCGTCCGTGGCCACGCGGTGCACCCGATCGCGGCCCAGCCCCAGGTAACCGAGGGCGGCCAGGACCGTCGAGTGCGCGTGGGCTCCCACCACGACCTCGACGGCCGGCGCTCCGAACAGCCCGTTGGCCTCAGCGTCCCATCCCGCGTGGCGCAGGACCGCCCCGCGGGCGGCCGCGAGGCCGGTGAAGTGCGCCATCTGGCAGCCGGTCGTCAGGCCGATGCCCGTCCCGGCGGGCAGCCCGAAGAGATCGACGAGCCAGTCGCCCACCGCCTCCTCGACGACAGCCGCGGCCGGGCCGCACACGTAGAGCCCTGCGTTCTGATCCCACGCGGAGGTGAGCCAGTCGGCGGCCACTGCGACCGGGAGTGAGCCGCCAATGACGAATCCGAAGAACCGCGGACCGGCCGACGCCAGGATGCCGTCGTCGGCGTCTTCGGCGAGCTGCTCGATCACCTCCAGTGGCTCCATGGGCTCGTCCCTGAGGGGGAGCCGGAGCCTGCGGCGCAGGGTCTCCACGTCGGCGCGGGCGTGGACCGGTCGTTCGTCGAGCGACGCCAGGAAGCGCGTCGCGATCTCGGCCGTGCGAACGAGCAGGTCGCTCGGATCGGGCTCGCGACGTCCGGTAGCGGGGATAGCGGTCTCGTGTGACATGGGCGTTCTCCGGTGGGGGCCGATGGTGTCAAGGTGGGGCCGTGGACGTCGTCGTGGACGTCTGTCACTCTAGCGTGGTGAGCCTGTACCGATACTCTCGCTGGGATGGGAGCCAGCAGCTCCCGCCATTTGACGCGGACGACGTCCTCCGCGCGTTGAGCGAGGACGTGCTCGCCGAGGGAGACCTGCGGCGTGCCCTCAAGCGGCTCATGCAGCGCGGCATGCAGGGCACTCGCGGCGGGGACATCCCCGGCCTGCGGCGCATCACCGACGAGCTGCGCCGTCGGCGGCGCGAGGAGCTGGAGCGATCGAACCTGGGCGGTGTCCTGCGCGAGATCGAGGAGCGGCTGCAGTCGATCATCGACCAGGAGCGGAGTGGCATGGATCGGCGGCTCCACGAGGCGGAGCAGGCGGCCCTCGACGCGCCGCCGGGACAGGTCCAGGACCAGGCGCGCATGGCCGAACAGGTGCTGCGCCGCGCGGCGCAGCAGCGCACGGATCGGCTCGACGCGCTGCCGCCCACGGTGGCCGGCCGCCTGAACGGGCTGCGCGACTACGAGTTCATGGACCCCGAGGCTCGCGATGCCTTCAATGCGCTCACCGACGAGCTTCGCCAGCAGATGCTGCAGACCTACTTCCAGGGGCTGAAGCAGGGTGTCGAGCAGGTGACGCCGGAGGACCTCGACGCGGTGCGCGCCATGGTCCGCGACCTGAACCAGCTCCTCGAGAAGCATGCCTCGGGCGCAGACACGCGGGCCGACTTCGACGCGTTCATGGCCCAGCACGGCCGCTTCTTCCCGCCGGGGATCGAGACCGTCGAGCAGCTCATCGACCACCTGCACCACCAGGCGTCGCAGATGGCCTCGCTGCTCGCCTCTCTCTCGCCGGAGATGCGCGCCGAGCTCTCCGCGATGATGGACGATCTCCTCCGCGACGACCGGCTGCAATGGGACATGGCCCGCCTTGCCGGGAACCTGCAGTCGCTTCGTCCCGACCAGCCGTTCGGCGAGCCGTACCCGTTCGACGGCAGCGAGGAGCTGGGTCTCCCGGAGGCACTGGCCGCCATCGACCGCCAGCAGCGGTACGACACCATGGAGCAGCAGCTCGCCGCCGCGCGCGACCCCGACGCCCTGGGGCAGATCGACCCCGAGCTGCTGCGCGACCTCGCCGGCGACGACTCAGCCGAGGACCTCGAACAGCTCCGCGAGCTCACCCGCTCGCTCGAGGAGGCCGGGTATCTCACGCGCGACGGCGGGCGTCTCGAGCTCACCGCGCGTGCCGCACGGCGGCTCGGGACCCAGGCCCTGGCCGACATCTTCAGCCGGCTGCGGCGCGAGACGCTGGGCGGGCACGCCCTGGCGAGCGCCGGTCAGGGTGGTGAGCGGACCGACGAGACCAAGCCATTCGAGTTCGGGGACCCGTTCGCAGTGGATATCAACCGCACGCTCTTCAACGCCATGAGCCGCTCCGGCCCCGGGCTGCCGGTCGCCATCGGCCCGGGCGACTTCGAGGTCCACCGGTCGGAGGAGACCACGGTCTCGAGCACGGTCCTGCTGCTGGACATGAGCCGCTCCATGCTCCTGCGGGGTTGCTCCACGGCCGCCAAGCGGGTCGCCATGGCGCTCCACACCCTGATCAGCACCAAGTACCCGCGCGACCGGCTCTACGTGGTGGGCTTTGCGTACTACGCTCGCCAGATCCCGCCGGAGGCGATCGCCACGCTCTCCCCGTACGAGTTCGAGTACGGGACCAACCTCCAGCACGCGCTGATCATTGCCCGGGGCCTGCTGGGCCGCCGCGGCGGCAACAAGGAGATCGTGGTCATCACCGATGGCGAGCCCACCGCGCACATCGCCAACGGCCAGGTGGAATTTGCCTATCCGCCCACCATCCGCACCATGCAGTCGACGCTGCGCGAGGTGGGCCGGTGCACCCGCGAGGGAATCGTGATCAACACCTTCATGCTGGAGCGATCGCGCTACCTGTCGGATTTCGTGGACCTGATGAGTCGTATCAACCGCGGCCGCGCCTTCTACGTCGAGCCGGAGCACCTCGGGGAGTACGTCCTGGTCGACTACGTCAGCAAGCGGACGAAGCGCGTCGCCTGACCCGTAGTACCGGGCGGCCGCGGTCAGCTGAACGGCTTGGCCACCATGTCGAAGACAGTCACGACGGTCACGAGGGCGGTCACCCAGTAGATGACCTTCCCGACCGTCGCCGAGGCGAGGGTGGCCAGCTCCGGCGAGGATTCGACGCCCGCCGGCAGCACCGCGATCGAGCGTCCAAGGTCCGCGCGCCACCGGCTTCCGACGGTGGCATGCATGGCCATGACCCCGATGAACAGGACGTAGGCGACGAGGAGCCAGGGCGCCAGCAGGTTGAAGCCGATGGTGGCGGCCGCGAGCAGTCCGAACAGCGCCCCACCCAGGAAGAGCCCCGGGATCAGGCGGTCGAAGATCGCCATTCGCGTCAGGAATGCGCGGGTGGCCGGCACGTCGCCGCTGGCGGAAACCCGATCGAAGGCCAGGGATGGCCCCAGGGCCAGCGTGACGGCGGCGATCATGGTCGAGATGTGGAGGAACTTGAAGGCGATACCGAGATCCATCGCGGACTCCGTTAACTACATGAGGACTGTATCGAATACTATGCTACTGTAGCGACATGGGAGAATCCGTCAAGCCCCGCCGCCGCTACCGCTCCCGGTTGCGAGAGCAGCAGGCGGCTCGCACGCGTGAGACCGTCCTCGATGCAGCCGCCAGCGTCCTGGAGCGAGACGGGTTTACTGCCGCGACGCTTCGCGGCATCGCTGATGCGGCGCACGTGTCCGTCGAGACCGTCTACGCGATCTTTGGCTCCAAGGCAGGTCTCCTCGTCGCCGTTGGGGAGCGCAACTTCGGTGGTGCGATCGAGAGAGCCGCTCCCGGCGGCGACCTGCAGGCCGTGGTGGGAGAGGCTGACCTGGACGCTCAGCTCACCACCTTCGGCGAGCTCGGCTCGGAGATCATGGGTCCGAACTGGGCTGTCCTCGATGCGCTGCGCGCCGGCGGGCAAAGCGATCCTGAGCTTGCGGAGGCGTACCGCGTGGGGTCGGACGGGCGCCGGTACTGGATGCACGCCATCGCCGAGACGTGGGCGGCCTCTGGCCGGCTGCGCGCCGGCATGGACGTCGAGCAGGCGACCGACATCCTGTGGACCATCACCGCGTCGGACGTCTACCGGCTGCTCGTGGTGGAGGCCGGCTGGCCCGCAGCCCGTTACGCGGCCTGGCTCTCCCAGGCTGCACGGGACCTGGTCCTCGGCTGAGGCGGACGCGGCCTGCGACAATCGGGGACCATGAACTCTCGACCTGTGATCGAGCTCCATTCGATCACGAAGCGCTACGGCCGCACACTCGCCCTGGACGGACTGGACCTGTCCGTTGCCGCGGGCGAGGTCTTTGGGCTGCTCGGCGCGAACGGCGCCGGGAAGACGACGGCCGTGAAGATCGTGCTCGGCCTGACGCATCCGTCGGGTGGCACGGGCTCCCTGCTGGGCCGCGAGCTGGGAGATCCGGCGGCGCGCGATGCGGTGGGCTATCTCCCCGAGCTGTTCCGCTACCAGGGCTGGCTCACCGGGCGGGAGGTGCTCCGCCTGCATGCCCGTCTCGCCGGCCTGTCGCCGCCGGGCTGGCCGGCAGAGATCGCCACGGCCCTGGCGACCGCGGATCTCGAGGCGCGTGCCGACAGCCGGGTCGCAACCTATTCAAAGGGCATGCAGCAACGCCTTGGGCTGGCGGTCGCTTTGCTGGGACATCCTGCCCTGGTCGTGCTCGACGAGCCCTCGACGGCGCTCGACCCACTCGGCCGTCACGAGCTGCGCGGCATCATCCGCGGCCTTCGCGAGCAGGGGACCACGGTCCTGCTCAACTCGCACCAGCTGACCGAGCTGGAGCAGGTCTGCGACCGCGTGGCGATCGTCGACCGCGGCCGCCTCCTGGCGCAGGGCACGCTGGCGGAGCTGCTGCGCCCCGGCGGCGTTCGCATCCGGGCCGTCGGCCTATCCCCGGCCGGTCGCGCCACGCTCGAGCAGTACGGACCCGTCGAGACCAACGGTGCCTGGCTGGTCATTGGCACCGTCGACGAATCGGCGGTGCCCGCCATCGTGGACTCGCTCGTCGCCGATGGCGCCCGGATCTATGCCGTGGAGCTGCTCCAGCCGAGCCTCGAGGAGCGCTTCCGCCAGCTGCTGGGGAGCCCCGGCTGATGATGCGCGAGATCTGGACGATTGCCATGGTCACGCTGCGCGAGGGCGCGCGACGGCGGCTTCTGGCCGCGCTCGCCGGTCTCTCGCTGGTCGCCGTGCTGCTCACCGCGTGGGGCTACCTCCAGCTGCCGCACCTCGCGGACGGCGGCGGACCTCCCCTGACCGTCACCCAGCTGCAGACGCTCGCCTCCCAGCTCCTGATCCTGGTCATGTTCATGTTCAGCTTCGTGCTGGCCCTGGCCGCCGTCTTCGCGGCGGCGCCCTCGGTCGCCGGCGAGCTGGAGAGCGGGGAGGCGCTGGCCGTCCTGGCCCGCCCGGTGCGACGGAGCTCTGTCCTGCTCGGAAAGTGGCTGGCCCTCGCGATCGTGGTGACGGTCTACGCGGCGGTGGCGACGACCTCCGAGCTCCTCGCCGTCTCGGCCGCCACCGGGTACCTCCCGCCGCACCCGGTCGAGGCGGCCATCTACCTCGCCGCCGTGGGGCTGGTCACCCTCACCCTCGCCATTGCCCTGAGCACGCGCCTGCCCCCGGTGACGACGGGGATCGTCGCCATGCTGCTCTTTGGCCTGGCGTGGCTTGCCGGTGTGGTGGGGGGCATCGGCACGGCGTTCAACGACCCCATCACCAGCCAGATCGGGGCCGTCTCGCGCTTCATCCTGCCCTCCGACGGCCTGTGGCGCGGCGCCATCTTCAGCCTGGAGCCTGCCAGCGTGCTGATCGGTGGAGCGGTCGCCGGACCGCAGCTCGCGGCCTTCCCGTTCTACGCGTCGGCGCCGCCGGCCATCGGCTACCTTGGCTGGTGCATCGCGTGGGTCGTCGCCACGCTCGCCGTCGCGGTGCTGAGCTTCGATCGCCGTGACCTTTGACCGTAGCGAGGTGGGGCATCAGATGAGCCGTCCGCTCAAGGTGGGGATCCAGCTCCCCGAGGTGGAGCGCAGCGTCCCCTGGACGGAGATGCGCGAGATGGCCCGCACGGCCGAGTCCATTGGCCTCGACAGCCTGTGGGTGGGAGACCATCTCCTCTACCGCTATCCGGATGGCGACGCCCGCGGTCCCTGGGAGGCCTGGTCGCTGCTCGCGGCCCTGGCGGCCGTCACCGAGCGCGTCGAGATCGGCCCGCTGGTCGCCTCCGTCAGCTTCCACAACCCCGCGGTGATGGCCAAGATGGCGGCCGACGTGGACGCCATCTCGGATGGCCGGTTGATCCTTGGCCTGGGAGCGGGCTGGAACGAGACGGAGTATCGCGCCTACGGCCTGCCGTTCGACCACCGGGTGAGCCGTTTCGCCGATGCGTTCGCCATCATCCGCGGCCTCCTGCGTGACGGTCGGGTGGACTATCGCGGGACCTATCACTCGGCGCCCGACTGCGAGCTGCTTCCGCCGCCTCAGCGTCCCGGCGGGCCGCCACTCATGGTGGGATCCGTGGGCGAGCGGATGCTGGGACTGACGCTGCCCTGGGTCGACTCCTGGAACGCGTGGTACACGTGGTTCGGCAACAATCCGGCGGGGTATCGGACCCTGCGGGATCAGGTGGATGCCGCCTGCCGGACCGTGGGACGGGATCCAGCCGAGGTCGAGCGCACCGTCGCCCTGCTGGTGGGGCTGCCGGGCGCCACCGGCCGGCGCAACGGGGATCTCAGCGAGGCTCATCCCGAGCCCATCGACGGCACCCCGCAGGCGCTCGCGACGACCCTGCGGGCCTTCGCGGCCGAGGGGGTGGGCCACGTGCAGCTGGTTCTCGACCCGATCACCACTGAGAGCATCGCGGCCCTCGCGCCGGCCCTGGCCCTGCTCGACACCTGACCTGCTCGTTGCCAGCGGCCCGCGGCCGGAGCGCCCAACGAGGGCTGGTATCCTGCCAGCCGTGGACCCTGAGCTTCCGGCGCTCCCGATCGGGCCTTCCGGCCGCCTCGAGGCGGTGGGCCTGACGAACGCGGTCGGGAGCCACGCGCTCCTGGTCCGCGAGGATGACTCCCCGCGCGCCCTCTTCACCGCGGAGCCGACTGGCGGAGGCCGGGAGCGCCTGGTGGTGACGCCGCTCGACGAGGACGTCGACGTTCGAGTCGACGGCGACGCGCTCGCCGTGTGGCTTGCCGATGGATCGGTCGGGCGCGCGTCCGGCGCTGCGGTGCCGGCCTGGGCGAGCGCCATCGGCTTCGTGCTGCTCATCGTGATCATCGGCTTCCTGGTCCTTGGCGGCGTGACCTTCTTCGCGTGGGTGCTCGACCTGCTGGGAAGAACCCGATGAGCGGCATGCTTCCACCCCGCACCGGGCTGATGGCCTCTCGGATCAGCCTCGAGTTCGGCTCCGCAACGGATTTCGCCCATGCGCTCGAGCGGGCGCTGGCCCGCGGGGGCGAGCGCGGCGTCTCGATCGTCGCCTACCTCGACCGCGGAGACATGGCCATCCACATTCCCCAGGTGGATGGACCGTCGTGGAACACCGTCCCCCTCGTCCACCTGCACCCCGGAGACGAGCCCAGCGCGGAGGACTGGTCGCTGGCCAACGCGGTCCTGGAGAAGCTGGAGCGGTACCGATAGCGGTGGGGACCAGCTTCGAGCGCTATGCCGGCGCTGCCACCGACCCGATCACCAACGAGGAGAAGCGTTGGCTCCGCTCGATGATGGGCCGCTTCGCGACCGGCGTGACGGTGGTCGCAGCCCGACGCGGGCCGCTCCTGGCCGGAATGACCGCCAATGCCGTGAGCAGCATCAGCATCGACCCGCCGCTCATGATGGCGAGCCTCAATCGGAAGAGCGACACCCACGAGGCGATCATCGAGAGCCACTCGTTCGCGGTCAGCGTCCTGGGTGTCGATCAGCAACCACTCGCCGACTGCTTCGCGAAGCCGGTGGACGAGGCGAAGCTGCGGCGCTTCTGCGACGCACCGTGGCACGAGGCGGAGACGGGGTCTCCCATCCTGGATGGAGTCATCGCCTACTTCGACTGCCGGCTCGTGGCCCGGCACGACGGCGGCGATCACACCATCTTCATCGGCGAGATCGTTGCGGCGGGGTTCGAGGAGGACGGCGACCCGCTTCTGTACTACGCCTCCCGCTACCGCCGCCTGGCGCCCGACGCGCCACCACGGGATCCCGAGCAGACGTGACCGATATCGCGCTGAACCCGGCCATGGCCTGGGATCGCCTGGAGCCGCCGCAACGGGCGGGGGACGTGGCCCAGCGGCGACCGCTGGTGGTTCGGCCGGTGCAGCGCCGGCGAGTGGACGAGCTGCTGGTCGTGGACGACGACCTCCCCCAGGCAGCCGGCGCGACCCTTGTCTGGCTCGAGCGCGAGCCCGATGGCGCCTGGACGGCGTGGGCCGCGCAGCTGCGCGACGCCGAGGCGACCCCGTGGATCGTCGTGGCGCAGACCGTTCGGCTGGTGCGCCCCGATCCCTCGCTGCTGCGGCTCCTGGGGCCCGATGCCGCGGCGGTCGCGGTGGAAGGCGAACCCCGGCCGGTCGAGCCAATGCCGCGCCAGCTCGCGTGCATCTGCCGTGAGAAGAGCGCCGAGTCCGCCCACCGTGCTGCGGAATCCGGCTGGATCACCCTCGACGCCGTCAAGCGCCGCACCGGCGCCGTCTTCGGCGAGTGCCAGGCCCGGCGCTGCGAGGCGCGGATCGCCGCCGGGCTCGACCTGGGCGACCGACGACACGCGGGGCCGGATCACGCCCCGGCCACCGCTCGTGCCGGTGCCGGCCTCCGTGCTGGCCGCCTTCGTCGACGCCTGAGGCCCGCCAGCTCCGCTGACGGACCCTGTCCCGAGCGCGCCGCGAGCGCCCAGCCTCAGGCGCCGATTGCCTCGAGCGACTCGCCAATGATGGCGATCGCCTGGTCGACCTCCTCGTGCGTCGTCACGAGGGGCGGGATGATGCGCAGCACCTGACCGCGGATGCCGCAGCTGAGCAGCAGGAGCCCACGATCGAAGGCCTCGTGCATGAGGGCCTTCACCAGGTCCGGCCTGGGGGTGAGCGTGCCGGGTTCAGCCAGCTCGATGCCGATCATCATGCCCCGACCGCGAACCTCCGCGACGAACGGCCGGCCCTCGGCACGCGCCCGGATGCCGTCGCGCAGCCGGTCCCCCAGCTGCTCGGCGCGCTCCACCAGGCCCTCGTCGTCGATCACGTCCAGCGTGGCCAGGGCCGCGGCGCAGGCGACCGCGTTGCCGCCGTAGGTGCCGCCATGGGCCCCGGGCGCGAACTGGTCGAGGAGATCGCCGCGGGCAAGGATCCCGGAGAGCGGCATCCCCGAGGCGATCCCCTTGGCCATCACCACGATGTCGGGGGTCGTTCCCGTCCACTCGGTCGCGAAGAAGCGGCCGGTACGCCCGAAGCCGGACTGGACCTCGTCAACGATGAGCAGGATCCCGTGGCGGTCGGCGAGCTCCCGCAGGGCCGGGAGGAACCCGTCGGGCGGAACCACGTAGCCGCCCTCGCCGAGCACCGGCTCCACGAGGAACGCGGCCACGTCGTCGGGGTAGGTCGTGGTGGCGAACAGCTCGTCAATGGCGTCCAGCGTCCACGCCAGGGTGGCGTCGTCATCGCTGCCGGTCGGGTTGCGCAGCGGGTACGGGTATGGCACGTGGTGGACCCCGCCCAGGAGAGGCTCGAAATGGCCCCGGTACTTCACGTTCGAGCTGGTGAGCGCCATGGCGCCGTGCGTGCGCCCGTGGAAACCGCCATGGAAGGCAATGATCCCCGGCCGCCGGGTGGCGGCCTTCGCCAGCTTCACGGCCGCCTCGACCGCCTCGGCTCCCGAATTGGAGAGGAAGAGCCCGGCTCCCTCGCCCGGGGCCAGGCCGGGGAACCGGCGGGGCAGGCGCTCGTGGAGGAGCAGGCCGGGCTTGTGGTACAGGATGTTCTGCTGGGCGTGGATGATCTTCCCGGCCTGCTCGGCGATGGCCGCGGCGACGCGCGGGTGTGCGTGCCCCGTGTTCGTGACGCCGATCCCGCAGGTGTAGTCGAGGTAGCGCTCGCCCGACACGGTCTCGATCCAGGCGCCCTCCCCGCGCTCGACCACGAGGTCGGTGTAGCGGGCCCAGACGGCCGGGACCCCCGCGCGAAGCCCCGCCCAGTCGCGGTCATCGGCGTCGCCGGCGCCGTCGGAGCGTGCTGCGGTCAGAAGGTCGGCGGGGTGTTGATCCATAGCAGGCGGGTCTCCTCCCGTGGGCTGTTGTGCCACCGATGCGGCAGCGTGGAAGGGAACGTGAGCGCGTCACCCGAGCGCAGGCGGTGCTGCTCGTGGTCGCCGACCCAGATCGTCACGGAGCCGGTGATGACGAACACGAACTCCTCGCCGGGGTGCCGATAGGCGCCGACGCTCGATGCGCCGGGCGCCAGCGAGAACAGGTGAGGCTCCAGCTGCGTGGCGCCATCGGCGAGCTGCTCGATGCGCACGCCATCCTCCGGAAGCTCGAGCGCGACGCGTTCGCCGGCGCGGACGACGCGCCGGACCCGCGGCTTGGCTGAGGAGTGCACCCACGGTGACGTCGTAGGCGTTGGTGAGGCGCTGGAGGGTGGCGACGCTGGCCCGCGTCGCCCCGCGCTCGATGGCGCTGATGCCGCTGACGGAGAGCCCGGATCGCTCCGCGGCCCGCTTCAGCGAGAGTCCGTGGGACCGCGCAGGTCGCGAAGGGCGGCGCCGTCCATGACCGCCTCGCGCGGACCGGCCGCGGTGCCCGACCCCAGCAACCGGCGGATCCCCGGAGCGTTGACCCGCTCCTCGGTCCGCATCCGCTGGATCTGCTGAAGGCGGGCGACGTCGGCCTGGCTGTACAGGCGATAGCGTCCCCGCGAGCGCGACGGCTGCACCAGCCCCTCGTGCTCCCACCGGCGCAGCGCGCTGGGGGAGACGCCCACCGCCCGCGCCGCTTCGCCAATGCGCAGCCTTCGACCTCGCGGTCGTCTTCGGCGATCCGGCCGGGGCACCTTGGCCGGCCAGCCTCGGCAGGTCGCGAGCTCATCCGCGCCGTGGCTTCGCCGTCCCACGTCACGCGCTCCTGTTGCAGGCGGGGCGGGGTCCTGCGCCGCGCTGCAGAGCAGCTGGCCAATGATGAATCGCGGCGATGACGAAGATGAGCGTGCCCAGCACGTTCACCTCCGGCGGCACGCCGAGCCGGCTGACGCCGTATACCCACAGCGGGAAGGTGACGGTCTTGCCGGCGACGAAGCTGGTGATCACGTAGTCGTCGATCGAGAGCGCGAAGGCCAGGAGGGCCGCGGCCAGGATGCCCGGGGAAGATGAGCGGGAAGCGTCACCTTGCGGAAGGTCGTCCACTCGTCGGCACCGAGGTCCATGGCCGCCTCCTCGTACGCGACGGTTGAAGCCCTGCAGGCGCGCGCGGATGGTGACCACCACGTAGCTGATGTTGAACATGACGTGGGCGATGATGATGGTCACCAGGCTGCGCGATACGCCCAGGCTCGACCCACAGGCTGAGGAGGGAGGCGCCCATGATGATCTCGGGCGTGGCCATCGGCAGGAAGATCAGGATGTTCGTCGTGTCGCGCCCGCGGAACTTGTATCGCGTAAGCGCCAGGCCGATGAGCGTCCCCAGGGTCGTCGCCACGATCGTCGAGATCACGGCCACGATGAGGCTGCGGATCATGGGATCGGTGATGTCCGGGTCGGTTCCAGATGGTGAGGTAGTTGTCGAAGGTGAAGCCCTGCCAGGTGATGTTCTGGCGGCCCCGCGGGTTGTTGAAGCTGAACGCGATCATCACCGCGATCGGCAGGAACAGGTAGAGCACCGCCAGGCCGGTGAAGACCGGGCAGGACCCAGCTGCGACAGGCGCTGCCCATGGGCGCGGTACGGCGGCGCGACGGGTCGAGGGCCGCCGAGACGGGCGTGGCCATGCGCTCATCCGCCGGTGAGCTCCTCTGCGCCCAGACCGCTGCGTAGACCAGCACCACGGACCAGGATGCCGCCATCAGCACGAACCCGAGCGCGGCGGCCCGCGGGAAGTCGTTGAACGACAGGAACAGGCGCTGGATGACGTTGCCGATCATCGGTCGTGTTACGGCTCCCCAGGATCAGCGCGTTCATGAAGTCACCGACCGCGGGGATGAAGGTGAGCAGCGAGCCGGCGAAAACGCCGGGCATCGAGAGCGGCAGCGTCACGCGCAGGAAGGCCTGAGTGCGGCGACGCATACAGGTCGGTCGCTGCCTCGACCAGGCTGGGGTCGATCTTCTCGATGGCCACGTAGAGCGGCAGCACCATGAACGGCAGGAAGTTGTAGACGAGCCCGCAGACCACCGCGATCGGGCGTGGCGATGAGCGTGGAACGTCCGGTCAGCAGGATGCCCAGCTCTTGAGGGTGCCGAGCACGAATCCCGTTGTCGGCCAGGATCAGCTTCCAGGCCAGGGTGCGGATGATGAAGCTGGTGAAGAAGGGCAGGATCACCAGCAGCAGCAGGATGTTCTTGTAGCGACCGCCGCGGAAGGCGATGGTGTACGCCATCGGATAGCCGATCAGCAGGGTCAGGACGGTCACGATCAGCCCGTACTCAAGCTAGCGAATGAACTGCGTGTCCCATACTGCCCGAATCGCTTCCGGGTAGATCCCGAAGTTCCAGGTCATCGCGAAGCCCCTGCCCAGCGATCCCTCCTGCAGGGAGACCGATGCCATGACGAGCATCGGCACGACGAAGAAGAGGATCAGCCAGAGGCCGCCCGGAGTGAGGAACAGGTAGGGAACGGCCCAGCGGAACTCCGCACGGCTTTCGCCGTGAGCATCCGGAGGTCAGCCAGCCGTCACGACCTGCTGGAAGAGATCGTTCCACTGCTCTCCTCGGCTCGGTGAGCATCTTGTAGCTGTAGACCTTGGAGAGCTGTCCGCGCTCGGGAACACGAGCGGTGAATCCGCGACGACGCGCAGGTAGTCCGCGTTGCTGCTTGTCCCCGCTCGCCTCGGCCGCAGTCGCGTGCTCCTTGATGATGTCGCCCGCGCCCGGCACCGGGCATGAAGTAGCCGACGTACTCGGTCGATCGTGCGCCTGCGATCGCCGGGGTCGTACCAGAAGTCCATCAGGTACGTGGGCGTCGGTCGGGTGCTGGGCCTTGGCCGGGATGGCCATGTTGTCGACCCACAGCATCCCGCCCTCGGCCGGGACGATGAACTTCACGTCGGGGTTGTCGTAGAGCTGCATCTGGCTGATGTCGCCGGACCAGGCCATGGTGACCCAGATGTCGCCCGTTGGCGAGCGCATCGGAGTATGTCGTTGCCGTAGTAGTTGCGGAACTGATCCCGGCCTTGGCCGCGCGAGCAGCTTCTCCCTGCGCCTTCTGGACGTCGGTCATGGTCGCGTCCTGCGGCTTCACGCCAATCCACAGCAGTGCCAGGCTCATCGTGTCGCGCATCTCCGTGAACATCCCCACGTGCCCTTGAAGGCCGGATCGAGGAGGTCGTTGAAGCTCGTGATCTCGCGCCCGGTGAGCTTGGGGTTATAGCCGATGCCGGTGATGCCCGACTGCCATGGGATGCTGCACCTTGTTGCCCTTGTCGTACCAGGGGTCGAGATACAGCGGACTCAGCGTTCGCCGTGAAGTTGGGCAACTCGGCCTGATCGATCTGCTCCAGGTAGCCGAGCCGGTTCATCTTCTCGATCATCCAGTCCGTCATGACGATGAGGTCGTACAGACGGTCGGATTGCCGGCGGCCAGATCGGGCTGGATCTTCCCGAAGAACTCCTGGTTGTCGTTGATCGTCCTCGGTGTAGTTCACCTTGATCCCGGTCTGGGCGTGAACTTCTCGATGGTCGGGTACTTGCCGGTGTCCGTGCGTCGATGTCGATGTAGAGCGGGCCAGTTCGCCCAATTCACGACGCCGGCCGGGGTGGGCATCGGCGTGGGGGTGCCGGCCGGGGTGGCCGTGGCGCCGGCGGTGGCGTGGAGCTCGCCTGCGGGCTGATGCCGCAGGCAGCCAGGATCGGCGGGCAGCGACAGCGCGCCCCCCACCCACAGCCCGCCGCGGCCCACGCGGCGCAGGAAGAGCGCCGGCTCGAGGCGACCCTCGGAAACCATGCGTTCGATCGCGCGCTCGACTCTCGGTCCGCTCGTCACTCATCCGACTCTTCTCCTTCTGGGCTGTGCGGGTCTGCTGCGTGGTGCTCGTGTGCTCCCGAGATCACGAACGTGTGCTCCGGCCTCCAGGTGACGCGGACGCGCTGCCCGTCGGCAAGCGCGGCGCGGGAGCCGCTCGTCTCGAGGTTCTGGGCATAGACCGTCAGGCGCTGACCGCCTCCGGCATCGATCAGGTACTGGGTGCTGACCCCAACGTAGCTGGCGTCCAGGATGGCTGCCGGCCAGGCTGTTGAGCGAGGCGTCGACGGCGGCGTCCGCGTCGTTGCCCACGGCGACCACCCGAAGCTTCTCCGGACGGACGCCGACGCGAACCTCACGTGGCCCCGTCGAGCCCTTCGGCGGGCGCGCGAACGGTGCTCCCGTCACGGAGCTGAACCGTCACCGCCTGCGCGTCGCGCGCTGCGACGCTGCCGTCGAGCAGGTTGCTCACCCCCAGGAAACCGGCCACGAACGATGTTCGCGGTCGCTCGTACAGCTCCTCCGGCCGACCGAGCTGCTCGATGTGCCCGGCGCGCATGACCGCGATCCGGTCGCTCATGGTCATGGCCTCTTCCTGATCGTGGGTCACGTAGATGAAGGTGATGCCCACTTCGGTCTGGATCCGCTTGAGCTCGATCTGCATCTGCTTGCGCAGCTTCAGATCCAGGGCGCCAAGGGGCTCGTCGAGCAGGAGGACGCGCGGGTGGTTGATGAGCGCCCGCGCCAGCGCGACGCGCTGCTGCTGCCCACCGGAGAGCTGGCTCGGCTTTCGCAGCTCGTAGCCGGGCAGCTCCACGAGCTCGAGCATCTCGCCCACGCGCCCCCGGATCTCCGAATTCTCCGCTCGTCTTGCGCCGCAGGCCGAAGGCGACGTTCTCGAAGACGTTGAGGTGCGGGAAGAGGGCGTAGTTCTGGAAGACGGTGTTCACGTCGCGCTTGAACGGGGGGAGCGACGTGACGTCGGCATCGCCGAGGTATATGGTCGCCGGCGGTGGGCAGCTCGAAGCCACCGATCATGCGCAGCGTGGTGGTCTTGCCGCAGCCCGACGGCCCAAGCATGGAGAAGAACTCACCGCGCTCGATCTCCAGCGAAAGATCGTTGACGGCGGTGACGTCGTGGAACCGCTTGGTCACCCGCTCGAGACGGACGTCCTGTTCTGACACTCAGGGTCCTCGTACCAACGCAGGGGCAGGAGGCGGAACCTTACCGAGTTGCAGCAGGCTTCTCGTGGATTCGGGGAGTATACCCACCCCGAACGGCGGACTGTCAACGAAATCAAGCGCGCATTCACGGTTTCTTGATGCCGGGCGCGCTCTACTCGACGCGCGCGACGCGCGCGATGCAACCAATCCAGTCGGTCGCGCGTCAATAGGGATATCCATGGCCAAGCCACGACACGCCAAGCGCACGCGACCGCGACCGGCGCCCCTCAAGCGTCGCCGGACGCGCTGCACAACATGCCGCCGAGCAGCGTGCCATTCGCGAGGTCGAGCGCTGGCGACGCGCGAGCTGACCCCGGCTCGCGCTTGGTAGACTCCGGCTACCGATCCACCGCAGCCGGGAGCCCGCATGGACTTCGCCCTGTCAGCCGAGCACGAGGAGATCCGTCGCACCGTCCGCGACTTCGCCGAAGGGCGCATCGCGCCGGTCGCCGACGAGCTTGAGCGGCGCGCGGAGTTCCCGCACGAGATCATTCGCGAGGCGGCCGCCCTGGGCCTCCTGGGGGTTCCCTACCCGGAATCCGTGGGCGGCACGGGCCTCGACTCGCTGGCCTACGCCATCACCGTCGAAGAGCTGTCGCGGGTCTCGGGCAGCGTCGGCATCATCGTCAGCGCCCACACCAGCCTGGGGTGCTATCCGATCTACCTTGCCGGGACGGATGCCCAGAAGGAGCGATACCTGCGCCCGCTCGCCTCGGGCGAGAAGATCGGCGCGTACGGCCTCACGGAGCCGGGCGCCGGGAGCGACTCGCGCGGCACGCGGACCCGCGCCCATCGGGACGGCGACAGCTGGATCCTGAACGGGAGCAAGCGCTTCATCACCAACGCCGGCGTCGCCTCCACGTACATCGTGACCGCGGTGACCGACCGCGAGGAGAGCTCGGGCAAGATCAGTGCCTTCATCGTCGAGGCCGATACCCCCGGCTTCGCCATCGGCCGCATGGAGGAGAAGATGGGCCTCCATGCGAGCAACACCGGTGAGCTGCTCTTCGACGACTGCCGCATCCCCGCGGAGAACCTGCTGGGCGAGGAGGGCGCCGGGGACAAGCTCTTCCTGAAGACCCTGGATGGGGGCCGGATCGGGATCGGTGCCATGGCGCTGGGCCTGGCCCAGGCCGCGTACGAGGCGGCATCGGCCTATGCGAAGGAGCGCGAGCAGTTCGGGCGACCCATCGCCGCCTTCCAGGGGGTTGGCTTCATGATCGCCGACATGGCGACGGAGATCGACGCGGCGCGCCTGATGGTCTATCGGGCGGCGTGGCTCAAGGACCAGGGGAAGCCGTACTCGACCGAGGCGGCCATGGCCAAGCTTTTCGCGTCGGAGGTGTCGCAGCGGGTCACGAACGACGCGGTGCAGGTCCACGGCGGGTACGGGTACATCACCGAGTACAAGGTGGAGCGCTACCTGCGCGACGCCAAGTTGACCGAGATCGGCGAGGGGACCAGCCAGATCCAGCGCATGGTGATCGCGCGGAACCTGCTGGGCATTCGCGCGGGATAACTGCGGGCTGCCCCTCCGCCGCTCCGCGGAATCGCTTCCGAGTTGTCACCTGCGGCTGTGCGCAGCGTTAGGCGGGTTTCTGCGACCTGCATGCGCCGATGGAGCCGGATTTCACGCTCAAACGGTCGCGGAACGCTTGTGGCCGGCTGCCTCCGAGCCGCATAACGCTGCGGTGACGCGCGCCTGACGAGTCCAGCGCGAAAGAGGTAGATAGCGCGCGCCCGGTGCGCGCCTGACGAGTCGCGAGTCGGGACGCAGGGCGCTGCGCGGACCTGTCGCGGTCCGAGCTGAGCTCAGGATGCGGAACCGCCCTCGCTGCCCTCGGCGCTCTCCCCGCCGGCCTCCTCCTCACGCTCGCGAAACGCCACGAAGGGGTCCAGGCTGGCCGGGTTCGCCAGCGACCCGCGCGAGGCCGCGACCTCCGCCGGCGTCCCGGTGAGGATCCGCTTGACCGGCACCTCGAGCTTCTTGCCGGAGAGCGTGCGCGGGACGGCCGGCACCTCCACGATCCGGTCCGGGACGTGGCGTGGCGAGAGGGTTGCCCGCAGCTCCCGCCCGATCCGTCCGCGCAGCGCGTCGTCGAGCGTCGCGCCGGGACGCAGGACCACGAACAGGATGAGCTGGTCACCCTCCTCGAGATGGACCACGATGGCGTCCACGATCTCCGGCATCCCCTCCACCACGGCGTAGAACTCCGCCGTGCCGATGCGCACGCCACCACGGTTGAGGGTCGCGTCGGATCGGCCGCTGATGATGCAGCTGCCCCGCTCGGTGAAGGTGATCCAGTCGCCGTGCCGCCAGGCTCCGGGAAAGAGGGAGAAGTAGGCCTCGCGGTAGCGCGCGCCGTCCGGGTCGTTCCAGAAGCCGACCGGCATCGACGGCATGGGCGCGGTGAGGACCAGCTCACCCTCCTCGCCGACCAGGGGCCGGCCGTCCGGGTCGAAGGCGGCCACCCGGCAGCCCAGCATCCGGCAGCTGATCTCGCCCTCCCAGACCGGCACCAGCGGGCTGGCACCCACGAACGCGGTGCAGACGTCGGTCCCGCCGCTGACGCTTGCGAGCTGCAGGTCGGTGCCGATGGCGTCGTACACGTACCGGAAGCCCTTCGCCGGCAGCGGTGCCCCGGTGGAGCCGATGCTGCGCAGGGCACCAAGGTCGACCGCCTCCCCCGGACGGATCCCCTCCTTGCGGCAGGCCATCAGGAACGGCGCGCTGGTCCCGAAGCAGGTGATGCCCAGCTCCGCGGCCATTCGCCACAGGGCCATCAGGTCGGGATGGCCGGGGCTCCCGTCGTAGAGAACGATGGTCGAGCCCACGGCAAGCCCTGAGACGAGGTAGTTCCACATCATCCAGCCGGTGGTGCTGAACCAGAAGAACCGATCATCCGGCCCAAGGTCGTGGTGCAGGCCAAGGATCTTGAGGTGCTCCAGCAGGATGCCGCCGTGGCCGTGAACGATGGGCTTGGGTAGCCCGGTGGTGCCGGAGCTGAAGAGCAGGTAGAGCGGGTGGTCGAACGGGACCGGCTCGAAGGCGAGCTCGCCCGGCTCGGCGACCAGCTCCGACCAGGGCATCGCGTCTTCGATGGCGCCGCCATCGGCCAGGTAGGGGAGCATCACCGTGGCGCGCAGGCTGGGCAGGGCAGCGCGGATGGCCGCTACCTCCGCGGACCGATCCACCGCGCGGTCGCCGTAGCGATAGCCGTCGATGGTGAGCAGCACGCTGGGCTCCACCTGGCCCAGGCGATCGATGACGCTGCGAACCCCGAACTCCGGCGCGCACGAGGTCCAGGTGGCGCCGATGGATGCGGTGGCCAGCAGGCCGACCACCGCCTCGGGGACGTTGGGCAGATAGGCCGCGACCCGGTCGCCACGGCGCACGCCCAGGCGCAGGAGGCCGGCACGGGCCCGCGCCACCGCGTCGCGCAGCTCGCCGGCGGTCAGCTGGACCTCGCCACGCGACTGGGAGCGGGCCACGATCACGACGTCGCCGTCCGCTCGGCCCGGCATCCGCAGGGCGTGCTCCGCCCAGTTCAGCGTGGCGCCCGCGAACCAGCGGGTCCCCGGCATGGTCGGGTGCTCCAGGACACGCTGCGCGGGTGTCTCGAATCGGACCTCGAAATGGTCCGCGATCGCCTGCCAGAAGGCCTCGAGATCGTCCACCGACCAGCGCCACAGCGCGTCGTAGTCATCGAACAGCAGACCGCGCTCATCTGCCAGCCAGCCCATGAAGCGACCGATACGGGTCTGCTCGCGCGCATTGGCCGGCGGTCTCCAGAGGACGGGGGGATCGGCCATGGCCGCATCATGCCAGACCTCCGGAATGGGCGGTATGCTGCGGCGACGATGGTGCCGAACCCGAGCCGCGCACGTCGTCCAGGCAGCCGAGGTCCCCGGATCGCGGCCGTCGCGACGATCTTCGCGGCGGTGCTCGTGGCGATTCCGGCATCGACCGCCGGCGCCGATTCGCCGGTCACGGCGGTCCCGGACGAGGCGGGGGTCACCATCATCAGCGGGGTCGCGTACGGGGCGCTCGCCGCGGACGTGGACGGCGATGGCGTCCGGGAGCTGGTCACCATCGCGGATTCGCATGCGAACCAGGCGCAGCTGGCGGTCGAGCTCTGGCGCCAGGCCGCGGACGGCACCTGGTTCAGCACCGGCCAGGCCCCCCTGCGCCGGCGAGCCAGCCCCGACGAGCGCCTCTCCGCGGTGCCGCACCCGGACGCCCAGGGCACGTTCGGCGTGGGGATCGACGACGCGGCGCGCCTCATCGCCTGGCACGACGGTTCTCGGACCGCCGTCCTCGTGGCGGTGAACTCGGGGACCGGGTTCAACAACGCCCCGCCGTGCTGCCTCACCGTTTACCGGCTCGCGACCAACCCGCTCAGCGGCGCGCCGGTGCTGCGGATGGTCGCGGACACCGGCCGCGGCGCCCGGGTTGTCCTCGCAGCGGATCTCGATGGAGACGGCGTCGACGAGCTGACGGTGGCCGAGCCGCCCGCGCCCGATTCGCCGAGCCTCATGCGGATTGCCGTGCTGCGTTGGGATGGCAGCCGGTTCATCGATGCCGGGGCGCCGCGTCAGCCGATCCTGGTCAGTGTGGACGACCCGCTCAACGCGTCGGTGACGATCATGGGCGATTCGGACGGCCTGCCCGGCGTCGAGGTGGGCGTGGTCGGGATTGCGGCCGCGGCCGGGGAGTGCCCCGGGAATGGCTGGAGACTGACACGCATCGCGCTCCGCTCAGGCTCCCCGATCCAGGAATCCGTGTGCGTATCTGCAGAGGGAACAGCGTTGGCAGTGCCTGGAGCGCTGGGACCCGGAGGGCCGGGGATCCTGTACGGAAACGAGGAGACGCCGGTCAGCACCATCGCGTGGCCGGCCGGGTCGCCCGGCAGGGTCGTCTCCCAGTCGTCCTTCGCGAGGCGCGGTCGGCCGGTGTCGGTGGTTGGCGACGCCTCCAACCCGTGGGTCGTCCTGCGCCGCAACGCCTCGGGGACCCCTGTTTTGGAGCTCGATCGTCCCGACCTGACGCTCACGAACGCGCGCGGCGTCGCCGCTTCGGCCCCGGCAGCCCTGTTCATGGACTCACCGCTCACCCCGTACGTCGGGCCCTGGCCGGCGACGTCGGGCGCCTCGGCCGGATTCCTCTTCGCGGGAACGCTCCTCGGGAACGGTGCAACCGGCTTTCCCGCATCGAAGCAGGTTGCCATGCTGGCCGGCGCCGGGCCGGTCGGACCCGTTGGAGTCGACGGCGCCGAGATGGCCCTCTTGCGTGCCCTGGGTCCCGGTGACCTGGTCGGACCGTCGGCACTCGACCCGCGCGGCGGTCCACTGGTCCAAACGCCGATTCCCGGCGTGGCGTCCATCGTCCCGCTCGCATTGGTCACTTCGCCGGAGGTCGGTGGGCGGTGTGCTGGCCCCGCCGCTGATCGACGCCATCGATGACCCGGCGGCGGCCGCCGGCGCGGGCGGCATCCTCGTGGGGTCGCGCACCTTCATCGTCCAGGCCACTGCGCCGGCTGGAACACTGGCCTTGACGACGGCGAACGGAGCGGGCCAGCTCGTGGTGCTCGGGGAGGAGATAGCCGGTCAGCCGCCGGGCAGCGGCGTTGGACCTCCCGTTCAGGATCACCGTCACCGCTCCATCCGACAGCTCCGGGCGTTTCCCGGCGGACGTGTTCCTGGTCACGCCGGCCGGCCACGGGTACCGGGCCAGCTTCTCGGTGCGGGTCGTCACGAAGCCGCCCTCGCTCTCCGTGGCAGCGAGCCTCTTCTCGTTCGGCATGGACGCGCAGGTGACCGGCACGACCGATCCGGGGACGCGCGTCGTCGTTGACGGCACCGCGGTCCCGGTCGCGTCGGATGGCACCTTCGGCGCGTCGGTCAGCGCCGGCCTGACGCCCCGCGTGGTGACCGTGGTCGCGCAGGACCCACTGGGCCACCTGAGCACGAAGACGATTGGCGTGGTCGCTCCCGTCGATTACCGGCGGCTGCCCTGGATTCCGATCATCGTGGCGCTGACCGTCGTGGCCGCGGTGATCCTGTTCCTTCGTGCCCCGCGACCCGGTGGACATCCGCCGGGCGCGTCGGTCGACGAAGGTGTCCTCGAGGATCTGAATCCCGACTGAGGCCATGGTCCGACACCGAGCCCTGGCCCTGCCCGGTGCTATAGTCGGCCCCGTTTCCGCCCCGGGTGATCCGCGCTGCCATGGACGACCTCGACCGCAACATCGAGCGGCAGATGCGCTCACAGGAGCGGCAGCTGGTCGCGGTGCGCCTGGCCGTCGCCGCGCTGGCCGCCGTCGCCGTGGGCGCCTTCCGCGACTTCCTTGCCGATGCCCCGGCCTTCCTGGTCCTGCTGGGCGTCGTTGCCGCCTATTCGCTCCTGCTCCTGTGGCTCATCGAGCGATTCCCAGCTCGCGAGGTGGGGATCATGGCCACCGCCCTGGATATGGTGGCCGTGACGGTGGCGGTCTACGTTGAGCCGGGCGCCATTGACGCCTACCTGTTCTACGGCCTTGTTGTCCTGGGCGCCGCGGTGCGATTCGGGCTGGGGGCATCGGTCTGGTCGTCCGTCGTATGCGCGTTCCTGTATGGAACGGTGGTGCTCCTGGGCACGGACCCCGCCGATGCCGCCCGCAACCTGCTGCCGGTTCGGATCCTGTACCTGGTCGGCATCGGCCTGGCGGCGGGGCTCTTCGCGCGCGTCGTCCTGGGCCGCGCCATGGAGGTTGCCGGGCTCAGCGTCCGCCTCGAGGAGGAGGAGGTGGCGCGGAACCGGGCCCGCGAAGAAGCGGTCCTCTCGCAGCTGGCGCACGATTTCGGCGGCTCGCTCGACCAGGTCTCCACGGTCCGTACCATCGTGCGCAGCACCGGCGATCTGGTGGGGGACATCGCGGAGCTGTGGCTGGTCAGCGGTGACGGGGAGACCCTCCAGCTGGCCGACGTAGCCGGGCGCGACGATGCGCTCTGCGAGGCAGCGCGTCACCACGCCGTCGAGCGCACACCCCGCATGGGCGAAGGGGTGGTGGGACGCGCCGCGGCGACCGCCACGACGGTCCTGGTCGGTCCCGATCCACCCCCGGTCCCCGACGCGGGTGACCCGGACGGAATCTCCGCCCTGGGGCTGCAGTCGCTGTTGGCGGTCCCGGTAGTCGGTCGCGGGCAGGTGCGGGCCGTGCTGGTGGCCGGAAGTGTCGGCAACGCACCCGTCGCAGAAGGCGAGCGGCGCCTGGCGGAGGCGATCGCCCAGCGAGCCGGGCCGGCCCTCGAGAACGCGGCGCTGTGGGCGGACCTCCAGGAGCAGGTCCTTCGCGAGCAGGAGGCGCGGCGCGTGAAGGACGACTTCCTTTCGATCGTGAGCCACGAGCTGCGCACGCCGCTGACCTCGATCACCGGCTACGCGCAGCTCCTGGAGCGCCGCCTGCGGGACCACGCGGAGGATGCCCGGGAGCTGGACCAGGTGCGAACCATTCGCGAGCAAACGGGCCGGATGCGGCGCCTGGTCGAGGACCTGCTGGACGTGAGCCGCATCGACCGTCGTGGCGGAGTGAGCGTGGAGACCGAGCAGTTCGACCTGAGCGAGGAGCTGGAGGCGGTCGCGGCGCGCACCCGCCGGGCGTTCAATGATCGGGTCGTGGAGGTCACCGCACCGGACGGGCTGATGGTCGAGGCGGACCGGGACCGGATCGGGCAGGTCCTCACCAACCTGGCGGACAACGCCGCGAAGTACTCCCCGCTCGACCAACCCATCGCGATCAGCGCGCGCCGCGACGGCGACGAGGTGGAGGTCCGGGTCGCGGACCGGGGGGTGGGCATCCCCGATGATCTCCGGGAGCGCGTCTTCGACCTGTTCGTGCAGGCCGATGGCGATGTGACGAAGCGCCGGTTCGGCGGGCTGGGCCTGGGGCTCTACATCTCACGTGGCATCGTCGAAGCGCACGGGGGACGGATCCACGCGGAGGACAACGTCGCGGCGGGCCGAGGCACGGTCGTGGTCATGCGGCTGCCGGTGAAGGCCCGGACCGCGCTGCCTCCCGCGCTGCCCAAACCCGGCGAGCCGCCGCCGTTCGTCGTGCGGCGCGGTGGCGACGGCTCCGGCCGCTGAGGGCAAGGTCCCGGTGAGGGGCAAGATCCCTCGCCGACGACCGCCGGGTCCCTCTCCGCCGACCGCGCGCCGCGCCGTTACACTCCGCGCATGCCCCTGGTGCGCCCCTTCTCCGCGATCGGCTACGCCCTGGACCGCTACGCGGCACCGGTCATTCCGGCCCGCGTTCGGCTCCCGGATGAGGGTCCCGTCCACCCCGGCCTTTTGGCAGATGTCAGCGACCAGACCTGCCCGCCGTACGACGTGATCTCGCCGGAGCAGCGCACCGCCCTCGAGGCGCGCGATCCCCACAACGCCGTGCGGCTCGAGCTGCCGGCGGAACCGGATCCTCACGCAACCGCCGCCCGGGAGCTGACGGACTGGCTTGCGGCCGGCGTGCTGGCAGGCGCACCTGCCCCGGCGTTCCACTACTACAGCCACGCCCGGCCGGGAGCGCCTGACGAGCCGGCGGTGCACGGGATCCTCGCGCGTGTCCTCCTGGAGCCGTACGGCGACGGGGTCCGGGCCCACGAGCACACCATGCCCGGTCCCCGGGCGGACCGCCTGGCCCTGCTGCGGGCGGCGCGCACCCAGCTGTCGCCCATCCTGGCCCTCTACTTCGACCGGTCCGAGCGATACCGCCACGTCATGAGCCGGGCGCTGGAGCGACGAGTGGCGCGCCCGTGACGACGACGGGATCCTTCACACCCTGGCGGCGGTGGAACCGGACGAGCGGATGACCGGCTACCTGTCCCGGCAGCGACTCTTCATCGCGGATGGCCACCATCGGTACGAGACGGCACTCGCCTACCAGGCGGAGGTGCGGGCAGACCCGGCGCTGGCGACGGCGGCACCGGGCTCCCTGGGAGCGGACTGGATCATGATGGTCCTCGTCAACGCGGAGCTCGAGGAGCTCCAGATCCGGGCCACCCACCGCCTCGTGCGAGGCGTGGACCCCGAGTCTCTGCGCGCGCTGGCGACAGGCCCCGGACCCGCTCTTCCAGGCGATTCCCGTCGCACCCGACCTTCTCGCGGAGCGCCTGAGGAGGCCGATGGCGACGAGACTCCGACCTTTGGCCTGGTCCTTCCCGGCGACGACGGATTCCTGCTCGTTGCCGATGCCGACGGGCTGCGGGATCGCATGCGCCGCGAGCCGGTGAGCACCGCCGTCCAGCGGCTCGACGCGGCCGCCCTCAATGCCGCGATCCTCGCCGACCGGCTGGGGCTGGACCCCGTTGCGGAGGCGGGCGACCGCATCCTCTACACTAAGGAACCCGCCGATGCCCTGGCCCGGGTCCGCTCCGGATCCGCGCAGGCCGCCTTCCTGATGCGGCCCACGGGCCTGGACCAGCTTGCAGCGGTGGCGATGGCCGGTGACGTGATGCCCCAGAAATCAACCTACTTCTATCCGAAGCTGCTGACCGGCCTCGCGTTCTATTCGCTGGAGGACAAGTAACGCCGCATGGTCCAGGCCATCAAGCGCGACGAGGTGTTCATCGAGCCGGAGGGGATCTACGTCGAGACCCACCAGCCGGAGCGCCGCTCGCGGAAGCCACCGCTCCTCCTCGTCCACGGCGCGCTGACCGGGTCATGGCTCTGGTCCAGCTTTGCGGCGTACTTCGCCGAGCGTGGCTGGGAGGCGCACGCGATGAACCTGCGCGGCCACTACACGAGTGACGTCGCGGACCTGGCGGAGACCTCGATGCACGACTACGCGGACGACATCGGTGTTGCGGTTCGCCAGCTCGGCCGCCCGCCGGTCATCATCGCGTGGGGGATCGGCGCCCTGGCAGCCCTGCTGTACGCGGAGCGCCACCGGGTGCTGGGCCTCGTCCTGCTCGCTCCGTCACCGCCGGCGGACGCGCTCCCGCGCCGGGCGGACGAGCACGAGCTGACCTTCGTGCCGGACGTGTACGACGCGGAGTGGTGGGGCTGGATCGCGCCCCCCGAGCGGCTGCGGACCTGGCTCCCGGACCTCGACGACGCGGAGCTTTCCAAGATGCAGGAGATGCTCACCAACGCGAAGGAGTCCGGTAGCGCGCGCCGGGAGCGGATGCTGGGCGTGGACGTGGACCCCCATCGGATCGACGCCCCGACCCTGGTCATTGGCGCCGGCCTGGACGACGTGATCCATCCGTCGGAGGCGCGGCTGACCGCAGACCTGCTGGGTGCCACCTATGAGTACGTCCCCTCGGCCAGCCACTTCGGCCTGGTGATGGGTGGAGGCACCTGGCCGCACGTCGCGGGCAGCGTCCTGGGCTGGCTCGAGGAGCGCCGCCACGCCATGAACGCCGTCCTCGCGGAGCTCGCGGCGGTCCGCTGACCCTCGCGGGCTCCTGCTGACCCTCCGCCGACCCTCCGCCGGGTCCTGCGCCGACGGGGGCCCCTGCGCGAGTCGTCACCTGCGGCTGTCTGCAGCGTTAGGCGCCCTGGGGTGCCACTCAGCGGTCCATCCGGCTGCCATCCACGTTCAGGACCTCGACCCGCGTCGCCCCTGACACGCCCACAAGGCGCCTAACGCTTCGGTGACCAGCGCCTGACGAGTCGGTGGCCGCCGCCTCGCACAATGCGCGTGTGACCAGCGCCTGACGAGTCGGCGGGCGCCGCGTCGCACAACGCGCGCGTGATCAGCGCCTGACGAGTCGGCGGGCCGATGCATGCGCGAGGCGGCGGGCCGATGCATCCGCGAGTCGGCGGCGGTCGGCATCGAGCAGCCGCTTGACGCACGGACTATCGCGATATATCGTGATGCAGCGCGATAGTGCGCTGACACGACAGAGGCAACAGAACAATGGTTGAAACACCGAATCGCGGCGAACGGACCAGGGGCCATCGAGCCCGGCGCGCTCGCGGCGGAGAGCACGGTCCTGCGGGCGTTGGCCTGCGGGACCTTTTCGATCCACATCGGATCCGGCGCGCCATGGTCCGCAAGGGCGTGCGGCCCGCCATCCTGGCCGTCCTCCTGGACCAGCCCATGCACGGCTACCAGGTGATCACGGAGCTCGAGGCCCGCACCGGTGGCCGATGGCGGCCGAGCGCCGGCTCCGTCTATCCGACGCTGCAGCAGCTCGAGGACGAGGGCCTGGTCCGCGGCCAGGAGCATGACGGCCGCAAGGTCTACACCCTGACCGATGCCGGCCGCGCCGAGGCGGAGTCAAGCCCGCTTGCCCGCCATCCCTGGTTCAGCAAGGACGGTGGCGGCGGGGCGTCGACGGACCTGCGCCGGCTCGGCGTGCAGCTGATCGGCGCTGCGGTGCAGGTCAGCCGGGTTGGATCCGAATCGGCGCAGTCGCGGGCCCAGGAGATCCTGGTCGACGCGCGACGCAAGCTCTACGGGGTCCTCGCGGACGACGGCGCTGACGGCGCTGACGGCGCAGGCGGCGCCGACGGGGCTGACGCGGCTGACGGGCAGGACAACGAGGAGGGAGCGTCGGCATGATCACCCAATCCACGACCGATGCCCCGGTCATCTCCGTCTCCGGCCTGGTGAAGCACTTTGGGCAGGTTGAGGCGGTCCGCGGCATCGACCTGGAGGTCCGACCGGGCGAGATCTTCGGGTTCCTGGGTCCCAACGGGGCCGGGAAGTCCACCACCATCAACATCCTCTGCACGCTCCTCAAGGCGACCGGCGGCACAGCCACGGTCGCCGGCGTGGACGTGGGCCATGACCCGGCGGGAGTGCGCTCCCGCATCGGCCTGGTCTTCCAGGACCCGTCGCTCGACGGCCAGCTGACGGCGCGCGAGAACCTGGAGTTCCATGCCTTCATCTACGACGTGCCCTCCGCCATTCGCAAGGACCGGATCAACGAGGTCCTCGAGATGGTGGAGCTCACCGACCGGGCGGACTCGGTGGTGATGAACTTCTCCGGCGGCATGCGCCGGCGCCTCGAGATCGCGCGGGGCATGCTCCACACGCCGCAGGTCCTCTTCCTGGACGAGCCGACGATTGGCCTCGACCCGCAGACGCGGCGCCACATCTGGGGCTACCTGGCGGGCCTCCCCAAGGAGCACGGGGTCACGATCTTCATGACCACCCACTACATGGACGAGGCGGAGTACTGCGACCGCATCGCCATCATCGACCATGGCGAGATCCAGGCCGTGGGAACACCGAGCGAGCTGAAGTCCATGGTGGGCGGCGACGTGGTGACCATCACCACCGCCGATAACGCGACAGCCGCCGCGCAGATCGGGGTCATCGCCGGCGCAGAGCCCATCGTGGACAACGGATCGATCCGGGTCGAGGTACCCGACGGCGCCGCTTTCGTGCCGCGCCTCGTGCGCGAGACCAGCGTGGAGGTCACCTCCGTGGCGTTCCACCGACCCAGCCTTGACGACGTCTTCCTCAAGCTCACCGGCCGGGCCATTCGCGAGGAGGAAGCCAGCACCACCGACCACATGCGGATGATGAGCCGCGCGTGGGGGAGACGAGGACGATGAGCACCCCTGGGAACGTGATCACCACCGGCACCGGGTTCGTGGAGCCACGTGCCCGGCATAGCACCCTGATGCCCACCCTGCGGGCGATCTACATCATCTGGTACCGCGACGTCCTGCGCTTCTGGCGGGACCGATCGCGGCTGATCGCGTCGTTCGCCCAGCCGCTCCTGTACCTGCTGATCTTCGGTACCGGCCTGAGCTCCGCGCTCTCCGGCGGGGGAAGCCTGGGCGGGGGAGCGGCGGGCTTCTCGTATACCCAGTTCATCTACCCGGGGATCATCGGCATGACGGTCCTCTTCGGGTCCATCTTCAGCGCCATGAGCATCGTCTGGGACCGCGAGTTCGGCTTCCTCAAGGAGGTCCTGGTGGCGCCCATCGACCGCTCTGCGGTCGCCATCGGCAAGTCGCTCGGCGGCGCGACCCAGGCCATGGTCCAGGGCCTGGTGCTCCTGCTCCTGGCCCCCGTGGTGGGTGTGAGCCTGTCGGTGGGCACCCTCCTGGCGGTCGTTCCGCTGATCTTCGTGCTGGCCTTCGCGCTGTCGGCCATGGGCGTGGCCATTGCGGCGCGGATGCGCTCGATGCAGGGCTTCCAGGTCGTCATGAACTTCCTGATGATGCCCATCTTCTTCCTCTCGGGCGCCCTCTTCCCGCTGGGCGGGCTGCCGTGGTGGATGACCGGCCTGACCCTGGTCGACCCGGCCGCATACGGCATGGATCCGCTGCGACGGATCATCCTGGGCGGGACCCCGGCGCACCAGGGCATCCTGGACAGCATGAGCCTCACCATCAACGGGACCGTGCTCCCGGTGCTGGGCGAGATCGGGATCCTGTTCGCCTTCGGCATCGTGATGCTGGGGGTCGCGGTGTGGAGCTTCCGAGTGCGAGACTGAGCCGATGGCGCCGCACGACGAGCTTCGCGAGCAGCTCCTCCGCCTCCTCGACGGCGTGGACGCCCACATGCCGTTCGAGGCGGCGGTGGCCGACTTTCCGGCCGATGCCATGAACGTCCGGCCGCCCAACGTGGACTACACGCCATGGCACCTGGTCGAGCACCTGCGGCTCACCCAGCGCGACATGCTCGAGTACGTGACCGATGCGGGCTACCGCACCCGCGACTGGCCGCGCGAGTACTGGCCCGCCGCCGATGCGACCGCCACGTCCGCCGAGTGGGCGACATCGGTCTCCGGGTTTCTGGAGGACAAGGCCGCGCTGCGAGCGCTGGTGGCGGATCCGGAGCGCGACCTGCTGGCATCGCTGCCGTTGACGCCGGGGAAGTCACTCCTGCGGGCGGTGCGGATCATCGGCGACCACAACGCCTACCACGTGGGTGAGCTGGCGATCCTGCGCCAGGTAATGGGGACCTGGCCGCCCGGGCAATGAGCGGCCGCGCCGGCTCAGGTGAAAGTGAGCTTGGTCACCATCAGGAACACGATCGCCACCACCAGGAATGAGAGGAGCATCCCGCCGCGGGCGACCTTCTGGCTCAGCGCGGCGATGTGCGGCGGCGGGGCGGCGGGGGCACCCTCGGGAGGCGGGCCGGCGGTCGAGAGCTCGTGGAGCGCGGCGGCGAACTTCGTCACCGTAGGGGTCTGGACGGCGATCGCGTAGGTCAGCGCGATCACGTACAGCACGATGGCAATGGCCAGCCACGGGGTGGTGGGGTCGATCCCGGCCACGATGATCATGGCCACTCCGGTGATGGGCATTGTCAGCGCCACGGGTATCACCATGCGCTTCTCGATCGCCTCGGAGACGTCCACGGCAAACGCGCCGTGCTGGGGATTGCGTGCACCCAGGCTGCCGATGATGGGCATCGCGAAGCTTGGGCCGAACGCCACGATGGCGGTGATGACGTGGATGAAGAGCAGCACGCCAAGAAGGGGACTCACGGACTAAGGAACCTCAGAGCTCTGAATTGGGACGGCGCGCAGAGTACACGGTCGAACGCCACAATTTCCCGCGCGAAGCGCACACAGGGACGTCATCGGCTCCGGTCTCCGTGAAGCGGAGGAGCACTGCGAGGTTGCCTGACTCAGGGTTGCTGGGTGTACGGCAGCAGTTGAACTGAAACGCCGTCTCAAGCAGTTGGTTGGAACGGCGCAACCGATCGTCGCGCGGCGGCGAGACCCAGCACTTGAGGATTACAACAAGGCGGCGTTCGACGGATTCTCCGGAAGTGCGCGAGCCCGGGCGGCAACTTCAGTCCCGGAGCGCCACTTCCGACCCCGACGCCCATCTCTCGGGATTCAGCGAGGGGCGCTCAGCGCTATAGACCGGCTTTGTCTACTCCGAAGGTAGCTTGGGCAGTGCTGAAGCCCTCGAACACTAGCTGGTCGATCAGCCCGGAGCGTGAGAAGGGGGAATAGTCCAGATAGGACTCGGCCGACTTCCAGGCCTGCTCATTCCAGTCCACCTGAAGAGAAGCGACTGCAAAAGTGGCTTCGGCGGTGCTATAGCCCTCAAACTCCAACTGACCGATGAGGCCCGACCGCGAGAAGGCCGTGTAATCGAGATAGTCTTGGGCCGTCTGAATGGCATTTGTCTGAGCGCGAGTCAACACGACGGGCGTTGGCGTCGGAGCAACGGTTGGCGTGGGAAGCGGTGTTGGCGTCGGGACCAGTGTTGGGCTGGGTGTCACTACCGTCGTCGCTGCCGGGGGGACGGTGGCAATCGCCGTTTGTGACGAGTCTGATGCTGGCTCGTCCGAGGAGGACAAACCACTGCCACTGCTTCCGTTGGAGGTGGCGGCCGGGCCGCCACAGGCGGCAAGCACCAGGACGCAGACAACAGCCAAAGGGCGGATTGGGCGGTACATCGATTCGGTTCCCTCCATACACCGGGCGAGTGGACGTCAGCGCCAACCGGTGCATTTCGGCAAACGAACGTGTCTTCTGCATTGTCCCGGACGATGCGTTTCCATCCAAGACCCAATAGTCCGGCCCCCCGAGGGGAGCAAGGTCGAAGTGTCGAGCCCACCGGCAACTTCCCCTCGGTCTATCTACTACCCCCGGCCGGTGTTGAGGGTCGAATGCGGCCCTTGGTATACTCCCGGCCGTCCCTGTCGCTCCTGACATCGGACGGCCGTGCCGCATTCGTCTAGAGGCCTAGGACACCGCCCTCTCAAGGCGGAGATCACCGGTTCGAATCCGGTATGCGGTACCAATCAGCCCCATCAGGGCCCGATTCGTGCTCAGGATCGGGCCTTTCGCATGCCCGAAGGGGTGGTTTGACCCCTAATCTGACCCCTTATCGGCTGCCTCGCCATCAGTTCCGGCCGGTGGGCGAGTGCGAAGCGGGGACACGGACCTGTTCAAGGAGGACCGGTGCGGCGAGAGCATCATTCCCGCCCAGCCGAAACCAGCTCGTCACTCGGCAGCGCATCGCTTGCAGTCGGCGGGCCTATCGCGACTGCGCCGATATTGAAGCCGCCACCGCCCTTCCAGCCAAGGGTCGCGCTGACGCCGCCGCGATCGCGACCTTCCACAACGGCCTCCAACCTTGGGACAAGGTAGTCGCTGAACGCGCCTGGGGCGTTCTCGACGCCGATCCAACGCCGACCCATCTTGTGAGCTACCGCCAAGGTTGTGCCCGAACCCGCGAAAAAGTCGATGACGAGGTCGCCAGGATCGGACGCGACATGAATGATCCGCTGCAGGAGGGAGTCACGGTTAGTGTTACCCAAAGCGGGTCAGTCAGTTTCACAGGAACCGTTACTGGTGGAGCGACCATTTCGGGGATCATCTTCAAGACGAAGATCGAGGTAAGCGCATCGTCGACGCAAACCAGCACGGTGACCGCTGGCCACACCGTCCAGAAGAACGTGTCGTCCGGCAAGTATCTCCATTCCCAGTTTGGGTCGTGGGGGAAACAGGTGTCATGGCAGTACTACTACCAAGACCTGAACTGCTATCTGCACCTGCAGGCGTCGAACACTGCCAAGGTCCCCACGACTGAGATGGGCTGGAACTTCTACGAGACCGCCTACTGATAGTCGTGCAGGTTGGGACTGAGCTGCAAACCATGCTCGGTCCCAGCCTGCTGCGATGCGCTCGGCGATTTCCGGGCCTCGCGAAGGAGGTTCAGACGTGAACAAGACCATCCGATCGAGGTCCCTGGCGATTGGGCTTCTGATGGTGTTTGCGGGTGCAACTGTCGGATGCTCGGGACCTGGGCCTTCCACAACGGCTGCCTCGCAGTCACTCGTGCCATCGTCGCCCTCCTCGTCAGAGACCGTTGGTGCGATCGCCGTTCCCACCATGGATCTTGGCCTGGAGAATGTGCTCGAAAAGGGACCCGTGGTCGGCAGCGCAGTGGTTGGCGAGGTTCACATGACACCTGGAAGGTGGTGGATCATCGTTGACTGTCGTGGCCGCGGAACCATGGATATCAGTGCGGATCCCCTCGTAACGTTTGGGACCAACTGCACGACTGAATGTGGAGGCGGGAGTGTGTCGGCGAATGTGCCGCTTGCGCTCGCATCCGCATCACCGTGCGTGATGCCGGACGACGCCGGCCATACCCGCAATCGGTTCGACCTCCTCCAGGATCATGACGTGACCATTGCCGTGGAGACCACGGACAGTGTTGAATGGGCGTTGTTGGTGGAGTCGTGTCCGCTGAACGCACCAACGGACGGCCAGAGTCAGTGGTGCTCCGACTGAGAGCCGACCAATCACGGACCGTGTGCGCCAAGCGCCCGCGCTCAGGACGATGAGCGGCAGACAGCCCGCGGGCCGGGGAGCGATAGCGCGGCTTGGACCCGGACCTGAACCTGCCGGACCTCCTGCGTGCCCTCGCCGATGGCCGAGCCAACTCGCCGTGCTCGATCCGTACTGGGTGACGACGGTTGACAGAACTGGATGAAGCACAGCGTGGTGGTACAGCTGGGCCACTAGGCGGGCGACGCACCACGAGGAACCGATCACGGATTTCGCTTCCGACTCAACGCCTCCGCGGGCGCGAGTCGAACCACCTCGATCCTGAGGTCGGTAGCGACGTGGACGTCTAACGGCTCGGCTGCCACACAGCCCACGTCTTGCCAGCAAAGCGCTAAGACGCTAACTTGATGACATGCCAAGTTCCACCAAGCGGAAGGTGACGCTGTACGTCGACGAGGACGTGCTGCGCGCAGCTCGGGTGCGCGCCGCGCGGACCGACAAGCGCGACTCGGAGGTCGTGGAGGAGGCGCTCCGCGACTACCTAGGCTTCAACGTCCTCGAGCGCGTGTGGGCCCGCAGTCATCTGAGCGAGGACGAGGCCATGCGGCTGGCGGTCGCCGAGACACACGCCGTCCGTCGGGGGCGGCGTGGCGCGCGCGGTTCTTGACACCAACGTCCTCGTCTCGGCCCTGATCACACCGCAGGGGGCGAGCGCGCAGTTGCTGGTCGAGCTCCGCGCAGGGGCGTTCGAGCTGGTGGTCTCGCCGATGCTGCTGGCCGAGCTGGACGAGGTCCTGCGTCGCCCGAAGTTCCGCCGCATCGTGTCGCAGCCGGAGATCGACGCCTATGTCCAGCTGATCCGCCGCGAGAGCATCGTGGTGGAGGACCCCGCGCCGTCATCCGAGCCACTCGCTGCCGATCCGGATGACGAATATCTCGTCGATCTGGCGCGCGCCGCCCGGGTCGACGCGCTTGTCTCGGGCGACACCAACCTGCTCGCGTTGCGGGGCCGGGTGCCGGCCATGAGTCCCCGCGAGTTCCTCGATTCCTTGGAAGGTCCATGACCCGGCGCGAGGCTCCCGCAGCTACCGTCTTGAACCCTTATGAATCCTGTCTCATGCGTCTCATGTGTCTCCTGGTAGCACTGGGTAGACGCGGCTGAGACACGTGAGACGGTTCACCAGGAATCCGGTATGCGGTACCACTTCACCACCATCTCTGGTGTTCTCGTGCTCGGTTGAGCACAAGGTGCTGTGGTTTTCACCCGATCGAAGACGGGTCTGGTCCCTTGTCTGAACCCTTATCGTGTACGTCTCGCGCCGGCCGGCGCCCTCCAGACGGGGCCTGCGTGACGGCGGCCGCCCCGCGGCGCGCAGGAGGGGCCCGAACTGGCCAGCTTGACGGGTAATACCGTGTCGCGTTATTATCGGCCGTGATCAGGAGCTTCCGCGACCGGGACACGGAGCGGCTGTTCGCCCGGCGCCCGACCCGGCGCCTTGGGCCGGAGGTCCAGCGGGTGGCCCTGCGGAAACTGCGGATGCTGGACGCGGCGCAGAGCCTGGAGGACCTGCGGGTTCCGCCTGGGAACCGGCTGGAGCGGCTGCGCGGGCAGCGCTCGGCCCAGCACAGCATCCGGATCAACGACCAATGGCGGATCTGCTTCCGATGGCGGAGCGGCGACGCCCACGATGTGGAGATCGTGGACTACCACTGAAGGAGCGATGATGGGACGTCGACTAGCCCCGGTGCACCCCGGCGAGGTGCTGGCCGAGGAGTTCCTGGGCCCGCTGGGGATCAGCCAGTACCGCCTGGCCAAGGAGATCGCGGTCCCGCCACGCCGGATCAACGAGATCGTCCACGGCACCCGCGCGGTCTCGGCCGACACGGCGCTGCGGCTGGCCCGCTACTTCGGGACCAGCGAGCGCTTCTGGCTGAACCTGCAGGCCCAGTACGACCTCGACGTCGAATACGATCGCGTCGGGGACCGCATCGAGCGGGAGGTCACCCCACGGGCGGTTGGCGCCCCCGCACGCTGAGGACGACGTCCCACCAACTCCAAGTGGCCTTGCTGCTCTCCGCGCATCGGCCCGCGAGCCGCCAGCTGAACCCTTATGGATCCTGTCTCATGCGTCTCATGTGTCTCCTGGTGGTACTGGATGAACGCGGCTGAGACACATGAGACGGTTCACCAGGAATCCGGTATGCGGTACCAGGTCTCATCTAGGACGTTCAGCCACGACACGGCCCTTACCCTGCTCGGGCTGACCGACATCATCCCGTCCACGATCCACTTCACCATCCCAGAGACGTCGCGACTCAGATCGCGTCCGGGGGTCACGCTCCACCGCTCGCGTCACGGTGCGATGAGGGACCGGACCCTTCGGGACGGTCTGTGGCTGAGCACCGCGCCTCGCGCCCTGCTGGACGCCGCCCGCGAAGGTGCTGATCCCGCTCAGTTGGTCTCGGCCGCCCGCGACGCTCGCGAGCGGGCGATGCTCACCCCGGACGATCTCGCCGAGCTCCGCCGGCACGCGCCGTTCACAGGCGCCGGCCTGTGACCAAGACGAGGGGTGGGACGCCGGCCGGTCGCCGGGCCAGCCTCCTGATCCGCATGACCAACGTCGCTCGCGAGGCGGGCGTCGTCCCGCGTCGCATCCACCTCGTTGTGGCGATCGACCGCCTCCTCGCCCGGCTTCTCGACGCCGCGCGGGGACAGTGGGTGGTCAAGGGTGGCTACGCGAATCAGCTCCGGCGACCCGACGACGCCCGGTTCACCGAGGACCTCGACCTCAAGATCGATGCTGCGATCGAGACGGCACCGGAGCTGCTCGCCTCGGGGTTCGGGGTCGATCTCGGCGACGACTTCAGCTACGACGTCGCATCACCGCCGGCACCCTTGGAGGGCCCACCCGGCGGTGGGCTCCGGTTCGTCCTCGTGGCACGCCTCGTAGGCACGGAGCTCGTCCGCTTCAAGGTCGATGTCAGCGCCGCAGACGTCGTCGTCGGCGAATTGGAGTCCTGCTTCTCGGATCCGGTCGTCGAGCGACTCGGCTTCGCGTCGCGGTCCCCGGTGCGGAGGCCGGCCACCTGTGGCGGATCCGCCAGCGGCCAAAGCATGCGAGACAGACAGGCTCGGCCAAACTGAACGGGCCCGTCGCTCCGCCGTGTAAAGGCTGAGCAGGCGGGAACGTAGATACCAGTGAGAGTGCGATCGGGACGCTCCATGAGCGGAGGAGGCGAGTGTTCAGCCGGGCCCTTGAGGGTGAAGCGGTCGAGGCACGCGACGCGCAGGTACGTACCGCGATCGAGGCGGCGTACCCACGCCTGTACGCGTATGCTCGCTTCCGGGTGGCTCGCGAGGACGCCGAGGATGGCGTGGCGTCCGCACTCGAACATGTGTGGCGATCCCGGGCCAAGTTCGACCCGCGGCGCGGCGATGCCGGCCCCTGGGTTTATGTCGTCGGGTTGAATGGACTCAGGGACGCGCTGCGCCGAACGCGTCGCGGTCCGCGGCTCGTCGCGCTGGACGAGGCCGACTTGGTGGCACCGCCGCCCGGTCCTGACCACGACCGCGTCCTCGATGCGCTCGCGTTGATCCGGAGTCTCCCCTCGGCGGACGCCGATCTGCTGGCCATGCGTTTCGGAGCCGGGCTGACGAATGCCGAGATCGCCGAACACACGGGACGCTCGGTCGGAGCCATCGCGACCGCGATGCACCGGGCCATCGCCCGCGTCCGCGCCGCGATCGCAACGGAGTCGATCACAGGAGAACGTGATGACAACCGATGACGAACTGACCCGCGTTCTCGAGGCGACGAGGTTCGAGGCACCACCGCTCGACTCGGTCTGGCAGCCGCGCCAGGCACCGGCTCGCTCGAGTCGGCGATCCTGGCTCGTGGCGCTCGCCGCCGCAGCCCTGCTGCTCGTTTCCGCCGGGGTCGTCCTGGCAACATCCGGTGTTCTCTCGGACTTCTTAAGCGGATTCGGCGGACGGGACTGCCAGCCCGACCAGTGCGGTCCGACCTACCGGGTGGTGGCGCGGCTCGAGGACATGGTCGATGAGCCTGTCATCGCCCTCAACGTCAGCGTCACGGGTGACCTATCGAGTGACGAGATTCGCGCGGTCGCCGAAGGCTTCCAGCAGCGGCATGGAGACGCTCGAGTCATCGTGTACGTGTTCGATGCCCCCAGCGCCGACCGCCACTTCGGCTTCGGCTTGATCCCGTCCACGAACGCGGAGCAGGCGCCGCCACCGCTCGATCGAACGGGCTGGATCGCGACGTTCGACTTCGCCTCGAACGGGGCGGTGAGGGAGGATTGGGCGAGTCCGCGGTAGCCGGCCGCGTCTCTGGGTGGCTCCAGCCTATGCGGTCTGGTTTGCCAACGACCCTGCCGCGGCACGGAGGTCGAGTCGAGGCGTGCGGAAGATGTCAGGTGGCTCCGAGGTTGGCACAGCGAGCCAACCGTCAGCCCGCCCGACATAGATCAACTGCTCAGCGGTGAGGCCCGACGGCGCATGGCGGCACCTTGGGCCGGGGTCGCCGCAGGAGCCAGTTGGATCATCTCAAACGCTGACCTCTGTGGTCGGCAGTCACGCGGAGGTGCCGCAGCGGCATCCAAGAGCTGTTCGGCCCGACCGTGCCTTGGTTGGCGAGGCAGCGGTGTCACGGGTGACCGGGTGCTACCGTCCCCAACAGATATGAGCATGAGACAGGTACCTCCCGACGCAGACGAGCCCGGCGGAGTCTACGCCGCCCTGCGGCCGCTGCTCGCCTCGATCGCCTACGAGATGCTGGGCGCGGTCGGTGAGGCGGAGGACATCGTCCAGGAAGCGTTCCTGCGGTTCCATCGCGCCGGCGCGGAGGGCACGGAGATCCAATCCCCGAAGGCCTGGCTCTCGACGGTCGTCACCCGCCTCGCGATCGACCATGTTCGGTCGGCACGAGTCCGCCGCGAGACCTACATCGGGACCTGGCTCCCGGAGCCGCTCCTGACCGACCCGGCGCCTGACGCGGCCCGCCACGTCGAGGCGGCGGAGGCGCTCTCGATGGCGTTTCTGGTCCTGCTCGAGCGCCTCGGGCCGGTCCAACGTGCGGTGTTCCTGCTCCGCGACGTGTTTGACTTCGGGTTCGACGAGATCGCGGACATCGTCGGCAAGTCCCCGGACAACTGCCGCCAGATCGCGGTGCGCGCCCGGCGGCACATCCGGGACGGGAAGCCGCGGTTCGAGGCTTCCCGGGAGCATCGCGAAGCGCTGGCCCGGCGGTTCTTCGAGGCAGTCGGAGCCGGAAGGACGGACGGGCTCGTGGACCTGCTGGCGGCCGACGTTGTCCTCTACACCGACGGCGGTGGCCAAGGCCCAGCGTTCCCGCAACCAATCCGCGGGCGCGAGCGTGTCACGCGGATCTTCAGCGGCTACCGTCCGGGGGCCCTCGGCGCCGTCGAGCGGCAGTCGGCCGAGATCAACGGCCAGCCGGGGATGATATTCCTCGATGCCGAGGGTCGGACGGTGAGCGTCATCGCGCTCGACATCGCCGGCGGGCAGATCCTCGCCGTGCGGGCGATCAACAACCCGGAGAAGCTCCGCCACCTCGAGGAGCAATTGGCCCGGCTGCCGAACTCACGAGCTGTCACGGGCAAGACTCCGGTCCCGTCTTGATCGTTGTCGAAGGAAGGCCCGGCATCGAGATTGCCGTTGAGGCGATGCGAGCGATCCACAACCGAGAGGAGGCACCATGACCGACGAGAAGACGACCGCGAGGCGCCCGGGCGCGCGCACGTCAGACGAACCGTGGACCGACGAAGAGAAGGCGGCGATCAAGGAGTACCGCCGGGAGCGAAGCCGCTCGGCGCGCCCCAGGAGGCGCGGCAAGCAGGACGAGGCGGACGGCGAAGCCGAGGTGCTCGCCAAGATCGCCCAGCTGGACGAGCCGGATCACACCATGGCCGAGCGGCTCCACGCGATCGTCAAGACCGCCGCGCCGGGGATGTCGTCCCGAACCTGGTACGGGAGCCCCGCGTACTACCGGGATGGACAGCTCGTCTGCTACTTCCAGGAGCGCGCCAAGTTCAAGGCGCGATACGCGGTCCTGGGCTTCAGCGACAAGGCCCACCTCGACGACGGCTCGATGTGGCCGGTCATGTACGCCCTGCCGGAGATGACATCTGCCGACGAGGCGAGGATCACCGCGCTCGTCAAGAAGGCGGTGGGCTGAGAAAGCCACGAGCTGAGGCCAACCTCCTTACCTCGACATGTGTCTGGAACGACTGGCAGCCGTGCGACTCCGGTCTCGTTTCAGGACCGCACGACAGTCTGGGCAATATCGCTGGACCGGCGAGCGGCGTTCGACGACTTGATGGCAACGCGCGCACTGGACGAGCGCGACCTTCAGCCACGCGCGCGCTCGAGCCGTGGGGCGCGAGACGACGCGTTGTCGACTGACATGGCAGGGATGCCTACCTCGATCGCAAGCCCGCCGGCTTGCCTCGCGCGAGCCCTGACGATGCCGCCATGGGCGTCGGCAATCGCCCGCACAATCGAGAGGCCGAGTCCCCACCCTTCTTGGCCAGCCGATCGATCGGGCAGTCGCTGGAATGGCTGAAACAGCCGCTCGACTTCCATCGCCGGGATCGGCAGGCCGGTGTTGGTGACCCGCAGGACGGCCTCCCCGAAATGTCTTTCCGTCGAGATCTCGATCGCACCGTTGGGGATGTTGTACTTGGTCGCGTTGTCGACCAGATTGGCCGCGAGCCGCTCGAGCAGCTGAGGATCACCGCGCACATCTGCGCGATCCAAGCGCTCCTCGAGGTGCAGCCCGGCTGCCTCGATGCCGTGGCGCCGAGTTCGCAGCGCGGCGTCGACGGACTCGGCGAGGTCAGCCCGCTCCGCGCGTTCCAGCCCGCGCTCGCCGCGTGCCAGGGTGAACAGCGCCTCGAATAGCCGCTCCTGCTGCTCCTCGGCGACCAGAACTCGCTCGAAGGTTGCGCGCCAGCCGTCCATCGTGGGCTCCGGGTCGTCGAGCGCGTACTGGACCAGCGCCCGCTGTCGCGCGAGTGGTGTGCGCAACTCGTGCGAGGCGTTGGCGACGAACTGCCGTTGCGCCTCGAAGGACCGCTCGAGTCGGCCCAGGAGATCGTCGAACGTCTGCCCGAGATCCTTCAGCTCGTCGTCCGGGCCGGCCGGGGCCAGCCGGAGCCCGAGGTTCGTGCTCGAGATCTCCCGTGCGGACGCGGACATGGTGCGCAGTCGCCGCAGCAGACGCCCGGCCACGAACCACCCGATCGCCACTGAGGCGAGGGCCAGGCTCGCAATCGCCACCATGGACAGGATCAGGTAGTAGCGTTGCTCCGCAACATGCTGGCCCTCGACCACCGATCTGAGCAGCTTCGGCAGGTCCGCCGCGGAACCACCGAAGGGAGCAGCCAGGGTGTTCGCACCTCCGCCGCCGAACGGGCCGCCGAAGTCGACCGTCACCTGGCCGTCGGAACCAACGTTCACGGCCAGATTGGTCGTCGTGAACGCCACATACGAGACCCCGAGGAGTGCAGCCCCCGCGAGCAGGATCAGCGCGCCGTACAGCAGCGCCAGGCGGAGGCGGATCGTGATCCGCGGCAGGTGGGGAATCGGGAGTCTCATCTCGCCTCGCCCGCTGGTGTCATCAGATCCGGTACCCAGCCTCCACGACCGTCTCGATGAGCGGCGGATCGCCCAGCTTGGCCCGGAGGCGGCTCACGGTCGTCCTGACCGCCTGCGAGAACGGATCGGCGTTCTCGTCCCACACTCGCTCGAGGAGTTCCTCCGATGACACCACGCGACCCTCGGCGGCGAGGAGCAGCTCGAGCACGCCCAGCTCCTTGGGGCTCAGCTCGACGAGCTGGCCGGCGCGCCGGACCCGTCGGCGGGCGGTGTCGAGCTCCAGATCGTCGTGCCGCAAGACTGGCGGGAGGGCGGGTTGCGAGCGCCGCACGAGGGCGCGGACGCGAGCCACCACTTCGGGGAGGTCGAACGGCTTGCCGATGTAGTCGTCGGCCCCGCGGCCGAGCCCGTCGACGAGGTCATCGGTCGTGGCCGCGGCCGTCAGCATGAGCACCCGGGCGCGGCATCCTCGCGAGACGAGCTCGGCGCAGACCTGGTCGCCGTGGACGCCGGGCAGGTCGCGGTCGAGGACGATGACGTCGTAGTCGTGCTCCAATGCGCGCTCGAGGCCCGCACTGCCATCGAGCGCGATGTCCACCGCCATCTGCGCCCGGCGCAGGGTCGCACCGACGATCTCCGCCAGCTCCTGGTCGTCTTCGATCACCAGCACGCGCATCGGCTCCTACCGTCGACTTCCCATCAAGCGAATCGGCCCGACCCATCGGTGGCCGACCCGTCCTGCCCGTCCATGATCGCTTCCCCACGTTGCGCGGGCATAACACCACGTCGCGAGGCGCCGAGTCTGCTGTTCGCGGCGTTATCCGGTCGCAACATCCCATCGCCCATACCTCTTCACGGCGGCGGCGAACGCGGCCGGTTACCGGTAGTGACGAGAGGAGCGACCATGCGTGCCGCCTGGACGAGGCGAAGGGAAACCCGATGAGCGGGCCAGCGACGACAATTCTGCGCGCCCGCGGACTGCGCAAGGACTATGGCGCGGGTCCAGGACTGGTGCGGGCTGTTCATGACCTCGACCTCGATGTCGCGCGCGGCGAAGCCGTCGCCGTGATGGGCCCGAGCGGCTGTGGGAAATCCACACTCCTCCACCTGCTTGGCGGGCTCGATCGGCCCACGGCCGGCGAGGTCTGGGTCAACGAGCGCCGGATCGACGCCCTCTCGCAGCGCGCCCTGGCCCGGGTGCGGCAGATGGAGGTTGCCTTCGTCTTTCAGGCGTTCCACCTCATGGAGGAGCTCACCGCCCAGGAGAACGTGGAGCTCCCGGCGCTCCTTGGTGGACGCCGGCCGGACGACGCCCGTCGGAGTGCCAGATCCCTGCTCGACCAGGTCGGCCTCGCCGGTCGGGCCGAGCATCTGCCATCGGGGCTCTCGGGCGGCGAGCGCCAGCGGGTGGCCATCGCCCGGGCGCTGGCCAACGAGCCGGCGATCGTGCTCGCCGACGAGCCGACAGGCAATCTCGACAGCACCGCGACCCGGGAGGTCGTCGCCTTGCTCGGGTCACTCCACCGATCGGGTCTCACGGTCGTCATCGTCACCCATGACGAGCGGGTCGCCGCGACCGCGGATCGCATCGTGTCGATGCGCGACGGCGCCTTCGGCGATCGGCATGGCGCCAACGGCGCCGTCGCGAGGAACTGACGATGGGCCGCGCGCTGCTCATCGCCCGCCTGGGGTTGAAGGACCTGGGACACTACGCCGGCCAGTCCCTCCTGCTCCTTCTCGCGGTGGCCACCGGGGCCGCGATGTTGACGCTCGGCCTGGCCCTGGATGGAACGACCAACGACCCGTACGCCCGGACCCGCACGGCCACAAACGGGCCCGATGTGGTGGCCGAAGCCGCCCCGTCCGATGCCCTCGGGAGCGGCTCGGGGCCGGCCCAGCCAGGCCCCGGGCGCGGAGGACCGGAGAGCCAGACCAACGTCGCCGATGCCAGGGTGCTTGTGCCCCTCGAGCAGGCGGCTGGCGTGATCGGCTCCTCAGGCCCGTTCCCGATGACATGGGGCTTGCTGCGGATGCCGAGTGGGGACGGCGCGGCGTTGGTGGTTGGGCGCGACCCTGCGGCGTCGTCGGTCGACCAGCCGCAGTTATTACAGGGCAGCTGGGTTCGGCCCGGCGGCGTGGTGGTCGAGGCCAGCTTCGCCGCGGCAGTCGGTCTTCAGATCGGCGATCCGCTGAGCATCGGCGGCCGGTCCTACGTCGTGGTTGGAATCGCCGTGACGGCCGCGATTCCCACCTATCCGGATGGATGCCATTACCTCGGCTGCTTCCTGGTCGGGACCCTCGGCGATTCCAACCCGGGTCTCATCTGGGTCCCTGCTCCCGACGTGCCGGGCATCGCTGCGGCAAGCAAGGAGCCGCTCTTCTACGTCTTGAATCTGAAGCTCAGCGATCCCGCCGACGCTCCGGTCTTCGCCGAACGCCGCAATGCGGACGCCGCCGCGACGGGCATCACGCTGTTCACCTGGCAGGGCATCCGTGCCGCCGATGCCGATGCGGTCGGCACCATGCAGCAGGTGCTGTTCACCGGGAGCGCACTGCTCGATCTGCTGGCACTCCTGAGTGTGGTGGTGCTCGTCGGCGCTCGCATGGCGGCGCAGAGGCGCCGGGTCGGCCTGCTGAAGGCCGTTGGTGCCACGCCCGAGTTCGTCGCAGCGGTACTGCTCGTCGAGCACGCCCTGGTCGCGGTTTGCGGCGCCGGGGCGGGCCTGCTCATCGGCTGGCTGGCGGCGCCGTTGATCAACGGACCGGGCGCCGGGCTCCTGGGCGCGGCCAGCGCCGCGTCGCTCACCGGCTCGGTCGTCGCGATCGTGGTGGTGCTCGCGCTCGCCGTGGCCATGGTGGCGACGCTCGTGCCCGCCGTGGGCGCTGCCCGGCAGAGCACCGTGGCGGCACTGGAGGACGCGGCGCATCCCCCGCGGCGTCGGGAGACGGTGCTGCGGGCCACGGAGCACCTGCCCGCGACGCTGCTCGTGGGTGTCCGGCTTGCGATGCGCCGGCCAAGGAGACTGGCGGTGAGTGCGCTCAGCGTCGCGGTCACAACCTTCGGGCTCGTCGCGGTGCTGATCGTCAACACCACCGGCTGGTCACTCGGCCCGCGCGTTGCCCAGGCGACCGTCATCGTGTCGGTGATGCTCGTCATCCTGGCCGCGGTGAACGCCCTTGTCATCGCCTGGGCCACCGCGCTCGATACTCGACGGCCAGCCGCCCTGATGCGTGCCCTCGGCGCGACACGGGTGCAGGTGACGACCGGCTTGGCGCTGGCCCAACTGGGCCCAGCGTTCGTGGGAGTGCTGCTCGGCATCCCTGGCCCGATCGTGCTCTACCTGCGTGGCGGCCGCCTGTCGACATCACCCCCGGTGCTCCCGCTGGTGGCCGTGGTCATCGTCACGCTGCTGGCGATCGCGGCGCTCACCGCCCTCGCGACGCTGGCTGCTTCCCGCGGACCGGTGGCCGACGTCCTTCAGGCCGATACCGCCTGATCGGCCGCTTCATTGCAGGGCAGTGAGGGGCCCGCGCTTCTCAGCACGCTTGCTATAGGTCAGAGCCTGGATCGGCGTTCCCTTGCACCTTCCGTCGCTGCATCATCGCCTCCCGGCTGAGCTTGCGTTTGAGGACGGCTCGACACGCCGGACAATGGCGTTGTACTGGGGACTTCCGCTCGACGACCTGAAGGCAGCCGGCGCACTCGACGAGTGCGATCTTCAGCCACTCGCGGGAGCGAGGCTGGTGGGGGAGCGGGATACCGCTCTCGGTCGCGCCCAACCGATTCAGTACACGGCCGGCTCCGGACCGCCGGAGCCACCGTCCAAGCGCTTGCTCGCTCTACTCGCATGAGGCTACTACTCATCACCGGGACGGGGTGAAGCTGGCGCGTCCCTGCTTCTGCCTCCACGGTCAGCCATCGTCGCCGGTGGCCGACCGCCTGGCTCGCGCGACCGCGTCCCGGCTCCTGATCGCCTTCAGCATCCGAGCCCGCGGCGGCAGAAGTCTCTCGATTGGTGCGTGACTTCAATGTGACCCGGACACGCTCCGGCAGCATCGCGGGGCGCGGTCGGCGCTGGCCGGCTCCACGCGCTCGACCTGGCGCCGAATGGGGTCCCCTGCAGCCTTCCACGCTCGGAACCTGCAGGCAAGGGCAAACTGCCCCTCTGACTCGGTCCGCACAAGGACTACGAGTTCACGGGATGCGGGACCGGAAACCGAGGAGTACGGTGCAGTCGGATCAACGGACTGGGGAGACAGGAGGCCACGGAAGGTGGCGAGCCATGGATATCCGCCAAATCGAATTCGTTGACGCGGTCGCCCGCCATGGCAACTTCACGCGGGCAGCGGACGAGCTCCACGTCGCGCAGCCGGCCGTTTCGGCCGCGATCCGGCATCTTGAGGACGAGCTCGGCGTCCGTCTCTTCGAGCGTACGAGCCGGCATGTCGCCCTCACAGACGCGGGCGAGGCATTCCTCTCTGGCGCGCGACGCGTGCTGGCCGAGCTGAACGACCTCTCGGATGCGATGCGCGAGTTCGGCCGGGGCACGCGCGGCGTCCTGCGGACATCGTGGTGGCACCAGACCGATCCGCAGATGGTCAGGTACCTGAGCGACTACACGACCACGAACCCCGGAGTCGAGGTCTCGATCGTCGAGTGGTCCACGTCCGAGTCACTCGCGGGGCTCCGCCGAGGCGAGCTCGACCTCGCGATGGTTGCCCTGCCGGATAGCATCGATCTGACTGGCCTGGGCTACACCGTCATCCGGCGCGAACGGTATGCCCTCGTGGTCACACGGGATCACCGGCTGGCTGAGAAGGTTTCGGTCAGCGTTGGCGATCTTGCCAACGAGCGTTTCATCGTGACCCGACCGGGCACTGGGCTCCGGAGCTGTTTCGACTATGTGTTCGCCGGGCGTGACACTGCGCCCCAGATCGTCATCGAGACCAATGCGCTGAGCGCGATGCTCGCACTCGTGGCCGATGCTGCCGGGAGCGCAATCCTGCCGCCAACGATGGCCCGACAGGCCCCTCAGGACCTCAGACTCGTGATGCTTGTCGATGCTCCCGACTTCGTGCTCGCTGTGCTATGGCTGGAGGGTCACCACACGAAGATCGTGCAGCGGGCCATTGATCTGGTGCGGCGGCCGAGGTCGGGCGCGTCGGTGGCGTCGCAAGCAGGATCACCTAGACGGCGACGCACGGTTCCAACGCGCGACCGACGACGGGCCTGATCCCCGACTGAAAGCACGGCGACCGGGAGATCCGCCGGACCCGGCTACCTGCCGAGCCATGACGCCAGGACGCTCTCAGGTCGTCTGCCCGCGTGCGCCGGGGGATCGATAACCCTGCTGACGGAGCTGCGAGTGAATCTACGTCTTGGACATGCGCGGCCTCGGCGGCTACAACCGTTGATGTGACAGGCGCCCGCGTCTGTCTGGCCCGAGCCCAGGCACCCCGCCTGCCGGGTCGAAGAGGCCGACGTCCCGCAGTAGGGGGAGTCCC